>NZ_JBIAWQ010000001.1:0-1073372 GCF_042895815.1 Streptomyces sp. NPDC001373
TCAAAGGAACCTCATCCACCGGAGTGGACGGGGTATCAACTTCTGGCGTTGATTTTTGGCACGCTGTTGAGTTCTCAAGGAACGGACGCTTCCTTCGTACTCACCCTCGCGGGCTTTCCTCCGGGCTTTCGTTCTTTCCTGCGTTTCCGACTCTATCAGACTCTTTCGTGTCCGACTTCCTCGGCGCTTTCCAGGTTCTTCGCTTTCGCGTTTTCCCTTTCCGGCGGTTCCGACTCTATCAGATTCTTTTCCGTACCGTCTCCGGCGTGGATTCGAATTCCGATGACCTTCGGGGGGCCTTTTCCCTTTCGGGCGGGACAGACTTTATCAGGTTTCCCCGGTCTGTATTCCCACCCTCCCCGGCACACCGGTCCGGGCACATGTGTGTGCGCCGTTCCGTGCGGGGTGGAGTCGTCAACGTACTGGAGCGGGGCCCCCGGATGCAAATCCGGTTGCCCCGCTCCGGTGATGCCGCTACCGCGGAGGCCTGGATCAGACCTCGACGACGACCGGGAGGATCATCGGGCGGCGGCGGTATCCGTCGGAGACCCACTTGCCCACCGTACGGCGGATGAGCTGCTGGATCTGGTGCGGCTCGGCGACGCCGTCGGCCGCGGCGCGGGCGATGGCCTCCTCGATCTTCGGGACGATCGCCGTGAAGGCGGAGTCCTCGATGCCGGAACCGCGGGCCTGGATGTTCGGGCCGCTGATGACCTTGCCCGTGGTGCTGTCCACCACGACGAACACCGAGACGATGCCCTCGTCGCCCAGGATGCGGCGGTCCTTGAGGGACGCCTCGGTGACGTCGCCGACCGAAAGGCCGTCCACGTACACGTAGCCGGCCTGGACCTTGCCCGAGATCCGGGCCTTGCCGTCGATCAGGTCGACGACCACGCCGTCCTCGGCGATGACGATGCGGTCCTTCGGGACGCCCGTCATGGCACCGAGCTCGGCGTTGGCGCGCAGGTGGCGCCACTCGCCGTGGACCGGCATCAGGTTCTTCGGCTTGCAGATGTTGTAGAAGTACAGCAGCTCGCCGGCCGAGGCGTGGCCCGAGACGTGGACCTTGGCGTTGCCCTTGTGGACGACGTTCGCGCCCCAGCGGGTCAGACCGTTGATCACGCGGTAGACCGCGTTCTCGTTGCCCGGGATCAGGGACGACGCCAGGATCACGGTGTCGCCGGGGACGATCCGGATCTGGTGGTCGCGGTTGGCCATGCGGGACAGGGCCGCCATCGGCTCGCCCTGGGAACCTGTGCAGACCAGCACGACCTCGTCGTCCGGCAGGTCGTCGAGGGTCTTGACGTCGACGACGAGGCCGGCCGGGACCCGGAGGTAGCCCAGGTCACGGGCGATGCCCATGTTGCGGACCATGGAGCGGCCGACGAAGGCGACCCGGCGGCCGTACTCGTGGGCGGCGTCCAGGATCTGCTGGATGCGGTGCACGTGGCTGGCGAACGACGCCACGATGATCCGCTTCTGGGCACCCGCGAAGACCCCGCGGATGACGTTGGAGATGTCGCGCTCCGGCGGGACGAAGCCCGGGACCTCGGCGTTCGTCGAGTCCGAGAGAAGAAGGTCGATGCCCTCCTCGCTCAGACGCGCGAAGGCGTGCAGGTCCGTGAGGCGGTTGTCCATCGGGAGCTGGTCCATCTTGAAGTCGCCGGTGGCGACGACGAGACCCGCGTCCGTGCGGATGGCGACGGCCAGGGCGTCCGGGATGGAGTGGTTGACCGCGATGAACTCGCAGTCGAAGGGCCCGAGGTTCTCGCGCTCGCCCTCCTTCACCTCGAGGGTGTAGGGACGGATGCGGTGCTCCTGGAGCTTGGCCTCGATGAGGGCCAGCGTCAGCTTGGAGCCGATCAGCGGGATGTCCGGCTTCTCCCGGAGGAGGTACGGGACGGCGCCGATGTGGTCCTCGTGGCCGTGCGTGAGGACGATGCCCTCGACGTCGTCGAGCCGGTCCCGGATGGACGTGAAGTCCGGGAGGATCAGGTCGATGCCCGGCTGCTCCTCCTCGGGGAAGAGGACGCCGCAGTCGACGATCAGCAGGCGGCCGTCGAACTCGAAGACGGTCATGTTGCGGCCGATCTCGCCGAGACCGCCCAGCGGAGTGACCCGCAGGCCGCCCTTGGGGAGCTTCGGCGGCGGGCCGAGTTCAGGGTGCGGATGGCTCAAAAGGTTCTCCTTCACCACGCGCGCCACGTGCCCCTTTCAGGCACGTGGCGCGCATGTCATTCGTGCACTTGCTCTTGTCTGTTTCGGTTCTGCTTGTTCAGTTGTGAAGTCCGTTGTCAGAGCTGTACCCCGCCGGCGGCGAGATCGAGCTTGAGCTGGACGGTCTCTTCGTCGGTGAGGCCGACCAGCGGGAGCCGCAGCGGGCCCGCGGGCAGGCCCTGGAGGTTCAGGGCGGCCTTGGTGGTCATGACGCCCTGGGTGCGGAACATGCCCGTGAAGACGGGGAGCAGCTTCTGGTGGATCTCGGTCGCCTTCTGCACGTCGCCGCCCAGGTGGGCTTCGAGCATCGCGCGGAGCTCCGGGGAGACCACGTGGCCGACGACGGAGACGAAGCCGACGGCGCCGACGGACAGCAGCGGCAGGTTCAGCATGTCGTCGCCGGAGTACCAGGCCAGGCCGCTCTGCGCGATGGCCCAGCTGGCGCGGCCGAGGTCGCCCTTGGCGTCCTTGTTGGCGACGATGCGGGGGTGCTCGGCGAGCCGGACCAGGGTCTCGGTGTTGATCGGGACCCCGCTGCGGCCGGGGATGTCGTAGAGCATGACCGGCAGCCCGGTGGCGTCGGCGATGGCCGTGAAGTGCCGGAAGAGGCCTTCCTGCGGCGGCTTGCTGTAGTACGGCGTGACCGCGAGGAGGCCGTGGGCGCCGGTGCGCTCGGCCTGGCGGGCCAGCTCGAGGGTGTGGCGGGTGTCGTTGGTGCCGATTCCGGCCACGACGTGGGCGCGGTCACCGACCGCTTCGAGTACGGCTCGTACGAGGTCGTTTTTCTCCGCGTCGGTGGTCGTGGGGGACTCACCGGTGGTGCCGTTGACGATCAGGCCGTCGTTGCCTGCGTCCACCAGGTGGACGGCGAGACGCTGCGCGCCGTCGAGGTCGAGTGCGCCATCCGCCGTAAACGGCGTGATCATGGCGGTGAGGACCCGCCCGAAGGGGGTCTGCGGAGTCGAGATCGGAGCCATGGGTAACACGCTACTCGCTGCCATGCTCGCGGTGTCCCCTCGGGGGACGTCAACCGGGGATCCGTCGTGCGGGTGCCCCCGGGGTCGGCCGGGGGGTGGCGGGGCTGTTGGATCCCGGCACTGCCTGCTCGGGGGTTCAAGCAGTGCCGGGTCCGTTTGATCAGCCTAGATGAACTTTCCGAAACGCCGCAATACGGACACTTGGGACTTGTACCGGCACATCCGTACGCCGTGCGTGCATCGGTCCTTACGGGGCAACGCGGCCGTTGCCGTTGAAGGCCGCGTAGGTCAGCGGCATGAGCTTCGCCCAGTGCTGCTCCATCTTCTCGCCGACCATCTCGATCTCCCGCTGCGGGAAGGACGGCACCTTCGCCAGCTCGTGCTGGGTGCGCAGGCCGAGGAAGTGCATGAGCGAGCGCGCGTTGCACGTGGCGTACATCGACGAGAACAGGCCGACCGGCAGGACCGACCGGGCGACCTCGCGTGCCACACCGGCCGCGAGCATCTCCTGGTACGCCTCGTAGGCCTGCCGGTAGCTGTCCTCCATGACCCGGCCCGTCAGCTCCTGCTGCGCCTCGGTGCCCTCGACGAAGACGTACTTGCCCGGACGGCCCTCCTGGACGAGCTTGCGCTCGGCGTCGGGGACGTAGAAGACCGGCTGGAGCTCCCTGTAGCGGCCGGACTCCTCGTTGTAGGACCAGCCCACCCGGTGCCGCATGAACTCCCGGAACACGAAGATCGGGGCGCTGATGAAGAAAGTCATCGAGTTGTGCTCGAAGGGGCTGCCGTGGCGGTCGCGCATCAGGTAGTTGATGAGGCCCTTGGAACGCTCCGGGTCCTTCTGGAGCTCGTCGAGGGACTGCTCACCGGCCGTCGACACACGGGCGGCCCACAGCACGTCGCTGTCGGCGGCGGAGTGCTTGACCAGCTCCACCGTCACATCACTGCGGAAGCTGGGTTTCAGGTCGGGGGCGACGGTCTCGCTCACACGGGGTCCTTCCGAACGGGTCTTTCCAGGGGCGCGCCCACTCTACGGCGAACCGCACGGCCCGCCCGCCCAGCCGCGGGCGCGGCCGCACCGAGCGGGCGGCCGACGGGCGCCACGAGTTTCGGCGAATGTCCGGGAATCCGGCACCGATCGGCCCGTCCGTTCGTCTAACGGAACGGAAGTACGAGCCCCCGATCCCAAGGAGTGTTGCCCCATGTTTCGCCGCCGGCGCGAACCCCTCCCGTTCGCCTTCGTCGCCGAGGCCGACCGTTTCCGAAGCAATGTCACTCCGCCGCCGCGCGAGAGTCTGAGCATGACCCAGATCACTGCCCGTAGTCTGGTCGGGCTGACCGTGGTGGCGGGGCTCGTCGGCTCCCTGCTCTTCGGCATGCCGGCCCTGCAGCCCTACAAGGCCACCGGCAAGGCGCAGCAGTCGGAGGCCTCCGAGGGGCGGTAGCCTCACGGGCACAGATCAACGAATGTGCATGTGAGTGAGGTCCAGCCGTGCCCCTGCCCTTCCTGACGGCCGACGGCGTCTTCGACGCACATGAGGACGAGGCCCTCCCCCATGTGGATCCCGAGCGCTGGCGGCGCCCCTACCGGCCCGGCCCCTGGCGCGTGGCCGGTGCGGCGCTGCTGCTCCTGCTCTCGGCCTTCATGCTGCTGGCCACCGTGATCATCGCCTTCGCGGGCACCTGGGCGGGCGCCGCCGTCGCGGGGGCGGCCTCGCTCACCGTGATCGGCTCGGCGCTGCGGATCCTGCGCGCGGGCGTCTGGGTGAGCCCCGGCGGGCTGCGGTACGTGGGCTTCTTCACGACCCGTTCGATCCCCTGGAGCCAGGTCGAGGGGATTCGGAAGGTCCAGCAGCCCGTGCGCTGGCTGGGGCTGCCGAGGACCGTACAGGGGCAGGCGCTGACGGTGGCCGGGCGCGGGGGCGCGGAGCTCCCCGTGCTGCTGACCGACCACAGCGCCGACTTCCTGTCGCGCGCCGAGGCCTTCGACCGGGCGGCCGTCGTGGTGGAGGCGTGGGCCGAGGAGTACCGGGCCGTGCCCGCCTGACGGTGCGCGGAGCACGACGAGGGCCCGTACGGGGATCGTCCCGTACGGGCCCTTCCGTTCGCGCCGGGCGCCGCCGTACGGCGGCTACGCGCCGGCGTGCGCCTGGTGCAGGGCGATGGCCCGCTGCATGGCCTTGCGGGCCCGCGGGGTGTCGCGGGCGTCGTGGTAGGCGACGGCGAGGCGGAACCAGGTGCGCCAGTCCCCCGGCGCGTCCTCGGTCTCGGCCTTGCGGCGCGCGAAGACCTCGTCGGCGGAGTCCCGCAGGATCCGGCCGTACTGGTCCCGCTCCAGTTCGTCGACGGGCAGGCCGCCCTCCGCCTCCAGTTCGGCGGCGAGCCGGTTGGCCCGGGTGACGAACCGGGTGTTCATCCAGAGGAACCAGATGCCGATGAACGGCAGGATCAGCACGGCGGCACCGAAGGTGACGGTGATCCAGGTGCCCTGCTGGATCAGCATCAGGCCCCGGCTGCCGACCAGGACGAAGTAGACGACCAGGACGGCGGCCGTGAGGAAGTAGGTGATCTTCGCGCGCATGGTGCTACTGCCTCATCAGCCGAGGTCGAGGAAGTTTTCCAGGCCGAAGGTGAGGCCCGGGGTCTGCGTCACGCGGCGCACGCCGAGCAGGATGCCCGGCATGAAGCTGCTGTGGTGCAGGGAGTCGTGACGGATGGTCATGGTCTCGCCCTCGCCGCCGAGCAGCACCTCCTGGTGGGCCAGCAGGCCGCGCAGGCGGATGGCGTGCACCGGGACGCCGCCGACGTCCGCGCCGCGGGCGCCGTCGAGGGCGGTGGCGGTGGCGTCGGGCTGCGCGCCGAGGCCGGCCTCGGCCCGGGCGGCCGCGATGAGCTGGGCCGTACGGGTCGCGGTGCCGGACGGAGCGTCGACCTTGTTGGGGTGGTGCAGCTCCACGACCTCGACGGACTCGAAGTAGCGGGCGGCCTGGGCGGCGAACTTCATGGTGAGGACGGCGCCGATGGAGAAGTTCGGAGCGATGAGCACCCCGGTCCCCGGGGAGCCGGCCAGCCAGGTCTCCAGCCGGCCGATGCGGTCCTCGTTCCAGCCGGTGGTGCCGACCACGGCGTGGATGCCGTGGCCGACGAGGAAGTCGAGGTTGCCCATCACCGAGTCGGGGGTGGTCAGCTCGACGGCGACCTGGGCGCCGGCCTCGGCCAGCGTCTCCAGCTTGTCGCCGCGGCCGAGGGCCGCCACCAGCTCCATGTCCTCGGCGGCCTCGACGGCCTTGACGGCCTCGGAGCCGATGCGGCCCCGGGCGCCGAGGACTGCCACGCGCAGCTTGCTCATGCTTGTTTCCTTCACTCCGTACGGGACTAGGCGACCGCTTCGTCCAGGCGGGCCGCCTGCTTCTCCTTGAGCGGGCCGACCACGGCGAGCGAGGGCCGCTGGGCAAGTACATCCCGGGCGACCTCGCGGACGTCGTCCGGGGTCACCTCGGAGATGCGGGAGAGCATGTCGTCGACCGACATCTGGTCGCCCCAGCACAGCTCGCTCTTGCCGATGCGGTTCATGATCGCGCCGGTGTCCTCCAGGCCGAGGACGGTGGAGCCGGAGAGCTGCCCGACGGCGCGCCGGATCTCCTCGTCGGTGAGTCCCTCGGAGGCGACCTTGTCGAGCTCGTCGCGGCAGATCCGCAGCACGTCGTGGACCTGGCTGGGCCGGCAGCCGGCGTAGACCCCGAAGAGACCGGTGTCGGCGAAGCCGGAGGTGTACGAGTACACGCTGTAGGCCAGGCCGCGCTTCTCGCGGACCTCCTGGAAGAGCCGGGAGGACATGCCGCCGCCGAGGGCGGTGTTCAGGACGCCCAGGGCCCAGCGCCGGTCGTCGGTGCGGGCCAGGCCGGGCATGCCGAGGACCACGTGGGCCTGCTCGGTCTTGCGGCCGACCAGGTCGACGCGACCCGCGGTGCGGATGCGCCGGGTGCCGGTGCGGGGGCCGAGGGGCTGGGCGTCGGTGTGCTTGAGCGCGCCGGCCCGCTCGAAGGCCGCGCGGACCTGGCGCACGACCTTGGCGTGGTCGACGTTGCCGGCGGCGGCCACGACCAGGTGGGTGGGGTCGTAGTGCTTCTTCCAGAAGCGGCGGATGCGGTCCGCGCCGAGGGCGTTGATGGTCTCGACGGTGCCGAGGACGGGGCGGCCCAGCGGCGAGTCCCCGTACATCGTGTGCGCGAACAGGTCGTGGACCATGTCGCCCGGGTCGTCCTCGGTCATCGCGATCTCTTCGAGGATGACCCCGCGCTCGGCGTCGACGTCCTCCTCGCGGATCAGCGAGCCGGTGAGCATGTCGCAGACCACGTCGATGGCCAGCGGCAGGTCGGTGTCGAGCACCCGGGCGTAGTAGCAGGTGTACTCCTTCGCCGTGAAGGCGTTCATCTCGCCGCCGACCGCGTCGATCGCGGAGGAGATGTCCAGGGCGGTGCGCTTGGCGGTGCCCTTGAAGAGGAGGTGCTCCAGGTAGTGGGTGGCCCCGTTCAGGACGGGCGTCTCGTCGCGGGAGCCGACGTTCGCCCAGATGCCGAAGGTGGCGGAGCGCACGGACGGCAGCGTCTCGGTGACGACGCGCAGTCCGCCGGGGAGGACGGTACGGCGGACGGTGCCGATGCCGTTCTCGCCCTTGAGGAGGGTTTGGGTACGGGCGACGGCCCGCCCCTCCGAAGAGGGGCGGGCCGTCACACGGGAACTACGCGACGTCACTTGTCGGAGTCGTCCTTGTCAGCCTCGGCGGCGTCCTCGCCCTCGATCACGGGGACCAGGGAGAGCTTGCCGCGCTGGTCGATCTCCGCGATCTCGACCTGCACCTTGGTGCCGACCGCGAGCACGTCCTCGACGTTCTCCACGCGCTTGCCACCGGCGAGCTTGCGGATCTGCGAGATGTGCAGCAGGCCGTCCTTGCCGGGCATGAGGGAGACGAAGGCACCGAAGGTGGTGGTCTTGACGACCGTGCCCAGGTACCGCTCGCCGACCTCCGGCATGGTCGGGTTGGCGATCGCGTTGATCGTGGAGCGGGCGGCCTCGGCGGCCGGGCCGTCGGAAGCACCGATGTAGATGGTGCCGTCGTCCTCGATCGTGATCTCGGCGCCGGTGTCCTCCTGGATCTGGTTGATCATCTTGCCCTTGGGGCCGATGACCTCACCGATCTTGTCCACCGGGATCTTGACGGTGATGATCCGCGGGGCGTTCGGGGACATCTCGTCCGGCGTGTCGATCGCTTCCATCATCACGTCGAGGATGTGGAGGCGGGCGTCGCGGGCCTGGGTGAGGGCCGCGGCCAGGACGGAGGCCGGGATGCCGTCCAGCTTGGTGTCGAGCTGGAGGGCGGTGACGAACTCCTTGGTGCCGGCGACCTTGAAGTCCATGTCGCCGAAGGCGTCCTCCGCACCGAGGATGTCGGTGAGGGCGACGTAGTGCGTCTTGCCGTCGATCTCCTGGGAGATCAGGCCCATGGCGATGCCGGCGACGGGGGCCTTGAGCGGCACACCGGCGTTCAGCAGCGACATGGTGGAGGCGCAGACGGAGCCCATGGACGTCGAACCGTTGGAGCCGAGGGCCTCGGACACCTGGCGGATCGCGTAGGGGAACTCCTCGCGGGTCGGCAGGACCGGCACGATCGCGCGCTCGGCGAGCGCGCCGTGGCCGATCTCGCGGCGCTTCGGGGAGCCGACGCGGCCGGTCTCGCCGACGGAGTACGGCGGGAAGTTGTAGTTGTGCATGTAGCGCTTGCGGGTCACCGGGGAGAGGGTGTCCAGCTGCTGCTCCATGCGGAGCATGTTGAGGGTGGTGACGCCCAGGATCTGGGTCTCGCCGCGCTCGAACAGCGCCGAGCCGTGCACGCGCGGGATGGCCTCGACCTCGGCGGCCAGCGTGCGGATGTCGGTCAGGCCACGGCCGTCGATGCGGACCTTGTCCTTGATGACGCGCTCGCGCACCAGGGCCTTGGTGAGGCTGCGGTAGGCGGCGGAGATCTCCTTCTCGCGGCCCTCGAAGGCCGGGAGGAGCTTCTCGGCGGCGATGTCCTTGACGCGGTCCAGCTCGGCCTCGCGGTCCTGCTTGCCCGCGATGGTCAGCGCCTGGGAGAGCTCGCCCTTGACGGCGGCCGCGAGGGCCTCGTACACGTCGTCCTGGTAGTCCAGGAAGACCGGGAACTCGCCCTCGGGCTTGGCGGCCTTGGCGGCCAGGTCGGCCTGGGCCTTGCACAGGACCTTGATGAAGGGCTTCGAGGCCTCGAGGCCGGCGGCCACGATCTCCTCGGTCGGCGCCTCGGCGCCGCCCTTGACCAGGGCGATGGTCTGCTCGGTGGCCTCGGCCTCGACCATCATGATCGCGACGTCGCCGTCCTCCAGGACGCGGCCCGCGACGACCATGTCGAAGACGGCGTCCTCGAGCTCGGTGTGCGTCGGGAAGGCCACCCACTGGCCCTTGATCAGCGCGACGCGGACGCCGCCGATCGGGCCGGAGAAGGGCAGGCCGGCCAGCTGCGTGGACGCGGACGCGGCGTTGATCGCGATGACGTCGTACAGGTGGTCGGGGTTGAGCGCCATGACGGTGGCGACGACCTGGATCTCGTTGCGCAGGCCCTTCTTGAAGGAGGGGCGCAGCGGGCGGTCGATCAGGCGGCAGGTGAGGATCGCGTCCTCGGAGGGGCGGCCCTCGCGGCGGAAGAAGGAGCCGGGGATCTTGCCCGCGGCGTACTGCCGCTCCTCGACGTCGACCGTCAGGGGGAAGAAGTCGAGCTGGTCCTTGGGCTTCTTCGACGCGGTGGTCGCGGAGAGCACCATCGTGTCGTCGTCCAGGTAGGCGACGGCGGAGCCGGCGGCCTGGCGGGCGAGGCGGCCCGTCTCGAAGCGGATGGTGCGGGTGCCGAAGGAACCGTTGTCGATCACGGCCTCGGCGTAGTGGGTCTCGTTCTCCACTAGCGTTTTCTCCATTTTCGTCGTCTCGTCCGCCACCCGTGTGGTGGAGGACGTCCGCCCGGCCACCCGTGTGGTGGAGGACGGTTGCGGAGAAGCGCTCCTGGCGTGCGGGCCGGTCTTCGATCGAAGCACCCGGTTCTCGGCCCCTCCGTGGGGGGCTTTCCGGATGCCACTACCGAGGACCGGCGGCGTAGGGAGGGCGCTCCTCCTCTTCAGTTGTGCGCTGTGCACCAGCCTACAAAGCGTCGGGCAGGTCGCGCACGTACGGCAAAGGGAGCGGCCCCATCGGTGTGGGAACCGCTCCCTTCACAGTGTGCTTACTTGGCGCCGGCCGCACCGCGGCGGATGCCGAGGCGCTCGACCAGCGTACGGAAGCGCTGGATGTCCTTCTTGGCCAGGTACTGCAGCAGGCGGCGGCGCTGGCCGACCAGGATCAGCAGACCACGACGGGAGTGGTGGTCGTGCTTGTGGGTCTTGAGGTGCTCGGTCAGGTCCGAGATGCGGCGGGACAGCATCGCGACCTGGACCTCGGGAGAGCCGGTGTCGCCCTCCTTGGCACCGAATTCGGCGATGATCTGCTTCTTCGTAGCGGCGTCGAGCGGCACGCTTACTCCTCGTTCGGGTCTTCGTGGCCACCGAGTGCCCCAGGTCGAATTCTCTGGGGATCTTCCGTAACTCGGGAGGCGGGGTCCGCTGAGCGCAGCCTCCAGAGGATTCCGGGGGCGCGTACACAAACGGCCGTCACACAGCGTACCAGGCTGCCGGGACCCGACGTCTCAGCTGGTGAGAGACCGGGCGCGGCCGTAGACGTCGAGCACGGCCAGGGCCAGCGGGACCAGGGCGAGCAGGACGGCGGCCTCGGTGAGGTCGAGCAGCCTTCCCCAGAAGGGTGACAGGCCGGTACGGGGGATGACAAACGAGATTCCGGCGAGGAGGGCCGCGCCGGCGGCCACGGCGGCCGAGAGCCAGACCGTACGCAGGCCCGGGCCTGCGGGGCCGGGGGCGGGCGCGTGCAGGGCCAGGCCCAGCACGAGCAGGCCGACGGCCGTGAGGCCGGCGGCGAGGGCGCAGAGCACCTGCGCGGTGGAGCGGAACAGGCGGGCGCGCAGCAGCATGGCCACGCCGGCGGCCAGGGCCAGCAGGCGGGCCCAGGGGTCGGAGGAGAAGCCGAGGACGGCGGCGGCGCCGGCGGTGACGGCCGCGCAGCCCCCGACCAGGCCGAGGAGCGTCTCGTGGCCCCGGCGGGCCCGGGCGGCGACGTCCTCGGCGTCGAGCGGGGCGCCCGGGCCGGGAGGACCGTCGCCGG
Organism: Streptomyces sp. NPDC001373; assembly: GCF_042895815.1. Classification (NCBI taxonomy): domain Bacteria; kingdom Bacillati; phylum Actinomycetota; class Actinomycetes; order Kitasatosporales; family Streptomycetaceae; genus Streptomyces; species Streptomyces sp. NPDC001373. The sequence continues at coordinate 11,472 of NZ_JBIAWQ010000001.1, forward strand.
GGTGGTCACCGTACGGGTCGGACGGGTGGCGGTCCGGGTCCTCGTGGCCGGGGGCGGCGCTGCGCGGGGCGGCGTAGCCGATGGGCAGGCGGGCGGTGCGGGCGGCGAGGCCGGGCAGGAAGGCGACCGCCCCGATGGCAGCGGGTGCGCAGACGGCGGCGGTGGCGGTGGCGGAGGCTCCGGTGGCGAGGGCGGTGAAGGCGGCCAGGGTCCCGATGGCGGCGAGGGTCCCGGCCGCGACGAAGGGGGCGTCCCCGTGCGGGGTGAGCGCGGTCAGGGCGACGGCGGCGACCAGGACGCAGGCGCAGCCGAGGAGGAACTGGAGGCGGCCGGGTCCCTGGCCGGGGCCGGCGGCCGCGATCCCGGAGCCGGCGATCAGCAGGTGCGGCAGTCCGGCGAGGCCGAGGGCGGAGGCGGCGCCCCGGTCGCGGTAGACGCGGGCGCGCACCGCGGCGGCGGCGGTGAGCAGGACGCCGGCGGCTCCGGCGATGGTCCCGGGCAGGCCGTGCATGTCGTGGCGGACGGGGTCGGCGTACCAGAGGACGAGGGCGAGCAGGACGAGCAGCACGGCGGCGCCGGCCAGGGCCGCCTCGCGGAGCAGGTCCTCGCTCCAGCGGTGCCGGTCGCGGGCGACGGCGGAGGCGACGGCGTCGCAGACGTCGTCGAACACGGCGGGCGGGAGCGACTCTGCGAAGGGGCGCAGGCCGAGCACCTCGCCGTCGAGGACCCGCTGGGCGGCGAGGGTGCGGGCGCCGTCGAGGACGGTGCCGGTGCGGCGTACGAGGTGGAATCCGGCGGGAGCGCCGGCGGGCTGGGTCACGCCGGCGAGGCGCAGGAGTTCGGGGCAGAGGTCGGCGACCTCGACGTCCTCCGGGAGGGCGACGTCGACGCGCCCGTCGGGTGCCACGACGGTGATCCTGCGGAACCCGGTCGACTCGGCCGTACTCACCTGTGTGACCCCTCTGTTCGGCGCCCGTCGGGGCGGCCGGTCCGCGGAAGCGCACGGGTGGGTGCGCGTGGTGCGCGCGCCACCGTAGCGGGGCGGGCGGGGGGGCGCAGGCCACTAGGATCGCCGCCGCGTCCGGGGCCGGGGTGTGGATTTCCCCGGCCGGGGACGGTTCTGGGGGCGGCGGTCGCGGCGCCCTTCCGCCTGCGAGGGGTTGGTGTTCCGGTGAGCCAGATCGTCGTCAAGCGCCCGCCGAGGTCGCTGCCGCCCGAGGTTCCCTCGGACGAGTTACGCCTGGAGGCTCCCCCGGTGCTTCCGCGGGGGCAGCGGGAGGGTCTGCTGATGCAGCTCCTGCCGATGCTGGGGGTGGGGTCCTCGGCCGTCTTCTTCTTCTCCGGGAACGGGGGCCCGCTGCTGCGGGTCATGGGCGTGCTGATGCTGGCGTCCACGGTGGGCATGGTCGTGGCGCAGCTGGTGCGCCACCGGCGCGGTACGCAGGGGCACATGGCGGACGCGCGGCGGGACTACCTCGGGTACCTCGCGCGGACGCGGCGCCGGGTGCGGGCGACCGCGCGGGCGCAGCGCGACGCGCAGCTGTACCTGCACCCGGCTCCGGAGCAGCTGTGGTCGGTGGTGGCGGAGGGTTCGCGGCTGTGGGAGCGGCGGGCCGGGGACGCGGACTTCGGGCAGGCCCGGCTGGGGCTGGGCGCGCAGCGGTTGGCGACCCCGCTGGTGGCTCCGGACACGGCTCCGGTGGACGAGCTGGAGCCGCTGGCGGCGGGGGCGATGCAGCGCTTCCTGCGGGTGCACTCCTCGCTGGACGGGCTGCCGGTGGCGGTGTCGATCCGGGCGTTCTACCACGTGGTGGTGTCGGGGGAGGCGGAGTCGGCGCGCGGGGTGGTGCGGGCGATGGTGGCGCAGCTGGTGACGCTGCACTCCCCCGAGGACCTGGTGGTCGGTGTGGTGGCGGCGCCGGGGGCGGTGCCCTTGTGGGACTGGGTGAAGTGGCTGCCGCACGCGCAGGTGCCCGGGCAGGTGGACGGGGCCGGTACGAAGCGGCTGTTCGGCGACGACCTCGGCGAGCTGGAGGGGCTGCTGGGTTCCCGGCTGGCGGGGCGGCCGCGGTTCGGGCGGGAGGCGGCGCCGGTGCCTGATCGGCCGCACCTGGTGGTGGTCCTCGACGGGGGGACGGTGCCGCCGGACTCGGTGTTCGCGGGGGCCGAGGGGCTGCAGGGCGTGACCGTCGTCGAGGTGGCCGCGGGCGGGCCCGACGAGCCGAGGGGCGGGCTGTCGGTGGTGGTGCGGCCGGGGCGGCTGCGGCTGGAGTCGGGGGCCGGAATCGTGTACGAGGGGGTGCCGGACGCCCTGTCGCTGCCGGCGGCGGAGGCCCTGGCCCGGCAGCTGGCGCCGCTGCGGACGGGCGGCGGGGACGACGAGCCGCTGCTGGCGAACCTGGACTTCACCGACCTGCTGGACCTGGGTGACGCGGCGCAGGTGGACGTGGACCGCACCTGGCGGCCGAGGCCGGCCGGGGAGCGGCTGCGGGTGCCGATCGGTGCGGGCGAGGACGGCGCGCCGGTGGTGCTGGACCTGAAGGAGGCCGCGCTGGAGGGGATGGGCCCGCACGGGCTGTGCGTGGGGGCGACCGGTTCGGGCAAGTCGGAGCTGTTGCGGACGCTGGTGCTGGGCCTGGCGGTGACGCACTCCTCGGAGACGCTGAACTTCGTCCTGGCGGACTTCAAGGGCGGCGCCACCTTCACGGGCATGGGCCGGCTGCCGCACGTCGCGGCGGTGATCACGAACCTGGCGGACGACCTGACGCTGGTCGACCGGATGGGCGACTCGATCCGCGGCGAGCTCCAGCGCCGCCAGGAGCTGCTGCGGGCGGCGGGCGGCTACGCGAACGTCCACGACTACGAGAGGGCGCGTGCGGCCGGGGCGCCGCTGGAGCCGCTGGCCTCGCTGGTGCTGGTCATCGACGAGTTCAGCGAGCTGCTGTCGGCGAAGCCCGACTTCATCGACATGTTCGTCCGGATCGGCCGGATCGGCCGTTCGCTGGGGGTGCACCTGCTGCTGGCCTCGCAGCGGCTGGAGGAGGGAAGGCTGCGCGGTCTGGACACGTACCTCTCGTACCGGATCGGTCTGCGGACCTTCTCGGCGGCGGAGTCACGGACGGCGATCGGGGTGCCGGACGCCTACCACCTGCCGCCGGTGCCCGGTTCGGGCTTCCTGAAGTCCGGTACGGACGGGATGACGCGGTTCAAGGCGGCATACGTCTCGGGGGTCCACCGCGCGGGCGGTCGGGAGCCGTCGGCGGGGCCGTTCCCGGGGGAGCGCCGGCCGGTGCGGTTCACGGCGGCCCCGGTGCCGGTGGTGTGCGCTGCGCCGGGCCCGGGCCCGGCGCAGCGGCCGGAGCGGGACGACGACGCGCTCGCGGACACGGTGCTCGACGTGATCGTGGGGCGGCTGGAGGGGCGGGGGGTGCCCGCGCACCGGGTGTGGCTGCCGCCGCTGGACCGGGCGCCCTCGCTGGACCGGCTGCTGCCGGCGCCGGACCGGCCTGCGGAGGGCGGGCCGCAGGCGGAGGGCCGGCTGCGGCCGGGCGGGCTGCGGCCGGGCGGGCTGCGGCCGGGCGGGCTGGTGGTGCCGCTCGGGCTGGTCGACAAACCGTTCGAGCAGCGGCGCGAGGTGCTCCACCAGGACTTCTCGGGGGCGGCGGGCCACCTGCTGGTGGTGGGCGGCCCGCAGTCGGGCAAGTCGGTGCTGGTGCGGACGCTGATCTCGGCGTTCGCGCTCACCCACACCCCGCACGAGGTGCAGTTCTACGGGCTGGACTTCGGCGGCGGCGGGATGTCGGCGGTGGAGGAGCTGCCGCACGTCGGCGGGATCGCCTCGCGGCTGGATCCGGAGCGGGTGCGGCGCACGGTCGCCGAGGTGGCGGGGATCCTGGACCGCCGCGAGGAGTTCTTCCGGGCGAACGGGATCGGCTCGATGGCCGACTACCGGCGCGAGCGGGCGGCGGGCGGGCTGCCGGGCGAGGCGTGGGGCGACGTGTTCCTGGTCGTCGACGGCTGGGGCCCGTTCCGCGGCGAGTACGAGGGCCTGGAGCAGGTGGTCACGGACATCGCCGCGCGTGGTCTGGGCTACGGCGTGCACGTGGTGGTGACGGCGGCCCGGTACATGGAGGTGCGGGCCGCGCTGAAGGACCAGCTGGCGGGGCGGCTGGAGCTGCGGCTGGGCGACGTCATGGACTCGGAGTTCGACCGCCGGGTCGCGGCGAACGTGCCCGCCGGGATGCCGGGCCGCGGGCAGGTGCCGGAGGGGCTGCACTTCCTGGCGGCGCTGCCGCGCACCGACGGCGGGCACGACGCGGACGGCCTCTCGTGGGCGACGGCGGAGTTCGTGGCCGAGGTGCGGGCCGGCTGGTCCGGTCCCCCGGCTCCGTGCGTACGGCTGCTGCCGCGGCTGCTGCACTGTGACCGGCTGCCCAAGGGCGGGGAGTTCCCGGAGCGCGGGATCGCGATCGGCATCGACGAGACGGCGCTGGAGCCGGTGTTCGTCGACTTCGAGTCGGACCCCTTCTTCCTGGTGTTCGGCGAGAGCGAGTCCGGGAAGACGAACCTGCTGCGGCTGATCGCGCGGCGGATCGCCGAGCGGTACCCCCCGGAGCGGGCGAAGCTGGTGATCGGGGACTACCGGCGGGGCCTGCTGGGCGCGCTGCCGGAGGAGCACCTGCTGGAGTACGCGCCGACGGCGGGCTCCCTGGGGATGCACATGGAGGCGCTGGCCGGGGTGTTCGCGCGGCGGCAGCCACCCCCCGACGTCACGCCGCGCCAGCTGCGGGACCGCAGCTGGTGGACGGGCCCGGACGTGTTCGTCGTGATCGACGACTACGACCTGGTGGCCACGAGCCAGGGGAATCCGCTGGCGCCGCTGGTGGAGTTCCTGCCCTTCGCCCGGGACACCGGCGTCCGGTTCGTCGTCGCGCGCAGTACGGCGGGGGCCTCCCGGGCCCTGTACGAGCCGTTCCTCCAGCGGATCAGGGAGCTGGGCGCGCAGGGTGTGGTGCTGTCGGGCGATCCGTCCGAGGGCGACCTGCTCGGCCGGATCCGCCCCTGCCCGATGCCCCCGGGCAGGGGCCACCACGTCTCCCGCAGGCGCGGCACCTCGCTGGTGCAGTTGGGCAGGATGCCCGGGCTGTAGAGGGCGCCGGTCCGGCTCGGTGGCCGGAGCCGGTGGTTCGTTTACGGCGGAAACGGCCCCGGGCGGCCGCCTTGCACAGATAATCGGCTGCGAAGACCGGGCAGCACCGCACGACCGACGGGAAGGGCCGCATCATGGGCACCCAGCAGGAGAAGGACGAGCTGTACGCGCTCGACATCAGCGGCGTCGAATGGCAGGGCCCGCCCGGGACCAGCCCGGACGAGGAGCGCGTCGAGATCGCCAAGCTGCCCGAGGGCGCGGTGGCGATGAGGTCCTCGCTGGACCGGGACACGGTGCTGCGCTACACGGCGGCCGAGTGGGAGGCGTTCGTCCTCGGCGCCCGGGACGGGGAGTTCGACCTCACCTGAGGCCGGCCGGGGGTCCACGTACGTCGAAAGGGGGCGCGCCCGGTGCGGGCGCGCCCCCTTCGTGCGCCGTGCGCGGGGCCGGCCGCGGCTCAGAAGGCCTCGGTGAACAGGCGGGAGGCCTTGACGTCGGTGGCACGGTAGTCGCCCTTGCCGCGCTCGATGAGCCTGGCGACGGCCTCCAGCTGCTTCTGCATGTGGTCGGCGCGGGCGTGGTACTTCTTCTGGAGGGCGACGTACTCCCGGTGGGCCTCGCCGTCCCAGGTGTCGGTGACCACCTTCACGGCCGCCTCCATCTCGTCCAGGTCCTTGAGGATGTTCCTGGAGACGACACGGATGCGGTCCGCCATCTGCTGCACGCTCCCGTACCGGACCCGGGTGTGGCCGTCGTTGCCGGACATGCTCTTCTCCTTCGGCTGGGGTGCTGGGGCTGTCGTACGCGGGCGGGTGTCAGAGGCGGTCGAGGCCCGAGCGGCCGCCGCCGTGGCCGGCGCCGACCGAGCCGAACGCCGCCCGCACCTCCTCGTCCTGCGCGTTGGTGAGGCTCCTGGTCTGCGAGACGGCGTGGTGCAGCACGCCGAGCAGGCGGCGGATCTCGTCGTGGTCGAGGTTCAGGTCCGTCTGGGCCCTGGTGAACCCGCCGGCGCCGACGCCGGTCCAGCCCGCGCCGGCGGTGGCCAGGATGTCGGCCAGCTCGCGCGCCTGGGAGGTCACGGCGTCGGCCGTCCGGGAGATCCTGTCGGCCGCCTTGACGACCGGATCGTCGGCGAGTCCGAAGGTGTCGGTCATCCGAAGCTCCTCACTTCTCGGTTGGGGGTTCTGGTTCGCGGGTTCCGGGTGTGTGTCCCGGGTGTGACTTCTGCGGAGGCGGCGGCCCTCACCGCGGACGCCGTCGGCGGCCGCGGGCCTCGCGGACGACGGCGGCGGTCACGGCGATGACCGCGACGAGCAGCCCCGTGACGGCCAGCGCGTATGTGGCGATCCGCTCGTCGCGCTCCCGGGCCGCGCCGCTGGGCCGCAGCGGCACGGCCTCCGGGGCGGCCGCCGGGGGCGGGCCGGTGTCCGGGACGGGCGGTCCGGGCCTCCCTCGGTCCTCGGTGAGCGCCCGTACGGGGTCCACCACGCCCCACCCCACGTAGTCGTCACGGCCGTTGACGGAGCGCTCGGCGGTGTTCTCGATCTGCCAGACCACCTCCTGGACGGTCCACTGCGGGTGCGCGGCGCGCAGCAGGGCGGCGACCCCGGCGACGTAGGGGGCGGAGAAGCTGGTGCCGTTGTCGAGGCACTGGCCGAAGCCGGGGACGGTGGAGACCATGTCGACGCCGGGGGCGGCGACGCCGATGAAGTCGCCGGGCTGGGAGAAGGCGGCGCGTTCGTTGTTGCGGTCGGAGGCGGCGACGGCGAGGACGCCGGGGAACGCGGCGGGGTAGGTCCTGCGTGCGCGGCCGCTCAGTCCGTCGTTGCCGGCGGACGCGACGACCACGGCCTCTCTCAGGGCCCGCCGGAGTGCCACGGCGAGGGGCGAGTCGGCGGTCAGGGGGGCGGTCGTGTCCTGGGAGATGTTGATGACGCGGGCGCCCCGGTCGACGGCGTGGTCGATGGCCCGGGCGAGGACGGCCGGGTCGGCCCCGCGGCGTCCGTCGTTCTGCCGGATGGGGATGACGGTGGCCTCGGGGGCCAGGCCGACGAATCCGGTGCCCGGCCGGGGGCGGGCCGCGATCACTCCTGCGACCTTGGTGCCGTGGCCGACGGTGTCGTGGGTGCCGTCGCTCCCGGGGTCGAGGAAGTCCCGGCCCGCGCCGGTGTCGAGGGCTCCGGTCAGCTGGGGGTTGGAGCCGTCGACTCCGCTGTCGATGACCGCGACCCGTACGCCCTTGCCCCTGGTCCGCGCCCACAGGGCGTCGAAGGTGAGGCGCTGGAGGGCCCAGGGGCGGCCGGCGATCTGCCTCCGCATGGGGAAGGTGCACTCGCCCGCGCCGGCCGGGTCCTGCGGGTGCCCGGGGCGGGGCTGCGCCGGCCGGGGGCGGACCGGCGGCGCGTGCTCCGGGCGGGCGTGGACGGACCGTACGGGGGCGGAGTGTACGGGGGTGGAGCGTTCCAGGACGGACCGCTCGGAGGGGGAACGTTCGGAGACGGAACGTTCGGAGACGGAACGTTCGGAGACGGAACGGGCGTGCGCGGGGCCGGTCGCGGCGGTGAGGACGAGGGTGAGGACGAGGGCGGCCGCCGGCGGGGCGGCGGCGGGTAAGGGCTGGTGCACGGTCGGTCCCCTCCCTCAGGAGCCCTGCGGCTGGCGGGCCGCGTTGGTGTCCAGCCGGGGTCCCTTGGAGAGGAACTCCGACCAGGCGACGGGCACCAGGGCCGGGACGACCCCGCCGTAGCCGAGCCGGGCCTGCGCCTGGCTGGGCTCGGGCCGGCCGTCGCCCGTGCCGCCCGGGGCCCGCGGGTCGCGGGCCCCGATCCCCGACCGCTCGGCGTCGCTGTCGCCGTTGGCCTGGACGGCGTACCGCAGGCCGGTGTCGGTGACCAGGAACAGGGCCCCGCCGGCGTCGGCCCGGCGGCCCTGGACCTGGGTGTAGAGCAGGCCCGTGCCGGGGGTGACGTAGGAGCCGGTGCCGCTGGCGGTGATGTCGACGGGGAAGCCCGTCCCGGCCCAGGTGCTCAGCGTCGGGGTCCCCCGGCCGTCGACGGATCGCAGGACGTTGCAGACGGTGTCGCGCGGCTGCGCCGCCGGCGCCGCGCCGGGGGCGGTTGTGGTGCGGTTGACCTGGTCGACGTGCCTGCGGGGCCAGCGGACGGCGGCCCCGAAGGCGGGAGTGTCGGGGCCGGTCCGCAGGGCCTGGAGGTCGACCTCGCGCGCCCTGCCGTGCATGCCGAGGCCGCCGGACGCGGGTGCGGCGATCAGCAGCCGGGCGATGAACTCGGAGACCCAGGCGATGCGGTCGGGCAGCACGACGTAGTAGTGGGTGCCCGAGCCGGTCTGGGCACTCAGCACCGTGCCGACCCTGTTCGCTGCGCTGCCGAGCGCCGGGGCGGCGGCGGGGGCGCCCGCGGTTCCGGGCAGGTCCGGGAAGCCGAGGTCGTCCCCCGTGTCCAGGGTGGCCAGCCACTCCTCGGTGACCGGCTGGGGGGTGGCTCCGGGGCCGACGAGGGCCGCGGTCAGGGTGCCCGAGTCGGGCCGTCCCTCGGGGAGCCGGTACTTCGTGCCGGCCGAGTCGACCAGGAAGCGCTCCCCCGCGCCGCCGGCGCCGCGCACGTACAGCACCTGGGTTTCGGTGGTGCGGTGGGCGTCGTCCAGCAGGCCCGCCTCGCGCTCGGCGAGGACGAAGGCGGCCGTCTGCACGCCGCGGCCGTCGCCGCCGGGGCGCTGGCAGACGGCCCAGCGCTTGGCCTTGGCGGCGTCCGCCTTCGCGGGGAGGCGGTCGGGGGCGTACGGGATGCCGATGACGGGGCCGCGCGGGGGCTTGCCCGCGTCCAGCACCTCGTCGTCGATGTGGAACACCTTCCCGGAGTTCTGCGGGTCGAGGAGGAGGCGGGCCGAGGCCAGGTTCAGCACGGGGTGCAGCCGGTTCTGCGTGGTGCCGTTCACCGTGGTGGGCAGGACCACGTACCGGGTCGTCGACTGCTTGCCGACGATGACCATGGCTCCGGCGGTGTCCCAGCCCTTGGGCGCCTGCGGCGACAGGAGGCCCCAGGCCCCGGAGCCTGAGACCAGGAGGGCGCCGGCGACCAGCCCGGGCAGGAGGGTGCGCAGCAGGCGGGGCGCGCCCTCCTCGGTGCCGGTGGCGGAGGGCCGGAGGAAGGCGGCCACCGTGCGCCGCTTCGCAAAGGTGTACGCATTGAGCTCGTCGCGTCGGGATGCCATGAACCGCCTGCTCCTCCCCGCACGGCCCGTCGGCGGGGCCTGGTTGTCGGACCGGGGCCCTACTATGCCTCTTGACGGAGGGTCAGTGGACACCGGGCGGCCGAGGCGGCCGGGCGGCGCTCCGCCGGACCCCTCCGGGCTTGACGTTCAAGGACAGTTGGGACGGAGAGGGAGGTTCCGGTATCAGGCGGCCAGGGCCGTCCCTCGACCGGACTCCCTTGTTCCGCCCTTGGGTTCGGGGAGGTGGGGCGGTGCCGGACACCGCGACGGCGCCGCGGGCGGCCGGGGCCGCGCCCGCACGGGCCGGGGTCGCACCGCGCCTGCGGCCGGACCCCGGCCGGGTCGGCCCGTTCCGATTGCAACAGCTCGTCCTGCTGCAACTCGCCGCCGCCGCGCTGCTCGTGGCCTGGGTGACGCAGCCGCTGCTGCTGGTGCCGGCCGCCGTGCCGGCTCTGGCCCTGGTGCTGCTCGCGCTGGTACGGCGCCGCCGGCGCTCCCTGCCCGAGTGGATCGGCGGCGCGCTCGCCCTGCGCGCCCGGCGGCGCAGGGCCGCGTCGTTCGTCCTGCCCGAGGGCACCGAGCCGGGGCTGGCACCGCTGGTGGAGGCCGATCCGGCGCTGCGGACGACGGCCTTCGCGGGACGGGGGCGGCGGCCGGTCGGACTGGTCGGCGACGGGACCTTCCTGACGGCGGTGGTCCGGGTGGACTCGGAGGCCACCGCCCTGCGGCCGGAGCGCACGGAGCGGCCGCTGCCGCTGTCCGCGGTGCGGGACGTCCTGGAGGTGGACGGGATCCGGCTGGAGTCGGCGCAGGTGGTGCAGCACACCCGGCCGGCCCCGGCCCCGCACCTGTCGGCGCGGTCGACGGCGACGCTCAACTACGCCCCGCTCCAGGCCCGGACGGGGACTCCGGCGGTGCGGCTGACGTGGATCGCCCTCAAGCTGGACCCGGAACTGTGCCCCGACGCGGTCGCCGCGCGCGGGGGCGGCCTGCTGGGGGCCCAGCGCTGTGTGGTGCGGGCGGCGGACCAGCTGGCGAGCCGGCTGACGGGGGCGGGGTTCCGTGCCGCGGTGCTCACGGAGCAGGAGCTGGCGGGCGCGCTGGCGACCTCCTCGTGCGCCGACCCGTCGGCGGCCGCCGGGGCCGCCGGGGCCGGGCGGGCCGGGCGGCCGGCGGGCAGCGGGCGGCGTACGGAGGAGACCCTGCGGACCTGGCGCTGCGACGACAGCAGGCACACCACGTACTGGCTGGCCCGCTGGCCGCGGCTGGGCGGCTCCGGGGCCGCGCTGCCGCAGTTCGTGGCGCTGCTGACCTCGTTGCCCTCGCTGGCGACCAACTTCAGCCTGACGATGGCCCCGGCGGGGCGGCAGGGGGTGACGCTGACGGGACACGTTCGGGTGACGGCGCGCAGTGACGAGGAGCTGACGGCGGCCCGGCGGGAGCTCGAACGGACGGCGCGGGGCGTGCGGGCCGGGCTGGTCCGGCTGGACCGGGAGCAGGTGCCGGGCCTGCTGGCCTCACTGCCACTGGGAGGGGCGCGATGAGGGGCGCGGGCCCCGTACGGGGCGGGTTCGGGCTGGTCGGGCCGCGCCGGGAACGGCACGTGCTCCCGGCGGCGGACCTGGACGCGCTGGGGCTGCCCGTCGGCGACGACGGGGTCGTCATCGGCGTGGACGCCGGGGGGCGGCCGGCGGTACTGGGCGTGAACCGGCCCGTCCCGTACGAGGTGACGCTGATCGGCGGCCTGTGGACGGCCCAGGTACTGGCTCTGCGCACGGCGGCCACGGGGGCCCGGATCGCGGTGGAGACGGGGCGCGGACAGGTGTGGTCCACGCTGGCCCGGGCGGCCGGCGACGGGCAGCGGTGCGTGACCCTGCACGACGTGGGCCGGGTGCCGTCGCAGGGCGCGTCGGCGGAAAGTCCGGTGCTGGTGGTCCGGGACTGCGGGATGCGGCCGCCGCGCGGGCGGGTGGCGGCGGGGCCGTGGCAGTCGGTGCTGACCCTGCTGCCGTACTTGAGCCCGGCGGCGCCCCGGCTGCTGCGGGACTCGGCGCTGGTGGGTGTGCAGCGGGTGTCCCCCGAGGAGGCGGAGCGGGTGGGCGCGCTGATGCGGCTGCCGGGCCCGGCGGTGGACTCGCTGCCGACGCTGGGGGACGGGGTCACGCTGTGGTGCACCCGCCGGGACCGGACGTTCGTCCGGACCAAGGGGACGGAGACGGAGACGGGGCTGCTGGGGGTGGCTCGGCGGGTCGACTGAAGGGGGCGTCGGGTGGAGGGAGTGGCGGTCATGCGGCGGGGGTGCGCAGGGCCGGCCGGGCCGTGCCCCACGGCGGGTGGTGGACGGCGACCGGCCTGGGGGGTGGGTGCGGCGGACAGATGGGACCGCCCGGCTCGCAGCGGGGGCGGAACGGGTGCGGGGGCACGGCCCGCCGGGGTGACGGGCGGTGCGGGTCTCGGGGCGGCTCGGCGGACGAAGTCCGGGCCGGGGGGCGGATGTACGCCGCGCCATCGGGCGGAGGGCTCCGGAGCGGCCGGCCGGCAGAGCCGGGCCGGGCCGGTCCGGCGACGACTTGTCCGGTCCTGCTCCGGGCCGGCGGCGCCCCTCTGGGCGCGGCCACCCGACAATAGGCCGGGGTGAACCGGTTCGCCCCGGACCACCCCGTGCTCGCCCGGAGCGGCGGGCCGGGCCGGTGAGGCCGGATCGACGCCGGTGGGGCGGACGGGCCCGCCTGCCGGAGTGGGCGACCGGGAAGCAGGACGGGATGGGAGGCGTTACGGCCGGGAGGCGTTGCCGCTCGTCCCGCGAGCCGGACCGGGGCCGTCCGGCGGCCGGTTGCCGGGCGCGGCCGGGTCGGGAGGCGGCGGCGGTCGAATGCACGGCAACCAACTGCCGGGTGCGTTCGTCTGGGCAAGGGGAAGGAAGTGGCGCCCTGTTCGGGGCGGTCCCGGCGGACCGTGCCGGTCCGCCCGTGCGGGCGCGGCGCGGACGCGCTGTCAACGCATCGACAGGGGCGGGCGCAGGCGCGGGAATGCAGTGGCCGCCGGGTCGGCGGTGGTGGTTGCCCAGGTCCGGAGGGGCCTGTAGGCAGGACGTACGGGGGCGCGACCTCCGGGGCCTTCGGGCACGGAGCGCGATTAGGCTGAGCTCGGGCGCGGCGTCTCAGGTGGACGCCTGACCGGTGTTCAACAGACCAGGAGGATCAGTGACCGGCGATCGGAACGAGAGGCGCGGCGGGACGTGGGATGTCCCGACGGACGACCAGTCCGACGCGGAGCACGATGTGACGGGCGAGTTCACCATCGACTACACCCCGCCGGCCTGGTACACGCAGAGCCCGCCGCCCGCACCCGACGCGGGAGTGCCGGGGCTGCCCGAGGGCAGCGGCTTCGAACCCCACGACCCGGCGGAGGTGGTCTCGCCGGCGACGATGCGGATCGCTCCGCCGGGGCCGCGCGCCGATGCCGCCGGTGCCGGAGCGTCGGCCGGGTCGCACCCGGGGGGCGAGCCGGACGTCGCCGCCGCTCCGACGGCGCCCCCGGCACCCGTGCAGCCCGACGCCGCCGCGCCGTTCGCCGTGCCCACGGTGCCGCCGCTGTCCGTGTCGGCCGATGACGTGTTCCCGGCTGCCGCGCCCGGCGGGCCGTTCACGCTCCCCCAGCCGCCCGGGGCTTCCGCGCCGCTCGCCGCACCCGCCCCGCAGTCGGGTGCGGCCGGGGGCCCGTTCCCGGGGGCGGCGCCTGACGGTGAGCCCGTACCGGCCGCCCCCGCCTTCCCTGCCCCCCAGCCGCCCGCGGCCCCGGCGGTACCCGCGCAGGCAGGCGCCCAGGCCCCGATCGGCGACGGTGCACCGGGGAACCCCGCCGCGCCCGTCGATGCCGCCCCGGCCTTGCCCGTCCCACCGCCGCCCGCGGCCCCGGCTGCGCCCGCACCGGCGGGCGCCCAGACCCCGTCCGGCTTCGGCGGGGCGGATTTGCCCGCCGCGCGCGTCGACGCCGTCCCGGCCGCCCAGCCGCCGGCGGCGCCGGTCCAGGAGGACGCTGCATCGCTCGCCGAGGCTCCGGTGCCGCCCGCGGCACCGGCCGCCCCGGGCCTGCCCTCCGTCGGCGTCCCGTTCCCGGGGGCGGCGCCGACCGAAGCCTCCGCAGCGGGCGTCGTGCCCGTTGGCGCGCCCGCGCAGGCCGACGTGGCCGGGGGTGTCCCGGGTGCCTTCCCGGCGCCGTCCGACCCGCCCGCACCGCCCGCGCAGGCCGCACCGCCCGCGCAGGCCGATGCTCCCGGGGCCCCGGTGGGCTTCGGCACCCCGGCCACCTTCGGCGCGCCGGCCGACGCCTCGGCCGCCACCCCGCCGTCGGCCTACGCCGCCTCGCCCGTCCAGGGTGGCGGGGCGGCCTTCCCCGCGCCGCCCGGCGCCCCGGGGACCCCCGCGGTGTTCGGGGCACCGGCTGACGCCCCGGGGCAGGGACCGGACCCGGCCCGGGCGGCCGTGGAGCCGACGCCCGTCAGCGGGCCAGGAGGCGCGTCGGCCGACGCCCAGGGCCACGGCGGACCGGTCCCGGAAGCCGTCCAGGCACCTGCCGTGCCCGCGCCGGTGGCGGACGCGGCGGCCCGGGCCGAGCGGACGGCCACGCCGTCGGAGGGCGTCGCGGTTCCGCCCGCGCCCGCCGCCCCGGGGCCGTACGCCCCCGCGGATACTCCCTTCGGGGGATCCGGTGGTGAACTGCCGCCGCTTCCGCCCGCGTTCGCCGCCGGCCCGCCCCAGGGCCACGGGTTCCCTCCCTCTGCCGCAGACCAGCCCCCGGCACCGCAGCCCGCCGCCCCGCAGCAGCCCCAGGCACCCGGAACCCCGCAGGGCTACGGGTTCCCGCCCGCCGGGGCCGAGCAGCCGCAGGCTCCCCAGGGCTACGGGTTCCCGCCCGCCGGGGCCGAGCAGCCCCCGGCACCGCAGGGCTACGGCTTCCCGCCCGCCGGTACGGAACAGCCGCCGGCACCGCAGCCCGTCGTTCCGCAGCAGCCCCAGGCGCCCGGAATCCCGCAGGGGTACGGCTTCCCGCCCGCGGCCCCCGAGCAGCCACAGGCCCAGGCCCCCCAGGCCTACGGCGTCCCTCAGCCGGGGCAGGCCCAGCAGTGGGGCGCCGGGGCTCCGCAGGGGCAGGGGCCGTACCAGCAGCAGCCGCCCGGGCAGGGGCCCGGTGCGCCGCTCGGGTACACCGCCGCCGTCGAGCTGTCCTCCGACCGCCTGATCCGCGCCAAGCAGAAGCCCAAGCCCACCCGCTCCGGCTTCCGCTTCGGCGGCAAGGCGGCCGAGGCCGACCGCCGGCGCAAGCTGGAGCTCATCCGGACGCCTGTGCTGTCCTGCTACCGCATCGCCGTGATCAGCCTCAAGGGCGGCGTCGGCAAGACCACGACGACCACCGCCCTCGGCGCCACCCTCGCCACCGAGCGTCAGGACAAGATCCTCGCGATCGACGCGAACCCCGACGCCGGCACCCTCGGCCGCCGCGTCCGCCGCGAGACGGGCGCGACGATCCGGGACCTGGTCCAGGCGATCCCGTACCTGCACTCGTACATGGACATCCGGCGGTTCACCTCGCAGGCCCCGTCCGGCCTGGAGATCATCGCCAACGACGTGGACCCCGCGGTCTCGACGACCTTCAACGACGAGGACTACCGCCGCGTCATCGAGACGCTCGGCCGCCAGTACCCGATCATCCTCACCGACTCGGGCACCGGGCTCCTCTACTCCGCCATGCGCGGGGTCCTGGACCTGGCGGACCAGCTGATCATCATCTCCACCCCGTCCGTGGACGGCGCGAGCAGTGCGAGCACCACGCTCGACTGGCTCTCCGCCCACGGTTACGCGGACCTCGTCTCGCGCTCCATCACCGTCATCTCGGGGGTCCGCGAGACCGCCAAGATGATCAAGGTCGAGGACATCGTGCAGCACTTCGAGACCCGCTGCCGGGGCGTCGTCGTGGTGCCGTTCGACGAGCACCTCGCGGCCGGGGCCGAGGTGGACCTCGACCTGATGCGGCCCAGGACCCGGGAGGCGTACTTCAACCTCTCCGCCCTGGTCGCGGAGGACTTCGTCCGGGCACAGCAGCAGGCCGCGCAGGGTCAGTGGGGCGGCCCCCAGCAGGCTCCGCAGCCCCAGCAGCACGCCCAGCCCCAGCAGCCCCAGGGTCCCTACCAGCAGCCGTACGGGCAGCAGCCCTACGCGCAGTCCGGCCAGGCCTGGCAGCAGCCCCCGGCTCCCGCCCCGGCGCCGCAGCCCGGCCCGCCCCCGCGCGATCCGCGCCTCGGCTGAGAACGCCGGAGGGCCCGTACCGTCCCGGGACGGTACGGGCCCTCCGGCCTGTCGGGGTCTAGCGGCGCGCGGCGTCGAAGGCGTCGGTCAGCGCCCGGGCCCGCTTCACGTCGTCGGCGATGGCCTCCAGCAGCCCGTCGAGCGACTCGAACTTCGCCATCCCGCGCACGTAGGCGAGGAATTCGACCGACACCTGCTTGCCGTACAGGTCCAGCCCGACGCGGTCGATGGCGTACGCCTCCACGGTCCGCTCGGTGGCGTCGAACTGCACGTTCGTCCCGACCGAGATCGCCGCCGGCATCCGCTCGCCGTCCGCCGTCAGCCACCCCGCGTACACCCCGTCGGCCGGGATCGCGGTGTGGGGCGCCGTCTCGACGTTGGCCGTCGGGTAGCCGAGCTCGCGCCCGCGCTGCGCACCGCGCACCACGACGCCCTCGATCCGGTGCGGGCGGCCCAGGATCTCGGCGGCGCCCTCCATGTCCCCCTCGGCGACCAGCGTGCGCGCCAGGGTGGAGGAGAACGGCACACCGCCGCTCGCCTCGCCGCGCTCGACCAGATCCACGACCTCGACCTCGTAGTCGTACGTGGAGCCCAGCTCGCGCAGGAAGTCGACGTTGCCGGCGGCCCGATGGCCGAAGCGGAAGTTCGGCCCCTCGATGACGGCGCGCGCGTGCAGCTTGTCGACCAGCACCTTGACGATGAAGTCGGCCGGGGACAGCTGCGAGAACTCCGCAGTGAAGGGCAGGATCAGCAGCGCGTCGACGCCGAGGCCGGCCATCAGTTCGGCGCGGCGGTCGAACGGGGCCAGGATCGGCGGGTGGCTGCCGGGCCGCACGACCTCGCTCGGGTGGGGGCTGAAGGTGACGACGACCGAGGGCACGCCCAGCGCGCGGGCCTTCGCCACGGCCCGTCCGATGATCAGCTGGTGTCCCCGGTGGACCCCGTCGTAGGAGCCGATGGTGACGACGCTGCGTCCCCAGTCCTGGGGGATGTCCTCCAAGCCACGCCAGCGCTGCACTGTGACCGCTCCTCGCCCGAACCCGTGTAGTGCCTGTACCGAATTGCCGATTGCAGGTCTAAGACTGCCATGCCGGTGCCCCGGTCCCCGCATCGGTGTCCGGGAGCGCGACCGCCCCGCCCCGGCTCAGGTGACGTCCGGGGCGGAGCGGCTGAGGGTCTCCACCGTCCGGCGGGCACCCGGCCCGAGCAGCGCCGACGCCTCCGCCCCGGCCTCGGCGAGCCAGCGGGCCACCAGCGCCCCGAAGACGGGGTCGGCCCGCACCAGCTCCACCGTGCGCTGCTCGAACACCGCGGGGCCGCCCGGGGTCCGCAGCAGCTGGCGGCCCGTGCGCCGGAGCAGCTCGCGGGTACGCTCCTCGGGGCGCGCGCGGGTCGCGGCGGCGAGGGCCGTCAGGAAGGCGCCGAGCACCTCGGGGTCGGCCTCCTCCCGCAGCAGTGCCTCGGCCAGGTCGGCCCGCAGCGCGGAGCCGGGCTCCCCGCCGGGCGCGGCCAGCACGCCGGCCAGGGCGGCCCGCACCCCCCGCGGGGCGGTCCGCAGCAGGCCCAGGACCAGGGGGCGCAGCACGGATGCGGCGGCCGGGCCCTGCTCCAGGCGCCGGTCGACGAACACGGCGGCGTGCGGGGCGTCCTCGGGATGCCGCGCGAGGTGCTCCCGTACGAGCTCGCCGGCGCGGCGGGCCAGCCCCGGGGTGGTCAGCGCGGCGAGGGCGCGCAGCACCTCCCCGTCCGCGCGGGCCCGCAGAGCGTCGAACACCGCGTCGGGATCGGGCAGTACGGGCAGGGCCGCGACCAGCGCGGAGGCGGGCAGCCGGGCGCCGCGCTGGGGGTCGCGGAAGCAGGCGAGGGCGTCGGGGAGGTGGCGGGCCCGCGCCTGCGGGTCGCGCAGCAGCATCCCGAGGGCGCTGCCGTGCAGGGGGACGTCGCCTGGACGGGCGAGGAGCGCCTCCGCGGCGTGGCGCAGCAGCTCCCGGTCGGCGGGGGTGCGGACGTGGGGGGCGGTGGCGAGCCCGTACGCGGCGGCGGCCACGCGCCGGCCGGGCCGGTCGTCGCGGGCCCAGCGGCCGACGGCGCGGGACAGGGCGGAGGGCTCGTCCTCGGCGAGGACGGCGAGCAGTTCGTCGGCGCGCGGGTGCGCGGCGTCGACGAGGGCGTCGGCGAGGTCGTCGGGGGCCAGTCCCCGGTGGGTGTGGAGGAGGGCCTGGGCGGCGGTGGCGACGGTGGCTCCGGGGCGGCCGCGCAGCCGGCGTTCGTCGGTGAACCAGGCGCAGACCAGGGGCAGGACGAGCCGCGGGGCGCGGGCGAGGCGGCGGCCGGCGGCTTCGAGGTAGCGGTGGTCGGAGGGCAGCAGGCGGCGCAGCAGGTCGACCCGGTCGGACTCGGCCAGCCGGAGCCGGTTCCAGAACCAGCCGCCGAACTCCTCCGGGCCGGCCCGGGCCACGTGCTCGGCGAGGGCGTGCAGGACGGGCAGGTACGGGGTGGCGTCCGGGGCGCGCAGCAGGGTTCCGCGCAGCAGCCGGGCGGCCCACCAGACGCGGTCGGGGTGGACCTCCCCCGGCGGGGCCTCGGCGAAGGCGTGTAGGGCGCCGACCAGCCGGGCCAGGGCCTCCCGGCGCTCGGCGTCGGGGAGCCGGCCCAGGGCTTCGAGCACGGGGCCGATGCGGTGCCGGGGCACGGGCGGGCCGGGTGCGGCGGGGCCGGTGTGGACGAGGGAGTCGAGGGCGCCTGGGACGTCGAGGTGGCAGGCCTGGAGCCAGTCGGAGAGCTCCTCGTGCGCGAAGCGGTAGCCGGGGCCGGCGGGGACGAGCAGGCCCTCGGCGAGGACGGCGGAGGCCCAGCCGGTGCGCCAGGGGAACAGCTCCTCGAAGGCGGCCCGGTCGAGCTGTCCCTGCCCCCGGCCCAGGCACCGTCGGGCGGCCTCGTGCACCCGCCCGGCCACCCGGGCGGCCAGCCGCCGCACCCCGGGCCCGTACGCCACGTCGCGCGGGTGTCCGGCGGCCGGACCGCCACCCGCCGCCCCGCCCGAGCCGGGCCGGGCGCCGAACACCCGGTCCGCGCCCGGCCAGCCGCCGGACACCCCGCCCGCACCCGGCCACGCGCCGGAGACCCCACCCGCGCCGACCGGAGCGCCGGACGGCCGGTCCGCACCCGGCCACACGCCGGACACCCCACCCGCACCCGGCCACGCGCCGGAGACCCCACCCACGCCGACCGGAGCGCCGGACGGCCGGTCCGCACCCGGCCACACGCCGGACACCCCACCCACGCCGACCGGAGCCCCGGACACCCCGCCTGCGCCCTGCCACACGCCGGACACCCCGCCCGCGCCGGCCGGGGGGCCGGACGGCCGGTCCGCGGCGGGTCGGGCAGCGCCGTTCCCCGCCCAGGGGGCCGCCCCCGCCCCTGCGGGCGCGTCGCCGGGCGGGCTCCCGCCCGGCCTGCCCTCCGGCGCCCGGGTGTCCGGGGCGGGCTCGGGGCCCGGGGTCCGGCGGCCGGGCGTCCGGCCCCCGGCGGCCGGGACGGGGAACCCGGCTGCGGCGTCCCGGCCCCGGCCGGCGGCCGGGTGGGGGTACGTGGCGATACGCAGGGCCGTGCGGAGGGACAGGAGGTCCAGGTGGGCGGCGAAGACCTCGTCGCGGCCCGGGCGGCCCTCCGTGACCCCGGCGGCGCGGAGGCCCGCGAGCAGGGTCAGGGTGAGGGGGTGGCGTGCGTCGGAATCCCGTACCGCGTCCGCCGGGATGCCCAGACGGGCCCGGGCCGTATCCGCCTCCGCCGGGCTGAGATCCCCGACGGGCAGGGCAGGCGGCAGCCGCTGGGCGGGGCGGCCGGGGGTGTGCAGCAGCTCCGGCGGGTAGAGGGCGCCGGCCCGCTCCCAGTACTCGGGCCGGGCGGCGACCACCAGCCGGGCCCCGGTGCCGCACAGCCACGCGGCGGTGGACGCGGTCCACGGCGCGAGGCGGTGCGCGAGGGCGGGCGGCATCTCCTCGGGGGTGTCCAGCACCACGAGCAGTGCCCGCCCGGCCGCACCCGCCAGCCGGGCCACCCGCTCCGCCGTCTCCTCGGACGTTGCCTCCGCCGTCCCGTCGGCGCCCGCCCGCACCGTGCCCGCGGGCCGGCCCGCGACGACGATGCGGACCGCCTCCGCCAGCGCCCGCGCCACGGCGTCGGCCAGCGAGGCGTCGTCGGCCCGCAGATCGCCGCCGCGCAGCCAGAGTGTCGGCGCGGGGCGGGGGCCGCGCGCGCGGTCGGCGGCCAGGGCGGCGAGGGCGGTGCTGCGGCCGGTGCCGGGATCGCCGACGAGGCCGAGGACGAGGTCCCGACCGGCGGTGAAGGCGGCCAGCCCGTCGGCGATAGCGGGCCGTGCCACGGGTTCGGCGGCGCCTGCGGCCAGGGAGACGGCCGGGCCCAGGGTGGTCGCGGTCAGCTCCAGCGCGCCCGCCAGGTTCAACTCGGCCCCGAATCCCGGGACGGTGGCGCCGTTGCGCTCCAGCAGGGCCGCGAGGGGGCCGCCCGGTACGGTGGCGGCAGCCGCGCGCAGGGGGACGGCGAAGCTTCCGGAGCGCCGCCGCGCCGTGAGGGTGGTGCCCACGACCGCGAGCACCGCTCCGGTCGCCGCGTCGAGGACGGGTCCCCCGCAGGCCTCGCCGCCCAGCCGCAGGGCGTCCCGGCCGTCCGTGCCGATCGCCAGCTCGACGGTGGCGGGCAGCAGCAGCCGGCGGCCGGCCGCGGTGTAGGCGACCTCCGCGCCCGCCCCGAGCACCCGCGCCTGGCGCCAGCCGCGCGCGGGGACGCGTACGTACGTTCCCGGGGGAATGGTCCCGCGCGCGGCCACCGGCAGCGGCCGCATCCCGAGCCCGTCGCTCGGCACCAGTGCCAGCCCGAGCTCCGGCAGGGCGGTCACCTCGGCGGCCTCGGCCCGCCAGGTCCGCTCCCCCGGCGCGTGCAGCACGACCCGCTCCAGGCCTTCCACGGCCTCGTGGCTGGTCACCACCGTCCCGCGGTCGTCGGCCACGAAGCCGCTGCCGCGGGTCCGGCCAGCCGGATCGCGGATCGTCACGAGTCCCGCGGGTTCGGCGGCTCCCCAGGGAACCGCGCCGGCGCTCCCCGCACCGCCTGTGACCTCGTCCGACAACGCCGCACCACTCCCCCGCCACGGGACCCGTGGTCATGACGGTAGGCAAGTGAAGATCGGGACGGAAAGCACACGGGCCGAAAGCGCCCCCTCGCGCTCCCTCCGTTCACTCCGAGCGCCCGCTCGGTCGGGTGAACCCGGAGCCCCGGGTGGACAGGTACCTGCCCGAGGGGGTTGTGGAGCGGTGAGCGGCGGTCACGGTGCGCCCACCGCTCCACGTCCGGGACGCGGAGCCCCGGAAGGGGGGTCAGACGAAGACCGCGAGGGACTTCGCCTTGCCGCCCTTGCTCTCGACGAGCCCGAGCAGCTGGCCCTGGGGGCCGTAGACGGCCACGGTCCGGCCGTCCTGGTACTCGTCCGGCATCTCGATCCGCACGCCGTTGGCGAGCAGCGAGGCCCGCCGGGCGTCCAGGTCCCAGCGCGCGAACGCGGCCGCGGCCGCCTCGCCGATCGGCATCACGGTCAGCTCCTCCTGGAGCTGGTCCAGCGTGCGCGCCTTGTCGAGCTTGTACGGCCCCACCCGCGTGCGCCGCAACGCCGTGAGGTGGCCGCCGACGCCCAGGTCGGCGCCCAGGTCGCGGGCGAGGGCGCGGATGTACGTACCGCTGGAGCAGACGACGGAGACGACCAGGTCGACGACCTTGGTGCCGTCCTCGGCCTCCGCCTCGCGCATGTCGTACACCTGGAACGACGAGATGGTCACCGGGCGGGCCGGGATCTCGAAGTCCTCGCCGTCGCGGGCGCGCTTGTAGGAGCGCACGCCCTTGATCTTGATGGCGCTGACCTTGGACGGGACCTGCATGATGTCGCCGGTCAGCTTGGCGATCCCCGCGTCCACGGCCTCGCGGGTGACCCCGGAGGCGTCGGTGGACTCCGTGATCTCGCCCTCGGCGTCGTCCGTCAGGGTGTACTGCCCGAGGCGGATCGTCCCGAGGTACTCCTTCTCGGTCAGCGCGAGGTGGCCGAGGAGCTTGGTGGCCTTCTCGACGCCAAGGACGAGCACGCCCGTCGCCATGGGGTCGAGGGTGCCGGCGTGGCCGACGCGGCGGGTCTTGGCGATCCCGCGCATCTTGGCGACCACGTCGTGCGAAGTGAAGCCGGACGGCTTGTCGACGATGACGAGGCCGTCCGGAGTCTTCCCTGCGTCGGTGCTCATTCCGCGGCTGCGTCCTCGGAGTCGTCGGAGTCCTCATCGGGCTTCTTGTACGGGTCGGCCTCACCGGCGTACTGCGCGCCGGAGGAGACCTCGCGCACGTGGGCGTCGGAGGCGCGCGCCTTGTCGAGGAGGTCCTCGATGGTCCTGGCGTTCTCCGGGAGGGCGTCCGCCACGAAGGTCAGGGTGGGCGTGAACTTGGTCCCCGCCGCCCGGCCGACCGCGGAGCGCAGTACGCCCTTGGCGCTCTCCAGGCCCGCTGCCGCGCTGGCCCGGTCCTCGTCGTCGCCGTAGACCGTGTAGAAGACCGTGGCCTCCCGCAGGTCGCCGGTGACCCGGGTGTCCGTGATGGTCACGTGCGTACCGAGGCGGGGGTCCTTGACTCCACGCTGCAGCTTCTGCGCCACCACCTCCCGGATCAGGTCCGCCAGCTTCTTCGCCCGCGCATTGTCGGCCACTGGTCCGTCTCCTTCTTCCTTGCAGACAAGCAATCAGTCTTCATCACCGTGGAACCGCCGCCTCACAGACAGCAGCTCCACCTCCGGACGCGCCGCGACCAGCCGCTCACAGCGGTCGAGTACGTCCGACACGAACCCCGCGTCCCCGCTCACCAGGGCGATCCCCAGGCGCGCCCTGCGATGCAGGTCCTGGTCGCCCACCTCGGCCGCGCTCACGGAGAACTTGCGCTGGAGCTCGGCAACGATGGGCCGGACGACGGAGCGTTTCTCCTTCAACGAATGGACGTCGCCGAGGAGCAGATCGAAGGACAGAGTCCCCACGTACATGCAGTTCCGGATATCCCGCCGGTGCGGGTTCGGTGGCCTGCCGGCCATCGCTCGGCAGGGTCACCTGAACCGTACACGCAACGGCCGGGGCCGATCGACGGATATTCCGCCGACCGGCCCCGGTGTTACGACACGGTACGAACCGCCTCGCGCTTACGCGCGGGGCTTCTCGCGCATCTCGTACGTCGCGATGACGTCGTCGATCTTGATGTCGTTGAAGGAGCCGAGGTTGATACCGCCCTCGAAGCCTTCGCGGATCTCGGTGACGTCGTCCTTGAAGCGGCGCAGACCGGAGATGGTGAGGTTCTCGGCGATGACCTTGCCATCGCGCAGGAGCCGCGCCTTGGTGTTGCGCTTGACCTCGCCCGAGCGGACCAGGACACCGGCGATGTTGCCCAGCTTGGACGAGCGGAAGATCTCGCGGATCTCCGCCGTGCCGAGCTCGACCTCTTCGTACTCCGGCTTGAGGAGACCCTTGAGGGCCGCCTCGATCTCCTCGATGGCCTGGTAGATCACCGAGTAGTACCGGACGTCGACGCCCTCGCGGTCCGCCATCTGCCCGGCACGGCCGACAGCGCGGACGTTGTAGCCGATGACGATGGCGTCGGAGCCCATCGCCAGCGAGATGTCGGACTCGGTGACCGCACCCACGCCGCGGTGCAGGACGCGGATGTCGACCTCCTCGCCGACGTCGAGCTGGAGCAGCGAGGACTCCAGGGCCTCGACCGCACCGGACGAGTCGCCCTTGATGATGAGGTTGAGTTCCTGGACCAGACCGGCCTTGAGCACGGAGTCGAGGTCCTCGAGGGACACGCGACGGACGCGCTTGGCGAAGTTGGCGTTGCGCTCGCGCGCAGCACGCTTCTCGGCGATCTGGCGGGCGGTGCGGTCCTCGTCGACGACGAGGAAGTTGTCGCCGGCGCCGGGGACGTTGGTGAGACCCAGGACCAGGACGGGGGTCGACGGACCCGCTTCCTCGATGTTGTTGCCCTTGTCGTCGAGCATGGCGCGCACACGGCCGTAGGCGTCGCCCACGACCATCGTGTCGCCGACGCGGAGGGTACCGCGCTGGACGAGGACGGTGGCGACGGCACCGCGGCCACGGTCGAGGTGGGACTCGATCGCAATACCCTGAGCGTCCTGCTCCGGGTTGGCCCGCAGGTCAAGCGAGGCGTCGGCGGTGAGGACGACGGCCTCGAGCAGGGAGTCGATGTGCAGACCCTGCTTGGCGGAGATGTCGACGAACATCGTGTCGCCGCCGTACTCCTCGGCGACCAGACCGAACTCGGTGAGCTGACCGCGCACCTTGACCGGGTCGGCACCCTCGACGTCGATCTTGTTGACCGCGACGACGATCGGGACGCCGGCGGCCTTGGCGTGGTTCAGCGCCTCGATCGTCTGCGGCATGACGCCGTCGTTGGCCGCGACCACGAGGATCGCGATGTCGGTCGACTTCGCACCACGGGCACGCATGGCGGTGAACGCCTCGTGACCCGGGGTGTCGATGAAGGTGATCTTGCGGTCTTCACCGTTGACCTCGGTGCCCACCTGGTAGGCGCCGATGCCCTGGGTGATGCCGCCGGCCTCGCCCGCGACGACGTTCGTCTTGCGGATGGCGTCGAGGAGGCGGGTCTTACCGTGGTCGACGTGACCCATGACGGTGACGACCGGCGGACGCGGCATGAGGAACTCCTCGCCGCCCTCGTCCTCGCCGAACTCGATGTCGAAGCCCTCGAGCAGCTCGCGGTCCTCCTCCTCCGGGCTGACGATCTGAACGGTGTAGTTCATCTCGTCGGCGAGGAGCTGGAGGGTCTCGTCGGAGACGGACTGCGTGGCAGTGACCATCTCGCCGAGGT
The DNA here is from genome assembly GCF_042895815.1 of Streptomyces sp. NPDC001373. Lineage (NCBI taxonomy): Bacteria > Bacillati > Actinomycetota > Actinomycetes > Kitasatosporales > Streptomycetaceae > Streptomyces > Streptomyces sp. NPDC001373. Next base: position 36,099 of record NZ_JBIAWQ010000001.1, read on the forward strand.
TCATCATGACCGCGACCAGCGACGCCGGGTTGGCGTTGATCTTCTCCGCGAAGTCGGTGAGGGACGCACCGCGCGACAGGCGAACGGTCTCGCCGTTGCCGCGGGGCAGCATCACGCCGCCCACGGACGGGGCCTGCATGGCCTCGTACTCCTGGCGCCTCTGACGCTTCGACTTGCGACCGCGACGGGCGGGCCCGCCGGGACGGCCGAACGCACCCTGCGTGCCACCACGGGCACCCGGGCCGCCGGGACGGCCACCGAAGCCGGGACGGCCGCCGCCACCGGCGCCGGCCGGGCCGCCGCCGAAGCCGCCGCCACCCGGACGCGGGCCGCCGAAGCCGCCACCGGCCGGACGCGAGCCCGGACCGGCCGGACGGCCGGCGAAGCCGCCGCCGGGACGACCGGGACCGCCGGGACGGCCTGCGCCGCCCGGACCGGGACGGGGACCGCCGCCGGGACGGGGGCCGGGACCGCCGGCAGCGGGACGCTGCGGCATCATGCCGGGGTTCGGACGGTTGCCGCCCGGGGCCGGACGCGGAGCGCCGCCCTGCGGACGGGGCATGCCGCCCGGGGTCGGACGGGCGCCGCCGGGACCCTGCGGACGCGGGGCGCCGCCGGGGCCGGCCTGCGGACGCGGGGCACCCTGGCCGCCGGCGCCGGGGGCACCGGGACGCGGGGCACCGGCCGGACGGGGCGCCTGCGGGCGCGCCATGCCGGTGGAGCCGCCGGACGTGAACGGGTTGTTGCCCGGACGGGGACCGGCCGGACGGGCGCCCTGCGGACGCGGGGCCGGAGCACCGGGACGCGGAGCCTGGCCACCGGGGGTGGCACCGGCCGGACGCGGGGCGCCGGGACGCGCGCCGGGCTGGCCCGGCGCGGCCGGACGCTGCTGCGCCGGACGGGGGCCGGGGGTGGCGCCGGACGGACGCGCGGGGGCGGCCGGGGGCGCGGAGAACTCGGTCGCCACGGGAGCCGCCGGAGCGGGCTTCGGGGCGGCCGGAGCCTTGGGGCCGGGACGCGGGCCGGGAGCGGCCGGAGTCACCGGGGCGGGGGCCGCCGGGGCCTCGGCAGCGGCCGGCTTGGGGGCCGGTGCGCCGGGCTTCGGGGCAGGACGTGCCGCGGTCGCCGGGGAGGGCGCCGCGGGCTTGGCGGGCGCGGCCTTGCGGGGCGCGCCGGGCTTCGCAGCGGACTTGCCGGCGTTGCCGCCGGGCCCCTGCAGTGCGTCAGTCAACTTGCGTACAACCGGCGCCTCGATCGTCGAGGACGCCGAACGGACGAATTCACCGAGTTCTTGGAGCTTGGCCATGACGACCTTGCTCTCAACCCCGAACTCCTTGGCGAGTTCGTATACCCGGACCTTAGCCACTTCGCTCCTTTTAGGTCCGGGTTACGCCGGACCGTCGCTACTTCATGGGCGTACTCATCGCGTACTCATCGAGTGCTCATCGCAATCTCGACCTACTTCCAACTCGCGAGGTACCTGACCGCACGGGGTGTCCGTGCCGTACTTCTTCTTACGGTGTCGCCACGGCCTGGACGGCCAGGGCATTGCGCAGGCCCTCCGTGTCGAGCGGTCCTGCGGACCGGAGGGCCCGGGGGAACGCTCTGCGGCGGACCGCCTGGTCGAGGCAGACCACGGCGGGGTGCACGTACGCACCCCGGCCGGGCAGCGTACCGCGAGGATCCGGGACGCATACGTCCCCGATCGCCACGATGCGCAGCAGATCGTTCTTGGCCGCTCGCTCCCGGCACCCCACACAGGTGCGTTCGGGGCATGCGCGGGCTTGCGTCCGGCCAGACACGCCTCAGTCTACCTCCCCGTACCGACCTCACCCCTTCAGGTGAAAAATCGAACGGATGTCGTTGTGATCCACGAAGGGTCCTCCGGGCGGAGAACCCCCTGTCTACCGGCCGGAAACCACCGACCGGTAGTGATTTATTCCCGCCGGGGCCACTGTTTCCGGTCGACCCCGGTCAGTCCCGGCCGTTCCCGGCCAGGCCTGGCCGCTCCCGGTCAGTCCCGGTCGGCGTCCGCGTCGGGCGCCTGCTCGGTGTCCGGGCGGATGTCGATGCGCCAGCCGGTGAGCCGCGCGGCGAGGCGGGCGTTCTGGCCCTCCTTGCCGATGGCCAGCGAGAGCTGGTAGTCGGGGACGGTCACCCGCGCGGAGCGCGAGTCCCAGTCCACGACCTCGACCTTGCTCACCCGGGCGGGGGACAGGGCGTTCGCGACCATCTCCGCCGGGTCGTCCGACCAGTCGACGATGTCGATCTTCTCGCCGTGCAGCTCGGCCATCACGTTGCGCACGCGGCTGCCCATCGGGCCGATGCAGGCGCCCTTCGGGTTCAGGCCCGAACGGGTGGACCGGACCGCGATCTTGGTGCGGTGGCCCGCCTCGCGGGCGATCGCGGAGATCTCGACGCTGCCGTCGGCGATCTCCGGGACCTCCAGGGCGAAGAGCTTCTTCACCAGGTTCGGGTGGGTGCGCGACAGGGTCACGGACGGACCGCGGACGCCCTTCGCCACGCGCACGACGTACGCCTTCAGGCGGAGCCCGTGCGGGTACTCCTCACCGGGGACCTGCTCCTGCACCGGCAGGATGGCCTCCAGCTTGCCGATGTCGACCAGGACGTTCTTGGGGTCCTTGCCCTGCTGGACGACGCCGGTGATGACGTCGCCCTCGCGGCCGGCGAACTCGCCGAAGGTCAGGTCGTCCTCGGCGTCGCGCAGACGCTGGAGGATCACCTGCTTGGCGGTCGTCGCCGCGATCCGCCCGAAGTCCGACGGGGTGTCGTCGAACTCCTTGGGCTCCTGGCCCTCTTCGAGGTCCCTCGGGTCCTCCGTCGCCCACACGACCACGTGACCGTTGGTGCGGTCGAGCACGACGCGGGCGCGCCGGAAGCTGCCCTCGGTGCGGTGGTACGCGATGAGGAGGGCCGACTCGATCGCCTCGACGAGCAGGTCGAAGGAGATCTCCTTCTCCCGGACCAGACCCCGCAGGGCACTCATGTCGATGTCCACGGCTACGCCTCCTCTTCCTTCTTGTCCTTGCGGTTGAACTCGATCTCGACACGCGCCTTGGCGATGTCGGTGAACGCGATGCGGCGGGCGGTCGCCTTGCGGCCCTTCACGCCCGGGACCTCCAGGTCCATGCCCTCGTCGTCGACGCCGAGGATGCGGGCGACCAGTTCCCCGTCCTCGACGAGCTGGAACTTCACGAGACGGCCGGTCGCCCGGACGTAGTGACGGTGCTCGCTGAGAGGGCGGTCCGCGCCCGGGGAGCTGACTTCGAGGACGTACTCGTCCTCGCCCATGACGTCGGAAGCGTCGAGCGCGTCGGAGACCTCACGGCTCAGCTCGGCGCACGCGTCCAGCTCCACGCCTTCGTCGGAATCCACGACGATCCTGAGCATCCGGCGCCTGCCCGCCTTGGAAAGCTCGATCTCCTCGAGGTCCAGGCCCTTGGCGGCGACGAGCGGCTCCAGCAGTCCGCGCAGCCTGTCGCTCTGGGTGGTGCTCATCCGGGTGACTCCTCGGCCGCGTGTGCTGTTGTGGTTTTCCGTCGCGTGTCAGGTGAAAGGGTATCCGGTCGCGGAGGGTGTTGCCGTCCGCGCCGCCGGGCGGACCCCCGGGTACGGTGATCACACCTTGTCCCGTCATCACCCCGAGGACGTCACCGTGCCCTGGACCTTGCCTTCGAGGCCCTCGCCCTCACGCAGGAGCGTGCTCGCCGGAGCCGCCGCCGCAGCGGCGGGGTCCGCACTGGCCACCGGGTGTTCCGGCGGGGGCGCGCCGTCCGGCGCGGACAGCGCGAGTTCACTCGAACGGCGGATGCGCGAGGGCGCCGTCCGTGACACCAGGCGACTGCTGGAACGTTACGACGCCACCGCGGCCGTCCATCCGGACCTGGCCGGGCGCCTCGCTCCGCTGCGGGAGGCGGTCGCCGCGCACACCGGGGCCCTGGCGCCCTCCGCCCCGGAGTCCGCTCCGACGCCCACCCGGACGCCCTCCCCGTCCACGTCCCCGTCCGCCCCTCCGGCGACCGGCGCGCCGGCGGCCGGGAAGGCGGAGGTCCCGGCGAAGCCCGCCGAGGCACTGAGCGCGCTCGCGGACGCCGAGCGGAGCCTGTCCGAGGCCCGGACCATCGCCCTGGCCGGCGCCCCCGGGGAGCTGGCCCGGCTGCTGGCCTCGGTGGCGGCCTGCGGGGCCGTCCATGCCTACCTGCTGACCTCGAACCCGGGAGCCCCCTCGTGACCACCGGTGCGAAGCCCGCCGTGAAGCCCTCCTCCTCCCCCGGGGGGCGCACCCTGGAGGCCGCCCAGGCGGCGCTGGCCGCCGAGCACGCGGCGACGTACGGGTACGGGGTCGTCGGCGCCCGGATCGACCCCGCCCGGGCGACCGAGGCCCGCGAGGCGTACGGCCACCACCTCTCCCGCCGCGACCGGCTGACCCGGACCGTCCGGGAGCTGGGCGGCGCGCCCCGGCCCGCGGAGGCGGCGTACGCCCTGCCGTTCGAGGTGCGCTCCCCGGACGACGCCGAGCGGCTGGCCGCCGACATCGAGGACCGGGTGGCGGGCGCCTACTCGGACCTCGTCCGGGCGGCGGACGGCCAGTTGCGCCGCGACGCGGCCGACGCGCTGAGCGCGGCCGCCGTCCGCGCGGCGCGGTGGCGCGGCAGCGGCGTAGCCTTCCCTGGGCTCACCGAACGCTCTCAGGGGGCCCGCACCAGCTGAAAGGGACCACGCACGCATGGCTTTCGAACCGCCCCAGCGGCTCGTACGGGCGCTCGGCGAGCTGCCGCGGACCGCTCAGGACACGGAGTGGCTGGAGCGGCTGCCCGAGCTCGCCAAGGAGGCGCTGGAGCGGCGGGACGTCCTGGCCCAGCGGGCGCTGGCACCGGGCGGCCGCAGCAGCCTGGTGATCCTGGTCCGCTACGCCGACGGCACCCCGGCCGCCCTGAAGCTGGCGCCGCCGGTGGCCCGGCCGGAGCTGGAGCTGGCCGCGCTCGCCCACTGGGGCGGTTTCGGGGCGGTCCGGGTCCTGGACTCGCGCCACCACGAGGAGGACGGGGCGCTGCTGCTGGAGCGGCTGCACGCGGAGGTCTCGCTGCGCTCGCTGCCGGAGGCCAAGGCGCTGCTGGAGGCGTGCGGCACGCTGCGGCGGCTGTGGGTGCGCCCGCCGGCCGGGCACCCCTTCGAGACGGTGGCCGAGCGCACGGCCGCGCAGGCCGGGGCCCTGCGGTCGGCGCCCGCGGAGGCGCGGGCCCTGGCCGCAGCGGCCCTGGCGGTGCGGGAGGAACTGACGGCCGGGCCGCCCGAGGAGCTGCTGCTGCACGGGAACTTCCGGCAGGGCAAGGTGCTGGCCGGCGAACGCGCGCCGTGGCTGGCGGTGGGCCCGGAGCCGCTGGTCGGCGAGCGCGCGTACGACCTGGCCCGGCTGGTGCGGGACCGGCTGGAGGACCAGGTGGCCTCCTCGACGGGGGCGGCCGGAGCACGGCGGCGGGTGAACAAGCTCGCCGACTCGCTGGAGGTGGACCGGGAGCGGCTGCGGGGCTGGACACTGTTCCGGGCAGTGGAGGCGGGGGTGCGCGCGCTGGCCGCCGGCCGGCGCCGGGACGCGGAGCTGCTGCTGGAGTTCGCCGCCTGGCTGTAGGGCATACCTTGATAGAAGGGGCATGTCCGGCAGGGGGCCGTGATGGTCGAAGAACTGCTGACAGCGGGGATCGCCGCCGCCGCGGGCGTCGCGATCTACATGGCCGCTGCCGCGCGGGTCGTGAAGCAGTACGAGCGGGGGATCGTCTTCCGCTTCGGCCGGCTGCGGCAGGGCGTGCGCCCGCCGGGGCTGACCATGATCCTCCCGGTGGTGGACCGGCTGCACAAGGTGAACCTGCAGATCGTGACGCTGCCGGTGCCGGCGCAGGAGGGCATCACCCGGGACAACGTCACGGTGCGGGTGGACGCGGTCGTGTACTTCAAGGTGGTCGACCCGGCGAGCGCGCTCATCGCGGTGGAGGACTACCGCTTCGCGGTCTCGCAGATGGCCCAGACCTCGCTGCGGTCGATCATCGGCAAGAGCGACCTGGACGACCTGCTGTCGAACCGCGAGAAGCTGAACCAGGGGCTGGAGCTGATGATCGACAGCCCCGCCATGGGATGGGGCGTGCAGATCGACCGGGTGGAGATCAAGGACGTGTCGCTGCCGGAGACGATGAAGCGGTCGATGGCGCGGCAGGCGGAGGCGGACCGGGAGCGGCGAGCGCGGGTGATCAACGCGGACGCGGAGCTCCAGGCCTCGCACAAGCTGGCCGATGCCGCGGCCGTCATGTCGGATCAGCCGGCGGCGCTCCAGCTGCGGCTGCTCCAGACGGTGATCGCCGTGGCGGCGGAGAAGAACTCCACCCTGGTCCTCCCCTTCCCGGTGGAGCTCCTCCGCTTCCTGGAGCGGGCCGCCCCGACCCCGCCTCAGGACGCCCGCCAGGGCCCTGCGGGGCCCGCCCCGGCGGCGCGGGCCCCGCAGGAGGCCGACGACACCGCCAACGACACCGCCGGTCCGCCACCGCAGGCTGTGCCGGGCCTCACGGGCCCGTCCCCGGGGGACGTCCCCGGCCTCACCGCTCCGGCGGCCGAAGAGGTTCCCGGCCTCGCCGGTCCGTCCCCCGAGGACGCCCCCGGGCTCTCCGCCACGCCCGTGGAAGACCTTCCGGGCCTCACCGGTCCGCCGCCGCGGGAGGCTCCGGCGGCGGACGGTCCGACCGGGTCCGGGCCCACCGCGGAGGAGCCCCCGACGACGTAGGGCGCGTCGCGGGGTTCCCGTCACCGTCGGGAGGGCGGGCTCGCGTCGGCCGGGCCGGGCCCCGGGCCCTCTACGACAGCCGGGCCAGCGCCTCGTCCAGCGGGAGCTCCTCGCGGGTGCCCGTGCGGCGGTCCTGGAGTTCCACCACCCCGTCCCCCGCCCGGCGCCCCGCCACCAGGATCCACGGCACGCCGATCAGCTCCGCGTCGGTGAGCTTGACGCCCGGCGAGACCCCGGCGCGGTCGTCCAGCAGGACCCGCTTCCCGGCTCCGGCCAGGGCCTGCGCGGCCTGCTCGGCCAGCGCCAGCGGAACGGCCTTGCCCGCCGCCACCACGTGGACGTCCGCCGGGGCCACCTCCGCCGGCCAGCACAGCCCGCGCTCGTCGGCCGTCTGCTCGGCGAGCGCGGCCACCGCCCGGGAGACGCCGATCCCGTAGGAGCCCATGGTGACCCGCACCGGCTTGCCCTGCGGGCCCAGCACGTCCAGCCCGAAGGCGTCCGCGTACTTCCGCCCCAGCTGGAAGATGTGCCCGATCTCGATCGCCCGGTCCAGCCGCAGCCCCGCGCCGCAGGAGGGGCAGGGGTCGCCCGGCTCGACGACGACCACGTCCAGGTAGCGGTCGACCTCGAAGTCGCGGCCGCAGACGACGTTCCGGGCGTGGGTGTCGGCCTTGTTCGCACCCGTGACCCACGCCGTGCCCGGCGCCACCCGCGGATCGGCCAGGTAGGGGACCTTGTCCAGCCCCTGCGGGCCCACGTAGCCGCGCACCAGGTCGGGCCGGCCCGCGAAGTCCTCCGCCGTCACGAGCTCCACCACCGCCGGGGCCAGGTGCTCCCCGAGCTTGCCGAGGTCCACCTCCCGGTCCCCGGGCACGCCGACGGCCGTGATCTCGCCGTCCACCTTGACCAGGAGGTTCTTCAGCGTGGCGGCCGCGGGGACGCCCAGGTGCGCGGCGAGGGTCTCGATGGTGGGCGTGTCCGGGGTGGGGATCTCCTCCATCGGCCCGTGGGGGGCGTCCGCGACGGGCCCCGGGACGAAGGTGACCGCCTCGGTGTTCGCCGCGTAGTCGCAGGAGGGGCAGTCCACGAACGTGTCCTCGCCCGCACCGGCCGGTGCCAGGAACTCCTCCGACGCCGAGCCGCCCATCGCTCCCGACACGGCGGACACGATCCGGTGGTCGAGGCCGAGCCGCCGGAAGATGCGCACGTACGCCTCGCGGTGGAGCCGGTAGGACTCCGCCAGCCCCTCGTCCGTCACGTCGAAGGAGTACGAGTCCTTCATCTGGAACTCGCGCCCGCGCAGCACCCCCGAGCGGGGCCGGGCCTCGTCCCGGTACTTGGTCTGGATCTGGTACAGCATCACGGGCAGGTCCTTGTAGGACGTGCACTGGTCCTTCACCACCAGGGTGAAGATCTCCTCGTGGGTGGGGCCGAGCAGGTAGTCCGCGCCCTTGCGGTCCTTGAGGCGGAACAGCAGGTCCCCGTACTCCGTCCAGCGGCCGCTGACCTCGTACGGCTCCTTGGGCAGCAGCGCCGGCAGCAGCACCTCCTGGGCGCCGATCGCGTCCATCTCCTCGCGGACGATGCGCGAGACGCTGTCGAGGACCTTCTTGCCGAGCGGCAGCCAGGTCCAGACCCCGGCGGAGCTGCGCCGGACGTAGCCGGCGCGGACGAGGAGCCGGTGGCTGAGGGTCTCGGCGTCGGCCGGGTCCTCGCGGAGGGTCTTGGCCATGAGGCGGGACATGCGCTGCACGTGTTGCGTTGACATGCGGCGAGGCTATCGGGGCCCGCCCCGCCCCCGACAGCATTTTCGGGACCGGCGGGCGACTAGGTGCGCAGCAGCGGCAGCGGGGCGCCCATGACGGCGTACGGGAGGCTCGCGCTCGGGAAGTGGACCTTGCGGGCCAGGTCCCGGTAGCCGAGGGCGCCGTAGAGGCCGCGGGCCGGGCTGTCGGTGTCGATGGCGGAGAGGATCGAGCGCGGCTCGGCGGCGCTGTCGGTGATCCGGGTGATCAGTGCGCGGCCGACGCCCCGGCCCTGGAAGCCGGGGTGGACGTGCAGCTCGGTGATCACGAAGGAGTCGTCGAGCCAGTACTCGGCGCCGGCGGCCCGCAGGTAGGGCTCGACGATCGTGGACCACCAGTGGGCCCGGTCGTTGGGCATCCCGTACACGAACCCGGCGAGGGCCCCGTCGTCGGTGAAGGCGCCGAGGGCGCGGGCGCCGCGGCAGGTCATGTGGCGCTGGACGATGTAGCGCCGGATGCCGACCTCCTCCTCGCTGAGCCCGAAGGCCACGGCCTGCACGCGCAGGGCATCGTCCACGCGGCCGGCGAGGTCGAGGTGCCCGATGCGCAGTCCAGCGGGCCGTGCGGGGTCGTCGCCCCCGGGAGTAGGCAGCATGCGGCCGACCTTACTGCGGGGTAGGGGCGCTCCGGTACGGCTTCCCGGACGAAACCGGCCGCCCGGCGCGGGGAGCGCGTGCGCCGGGGGACGCCGCGCACGGTCAGAACAGGACGCTCATGAACGCGCCGACCTCGCGGAAGCCGACGCGCCGGTAGGCGGCGCGCGCGGCGGTGTTGAAGTCGTTGACGTAGAGGCTGACCACGGGGGCCACGTCGCGCAGCGCGAACTCGACGACGGCCGCCATGCCGGTCTCGGAGTACCCGCGCCCGCGGAACTCGGGGGCCACCCAGACGCCCTGGATCTGGCAGGCCCGGGCGGTGGCGGCGCCGATCTCGGCCTTGAAGACGACCTTGCCGTTCTCGACGTGGGCGAAGGAGCGGCCGCTGCCGACCAGCTCGGCGACCCGTGCCTGGTAGAGCAGGCCGCCGTCCCCGGCGAGGGGGGAGATGCCGACCTCCTCGGTGAACATGGCCACGCAGGCGGGCATGATCAGGTCCATCTCGTCCTTGCGGATCCGGCGGACGAGCGGGTCGGGCGCGACGTCGGCGGACGGCTGTTCGGTGGCCATGAGGGGCTGGTGGCGGCGCACGTCGCGGGCGGGACCCCAGCTGGGTTCGAGGAGCTGCCACAGGAGCCGGGTGGCGTCGGCGGGGCCGACGATGGAGGAGCAGCGGCGGCCGGTGCGGCGGGCCCGGTCGGCGAAGGCGCGGACGGCGTCGGGGCCGGCGCAGACGGGGACCAGGTTGGCCCCGGCGTAGCACAGCGCGCGGAGCTCGCCGCCGGAGTACCAGCCCCACATCTCGCCGCCCAGGCGCCAGGGGTCGAGTCCGGCGACCTGTACACGGGAGGCGACGAAGGCGTTCTCGACCGGCTCGCGTCCGAGGATGGCGAGCGCGGCGTCCAGATCACTGGGTTCAAGGACCCGGGTGGTGGTCTGCGTCAACACTGGGGCCTCACCGTGCAAGTCTGCTGATCTCCGCACTGTACCCGCCGGGGCGCGGGGATGCCGCGTCCCGCAGGTCACGAAAAGGGCCCGGCCCCGGCCCCTCGACGGGGTCCGGGGCCGGGGCCCTGCTCACAGCCCGAGAACTCAGACGCCGATGGCGACGCTGGGCTCGCCGGAGGCGACGCCGTCCTTCTCCATCTGCTCGGCGATCTTCAGGGCCTCTTCGATGAGGGTTTCCACGATCTTGGACTCGGGGACCGTCTTGATGACCTCGCCCTTGACGAAGATCTGGCCCTTGCCGTTGCCGGAGGCGACGCCGAGGTCGGCCTCGCGGGCCTCGCCGGGGCCGTTGACGACGCAGCCCATGACGGCGACGCGCAGCGGCACGGTCATGCCCTCCAGGCCCGCCGTGACCTCCTCGGCCAGCTTGTAGACGTCGACCTGGGCGCGGCCGCAGGACGGGCAGGAGACGATCTCCAGGCGGCGCTGGCGGAGGTTGAGCGACTCCAGGATCTGGATGCCGACCTTGATCTCCTCGGCCGGGGGCGCGGAGAGCGAGACGCGGATGGTGTCGCCGATGCCCTGGGAGAGCAGGGCGCCGAAGGCCACGGCGGACTTGATGGTGCCCTGGAAGGCGGGGCCGGCCTCGGTGACGCCGAGGTGCAGCGGGTAGTCGCACTGGGCGGCGAGCTGGCGGTAGGCCTCGACCATGACGACCGGGTCGTTGTGCTTGACCGAGATCTTGATGTCGCGGAAGTCGTGCTCCTCGAAGAGGGAGGCCTCCCACAGCGCGGACTCGACCAGCGCCTCGGGGGTGGCCTTGCCGTACTTCTTGAGCAGCCTGGCGTCCAGGGAGCCCGCGTTGACGCCGATGCGGATCGGGGTGCCCGCGTCGCCGGCGGCCTTCGCGATCTCCTTGACCTTGTCGTCGAACTGCTTGATGTTGCCCGGGTTGACGCGGACGGCGGCGCAGCCGGCGTCGATCGCGGCGAACACGTACTTGGGCTGGAAGTGGATGTCGGCGATGACCGGGATCTGCGACTTCTTGGCGATCACGGCGAGCGCGTCGGCGTCGTCCTGCGTGGGGCAGGCCACGCGGACGATCTGGCAGCCGGAGGCGGTCAGCTCGGCGATCTGCTGGAGCGTGGCGCCGATGTCGGACGTCCGGGTCGTGGTCATCGACTGCACCGAGACGGGTGCGTCGCCTCCGACGGCCACGGAGCCGACCTGGATCTTGCGGCTGACCCGGCGGTCGGCAAGCTTCGTCGGCACGGACGGCATTCCGAGAGAGATGGCAGTCATCTGCTGTGCAACCCCAAGGTGTGGATCGAGGTCCCGAGATCGGCGGGCTCCGGCCTTTGAGGTTACGCCAATGCGCGGGTGCCCCACGCACCCGAGGGGGCGGCGCCACCCGAACGCAGGGAGCCGGGCACGGTGCGTGCCCGGCTCCGGTGTGCGCGGCGGTGCCGCCCGTACCGCTAGTTGATCTTGATCGGGTTGACCACGTCGGCGACGAGGACCAGCAGGGTGAAGCAGACGAAGACTCCCGCGACCACGTACGCGGCGGGCATCAGCTTCGCCACGTCGAAGGGGCCGGGGTCGGCGCGCCGGAAGACCTTCGCCACAGTGCGGCGGAGGGACTCCCACAGGGCGCCGGCGATGTGGCCGCCGTCGAGCGGAAGCAGCGGGAGCATGTTGAACAGGAACAGCGACAGGTTGAACCCGGCCAGCAGGTTGAGGAAGAAGACCAGCTGGTACTGGGCGGGGATGTCGAGGTTGAAGATCTGGCTGCTCACGCGGGCCGCGCCGACGACGCCCATGGGGCTGTCCTGCTTGCGCTCGGCCCCGTTGAAGGCGGCGTTCCACAGGTCCGGGACCTTGCCGGGGAGATCGAGGAGGGACTGGGCGCCCGCCTCCATCATCTCGCCCATGCGGGTGACGGACTGGCCGAAGGTCTGCGGGACGTAGCCGACGGCGGGGGCGAAGCCGAGGAAGCCGGCGGTGACGTACTGGTCCTTGACGTACCGGCCGTCGGCGTCGGTCTTGGCGACCTTGTTCTCGATCAGGTTCGCGTGCAGGTCGAGGCGCCGGCCGGCCCGCTCGACGGTGATGGTGGCGGGGCCGACGGTGGCGCGGATGTCCTTCTGGAGGACGGACCAGTCGCTGACCGGGCGGCCGTTGAAGGCGACGATCTTGTCCTGCGCCTGGAGTCCGGCGGCCTTGGCCGGGGCGGCCGGGTCGCCGGGGGCGCACTTGTCGCGCTTCTCGCTCTGCTGGATGACGCAGTCCGAGACCGAGCTGACGACGGTGGTCTGGGTGTTCAGCCCGAAGGTCATCAGGGTGGTGAGGAAGATCGCCACGGCGAGGACCAGGTTCATGAACGGGCCGGCGAACATCACGATGACGCGCTTCCAGGGCCTGCGCGTGTAGAAGAGCCGGCTCTCGTCGCCCGGCTGGAGCTCCTCGTACGCGGCCGAGCGGGCGTCCTCGATCATCGACCGGAACGGCGAGGTCGAGCGGGCGGTGACCTTGCCGTCGTCGCCCGGCGGGAACATCCCGATCATGCGGATGTAGCCGCCCATCGGGATGGCCTTGATGCCGTACTCGGTCTCGCCCTTCCTCCGCGACCAGACGGTCGGCCCGAAGCCGACCATGTACTGCGGCACCCGGATGCCGAAGAGCTTGGCCGTGGAGAGGTGGCCGAGCTCGTGCCAGGCGATGGAGACCAGCAGGCCGAACGCGAAGAGCACGACCCCGAGTACCGTCATCAAAGCCGTCATGCGCCCGCCTCCACGGCGGCCCGCGCCGCCATCTCCCGTGCCCGGGCCCTGGCCCAGGTCTCCGCTTCGAGGACGTCCTGGACGGTGAGGGAAGTTCCCGTCCGCGGCGTCCCGTGCTCATCGACCACTGCGGAGACCGTATCCATGATTGCTGTGAACGGCAGCCGCCCGGCCAGGAAGGCCTCGACGCACTCCTCGTTCGCGGCGTTGAAGACGGCGGGCGCGGTCCCGCCCAGGGTGCCCACGTGCCGGGCGAGGCCCACGGACGGGAAGGCCTCGGTGTCCAGGGGGAAGAACTCCCAGGTGGAGGCCTTGGTCCAGTCGAAGGCGGGGGCCGCGTCGGGGACCCGCTGGGGCCAGCCGAGGCCGATCGCGATGGGCCCGCGCATGTCCGGCGGGGTGGCCTGGGCGAGGGTGGAGCCGTCCGAGAACTCGACCATGGAGTGCACGTACGACTGGGGGTGGACGACGACCTCGATGCGGTCGAAGGGGATGTCGTAGAGCAGGTGCGCCTCGATGACCTCCAGCCCCTTGTTCACCAGGGTCGCCGAGTTGATCGTGATCACCGGGCCCATGGCCCAGGTCGGGTGCGCGAGGGCGTCCTGCACGGTGACGGAGGCGAGCTCCGCGCGGGTGCGGCCGCGGAAGGGGCCGCCGGAGGCGGTGACGACCAGCTTGCGGACGTCGGCGCGGGTGCCGGCGGCCAGGGCCTGGAAGAGGGCCGCGTGCTCGGAGTCCACGGGGATGATCTGGCCGGGCGCGGCGAGGGCCTTGACCAGCGGGCCGCCGACGATCAGCGACTCCTTGTTGGCCAGGGCGAGGGTCCGCCCGGCGCGCAGCGCGGCGAGGGTGGGTGCGAGGCCGATGGAGCCGGTGATGCCGTTGAGGACGGTGTGGCAGGGCGAGGCAGCGACCTCGGTCGCCGCGTCGGGTCCGGCGAGGATCTCGGGCAGCGGCTCGGAGGGCCCGTACGCGGCGCCCAGCGCCTCCTTCAGGGCCGGTACGGCGTCCTCGCGGGCGACGGCCACGGTCCGCACCCGCAGCTTGCGGGCCTGCTCCGCCAGGAGGGCGGTGCGGCCGCCCGCGGCGGACAGCGCGGTGACCCGGAAGCGGTCCGGGTTGCGCAGGGCCAGGTCGATGGCCTGGGTGCCGATGGACCCGGTGGACCCGAGGATGACGATGTCCCGGCGGCCGGCCGCGGCGTCGAAGAGGAGGTGCGGGTCGGCGAGGGGGGCTGGACTGTCGCTCATGCCCCCCATTGTTGCCGCTCCTCAGGGGCGCTTGGACACGGAGTCCCCGTCCGTGACCCGGGCGAGGAGTTCGGGCAGGGTGCCGGCGAAGTCGGGCAGGGCGCGGGCGGCACGCCACCAGGCCTCCGGGTCGTGGCCGAGGGCCGCGTCGAAGAGCCGGTCGGCCTCGGCCCGGGCGGCGAGCACCGCGGCCGGGCGGTCGTGGCGGTCGGGGTGGCCGATGTCGCCGAGCCACTGGTCCTCGTCGAGCGCCCAGCAGGCGGGGACCTTGTGCCGGATGACGTCGGCTCCGGTGAGCAGGGAGCGGTCCAGGCAGTCGCGGACCCAGCGGACGTCCTCGGAGGCGGTGTCCATCGGCACGGCCAGGCTCACCAGGGCCAGCTCGCGCTCCCAGGCCCCGACGGGCTCGGCGGGAGCCGCCTCCGGGGCGAGGTGGCGTACGGCGCGGGCCAGCGCCGGGTCGTGCCGTACGGCGCCGGGCTCGGCCGGCGTGCCCGCGGCCAGGGCGTCCGCCAGCTCGGGCAGGGTGCCGCGGAACCCTGCGCCGCGGCGGGGCAGTTCGGCCCACAGACCGGGGTCCTCGCCGAGCAGTGGGCGCAGGGCGCGGTGCACGGCCGACTGCATCTCGGCCTGTTCGGGCAGGCTCCAGCGCAGGCCGCGGGTGACGGGGAGGTGCCCGAGCAGCAGGGTGTGGGCGGCGGGGGCGACGTGGGCGACGAGCTCGTCGCAGGTCAGCAGGCCCATGCGGACGGCGCGGACGGCGGGCCGGTACCAGTGGCGCCCGTACGGCCGCCCCTCGCGCGCGTCGAGCAGTGCGAGGCACTCCCGCCGGGACAGCCCGCCCGCCAGCAGCAGCGCCTCGACGGCGCCGGGCGGCAGCGGGTCGCGGGCGTGCTCGCGGAGCAGCCGCCCGGGGTCGAGGTCGTGCGGCATGCGCAGCAGGGTGAGCGGGATCCGGGGGCGGCGGCCGTGGCGGCGCAGCAGGGCGGTCAGCTCGTCGGTGGTGAAGGGGCCAGGGCCCACCTCGGCCAGCAGCTCGGGCGAGGGGCCGGGCCGGGCGGCGTACCGGGCGGCGCCGGGCAGGCCCGGCAGGGGGCGGCCGACGACGTGCGGGTTGCGGGCGATGTAGTGCCGGTCGGCCTCCGTGCCGTGGCGCAGCAGCAGGGTGACGGCCGCCGCGGGCAGCCATTCGTCGCGGCACAGGTACTTGCGCACGGGCTCGTCGAGCCGGTCGAGGAGGGCGGCGACGACGTGGTGCGGTGCGTGGCGCAGCAGGTGCGCGACGCACCGGGCCAGCCTTCTGCTGGCCCGGTCCTCCTCGGCCGTCGGCATCGTCCTCGTCCGCCTCGCGCTCGTACCCGTGCTCGCACATCCGTCCGAACCATGCCGATGATGGCAGGTCAGCGCAGGGGACGGTGAACGTTTTTCCTCGCGGACGGGCCGGGGGCGGCGTCCGCGATCCACGGGCCGTCGCCGGAGGGGTCGAGGACGCCCTCCTCCAGCCAGGTGTAGGTGCCGGACAGGACGCCGCGGACGACCTTGCCGTCGAGGTCGTCGGTGTTGGCCCAGAGGCGGCCGAAGAGCTCCTCGACGCGCAGCCTGGACTGCCGGCAGAAGGCGTCGGCCAGCTGGTAGGCCTCGCGGCCGTGGTCGCCGGTGGCGCGCAGGTGCTCGGCGCGCACGCAGGCCGCGCTCATCGCGAAGAGCTCGGCGCCGATGTCCACGATC
Source organism: Streptomyces sp. NPDC001373 (assembly GCF_042895815.1). NCBI lineage: Bacteria > Bacillati > Actinomycetota > Actinomycetes > Kitasatosporales > Streptomycetaceae > Streptomyces > Streptomyces sp. NPDC001373. The sequence goes on from NZ_JBIAWQ010000001.1 coordinate 51,996, forward strand.
CGTCCGAGGAAGCCCTGCTTGGTCTCCATGCGGCCCTGCCATCGGGACATCGCGTAGAAGGTCGAGCGGGCGAGTTTGCGGGCGCCGCGCTCCACGTAGCGCAGGTGGGTGGCGAGGTCGGGGTGGCCGGCCGGGTGGAACTCGCGGTAGGCGCCGGGGACCTGGCCGGGACCGGCGGCGAGCCTGGGCAGCCAGCGGGCGTAGAAGCCGGCCGCGCGGGCGCCCGCCCTCGCCTTCTCGCCGAGGTCCTTGTCGGGGTCGATGAGGTCGCCGGCGACCGACAGGTGGGCGTCGACGGCCTCGCGGGCGATCAGCAGGTGCATGATCTCGGTGGAGCCCTCGAAGATCCGGTTGATGCGCAGGTCGCGCAGCAGCTGCTCGGCGGGCACGGCCCGCTCGCCGCGCGCGGCGAGCGACTCGGCGGTCTCGAAGCCGCGCCCGCCGCGGATCTGGACCAGCTCGTCGGCCATCAGGCAGGCCATCTCGGAGCCGTAGAGCTTGGCGAGGGCGGCCTCGATGCGGATGTCGTTGCGGTCCTCGTCGGCCATCTGGGAGGCGAGGTCCACCACCGCCTCCAGGGCGAAGGTGGTGGCCGCGATGAAGGAGATCTTGGTGCCGACGGCCTCGTGCCGGGCGACCGGGCGGCCCCACTGCTCGCGGACGGCGGACCACTCGCGGGCGATCTTCAGGCACCACTTGCCGGCGCCCACGCACATCGCGGGCAGCGACAGCCGTCCGGTGTTGAGGGTGGTCAGGGCGATCTTGAGCCCGGCGCCCTCGGGGCCGATCCGCTGGGAGGCGGGCACCCGGACCCGGTGGAAGCGGGTGACGCCGTTCTCCAGGCCGCGCAGGCCCATGAAGGCGTTGCGGTGCTCGACGGTGATCCCCGGCGAGTCGGCCTCGACGACGAAGGCGGTGATCCCGCCCCGGTGGCCCTCGGACTTCGGTACCCGGGCCATCACCACGAGCAGGTCGGCGACCACCCCGTTGGTGGTCCACAGCTTCACCCCGTCGAGGAGGTAGGAGTCGGGGTCCTCGGGGTCCGGGACGGCGGTGGTGGCCAGCCGCGCCGGGTCGGAGCCCACGTCGGGCTCGGTCAGCAGGAAGGCGCTGATGGCGCTGGTGGCACAGCGGGGCAGGTAGGCGTCCTTCTGCTCCTTGGTGCCGAACATCTTCAGCGGCTGGGGCACGCCGATGGACTGGTGGGCGGAGAGCAGGGCGCCGATGGCCGGGCTGACGGAGCCGACGAGGGCGAGCGCCTTGTTGTAGTACACCTGGGTGAGGCCCAGGCCCCCGTACTCGGGGCTGATCTTCATGCCGAGGGCGCCGAGCTCCTTGAGCCCGCGCACCGTCTCGTCGGGGATCCGCGCCTCACGCTCGATGCGCTTCCCGTCGATCTCGTTCTCGCAGAAGTCCCGCAGCCGGGCGAGGAAGGCCTCGCCGCGCCGGACGTCCTCGTCGGCGGGGAGCGGGTGGGGGTGGATCAGGTCGAGCCGGAACCGGCCGAGGAAGAGCTCCTTGGCGAAGCTGGGTTTGCGCCAGTCCTGCTCCCGGGCCGCTTCCGCGACCTGCCGTGCCTCGCGCTCGGTCACCTTGGGCTGTACGGGCTGTGTTGCCGACATCCGGGTCCTCACCTCGCCGCATCGGGGGCTGCCGATCGGTTGCGTGTGAGTCGTACCCGTTTCGGGCGCCGGGGATTCGGGGGGTGTGGCAAAAGGGGGACGGCCGGAGCCCCCGCACAGTAGGCTCCGGCCGTCGGTCCGTGACCGTACGAGTCGGTCAGATGTCGAGGCCCGTGAGGACCAGGACGCGCTCGTACGTGTAGTCGTCCATCGCGTAGCGCACGCCCTCGCGGCCCACGCCGGACTGCTTGACGCCGCCGTACGGCATCTGGTCGGCGCGGTACGACGGGGCGTCGCCGATGATCACACCGCCGACCTCGAGCTCGCGGTGGGCGCGGAAGGCGACCTGGACGTCGCGGGTGAAGACGCCGGTCTGCAGGCCGAACTTCGAGTCGTTGACGGCGGCGAAGGCCTCGTCGGTGTTCTCGACCCGGGTGATGGTCAGGACCGGGCCGAAGACCTCCTCGGTGGCGAGCTTGACGCCCGCCGGAACCTCCGCGAGGACGGTCGGCTCGACCGTCGCGCCGTCGCGCTTGCCGCCGGTGAGCAGCTTGGCGCCGGCGGAGACGGCCTCGTCCACCCAGGACTCGACGCGCTTGGCGGCGTCCTCGGAGACCAGCGGGCCGACGTCGGTGGCGTCGTCCGCCGGGTCGCCGGTGACCTGGGCCTGGACCTTCGCGACGACCTTCTCGACGAGACGGTCGTAGACGGAGGCGTCGGCGATCACGCGCTGCACGGAGATGCAGGACTGGCCGGCCTGGTAGTTCGAGAAGGTCGCGATGCGGGTCGCGGCCCAGTCGAGGTCGGCGTCGGAGGACCAGTCGGCCAGGACCACGGCCGCGGCGTTGCCGCCGAGCTCCAGGGTGCAGTGCTTGTGGGGCACCGACTGCTGGATGGCGTAGCCGACGGTGTCGGATCCGGTGAAGGAGATGACCGGGAGGCGGTCGTCCTTGACCAGGGCCGGCATCTTGTCGTTGGCGACCGGCAGGACGGACCAGGAACCGGCCGGCAGGTCGGTCTCGGCGAGCAGCTCGCCCAGGATCAGACCGGAGAGCGGGGTGGCCGGGGCCGGCTTCAGGATGATCGGCGCGCCGACGGCGATGGCGGGGGCCACCTTGTGGGCGCACAGGTTCAGCGGGAAGTTGAACGGCGCGATGCCGAGGACCGGGCCCTTGACGAAGCGGCGGGTCAGGGCCAGGCGGCCGACGCCACCGGCGTCGGTGTCCAGGCGCTGGGCCTCTCCGCCGTTGAAGCGGCGGGCCTCTTCGGCGGCGAAGCGGAAGACGGACACCGCACGGCCGACCTCACCGCGCGCCCACTTGATCGGCTTGCCGTTCTCGGCGGAGATCAGCTGGGCGATCTCCTCGGTGCGCTCGACGAGCCGCTTGGACACGTGGTCCAGGGCGGCGGCCCGTACGTGGGCGGGCGTCGCGGAGAACTCCGCCGTCACGGCGTACGCCGCGGCCACGGCCTCTTCCACCTGGGCGTCGGTGGGCACGCTGACGGTGCCGACGAGCCGGCCGTCCCACGGGTTGTGGACGTCGAAGCTGTCCTCGCCGGTGGCCTGGCGGCCGGCGAGCCAGAAGGCGTGGGTGGAAGTCATGCGAATCCCGGCCCTTCGTTGGTGCGGTGGTCCTTGTCCCCACCACGGTAGGTCTCCGCGGCCGATTCACGGTTTATCCGCGTTGGAGAACCTCCACGCACCCCTGCGCCGCTTTGTCAGTGTCGCGACGCCACTCAGCGCTGGGCCGGGCTGGCCTTCAGGGCGAGCCACAGCTCCATGCGGACGTCCGGGTCGTCCAGGGAGCGCCCGAGGATCTCCTCGACGCGCTTCATCCGGTAGCGCAGGGTGTGCCGGTGGACGCCGAGGTCGGCGGCGGCCGCGTCCCACTGCCCGTGCCGGGCCAGCCAGGCCTGGAGCGAGGCGACGAGGTCGCCGCGGCCGGTCGCGTCGTGCTCCCGCAGGGCCCGCAGGGTGCCCTCCGCGAACGCCCGCACCGCGTCGTCGGCCAGCAGCGGGAGCACCGACCCCGCGGCGAGGTCCTCGTGCTCGACCAGGGGCCGCCCGCGCCTGCGGGCCACCGCCAGCGCCTGGTCGGCCTGCTTGAACGCGGCGGCCACCCCTTCGGGCCCGGCCGGCGCCGAGAGGCCCACGACCAGCTCGTCCGGCTCCGGCCCCGCCGCCTCGCGCCCGCGCCGGGACTCCAGCGCCTCGGCGTGGTCCGCGCACGCCTGCACCGCCGCACCCCCGTCGGCGGCGAGCACCACGAGCCGTCCGGGCTCCGGCACCACCAGCAGCGCCTCCCCGGTCCGCGACGCGGCCGACTCCACCGCGTCGGCCAGCAGTGCCAGCCCCTCCGGCTGGGCGGTCCCCGCCAGGGCCGGCTCCGCGACGACGATCCGGAACGGCGCCTCCAGCAGGGCCCCGTAGAGGTCCCCGGCCACCGCCCGGGCGTGCTCCGCCTCCCCCTCCAGCAGCATCCGCAGCACCGCCGCCCCGAGCCGGGACTCGGCGTCGTGCAGGGACCGCGAGCGCTCGGTGGTCAGGGTCAGCAGGGCGACGGCGGAGTGCACCGCGTACCGCTCGGCGGTGCCCAGCGGGGCTGCCGTGCCCACGGCCAGGGCGCCCCGCGCCCGCCGTCCGGTGCCGAGGGACTGGAGCTCGACCCGGTCCTCCGCACCGCCGACCACCGCACTGGCGGGCGCCGGCCGCTCGCGCAGCCGCTCCACGTCCGAGGTGAGCCGGGCGGCCCGCCGCGCGGCCCAGTCGGGGGCGGCGGCGACGACGGCGCCGGAGGTGTCGTACAGAGCGGCCCAGCCGTGCACGTGGGCCGCGAGCTTCGCCAGCAGGTCGGCCGGCCCGTCGGAGGACAGCGCGGCCCGGGTCAGCTCGCGCTGCGCCTCGAAGCCGGCGGTGACGGCCCGGTACTGGTCGGCCGCGAGGGCCGCCGAGACGGCCTTGCTGATGGCGAGGAAGGGGGTCCGGCGGGGGACCTCCAGCAGCGGCAGGTCCTCCTCCCGGGCGGCCTGGACCAGCGCGTCGGGGACCGCGTCGTAGGTGACGCCGACGGCGAAGCCGATGCCGACGACGCCCGCGGCCGCGAGACGCCGTACGTAGCGCCGCATCTCCTCGGGGTCGTCGGCGTCCAGCTTCATGGCGGTGACGAGCAGCAGCTCGCCGCCCTCCATATAGGGGACGGGGTCGGCGAGCTCGCTGACGTGGGCCCAGCGCACGGGCGTGTCGAGGCGGCTCTCCCCCGCCCGGACGCTGAGCTTGAGCGCCGAGTGCTGGACGAGCGAGGCGAGGGTGAGCGGCATCGGTACCAGGGGCCTTCGGGGGAGGGCGGGGAGCAGCGGGCGGGGCGTCCTCGATCCTGGGCTCCCGGGTCCGGGGAATTCTCCAAGTCGTATGAACGACCCCTCTCGATTCTGCCACCCCGTACGGGTTCGCTCAGCCCGTTCCGGCCAGCCGGAGCAGAATCGGAGCTGCGCGTTCCCCCCGGATGGAGGTCAGGGAGAGCACCGCGCACCCGGGCGGCACGGCGTGCGCCAGCTCGGAGGCGGACCAGCGCTCGCGCTCCACCTGGCGCACGGTGACCGCGTCGGTGGTCACCGCCTTGCCGGTGACCATCTTGCGGAATGCGTGGATGGCGCGGGTCAGCGGCTGGTCGGCGAAGACGGTGCGGTGGGTGACGTCGCGGGTCTCGACCCACTCGGTGCCCCAGGCCTCGGCGAAGCGCCGGCCGTCCCAGGTGGTCACCCCGGAGAACGCCATCCGGCAGCCGACCGCCCCGAGCAGCGGCGTCCGCAGGGCCTCCGGCACGTCGTCCAGCGAGCGCAGCGCGAGCAGGACCCCGGCGTTCGCCGAGCGCAGCCGCTGAAGCCCGCGGACGGTCTCCGGCGTCAGGGTGTGGGAGGCGTCGTCGAGGGCGAGGAAGGCGAAGAGCGACCGGTCGGCGCGGGCTGCGGCGGAGGCGTTGAACTGGGCGAGCAGCAGCCGGGCCAGCATCCGCGAGGCGTCGGCGTGACCGCGCTCGGGCAGGTCCACGCGGACCCGGACGGGGTGTTCCAGGGCGCGCAGCGAGAACGGCCGCCCGCGTCCGGTGGTGTCGAAGAAGCCGGCGAAGGCGGGCCGGTCGAGCAGGGCGATCCGGTCGGCGAGGGCCGGGCCGGGGTCGCCGTGGGCCCCGTACTGGCGCTCGCGCGCGTCGAGCTCGCGGAGCATCGCCTGCTGGCCGGCGCCCTCCAGGGCCTGGCGCAGGGAGGTGACGGCGGTGGGCACCCCGTCGAGCAGCTCGCGCAGCTCGGGCACGGCGGGGAAGCGGCCGTGCGCGGCGCGGAACGGGCCGAGCAGCTGGGCGAGGGCGGTCGTGGCGCGGCGTACGTCGGTGCCGGGGACGTCGGCGACCAGGGCCTCGGCGAGGAGGGCGGCGGCCTCGTCGCAGTCGCCGGTGCCGCCGTAGAGGTCGAGGTCGTGGACGGAGTCGGGGTCGCCGACGCGGACCACGATGTCGTAGGCCTCGTCGGGCCCGAGCCGGGACCCGGCCGCCCCGACGGCGATGACGGCGGCCTGCCCGGCCAGCGCCTGGAGCGCGAGCGACTCGACGACGGGCCGCACGAGGCGGGCGGTCTTGCCGCTGCCGGAGGGGCCGACGGCCAGCAGGGAGGTCCCGAGGACGTCGGGGCCGAGGGCGAGGCCGGTGCCGCGGCGGGCGTAGGGGTTGCGCTCCCCGTCCTCGACGGTGCCGAGCAGCACCTGGCGGGCGAGGAGGTCGTGCCGGGCGGCCCGGACCGGGAGGTCGCGGTCGCCGGAGGGGTGGACGCAGGCGGCGGCGCCCTTGTCGCGGACGGCGTCGGCGAAGGCCGAGAGCCGGGTGGGGTCGGCCCGCACGGTCTCCCAGGCCCGCCGGATCCGCGCGTAGTCCACGTCGTTCATCCCCCCGCCCCGCACCTCCCCCCCGAGCCTCTCGGCCACCTCGGCAAGCCCGGCATCCCGCAACTCGGGCCAGAGGGCGGGGTCGGCGGGCGAGCCGGGCTCGACCGGGCTCGGTACACCGGCCGGGACATCCCGCCCGCCCGCCGCGGCCTTGGCCGCGGGCCGGCGCAGCGCGGGCCACAGGAAGGCCAGCACGATCAGTACGGTGACGACCGTGTCGGCCTGGGCCATCGTGGAGTTGTTGCCGTCCGGGTCCCCCGGGACCAGGGGCAGGAACGGGTAGACGACGAGCCGTACGGGCAGCGCGTACTGGGCGACCAGCCAGATCGTGATCAGGCATGCGACGGCGGTCACCCCGGCCTGAACCAGTCGGCCGCGCACGACGACCAGGCTCCGCCACACCGCCGCCCAGGCACCCAGGCGTCCGAATCCGTAGAGCAGGGCGGCGTCGAAGAGGAGCTCGTAGAGCGGCTGTGCCACCTCGCCGCCGGTCGTCTTGACGGGGGCCCCGGTGAACGGCGCCCACCACGCGTCCGGCGTGAAGAGCTTGAGCGGCACGGTCCAGTACGGCAGGTACTCGTTGCGCATCAGCGACCAGACGAGCACGCAGGCAAGGGCCGAGATGACGGCGCCGCTGATCAGGGAGCGACCGGAACCCGCCTCCGGCTCCTCATCGGCCCGCGGCACGTAGCCGAAGGCCCAGATCCCCGGGCCGGCCTGGTTGCGCGGGGTCCGCAGCCAGTCGGCGAAATCCTGGCCCGCGCCGTACCCGGAACCGGCGCCGACCGCCGGCGCGTGCCGGGGTTTCGGGGGGGCCGTGGCGGGTGGCGCCGGGCGGGGGACGTGCCCCGTACGGGTCGCCTGTCCGTCGTAGGTGCCCTCGCTGTCCATGAACCCCTGCCCCCTGCCGTTCCTGTAACGCCGCGGCGCTCAATCTAGTGCCCGGCCCCCCACTTGGGCCCGTACCCCGGCATGATCCACGGACCACGCGCCGCGCCCTTCCTATGGCCGTCACGGACAAGGACACGCGGGCACCACTCCCTAACGGAGCATGCCTTACCCCCTCCCCCGGGCCTAGCCTGCGGACAAAGACACAAGTGCGTCCGAAAACACCCCCCAGGGAGCCCTCTATGACCGCTGTCCCGCAGGAGCGCCGCATCGTCACCGCGATCCCCGGCCCCAAGTCGCAGGAGCTTCAGGCCCGCCGCCTTTCGACGGTGGCCGGCGGCGTGGGCTCCGTGCTCCCCGTCTTCACGGCGCGCGCGGGCGGCGGCATCATCGAGGACGTCGACGGCAACCGCCTGATCGACTTCGGCTCCGGCATCGCCGTGACCTCCGTCGGCGCCTCCGCCGAGGCCGTCGTGCGCCGCGCCTCCGCGCAGCTCGCCGACTTCACCCACACCTGCTTCATGGTCACCCCCTACGAGGGCTACGTCGAGGTCTGCGAGGCCCTCGCCGAGCTGACCCCCGGCACCCACGCCAAGAAGTCGGCCCTGTTCAACTCCGGCGCCGAGGCCGTCGAGAACGCCGTCAAGATCGCCCGCGCGTACACCAAGCGCCAGGCCGTCGTCGTCTTCGACCACGGCTACCACGGCCGCACGAACCTGACGATGGCGCTGACGGCGAAGAACATGCCGTACAAGCACGGCTTCGGCCCGTTCGCCCCCGAGGTCTACCGCGTCCCGGTCGCCTACGGCTACCGCTGGCCCACCGGTGCCGAGAACTGCGGCCCCGAGGCCGCCGCCCAGGCGATCGACCAGATCACCAAGCAGATCGGCGCCGAGAACGTCGCCGCGATCATCATCGAGCCGGTCCTCGGCGAGGGCGGTTTCATCGAGCCGGCCAAGGGCTTCCTCCCGGCGATCGTGAAGTTCGCCAACGAGAACGGCATCGTCTTCGTCGCCGACGAGATCCAGTCCGGCTTCTGCCGCACCGGCCAGTGGTTCGCGTGTGAGGACGAGGGCATCGTCCCGGACCTGATCACCACCGCGAAGGGCATCGCGGGCGGTCTGCCGCTCGCCGCCGTGACGGGCCGCGCCGAGATCATGGACGCCGCGCACGCGGGCGGCCTGGGCGGCACCTACGGCGGCAACCCGGTGGCCTGCGCCGGCGCGCTCGGCTCCATCGAGACCATGAAGGAGCTCGACCTCAACGCCAAGGCGAAGAACATCGAGTCCATCATGAAGTCCCGCCTCTCCGCGATGCAGGAGAAGTACGACATCATCGGCGACATCCGCGGCCGCGGCGCCATGATCGCGATCGAGCTCGTGAAGGACCCGGCGTCCAAGACCCCGTTCCCGGAGGCGGCCGGCGCCCTCGCCAAGGCCTGCCACGCCGAGGGCCTGCTCGTCCTCACCTGCGGCACCTACGGCAACGTGCTCCGCTTCCTGCCGCCGCTGGTCATCAGCGACGAACTGCTGAACGAGGGCCTGGACCTCATCGAGGCGGCGTTCGCGGCCATCGGCACGGACGCCTGAGCGACCGGCCGAACAGAGGAGCCCGCCGGTACCGCCGGTAACGGTCGGGCCCTGTGAAGAAGCTGTGGGGGGCCGATGACAAGAGGCCGTTCCTGCTGTCGGTCCCCCCTCGGCTGCCGTACGGTTTCTGCAGATGAGTGAGACAGACCGCTCCCGGGAAACCGGGGGCGACACCGGTACCGGGCTTCCCCAGCGCCGTACTGGGCATGCGTTCGCGCACACTCCTCTCCGATCGGACGGCCGTCCGCCCCAAACCCCCCGGGGCGCACGGCAAGCCGGTCCGGCCGGCCGTCCCGGAACCATCCCCCCTGTTCCGGGACGGCCGGCCTCATTCCTCCCCCTCCTTGCGACGGCCGCGTGCGCCGTCCTCTTCGCCCTGATCACCTGGCAGGTCCTGGTCCGCGGACCGCTGCTGACGCCGGATCGGGCGCTGAGCCGCGCCCTGGTGCGCACCGTCCCCGACGCGGTCACCGAGCGCCTCGCGGACCTCGGGAACGTCCCGGTGGCCGTTCCCGTCCTCGCCCTGGCCATCGCGTACGCCGTCCGGAGCGGCCACCGGCTCGCCGCCCTCGCCGCCGGCCTGGCGATGGCCCTGGTGCCCGCGCTGATCGTGCCCCTCAAGGAGTGGACCGCCCGCCCGGGCCCGCTGGAGCCCTGGGCCGCCGGCTACTACCCCTCGGGCCACACGGCCACGGCCTTCACCGCCTACACGGCCGCGGCCCTCCTCCTCACCCCGCACACCCGCCGCCGCTGGCCCCTGCCCGCCGCGGCCGCCCTGACGGCCCTGACCGCGACGGGGCTGGTCCTGCGCGGCTTCCACTGGCCCCTGGACGTCCTGGCCAGCCTGCTGATGTGCACCCCGCTGCTGCTGGGCGTGCGCCGGGCGGCCGGGCGGAGCACGCGTCGGCGTTCCGGCTGAACTCCCGGCCGCCGCATCGGTCCTGGCGGGCCCCGGCGGCTTCACGCACGGCCGCGCGTGCGCTCCCGCGCCAGGGTTCTGCCCGCTGCCTCGTGCAGGGCGAGTTCCAGCAGTGCCGGGTCGGTGAGGGTGCCCCGGCCGTCGGGCAGGTGCAGCCAGTGCGGGCCGCCCGTCGTCCGGCCGGGGTACGGGACCGCGATCCAGCTCCCGCGCCCCGCGCCCCGGACGCCCGTGCCGATCCAGCAGGAGGCGGTTCCCGCGGGCACGAAGAAGCCCAGGCGGCCGGTGGTGCGGGCGGCGAGCACCGGGCCGGGCGGGGCCGGCAGCCGGCGCAGGACACCGAGGGCGGCCCGGCCCAGCTCCCCCGGGGTGACCAGGAGGTCCCAGAGCCGGCCGGCCGGCAGGAGGGCGACCCCGAGGGGGTCGCCCTCCCACTCCCACCGGCAGGCGTCGGGGTCCGGCGCCGCCGCCACCAGCCACTCCACTGCCGTCATGGTCCCCGGGAACGCCATCGCCCGGCCTCCGTTCGTCTCGCGGTGAGGGTTTCTCACCGGGAGAGAGCGGGGCCGGGCGGCGTTATGACGCGGGTCGGGCCGTTCCGTGGAGGTGAAGCGGGTCACGGCCCCGGCGCGGGAGCGCACGGGGCCGTGACCGTCAGCTGTCGAAGCCGAGGCCGAGGCGGTCCAGCGTCTTCAGCCACAGGTTGCGGTGGCCGCCCCGGGCGTCGGCCCGGGCCAGCGACCACTTGGTGAGGGCGATCCCGGTCCAGGCCAGGGGCTCGGGCGGGAAGGGCATCGGCTTGGACTTCACCATCTCCAGCCGGGTGCGCTCGGTGGAGAGCCCGTCCAGCAGGTCCAGCATCACGTCCGCGCCGAAGCGGGTGGCGCCCACCCCGAGCCCGGTGTAGCCGGCGGCGTAGGCGACCCGGCCGGAGTGCGCGGTGCCGAAGAAGGCCGAGAAGCGGGAGCAGGTGTCGATGGCCCCGCCCCAGGCGTGGCTGAAGCGCAGGCCCTCCAGCTGCGGGAAGGCGGTGAAGAAGTGCTCCGCCAGCTTGAGGTAGGTCTCCGGGCGGTGGTCGTACTCCGAGTCGAGCTTCCCCCGGTAGGGGTAGATCGCGTCGTAGCCGCCCCACAGGATCCGGTTGTCGCGGGTGATGCGGAAGTAGTGGAACTGGTTCGCGCTGTCGCCCAGCCCCGGCCGGTTCTTCCAGCCGACGGAGGCCAGCTGCTCCTCGGTCAGCGGCTCGGTCATCAGCGCGTAGTCGTACACCGGGACGGTGAACGGGCGCACGCGCTTGACCAGCGACGGGAAGATGTTGGTGCCCAGGGCGACCCGGCGGGCCAGGATCGTCCCGTAGGGGGTCTCCACCGTCATCCCGCGCCCGGCCCGCGCCATCCTGAGGCCGCGCGTGTTCTCGTAGATCCGCACGCCCTGCTCCAGGCAGGCCCGCTTCAGGCCCCAGGCCAGTTTGGCGGGGTTGAGCATGGCGACGCCGTCGCGGTCCCACAGGCCCGCGAGGAAGGTCGGCGAGTTGACCTCCGCGCGCAGGGCCTCGCCCTCCAGCCATTCGGAGCCGTCGGCGAGGCCCAGCTTGCGGGCCTCCTCGTGGAGTTCGCGCAGCTCCTCGACCTGGTGCGGCTCGGTGGCCACGTCGATCTCGCCGGTGCGCTCGAAGTCGCAGTCGATGCCGTAGCGGGCGACCGCCTCCTCGATGGCGTCGAGGTTGCGGGCGCCGAGCTCCTCCAGCTTGGCCAGCTCGCCGGGCCAGCGGGCCAGTCCGTTGGCGAAGCCGTGGGTGAGGGAGGCGGCGCAGAAGCCGCCGTTGCGGCCGGAGGCGGCCCAGCCCGCCTCCTTGCTCTCGATCAGTACGACGTCCCGGCCGGGGTCGCGCTCCTTGGCGAGGAGCGCGGTCCACAGCCCGCTGTAGCCGCCTCCGACGACCAGCAGGTCGCAGCGCTCGTCGGAGGTGAGGGCCGGCTGCGGGTCGGGGCGGCCGGGGTCGTCCAGCCAGTACGAGACCGGCTTCGCTTCGGAAAGGGATTTCGCAACACTACGCATGGCGACTGGGGCCATGGCTTCCAACTCCCTACAGGGTTACTTCGGTTGTGCCTTCTTGCGGCGGCTGCCGACCCACTGGCCGGCGAGGACCACCAGCACCGCGATGACGAACATCGCCGTGCCGATGACGTTGATCTGGACGGGCGTACCGCGCTGGGCCGATCCCCACACGAACATGGGGAAGGTGACGGTGTTGCCCGAGTTGAAGTTGGTGATGATGAAGTCGTCGAACGAGAGCGCGAAGGACAGCAGCGCGCCCGCCGCGATACCGGGGGCCGCGATCGGCAGGGTGACACGCAGGAAGGTCTGCACGGGCCCGGCGTAGAGGTCGCGGGCGGCCTCCTCCAGCCTCGGGTCCATCGACAGGACGCGCGCCTTGACGGCGGCGACGACGAAGCTGAGGCAGAACATCACGTGGGCGATCAGGATGGTCCAGAAGCCCAGCTGGATGCCCATGTTGAGGAACAGGGCGAGCAGCGAGGCGGCCATCACGATCTCGGGCATGGCCATCGGCAGGAAGATCAGCGAGTTGACCGCCCCGCGCGCCCGGAAGCGGTAGCGCACCAGCGCGAAGGCGATGGCGGTGCCGAGGACGGTGGCGCCGATGGTGGCCCACAGGGCGATCTGGAGGGACAGTGCGAGGGAACCGCACATGTCGGCGACCCCGCAGGGGTCCTTCCAGGCGTCGAGGGAGAACTCCTGCCAGGCGTAGTTGAAGCGGCCCGTGGGGTTGTTGAAGGAGAACACCGTCACGACGACGTTCGGCAGGATCAGGTACGCGAGCGTGCCGAGGCCCGCGATGACGACGAGATTGCGGCGGAGCCAACGCATCAGACCAGGTCCTCCGTTCCCGCTCGGCGGATGTAGACGGTGACCATGATCAGCACGATGGCCATGAGGATGAACGACAGCGCGGCCGCCGTCGGGTAATCGAGGATCCGCAGGTACTGCGACTGGATGACGTTGCCGATCATCCGGGTGTCCGTGGAGCCGAGGAGCTCGGCGTTGACGTAGTCGCCGCTCGCGGGGATGAAGGTCAGCAGGGTCCCGGAGACCACGCCCGGCATCGAGAGCGGGAAGGTCACCTTGCGGAACACCGTGGCCGGGGTGGCGTACAGGTCGCCCGCGGCCTCGTGGAGGCGGGTGTCGATGCGCTCCAGCGAGGTGTAGAGCGGCAGGATCATGAAGGGCAGGAAGTTGTACGTCAGGCCGCAGACCACCGCGAGCGGGGTGGCCAGCACCCGGCTCCCCTCGGTCATGCCGAGCCAGGAGGTGACGTCCAGGAAGCCGATCTTGTCGAGGACGCCGACGACGGGGCCGCCGTCGGCCAGGATCGTCTTCCAGGCCAGGGTGCGGATCAGGAAGCTGGTGAAGAACGGGGCGATGACGAGGACGAGCAGGAGGTTGCGCCAGCGGCCCGCCCGGAAGGCGATCAGGTAGGCCAGCGGGTAGCCCAGCAGCAGGCAGAGGACCGTGGCGGTGCCGGCGTAGAGCAGGGAGCGCAGGAACTGCGGGAGGTAGTCGGTGAAGGCGTCCCAGTAGGTCTGGAAGTGCCAGGTGACCTTGAAGCCCTCTTCGAGGGAGCCGGTCTGCACCGAGGTGGAGGCCTGGTAGATCATCGGCAGCACGAAGAAGACGAGCAGCCAGACGATGCCGGGCAGCAGCAGCCAGTACGGGATCAGGCGCTTGCGCAGCGAGGCGCGGTGGACCGGGGGCCCGGTCGGGGCGGCGGCCTGCGGGGGCGCGGCGGTGGCGGTCACGCGCTCTCCTCGACGGTCTCGATGCCCGCCTCGATGTCCTGATCCGCGTCCAGGCCGAAGGTGTGCTCCGGGTTCCAGTGCAGGACGACCTCGGCGCCGGGGACCAGGCGGGCGTCGCGCTCGATGTTCTGGACGTAGACCTCCAGCTCGGGGCAGACCCGGCTGTCGATGACGAACTGGGTGGAGACGCCGATGAAGGAGGAGTCGGCGATCCTGCCCGTGATCGTGTTGCGGCCGGCCGCGACGGTGTGCTCGTCCTCGGCCGGGACCAGGGAGATCTTCTCGGGACGCACGCCGACCAGCAGCTTTCCGCCGGTGCGGGGGGTGGTCGAACATCGGGCGGCGGGCAGCCGGAGCGTGGCGCCGGAGGCCGAGACGGTCACGTCGGAGCCGGTGGACTCGACGGAGGCCTCGATCAGGTTGGAGGTGCCGAGGAAGTTCGCGACGAAGGTGGTGCGCGGGTTCTCGTAGAGCTCGGCGGGGGCGCCCAGCTGCTCCACGCGGCCGCCGTTCATCACCGCGACCGTGTCGGCCATCGTCATGGCCTCCTCCTGGTCGTGGGTGACGTGCACGAACGTGATGCCGACCTCGGTCTGGATCCGCTTGAGCTCCAGCTGCATCTGGCGGCGGAGCTTGAGGTCGAGGGCGCCGAGGGGCTCGTCGAGCAGGAGGACCTGGGGGTGGTTGATCAGGGCGCGGGCGACGGCCACGCGCTGCTGCTGCCCGCCGGAGAGCTGGTGGGGCTTCTTGCGGGCGTGCTCGCCGAGCTGGACGAGGTCGATCATCTCGTCGACCTGCTTCTTGACCGACTTGATGCCGCGGCGGCGCAGGCCGAAGGCTATGTTCTCGAAGATGTCCATGTGCGGGAACAGCGCGTAGCTCTGGAAGACGGTGTTCACCGGGCGCTTGTACGGCGGCAGGTGGGTCACCTCGCGCTCGCCCAGGCTGATGGTGCCGGTGGAGGGCTCCTCGAGGCCGGCGATCATGCGCAGGGTGGTGGTCTTCCCGCAGCCCGAGGCGCCGAGCAGGGCGAAGAAGGAGCCCTGGGGGATGGTGAGGTCCAGCGGGTGCACGGCGGTGAAGGAGCCGTAGTGCTTGCTGATCCCGGCGAGGCGGACGTCGCCGCTCGCGGTGGTGTCGGTCATGGGCCTGGGCCTTCGGTGGTGTGTCGTGGGAGGGGGGCGGGGCGCGATGGAGGGCCGGTGAGGGAGCCGGTCAGGCGCCGATGAGCTTGGCGAACTTCTCCTCGTACGCCGTCTCTTCCTCGCTGCTGAGGGAGCGGAAGGCGTGGGCCTTGGCGGCCATCTCCTTGTCCGGGACGATCAGCGGGTTGTCCGCGAGCTCCGGCTTGATCTTCGCCAGTTCGTCCTTGACCCCGTCGACCGGGCAGACGTAGCTGATGAACGCCGCCAGCTGCGCGGCCACCGCGGGCTCGTAGTAGTAGTCGATGAGCTTCTCGGCGTTGGCCTTGTGCCGGGCCTTGGCGGGGACCAGCAGGTTGTCGCTGGACGTGATGTAGCCGGCGGCCGGGATCGCGTACTTGATGTCGGGGTTGCCGGCCTGGAGCTGGATGACGTCGCCGGCCCAGGCGAGGCAGGCCGCCAGGTCGCCCTTGTCGAGGTCGGCGGTGTAGTCGTTGCCGGTGAAGCGGCGTATCTGCTGGGTGTCGACGCCCTTCTGGAGCCGGCCGATGGCGGCGTCGTAGTCCGCGGTGGTGAACTTCGCCGGGTCCTTGCCCTGGTCGAGGAGGGTCATGCCGACGGTGTCGCGCATCTCGGTGAGGAAGCCGACGCGGCCCTTGAGGGTGGGGTCGTCGAGCAGCTGGGTGACGGAGTCGACCTTCCTGCCGCCGGTGGCCTTGGCGTTGTAGGCGATGACGGTGTCGATGCCGGTCCAGGGGTAGCTGTGCGCGCGGCCCGGGTCCCAGTCGGGGTTGCGGAACTGCGGGATCAGGTTGGCGTAGGCGTTGGGCAGGTGGGAGGCGTCGAGCTGCTGCGCCCAGCCGAGGCGGATGATGCGGGCGGCGAGCCAGTCGGTGACGACGATCAGGTCGCGGCCGGTGTCCTGGCCAGCCGCGAGCTGCGGGCGGATCTTGCCGAAGAACTCGACGTTGTCGTTGATGTCCTCGGTGTACTTGACCTCGATGCCGGTGCGCTTGGTGAACGCCTCCAGCGTCGGCCGGGACTTCTCGTCGTCGCCGGTGTCCATGTACTCGGTCCAGTTGGAGAAGTTGATCTCCTTCTCCTGGTCCGAGTGGTCGTCGGAGGGGGCCGCCTGGCCGCCCTCGCGCTTGGCGGGCGGGATTCCGCAGCCGGTGAGGGCGGCAAGGCCGCCCAGGGTGAGCGCCCCGGCCCCGGAGGCGCGCAGCAGCGAGCGGCGGGTGAGGGCGCCGCGGCCACTGGTGAGACTGCGCCGCATCGCGGCGAGTTGCGCCGCCGAGAGGCGGTCGGGCTCGAACTGCTCCATGCGCGTTGCCCTTTCGGGAGGGAGGGCCGCTGGTCGGGCGGCGCTTTGACTATCGGTCCCCGAAGATCGTGCGGTGCCAGTCCTTGGCGGCCACCGCCGTGTTGTCATACATCACGTGCTTGACCTGCGTGTATTCCTCGAAAGAGTACGAGCTCATGTCCTTTCCGAAGCCACTCGCCTTGTAGCCCCCGTGCGGCATCTCGCTGATGATCGGGATGTGATCGTTGACCCAGACGCAGCCGGCCTTGAGCTCGCGGGTGGCCCGGCCCGCCCGGTAAAGATCCCGGGTCCAGGCGGAGGCGGCGAGGCCGTACGGGGTGTCGTTGGCCAGCGCCAGGCCCTCGTCGTCGGTGTCGAAGGGGAGGGCGACGAGGACCGGGCCGAAGATCTCGGACTGGACGACCTCGCTGTCCTGGGCGGCGCCGGTGATCAGGGTGGGCCGGTAGTAGGCGCCCTCGGCGAGGTCGCCCCCGGGGATCTCACCGCCGGTGACGACGGTGGCGTACGCGCGGGCGCGTTCGACGAAGGCGGCGACCCGGTCGCGCTGGGCGTGCGAGACCAGCGGGCCGAGGTCGGTGGCGGGGGCGAAGGGGTCGCCCAGGCGGACGGTCTCCATCAGCTCGGCGACGCGTGCGGTGAAGGCTTCGAACAGGGGGCGCTGGACGTAGGCGCGGGTGGCCGCGGTGCAGTCCTGGCCGGTGTTGATGAGGGAGGCGGCGACGGCTCCGTGGGCGGCGGCCTCCACGTCGGCGTCGTCGAACACCACGAAGGGGGCCTTGCCGCCGAGCTCCAGGTGGAGCCGCTTGACGGTGGCCGTGGCGATCTCCGCGACCCGCTTGCCGACGGCGGTGGAGCCGGTGAAGGAGGTCATGACCACGTCGGGGTGGCCGACCAGGTGCTCGCCCGCGTCGCGTCCGGCACCGGTGACGATGTTGATCACCCCGTCGGGGATGCCCGCCTCCTTGGCCGCCTGGGCGAACATCAGGGAGGTCAGCGGGGTGAGCTCGGCGGGCTTGAGGACGATCGTGTTGCCCGCGGCCACGGCCGGGAGGATCTTCCAGGCGGCCATCTGGAGGGGGTAGTTCCAGGGGGCGATGGAGCCGACCACCCCGATGGCCTCGCGGCGCACGTACGAGGTGTGGTCGCCGGAGTACTCGCCGGCCGCCTGCCCCTGGAGGTGGCGGGCCGCGCCGGCGAAGAAGGCGGTGTTGTCGATGGTCCCGGGGACGTCGAACCCGGTGGACAGCTTCAGCGGCTTGCCGCACTGCAGGGACTCGGCGTACGCGAAGTCCTCCGCCTGCTCCGCCAGGACGGAGGCCAGCCGGTGCAGGGCGTCCGAGCGCTCTCCCGGGGTGGCGGCCGACCAGGCCGGGAAGGCCCGCTTGGCGGCGGCGACGGCCTCGTCCACGTCGGCCGGGCCGGCCAGCTCGTAGGTGAGCACCTCCTGGCCGGCGGCGGGGTCGACGACGGTGTGCGACCGCCCCGAGGTGCCGGCCCGGAGCCGCCCGTCGATGTACTGCGCGCCGTCTGCGAAGCGGTCCTTGACCTGGAAGCGGTTACCCATCACGCTCTCACGCTCTCGTAGCTACAGCTCGAATTGAGTGCCGATCCTGACAGAGGCCTCTGCCTCCGCCAAGTGATTCCGTTGTTGCCTTTTGATTACGCGACGGAATCGGTCGACCATATGTCGAGGAGCGCCGCAAATCCCGTACGAAGTGTCCGTGGTGGCTGGCAGACTCGCGTGCATGGAGAAGATCGACACCCTGATCGGGCAGGTCAGCCGTGGTGAGCGGGTGAAGTTCCTGCCCTTCTGGGGACACCGGCCGCGCACGGACGGAAGCCTGGGGCCGAGCTGCCTCAGCCAGTGGTGGCCCTCCCCCTTCACTGTGGGTGAGGTCCGGTACGCGACGGCGGAGCACTGGATGATGGCCGGTAAGGCACGCCTCTTCGCGGACCCCGAGGCGGAGCGCGCCGCGCTGGAGGCACGCAGTCCGGCGGAGGCGAAGAAGGCCGGCCGGCTGGTGCGCGGCTTCGACGAGGCGGTGTGGGAGCGGGAGCGGTTCGCGCTGGTCGTGGAGGGCAGCGTGCACAAGTTCGACTCCGATCCGGCGCTGCGCGCCTACCTGCTGGGCACGGCGTCGCGGGTGCTGGTGGAGGCCAGCCCGGTGGACCGGATCTGGGGCGTCGGGCTGCCCCCGGACGACGACCGCGTCCTGGACCCGGCCCGCTGGCGTGGCCTGAACCTGCTGGGCTTCGCCCTGATGGAGGCGCGTGCCCGGCTGGGCGGGAAGGCGGCCTGAGGCCCCGTTAAATACGTGGCGGCCCTCCCGGGCTGGCCCTAACGTGAACGTCGTCCAGGTGCGAAGGCGAGACCTACTTCGACTACTCATCGGGCGGTCGCGGGTTCGAGTCCCGCCACCGGTACTCATGCCGGTGTAGCTCAGTTGGCAGAGCACCATGTGGTTTCGCCGGCCTTGTCCTCTGGACACCTGCTCGTCACGCACCTCCCGGTGCGCCCGGCGGCGGCTCCTTCTCGCAGAATTCACGCCGCCGCCCCATTCGATCTCGGGAGGCCCGCGTGGGGGATGCCCGGTGCGCAGGCGACGGTTACTTCCGGGACCCGGAGGTCGTGGGTTCGAATCCCGCCCGGCCCGACACCCGCGAGGGCGAGGGCCGGTGGAGCAGCTTGGTGGCTCGCCGGGCACAAGCACCGTCTCCGACTCCGATCTCGGGCATCCCCCACCCGGCACGCCTCCCCCGCTCTTCGTCCTGAATTCGGGGGGATTCACATGGCCCGCTTCAACCTCCGCGCGTCCAAGACCGTGGCCGCGCCCGCCTCGCCCGTCCGGTCCACCGGCCGCCGCGCCGCCAACCACCACGGCAGCCCCGGCTTCGTCCGCGACGCCCGCTCCGAGCTGTTCCTGCTGGCCGTGTCCAACTTCGTCACGCAGGACACCGCCTACGAGTCCGGCGGGGCACGCGACGACCGCTTCGCCGCACTGGTGCGTCGGCTCGCCGTCGAGGACCCGGAGTGGACCGCCGGCCTGCTGCGCTGGCTGCGCCGCGACGGCGGTATGCGGACCGCCTCCCTCGTCGGCGCCGCCGAGTACGTCAGGGCGCGCCTCGACGCCGGCGCGACGGACGGGCCCTCCAACCGGCAGGTCGTGGACTCCGTACTCCTGCGCGCCGACGAGCCCGGCGAACTGCTGGCCTACTGGACGGCGGCGTTCGGGCGGAACGTGCCCAAGCCCGTCAAGCGCGGCATCGCCGACGCCGTGCGCCGGCTCTACTCCGGCGCCTCGCTGCTGAAGTACGACACCGCGTCCAAGGGCTACCGCTTCGGCGACGTCCTGAACCTGGTCCACGCCTCGCCCGACCCTGCGAAGCCCTGGCAGGGCGAGCTGTTCCGGTACGCCCTCGACCGCCGCCACCACCCGGAGACCGCCGAGGTGCCGGCCGGCGACCGTACCCTGACCGCCCACCGAGAGCTCATGGAACTCCCGGTCGAGCGGCGCCGGGCCGTGGTCACCGCGAAGGACGGCGCCGAGCGGCTCGCCGAGGCGGGCATGACCTGGGAGGCGCTGGCCGGCTGGCTCCAGGGGCCGATGGACGCGGCCGCGTGGGAGGCGGTCATCCCGTCCATGGGCGCGATGGCCCTGCTGCGGAACCTGCGCAACTTCGACCAGGCGGGGGTGTCGGACGCGGTCGCCGAGCAGGTCGCGGCGAAGGTCGCCGACCCCGAGTCGGTCGCCCGTTCGCGGCAGTTCCCCTTCCGCTACCTGGCCGCCCATCAGCACGCGCCCTCGCTGCGCTGGTCGTACCCGCTGGAGAAGGCGCTCGGACACTCGCTGGCCAACGTGCCGCAGCTGTCCGGGCGGACGCTGATCCTGGTCGACCGCTCCGGTTCGATGTGGTCGCCGCTGTCGGCCCGCTCGCAGCTCAACCGGGCCGACGCGGCCGCCGTCTTCGGCACGGCGCTGGCCCTGCGGGCCGAGCGGGCCGACCTGGTCCAGTTCGGCACCGGCAGCAAGGAGGTCGCGTACCGGCGGGGTGAGTCGGTGCTCAGGGTGCTGGAGCGGTTCGAGAGCCTCGGCGGGACGAACACCGCGGAGGCCGTGCGCCGGCACTACCGGCGCCACGACCGGGTCCTGATCGTCACGGACGAGCAGGCCACGTACCGGTACGGCGACGACCCGACGGCGCTGGTGCCCGAGGAGGTCCCCGTCTACACCTGGAACCTGGCCGGGTACCGGGTGGGCCACGCGCCGTCCGGGGCAGGGAACCGGCACACCTTCGGCGGGCTCACGGACGCGGCGTTCCGGATGGTCTCCCTGCTGGAGGGCGGCCGGGACGCGGACTGGCCGTGGGCCCGGTAGTGCGGTGGACGGCGGAGGGCCGGCCGCGGGCGCCGGATGCCCCGGGCCGGCCCTCCGCCGTGTCCGCGATGCGGCGGGTCGACGGTCCCGCGGGCTCAGACCCGCTCGCGGACCTGCGTGTTCGAGTGCGAGCCGCCGTCCGGGGTCTCGTCGAAGGTGTCCGCCATGAACCCGGCGAAGATGAGCGCCACCAGCACGGCGCCCAGCACGATGCCGATCCCGCCCAGGATGATGCCGGCGAGGGCGACGCCGCCGTTGGTGGCCTCGCCCCGGTTCGCCTTGCCGCGGCCGAGGACGCCGAAGACCACCGCGGCGATGCCCAGCGCGATCGCGAAGAAGCTGGTGATGCAGACGGCGACCGCGAGGATGCCGAGGACCAGCGCGGCGATGCCGAAGCCGTTGCTGGGGCCCGGTCCGTACTGCTGGTACCCGGTGTGGCCCGGGTAGCCGGGCGCGGGCGGGTAGCCGGGGTACCCCGGCGGGCCTTGGTAGCCGTACGCGGGCTGCGGCGGCTGGGGTGCGGCCGGGCCGGGCTGTCCGTAGCCGCCCGGGGCCGGGTAGCCGTACGCGGCGCCGGCTGCGGGCGCCGCCGCAGGGGCGGGCGCGGGACCCGCGCCGGGTATCGGCGGGTGCGCGGACACCGGCGGCCTCCCGTCGGGTCCCGGCATCCCCACGAACGTCGGCTGGTCGTGCACGGACGGCGCGGCCGGGGCCCCGGGGGCCTGCCGCGGGCCGCCGCCCGTCGGGGCCGCCGGCCTTTCGGGCGGCGCCCACGGGTCCCTCGGCTCAGGGCTCTGGTCGGTCATACGGCACCCCCCTCTCTTACAGCCATGCTAAGCGCTGCCACCGACAGCGCCGGGCCTGCCTACGATGAGGCCGACCTGCCCGCACCAGCGTCCCACCGGAGACCCCCATGCCCGACCTGCACCCCTTCATCGCGGGGCTGCCCAAGGCCGAACTCCACGTCCACCACGTCGGCTCGGCGTCCCCCCGGATCGTGGCCGAACTCGCCTCCCGCCACCCGGACTCGCAGGTCCCCACCGACCCCGGGGCGCTGGCCGACTACTTCACCTTCACCGACTTCGCCCACTTCATCGAGGTCTACCTGTCGGTGGTCGACCTGGTCCGCACTCCCGACGACGTCCGCACGCTGACCTTCGAGGTCGCCCGCGACATGGCCCGGCAGAACATCCGCTACGCCGAACTGACCATCACCCCCTACTCGTCCACCCGCCGAGGCATCGACCAGCACGCCTTCATGGAGGCCATCGAGGAGGCCCGCAAGGCCGCCGAGTCCGAGCTCGGCGTCATCCTGCGCTGGTGCTTCGACATCCCGGGCGAGGCCGGCCTGGAGGCCGCCGCCGAGACCGCCCGCCTCGCCGTCGACCTGCGCCCCGAGGGGCTGGTCTCCTTCGGCCTGGGCGGCCCGGAGATCGGCGTGCCGCGCGCGCAGTTCAAGCCGTACTTCGACCGCGCCCGGGCGGCCGGCCTGCACAGCGTGCCGCACGCGGGCGAGACCACGGGCCCGGAGACCGTCTGGGACGCCATCCGCGAACTGGGCGCCGAGCGCATCGGCCACGGCACCAGCGCCACGCAGGACCCGGAGCTGCTGGCCTACCTCGCCGAGCACCGCATCGCCCTGGAGGTCTGCCCGACCTCCAACATCGCCACCCGCGCGGTGACCGACCTCGACCGGCACCCCGTCAGGGAGATGGTGCAGGCGGGCGTGCTCGTCACCATCAACAGCGACGACCCGCCGATGTTCGGCTCCGACCTCAACAACGAGTACGCGGTGGCCGCCCGGCTCCTCGACCTCGACGAGCGCGGACTCGCGCAGCTGGCGAAGAACGCCGTCGAGGCCTCCTTCCTGGACCCGGCCGGCAAGGCGCGGCTGACCGCGGAGATCGACGCGTACACCGCTGAATGGCTGGCCCGCTGACTCCCCTTGATCGCTCCGGCCCCCGAGAATGGGGGTATGAGCACCCTGACTGCCGTCGGCCACCGAGGCGATCCCTACCGAGTCCGTGAGAACACCCTCCCCTCCGTCGGCTCCGCGTTCGCGCGCGGGGCCGACGCGGTGGAGGTCGACGTGCGGCTGACCCGCGACGGAGTGCCGGTCCTGCTCCACGACGAGACGCTGGAGCGGCTGTGGGGCCACGACGTGCGCCTCGACGCCGTGACGGCACCGCAGTTGAAGGAGCTCTGCGGGGGCGGGGTCCCCACCCTGCGCGAGGCGCTGACGGAGGCCGGGGGCGGCCGGCTGATGATCGACCTGCCGGGCGCGGCCGCGGAGGCCGTGCGAACCGTGGTCGACCTGGTCCGCGAGTGCGGGGCCCGCGACCGCACGTACTACTGCGGGGGCCCGGACACCATGCTGGCGGTCCGCGCCGCCGACCCGGGCGCGGAGATCGCGCTGACCTGGACCACGCTGTCGCCGCCGCGCCGGGTGCTGGTCGACGCGGTGTCCCCGCGCTGGCTGAACTACCGCTTCGGGCTGGTCACCCGGGAACTCACCGACGCCCTGCACCGGGACGGGCTGCTGGTGTCGGCCTGGACTGCGGACACCAAGCGGTCGATGCGCGCCCTGCTGCGGGCCGGGGCCGACTCCGTCACCACGAACAGGCTGGACGCGCTGGCCGCCGTACGGGCCGAGACCGGACGGTGAGGGGCGGCCTCGGCGAGCGGCTGCGCGGGCTCGTCCTGCGGGCGGGTCCACGCGGGCAGGACGCGGGGCTGACGCTGCTGGTGCAGGTGGCGACGACGATCCCCTTCGTGGTGCCCCGGGACCCGGCGGACTCGCCGGCGACATGGGCGGCGTACCTGCTGACGACGCTCGGCAACGTGCCCCTGGTGTGGCGGCGCCGGGCGCCCGTCACGGCGCTGCTCGGGGTGGTCGCCGCCGGTTCGGTGTACCGGCTGGGGCTGGACGGTCCCGGGCAGCCGCTGCCGTACGCGGGGCTGGTCTGCGTCTACTCGATCGCCCTGCTGCGGCCGCCGCGGGTGCGGCTGGCCGTGGCGGCGGCTCTGGTGGTGGTGATCGCGGTGTCCGTCGGGCTCAACACCGGTACGGCCAGGGAGCTGCTGTTCTCGCTGTTCGTGTTCGCGGCGGCCTTCGTGCTCGGACGGCTCCAGGCCACGCGGCTGGCCTACACGGCGGCGGCCCTGGACCGGGCGGCGCAGCTGGAGCGGGCCAACCGGATCGAGGCGGAGCAGGCGGCGGCGCGCGAACGGGCGCGCATCGCACGGGAGATGCACGACATCCTCTCGCACGCCGTCAGCATCATGGTCGTCCAGGCGGAGGCCGGGCCGGTGGCGGTGCGCCGGGCGCCGGAGCGGGCGGAGGCGGCCTTCGAGGCGATCGCCGAGACGGGGCGGGACGCGATGGCGCAGCTGCGGACGATGCTGGGGGTACTGCGGGCGCAGGAGCCGGCTCCGCGTGCTCCGCAGCCGGGGATCGGCGGGCTGCCCGCGCTGGTGGACCGGGTGCGGGCGAGCGGGCTGGCGGTGTCGTACGCGCGGACGGGCGAGGTGCGCGAGCTGCCGGCCGCGCTGGAGGCGACGGTGCACCGGGTGGTGCAGGAGGCGCTGACCAACGTGGTGAAGCACGCGGGGGCCTCGGCGGTGGACGTCCGTCTGGAGTACGGGCCCCGCGAGCTCGCGGTACGGGTCACGGACGACGGCCGGGGGCCGTCCGGGGGCGCCGCGGGCGGACACGGGCTGATCGGGATCCGGGAGCGGGCCGCGGCGCACGGCGGGACGGCGTGGACCGGTCCGGGTGCGGACGGGCGAGGCTTCACCGTGCTTGTAACCTCGCCGCTGGAGGTGGGGAAGTGACGATCCGTGTGGTGGTGGCCGACGACCAGGAGCTGGTGCGCAGCGGGTTCGCGATGATCCTGGACGTCCAGGAGGACATCGAGGTCGTGGCGGAGGTCGGGGACGGGGCGGCGGCGGTGTCGGCGGTGGAGCGGCTCGCCCCGGACGTGGCACTGCTGGACGTGCGGATGCCGGTGCTGGACGGGATCGAGGCCTGCCGGGCGATCTCGGCGGGGAGTGCGTGCCGGACGGTGATGCTGACGACGTTCGACTCGGACGAGTACGTGTACGAGGCGTTGCACGCCGGGGCGAGCGGGTTCCTGCTGAAGGACGTGCGGCGGGACGACCTGGTGCACGCGGTGCGGGTGGTGGCGGCGGGCGAGTCGTTGCTGGCGCCTTCGGTGGCGCGGCGGCTGATCGAGGAGTACACGGCGGCGACGGCCCGGCCGGCGGCCCCGCCCGTCCTGGCGGCCGAGCGGCTGGAGGTGCTGACGGCCCGGGAGCGGGAGACCCTGCTGCACCTGGGGCGGGGGCTCTCGAACGCGGAGATCGCGGCGGCGCTGGTGGTGAGCGAGCACACGGTGAAGTCGCATGTGGGGAACGTGCTGGCGAAGCTGGGGCTGCGGGACCGGATCCAGGCGGTGATCTGCGCGTACGAGACGGGGCTGATCGCGGCGGGCTCGGCGGATCCCTCTCGGGTACCTCCCTCCGGGGAGTGAGGGGGCGGCGGGTCCACTCCCCCGCACGGGCGAGTTGTCGTACTGCTGAAGACCCCTCTCGATGGTGATCCGCGACGACCCCTCCGACCTGCAGCATTGAGGTCATCGGGGGGCAGTCGGCCGCTCGGGTCGCACACAGGGGGAATCGTCATGAAGGCACGTACGCGCACGCTCGTCGCAGCCGCCGTGGTCCTGGGCATCGCCGCCGGTCCGGTGGCCTCCGCCCAGGCCGCTCCGGCGCAGGCGCCGGTTTCGGCGCGGGTCACGGCGCCCGTCTTCTCCGCTCCGCCGGACGCGGCGGCGCTGCGGAAGGCGATCGAGGGGGTCGGGCCGCAGAACAAGGACGCGACGGCCGCGCTGGTCCGGGTGGGCGGTACGAGCGGCAGCTGGCGCGGCAGCGCCGGTGTCGCGGACGTCCGCAGCAAACGGGCGGCGGTGGAGGACGCCCGCTTCCGGGCCGGGTCGGTGACCAAGACCTTCACGGCGGCGGTGGTGCTCCAGCTGGCCGCCGAGGGCCGGGTGGACCTGGACCGTCCGGTGCAGGACTACCTGCCGGGGCTGCTGCCCGGCTTCGAGCCGGTGAAGGTGCGGCAGCTGCTGGACTACACGAGCGGGCTGCAGTCGGCCGACGGCCCGGGCGACGCCTTCGAGGACGAGTACGCCCACCGCTTCGACCTGGTCGACCCGCACGCACTGATCGCCAACGCGGTGGCCAAGGGGCCGGAGTTCAGGCCCGGGGAGAAGCAGCGGTACAGCAACATCCACTACACGGTGCTGGGCGTGCTGATCGAGAAGCTGACGGGGACGACGTACGAGAAGGCCGTCGGGGACCGGATCATCAAGCCGCTGGGCCTGCGCCACACCTCGTTCCCGTCCCGGACCCAGAACCGCATACCGGGGCCGTACAACCACGGCTACCAGGCGGTGCGGCAGCCCGACGGCAGCCGTTCGCTGGTCGACGTGTCGGACTGGAACTCCTCGTCCAACTGGGCGGCGGGGGACCTGATATCGACGACGGCGGACCTGGAGCGGTTCACGACGGCGCTGTTCGACGGCCGGGTGGTGCCCAGGGCGCAGCTGGAGGAGATGTTCACCGTCCCCGACGTGCCGGACGCCGAGAGCACGACCGGCGGGCGTGCGGTGCAGACGGCCGGCCTGAAGGAGTTCGTCCTCCCGGACGGCACGAAGCTCTACGGCAAGACGGGTTCCCGCTACGGCTACAGCACGGTCATCGGCGGCACCCGCGACCTGTCGCGCACCCTGGTCTACTCGGTGAACTCCACCGACGCCAAGGGCCGGGACATGAACGCGGTGGCCTACGGGATCATCGGCGCGGCCTTCGCCAAGTAGCCCGTCCCGTCCGCCTCCTGGAGGGCTTCCAGGCGCTTGATCAGGCGGCGCAGCACGAGCAGCGGGAGGATCCCGAAGACCCCGAACGACATGTCGATCAGCGTCCACCCGAAGGGGAGCCCCCGGATCGGCCCGCAGATGAGGGCCAGCGGGAGGATGCCGACGCAGGCGACCATTCCGGCCTCGACGATCCAGAGGTTGCGGACCGGGTCGCGGTGGACCCCGTAGAAGAACACCGCGATCACCAGGTGGGCGAAGGCGAGCCAGTCGTTGCCGTAGAGGAGGAAGGGGTATGCGGCGTCGGCGTGGTCGAGCCCGTCGCCGATCCGGCGCAGCCATGGGTGGGAGACCAGCGCATTAACCCAGTGGAGTTCGGTGACCAGCGGGAACGCGGTGAGCCCGCTGAGGACCAGACAGACGAGGAACAGCACAAGCCAGGCACGGATCCGCCGCCGGAGGGCGTTTCTCTCGCTCATGACAGGGAGCCTAGCCGCAGAACTGAACATGTTCAGCAGATTTTCTGAACACGTTCAGCCCTGTCGGCGAGATCGTGATCACAGTCCGACGATGGAGTTCCAGCGCGGGGCGAAGGTGCGGCGTTCCGCCGAGGAGATGTCGCGGGCCACGACCAGGCGCTTGCGCATCTCCTCGTCCGGGAAGATCAGCGGGTTCTCGGCCAG
This sequence comes from Streptomyces sp. NPDC001373, assembly GCF_042895815.1. Taxonomy (NCBI): domain Bacteria; kingdom Bacillati; phylum Actinomycetota; class Actinomycetes; order Kitasatosporales; family Streptomycetaceae; genus Streptomyces; species Streptomyces sp. NPDC001373. The sequence goes on from NZ_JBIAWQ010000001.1 coordinate 79,172, forward strand.
TTCGGCGGTCGCCTTGTCCGCCGAGGCGGCCAGGACCTCGCGGGCGGCCGGGACGGGGCAGACGTAGTTGACCGCCGCGGCCAGCTCCGCCGCCACCGCCGGGTCGTAGTAGTAGTCGACCAGCGCCTCCGCATTGGCCTTGTGGCGGGCGAGGTTGGGGATGAGCAGGCTCTCCGCCCACAGCTCGGCCCCCTCCTCGGGGACGACGAACTCGATGTCGGGGTTGTCGGCCTTCAGCTGGATGGCGTCGCCGGAGTAGGCCTGGCAGGCCAGGACGTCGCCCTTGCCGAGGTCGGAGGTGTAGTCGTTGCCGGTGAAGCGGCGGATGTGCTTCTTCTTCACCATGCTCTCGACCTGGTCGCACATCCGGTGGAAGTCGGATTCGGTCCAGCGGGTGGTGTCGGTGCCGTTGCCCTGCATCAGCAGGGCGAAGGACTCGTCGAGGCCGGAGAAGAGGGTGACCTTGCCCGCGAGGTCAGGGTGCCACAGGTCCTTCACGGACTTGATCTCCCGGCCCAGGGCCTTGCGGTTGTAGGCGATGCCGGTGATCCCGGACTGCCAGGGGACGGTGTGCAGCCGGCCCTGGTCGAAGGCCGGGGAGCGCAGCTGCGGGTCGAGGTGCCGGGCCACGTTGGCCTGCGCCGAGCGGTCCATCTTCTGGGCCCAGCCCAGGTGGACGAAGCGGGCGGCCATCCAGTCACTGACCACCACGAGGTCGTGGCCGGTCGCCTGGTGGTTCATCAGGGCCGGGCTGACCTTGCCGAAGAACTCGTCGTTGTCGTTGATCTCCTCGGTGTACCGGACCTCTATGCCGGTCTTCTTCGAGAAGGCATCCAGCGTCGGCCGGCTCTCCTCGTCCTGGTCGTCGGTGTCGATGTACATCGGCCAGTTGGAGAAGGCGAGGCGCCGCTCCCGTTCCGAGAGATCCTGGCCCTGCCTGCGGTCCTCCGGGACGTAGGCGGCGGGGACACCGCAGCCGGTGAGGGCGGCGAGCAGGCCTGCGGCACCGAGGCCGCGCAGCGCCGCGCGGCGGGAGAAGGGGAGTTCTGGCATGGGCTCAGCCTCGGTCAACGCGGAAGGGGCGGGCAATAGACAACCTGTCTACCACCCGCCCCTTCGTCGGCCTGCGGTGATCAGTGCGCGGTGGAACCGTGTGCGCTGGTCAGCGGGCCGCCGGGCCGGTTCAGCCGTCGAGCGAGGTCATCACGTGCTTGATGCGGGTGTAGTCCTCGAAGCCGTAGGCGGAGAGGTCCTTGCCGTAGCCGGACTTCTTGAAGCCGCCGTGGGGCATCTCGGCGACGAGCGGGATGTGGGTGTTGATCCACACACAGCCGAAGTCGAGGTACTTGGACATCCGCATCGCGCGGCCGTGGTCCTTGGTCCACACGGAGGAGGCGAGGGCGAACTCGACGCCGTTCGCGTACTCCAGCGCCTGGGCCTCGTCCGCGAAGGACTGGACGGTGATGACGGGGCCGAAGACCTCGTTCTGGATGATCTCGTCGTCCTGCTTCAGGCCCGAGACCACGGTCGGGGCGTAGAAGTAGCCCTTCTCGCCGACCTGGTGTCCGCCCGCCTCGACCTTGGCGTGGGCGGGGAGACGCTCGATGAAGCCCGCGACCTGCTTGAGCTGGTTCGGGTTGTTGAGCGGGCCGTAGAGCACGTCCTCGTCGTCCGGCTGGCCGGTCTTGGTCTCCGCGGCGGCCTTGGCGAGCGCGGCCACGAACTCGTCGTGGACCGAGTCCTGCACGAGTACGCGGGTGGCGGCCGTGCAGTCCTGGCCGGCGTTGAAGTAGCCGGCGACCGCGATGTCCTCGACGGCCTTGGCGATGTCGGCGTCCTCGAAGACCACGACGGGGGCCTTGCCGCCCAGCTCCAGGTGGACGCGCTTGACGTCCTTCGAGGCGCTCTCGGCGACCTGCATGCCGGCGCGTACCGAGCCGGTGATGGAGGCCATCGCCGGGGTGGAGTGCTCGACCATGGCCTTGCCGGTCTCGCGGTCGCCGCAGACGACGTTGAAGACGCCCTTGGGCAGGATCGAGTCGATGATCTCCGCCATCAGCACCGTGGAGGCCGGGGTCGTGTCGGAGGGCTTCAGGACGACGGTGTTGCCCGCGGCGATCGCCGGGGCGAACTTCCACACGGCCATCATCATCGGGTAGTTCCACGGCGCGACCTGGGCGCAGACGCCGACCGGCTCACGGCGGATGATCGAGGTCATCCCGTCCATGTACTCGCCGGCCGAGCGGCCCTCGAGCAGACGCGCGGCACCCGCGAAGAAGCGGATCTGGTCCACCATCGGGGGCAGCTCCTCGCTGGCCGTCAGGGCCAGCGGCTTGCCGGTGTTCTCCGACTCGGCGGCGACCAGCTCCTCAGCGCGCGCCTCGAAGGCGTCCGCGATCTTGAGGAGGGCCTTCTGACGCTCGGAGGGCGTGGTGTCGCGCCAGCCCGGGAAGGCGGCAGCCGCAGCGGCCATGGCGGCGTCCACATCTGCCTGGCCGGACAGCGGGGCGGTCGCGTAGACCTCGCCGGTGGCCGGATTGACCACCTCGGTGGTCCGCCCGTCGGCGGCGTCCTTGAACTCCCCGCCGATGTAGTTGCGCAGACGACGCAGTTCGGTGGTCACTACAGCCACTCTCCTGATCACATGTCCAACGGTTGAGACAAGCCCCAAGAGTATCCCCTCGGGCAACGCTTTCGACAGAGCCGGACCCGGCCAACTACGAAATCCGTTTATTGGGAGACCAGCCACAACGGATTTCATCGATTACGGGTTGCGGAACGGACGACTCCTCGTGCACAGTGGCGTCGTGGTCAGTCGAAGCGCAGATTCCAGGAACAGACAACCGTCCCCTTCGGTCGATGCTGTGTCCCTGGCGATCATCGAGCAACTGCAGGAAGACGGCCGGCGCCCCTACGCGTCGATCGGCAAGGCCGTCGGCCTCTCCGAGGCGGCTGTGCGCCAACGCGTGCAGAAGCTGCTCGACCAGGGCGTCATGCAGATCGTCGCCGTCACCGACCCGCTCACCGTGGGTCTGCGGCGCCAGGCCATGGTCGGCATCAACGTCGAGGGAGACCTCGATCCGGTGGCCGACGCCCTGACCGCCATGGCCGAGTGCGAATACGTCGTGATGACCGCCGGGTCGTTCGACCTGATGGTGGAGATCGTCTGCGAGGACGACGACCACCTGCTCGAAACGATCAACAAGAAGATCCGCACGCTCCCCGGCGTGCGATCAACCGAGAGCTTCGTTTACCTGAAGCTCAAGAAGCAGACCTACATGTGGGGAACTCGATAGCCCGTGAGCCAGGACCTCTCCAAAACCGCCTACGACCACCTGTGGATGCACTTCACCCGCATGTCGTCGTACGAGAACGCGCCCGTCCCCACCATCGTGCGGGGTGAGGGCACCTACATCTTCGACGACAAGGGCAAGCGCTACCTGGACGGTCTCGCCGGACTGTTCGTGGTCAACGCCGGTCACGGCCGCAAGGAACTGGCCGAGGTCGCCTACAAGCAGGCCCAGGAGCTCGCGTTCTTCCCCGTGTGGTCGTACGCGCACCCCAAGGCCGTGGAGCTCGCCGAGCGCCTCGCCGGCTACGCCCCCGGCGACCTGAACAAGGTCTTCTTCACCACGGGCGGCGGCGAGGCGGTCGAGACCGCCTGGAAGCTCGCCAAGCAGTACTACAAGCTGCAGGGCAAGCACACCAAGTACAAGGTCATCTCGCGTGCGGTCGCCTACCACGGCACCCCGCAGGGCGCCCTGTCCATCACCGGCCTGCCGGCCCTGAAGGCCCCCTTCGAGCCGCTGGTCCCGGGCGCGCACAAGGTGCCGAACACCAACATCTACCGCGCCCCGATCCACGGCGACGACCCCGAGGCCTTCGGCCGCTGGTGCGCCGACCAGATCGAGCAGCAGATCCTCTTCGAGGGCCCCGACACCGTCGCGGCCGTCTTCCTGGAGCCCGTGCAGAACGCCGGCGGCTGCTTCCCGCCCCCGCCCGGGTACTTCCAGCGGGTGCGCGAGATCTGCGACACCTACGACGTGCTGCTCGTCTCCGACGAGACGATCTGCGCCTTCGGCCGCCTCGGCACGATGTTCGCCTGTGACAAGTTCGGCTACGTGCCGGACATGATCACCTGCGCCAAGGGCATGACCTCGGGCTACTCCCCCATCGGCGCCTGCATCGTCTCGGACCGCATCGCGGAGCCGTTCTACAAGGGCGACAACACCTTCCTGCACGGCTACACCTTCGGTGGACACCCCGTGTCCTCCGCGGTGGCCCTGGCCAACCTCGACATCTTCGACAAGGAAGGCCTGAACCAGCACGTGCTGGACCAGGAGGGCAACTTCTTCAGCACCCTGCAGAAGCTGCACGACCTCCCGATCGTCGGCGACGTGCGCGGCAACGGCTTCTTCTACGGCATCGAACTCGTCAAGGACAAGGTCACCAAGGAGTCCTTCACGGACGAGGAGACCGAGCGCGTGCTCTACGGCTTCCTCTCCAAGGCGCTCTTCGACAACGGCCTGTACTGCCGGGCCGACGACCGCGGCGACCCGGTCATCCAGCTGGCGCCGCCGCTGATCGCGGACCAGGGCACCTTCGACGAGATCGAGGGCATCCTGCGCAACGTGCTCACGGAGGCCTGGACCAAGCTGTAAGCGGTCCGGCTGTGCGCCGGTCCGACGCTGCGCCGGTCCGACGCTGCACTGGTCCAACGCTGCACTGGTCCAACGCTGCACTAGTCCAACGCTGCACTAGTCCAACCACATGGCCCGGATCCCCTGTTCGAGTGAGAACACGGGGGTCCGGGCCGTGTGCTGTCGCCGTCCGGGGGGTTCGTCACCTTCCATCTCAGTGCGGGCCAGTGACCGAAGCGGCTCCGCTTCGTTCCCCCGGACGGAGGTGTACGCCATGGTGGCTCCACCGGACAGTGCCCCGCCAGACGACGACGTCCTCTGGGCGCGGTCCCTTCACTACTCCCACAGCGGTTCCCCCGGACTGATCGGGGTCGGCGCCGGAGTCCGGCGGGGCGAGATCGTCGCCGTGACCGGCCCGCGCGGCAGCGGCAAGACGACCCTGCTGCGCTGCCTGGCCGGACGGCTGGTGCCCGACCAGGGCGAGGTCTGGTTCGACGGCGGCCCCGTGCACACTCTCGGCGCCCTGGCCCGGGAACGGCTGTTCCGCGCCCGGTTCGCCTGGATCGGGCCGGAGCCGCAGCTGCTGCCCGAGCTCAAGGTCTGGGAGAACACGGCCCTGCCCCTGCTGATCACCGGCGCCCCGCACCGGGCCGCCCGGGCCGCCGCCCACGAATGGCTGGAGCGCCTCGACATCGGCGCCTTCGCCGGCAAGCGCCCCGGCGCCCTCAACCGCGCCGAGTCCCAGCGGGTCGCCCTCGCCCGCGCGCTGGTCGGGGAGCCCGACGTGCTCTTCGCCGACGAGCCGACGGCCGCGCTGCACCTCGCCGAGCGTGCGCAGCTGCTGCGCACGCTCACCACCGCCGCCCGCTCGCACGCGATCACGGTGGTGCTCGCCACCCACGACGAGGAGTCCGCGGCCGCGGCCGACCGGGGCCTGGCCCTGGTCGACGGCCGCCCGGCCGCCGCAGCCGCGGCCGCCGCCTCCCCCGGGACCACGGAGGGCCAGGCCGCGTGCTCTCTCTCCGCCTAGCCCGCGGCTCCCGGCCCGCGGTCCAGCTGCGCAGGCTGCTGGTCGCCGCGGCCTGCGCCGCCAGCGGCTTCCTGCTGCTGTACGTCCTTGCGGACGCCGAGGCCCGGGCCACCGGATCGCTGCCCCTGCTGCTGTGGGCGCTGGTGCCGCTGGCCGCCACCGTCCAGTTCGCCGTCGCCGTGGCCCGGACCGACCCGGCCGCCCGGCCCCGCGAGGGGCTCGACGCCGTCGGGCTGGGACCCGTGCGGCTGGCGCTGGCCGCCGCCGTCTCCACCGCCCTCGCCTGCTCCCTCGGCGGCGCCCTCGCCCTCGCCGTGTTCCTGCACCTGCGCGGCGACCTCACCGGGCTGCCCTTCGACGGGGCCGGGGCCCGGCTGCTCCACGCCGGCCGGCCGCTCCCGGTGGCCGCCGCGCTCACCCTGCTGGCCCTGCTCCCCCTGACGGCCTCCGCCGCGACCGCCCTCGCCCTGCGCCCCCGGCGCTCCGGGCCGACACCGCAGTCGGGCGTGCCCTGGGGGGTGGCGCTCGTGGCGTGCGGGCTCGCGCTCCTGGCGTACGCCCGCCCGGACGGCCCGGCGACGCCGGCCGCCGGCGCGCTGATCGCACTCGGCCTGGCCCTGGCCGGACCCGGCCTGGCCTACGCCTGCGGAACCCTGGTCCAGGCCGTCCGCCCGGGCGCGCTGCGGCTGCTCGCCGGACGGACCCTCCAGGAGGAGGCCTCCCGGCTGGGCCGGCCGCTCGGGGTGCTGTGCGCCGTGGGCGCGGCCGCCCTCACCGCCCTCGCCCCGAACGGCCCGGGCGGCGAGGCCACGCCACCGCTGGGGCCGCTGACCGTACCGGCCGCCGTGCTCGTCGCCCTGTGCGCGGCCGCCTCTCTGCTCACCGCCGCGGTCGAGGCCCGGCAGGCCCGCAGCGCGGCCCGGGCGGCGCTGCTCGACCTGGGCACCCCGGGCACGGTGCTCCGTACGGCCGCCGGCCTGCGGGCCGCCGCGCTGCTCGCCGGGTGCGTACCGCTCGTCTGGGGCGTGGCGCAGCTGACGTCGCTGGCCCTGGCCCGCTGAGCGGGTCCCGGGCGGCCCCGCCTCCCCGGCCCGGGCGGGCGCGGGCAAAGAACCGGTCAACGAACTCCCTTGCGCAGGCAACTCCGCGGCCCGTTCCGACGTCTGGCAGAGGTACCGCCTTACCTGCCAGACGTTGAACGGAGCCCTCTGTGCTCATAGGCCTGCTGACCGCTGTCGCGGCGTCCATCTGCTACGGGACGGGCTCCGTCCTGCAAGCCGTCGGCTCGCGCCGTGCCGCGCGGACGTCGCCGGCCGCCGCCGGGGTGACCGCGCACGGCGGACCGAACCTGACCTCCACCGCCAAGGCCGCGATGACCTGGGAGTTCATCGTCGGCACGATCCTGGACTTCGTCGGCTTCGGACTGGGCGCTCTGGCGGCCCGCCTGCTGCCGCTGTTCCTCTCCCAGACGGTGATCAGCGCCAACCTCGTGATCACCGCCGTGCTGAGCGTGAAGATGCTGGGGATCCGTCTCTCCCGCAAGGAGTGGAGCTCGATCGGGGTCGTCTGCGCGGCGCTGGTGCTGCTCGCGACCGCCGCAGGCCACGAGGGCGACCACCACGCCCCGACGGCCACCCACTGGTGGCTGCTGGCGGCGACCCTGCTGATCATCGTCGGCGGCACGGTGGCCGTACGGTTCCTCGGCGCGCGGGCCGCGATCCTGGCGGGCCTGCTGTCGGGCCTGGCCTTCGGCGCGCTGGGCGTGGGCGTGCGCATCCTGGACGGCGTCGACCCCTTCGACCTGGGCACGCTGCTCACCGACCCGGCGCTCTACGCGATCCTCGTGGCCGGTGTCGGCGGCATGTACCTGCACACCGTCGCCCTCCAGATCGGCTCGGTGAACGGCGCGACCGCCGCCCTGGTCGTCGGCGAGACGGTACTGCCGGGCGCGATCGGCGTCCTGTGGCTCGGCGACGCCTCCCGGCCGGGGCTCGCCTGGCTGGCCGTCGCCGGCTTCGTGCTGGCGGTGGCCGGCGCCGTCGCGGTGGCCTGGTACGGCAACCACGACGGGGCCGCGGCGCCGGACGAGGAGCCGGTCCCCGAGCCCGTCGGCTGAGCCCGCCGGACCTGCCGCGGCGCCGGTTCACCCCCACGGGTCCCCGAGGTGGCGGCGCCCCGGCGGCCGGTGCCTGCTGAAGGCATGGACTCCCCCACCGCGCGGATGCGCACGCCCCGCGCCGCCGGGACGGCCGGTGTCGTCTTCTCCCTGCTGCTCGGGGCCGCGACCGTGCTCATGCGGATCGCCATCCCCTCGGGGAACCCGGCCGGGGCCACGGTCGACCCGGACCTGCGCTGGGCGGTCCGCGTGGCGCTGGAGATCGTCCCGTTCGCGGGGATCTTCTTCCTGTGGTTCATGGGGGCCCTGCGCGCGCACGCGGGTGAGGGCGAGGACCGGTTCGTCGCCACCGTCTTCCTGGGCAGCGGGTACGTCTTCATCGCCACGCTGTTCGTGGCCGCCGCGGCCGCCGGGACCGTGCTCCAGGAGGCCGGGTCACCGGCCGGCTTCGGCCGGCCCTTCGCGTACACCGTCCTGAGCACCTACGCGATGCGCATGGCGGCCGTGTTCGCCTTCTCGACCTCGACCATCGCCCGCCGGCTCGGGGTCTTCCCCCGGCCGCTTGTCCTGCTCGGCTTCGCCGCGGGGCTGGTCCTGCTGCTCACCGGGTCGGGGGTCCCGTGGATCGAGCTGCTCTTCCCGTTCTGGGTCCTGGCCGTCAGCCTCCACATCCTCCGTGTCAGCCTGCGCCGACCGCACTGACCTGCCCGTTCGCCCCCACCCCGGCCCGGCAGGCGGCGGACACGTTCCTCGCGCATGCTGGAGGGGTGGCGGGGGGTTCGGGGGCAGTGGGGGTCATCAGGGCACGGAAAGGCTGATGCCTCATGAGGCTCGTCGTCGACCTGAACCGCTGTCAGGGGTACGCGCAGTGCGCGTTCCTCGCGCCCGACGTGTTCGCCATGCACGGCGACGAGGCGCTGCTCTACAACCCGCAGGCCCCCGACGACCAGCACGACAACGTCGTGCGCGCCGCCCACGCCTGCCCGGTCCGGGCCATCCTCCTGGACGCGGTCAACGGATCCCTCGACACTCCGGGGGCCGACGGTGAACAGTGACGGAGGCCTTGAGCACCTCAAGCGCGAGGGCCGCATCGTGGTGGTGGGCGCTTCCCTGGCCGGCCTGCGGGCCGCCGAGACCATGCGCGAGAGGGGCTTCACCGGTTCGCTGACGATGATCGGCGACGAGCCCCACGAGCCGTACGACCGCCCTCCCCTGTCCAAACAGGTCCTGCTGGGCATGGCCACCGCCGACGGGACGGCCCTGCCCCGGCGCCGGGACATCGACGCGAAGTGGCGCCTCGGCGTGCCCGCCGCCGGCCTGGACATGGCGGCCCGACGGGTCCGGCTGGCCGACGGGGACGAGGTGGAGTACGACCGGCTGCTGATCGCCACCGGCGTGCGGGCCCGGCCCTGGCCCAAGCCCGACGAGGCCGCCCTCGACGGGGTCTTCGTCCTGCGCACCCGGGGCGACGCGGCCGCCCTGGAGCGCGCCCTCGCGGCCGGGCCCGGCCGGGTGCTGGTGATCGGGGCCGGGTTCACGGGCTCCGAGATCGCCTCCGCGTGCCGGGAGCGCGGCCTCGCCGTGACCGTGGCCGAACGCGGCGACGCACCCCTGGTCGGCGCGCTCGGCGGGGTGGTCGGAGCGGTCGCGGCCGACATGCAGCGCGAGAACGGCGTCGACCTGCGTACCGGGATCATGGTCACGGGCCTGGAGGGCGACTCCTCCGGCCGGGTACGGTCCGCGCACCTCTCCGACGGCACCACGCTGGAGGCGGAGGTGGTGGTCGTCTCGCTCGGCGCCCAGCGCAACACCGAGTGGCTCGCCGGGTCCGGACTCGGCGCGGGTCCGCGCGGTATCGCCTGCGACGCGGGCTGCCGGGCCTTCGACATCCGGGGCATCGTCACCGACGACATCTACGTGGCCGGCGACGTCGCCCGCTCCCCGCACGCCCTCTTCGGCTACCAGTTCCTGTCCCTGGAGCACTGGGGCAACGCCGTGGCCCAGGCCGAGACCGCCGCGCACAACATGCTCAGCAGGAGCGCCGACCGGCGGCCGCACCTGTGGGTCCCGGCGTTCTGGTCCTCGCAGTTCGGCGTCAGCATCAAGTCGGTCGGGGTCCCGTCGATGGGGACCGAGATCGTGATCATCCAGGGCTCGCGCGCCGAGCGCCGCTTCGTCGGCGTGTACGGGTACCAGGGCCGCGTCATCGGGGCCGTCACCTTCGACCAGTGCCGCTGGCTCGACTTCTACGAGCAGCAGATCGAGCAGACCGCGCCGTTCCCGCCGCCCTACCCGACGGTGGACCGCAGGCCGGAGGGGGACCGTCCGCTCCCCGCGGACTTCCCCGACCCGTCGGTGCCCACGCACGGCCCGACCATCACCCTGAGCGGCTACTCGCCGGCCGACCGGCGGATGACCTTCACACCGGCGCACAACTGAGCACGAGGACCTCTCATGACCCAAGGCATCCTGCGGCAGATCCTCGACTACTCCAGCCGTGCCAATCCTTACCCGCTGTACGAGGAGCTCCGCAAGACCCCGGTGTTCCACGACGGGGAAGGCCCGTACGTCATCAGCACCTACCACGAGATCAAGGGCCTGCTGCACGACCCGCGCATCAGCTCCGACGCCCGCAACCTGACGGCGACGGCCGGCGACCCGCTGAACGAGGCCGACGAGGGCGAGGGACAGGCGCTGCCGCCGTCCTTCCTGAAGCTGGACCCTCCCGACCACGACCGGCTGCGCCGGATGACCAACCGCCCCTTCGGGCCCCCGCACTCCCCGCGCCGGGTCGAGCAGATGCGCGGTGAGCTGGGCGGCATCGTCACCGGGCTGATCGACACGATCGCCGAGAAGGGCGACCCGGGCCGGATCGACCTGGTCGAGGAGTTCTCGTACCCCTTCCCCGTGACGGTGATCTGCCGGCTGCTGGGTGTGCCGCCCGAGGACGAGGCCCGCTTCCACGTCTGGGCCGACACCCTCGCCGCGAGCCTGGACCCCGATCCGGACGCCGACCCCGCCGAACGGATGAAGAAGACGCAGGACTCCCGCATGGAGCTCGGCATGTACCTGGCCGGGCTGATCGAGGAGCGGCGCAGGAACCCGACCGGGGACATGCTCTCGGAGCTGGCAACCGGGCAGGGGCCGGACGGCACGATGAGCACCATGGAGGTCCTCAGCACGGCGGCCCTGCTGCTGATCGCCGGGCACGAGACCACCGTCAACCTGATCACGAACGGGATGCTCACGCTCCTGCGCCGGCCGGAGCACCTGGACCGGCTGCGCTCCGACCCGAACCTGGCCGTGCCGATGGTGGAGGAGCTGCTGCGCTACGAGCCCCCGGTGCAGCTGCTGCCGCAGCGCAGCACGCTGGCCGACATCGAGGTGGCGGGGGTGACCATCCCCAAGGGCTCCTCGCTCTGGCTGGTCATCGCCTCCGGGAACCGCGACCCGAAGCGGTTCGAGGACCCGGACCGCTTCGACCCCGACCGCGAGGACGTCCAGCACCTGGGCCTGGGCAGCGGGATCCACAGCTGCTTCGGCGCGCCGCTGGCCCGGCTGGAGGCCGCGCTGGCCCTGAGCGAGCTGGCCCGCAGGCTGGAGAACGCGCGGCTGCTGGAGGACCCGCCGCCCTACCGGCAGAACGCGGTCCTGCGCGGCCCGCGCCACCTGCCGATCGCCTGCGACGGCATCCGAGCCGCCTAGGCCCGCCCGTACGGAGACGTCCCTAGGGCAGGACGACCACCTCGGAGGGCGTGAAGGCCACCGCGAGACGGTCCCCCGCGGCCGGGGCGGCGGCGAGGGCGCACTCCGCCTCCAGTACGGGGCCCGACGCGGGCCGGAGCCGCAGGGCCACGTGCGTTCCCCGGAAGGTACGGGACTCCACCACGCAGTCCAGCCCGGCCGCGGCCGGCACCACCCCGGCCGGCCGGACCAGCAGCCGCTGCTCGCCCTCGGGCGAGCCGGCCGGTACGGGGACCTTCCCCCACGGGGTCGCGGCGGCGCCCCCGGAGACGGTGGCCGGGACCACGTTCTCGAAGCCGAGGAACCGTGCCACGAACTCCGAGGCCGGCCGCTGCCACACCTCCAGCGGGGTTCCCACCTGGGCGATCCGGCCGTCCCGCATCACCACCACCCGGTCGGCCAGCGCGAAGGCCTCGCCCTGGTCGTGGGTGACGGCCAGCACGGTGGTGCCCAGCCGGGAGAACAGCCCCTGGAGCTCGACCACCAGCCGCTCGCGCAGCCCCCGGTCGAGCTGGCCCAGCGGCTCGTCCAGCATCAGCAGCCTCGGCGAGGGGGCCAGCGCCCGGGCCAGGGCCACGCGCTGCTGCTCACCGCCCGACAGCGAGGCCACGGCCCGGCCCTGGGCCCCGGGGAGCCCGACCAGGTCCAGCAGCCGGGCGACCCGCTCCCCCTGCTCCGCCTTCGCGGAGCCCCGGACGCGCAGGCCGAAGGCGACGTTCGCGCCGACGTCCCGGTGCGGGAAGAGCTGGTGGTCCTGGAACATCAGGCCGACCCCCCGCCGGTGCACCGGCACCCCGGCCTGGTCGGCGCCGCCGAGCAGCACCCGGCCGGCGGAGGGCGGCTGGAGCCCGGCCACCACCCGCAGCAGGGTGGACTTGCCGCTGCCGCTCGGCCCCAGCACGCAGACGGTCTCGTGCTCTGCGACCTCCAGGTCCACCGCGTCCACGACCGCGCGGCCGCCGAAGCGCACCGTCACCCCTTCGAGCCGGAGCAGGGTCATCAGAACTCTCCCGAGGTCTTGTCGGGTCGCAGTCGCTCCAGCACCAGCAGGGACACCGCGCACACCAGCATCAGAATCGTGCTCAGGGCCATGGCCTGCCCGTAGTTCACCTCGCCGGCCCGCCCCAGCAGCCGGGCCACGGCCACCGGCAGCGTCGGACGGTCCGGCCTGGCGATGAACACCGTCGCGCCGAACTCGCCCAGCGAGACCGCGAAGGCGAAGCCCGCCGCGATCAGCACCGCCCGCCGCACCAGCGGCAGGTCCACCTCGCGCCACACCCGCAGCGGCGACGCCCCGAGCACGGCCGCCGCCTCCCGCAGCCTCCCGTCGACCGCGCGCAGCACCGGCAGCATGGTCCGTACGACGAACGGCACCCCGACCAACGCCTGCGCCAGCGGCACCAGGATCCAGGAGGTGCGCAGATCCAGCGGCGGCTCGTCCAGGGTGATCAGGAACCCGAAGCCCACCGTCACGGCGGACACCCCGAGGGGCAGCATCAGCAGTGCGTCGAAGCCCCGGACGAAGCGGCCCGCGCGCCGGGCCAGCGCCGCGGCCGCGAGTCCGCCGACGGCCAGGGCGATGGCGGTGGCGGCAAGCGCGTACTCGAGGGAGTTGCCGATGGCCTCCAGCGGCGGCACCAGAAACGTTCCGCCTCCGGAGCCGCTCTCCTGGAGCGCCCGGTAGAACCCGAAGCCGTACCCGCCGGGCGCGTCCAGGGACCGCTCCACCAGCACGGCGAGCGGGGCCACGATCAGCAGCGCCACCGTCAGCAGCACCCCGCCCAGCAGCCCGCGCTGCGCCCAGCCGCGCGGCGGGTGCGCGGTGCGCGAGGGGTCGACGAGCCGCAGCGCCGTCTCCCGCCGGCGCACGGTCCAGGCGTGCACGCCGAGGATGATCCCGACGGCGGCGAACTGGACCAGCGTCAGCACGGCGGCCGTCGGCAGGTCCAGGAGCTGCGCCGTCTGCCGGTAGACCTCGACCTCCAGCGTGGCGTACGAGGGCCCGCCCAGGATCTGCACGACGCCGAAGGAGCTGAAGGTGAACAGGAACACCATCAGCGCGGCGGCGGCCACCGACGGCGAGAGCGCGGGCAGGGTCACCCGCCGCCAGGCCGTGAACCGCCCGGCGCCCAGTACCCGGGCCGCCTCCTCCTGGCGCGGGTCCAGCTGGGCCCACAGGCCGCCGACCGTACGCACGACGACGGCGTAGTTGAAGAAGACGTGGGCGAGCAGGATCGCCCAGACGGTGGTGTCCAGCCGGACGCCCCACACCTCGTCGAGGAGCCCGTTGCGCCCGACCAGTGCCAGGAAGGCCGTGCCGACGACGACGGTCGGCAGCACGAAGGGGACCGTGACCAGGGCACGCAGCAGCTGTTTGCCGGGAAAGGAGAACCGCGCGAACACGTACGCGCCCGGGAGCGCGACGATCAGGGTGAGCACCGTCGAGGCGAGCGCCTGCCAGGTGGTGAACCAGAGCACGCCGGCGATGTCGGGCTGGGAGAGCACCTCGCCGATCCGGCCGAACTGCCAGCCCCCGTCCGTCCTGAACCCGCGGCCGACGATCGCTGCGACGGGGTAGGCGAAGAACAGCCCGAAGAAGGCGAGCGGCACGGCCATCAGGGCCAGTCTGACGGCCGTGGCCCGCCCGCCCTCCTTCGGGGAGCCGTCGCGGACTACTTCACGACGATCGAGGACCATGCCTTGACCCACTGGTCACGGTTCTTCGCGATGGTCTCGGGGGCCACGTTCTCCGGCTTCTCGACCACCACGCCGTGCTTGGTGAACGCCTCCGGCAGCTTCGCGTCCTTGACCACCGGGTTCACGAACATCTGGAGCGGCATGTCCTCCTGGAACTTCTTGCCGATCAGGAAGTCGATGAGTGCCTTGCCGCCCTCCTCGTTCTTCGCGCCCTTCAGCAGGCCCGCGAACTCGACCTGGCGGAAGCAGGTGCCGGTGGCCACGCCCGTCGGGGCCTCGGCCGGCTGGGGGTCGCCGTAGAGGACCTCGACCGGCGGGCTGGAGGCGTAGGAGACGACCAGCGGGCGGTCGCCCTTGGCCTTCTTGCCGCCGGCGGAGCCGGAGAACCGCTCGTTGTAGGCCTGCTCCCAGCCGTCGACGACCTCGACGCCGTTGGCCTTCAGCTTGCTCCAGTAGTCCTTCCAGCCGTCCTCGCCGTACTTGCCGACGGAGGCGAGCAGGAAGCCGAGGCCGGGCGAGGAGGTGGCGGCGTTCTCGGTGACCAGCAGGTTCTTGTACTCCGGCTTGACCAGGTCGTCCAGCGTCTGCGGCGGGGCGATCTTCTTGTCGGCGAAGTAGGCCTTGTCGTAGTTGACACAGATGTCGCCGGAGTCGACGGGGGTGACCCGGTGCTGCTTGTCGAGCACGTACTCGGGCTTGACCCCGTCCAGGCCCTTGGCCTCGTACGGGGTGAAGATCCCGTTGTCGAGGGCGCGCGAGAGAAGGGTGTTGTCCACGCCGAAGAAGACGTCGCCGCGCGGGGAGCCCTTGGTGAGGATCTCCTGGTTCAGGGCGGCGCCGGCGTCCCCGGACTTCAGCACCTTGACGGTGTAGCCGCTCTGCTGCTCGAACTCCTTCAGGACCGCTTCGGACACGTTGAAGGAGTCGTGGGAGACGAGCGTGATCGTCTTGGACTTCGGGGCCCCGCTCGCGGCCGCCCCCTCCTCGTTCTTGGCGCCGCCGCCGCACGCGGCGAGCGTGCCAACACCGAGGGCCGCGGCCAGCGCCGCACCCGCGATCTTCTTGGTGGTGCTCACGGTTGATTCCTCCTGGGTATGACCAGGAGAAGACGCGGCCCTGCCCGGGCGCTCGGATGGAGCGGGCACCCGGGCAGGGCGCAACAGCTTGAGGTGGTGACCGAACTTCCTACCCAGAATGACCTGGGCGAGGTTCAGAGGGTCTGCGGCCACGGTGCTTGATCCGAAAACGTGTTGCCGCACTCTCAGCGCTGTGGCGCTCCCCTGTCGGAATATGCAGATGTACGCGGGCCAGACTACCGCTCGCTCGCCGCGAGCTGCCCGCACGCTCCGTCGATCTCCTGGCCACGGGTGTCCCGTACGGTCACGGGCACGCCGTGGCGGGCGATGGCCTCGACGAAGGCCTTCTCGTCCTCGGGGCGCGAGGCGGTCCACTTCGAGCCGGGCGTCGGGTTCAGCGGGATCAGGTTGACGTGCACGCGCTTGCCCTTGAGCAGGCGGCCGAGGAGGTCGCCGCGCCAGGCCTGGTCGTTGATGTCGCGGATCAGGGCGTACTCGATGGAGACCCGGCGGCCGGACTTCTCGGCGTACTCCCAGGCCGCGTCGAGGACCTCGCGGACCTTCCAGCGGGTGTTCACGGGAACGAGGGTGTCGCGCAGCTCGTCGTCCGGGGCGTGCAGGGAGACGGCGAGGCGGCACTTGAAGCCCTCGTCGGCGAACCGCAGCATGGCCGGGACCAGGCCGACGGTGGAGACGGTGATGCCGCGCTGCGACAGGCCCAGGCCGTCGGGCTCAGGGTCGGTGAGGCGGCGGATGGCGCCGACGACGCGGTTGTAGTTGGCGAGCGGCTCGCCCATGCCCATGAAGACGATGTTGGACAGGCGGGCCGGGCCGCCGGGGACCTCGCCGTCGCGCAGGGCGCGCATGCCGTCGACGATCTGGTGCACGATCTCGGCGGTGGACAGGTTGCGGTCGAGGCCGGCCTGGCCGGTGGCGCAGAACGGGCAGTTCATCCCGCAGCCGGCCTGCGAGGAGATGCACATGGTGACCCGGTCGGGGTAGCGCATCAGGACGGACTCCACGAGGGTGCCGTCGTGCAGCTTCCAGAGGGTCTTGCGGGTGGTGTCGTCGTCGCAGCTGATGTGCCGGATGACGTTCATCAGCTCGGGCAGCAGCTCCTGCTGGAGCTTCTCGCGCGAGGCCGCCGGGATGTCGGTCCACTCCGCCGGGTCGTGGGCGTAGCGGGCGAAGTAGTGCTGGGAGAGCTGCTTGGCCCGGAACGGCTTCTCGCCGATGGCGGCCACCGCTTCGCGGCGCTCGGCGGGGGTGAGGTCGGCGAGGTGCCGGGGCGGCTTCTTGGCCCCTCGCGGGGCGACGAAGGTGAGCTCACCCGGAGCGGGACGGGGGGCCATGCGGTACTCCTCGGTACGACGGGGTGGGGGTCACCCCGCGCATGCAGGGCCGGTCCGCGGCGTCTGGGCCGCCGGACGGAAAGAGCGCGCCGCGTGGAACACGGCGCGCCCTCCAGGATAACCCGGCCCGGACCCGTCAGCCGGTGCCGACGAAGGCGGCCAGCAGCAGCCAGACGACCGGGGCCGTCGGCAGCAGGGAGTCGAGGCGGTCCATGATGCCCCCGTGGCCCGGGAGCAGCGTGCCCATGTCCTTGATGCCCAGGTCGCGCTTGATCATCGACTCGCCGAGGTCGCCCAGGGTCGCGCTGACGGCGACGGCCAGGCCCAGCAGCAGGCCCTGCCACCAGGAACCCCCGTCGATCAGGAACTCCATGCACAGCGCGCCGGCCGCCATCGCGAAGGCCACCGCTCCGAGGAGTCCCTCGCGGGTCTTCCCGGGGCTGATGCGCGGCGCGAGCTTGTGCTTGCCGAAGCGCCAGCCGACGGCGTACGCCCCGGTGTCGCTGACGACGGTCAGCAGCAGGAAGGTCACCACCCGCTGCGGGCCGTCCTCGGCCGTGAGGAGCATCGCGACGAAGGTCGCCAGGAAGGGCACGTAGAACGCCGCGAAGACGCCCGCGGTGACGTCCTTGAGGTAGTCCTCGGGCGGTTCCGTCATCCGCCAGACGAGCACCGCCAGCGCGGTCAGCGCCATGGCGACCCAGGCGCCCTCGGCCCCGCGGACGTAGCCGGCGATGACCATCGCCGCGCCGCCGACCGCGAGCGGGACCAGTGGCGCCTTGATGCCCTTCTTCTCCTGCAGCCGGGAGGTGAGCTCCCACAGGCCGACGACGACCGCGACGACGATCACGCCGACGAAGACCGCCTTGACGATGAACAGCGAAGCGAAGATCACCGCGCCGAGGCCGACGCCGACCCCTATGGCGGCACGCAGATCCCGCCCGGCGCGCTTCTTCTGCGGCGGGGGCGAGGCGTCCTGCGGTGCCTGGGAAGGCGGTGGCGGGGGGCTGGGCATGGGCTCCTGCAACGGCATCTCGGTACGGAGCGGGGGGCCGCCGGCGAAGGCGGCCCCCCGATCGCGTGCTTCCCGGTCGTCGAACGCACGGCCGGCGGCATCGGGCACGATGGGCATGGGCGCAGTCTGCGGGCCCACCAGCGCATCGTATGCGGGACCCGCCGGTACCGGCTCAGCGGCCCAGGGAGAGTCGTTCATCAGACCTCGAGGAGCTCGGCTTCCTTGTGCTTGAGCAGCTCGTCCACCTGCGCGACGTACTTCGCGGTGGTGTCGTCGAGCTCCTTCTCGGCGCGGCGCACCTCGTCCTCGCCGGCCTCCTTGTCCTTGACCAGCTTGTCGAGGGCGTCCTTGGCCTTGCGGCGCACGGCGCGGATGGAGACGCGGGAGTCCTCGGCCTTGTTCTTGGCGACCTTGATGTACTCCTTGCGGCGGTCCTGCGTCAGCTCGGGGAAGGTCACCCGGATGATATTGCCGTCGTTGCTGGGATTGACGCCCAGGTCGGAGTCGCGGATCGCCTGCTCGATGTTGCGCAGGGCGCTCTTGTCGAAGGGGGTCACGACGGCCATGCGCGGCTCGGGCACCGAGAAGGAGGCGAGCTGGTTGATGGGCGTGATGGCGCCGTAGTAGTCCGCCACGATCTTGTTGAACATCGCCGGGTGCGCACGGCCCGTGCGAATCGCGGCGAAGTCCTCCTTGGCGACGACGACGGCCTTCTCCATCTTCTCCTCGGCTTCGAGGAGGATTTCTTCGATCACCACGTGCTCCTGCATGTCTTGAATGGATGGTTCGGGCGGGCGGGGCGGTACGGGCCGCCCGGACCGGGCCCGTGAAGGGCCCGGTGCGACGGGCTCAGACCCGGGTGCCCTGGTCGCTCACGAGCGTGCCGATCTTCTCACCCTTGACGGCACGGGCGATATTGCCTTCGGCGAGCAGTTCGAAGACGAGGATCGGCAGCCGGTTGTCGCGGCACAGCGTGATGGCGGTGGCGTCGGCGACCTTGAGGTCCCGGGACAGCACCTCGTTGTACTCCAGCGCGTCGAACTTCACCGCGTCGGGGTTGGTCTTCGGGTCGGAGTCGTAGACCCCGTCGACGCCGTTCTTGCCCATGAGGAGGGCCTCGGCGTCGATCTCCAGGGCGCGCTGGGCGGCCGTGGTGTCGGTGGAGAAGTACGGCATGCCCATACCGGCGCCGAAGATGACGACGCGGCCCTTCTCCAGGTGCCGGACGGCGCGCAGCGGGATGTACGGCTCCGCGACCTGGCCCATGGTGATGGCGGTCTGGACGCGGCTGTCGATGCCCTCCTTCTCCAGGAAGTCCTGGAGGGCGAGGCAGTTCATGACGGTGCCGAGCATGCCCATGTAGTCGGACCGGGCCCGGTCCATGCCGCGCTGCTGAAGTTCCGCGCCGCGGAAGAAGTTGCCGCCGCCGATGACGACCGCGATCTCGGCGCCGTCTCGGACCACGGCCGCGATCTCGCGGGCGATGGCGTGCACGACGTCAGGGTCGACACCCAGCCCGCCGCCGCCGGAGAAGGCTTCGCCGGACAGCTTCAGCATGAAGCGGCGACCCTTCTTCTCGTGGTCGCTCTTGTCGTGGGATGCGGTGTGGGGGTCCACGCCCTGGTTCATGGAGATCTCCTCGTGCACATACGAAGAAGGCCATTGCCGTTGGGTCCTCTCGGTTCCCTCTGCGGCAATGGCCTCCTCGTCAGATCTGCGGTCGTCCGGCGCAAGCGCGGACGACTGCCTCAGACCCTATCGGGGTCCGGTGTCCGTCGCGTACGGACGGACTCAGATGCCGACCTTGATGCGGGCGAAGCGCTTCAGGGTGACACCGGCCTCGTCCAGAACCTTCTGGACGGACTTCTTGTTGTCCAGCGCGTACGGCTGGCCGAGCAGCGTGGCGTCCTTGAAGAAGCCGTTCACGCGACCCTCGACGATCTTGGCGATCGCGGCCTCGGGCTTACCCTCGGCGCGGGTGGTCTCCTCGGCGACGCGGCGCTCGGACTCGACGATCTCGGCCGGGACGTCCTCGGCGGTGAGGTACTTCGGCGCGAAGGCGGCGATGTGCTGGGCGATGCCCTTGGCCAGGTCGGCGTCGGCCTTGTCCAGCTCGACCAGGACACCGATCTGCGGGGGCAGGTCGGGCATGGTGCGGTGCATGTAGGAGGCCACGAAGGCACCCTCGTACGCCGCGAAGCGGTCCAGGACGATCTTCTCGCCGAGGTTGGCGTTGGCCTCGTCCACGAACGCCTGGACGGTCTTGCCGGCCTCGATCTCGGACGCGAGCAGCGCCTCGATGTCGGCGGGCTTGGTGGCGGCCACGTGGGCGGCGAGCTGGTCGGCGACGGCCAGGAACTTCGGGCTCTTGGCCACGAAGTCGGTCTCGCACTTGAGCTCGACGAGCACACCGGAGGTGGCGTCGCCGGAGATCAGGGAGGTGACGGCACCGTTCTCGGCAGAACGGCCCTCGCGCTTGGCGACACCCTTCAGGCCCTTGACGCGAAGGATCTCGTTGGCCTTGGTGACGTCGCCGTCGGCCTCGACGAGCGCGTTCTTGCAGTCCAGCATGCCGGCGCCGGTGAGCTCGCGGAGCTTCTTGACGTCAGCGGCGGTGTAGTTCGCCATGAGTCTGTGATTCTCTCTCGAAGTCGTAGATCTACGGGTGAACGGCGGAGGAGCGCGCTCGTGGCGCGGCTCCCCCGCCGTCATCGTCCGTGCTGCGAGTGCCCGGCGGATGAACGCCGGGCGCTCTCAGTGGGTCAGGCCTGCTCGGCGGCCGGAGCCTCGGCAGCCGGGGCCTCGGCAGCCGGAGCCTCGGCCGCGGGGGCCTCGGCGTCAGCCTTCTTCTCGCCCTCGAGCAGGTCGCGCTCCCACTCGGCGAGCGGCTCGGCGGCGGCCTTCTCGCCCGGCTTCGAGTCACCGGTCGCAGCGCCGGAGCGGGCGATGAGGCCCTCGGCGACGGCGTCGGCGATCACGCGGGTGAGCAGGGTGACGGAGCGGATGGCGTCGTCGTTGCCCGGGATCTTGTAGTCGACCTCGTCGGGGTCGCAGTTGGTGTCGAGGATCGCGACGACCGGGATGTGCAGCTTGCGCGCCTCACCGACGGCGATGTGCTCCTTCTTGGTGTCGACGATCCAGACGGCGCTGGGAACCTTCGACATCTCGCGGATACCACCGAGGGTCTTCTCCAGCTTGGCCTTCTCGCGGGAGAGGACCAGGAGCTCCTTCTTGGTGAGACCCGAGGCGGCGACGTCCTCGAAGTCGATCGCCTCAAGCTCCTTCAGACGCTGAAGGCGCTTGTAGACGGTGGAGAAGTTGGTGAGCATGCCACCCAGCCAGCGCTGGTTGACGTACGGCATGCCGACGCGGGTCGCCTGCTCGGCGATGGCCTCCTGCGCCTGCTTCTTCGTACCGACGAACATGATGGAACCGCCGTGCGCGACGGTCTCCTTCACGAACTCGTAGGCGCGGTCGATGTACGACAGCGACTGGAGCAGGTCGATGATGTAGATGCCGTTGCGCTCGGTGAAGATGAAGCGCTTCATCTTCGGGTTCCAGCGACGGGTCTGGTGACCGAAGTGGACGCCGCTCTCCAGCAGCTCCCGCATCGTTACGACGGCCATGGCCATCTCCTTGGTTTCTCGGTTTTTGGTTCCTGACGCCCCGCCGCGCCCTGCCCCTGGAGGGACCGAGAGACGCATTCGCCCGACCGGAACCGGTCGGCGCTGGGGCGTGCGAAGTCGACCCGGTGACCCGGATCGCCACAAGAAGTGTACGGGACCCGGCGGTATGCCGGGTGACGCCCTTGTCCACACCCTTTCGCCCGTCCACAGGCGCGGGCGGGCCGGGGCGCCCGCGCGGGACGCTGGGCCCATGACGACGACACTGCTGCTCACCCTGCTGTTCGCCCTGTCCCGGGCCCTGGTCCCGGGCCCCGCCGCCCCCGCCGAGCGGGCCTTCACGGCGGTCCGGCCCCTGCCGCCGCCGCTGTCCGTGGCCCGGTGGTGGGACCCGCCCCCGACCCCGTACGCGACGGGGCACCGCGGGGTGGACCTGTCGGCCCCGGCGGGGGCGGAGGTGCGGGCCGTCGGACCGGGGCGGGTCCATTACGCGGGGCGGGTCGCGGGGAGGGGCGTGCTGTCGCTCACCCTCCCGGGCGGGCTGCGGACCACGTACGAGCCGGTGCGGCCGCTGGTCGCGGAAGGGGAGGCGGTCGCGGCGGGCCAGGTGGTGGCGGTGCTCACGGAGGGCGCCCACTGCCCGGAGCCCTGCCTGCACTGGGGCCTCCTGGCGGGCCAGGACCTCTACCTCGACCCGCTGGCGCTGCTCCCCGCGCCCACGCCCCGGCTGCTGCCGTCCGCCCCGGACCCGGACCGGCCGGGCTGAGCCCGTCCCCCGCGGATCAGGCCGGGCCGCTGATGCCGTGCAGGGCCATGCCGACCGCGGTGGCGGTGATCACGGCCGGGTCCTCGGCGGCGCCGAGCTCGATCCGGCGGGCCGCCGCGTCCACGACCCCCTGGAGCAGCATCGCGGCCAGGCGGGGCTCCGGCTGCCCGAGGGACTCCAGCGCCTCGACGATCATCGCGACCAGGCCGCCGTGCGCGGCACGGATCTTCTCCCGCGCGCCCGCGTCCAGCTCGCCGGCGGAGATGGCCACCACCGCCCGGTGGCGCCGGTCGCCCACCAGGTCCAGCTGGCTGCGCACGTACGCCTCGATCTTGGCGGCGGGAGTCGGCGCGGCCTCCATCGCCGCCTCGATCTCGGCGGCCCAGACGGGGAAGTCCACCGCGCACAGCTCTTCGACGACGGCCGCGCGCGACTTGAAGTACTCGTACACGGAGGACCGGGCGAGGCCGGTCCGCTCCGCGAGGGCGGGGAAGGTCAGGGCCTCGGTCCCGCCTTCCGACAGCAGGGAGCGCGCCGCGTCCAACAGGGCGCCGCGCTGCATCGACCGGTGCTCGGCCACGGAGGCCGCTCGAATCCTGGGCACGTCACCACTGTACGGAGCGTGCGCAAGCTCCACCGGCCGCTCCGGCGGGAGGGCGGGTCAGCGGCCGACGTCCGCGAGTTTGGCGCGCAGCTGGAGCACGGACTTGGTGTGGATCTGGCTGACCCGGCTCTCGGTGACGCCCAGGACGTTGCCGATCTCGGCGAGGGTGAGGCCCTCGTAGTAATACAGGGTCACGACCGTCTTCTCCCGCTCCGGGAGGGTGTTGATGGCCCGGGCGAGCAGCCTGCGCAGTTCCCGGTCCTCGGCCACCTCCACCGGGTCGTCGGCGGCGGTGTCCTCCAGGGTGTCCATCAGGGACAGGCGGTCGCCGCCCTCGCCGCCGACGTGCAGCAGCTCCTCCAGGGCGACCACGTTGGCAAGGGACAACTGGCTGAAGACGGTGTGGAGTTCCTCGACCCCGATGCCCATCTCCCCCGCGACCTCGACCTCGGTCGGGGTGCGCCGCAGCTGCGCTTCCAGGGTGGCGTAGGCGCGCTCCACGGCGCGGGCCTTCTGGCGTACGGAGCGTGGGATCCAGTCCAGCGCCCGCAGCTCGTCGATCATCGCGCCGCGGATCCGGGTGATCGCGTACGTCTCGAACTTGATGGACCGGTCGATGTCGAACTTCTCGATCGCGTCGATCAGCCCGAAGACCCCCGAGGAGACGAAGTCGGCCTGCTCCACGTTGGGCGGGAGGCCGACGCTGACCCGGCCCGCCACGTACTTGACCAGCGGCGAGTAGTGCAGGATCAGCTGCTCCCGCAGCCGCTCGTCACCCGATTCCTTGTATGCGCGCCAGAGCAGCTCCAGGGACGAGGGCTCGGCGGACCGCACGCTGCCACGGGCAGCGGGTGGCACCGAAGCGCGGTCGGACCCTGAGGTGTGCTGGGGCATGCTTCGCCTTTGCCGGAGCGGGATTCCTTGGGAGCGTAGCGTGACGGAAGTGTCGCGGTGCGCGAAGAGTACGGGATGGCGCAGGGCCGCAGGGGCGCCCGGACTCGCGCGGGCGGCCCGGGACCGGCGCCTCGCGCTCGGCCCGGGCGGCCGCCTCGGGGAAGACCGCGTCTCTCATCGCCGTCACTCTTTCACCGGAACGCCCCAGGTCAACGACCGCCTCGCCGGGCGGCTCCGGATTCCCCCTCCCCCTCGGGCCGGCGGCGGGTCAACCGCCAGGCGTCGCCCCGCCGTTCGACGAACCCCAGAGAGTGAAGTTCGTACAGTCTGCCGATGACTTCATCGGTACCGGCGCCCGCGGCGAGGGAGATCTCGTCCACGTCGGCGGGCCGGCCGGCGGGGAGGGCTTCGAGGACCCGGACGGCTCCCGGGTCGAGCAGGTCGCGGGGAAGGACGGGGCCGCGCCGGGCGGGGGCCAGCTCTCCCATGGCGCCGACCAGCTCGACGACCTCGGCGGCGTCGGTCACCAGGACGGCCTCGCCCCTCAGCAGCTCGTGCACCCCGGCCGAGAGGCCGCTGGTGGCGGGGCCGGGGACACCCATGGTGAGGCGGCCCAGCCGCTGGGCCCGGCGGGCGGTGACGAGGGAGCCGCTGCGCTGCGCGGCCTCCACGACGACGGTGCCCCGGGTGAGGGCGGCGATGACCCGGTTGCGCAGGACGAACCGGCTGGGCGTGGGATGGCTTCCGGGCGGGAGTTCGCCCAGCACCAGTCCCTGACGGGTGATCCGGCCGAGCAGTCCGGCGTGGCCGCGCGGGTAGGCCGTGTCCACCCCGCAGGCCAGGACCGCGGCCGTGGCGCCGCCGGAGGCGAGGGCCCCGCGATGGGCGGCCCCGTCGATCCCGTACGCCGCCCCGGAGACCACCACCCAGCCCCGCTCGGCGAGCCCGGCGGCCAGGGTCTGCGCCATGTGGGCCCCGTACGGGGTGCAGGCGCGGGCGCCGACCACGGCGACGGAGCGCAGGGCCCAGGTCCGCAGGTTCGGCCGGCCCCGCAGCCAGAGCCCGACGGGCCGGGCGTCGCCCAGGTCGTCGAGCTGCGTCGGCCACTCCGCCGATCCCGGGCAGACGAACCGGACGCCCTCCGCGGCCGCCCGGTCCAGGTCCTGCCCGGGATCCGCCAGCGCCGCCCGCCGGCGGTACCCGGCGAGCCGCTCGGGGCCCACCCCCGTCAGCGGGCCGGGCTCCGCGTCGGCGGTCCCGCTCAGGATCCCCATCAGCGCGACGGGGCCGAACTCCCGCAGCCAGCGCCCGCCGTGCTCGTCCCCGGGCTCCAGGACCCGGGTGAGCGCCGCCCGGGCCAGGAACTCCGGATCCGGCCGCCCGGCGGCGCTCACGACCCCGCCCCCAGGGCCGACGCCGCCCCGCGGGCGATCCCGGTGCGCAGTTCCAGCGCGACGGCCGCGTCCAGCGCCTCGGGGCGGTCGCGGCCGCGCAGGTCGGCCACGGTCCAGGCGACCCGCAGCACCCGGTCCAGCCCCCGGGCCGTGAGCAGCCCGCGCTCCATCTCCCGCTCGGCCTGCGCCATGGCTCCGGGTCCGGCCGGCCACCGGGTGCGCAGCTCGTGCCCGGGCACCTCGGCGTTGAGCCGCCAGGGGGTGGCCGCGTACCGGGCGGCGGCCCGCTCCCGGGCTTCCCGCACCCGGTCGGCGACGGCCCTCGTGGTCTCTCCCCGGCCGCCTCGGCCGAGCAGGTCGGAGCGGGTCACCGGTTCCACCTCCACCCTCAGGTCGACCCGGTCGAGCAGCGGGCCCGACAGCCGGGCCTGGTAGCGCCGGATCACCGGTGAGGGGCATTCGCATCCGGACCCGGTCAGGGTGTGCCGCCCGCAGGGGCAGGGGTTGGCCGCGAGGACCATCAGGAAGCGGGCGGGCAGCCGTACCACCCCGGCGGCCCTGGCGATGACCACGTGTCCGGCTTCCAGGGGCTGGCGCAGGGCGTCCAGCACCTTCCCGCTGAACTCCGCGGCCTCGTCCAGAAAGAGCACGCCTTTGTGAGCCAGGGAGACCGCCCCGGGCCTGGGGACCCCGGCCCCGCCGCCCACCAGTGACTGCATGGTCGCCGAGTGGTGCGGGGCGCAGTACGGGGGCCGGGAGACCAGCGGTTCGCCGGGCGGGAGGATTCCCGCGACCGAGTGGACGGCCGTCACCTCCAGGGAGTCCTGTCGGGTGAGGGGCGGCAGGATCCAGGGCAGCCGCTCGGCGAGCATGGTCTTGCCCGTGCCCGGGGGGCCGTTGAGGAAGAGGTGGTGGCCCCCGGAGGCGGCCACCTCCAGGGCCCGGCGGGCGCCGTGCTGCCCGGCGACGTCGGCGAGGTCGGGGACGTCCTGGGCCTCCTCCCCGCCCCGGGCGAGACCCGTGCCGAGTCCGGCGCCCGGCAGGAGCAGCCCGGCCAGCATCGGGTCCGGGCGCCCCTCCCCGTCCGGCGGGTCCTCGTCGGGGACCGGTGCGTCGGTCAGGACGGCGATCAGCTGCCGCAGGCTGCGCACGCCCAGCACCGCCACCTCGGGGACCAGGGAGGCCTCGGCGGCGCACTGCTGCGGCACCACCACCTGCCGGTAGCCCGCCTCGGCGGCGGCGAGCACGGCCGGCAGGATCCCGCGGACCGGGCGCACCCGGCCGTCCAGCCCCAGCTCCCCGATGAGCACCAGGTCGGCGATCGCCCCGGGGTCGACGACCTCGGCGGCCCCCAGGACGGCCGCCGCGACGGCCAGATCGAATTCACATCAGAGGCACATTTACATCTCGGGGCGCGGGCGCGCCTCACCCTCAGAGGCATAGGGGACAACGAGGCCGGTGGCGTAGGCGTGCTGGATGTGGTCGTTCAGCTCCTGGACGAGCTGCTTCACTTCGGCGTCCGGCCGGACCGCGAGGTACAGGCGGGTGGCCGTCTGCACGGGCACGAGTGCGCGCCCCTCCGGAACGAGCTCTGAAATCACCACCTGGGGCACGGCCACGGTGCGACTCGGCTGATCCTGGGTTTCGGTGCGTGCTCCCTGCGACATGCGACCCCCTTGGCGCATCCTGCATCACAATTCGTCCGTGCGTTCGAACACGCAGGCGTGACACAGGTAGTTGAACAGCTTCGCCCCCAGGCGGTGAGTTAATAGTGCCGCATTGGACTACCTGTGACTACCGCACGCAGGCATGAACTACTCTGCGTGGCCGCCATACCCGCTGGCATATGCCCGAACCCCTATTCCTGTCGCGTGAACGATTCCAACAGGCGCTGGAGTTGCTCACGCTGAGTAGGCGTCAGGGTTTCGGTGCTCTTGACCAGGGCTCGAGCCTCGCCGGACGCCGACCAGACCACATCCATACCGAAGAACTCGGCACCGGCGGCGTCCTGGACGCGCCCCAGCGGGACATCCAGGCCGGCGGCCAGCCCGCGCAGCATCGGGAAGTCCGGGATCTGCACCGGCAGATTCGTGGCGAGCCGGTGCAGCCACGAGGACTTGACCGCCGGCTCCCCGGTCTCGGGGTCGATGCAGCGGGCCGCGAGTCGCTCGTAGCTCAGACCGAGCACGCTCTTGCGGTCGCGCACGAGATCTCTGAGCTGAGAGCGCTCCGTAGCGGAACGATCTTGTGCAGCCATGAGAGCCATCCTGCCACTCCTGCTCTGGCCATGGGTCAGTGGGTGTCCATGTGACCAGTGAGGCGGTCCACCCATACCCCCTAATGGGCGCGGGTCTGCCATCCCAGCCGTAGGACAGAGTGTCCATGCAATGCAACGGCGCACACCAGGGCGCATCGCAGAGATTGGCCAAATCCTCACCACCCGTCCAAGAGGCTGGACGACACGTCCAAGCTATGCAATGCTGAAGCCATCCAAGCAGTGCAACGAGTCACTGCACGAGATGGACGGATGCTGATGTCTGAGCACACGATTCCGCTCTTCCAGCTGGTGGACCGATCCCTCCTGGCCACCCTCATGAAGCGCACCGGTTCCGGTGCCTCCGTGAGCGTCCGGGAGCTGGCCGCCCAGGCAGAGGTCTCACGGAGCACGATCGGGAACCTTCTGTCCGGCAGCCAGGAGGCGGTGTTCGCCCCGACGGCCTGCCAGATCGCCGCCGCGATCGGCGTGGATGTCCTGATTCTGTTCACCCCCACGGGGCGCGCGACCCGGCACTCGGGCCGCACCAGCACCCCCCGTTCGGGGCGGCGCCGGCTCGAGGCCGCAGCGTGACCGCCCCCTTCAACCGCGCTGCGGCGGAACGCCGACTCGGCCCCGACGCTGTGGCCGCGATCCGCGCCCTGGTTGACGCGGCGCCCCCGCTGAGCGGAGAGACCCGCATGCAGCTTCAGGCGGTGTTCGCCTCCGTTCCGAGGCCGCAGTCGACCCCGCGCGGACAGCTCGCCGCCTGACCCGAGAAAACGGGGCCGCCCGGACGGCCATCCGGAACAGCCCCTCGGCACACCTCACCACTGACAGAGAGGTACACCGTGATCCACCACCCTAGCCCGACCGACCTGCCGCACGGCGCCCGCCGTACGGTCCTGGTCGCCCTCCCGATCCGGCCGACCGTGCCGGACACGGTTGAGGGTGTCCTCCTCGCGGCCGCCCGTGTCATCGCCCGGGTCGGCCTGCACCACGGCGACTACGTGCTGGACGCGCTCGGCCGCGACGGCCTCGACGTGCCCATGTTCATCCGCCCGATGTCCGTGGTCGGGGCGATCCGGTACGCGGCGACGGGCTCGCCGCACGGCATGTCCACCTTGGCCGACATGGCCGTGAACTTCCTGGCCCTGTCGCTGGACAGGGGCCCGGTGTGGCGGGACTGGCGGTCCCTGGAGCAGCACGTGGACGACTGGTCGGACACCGTCGACAAGGCGGCCGCGGTAGCGGTGCTGGAGTCGGTCGCCACGACGCCGGAGCGTGCGGCGTGAACGCGGAGCGGGTGCGCGCGGCGGCCGGTGCGCTGCACGCGGCGATGGAGCAGGGTGCGGCGACGCCGGCGGAACTGGCGTACGACCTGGAGGCGGCGGGGCTGCTCCAGTCGCCGGAGTCCGCCGCCGAGCTGGCCCGGCTGCGGGCCCGGGTGGCGCAGCTGGAGGCTGACCGCTACGCGGAGGTCTCCGCGTGGCTGTACAAGAAGGCGCGCGAGTACCGGTCGACGCGCAACCGGGAGCACGCCGTTCAGGCCGAGGTGCTGGAGCGGATGGCCTCGAAGGTGGCGCGCGGCGCCATCCGGCCCACCGAGGACCCGCACGACTCCCCGCTCCACCACGACTACCGGCTTGGGCGTGACCTGCCGGAGGTGCCTCGTGGCTGACCGTCCGATCACCCCGTCCGGCTGCCAGCACTGCGGCATCCCGACGGACGAGCACGGTCGACAGTGGCTGTCCACCGTCGGCGTGCACGTCTGGGAGCCCCCGACCGACCGCCAGATCCTCGCCCGCATGCAGATGCGGCGCGCGTTCCAGCTCCAGCTCCTCGACGCCGCCGGGGCCACGTTCATCGACGGCCGGGAGTACCGCGACCGGTACGGCGACACCTGGCGCGCGGTCAGCGACGGCGGGTTCGAGTTCGTCGCCTGGGTCGACGGCCGGACCGTCGCCTCGGCCGCCCGGCGTGGCCCGACCGAGCCGCCGCTCATCACCCACTACGGGGACGCCCGGTCGGTAGTCCGTTCCTCCGGCCCCATGACCCTGATCTCCACTCTGGAGGACCAGTGACCACCAACCCGTCCCGCGAGCCGGGCCTGTCCATCCGCCTCGACACGATGTGGCTGTCGGGCATCCTCCGCGCCGACCAGATCCGCCGGGACACGCTCGTCTCGCTCGTCGCCACGTGGGCAGAGGACGAGGCCCGCGAGAACGTCGTCCTCCAGCTCGACGCGCTCGCCAAGGCAGTGACCTCGCCGAAGGAGGGGGAGCTGGACCACCTCATCGAGGCCGTCGAGGACGCAGCGGCGATGGACGACGCCGAGGTCCGTATCGACTTGACGGCCGCGCTGCGGCTGCGGGCCGAGCTGGACGCGGTGATCGAGACGCTTGGTCGGTTCAACCCGGCGGCCGTGGTCCGGCCGGTGCTGCTGGCGAAGGCGCCCGGTCAGCCGGAAAGGGGGGCCGCCGCGTGAGCGTTCGTGACTCCTTGATCGGCCTCCTTGCGCCGGAGATCGGCGAAGCCCGCGCGATCCAGCTGCTGAACGAGTTCATCGTCTCGGCGACAGTGGGCTCGCGCTCCAGCCGGGATGCGCACCGGGCCGAGGTTCTCGCGGAGGAGGCGGCGACTCCGCTGGTCGTGCGCCGTTTCGACTGCTCCCTCGAACCGGCTCTGGAGGACGAGAAGCCCGAGCTGCTCGTGTGCTGCGTCGCAGAGGACGGGCGCCCGGTGGCGCTGCTCCTCGACGACGAGGTACGAACCAAGCTGGCCGGGCTCCTCGGTCTGGCGGATGGGAAGGGCACCGGCGCTCCCAGCGGCGAGCCCACCCCGGTTCCCCGCCGGACGGACGCCGAGCGGCGTCACTGGCTGCTCTCCGTGATCATCAGCGAGCGCGGCCAGTGGACCGCGGGCCGGGTGAAGCGGCTCTACGCCCGCTACTGCGAGACCCACGTCCTTCGGTCAACGATCCGCCGCGAACTCGCCGCGCTGTACGCGGCTGGTGAGCTGGAGATGCACCACGAGTCGGACCGCCGGTACTACACCCTGGCTCCTGGCGGTGGCCGATGATCGAGACCGTGCTGGCCGGGGCTTCGGCCCCGGCCGCCGGCCGCCGGGTCACCCCCACCGGCCGCCTCATCCTCCCCGCCGACGCCGACCGCACCGACTGGCTCACCGCCCGCCGCTCCGGCATCGGGTCCTCCGACGTCCCCGCCATCCTCGGCCTCGTCGAGCAAAACCCGCCGCTCAAGGTCTACTACGACAAGCTCGGCTACGACGTCGACGACGCTGGCGAGGCCGCCTACTGGGGCACCGTCAACGAGGAAAACGTCGCCCGCCGCTGGGCCATGCAGAGCCGCAGCGTCGTCCGCCGAGTCGGCCTCGTCGCCCACCAGGACCACCCGCACTGGATGACCACCCTCGACCGGCGCGTCACCCATTGCCCCCTGTCCGAGGAAGAACAGGCGCCCTGCGCGCTGGAAGTCAAGACCCGCTCAGCGTTCAAGTCCGCGCAGTGGCACGCCGGCGCCCCCGACGACGTCACCGCCCAAGTGCTCTGGCAGATCATCGTCAACGGCTACGAGCACATGCACTACGCCGTCCTGATCGGCGGCAACGAGTACCACCAGGGCGTCATTCGGTCGGACCAGTACCAGGACGTCATGGCCGACATCACGGCGGCCGTGGAACGGTTCTGGACCGAGCACATCCTGGCGCAGGTTCCGCCCGCGCCGGTTGGTGACGGAAACGCGGTGGTCAAGGTGCTCCGCCGCGTCCACCCCACCCGGTCCGGGACGGTCGACGTCGACATGCACCCGGACGCGTACGACGCGCTGTGCGACTACAACCGGCACCGCAGCGCCGAGTCTTCCGCGAAGAAGGCGAAGAACTCGGCGAAAGCCCGCCTTGTGGCTGCCCTGGGCAACGCTCAGGAAGCCCTCCTCAGCGGCGAGCGCGCCTACTCGCTGGAGCCCAGCAACGCGGCCCCGAAGGTCGACCTGGAGCTCCTTGCCGAACGGTGGCCGGACGCCTACACGGCGTGCGTCGCCCCGAACCCCACCGAACGCCTCTCCATCGCTCCGCAGTACAAGGGGGATATCTGACATGGGCCTGCGCGAAAACGCAGCCGCTGCGGCCGGCCGTACGACCTCGGTCGTAGAACACCAGACCACCGTCGCGCCGAACCTGGAGGAGCCGGACCTCGGCGACCTCACACGCGACGCCGAATCCCTGCCCGCAGTCGTCGCCTGGTCCCGGGTGATGGGCGAGGTCCGGGCGATCGGCAAGGACCAGCGGTTCGACGGCGGCAGCGCCGGACGGTTCAACTTCCGAGGCGTCGACCTGGCGCTGAACGCCTTCGGCCCGGCCTGCCGCAAACACGGCGTGGTGGTCACCCCGGTAAAGGTCGAGCCGCAGTACCGCGACATCAGCACCAAGAACGGTGGCGTGAAGCGGGAGTGCACCGTCCTGGTGACCTTCCGAATCTTCGGCCCGGCGGGCGACTACTTCGACACGCAGGCGGCGGGCGAGGCGTCCGACTCGGGAGGCCGGTCCACACCGAAGGCCCAGTCCATTGCGCTGCGCACGCTGCTTCTGTCGGCTGGCCTGGTTCCGACGGAAGACCGGGACGCGGACGCCACCGAGTTCGAACGGGCGGAGTCCCCGATCCGGCCTGCGACCAGCTACCTGGACGAGGTCTGCAACCCGCACACCAGCACGGGTCGGCTGCGGCAGATCCACCACGAGCTGAGCAGCACCCGACAGCTCGGCGCGCTCGTCACGAACGAGGTCGGCGAGGAGGAACGGATCGGCGAGATGGTCGTCCGCATCGGCAAGGAGCGCGCCGCCGGGGGTGCCCAGTGAAGTTTGCTGACGCCCGCCGGCTCGCGTTCGACACCGAGACCACCGGCCCCAACCCGGCCGAGGACCGCATCGTCACCGCCGCCCTCATCGCCCGCGGCGGCGGCCTCCCCGACCGGGCCATGTCCTGGCTGATCAACCCTGGGATCCCGATCCCGGCCGAGGCCACCGAGGTCCACGGCATCGACGACGCGACCGCCGCCACCGGCGCCGCGCCGGCCGAAGCCCTCGACGACATCGCCGACCACCTCGCCCGGGCCCTGGCCTACGGCATGCCCCTGATCGCCTTCAACCTGTCGTTCGACTGGACGATCCTCAGCCGAGACCTGGAGCGGCACGGGCTGTCACCGATCGCGGACCGCCTGCCCGCCGGCCTGGTGCCCGGACTGGTCGACCCGCACGTCATCGACAAGCAGGTTGACCGGTACGTCAAGGGCTCCGGCATGCGGAAGCTCAAGCCCACCGCGGAGCGGTACGGGGTCGAGCTCACCGACTGGCACACGGCCGAGGCCGACGCTCTTGCCGCGCTGCTGATCGCCGAGGCGCAGTTCGAGAAGTACCCGCACCTGAACGACCTGGACCCGGCTCAGCTCTTCGCGGCACAGCGCGCGTGGCGGGCCGAGCAGCAGGCCGGATTGCAGGAGTGGTTCCGCACGAAGGCCACACCGGAGCAGGGCGGCGACCCGCAGAAAGTCATCCGGGGCGAGTGGCCCCTCATCCCCCACCAGCAGGACGGAGACCTGTGATGCCCGTATCCGGACGCCGCCACCAGGCCCTCAAGGCCGACTACGCCGAGCTCCTCAAGGCCAACGCCGCGCTGCTCGCCGAGCTCGATGAGGTAACCGCCGAGCGGGACGCCGCCCGCGACGTCGTGCGCGGCCTCGCCAACCGCAACCGCGCGCTGCTCACCGGCCCGCGCACCGCTGCCGAATCCGACCTGCTTCGACGGCTCCGGCAGTCCGAGGACGCGCAACGGCTGCTCGCTGGCCAGCTCGACATCCTCCAGGCCGCGAATGAGGGCGCGGCCCGCGAGGCGTACGACCTGGCCAAGGCCGCCCGGCAGGTGGCCGCGTGAGCCTCACCGTGACCCCCGCGACCGGGATGCCGCTCACCCTCCCGGCCGCGGTGACCAAGCCCCGCCCCGTCGTAATCGGCCTCGACGTCGCCCTCAACGCCTCCGGCGTCGCCGGGGACGGCTGGACCGACCACGTCCGGTGCACCAGCACCAGCCGACACGCCCGCCTCGCCTACCAGCTCGACGGCCTGTCGTCGTTCTACCGGAACGCGGACTACGTCCTCATCGAGGGCGCCGCCTACTCCCGCGGCCACACCCAGGGCGCCGACGTCCTCGCCGCGATGCGGTGGATGATCCGCCACGACCTGTGGAAGCGGCGCATTCCGTACGCAGTGATCACCCCCAGCAAGCGGATCACCTACGCCATCGGCAGCACCGTCCACAAGGACGAGAACGGCGTCCGCCTCACCGGGACCGCCCTCAAGGCCGTCGTGAAGGAAGCCGTGGAGGACACCTACGGCATCCACACCGAGGGCCCGTGTAAGTACGACGAGGCCGACGCCTACGTCCTCCTCGCCATGGGCTACGCCCACCTCGGGCACCCGCTCGCCGACGTGCCCCCAACGCACTCCCGGGCGCTGGACGGCTGCGACTGGTCCGGGTTCGACAAGGCGGTGTCCCGATGAAGATCCGAGCCGACATCGCCGAGATGCTCCGCGACGGCCTCACCGACCGGCAGATCGAGAAGCAGGCCCACGTCTGCCACACGACCGTAGCCGCTGCTCGCAAGGATCTTGGGATCCCGGTCTGCCGTGGCGGAGCCCGCACGACCGTCAGCCTCGCCGAGGCCATCCTCATGCGCTCCGAGCCCGCCGGCGACGGACACCGCCGGTGGACGGGCCAACTGTCCGCCAAGGTGCCCGTGCTCCGCTGGCACGGCCGCCGCACCACCGCCTACCGGGCCGCGTTCATCGCACATAACCACCGGGCCCCCGTCGGGATCGTCCAGCCCGGATGCGGCAAATCCTGGTGCGTCGCCCCCGCCCACATGGACGACCGGCCCGCCCGCGAGCGGAACCGCGCCACCTACGCCGCCCTGCTCGGAGGTGCCTCATGAGCTGGGAAGACAGCGCCCTCTGCGCCGAAACCGACCCCGAGGAGTTCTTCCCCGAAAAGGGCGGAACCACCCGCGCGGCCCGGACGGTCTGCATGGCCTGCGAGGTCCGCGACGAGTGCCTGGATGCCGCCCTCGCCCGCCCCGAACGGTTCGGGATCTGGGGCGGCCTGTCCGAAAAGGAACGCCTCGCGCTCCGCCACCACGAGGAGGCGGCGTGAACTCGGCGGCCGCGGCCTGGATCCGCGACACCGTCCTCGTCCAGTCCGCAGAACTCGTCGGCCCGCGAGCTGGCGGCCCGTGCCCGTGCGACGCCCGCCGCCCCTGCGCGGCGTGCCAGGTCGGCAGCCACTACCAGTGCGGCGGCTACCTGGAGGACCGCGAGAAGAGCCTCTACGGGCCCGGGCTCGCCTGGCCCCCGCGCGCCGGCGTCTGGACCACAGGCCCGACATGCCGGGCCCAGTGCACCTGCCGCTCCTGCCACCCGCCGGAGCCCCCGCAACAGCTCGGGCTGTTCGGGTGAGCGGCCGCCGTCCGCGCCGGACCCCCACCGCGCTCCCCGCCTCCGGCGTCCTGGACTGGTCCGACAAATCCCACTGGGCCCGCACCCAGGCGCCCTGCCGGTACTGCCAGCGCCCCACCTTCCTCCGTGACGACGATGGCCGCCCCGCCGACAAGGTGTGCGCCGAGGACGCGCTCCAGCAGCAGGCCGCCCGCGTTGCTGCCGCCTACCGGAACGACGCGATCCAGCCCTAGCCCTCCCACAGCCCGCCCGGATCCCGGCCGGCGCCCGCGGTTCGACGCCGCGGGCGGGCGCCAGACCCACCCCCTGCTCCACCGAACGGAGATCACCCGAGATGCCCTGGTTCAACGTGGACGACGGGTTCGACACGCACCCGAAG
Source organism: Streptomyces sp. NPDC001373 (assembly GCF_042895815.1). Taxonomy (NCBI): domain Bacteria; kingdom Bacillati; phylum Actinomycetota; class Actinomycetes; order Kitasatosporales; family Streptomycetaceae; genus Streptomyces; species Streptomyces sp. NPDC001373. The sequence goes on from NZ_JBIAWQ010000001.1 coordinate 114,280, forward strand.
GTGCGCAAGGCCGGCAACGCCGCGGCGGGCCTGTTCTGCCGCCTGGGCTCCTACTCCGCCCGGCACCTCACCGAGGGCCAGCTCGACGCCGACGTCGTCCGCGACTACGGAACACCCGCCACGGTGCGCAAGCTCATCACGGTCGGCATGCTCCACCCGGTCGGCCACGGCTGCGAAAAGTGCGAGCAGCCGATGGACGGCGGGTACGTCATGCACGACTACCTCGACTACAACCGGTCGAGGAAGCAGATCGAGGCGGCCCGCGAGAACGGCAGGAAGCGGCAGCAGAAGGGCCGTGACCGGGCGCGCGACGAGCGAAACGCGAGTGATTCCGACGCGAATCTCGGCGCAAACTCGCGTGAGAATGCGCCGAGTTCCTCGCCGAACCCGCACGAAAATGAACCCCTGTTTGGGGATGAACCCGCAGGTCAGGACGGTGCGTCACAGCGTGACACCCTCCAGGGTGCTACGGGTGTCCAATCCCCTCCACTCCAATCCGAGGTTCCTCCTACGGAGGAACCTCCCCCCTACCCCCCACACGCTGACGACCGTCTCCCCGCCGTCCGTGACGCAGGCGAGGCGGCGGTAGCGGGAGCACCCGCCTGGCTCCAGCCGCTCATCAGCGCCATGGGCCAGGCCGGCATGCACGTCCCGTGGAAGTTCAAGGGCGACGACTTGATCCGCATCCACAACGACATCCACCGGCTCGGCATCCCGCTGATGATCGAACAGGCCCGGCGGGGCTGGCAGTCCGCCCGGACGCCCGTCATCTCGTCGCGGTTCTTCTACGACAGCTGGCACGCCGTTCCCACCCCCGAGCCCGCAACCGACGGCCGCCCCAACCTCCGCGCCGTCGGCGGCCCGAGCAAGACGTCCGAGTACCTCGAAGACATGGCGGCCATCGCCGAAGAGCTCCGCCAGCGAAAGACCGGAGGCGCCTGATGGAACCCGAGCAGATCCCCGAGCTGATCGCCCAGATCGCCCTCGCCGACCCCCGCGTGAAGCGGGACGACAAGGTCGAGCGCCGCGCCCAGATCCTCATGTGGGCCGGCATCCTCACCGACGTCCCATACGACTTCGCCATCCGCGCCGCGCAGCAGCACTACGCCGAGAAGGTGTGGCCGGTCCTCCCCGCGGACATCGCGACCCGGTGGGCGGCCACCGTACGAGACCGCATGAACCGCGACGCCGACCCCGAGCCCCACGGAGTCGACCCCGACGACGAGCAGGCCTACCGGGCCCAGCTCGCCGCCCGCCGCCGGGCCGTCGCGCACGGGCACACCGCCCCCGTCGAGGCCCACGAACTCACTGCCGCCCCCGACGAGGTCCAGGAGCGGCTCAGCCGGATCGGCCGCTACATCCCGGACCACGCCCGGGATGCCCTCGCCTCATACCGCCCCGTGCGCGCGGCCCGCGAACGCCTCGTCCGCACTGGCCAGCCCGACCCCCTCGCCGTCTCCTGCCCCTGGTGCGGCGCCACCGTCGACCAGGCCTGCCGCGGCCGCCGAGTCACCCCCGGCCGCGACCCCGAAAGCAAGCGTCAAGGCGCCCGCGCACCGCACCCCTCCCGCCTCGAGGCCGCCCGCAGCCACCCCAACGCCGCCTGAGGAGACCCCATGCAGCCCTGCCACTGGTACGACGACGGCCACGGCGGCCGCTACCTCGTCCCCGGCTGTGCCACCCGCGCCCACGACCCCGACGGCGAAACCTGCACCTGCCCCACCCTCGCCGACCAACTCGCCAAGGCCCGAAGCGAGATCGCAGCCCTCAGGAAGGCAAAGAAGAGCTTCGACCACTGGCACACCGCCATCCTCGTCGCCGTCCACGCCCACCCCGACGGCGTCCAAATCATGAAAAGCGCCGCCGCCCAAGCCGGAGTCTGACCGGCGCACATCCGGATCGTCTGCCCTCGCACACAAGGAGACCCGCCCACATGAGCATCTGGACCACCGCCTATCTCGCCTACGGCCTCGAAATCCCCGCCCGCGACACCGACGAACTCGACCGCACTCTCGGCCCCCTCAAGAGCAACGTCGGCCACCTCGAAGCCGGACCGTACGACCGCGATCGGCTCTACCTCGTCACCGCCTGCCACAGCGCCGACCTCCGCATGTCCGAAACCCCCGACATCCCCCGCAACGACGCCCAGTACCTCACCTGGGACGACCAACTCCGCACCGCCCTCGCCGCCCTCGGCCTGGCGACCGACCAGCAGTTCACCTGGCACCTCATCGCCAACCAGAACTGACCTGCCGGGTCCAACCTGACCCGGTTCCCGCCCTCTCGCGCGCAAGGAGAAGCCCTCATGTACCCCACCCTGTTCACCACCCCCGGCCTCGCCGCCTTCGCCGAGGAGGTCGACGCCGAGCGCTCCCGGCAGCTGGCCAAGTTCGGCGACCAGCGGCACCCCGACATGACCGGCGACGCCACCGCCCAGTGCGACGCCCGGCTGATGTTCGACGAGTGGGCCGAGCAGTACCGGCAGATCAACAACGGCCACCTCGACCAGCGGGACACCGATCCACGCCTGGACTGGACCGGGATCCTCCTGGAGGAGGTCTACGAGGCGCTCGCCGAGCCCGACCCGGCTCGGCTGCGCGCCGAGCTGATCCAGATCGCGGCCATCTGCCAGGCCTGGGTGTCCGACATCGACCGGCGGCCGCTTGCGCTCGCCTGCCAGTGCCTGCCGGCCACAGCGACCGAAGGCCCACTGCGCTGCGACGAGCACCTCGTCCAGCGGGCCAGCACCAAGGAGGCCCGGCCTGCCCGGCGCACCGCGGACACGATCACCGACAACGACCTCGACGAGCTGTACGCCCGCATCGACACCCTCACCGCCGTCTGCCGCAGCAACCGGCGGGCCTACGCCGGCGCCATCCAGGACGTACAGGCCGCCGAGCAGCGCGCCAAGCAGGCAGAGGCCGCGCTCGGCCGCGTCCGCGCCGAGCACGACCGCATCGCCGCCCTACCGACGGTCGACCGGATCCGCGCCGCCATCGACGAGCCCCAGGCGATCCGGCCTGCCTGAGCATGCGCGAGGGGCGCATCCACCGTCCGCCACAGACCGGATGCGCCCCCAGGTGGCCACCACCGTACCCCTACCGCCCCAGGAGTCTCACGTGACCGCCATTGCCGCCCTTCAGCTCGTCGTCCGCCACTGGGACGACCTCCACGAGCTGCGCACCGCCCGCCCGCACGACGCATGGCCGCCGGCCAGCCTCCAGGCCTACCTCCGCACCGTTGAGGAGTACGACCCCGCGGACCGGTCCGCGCCCGTCCGCCTGCACGTCGTCGACACGATCCGCGTCGTCGAGGCCGTCCTCGTCGCCCTCGCCGACCAGATCGCCGCCCGCGTTCAGTCCTCCCCCGTCGGCCCCGCGCCGGCCGATTGGGCCGCCCGCGGCTGGACCACCGCCGACCGCGACCGGCGCAACGCCCTGTCCGCCGCAGACGCGGCCGATCCGGCCCGCTGGCCGTTCGTCGGCACCCGCACGGGCCGGCAGGCCGCCGTCTGGCTCGCCGCCCGCGTCCGTGGCGACGTCGGCCCCTTCCGGCCGCTGACCGGGGCCGAGCTGGACGAGGTCACCCGGGTGGCCGCGGGGGCCGCCGAGCGGGTCGAGCACGCCCTCGGGATCCGCCGGCGCAGCGTGGGCACCGGCCGGGCGTGCGGCTGCGGGAACGAGCTGCTCCTCGAGGGCGGCGACGGGCGGCCGCCGAGCCTGGTGTGCAGGGCCTGCGACCGGTCGCTCACCCTGGCCGAGTCCGCGGCCGCGTAGCTACTCGGTACCGGCCCCGTCCGAACCCTCGGGCGGGGCCTTCGCCGCAGTCTTGAGCGCCTTCTCCACCTCGTGCCGCGAGAGATCCTTCTCCTTCGCGTACTTCGTCACTGCGGCATGCACCGCGTCCACCGCGTCCAGCCAGGGCTTCCACCCGGCCGGGCTGTACTCGCTGCTGGTTGCCACCTGGCGAGCGAGGTTGGCCTCGCGCTGGAGATTGATCAGTTCGCTGGGGAGTTCGATTGCCACCGCGCGATCCTACGGTCCGGCGCCCGGCGCCTCGCCGGGGCTCGCGGCCCACACCTCGGGACCGCCGCCGCGCCACTCCATCAGCGGGTCCCCGGCCGCGAGGACGGCGTCCGGATCGTCCACGCCGATTCTCCGGAGGAACTCCGCCACGTCCGCCAACGTGTACGCGGTGCCGAGGACCGAGTCCTCAGCGTGAATGTGCGCGACGACCCGCCGGCCGCCGGTCGAGGTGGGCGGGTGGACGACGATCCGAGCACGGTCGGGCATGCCTCTACGGTGCGCCCGGACGACCGCGGACGCACCCGGACAGCACGGAGCCCCCGATCCGCAGGGATCGGGGGCTGCCCTGTCATACCTGGCGAGCCCACTTTCAGCTCTGCCACCCAAAGCGAACGCTGCTACTGCCCGGCTTCGGCGGCACCTCGACCCTCGCCTCATGCTCCGAATACGGGAAGTAGTCCTCCGTCGCGGCCACGGTCGGGTGCTCGTCGAACACGGCGCTTTCCAGAGCCCTTCGCGCCTCACGCAATGCATCACCCGCCGCGCCAAGCTGCTTCGCCGGGAAGGCCCTCTCCCCTGACCGCGGGTAGGCGTTCTCCAAATCCACTTCCGCCTGCAACAACGCAACTTGAAGGCCGGCGAGGATCTGACCCAGCCGCAGATGATCGGAGTGGGAGAGACCGCGCTTAGCCATCGTGATGCTCCTCCGTTCGGGGAGCCGCAGCCTACCGCTCACCACACGGGGCCCGGCTTCGCGCAGGCAGGAAGCCGCCGACCCGCCGGGGATCGGGGCTCTGCCGTGCGACTACTCGGCGACCGGCGCCATGGCCTCAGCGTCGGCCGCGGCCATGATCTGGCGGACCCGCTCCCGCGACCACCCGATACGCCGGGCCACCTCGGCTTGGGCGCCGCGCTCATCGGTGGAGCGCAGGCAGGCGACCGCTTCGGCTGTGAGTTCGGCGCGCGCCTTGTCGAGGGCCGCCTCTGCGCGCCGGTAGCGCTGGGCGGCTGCGTCAAGGGCGGTGGTGTCCATGCCGCCATGATGCCACGCGATCAGCCAACCGAATAGGCCAACACACTTGGCCAAGCCACTTGACAACGTCAAGGCGGTTGGCCAAGCTAGTTGACGTAAGGCAGTGGAGAAGAGCCCAGGAGGACACCCTCATGACCGAGTACGGAATCTTCGAGGACAGCGCCTGCATCGAGGCTGGCTTCCACGGCGACCACGGGAAGGCGACGGCCGACGACAGGGTCAACCAGTGGGTGCAGACGAACCCCGAGATGGTCGGCGCCTACGCGGTCCTGGAGCTCTGCCCCGACCACGAGGAGCAGCCGAAGCACGGCTGCGAGGAGTGCGCCACCGACGGCGACGAGCCGGTCGAGGACGACGACGAGTCCGAGGAGGACGGGGACGCAGAGAGCGCCGCCACCGAGACTGACGCCCTCCTCAAGTCGTGGGTGCCGTCCCGTGAGGCGTGCTTGCGTGCGGCGCGCGTCGCCCTGACGGAGATGCCCGTCAAGTGGCGGGACGACCCCGCGTACTGGGTGGGCCGTCTCGGGCAGGCTCTCAAGGGCGTCATGCATCACGTGGACGCCCCGGCGGCCGAGGTTGGGGAGACGGGGGACGACCGGGAAAGTGCCAGCGAGGAAACGCCCGAGTTCGCACCCGTCGCCTTTCACGACGTGCACGAGGGCGACCGCGTCCGGTTCGTCACCGCCAACAACGGGTTCGGCGGCGGCGACGACGTGTGGCGCACCGGCACGGTGGTCAAGGTCACCGACAAGACGGTCACGGTCGAGATCACGGGCCCCAACCCGCTCGCCGAAAACGTCTTCGTGGGCGGCAAGTCTCGCAAACTGGGCCGCACCGCCAGCCTGCGCCGGACCGATTGGCAGCGCCGATGCGTGAGCAAGGCCGTCGCCGAGCAGCCCTCCCGCCGCCCCTACAACGCTGAGAACGTGCGGATCGTCGACGAGGGTGCCGTCGTCACCGCCGTGTGGGTCTCCGACCCCACCATCGACCCGTCTGCCGCCCTGGAGAACATCCTCCGCCGCGACCTCCCCTACGAGGTGGAGGTCATCGCCGAGGCCAGCCGCTTCTACAAGCGCGACGGCGCCGACTTCTCCGGCTGGGTCGTTGCAGGTAACGGGGGGAACAGCGACGGCATCCCCAACAAGCGAGAAGCCATGAAGAACCTCGGCTACGCGATCCGCGACCACTTCACCCGCTGAACACAGCGGCCCCGGCTGGAGGTGCGAACTCCGGCCGGGGCCAGGACCACCCACAACCTCACGAAGGAGCGGTCCGCCATGGACCTTACCCAGCTCAGCCAGGCCGAGGAACACCTCCGCCGCGCCCGCGAAGGCCTGACCGTCGCCGCACAGCTCCTCCACGCCGTCGCCGACCTCATCAGCGACCACCAGCCCGAGCAGCCCATCAGCACCATGGCCCTCGGACTCGCCTTCAGCGCGGCTGGCGCCGACATCCTCGCGCCGTACCCCCGCGCCGTCCGCGACCACGCGCTCCTCAAGGCCCTCGCCGTCGAGCCCATCACGGACCAGGACGTCATCACCCAGGGCATCACCGGCGGCGAGTACGCGCTCCGGCTCCGCCAGGCCGCGAGGACCGTCTGATGCAGGACTACACGCCGAGCACCACCGAGCCGGACCGGACCCCGCGCGAGAACACCGTCCTCGCCGAGCCCGCCACGGTCGACGCCTGCGCCCGCGACTACGCGGACGCCGCCGACGTGCGCGCCACCCTCACCAAGCAGGGGAGGTGACCATGCGCGCCCTCTACATCCTCGCCATGGTCTGGCCGCTGATCATCCTGGCCTACCTCGTCGGCCGCCACTTCGGCTGAGCCCCACCCTCGACCGGCCGGGCCCGCGCTGACCACCCGCGCGGCCCCGGCCCCGCACACCCCGGAGCACCCCCTTGATCAGCGACCGCCTCACCCGCGGCCAACAGTGGATCCTCGCCGCCACCGCGCTCCCCATGATCGGAGCAGGCATCGCCGGCGGCCTCGGCACCTACACCAACATCCGGGCGGAACTCGGTCGTTCCGAAACCGCCCTCGGCGTCGTCGCCGCCGGCGAGGGCGTCGCTCTCACCCTCGCCCTCCTCGTCGTCGGCCTCACCATGCTCGGCCAGGCCGTACCCGCCGTCGTCCGCCTCGGCCTGTGGGCCGCACCCCTCGTCGCGTCCGCCACGGGCATCAGCGCCGCCGACGACCTCACCGAGGTCGCCGTCTACGCCGTCACCCCCATGGCCATGAGCGCGGCCGCCGAGGGCCTCGGCCTCCTCGCCCGGCGGATCGTCATCCACCGAACCGGAATCGACGCCGAAGCCACCCGCCGCAACGCCGAGACCGTGCAGCGCCTCGCCACCCTCAGGGCCATGGCCGCCGGCCACCCCAGCAGCGTCGTCCGCTGGACGTCCGAACGGCGCGCCTGGCGGCTCATTCACCGTGTCGGCGTCGGCGATGCGCAGCTCGGCACGCAACTCGTCGGAGTGCAGCGCACCCGGCTGCACTCCGGCGCAGACGCAGCCCTCGCAGCCATGCTCGGCGGCACGGCTGCACCCGCACTCCCGCCGGTGCAGCCGCAGCCGGAGGCCGGATTCGAGGCCGCAGCCGACGAGGCGGTCGCCGTCGCTTCGCCGCCCCAGCTGCCCCCGGCGCCCGTGCCGCCGCAGCCGCCCGCCGCAGCCGCCCCGAATGCAGCAGCGCAGCCGGATGCAGCCGCACCCGCCGCAGGTCAGACCCCGGATGCAGTCGAAACCGCAGCCGCCCCGGATGCGCAGTCGGTCACCACCATCCCCAACCCGGATGCGGATGCGCAGCTTCTCGCGGACGCAGCCGACTTGAACACGGCCGCACTCGCAGCCACCGGCCGCCCCGCATCCCTGCGCGCACTCCAGTCCGGGCTGCGCATCGGCCAGCGTCGGGCGCAGCGCATCCAGGCGCAGCTCAACAAGAAGGCGGCGTCATGACTCAGGCCCACATCACCCAGATCATTCCGCCCGGCGCGCCGCTCCCCGAACGGCCGCCGGAGCCCGGCGAAGTCCCGCCCTGGCGGGTAGGCCCCCCGCCTCCTCCGCCCCCGCCGCCGGCGGAACCGCGTTGGTACTCCGCGCCCGAGCCTGACCCGGCCCCGCTCGCCGTCCGCGTCACCCTGGACCTCGTCTACCCGGAGCCCGAACCCAAGCCCCGCTACGACTGGTCCTGGCTGTGGGCCTGGGCGCGCCCCTGGGCCTCCCTCGCCGGCGCCGCCCTCGCAGTGATCCCGCTCGGGCCCCACGGCTACAGCCTCGCCACCGGCTGGGCCGAGGCCCTCACCGAGTGCCGCACCGAGGCCGGCCTCGCGCCCGCGTACATCCTCGCCCTCGGTTCCGTCGGCGGCGCCTTCCTGGTCGACCTGCTTCGGCCCCGCTTCCTGACCCGCACAGCCCTGGTCGTCGCCCTCATCGGCACCGTCGGCATGGCCCACCCGTACGACATCGTCACCGCCGTCACCGGAGTTCACCCGTGAGCACACCTCTGACCCTTGCCGGCTCGGCAATCAGCCTCGCCGTCCTCTATGCCAATGTCCGCAGCTGGAAGAAGGCCAGCTGGGACCCGAAGGCCATCGGCCCCTTCGCCTCGTACTTCGCGCTCGGCGCCCTATCCACCGTGTGCACCGGCGGGCTCCTCGGCGCGCTGGCCGGGTGCACGGTCCAAGCCTCCAACGGGGTCGGATCCCGCGCGGTACCAGGCGCCACTGGCACCCCGAGCGCCACCATCGCCGCAGGCTCCATGGGCCAGCTCAGCCCCGAGGGCGGGCTGGTGGTCTTCCTCCTCGCCGTTGCCCTCGTGCTGGCCTGGAAAGCCGCCAGCAAGATCGAGAAGAAGCGCATGGCCGGTGGGGGATTCTGCGGCGCCACCCTCTGCGCGACCGCCGGAGTGGCCGGCCTCCTCAACGGGTTGCCCGACATCGCGAACGGCATCGGAACCGCGGCCGCGGCCGCCCTCGGCGGGCAGGGCATCCTGTGACCCGCCTCCAGCCCGCCGCCGAGCGACTGTGCCGCGGCGCCGCCATCGTCCTGACCCGCTACACCTCCGGTGCGGCCGGGTGGGTGCGCGCCAGCGACTCCCCCGGCGGCCGCGCCCTCCGCGCCGCCCTCCTGGCCCTGCCAGCCCTGCTGGCGTGGCGGATCGTGCGCGCCGCCCCGGCCCTCCTGTGGCTGGCCGTCCCCTGGTGGTGCTGGGTCATCTGGCGGGCCGCCCCCAAGGCGCCGGAGGGCACCCCCGGAGAGACCGCCCCCAGCGACCCGGCGGAAGCTGTACGGGTGCTCCTCCGGGAGCTGATCGGGGACGCCCCCGGGGTCCACCTGTCCACCGTCCTGGCCCACCTCCACGAGCAGGGCCACCACCCCACCTGGCGGGTGGCCGATCTGCGCCGCCACATCGAGGCCCTGGGCATCCCCGTGGACCCCAAGCTGAAGTTGGCCGGGATCCCGACACGGGGGGTTCGCAGGGAGGCCGTCATGGCCGCTCCCCGACCGGAGCCCGTGGGTACCGCTCCCGCCCCGTCTCCCGCCGTCTGACCTGCACGTCTACTGCCTCATCTACCGCCGTCTACCGCCCGATCTCCCGGACGTCTACCACCGATTGGAACCCCCATGGACCAGCAGCAGGCCGTAGCCGCAGCCGCCCGCGCCGTCATCGAGCACGACGGACCCGCCTGCCTCACCGACCCGCGGATCCCGTGCGACGCGATGGCCCGAGCGCTCGACCTCGGCGCCACACACGAGGACATCCACGCCGAGATCCAGCGCCAGCGCGCGGACCAGTAGAGCCGCGAGGCCGCCGCTTCTGCACCCAGTTGCAAAAGCGGCGGCCGTGCCCCATCCTGAGGGAGCGCGACATCAACGCGCCCAAAAACAAACCGAGGCCCCGCCACCGTGCGGGGCCTTCGTGCGTCACAGACCCATCACGACCACCACACGCCACCGCCAGCCCCGCGAGCATGAGTCGATGCGCACACACCACGCCATCACCATCCTGGCCGCCGCCGGGATCCTCACACTCACCAGCTGCTCCAGCAGCACAGACACAAGCAAGCCCAAGGCCGACGCGAGCCCGCCCCCCGCCGCATCCCCGGCGGCGCCCAGCCCGAGCCCTGGCTCAGCCCGGAAGGCGGCCGGTCTACCCGAGGATCCCCAAGGGCCCGCCCGCGCCAGCTACCTGACCGCGCTGAAGACGATCCACCCCTCCCTCGTCACCGACGAGAAGAAGGCCGTGGACAACGGCGTGAACCAGTGCTCCAGCCTGACCGGCAAGGATCCCAACGCCTCCGCCGCATCGCGCTTCACCACGAGCCAGCACGAGGTCACCCAGCCCGAGGCCATCGCCATCAACACCGCGGTGAAGACCTTCATCTGTCCCAAGTAACAGGGGCACCAAGACCACCCGGGGCGGGTGGACGCGGGAACGGCCGCCCGGGACGAGGGCCCCGGGCGGCAACCCGCCAGAGAGGAGCGGACATGGCCGGCCGCCGCGACCTCACCACCTACCACTACCGCAAGGCCCGTGCCCGCCTCCTCGCCGAGTCCGACGTCTGCCACCTATGCGGCCACCCCGGCGCCGACGTGGTGGACCACGTCATCCCGGTCGCCAGCGGAGCCGACCCGGAGGACACCGCCAACTGGCTGCCTGCCCACGGGGTACGGCGCTGCCCGACCTGCGGGCGGAACTGCAACGGGGAGAAGGGGGCGGGCACCCGAGGTCCCGGCCTGGCCACGTCGAGAGACTGGTACACCGCCCCCTGACCCGAGCATCGCAAGCCTCCGACCTGCACAAATGCAGCGATCGCAAAGCCGCAGGTCAGCGAGGCGTCCGATTTTTTGGGGAGATCATCTTCCCAGCCCCGCGCCCAGCTTTTATTTTTCTCCCCCCGGCCCGGATGCCACCGGAATGATCTTGGAGGTGGCCGGATGGGCCCCGTCGAGAAGGCCGTCCGCGACGACGTCGAGGCGCTCGGCGACCTGGCCGGCGTCGAGCCGTCCCTGACTGAGCTGGCCTACCGGCTGGCCGCCGAGGTCGACCTCCTCCCCAGCGAGGACACCAAGCTGCTCCCCAACCTCTCCCGCGAGCTGCGGCTGACGCTCGCCCAGCTGCTGGAGGGACGGGCCGCCGATGACAACGACGACGGCCTCGGAGACCTGGCAGCCCCCGAGTGAGTTCGCCGAGCAGCTGCTCGACCGGTACGGGCTGACCTGCCCGCCGCGCTGGGGGACGCCACGCCGCCCGGAGTGGCCGAGCCTCGGGCCAGCCGCGTGCCGGGTGATGGAGGCCTTGGGCTTCACCCCCATGCCGTGGCAGCGCTACGTGCTGGATGTCGGTCTGGAGATCAACCCGGCCACCGGGTTGTTCGCGCACCGCGAGGTCGGGCTGTCCGTGCCGCGCCAACAGGGCAAGACTCAGCAGATCCTCGCGCTGATGACGCACCGCATCGCGGCGTGGCAGCGACAGAACGTGGTCTACGCGGCGCAGACCCGCGGCATGGCCCGGCAGAGGTGGGAGGACGAGTTCCTCGTCACCCTCGAAGGGTCGTCCCTGGCGCCCCGGGTCCGGGCCCGCAAGAGCAACGGCAACGAGGCCATCCTCTGGACTCGGACCCGGTCGAAGCTCGGCATCACCGCGAACACAGAGAAGGCGGGCCATGGACCGGCGCTCGACCTGGGCGTCATCGACGAGGCGTTCGCGCACGAGGATGACCGGCTGGAGCAGGCGTTCTCTCCGGCCATGCTGACCCGCCCCATGGCCCAGCTGTGGTGGGCGTCCGCCGGCGGCACCGAGAAGTCCGCCTGGCTGAACAAGAAGCGGGCTGCCGGGCGCGCCCTCGTTGAAGAGATGTGGGCCACCGGCGCCCGGCCGTCCGTCGCCTACTTCGAGTGGTTCGCTCCGGACGATATGCCGCGCGACGACCCAGCAACGTGGGCGGCCGCACTGCCCGCGCTCGGCCACACCGTCACCGAGGCCGTGATCCGTTCCGAGCTGGAGAAGCTCGACCCGGGCGAGTTCGACCGCGCGTACCTGAACCGCACGCGGAAGGCCGCGCCGCCGAGCGATCCCAACGTCCCTAAGGCGGCGTGGCCGGGTCTCGCCGACGAGCGGTCCCGCCCGGGCGCCGAGCTGGCCCTCGCGGTCGACGTGTCGCAGGACCGGAGCACGGCGACGATAGGGCTGGCCGGGCTGCGGCCGGACGGCAGGGTGCACCTGGAGGTCATCGACCGGCGGGCCGGCACGGATTGGGTGGTCCCGGCGGTCGTCCGGCTGCGGACGCTGCACAACCCGGTGGCCGTGGCCATCGCGTCTGCCGGGTCCCCGGCCGGGTCCCTGGTCGATGACCTCGTGGCCGCGGGCGTGGACGTCCCGGCCGACAAGGAGAACCCGGAGTACGGGCACCTCGTCGTCGCCCGGACCGGCGACATGGTCGAGGCGTGCGGCCAGCTCGCCGACGCGCTGAACCAGGGCACCGCCGTGCACATCGATCAGGCGCCGCTGACGGCCGCGGTGAACGGGGCGATGACCCGCCCGGTCGGAGACGCGTGGGTGCTGGACCGGCGCCGCTCCATCGCCGACGTGTCGCCGCTCGTCGCGGTGACGCTCGCCCGGTGGGCGCTGCTGACTCGAGGGCCGCTCGTCCGCGACGACTACGACGTACTCGACTCAGTGCTGTGAGGAGGACCCATGCCGACTCTCGGCCCTGACGGGGTCTGGTACCCCGGCACCCCGCCGGAGAGTTCGACCGGCGGATGGCGGCGCCTAGGCCAGGCTCTGGCGGCGCCGTTCCGGTGGATGGGCGGCGTCAGCAAGCGGGCGATCACCTCGCTGCCCTGGCTCGGCGGGAACGGCTCCTCGACCTCGTCGGCGTCCGCCGCCCGCGCACTCCAGCTGATCCCGCTGTTCGCGTGCGTGCGAATCCTCGCCGACTCGATCGCGTCCCTGCCACTCCAGACGTACCGGAAGAACGGCGCCTCCCGGGAGATGCTGACCTTCGTCCCGTCGCTGCTGTTCCAACCGGCGGCCCGGGACAACCTCTTCGAGTGGCTGCACAAGGCTGTCGTGTCACTCGCGCTGCGTGGTAACGCGTACGGGCTGGTCACCGCGTGGGACGACTTCGGGTTCCCCACCTCCATTGAGTGGCTGAACCCTGACGACGTATGGGTGGACGAGGGCAAGCCCACAATGCCGATCTACTACTGGAAGGGCGTGGAAGTCCCCCGCGAGCAAATCGTCCACATTCCGTGGGTGGTCATGCCCGGGAAGGTCGTCGGCCTTTCCCCGGTGGCCTACTTCGCTCACACCATCGGGGTGGGCCTCTCGGCCACGGAGTACGGGCTGTCCTGGTTCGACAACGGCGGCACCCCGCCATGGACCATGAAAAACGGGGCCAAGGCCCTCAACCCCGACGAGGCCGACGAGATCAGCGACCGGCTGGCCGCCCGCGTTCGCGCGCGAAAGCCGCTGGTGTTCGGCTCGGACTGGGATTTCGAGGCGCTGAAGGTCAGCCCCGAGGAGAGCCAGTTCATCCAGACGATGCGACTGAACGCGAGCCAGATCGCAGCGATCTATGGTGTCCCGCCGGAGATGGTCGGCGGCGACTCCGGCGGCAGCATGACGTACGCCAACGTCGAGCAGAACGCGATCAACTTCGTCGGGTTCACACTGCGGCCGTGGCTGTCCCGGCTAGAGGCCAAGCTGTCCGCGCTCATGCCGGGCCGCGAGTTCGTCCGCTTCAACGTAGACGCGATGATCCGCGTGGACCTGCGCACCCGCTACGAGGCCCACCGCATCGCGCTCCAGGACGGCTGGCGCAACCGCGACGAGGTCCGAGCGATCGAAGACCTGTCGCCCCTACCTGCCGGCCAGCACGGCGACACCTACCTCCCCGTGGCCCTGCTGGCCGCGACCCAGCCCCAGCCCGGGAACCCCGCGGGCAAACCCCAACCCGAGTGAGGAGGCCCCGGTGAGCGACACCGAGCGGCGCTTTACCAAGGTGCCCGTCGAGCTGCGGGCCCAGAGCGACAAGAAGACCATCGGCGGGTACGCGGCCGTCTTCAACCGGCAGAGCAGCAACCTCGGCGGGTTCGTCGAGGTCGTCGACCCGGCCGCGTTCAACGCGTCCCGCGGCGACGGCTGGCCGGACGTGATCGCCCGCTACAACCACGACGACAACATGCTCCTCGGTTCGACCGGGTCCGGGACGTTGCGCCTCATGCTCGACGGGACCGGCCTCGACTACGAGGTGGACCCGCCGCGGGCGCGCGCCGACATCCTCGAACTCGTCCAGCGCGGCGACGTCCGGAAGAGCTCGTTCGCGTTCCGGACCATCGAGGACGAGTGGGGCACCACCGACCAGGGTTTCCCGATGCGGACCCTGCTGCGAGTACAGCTCGTCGACGTGGCCCCGGTCAACACCCCCGCGTACCCGGACAGCTCGGCCGGCCTGCGGTCGCTGGCCCGGCACATGCACGCCGACTTTGAGGAGGTGCGCAGGATGGCCGACGAGGACGAGCTGCGCCGCTTCTTCGTCCGCACGGACCGCACCACGGGCAAGCCGGTGGTGCAGGAGAAGACGAGTTTCGGTGCGGCCGCCCGCATGGCGCTCCTCGCCCGCAAGCAGGATCCCTACGCCTGAGCGTGGGGCAGCACGAGCACGAGGTGTGCCCGCCTAGCGGTGGGGGCCCGGCAACCGGCCGGGCCTGCCGATTGGAAACCCCGTCGGCACACGCAGCACGGAGCAGTGATCAGACGACCGCCGATTGCAGCACGCGTCGGCCATCGGCACCCACGGGTGCGGGGCGTCGTGGGCTCCCGTTCGGATACATCCCGACGGGAGTATTTCCATGTCCGAAGTGGCGAAGAAGCTGCGCGAGCGGCGCCTGAACGTGTGGGAGCAGGCCAAGGAGCTGGCCGACCGCGCGGCCGACGAGAACCGCCAGTTCTCCGGCGAGGAAGAGAAGACCTGGATCGCGCTGAACAGCGAACTCGACGCGCTCGACGTCCGCATCAAGGCGGTACTCGACGGCGAGCAGCGCGCGAAGGACGCCGAGGACGCGATGGCGCAGCTGCGGGGCGAACCCCGCAAGCAGGTCACCCAGGGCGGCGGCGCCGGCGGCGAGCAGGCGGACGTGGCCCTCCGCTCGTTCCTGCGCGGCGAGGGCCCGCGCGCCATCGACGTCCGGCCCTCGGGGCCGGTCAACTTCCGTGACCTGTCCAAGCTGTCCTCGGGCGCGGGCGGGGCGACTGTCCCGACGAGCTTCTACGACCGGCTCGTGGCTCACCTCATCGAGACCTCGGCGATCCTCCAGGCCGGGGCCACCGTCCTGAACACCTCGGGCGGCGAGGTCATCCAGGTGCCCAAGACCACCGCGCACAGCTCGGCCTCCATCGTCACCGAGGCGGGAGCGATCGGCGAGTCCGACCCGGCGTTCGGCCAGGTCTCGCTGGGGGCGTACAAGTACGGCACCCTGATCCAGGTTTCCCGCGAGCTCCTCACCGACACCGGCGTGGACCTGGAGGGCTACCTCGCGATGCAGGCTGGCCGTGCGCTCGGCAACGCGTTCGGCGCGCACTGCATCACGGGCGACGGCTCGTCCAAGCCCCGCGGCATCCTGACCGACGCGTCCGCCGGCGCCACCGGCCCGAACGCGGCCACCCCGGTCGGCGGGTTCGGTGTCCAGGCCACCGC
This sequence comes from Streptomyces sp. NPDC001373, assembly GCF_042895815.1. Classification (NCBI taxonomy): domain Bacteria; kingdom Bacillati; phylum Actinomycetota; class Actinomycetes; order Kitasatosporales; family Streptomycetaceae; genus Streptomyces; species Streptomyces sp. NPDC001373. Next base: position 130,043 of record NZ_JBIAWQ010000001.1, read on the forward strand.
CGGGCAGGGCGCCGACCTGCTGATCACCCTGTTCCACTCGGTGATCTCCCCGTACCGCATGTCGTCGGCGTGCCGCTGGCTCATGGCGGACGGCACCGCAGGCGCGGTCCGGAAGATCAAGACCAGCGAGGGTCAGTACATCTGGCAGCCGTCGGTCATCGCGGGCCAGCCGGACACCATCCTCGGCAAGCCGGTCCTGACCGACCCGAACATGCCTGCCATCGCCGCGAGCGCCGAGAGCATCGCGTTCGGCGACTTCTCGCAGTACTTCGTCCGCCTCGCCGGCGGAGTGCGCTTCGAGCGGTCCGACGAATTCGCCTTCGGCAACGACCTCGTGACCTTCCGGGCGCTGATGCGCGCGGACGCCGCGCTCGTTGACCTGACCGGCGCCATCAAGACCTTCACCGGCGGCACCGCCTAAGAGCCCGCGGCAGGGCGGCCCCCGTCCCCTGGGCCGCCCTGCCCGGATAGGAGACCTCGTGTCCACGTACAACAACACCTCCTTCCAGCGCAGCCTGTCCCCTGCCGCGCGCACCGACGGCACCGCCAATGGGGTGGCCGTCGACCGGGCCGTCAACGGCGGCATGCAAGACGCGGTGGTCCTCATTTCCACCGGCACGATCACCGACGGCTCGCATGCCGTCGCCATCCAGGACTCCGACGACGGGTCCACCGGATGGGCGCCCGTGGCCGCCGCCCAGCTCCAGGGCTCGCCGCCCACGATCGTCGCTGTCAACGACGACACCGTGTTCGAGGTCGGCGTCCTCGCCTCTCGGCGGTACCTGCGCGTCGTGGTCGTGACCTCCACCTCGACGACTGGCGGTGTGTTCGCCGCGGGCATCCTCCTCGGCTCGCCGCGCTACGCGCCGGTCCACTGAGAGGGGCACACCCGATGCGCATCCGTATGACCGTTGAAATGTCCGGCACCCGCAACGGCGAGCCGTGGCCCCGCCGCGGCGAGGTCACCGAGCTGCCGACAGCCGAGGCCGCACACCTTGTCGGGGCCGGCATCGCCGAGCGCGTCGCCGACACGCCTCCGGTCGAAACCGCGACCGCACCGGCAGCGGAGTCCGCCCCGGCCCTGGAGGCCGAGAACGCGGGTGTCCCGCCGGCCGGGGAGCGGCGCGGCCGCGGCCGCCCCCGCAAACCGCGCGACGCGGACGGCAACATCATCCGAGAGTGAGGACCGCCCGTGGCCAACGAGTACGCGGCCCTGTCCGTGCTCAAGCAGATGCTCGGCATAGAGGATGCCGACATCTCTCGGGACGTCCTCCTCACGTCTGCTCTGGCCTCGGCGTCCCGCAACATCGACACCGCGACCGGTAGGCGCTTCTACCTCGACCCCGTCGCCAGCGCCCGCACGTACCGGCCCGCCGACCGCACCGTGAACGACAGCGGCGGCGCCCGGCTCCTCCTCGACGACGCAGGCGCCGACCCTGTGACGGTCGAGACCGGGTCGGCCGGGACCTGGACGGCGCTCAGCGAGTACGAGACCGGCCCAGACAACGCGCTCGCGCGCAGCCGCCCGATCACCTCACTGATCCGTGCGTCTGGCGGGTGGGGCACCGGCCCGGCCCGGGTGCGGGTCACTGCACGGTGGGGGTGGCCGGCCGTACCGGACGAGATCGCGCAGGCCACCCTCATCCAGGCCGCGCGCCTCTTCAAGCGCAAGGACAGCCCAGAGGGCGTGACCGGCTCTGCCGAGTGGGGCGTCGTCCGGCTGTCCCGCCGGGACCCGGATGTGTGGGCGCTGATCGAGCACTTCGTCTTGCCGGGCTTCGGATAGGGGGCAGCGATGCAGATGTCTGCCATCCGCGAGGCCATCGCGGCCGCGGCCCGTACGGTCGTCCTACCAAGCGCGGTGGGGAAGCTGACTTGCTTCGGCTACACGCCCGACTCGGTCCCAGCCCCCTGCTTCTTCGCTGCGGAGTTCAGCCTCGAATTCGACAAGGCGATGGGCCGCGCGCTCGACGAGGCGGAGCTCACCTGCCGTGTCCTCGTCGGCCGGGCAGACGATGCCTCCGCGCAGCGCACCCTGGACGCGCTGCTCGCCGGGGCCGGGCCGGCGTCGCTGAAAGCCGCGATCGAGGCGGCCCGCGGGGCGCCCGGACAGTACGCGCTCGGCGGCCTGGCCCACGACCTCCACGTGACCCGTGTCCAGGGCTACCGCTGGTACGAGCACCAGGGCACGCAGTACGTCGGGGCCGAACTGATCATCCGCATCATCGGCGACGGAAGGAGCTGACCCGTGGGCAAGCTCGTGCTGCTCAACGCCCGGCTGTTCGCCGTGGGCACGGACCTGACCGGGGCCTCCAACAAGATCGAACTGTCCTCAGAGGTCGAGGATAAGGAGACCACCAACTACTACAGCGCCGGGTACAAAGAAGTCATCGGCGGCCTTGGGTCGGCCGAGGTCAGCGCCGAGGGCCAGTGGGAAGCCGCGGACTCGACGAAGGTCGACGACGCGATGTGGGCGCGGCTCGGCGGGGTCGGCCCGTGGACCTCGTGCCCCGACAATGCCAACGTCGGGGACCTGGCGTACATCACGCAGTGCCTGACCGCGAGCTACGCGCTCGGCGGGGCCGTCGGCGACGTCGCCCCGTGGACGGGCAAGGGCGCCTCGTCCTGGCCTCTCGTGCGCGGGCAGATGGCCCACCCGGCCGGCACCGCTCGCACCTCGACCGGCACCGGGACCGGGGTCCAGCTCGGGGCCGTCACCGCGGGGCGGCGGCTCTACGCCGCGCTGCATGTGCTGTCCGTCGCAGGCACCACCCCGTCCATCACGGCCCGGGTCGAGTCCGCGCCGAGCAACGCGTTCGCCGCGCCGACCACGCAGCTCACGTTCACCGCGGCCACGGCCGCTGGCGGCGAGGCGCTGCGGACGACGGGCGGCGCCATCACGGACACCTGGTACCGCGTGGCCTGGACCATCACCGGCACCTCCCCCTCCTTCATGTTCGCCACCTCGTTCGGAATCAGGTGATCCCGCATGGCCAAAATGGTTCTCCTCTCCCAGTACCTCGCGATCAACGGGGTCGACCTGTCCGACTACACCCGCAAGGCCGAGCTGACCGTCGAGGTCGAGGACAAGGACATCACCACCTACGGCAGCCTCGGGTGGAAGGCCGTCCTCGGCGGCCTGAAGTCCGGCGAGCTCGCGGTCGAGTTCCTCCAGGACGTGGCCGCTACGAAGATCGACAGCATCATGTGGCCGCTGCTCGGATCGGTCGTGAGCTTCGAGGTCCGTGCCGATCAGGCCGTGGTCGGCACGTCCAACCCGAAGTACACGGGCAGCATCCTGATCAAGGGGTGGAACCCCATCGAGGGCTCGGTCGGCGACGAGGCGTCCGTCGGCGTCACCTTCCCGACGAGCGGCGCCGTCACCCGCGCCACGTCCTGATGGCCGGCGGCCCGCCGTTCGAGGTCACCGTCACCCACGACGGGCTCGACGCGCTCGCCCGGGCGCTGCGCAAGGAGTCCGACGGGAAGCAACTCCGCAAGGAGCTGGCCAAAAACATGCGGGACGCGCTGAAGCCTGCGGCCGCGCAGGCCAAGTCCGGGATCATGGCGATGGCCAGCAGCGGCCCGGGCACCGCACCCGCGCTGCGCTCCGCCATCGCCAAGAAGATCCGGCCCGAGGTCAAGCTCGGGGGGAACTGGTCCGGGGCCCGGATCAAGGCGTTCAAGACCCGCAACATCAGGGGCTTCGCCAACGCGCCGAAGCGCACCAACCGCGCCCGGGGCTGGCGCCACCTCACCTACGGCCGCGAGCCGTGGGTCCAGCAGCACGGCAAGACGCTCTGGTTCGACCGCGCCATGGAGGGCGACACGAACCGCTACACGGCCGCCGTGCACGAAGCGATGGAAGCCATGGCCCGGCGCCTCGCCGACCGGGCGAGATAAGGGGACACCGATGTACCTGATCTACCAGCCCGAGGGCTCCGCCGAGCCGATCCGGTGGACGTACAACCCGAAGCGGCTGATGTCCGCGGAGCGGGAGGCCCTGGAGAAGCTGACCGGCCGGGACTTCTCCGACTTCACCCAGGCCGTTCTGAAGGGGAACGCCTTGTGCCGGCGCGCGTTGCTGTTCATCTTCCTGAAGCGGGACCACCCGACCACGAAGTTCGCCGACGTGGATTTCGCCTGGGACGAGCTGTCTCTGGAGCACACCCGCGGGGAGCTCCAGACGATTCGGGACCAGGCCGCCGAGCACGCGGCCCCGGAGCAGCGCGACGCGATCCTGGCTGGCCTCGACAAGGAGATCGCGAAGCTGCCCGAGGACCCCGAGGGCTCGGGAAAAGCAGAGCTGCCGATCGTCGCTTGAGACGTCTCGGCGATGCCTCGCACCTCCTCGGCATCCGGCCCTGGGAGTGGCGCCTCCTCGACGTCGAGGAGGCCGAGCACGTCCACGCCTGGCTCGACAGCTACGAGCAGGCCCAGCGGGACGCGAACGAACAGATGAAGAGAGGCAGGTGACGACGTGGCCTCGGACACCTCGCTCGTCTTCAATCTGATCGCCCGCGACCGGGCGTCCGGGGTCATGGACAAGGTGTCCGAAAAGTTCACCGCGTCGGCGGCCGCGATCGGTGCCGGCGTCGGGGCGGCGCTCGGGACTGGCATCGCGGCCAGCCTCGACACGGGCGCGGCGAACGCGAAGCTCGCGGCACAGCTGGGTGTGGGCTCGGAGGAGGCCGCGCAGCTGGCCGAGGTATCCGCGCACGTGTACGCGGGCGCGTGGGGCGAGTCGACCGCCGAGGTCAACGAGGCGATCAAGGGCGTCTACCAGCAGATCGGCGACACCAGCGACCTGCAAGGCGGCCTGGAGGGCGTGACCACGAAGGTCATGGCCCTGGCCCAGACGTTCGACCAGGATCTCGGCGGCGTCACGAAGGCCGTCGGCCAGATGATCAAAACGGGGTTGGCGAAGGACGCGAACGAGGCGCTCGACATCCTCACCCGCGGGTTCCAGTCGGGCGCCGACAAGGCCGATGACCTGCTGGACACCATGAACGAGTACGGCGTCCAGTTCAAAAAGTTCGGCCTGGACGGGCAGACCGCGACCGGCCTGCTGTCCCAGGGCCTCCGCGCCGGCGCCCGGGATGCCGACCTCGTCGCAGACGCGATCAAGGAGTTCTCGATCCGGGCCATCGACGGCTCGAAGGGTGCCTCCGACGCATACAAGGCCCTCGGGCTGGACGCCGACAACATGATGGCGAGGATCGGCAAGGGCGGCGACAGCGCCAAGGCTGCGCTTCAGCTGGTGCTGGACCGCCTGCGTGGCATCAAGGACCCGGTGGCCCAGTCCGCGGCGGCCGTCGGGCTCTTCGGCACGCAGGCCGAGGACTTGGGGCGCGCTTTGTACGCCCTGGACCCGAGCAACGCTGTTACCGCGCTCGGGAACGTGACCGGGGCCGCGGACGACATGGCCGCCACGATCGGGGAGACCCCGGCGGCCGCGCTGGAGAAGTTCAAGCGGGAGACCATGGCGAAGCTGACCGAGGTCGGCGGGGTGATGGTCGGGTTCGCGATGCAGCACCAGGGTGTGTTCCAGCCGCTGGTGTACACGCTGCTCGGGCTCGCCGCGACGGTCCTCGTCGTCCGCGGCGCCATGATGGTCTACTCCGCAGTGTCCACCATCGTCGCGGGCGCCAACGCGGTCATCTCCGCCAGCGCCTGGACAGTGATGGGCAACTGGCTGCGGATGAGCGCGATCGGGATCGGCGCGTACGCGCAGATCGCCGCGGGCGCAGTCGCCTCCGCCGCGACCACCGCGGCCGCGTGGGTGGGCTCCGCGCTCACCTCGATCGGGACGTGGGTCCTGGCCGTGCTGCGCGCCGGCGCGACGGCCGCCATGCAGTTCCTCCTCATGGCAGCCCGCGCGGTCGCCTGGGCAGCGGTGATGGCCGCTCAGTGGCTGATCGCCATGGGCCCGATCGGCTGGATCATCATGGCCGTGGCCGGGCTGGTCGCGCTGATCGTCGCGTACTGGGACCAGATCAAGGCCTGGACAGGCGCGGCCTGGGACTGGGTGTGGGCGAAGATCCAGAACTTTGTCAACTTCGTGATCCAGCTCTTCATGAACTTCACCCTCGTCGGGTTGATCGCGAGCCACTGGGAATCGATCAAGTCCACGGCGGTGGCCGCGTGGGACGGGCTCGTCGCGTGGATTCAGGGCATCCCCGGGATGATCTTCAATGCTCTACTGAACTTCACCCCCCTCGGCCTGATGATCAAGCACTGGGACGCGATCAAGGAGGGCGTGCGGAACAAGGCGCTCCAGATGATCATCTTCATCGCGATGCTCCCCTCGATGATCAGCGAGAAACTGTCGGGGCTCGGCAGCCTCCTCGTCGACAAGGGCAGGGACCTCGTCTCGGGCCTCTGGCGCGGAATCCAGGCCATGGGCTCCTGGCTCCGCTCCACCCTCATGAACTGGGCCCGCCGGCTCATCCCCGGGCCCATCGCGAAGGCCCTCGGCATCGCATCCCCGTCCAAGCTCATGGCGGACCAGATCGGCCAGTGGATCCCGGCCGGTGTCGTCCTCGGCATCGAGGCGCGCCAGGGCGACGTCGACGACGCGATGGCCGGGCTCGTCCAGCCGCCCGCCTCCGGGGTAGCAGTGAGCGCCGGTCAGCAGATGGGCGGCGGGGCCACGGCTCCGATGATGCGCCCCGGGTACGGCCAGCAGGCCGTCACGGTCCGCCTCGTCATCGATCCCACCGTCGAGTCCGCGTTCGCCACGGCGATCCGCAAGAGCGTCCGCCTCGTCGGGTCGGGCATCGTCCAAACCGCGTACGGCCAGTGAGAGGAGCCGCCCCCGATGGCGTTCCCCCAGACCCCGCTCGACCTCCTCGCCGAGATGCAAATCGGCGGGGTGTGGACGGACATCACCGGAGACCTGTATGCCCGGGCCCCGCTGAGCATCCAGCGGGGCCGGCAGGACGAGGGCGCCCGCGTGGACCCGGCGCGGGCCTCGTTCCAGCTCGACAACCGGCAGAACAAGTACAGCCCCAAGAACCCGCGCAGCGCCAACTACGGGCTGATCGGACGCAACACCCCGGTCAGGTTCTCGGTGCCCGCGGCGGAGTCGTACCTCGCGATGGCCGGCGGCCCGGGCGACATGGTGTCCACGCCCGACCACGTCAGCCTCGACATCACCGGGGACATCGACATTCGCATCGAGGCCACGGCCCGGTGGCAGGAGAGTGGCCCCCAGACGCTGATCGGGAAGTGGGGGGCCGATGGGCAGCGCTCCTGGATCCTGCGGTTCCAGGGCGGCAACGTCTTCTTCGTGTGGTCGCCGACTGGGCTGTCAGCCGACGCGATCAACGTGAGCTGGTCCCTGCCGCCGCTGCCGCGGCGCGCGGCTCTGCGGGTCGTCCTCGATGTCGACAATGGGTCGTCCGGCCGCACGGTCACCCTCTACTCCTCCGACTCGCTCGCCGGGACCTGGACCACCATCGGCGCCAGCACGGCGACGGGCACCACGTCCATCTTCAACAGCAGCGCGAACTTGGAGATCGGCCCGACCCAGGTCGTGTCCGCCCTTGTGACCCGCTCCCCATTCCGGGGCCGTCTGCACCGGGCCGAGGTCCGGTCCGGGATCGGCGGGTCTGTAGTGGCCGCGCCGGACGTCCGGGCCCTGTCCGCAGGCACTACCTCATGGGCTGACTCGGCCGGCCACACGTGGACGGTCATCGGGGCCTCGGTCGTCACCGCGCGCGAGTACCGGCTCTACGCCGAGGTGTCGTCGTGGCCGCCCCGCTGGGACGAATCTGGGCGGGACATCTACGTCCCCGTCGAGGCGTCCGGGATCCTGCGCCGCCTGGGTCAGGGCGCGAAGCCGCTTTCGAGCCCGCTGCGGCGGCGCATTTCCACGCTCATTCCGCCGATTGCCTACTGGCCGATGGAGGACGGCCGCGACGCCACCCAGGCCTACAGCCCCATCGCCGGGGTGGCCCCGCTGGCCACGACCGGCCTGGACTACGCCGCCGCCGACACGCTCACCGGGTCGGACCCACTCCCCAAGCTCCAGGCTTCGGCGAGCATCCTCGGCGTTGTCCCGGCCTACGCGTCCACCGGGGAGTGGATGGTCGGCTGCGTCTACAACTGGGCCGGGCCGCCCGCCAGCATCACCCCCCTGCTCGACTTCACGACCACCGGGACCGCACAGCGGATCGTCGTCTGGGTCGACAGCACGGGCGCCTACCTCTCTGGATACTCGGCGGCTGGCGGGTCCAGCCTCTGGGACATCGCCCTGCTCACCGTCGACTACGGCTTTTTTGGCCGGTGGAACCGCCTGGAGGTCACCGCGACTCAGGCGGGGCCGAACGTCACGTTCCACCTGGGCTGGGTCGACGTGAACGGGATCCGGCAGAGCGGGGAAACCACCGTCGCGGCGACTGCCGGCATCGTCACCGGGATCAGCACCGTGTACACGGCCCTGACCGAGGGCGTCGCGCTCGGGCATATCGCTGTTTTCGCCAGCAGCACCAACGCCTATGTGAACGTGTACGAGGGCGCGGACAACGGGTGGCTGTCGGAGCACGCCGGGGCCCGGGTGCTGCGCCTGTGCACCGAGGAGGGGGTCCCGGCTTCCGCCGACGAGGCCGACACCGCGATGGGCCCGCAGAAGTCGGCGACGCTGTTTTCCCTGCTCGGCCAGTGCGCAGACTCTGACCTCGGCATCCTCCACGAGGACCGCGAGCGCCTCGGACTCAGCTACCGGGCTAGGAACCAGCTCTACAACCAGCCGATATCACTCACCCTCGACTACGCCCAGAACGGGCACGTCGCCCCACCGCTGGAGCCGGTCGACGACGACCAGCGGGTACGCAACGACGTCACCGTGACCCGGGAGGGAGGATCGGCCGCGCGCGCCGTGGCCACCAGCGGCCCCCTGTCCGTCCAGGCCCCGCCCCTTGGGGTCGGCACGTACAACGAGGCACAGACGCTGAGCCTGGCCTCGGACGCCCAGACCGCGGACGTCGCGGGCTGGCTGCTGTACATGGGCACCTGGGACGGGGCCCGGTACCCGACGGTACACATCAACCTGGCTGCGGCGCCGAGCCTGATCCCGGCGGTGGTGATGCTGGAGATCGGCGACCGGATCCAGATCATCAACCCGCCGCCCTGGTTGCCCCCGGGGCCGATCGATCTGATCGTCGAGGGCTACACCGAGACGATCGGCCACCCCAACAGCTGGGACATCGTCCTGAACTGCTCGCCAGCCGGACCGTGGAACGTGGCCGTCGCCGACGTCCCGGCCTACGGGCGCGCGGACACCGACGGGTCGATCCTCGGCATGGACGCCACCTCGTCCGCAACGACGCTGCTCGTGCACACCACGCAGACCGTGGACAGCAGCAACCCGCGGTGGACGCAGGACCCGGCCGAGTTCCCGTTCGACGTGCAGCTCGGCGGGGAAATCGTCACCGCGACCGCGGCCGCCTCGCTGGCCGAGGACACGTTCGGCCGGACCGTGGCCGCGGGCGGCTGGGGCACGGCGTCCGACGGCCACCCGTACACGGTGACCGGCGGAACTGGGTCCGAGCGGTCCGTCTCCGGCGGGCTCGGGCTGATCACCGCGACGTCGGGTCAGACCACGCTGCGCATGCAGACCGTGGCCGAGACCTGCGCGGACACCGAAATCCGCTGCACGGTGTCCGTGAACGCGGTCGCGACCGGGGCGAGCATGGTCACGTCGCTCGCGATGCGCTGGTCGAGCGCCAGCTCCTGCTACCGGGCCCGCGTCGAGTGGGGCGTCGGCGGGGCGATCGGCCTGTCGGCCGTGGTCGGGTCCACGCTGATCGACACGTCCGTCAGCACCAGCCTCACCTACACCGCGGGCCAGCAGTTCGAGGTGCGCATCAGGCTGATCGGGCACCGCATCCTGATGCGCATCTGGCCCACCGGGACGATCGAGCCCGCAGGCTGGCAGCTCGACCGGACCGCGACCAGCGGCACGATCACGACCGGCCAGGTCGGGATCGGCGGCGGCGCGTTCTCCGGGAACACCAACGCGACCACGGAGTACCGGTTCGCGAACTGGACGGTCCTGTCCCCGCAGCGCATGACCGTGACGCGCTCCACGAACGGCATCGTCAAGGCCCAGGCGGCGGGGACCGACGTGCGTCTGGCCCAGCCTGCGATCACCAGCTACTGAGGAGGCCACGTGCCCTACCCGGTCATCTCCGCCGGCCAGCGCATCACCGCCGGCCTGCTCACGTCCATGTTGCCAGCCCCGGTGGTCAAGCCAGCCGACGAGAACCGGACGTCGACGACGACGAACACCGGTGATGCTCACCTCCTCGTCCCGGTCGCGGCGAACGCGACGTATCTCGTCACGGGGATGCTGCTGTACTCGGCGCGCACCGACACGGACATCAAGATCGGTTGGACGGGGCCGAGCGGCGCGGTGATGGACTGGATTGCCCACGGGCAGAGCCAGGACGGGACCGGCGGCATCGCGGCGGCCGGTGTCGTCGTCGACAAGCAGAGCATCGGCGCGACCTCGTTCCCGCTCGGCGGGTTCGGCGCGGAGAACACCACGTTCATGACCGCGCCCTTGTGGGGGAGGCTCGTGACCTCGGCCAGCGCCGGCACGCTCCAACTCAACTGGGCGCAGCGCGTCACCAACGCGACGAGCAGCATCATGCGCGCCGGGTCCTGGATCCTCCTCACCCGCGTCGCCTGACCCTGCACCACCCGTACGCCCCGCGCCATCGGCCGGGGCCATTTTCATGCCCTGGAGGCGTCATGGCTTGGTACCCAGGAGCCCGAAAGATGGAGCTCCAGCCCGAAAGCGACAACCAGCCCGCGATCCGGCCGACGCAGTTCATCATGCATTCCGTCGCCGCCCCGTGGGACGAGGAGCGGATCTACGAGTACTGGCGGGACTCCACCAACCTCGAAAGCCACTTCGGCCTCGACTACGACGGATCGATTGGCCAGTTCATCGGCACACAGACCCGCGCGGACGCCAACTACCGAGCCAACCTGCGCCCGGACGGCACCGGCGCCGTCAGCATCGAGACCGCCTCCGACGACGACGCGAGCGATCCGTGGACACCCGAACAGGTCGAGCAGCTGATCCTGCTCGGCGTGTGGCTCCACCAGGAGCACGGCATCCCGCTTCGGGTCTGCCGCAACGCCTCGGACCCGGGGTACGGCTACCACCGGCTGCATGCCGACTGGGCCGTCAGCGGCACGGACTGCCCCGGCGACCAGCGCGTGCAGCAGTTCCATGACGTGGTGTTCCCCGGCATCGTCGCCCGCGTCGGCGGGGCACCGTCAAGCCCGCCGCCGGCCGCACCCGGGGTGTCCCTGTCACGGCTGATCGCCGCGGCGAAGGCAGACCCGCCGAAGAGCGGCACTCCGGTCTCGTACACGGGCGTGAAGGTCGTGGAGGACGCCCTCGTCGCCGAAGGCCTCCTCTCGGCCGGCCTGGCGGACGGGCACTTCGGCACCGCCACCGTCAAGGCGTACGCGGCCTGGCAGCGCCGCCAAGGCTACGGCGGGGCGGACGCCGACGGCATCCCCGGTCGCGCCAGCCTCGCCGTGCTCGCCGCCCGCCACAACTTCACCGTCACCAGCTGATCGAGGAGAACCGCACATGCTCACCTACGCCTTTTGGACGGCCACCGCCGAGCGCGCCGTCCGTACCTTCGCCCAGGGCGTCCTCGGCGCGGTCGGTGCCGACCAGCTCGGGATCCTCAACGTCGACTGGGGACAGGCCGCGTCCGTCGGCGGTCTCGCGGCCGTGCTGGCGGTCCTCACCGCGATCGCCACGTCCGGCGGGTCGGAGGGCCCGGGCATCACCGAGACCGTCCGGGCCCGCGGGTGACCACTGAGGAGTCCACCCGGGTCGCGGTCGAGCTGGCGGAGATGAGGGGCGAGATCAGGACCGGATTCGCCGAGCTGCGTGGTCAGCTCGGCCTCGCGCTCCAGCGCACCGACCAGGCCGAGGCGGACATCTCCGCCCTCGAACAGCGCGTCGAGGCCCTGGAGCGCGCCCGCTGGCCCCTGCCCTCCATCGCCGCCGTGACCGCCGTGGCGGGACTCGGACTCACCCTCTACCAACTCGTCGCGAAGTAGACCACGTGCCCCCTCTCGCCTACGGGCGGGAGGGGGCGGTTTCGTGCGTTCAGGCCCGCCAATGACGCCGGGCCTGCCATCGTGGGCGACATGGCCGACGACACCGACACGCCTCCCCCGCCGGGTCGAGTTGTGTGCGGGGACTGCCTCGGCCACCTGCCCGGCGAGTACCCGTAGGGCAGTCGGGACTCCACCAACCGACCGGCGCCCGGTACCGTCCCAGTAGACGAAGGGGACGCTATGAAGTGGCACGAGCACACCACCGGCCAGCGGATCAAACTGCTCCGCGGAGCCGTCACGCAGGAAGCCCTTGCCGAGGTGGCCGGTCTGTCCATCGCCACCGTCCGCAAAGCCGAGCAGGACCGGGGCCAGCTCTCCTTGCCCACCCTTATGCGGCTTGCCCATGCCCTGGGAGCCGACATCTCCGTGATCGTGGGCCAGCAGGCCCCCAAGAGGGCGATGCTCGCAGACGACCGGACCACGTTGCGCGAGATGTCGCGGGTCGTCCACGACACCGCCGCCGGCATCAGCGCGGACAGGGAGCCCACCGACTTCGCGTCCGATCTGGCAGCGGGGTGGGACGCGTACCGAGCTGGCCGTGTCGGGGTGGCTGGACGTTTCGCCGCGTCCTGCGTCTCCGACGCTGCGGCTGCGCTCGCACACACTCCAGTAGAACGCCGGATGGCCGCGCACGGCCTTCTCGCCGACGCCTACCGCCTCTCCGCCTACGTCGCCAACCAGCTTGGCGCTCGTGATCTCGCCTACGCTGCCATCGGCCACGCTGCCGAGCAGGCGCGGCAGGCAGGGGATCCGGTACGGGAGGCCTCCGTGGCCTCGGGGCGATCCTGGGTCTACCTACGGGATGCCCGGCTCGGGGAAGCCGAGCGTGTCGCGGCAGTCTCGTACACCAGCATCGAGCCTACGTATGGCGACCGCGATCCCGCCCTCCTCGCCACGTACGGATGGCACGTCACCTTTGCGGCCGTCGTCGCGGCCCGCCAGGGCAACACGGTCGCCGCCGAGGAGCTGCTCTCCCAGGGGTCCGCTGTGGCCACCCGGCTGGGCCGCGATGTGATGGTCAACGGAACGGCCTTCGGCCCTGCCGCGGTCGCAGCACAAGCCGTCGGCATTGCCGTCTCCACTGGGAAGGCCGGCAAGGCCCTCGATCTGGCCAGGGGGGTGAACGACTGGTCTTCGCTGCATCAGGCGGCCCAGAACCGCCTCCAGTTGGACATCGCCCTCGCCCAGTGCGAAGTGAAGCAGTACGACACCTGCCTGGACACCCTGCTGACTGTCTGCCAGGAACACCCGGAATGGGTGCGCCACCAGACCCTGCCTGGCGTAATCGCCCAGCGGGCCGGATACGCCACCACTTCCCGATCTCGCAAGATCGCGAAGATCATTGGGGCCACGCTCGCCTGACTGCTACGGGGCGTAGCAGTCAGGCGAACACGGATCTCGGTAGTGCTACGCCCACGCTCTTCACTCTGTGCAACGGCACCAACACCATATGGAGGCATGCAAGCGGGCGGTTCCTCCGGGGACTACCCGCTTCCCCTCCTGGCCCCACCGCTGTCCACTCGCGGTGGGGCCGGGCACCACCTCATCGAAGGAGATGCCAGATGAGCGCGAAGAACATGCCCACCCCGGCTGAGGTCGCCAGCCGCGCGGCAGAGATCCTGGCCGCGGTCACGGCCGACGAGGAGTTCGACGCCTTCGAGGCCGCGACCCTGGAGTACAGCTCGGACTGGCAGTGCTTCACCGGGTTCCCCGTCATCGAGCGGTGGAACCTCGACACCGACAAGGCCCCGCTGTTCACCGAGGGCCTGCGGGCCCTGGCCCTCAAGAGCGCGGTGTTCGACCTGACCGGCGACGAGCTCCTGGCCGAGGTGCCCATCGCGGTCCCCGTGGACGAGATGACGCACGCGATGATCGCGCAGCCGCAGCTGTTCGCCCGGATCTCCGAGCGGGTTGGCTTCGCCCTCATCCACCAGACCGACCAGGAGCACACCGACTACGAGGCGGGCTGCTTCACCAACTTGGCCTACCGCCTCGCCTGGGGTGAGCCCTCGGCCCGGTACTGGCTCCAGGCCGAGGAGGTGGAGCGGCGGGTGAAGATTCTCAGCGCTCGGTACGCCTCCATCGGCATGGAGCGCGCCGGCCGCGAGCACGACATCTCGTTCACCGCCGCCTGAACCACCGGCGCCTGACCGGCTCCGGCTCGGTCCGGGCCGCCAGCGGCTCCGGCGGCGGGGCAATTCGGTCCGGCTCCACCCCGACCTTGTCGGGGTGAACGCAGGCAGGGATCCGGTCGGCGGTGTACCGGTAGCCGTCGGCCGGATCGAACGGGCACTCGCGACTCGGCCGGTCGTAGACCACGAACGCAGCCCGGGGCAGCCGGTAAGCCGGACAGATCGCGCACGCCGGATGGTCCTCGCCCTGGGCGAACGGCTCGCTCATGCCCCCGCACCGTACACCCCCTCTCGCTGAGGAGCAGCGCCATGGCCAAGTTGCCTCTCCCTCGCCGAACACCTGCCAACCAGCCGACCAAGAGCGAACCCGCCGAGCGCATCCCCTGGGACGCCTTTGCCGCCGGGGCCGACGTCACCGCGGCCTACGGGCAGCCCTCCCCGGCCCTGGTGGAGCGGGCCCGCCGCGGCTGGCGCCGACTCGGATCCATGCACGAGCGTCTCAGCCGGGCTGGCGAGGACGGTGCGCAGTGAGCCGCCGCCCGCGCTGGCTCTTCGAGGGAGCCCGCGTTCTGGATGCCGTCGAGGACCGCGAGGGCATCGTCCAATTCATCGGCGACTACGAAGATCCCGCCACCCGCCGTTTCACCCCCGAGGCCGTGTTCCTGCGGCCCGAAGGCGGCGGCCGCGAGTGGGTGGTCTCCGACCACCGAGCCCTGCGCCCTGTTGACGACCGCTGACCCCGAGCGCTCGGCACATCCCGTCCCTGCGCGCCGGCCCACAGCCCGCCAAGCCGCTCCGTGGGGGCTGTGTCCCGGCCCGCAGGGCCAACCAGCACCATGCACTACTCACACTTCATCGAGAGGAGCGCCAACATGCGCACTGCAACCCTCACGCCCTCGTCGCCCTGGGCGATGCAGCTGGTCACCGACCGGCTCCCGATCGGCGCACCGGCCTACGCGGCGGTGACGCTGGATCCGTCCACCCAGACCGCCCGCTACACCGACACCACCGGCCAGCGCGTGGAGATGGGCCAGCACGGCACCAACCAGACCAACCCGACCACCTCCCAGTCCGGCGGCAGCGACGGCAACAAGCCGCAGCCGCAGACCGCGGACGACTCCAACCCCGACTACAGCACGGACTGACCGATGACCTCCACCGTCCTGGTCCTCACCGCGCTTGAGGACGTCACCGCGGATCTCGTCATCAACGCGCTCAACGAGCGCAGCGTGCCGGTCGTCCGCGCGGACCCGGCCGACATCGGCGCGGGTCTGTCCTTCGCGGCCCGCATCGGGGGCGCCACCCAGTCCTGGGGCGGCTGCCTGGCCACGGGGAGCCGGGAGGTGGAGTTAGGGGAGGTGGCGGCGGTGTACTATCGCCGCCCCACCCCGTACGCCGCCCGCTACGGGCACCTGGCCGCCCAGCAGCGCGACTTCGCCACCGCCGAAGCCCGCCACGGACTCAACGGCGTTCTGCACAGCCTGACCGGCGCCCTCTACGTCAACCACCCCCTGGCCGTCGCCCGCGCCGAGTACAAGCCCACCCAGCTCCACCGGTTCACCGAACTGGGCCTTACCATCCCGGCAACGCTGGTCACCAACGACGTCGAGCAGGCGCACGCCTTCGCCGCCGAGCACGGCCCCATCATCTACAAGCCCTTTCGCGGCCTGCCCGTCGGCGAGGATGGCCACGCCGGAGCGATCTGGGCGCAGCGTGTTGACCCTGAGACCTTCGACGGCTCCCTCGCGGTGATGCCGCACCTGTTCCAGGCGGAGATCCCCAAGACGGGCGATGTCCGGATGACCGTCGTCGGCCAGCAGGTGTTCGCCAGCCGCGTGCAGGCATCGGACGGCGCCTTGGACTGGCGCCGCGGCGACTGGAACAAGCTGATTCACACCCCCATCGACGTCCCCGCGCCCATCGCCGCGGCCGTGCTCGCCTACCTGGACTCGTTCGGGTTGGTCTTCGGCTGCTTCGATTTCGCCCTCACGGGCGCCGGCCACGCTGCGAAAGACTGGACGGCGATCGAGTGCAACCCGAACGGACAGTGGGGCTGGCTCCCTGACGCGCCCGCCATCACCGAGGCGTTCGCCGACATCCTCACCAGGAAGGAGGCGGCAGGCCATGACCACGCCCGCCGACCCTGAGAACGACGCCGCCCCGCTCCGGCGCGCGATGGCCAGCACCCTGGCCGATACCGGTGTACTGGCCGATCCTGCGTGGCGGGCGGCGGTGGAGGCGGTTCCACGACACCGGTTCGTCCCCGGCTTCTACCTGCCCGTCGGCGAACCCGACCCCCACGGGCTCACGGTGTGGGAGCCCGTCACCGCCGCACTCGACTACGCCCGGTGGCTGGCCTCCTCCTACGCCGACACCACCCTGATCACCCAGTTCGACGGCGACGAACCCGACTGGAGCCAGGCCACCCCCCGCCACGGAGGAGCCCCGACGTCCTCCTCCACCCTGCCCTCCCTCGTCGTGCAGATGTGGGCTGACGCCGACCTCCACGAAGGCCACCGAGTTCTGGAGATCGGTACCGGCACCGGCTACTCCACCGCCCTCGCCTGCGAGCGGCTCGGCTCCAAGGCGGTCGCCTCCATCGAGGTCGACGGACACCGCCTGTCCCAGGCCGCAGGAGCTCTCTACGGCATGGGCTACATGCCTGCCCTCGCGGTGGCGGACGGCATGTACGGGTACTGGCCCGAGGCTCCGTTCGACCGGATCGTGGCCGCGTGCTCCTTCCGCGCCGTGCCGGCCTCCCTCCTCGCCCAGACCCGGCCCGGCGGAAAGATCCTCCTCACCCTGTCCGGCTGGCTCTACGGCTACGCCCGCGTCCTCCTCACCGTCGCCGCGGACGGAACGGCCTCGGGCCCGCTGCTGCCTGGCACGGTCTCCTTCATGTCCGCCCGCACCCACGCCGCCCCCTCGTTCGGCAACCCCGCCCACTGGGCGACTCGCGCAGACGCCCCCGCCCGCCCCGCCCGGCACGCACCGCAACGGATCACCGGCCCCACAACGGAAGCGTTCCACCTGCGCTTCCTCGCCCAAGCCGCCGTCCCCAGCGCCCAGATGACCACCCTCGGCGAGAGCGTGCTCTTGGCCGACACCGTCACCGGGTCCGCAGCCGTCCTCACTCCGCAGGCCGACGGCTGGCAGGTCCGCGAGGGCGGCCCGGTACGGCTGTGGACGGCCGTCGAAGACCTGCTCGATGCATACGATGCAGCCGACGCCCCGGCAGCGGAGTCCTTCACGCTCCACGTGCACCCGGCCGGCCAGCACCTGAGACACCCACAGATTCCCAGCCTCCCGCTGCCTCGCCCCTGAAGCCCTGGGACGATGGCCTCATGGCCAAGCACCGTCGCCCCGGACCGCCCAACCAGCCCTCCCGAGCTGTCCCCCGAATCGACTCCGCTGACCCACTCGCGGCGTACGACAAGCGCCGCCAGCCGCCCCTGGACGTTCACCGACGCCACCGGCCCGCACTCGGCGGCGGTAGCCACGTGAACCCGGACGCGCCGCGTGTACTGGAGGAATGGAACGGATTCGTCTACACCGTGGTCGGCACCGCGCCCGATCTCGCGGTGGCGAAGGCCTGGGCCAACGAGTGACCGCCCAGTGGGTAGGCCGCCTGAACGCTAGGCTCCGCTCCGATGGGAGGACTCATGCAGGAGTGGACAGACCCTCGGTACGCCGAGCTCGTCAAGGTCTGGCGTGAGACGCAGCAGCCGACATCCCGCGACCCGGAGGAACGCCCGGCCCGCGGGTTCATCACGCAGCCGCCGTCTCACGACTGACCGCAACCCCGGCCCGGCCGCCTCACGCGGCCGGGGCTCCGCTCACTGCTGCGAGGTCCGCTCTAGCCACCGCCCGTACCAGATCATCAGCTGGAAGGTGCTCCGGAGCCCGAGCCGTTCTCGGGCCTCCGCCAGGGCCCGATTCACCAACCTGTCGCTGATCAAGAGCCGCCGGCCTGCACCGTCCTGGGATTCACCTGCATGGAGCTGCTCCAGGATGTCCATCTGCCGGTCGGTCAGTACGACCTCATCGGTCACGGCCACGGCCTGAGCCCACGGCATGGCGTTCTCCCAGTAGATGTCGAAGACGTTCCGGGCCCACATCACGGAGCTGCGGTCTGCGACGTGCCAGCCGCTGTGGGCGTCGGGCCTGCGGGTGACGTGGTCGTCGACGAACAGGCTCTTCTGGTCCACGATGATCATTCGCGGGAATCGGCCAGCGACCGCCCGCACTTCTCCACCCGCCTCGATCAGCGCGGCCACGTATGCCTGCGTGGCCCGGTCGGCGGCCGCCGTGGACCGGTACAGCAGCCGCAGGGTTGCACCGCGCTCCAGCGCCGCCAAGGACCGGTCGTTGCCCAGCTTCCGGATCGCCGGGTCCCGGTCCGCGGGGAGGGCCGGCTGAGCCGCAAGGAGCTCGACGGCAGCTTTGCCCGTGATGGTGCCGATTCGATCGTTCATGAGGCTCGGGGTGGGCAGGAACTCGGAGCCCATGTAGTCGAATCGGCGGCTGCGCTCGTAGGCGGGGGCCAGGCCCTCCAGGACGGGGATGGCAGCCAGGCGTTCCAGGCTGGCCGTCAGCCGGGCGTGCTCCGCCTCCAGGAGCCGCTGAATCGCGGCCCGCGGGTCTGTGGCGATGTGGGATCCCGCGTCGTACGGGTCGTCATCGACCAGCCCGAGACTGGCGAGGCGGCTGAGGTCAGTCTCGGCTGGCAGGTGCTCGCCGGCTGCCAGTGCTTTGTAGTGGGCCTGGTCTTCGGTCGTGAGGTCGTGCGGGTCCTGAGAGTCCGTCACTGTGCACACCTATCCCCCTATTTGCCGTGTGCGGGATCCCGAAGTTCGGATTCCCGAAGGAGTCAATCTCTTGGATCGTGGCATGTGCTGCTGGCACGCTACATCTAGTCGTAGCGCGGCGGACAGGTGTTCGATACGGTCCACGGCATCACCGAAAGGATTGGAATGCGAAAGATCATTCGGCTCGGCGCAGCCGCACTTCTGGCAGCATCCGCAGTCGTCGGCACCGCAGCTCTCGCGACCGCAGACGCCAACGACGACACCACCAACCCCGGCATTCAGGCCGACGTCGGCTGGGGCACCGCTCCGGCCAACCCCACGCCCTCCGCCTCGGCCACCGCCACGGACGTCGGCTGGGGGTAACCCCACCATGCTTGGGGGGCCACGCCGGGAGCAGAGGCGCGGCCCCGCAGGCACGACAGTCCGACCTACTCGCGCACCAGGTCAGCGAGGGGTACGCCCAAGGCCTCAGAAATGATGATGAGCGTGTCGAGCAGCGGACTGGCCTGGCCCTGCTCGATACGGATGTAGGACGCCCGGTCGATGCCGGCGTGGAGGGCGAACGCCTCCTGCGTCCAGTTCCGCTTCAACCTGGCCGCTCGGATGGTGTCGCCGACCCGCTTTCGGCGGGCGATGACGTGAGGAGGCGGCGGTACGGAGCGTGGCACCTGTCCACGCTCTGCGCATCTTGATCGAATAGCTGTAGGGCAAAACCTACATTGTGTGATCACTGGGATCCCGGGCATCACACAGACCTCAGACCGGCCTCTCCCTGTCCTGCCCCCCAGGCGGCGGGAGCGGCTTAGAACGGGGCCCCACTACGGGGCCCCGTTCTACTTCTTCCAGGCGATCCGCACCGAGTCCGGGTCCCAGTACCCGCCACCCGGCTGACGTCCTCGCCGGGCTCGATGGATGGTGACCGTCATCAGATACGACAGCACTACGCGCTTCCGGGACAGGTCCAGGGCATTCCACGCGGCCTCGACGTCATCCGCCAGCACGAGCTCTGCCACCGGGTTCACCGAAACCGCGCGCGACAGCAGGGCCTCAGCATCCGCAATCCGCTTCTTCGCACCCTCGGAGGCCACCCGCCATGACCGGAGGTCCATCTCGCCACGGCCGAGCTCCGCCGACAGATCGTCGAGGAGTTCTCGGGCCTCCTTCATGTCCTCCTGCGCCCCACGGACGTCTACGGGCTCCTCGCGCTCCACCAACAGGTCGGCGGCGTCCGGACGCCCCAGACGCTCCAGCACGGCGAGCTGAACCATGTCGTCGATCAGGTCCCGCCGTCGGCTGATGTGGCCAAGGCAGCGATAGGCCGGCATCTGGTGCATCACCGGCCCGGACCCACATGTGCCCGAGATCACCGGCTTGCCACACTCGCCGCAGGTGTAGATACCGGTCCCCAGGGAGACGCGCGCCGTCCTGCCCACGTTGGTCCGGCGGGCGGGGTCCGTGAGGTGCCGGACGACGCTGCGCCACGTCGGCTCATCGAGCGCGGCCGGCCACTGGGCGGTGGCGACCTCCTGTCCGCGGTGCTCGCGGATGCCCGCGTTGCGCGGACGGATGAGCATCTTCTTGACCTCGTTGGGCCCCCACTCGCCGCCCGTGGAGGTCCTCACGCCCCGTTCGTTCCACTCGGCGGCGACGGCGCGCAGCGAGGCCCCGGCGAGGATCGCCTGGGCGGCGTGCTGGATCTGTGTGATCTCGTCATCAATGGGGGTGATCCCGTTGATTTCCCACCCGAATGGGCGACGCCCGCCGAAGTGCTTGCCGTGCTGCGCCATCTGTTCTCGGGCTCGCCTCTGCCGCTCGATCATGCGCTCGACCTCGTAGCGGGCCTGAACGCCGAGCTGGCGGGCGATCATCCGGCCCGTGGCCGTGGAAAGGTCGAGGTGGCCGGCCTTGACCGTGCGGGTGTCGATGCTGCGGGGTTCGCAGACGTCGATGTACTCCTCGAGCTCCAGGGGCCGCCGGTGGAGGCGGTCCGTGTGCCAGGCGAGGATGCAGTCCGTTCCGCCGTCGCGCATCCCCTGGAGCATGCGTAGGTAGTCGGGCCGCGGCTTGCCGGAGTAGGCGGAGAGGTCGTTGTCCTGGAAACGCTCGACGATTCGGAACTCGGCTTGCGGGGTGGACAGCTGCTCGGCGAGGGCGGTGATGTCCTCGAATTGGCGGGCCACGCCAAGGCCTGCGCCCTCACGGTCGGAGCTGATCCGGGCGTAGGCGAAGCAGCGGATCAGGCGGCGGCCGGAGGGCGTTGTGAGGGCGCTCATGGCTCCATGCTGGCACTTTAGTAGTGCCTTTGTCTGGCGTTTGCCAGGTCGAAATGGGCGCCGGATTTCGGCACGGAGGCCGGGCTGAGTCCGACCGTGAGCTTCTTCTGCGGCCAGGGCGCGCCGGAGTTCACCACCGCCGCCCGTACCCGGTCCCGGCTCTCGACCAGGGTCTTGTCGGGCAGGCCCACCAGGGTGAAGGCCGCCACCCCCGGTTCCAGGTCGGCCTGGACCTCCACCACGACGCCCTCGACGCCCACCAGGGCCACCGAGCAGGCCCGCGCGAACCCCATCACGCCACCCCCCGGACATGCTCGACGAGGGGCGCGCCGCGCCGGGGCAGCAGGACCCCGACCAGGTCGATCCGCACCCCGCCCGGGGGCGGTCCCCCGTGGTCGGCGAGCCAGCGGCCGGCCAGTCGGCGCAGCCGGTCGGCCTTCCCGGCCCGGACCGCGGCCATGGGGTGCTCGAAGTCCCCCATGCGGCGCGTCTTGACCTCGCACACGACGAGGGCGTCCCCGTCCCGCGCGACGATGTCGATCTCCCCGCCCCGGCACCGCCAGTTCCGGGCGATCACCGTCATCCCCGACTCGGTGAGCCTCCGCACGGCGAGCTCCTCGCCGTACCGGCCCAACGCCTGCCGTGCCACGCCCTTCGCGTCCATCCGGCACCACCTCCGGCACCGACGATCCCGCGGGCCGGCGCATCGAGTGGATCTTGGTGGACAACCCGGGCGCTGTGGACATCCGGCTCACCCGTGCGGGTGAACCGGCGAGCCCGGCGGGGAGCCTGGGGGATCTCGGCCGGCTCAGCCGCCGGGGAGTTCGAGGTCACTCTTGTTGAGCTCCTCGATGTTCACGTCCTTGAAGGTCAGAACCCGCACCTGCTTGACGAAGCGGGCGGGCCGGTACATGTCCCAGACCCAGGCATCGGCCATCGTGACCTCGAAGAACACCTCCCCCTGGACCGAGTGCACCTGCATCTCGTAGTCGTTGGTGAGGTAGAAACGGCGTTCGGTCTCGATCACGTACTTGAACAGCCCGACGACGTCGCGGTACTCCCGATAGAGCTTCAGCTCCATCTCGGTCTCGTACTTCTCGAGGTCCTCGGCGCTCATGGCATGTTCCCCTTCAGCCGTGCGTCCCCCTATTGTGCGCCAGCGCCGTGCGCCCCTAAACGATTTCCGGGGGCAGGACCACCGGAGCGTCCGGGGGACCGTCGTCGAGCAGCGTCCTCAGCAGCCCTGCGAGCTTGGTCGGGTACACCGTCTCACGGGCCGCGAGCAGTTCCTCGGAGGTCCACCATCTCGCCCCCGTGACGCTGCGCCGCTCGAGCGGGGTCAGCCCGTCCATCGCGGTCGCGGTCTGCGAGGTCCGGGCCAGGAAGTACCACTCGTCCTGCTCCCAGCGCAGGCCGTCGAAGGGGAAGGAGCAGTAGCGGTGCCACAGCACGGGACCCAGCTCCACCTCGGTGATCCCCGTCTCCTCCGCGAGTTCCCGCAGCGCGGCATCCTCGCGGGTCTCGTCGCCCTCCAGCCCGCCGCCCGGGGTGAACCACCAGTGGTCGGCGGGGTCGTCCGGTTCGAAGCCGTGCAGCAGCAGGATCCGGTCCGCCGGGTCCAGCAGTACCACCCGGGACACCTTCCGGGGCCGCCGCGCGCTCGGCTCCCCGGCTCGCTCAGCGTCCACCGGAGCGCCCCCGCGCCCGTCCGCGTCCCAGGACCCGGGCGACCGGCCCGTAGGCGGCCCCCAGCACCACCAGGGCGGCTCCGCCCAGCACCGCGGCCACCTGGAGCCGCAGCGGCCCGGGCTGCGAGATCCCGCCGGGGAGGGCCTCGAACACCCGGGGGCGTTCCAGCATCCCCGTGTTCGGCCAGGCCAGCGCGTCGACGCGGGCCACGACCGCCGAGCGGGGGACGGTCCCCTGGCCGGCGTCCTGGAGGTGCGCCCGCGAGTCGAGGGAGCCGGAGCGCCGGTCACCCATCAGGAAGAGGTTGCCCTCGGGCACGGTGACCTCGAAGGAGGTCGTGCCCGCGGCCAGCGCGTCGCGCCCGGCCTGGTCCACATAGGGCTCTTCGAGCGGTTTTCCGTTCACGGTCAGCTGTCCTCCCTGGCCGCAGCAGCCGACGGTGTCGCCGCCGACGGCCACGACGCGCTTGACCATGGGCGAGTCGCTCCACTGGGCGTCCTTGAAGACGACCACGTCGCCGCGGCGCACCTCGGCGCCGCCGATCCGCTGCGCCAGCACCCGGTCGCCCGGCTGCACGGTGGGGACCATGGAGTTCGTCGGCACCGTATAGGGCTGGTACACCAACGCCCCCCAGACGAAGCCGCCGAGGAAGAGCGCGAAGCCGATGGCCACGGCGATGCCCGACAACGTGTTGCCGAGGCCGCCGCGGCCATCTGTCGCGCTCGCGCGTATTGCCTGTGTTCCGCCCATTGGTGCGCCCCCATACCCGGAGATGGCCGCCACCCGGCGGTGTCCGGCCTGGGCGGCACCCTACCGGGCGGTACGCCCCTGGGTCAGCCTCCGTCGGCGCCACAGGACGAGGGGCACGGCACCCACGAGGCCCAGGGCCGCCGAGTTGACGTCGGCCACGCCGGGACCGGCGGCCTGCGGCGAGTGCAGGGGCGCCGGGAGCTGCTTGTCGATGCCCTTCTGGTCGAAGGTGTCCGGGACCGGCAGGGTGGCCCAGCGGGTGATCGGCCAGGCGACGACAACGGCCCGTCCGACGACGTCGCTGACCGGTACGAAGCCCTGGGTGGAGTCCTGCATGTGGTAGCGGGAGTCCTGGGAGTTCTGACGGTGGTCGCCCATCACCCAGATCTTGCCCTTGGGCACGGTGATCGGCCCGAAGGGCGCGTCGTCGCAGGGGGTGTTTCCGGGATAGATGTACGGCTCGTCCAGCGCCTTGCCGTTGACGACGACCGGGCCGCCGCGCTTGCACTCCACGGTGTCCCCGCCGATGGCGATGGTCCGTTTGATCAGGTCCTTCTCCTCGGCGGACGGCATCAGGCCGATCCAGCTGAGGACCTTCTGCACGACGTTGGGCTCGGGGGTGGGCTCCCCCTCCAGCCAGTGCGCCGGGTCGTGGAACACGACGACCTCGCCGCGCTCGGGCTCCGAGCCGAACCACGGGGTCAGTTTGTCCACGAGCACCCGGTCACCGCGCTGCAGGGTGTTCTGCATCGAGTCGGACGGGATCGAGAACGCCTGGACCAGGAAGGTCTTGATCAGCAGGGCCAGCACCAGGGCGATGCCGATGAGGAGCGGGAGCTCCTTCCAGAAGGAGCGGTGCTGACTCGCCTCCGCACCCGCCTCGTCGGTCTCGTGCGTGACGGCATCGTCCGGCCGCTCCTCGCCCTCATCGCGTCCGGATCGAGCGCCTACCGCCACATCCCCCACATCCACTCCTCACTCGGAAACCACCGCCCGCACCGGAACAGAAGCGGGCCCTCCCCTCCCTTAACGAGCGGGAGTTCCCTAAGGCGCGGGAGACCGGGAACACACTATGCGAACGCGGTGCCCCGACGGCGCCCGCCGGGCCGCTGGCGCCGCCCGGCGCGTACCGGATCCGGAACGTCGAGGAAGGTGGCGGGCTGCTCCAGCCGGCGCCAGTGGTCGAACGGCCAGGCGATCACCACGGCCTGTCCCACCACGCCCTTCTCGTCGATGGTGCCCTCGAACGCCTCGTCGAGGTGGTAGCGGGAATCGGCCGAGTTGGCGCGGTGGTCGCCCATAACGAAGAGCCGCCCGGCGGGTACGTGCACCTCGAAGGGGATGTCGGAGGGCGAGTTCCCCGGTGACACGTAAGGCTCATCGAGCGGCCTGCCGTTGACGGTCACCCGTCCCCGTTTGTCGCAGCACGCCACGGTGTCGCCGCCGATGCCGATGACCCGCTTGATCAGATCCTGCTCGTCGGCCGAGGGCAGCAGGCCGATGAAGGTCAGGGTCTGCTTGATCTGCTTGAGGCCGGGCGGGTCCTGGGCCGGCCGGGCCGCCTCGCCCTTGAGCCAGCCTCCGGGGTCCTTGAAGACGACGACGTCCCCCCGCTCGACCTTGGAGCCGAACCAGGGGGTCAGCTTGTCCACCAGCACCCGGTCGCCGATCCGGATCGTCTGCTCCATCGAGCCGGACGGGATGAAGAACGCCTGGACGAGGAAGGTCTTGAGGACCAGGGCTATGCACAGGGCCACCGCCACCAGCAGCGGCAGTTCGCCCACCCGCCGGGTGCGCCGGCGCCTGCGCACCTTGCGTGCCATCCGGCGCCGCTGGGCCCGCCCGCCGCCCTCCGCCGGATCCGCCGACGGCTCGGACCCGGCCCGGGAAGCGGGTCCGGGACCGGCATCGGGACCGGCATCGGGACCGGCATCGGCATCGGGCTGGGCACCGGGCCGGGAACCCGCCTGCGGCCGCGCCTTCGCCCCGGGCCCGCTCCCGCGCCCGGGTCCCGGCTCCGGGCGCTGCTCCCGCTCCCGGCCGCCCCGCGGCCGCCCCCGGCTACCCATGCGGGCCCCCGGGCGCGGCCGCCGCGGACAGACCGTCCCAGCGGGACGGCGGCCAGCCGATCCAGTCGGCCCGCCCGATCACCTTCTCCACCGGCACCATCCCCCCGCCCGGCTCCCCCAGGTGGTCCCGCGAGTCCCGGGACTGGGAGCGGTGGTCGCCCATGACCCACAGGGCGCCCAGCGGGACCACGATCCGGAAGGGCACCTTCGAGGGGGTGTCGCCGGGGTACAGGTACGGCTCGTCCACGGCGACCCCGTTGACCCGGATCCGGCCGCCCGCGTCACAGCAGACCACGTCGTCCCCGCCGACGCCCACGACCCGCTTCACGAAGTCGGTGTCCGAGGGCTCCGCCAGCCCCAGCGCCGAGAACACGCCGTGCACGGCGTCGCCGACCGGGTTGCCGCGGGCGGGCTCCCGTACGAAGGACCCGGTGCCGTCGAAGACCACCACGTCCCCCCGCTTCGGCGTCGAGCCGAAACGGTACGCCAGCTTGTTCACCAGGAGCCGGTCGCCGACCCGCAGGGTCGGCTGCATGGACCGGCTGGGGATCAGGAAGGGCTGGACCACGAAATTGCTGACCAGCAGCAGGAAGACCGTGCAGACCACGCCCAGCACCCCGGCCCGCCGCCAGGGGCCGGAGGTGCCGCGCGTCCTGGAAAACGCGAAGCGCGACCGCCCCTCCCCCTGTTCGGGGGAGGAGCGGCCGCGCTGTGTGAGCTCTGCTTCGGTGTCCATCGGGGGCGAGCCTATCCGGCCGTCCCCTGGACCCGGAGAGGAGATCAGCGGTCGCGCTTCTCCTTGATCTTCGCGGCCTTGCCGCGGAGCTCACGGAGGAAGTACAGCTTGGCGCGACGCACGTCACCGCGGGTGACGAGCTCGATCTTCTCGAAGATCGGGGAGTGGACCGGGAAGGTACGCTCCACGCCGACGCTGAAGGAGACCTTGCGGACCGTGAAGGTCTCCGAGACGCCGGAGCCCTGGCGGCGGATGACAACACCCTTGAACTGCTGGATACGGGAGCGGTTGCCCTCGATCACGCGGACGTGCACGTTGATCGTGTCACCCGGGCGGAAGGCCGGGACGTCCGTACGCAGGGAGGCGGCGTTGACGCCATCGAGCAGGTGAGACATGAGTTCGTCTGCTTTCTTCGCACGACGCCACAGGTCGCCGGTGCGGGTTTCCGTAGAGAATTCGAGAGCCGTGTCACCCGGCGGACGACGATCCCCCTGTGGCAGGGGCGTACGCGAGCACACAGCAGCCGCCTATTCTTCCACGGCCTCAGGCCTGCGCCAAAATCGGCCGTCTCCGGACGGTTTCCAGCCCAGGATGCTCAGGATCTCCCGGTCCTTCTTGTCGAAGGCGGAGGCCTCGCAGCGCTCGATCAGGTCGGGGCGGTTCTGCGCGGTGCGGCGGAAGGCCTCGTCCCGGCGCCAGCGGGCGATCTTCCCGTGGTGGCCGCTGAGCAGCACCTCGGGGATCTCCCGCCCGCGCCACTGCGGGGGCTTGGTGTAGACGGGGCCCTCCAGCAGGTTGGCCATCTCGCCGGGGGCGAAGGAGTCGTCGCGGTGCGATTCGGCGTTGCCGAGCACCCCGGGCAGCAGCCGGGCGACCGCCTCGGTGACGACCAGGACGGCGGCCTCGCCGCCCGCCAGGACGTAGTCGCCGATGGACACCTCGTACACCGGCATGCGCGTGGCGTACTCGTCCATGACGCGGCGGTCGATGCCCTCGTACCGGGCGGGGGTGAAGATCAGCCACGGGCGCTCGGAGAGCTCGACGGCCAGTTCCTGGGTGAAGGGCCGGCCGCTGGGGGTGGGGACCACCATGACCGGGCCGTGGGCGCCGGACTCGTAGCCCTCCGCCAGGGCCGCGTCCAGGGCCTCGCCCCACGGCTCGGTCTTCATCACCATGCCGGGACCGCCGCCGTACGGGGTGTCGTCGACCGTGTTGTGCCGGTCGTACGTCCAGTCCCGCAGGTCGTGCACGTGGACGTCGAGCTGCCCGCGGGCCCGCGCCTTGCCGACGAGGGAGACGTTCAGGGGCTCCAGGTACTCCGGGAAGATCGTGACGACGTCGAGCCTCATCAGGCGTCGTCCCCGGACTTCGCGGCCTCGGCCGCCTCCGCCGCCTCGGCGTCGCGGGCGGAGGCGATCTCGGCGCGGTCGTCGATCAGCCCCGGCGGCGGGGTGATGACGCAGCGCTGCTCCTCCAGGTCGATCTCGGCGACGATCTCCTCGACGAAGGGGATCATCACCTCGGAGCCGTCCGGCCGCTCGACGATGAACAGGTCCTGCGAGGGGAGGTGGGAGATCTCGGTGATCCGGCCGATCTCCGTGCCGTCCTCCAGCACCACGTCCAGGTCCATCAGCTGGTGGTCGTAGTACTCGTCCTCCTCCTCCGGCAGCTCCGCGGGGTCCACGTCCGCGATGAGGAGGGTGTTGCGCAGCGCCTCGGCGGCGGTGCGGTCCTTGACCCCCGCGAAGCGCAGCAGGAGCCGGCCGCTGTGCACCCGGCCCGCCTCGATGGTCAGCGGGCCCGCCGACGCCGGGTCGGTGCGCAGCACGGCACCGGGGCTGAGCCGCAGCTCGGGCTCGTCCGTGCGCACCTCGACGGTGATCTCACCCTTGATGCCGTGGGCGCGGCCGATCCGCGCGACTACCAGCTCCACTGTGTTTGTGCCTCTCCTGTTCAGACGACGACGGGCCGGGGCGGGCACGTATGCCCTCCCCGGCCCGTGCCGGTGATTCAACTGCTCAGCGGACCTGGTCCACGTCGACGAGGTCGACGCGGATCCCCCGCCCGCCGATGGCGCCCACGACGGTACGCAGCGCACGTGCGGTGCGGCCGTTGCGGCCGATCACCTTCCCGAGGTCCTCGGGGTGCACCCGAACCTCGAGCACCTGCCCGCGGCGCAGGTTGCGCGAGGCGACCTGCACGTCGTCGGGGTTGTCCACAATGCCCTTTACGAGGTGCTCAAGAGCCTCCTCGAGCATGATCAGGCCTCGGTCGACTCGGCGGCGGCGTCAGCCTCGTCCGCCTTCTTGTCGGCCTTCTTCTTCTGCGTGATGGCCTCGCCCTTGGCCTCGCCGATGCCCTCGAGGGCCTTGGCGAACTCGTCGAAGGAGCGACGCTTGTCTTCCTTCGTCGCCGGCTGCAGCAGCGGCGCGGGGGCCGGGAGGCCCTTGTGCGCCTGCCAGTCACCGGTGAGCTTCAGAATGGCGAGAACGGCGTCGGTGGGCTGGGCGCCCACGGACAGCCAGTACTGCGCGCGCTCGGCGTTGACCTCAATGCGCGAGGGGTTGTACGTCGGCTGGTAGATGCCGATCTCCTCGATCGCGCGACCGTCCCGGCGGGTGCGGGCGTCGGCGACGACGATGCGGTAGTGCGGGGAACGGATCTTGCCGAGGCGCTTGAGCTTGATCTTGACTGCCACTGGAGTGGTGTCTCCTGAACTTGACGTGGTTGGGCACTTGAGATGCCACGTGGGGTTGCGGTACTCGGGTGCCCGACGGACGCGTCAGCCGGAGGAGAGAGGGGTCCTGTGCGACTGTCGAGTACAGCTGCCCATTGTGCCACATGCCCGCGGCGCCTCCGAGCGGGGAGGATCACCACACCGCCCGCCGGGGGCGCCGCTTCAGGAGGCCGCCGCGGTGGCGACCTCGGGGATGCGGAACGGCTTCATGCAGCCGCCGCAGACGATCGGAGCCTGGGCGAGCACGGAGGGGACGACCCGCACGTTGCGCCCGCAGTCGCAGACCGCCTTGACCCGCACGCCGCCGCCCGAGGAGCCGTGCCGGGCGGCCGGACCGCGGAAGCTGCGCTTGGTGTCGGCGGCCGTGGCGGCCGTGTGCGCCTTGAGGGCGCGCTGGAGCCGCTCGATCGTGGGCCGGTAGCGCTTCTTGGCCTCGGAATTGAGGAAGACCAGCGAGAACCCGCTGCTGGCGTGCGGCTCCTCGGAGTGGTCCAGCCCCATCTCCTCGGCGATCGCGAGGAATCTGCGGTTGTGGTAGCGGCCCGCTCGCGAGGTGTCACGGACCCCGCGGGCGGCCGCGATGCCGTGGACTGCCTCGTGCAGCAGTCGCTCGAAGGAGAGTTCGGCGCCACAGGCGGACGAGGACTCTCCGATCAGGGACTCGGGCGCGGCAAGGTCAGGCAGCTCGGGGTGGTACCGCTGAATGTCGGCCCACGCCTGCGCCAGCTCTGCGGCGAGAACAGGTGGTGTCGTGCTCACGTCGTGACAACGAGCCGGGGTGCCCCGGTGTTCCGATTCCGGGCCATTCCAAATTTTTTGCACGTACCAGTCAGTTCAGTCTCATGCGTCCCGACGAGGACGGGTGCGCCGATCCCAGGAGGAGTCGGTACGTAACGCCGACCAAAAAAACCAGCCCCCGGCGCACGGCCGAAACCGCGCGCCGGGGGCGTGGAAGCTGGGGCTCAGTACGAGCGCGCGACGATCGCGAGAGTACCCGGGGCGTCGTCAGCCTCCGGAACCGACCCGTCCTCGGCCACCAGGCAGCGGACGGTCACGGCCTGCTCGCCGAGCTTGGCCTCGCCCTCCGGGCCCAGGACGCTCCACGGGATCCGCGCCCAGCCGCCGGCGAGGGCGGCCTCGGCGGCCTCCTCGACGGTGGCGACGTCGGTCGTGCGGGACACCCGGCGCTCGCGGGACTCGCGCAGCAGCTGGGCCTGGTCCTCGTCGAGCACCTTGGGCAGCAGGTCGGCCAGCGCGTCGATCTGCACCGGCTCCTTCCCGCCGGGGATCCGGCGGGCCAGCATCGCGGTGCCGTTCTCCAGGTCGCGGGGGCCGATCTCGATGCGAACCGGTACTCCCTTGAGCTCCCAGTCCACGGCGCGGCGGCCGAACGGGGTGTCGACGCGGTCGTCGACGTGCACGCGCAGGCCCGCGGCCTTCAGCTGCGCACCGAGCTCGCGGACCTTGGCCACCGCCTCGTCGCCCTTGATCGCCATGACGACGACCTGGACGTGCGCCAGGCGCGGCGGGACGCGCAGGCCGTTGTCGTCGCCGTGGGACATGATCAAACCGCCGACCATGCGGGTCGAGACGCCCCACGAGGTCTGCCAGACCAGCTCCTGCTGCCCCTCCTTGGAGAGGTAGGAGGTGTTGAAGGCCTTGGCGAAGTTGGTGCCGAGCTCGTGGCTCGTACCCATCTGCAGGGCCTTGCCGTCGCCCATCATGCCCTCGAGGGTGAGGGTGTTGATGGCGCCGGCGAAGCGCTCCTTGGGGGTCTTGCGGCCGAGCACGACGTCGATGCCGAGCACGTTGGTCATGAAGTCGCCGTACACGTTCCGGTGGATGTGCGCGGCGTAGTCGCGGGCGTCCTCGTACGTGGCGTGGGCGGTGTGGCCCTCCTGCCAGAGGAACTCGCTCGTCCGGAGGAACACGCGGGGACGCATCTCCCAGCGGACCACGTTGGCCCACTGGTTGATCAGCAGGGGCAGGTCCCGGTAGCTCTGGACCCACTTGGAGAAGTAGTCGTTGATGATCGTCTCGGAGGTGGGCCGGACGACGACCGGCTCCTCGAGCTCCTTGCCGCCGCCGTGGGTGACGACCGCGAGCTCGGGGGCGAAGCCCTCGACGTGCTCCGCCTCCCTGGTCAGGTACGACTGGGGGATGAACAGCGGGAAGTAGGCGTTCTGGGCACCGGCTTCCTTGATCCGGGCGTCCATCTCCTGCTGCATCCGCTCCCACAGGCCGTAGCCGTACGGTCGGATGACCATGGTGCCGCGGACCGGACCGTTGTCGGCCAGCTCGGCCTTGTTGATCAGATCCTGGTACCAGCGGGGGAAATCCTCCGCCTGCGGGGTGAGAACGGGTGCCTTTGCCATGGCGCGAATGGTACGGCGCCGGGCACCGGATGCGTGAATCGGGTGGCGCACTCCTCTGGACGCGGGGGCCGATGGGGAGTTCTCTGGCAACGGGGGCAAGGGGGCGAGACGGAATCAGGAGCGCTCTTTCGATGACACCGACGCCGACGGCGACGCTCGTCGCCCGTGACTGGGCGGAGATCCAGGAACGGATGCTGGTACCGCTGTACGAGGCGGTCTACGACCGGCTGGAGGTCGGGCCCGGAACCCGGCTGCTGGGGCTCGACTGCGGGGCCGGGCTGCCCCTGCTGCTGGCCGCCGGACGGGGCGCCGTCGCCACGGGCGTGGAGGCGGACCCGGCCCGGCGGGCGCTGGCCCGCGAGCGGCTGCTGGAGGTGGCGGCCGCTCCCCCGGTGCCCGCGGCCCGCCCCTACGACGTGCTGCTGGCCTTCTCGCCCGCCGCGGGCGCCCTGGAGGCGGCTCTGCCCGCGGTCCGGCGGGGCGGGGCGGTGGTGCTGGCCGGATGGGGTCCGGCCGAGCGGTGCACGGTGCCGGCGGTGCTCGGCGGCGGGCCGGTGGTCCGGGACCTGGACGCGGTGGTGGAGGGTGCCGGGCTGGTGCCGGACGGGTCGGGGCGGGTGTTCTGCCCCTTCGGGTACGCCGACGCGGACAGCGCCGTGCGCGGGCTGCTGTCGACCGGCATGTACCCCGTCGCGGGGACCGGGTCCGGGCCCTGCGCGGCGGCCGACCCGGCGCTGGCGGAGAAGGAGCTGGCGGAGGCCCTTCACCCGTACGAGCGGTCCGACGGCGCGGTGTGGCTGCCGAACATCCTGCGGTACGTCATCGCCCGGGTGGCGTAGCGCTCAGCGTGTGCCGTGGTCCTTGGCGGTCCGGGGGATGCCGGCCGCCTCGTACGCGGCGTGCTCGTCGAGGGTCTCGGCCGCCAGGAGGGCCTCCGCCAGGGCGTCGAGCCTGGGGCGGTGCTCGGTGAGCAGGCGGCAGGCCTCCTCGTAGCACTCGTCCACGATCCGCCGCATCTCGTGGTCCACGGCGTCGAGGGTGGCGGGGGCGGCGGTCAGGCCGTAGGGGCCCTGGCCGTCGGACGGAATCGCGGTCAGGCGGCCGACGCGCTCGCTCATGCCCCAGCGGCCGACCATGCCGCGGGCGAGGTTGGTGACCTGTTCGAGGTCGCTCTCGGCGCCCGTGGTGATGACGTCGTAGACGACGTGTTCGGCGGCCATGCCCCCGAGCGCGCCGATGATCCGGCCCCGCAGGTAGGGCTCGGTGTACGCGTAGCGGTCGGCGTCGGGGGTGGAGAGGGTGACGCCGAGCGCGCGGCCGCGCGGCACGATGGTGATCTTGCGGACGGGGTCGGCACCCGGCTGGAGCATGCCCAGCAGGGCGTGGCCGCTCTCGTGGTATGCCGTGCGGCGGCGCTCCTCCTCCGGCATCACGAGGGGGCGCTCGGCGCCGAGCTGGACCTTCTCCAGGGCGTCGGAGAGGTCGGCCTGGGTGACCGCGTCCTGTCGGCGCCTGACGGCCAGCAGGGCGGCCTCGTTGGCGAGGTTGGCGAGCTCGGCGCCGGTCATCCCGGGGGTGGTGCGGGCGACCTGGGCCAGGTCCACGCCGGCCGCGAGGGGGATCTCGCGGGTGTGGATGCGCAGGATCGCCTCGCGGCCGGCCTTGTCGGGCGGGGCGACGACGACCGTGCGGTCGAAGCGGCCGGGGCGGGTCAGGGCGGGGTCGAGGACGTCGGCGCGGTTGGTGGCGGCCACCACGACCACGCCCTCGGAGCCGGAGAAGCCGTCCATCTCGGTGAGGATCTGGTTGAGGGTCTGCTCGCGCTCGTCGTGGCCGCCCATGGCGGCGGAGCCGCCGCGGACCCTCCCGATGGTGTCGATCTCGTCGATGAAGATGATCGCCGGGGCCACCTTGCGGGCCTCGGCGAACAGCTCGCGCACGCGGGAGGCGCCGACGCCGACGATCATCTCGATGAACTCGGAGGCGGACGCGGAGAAGAACGGCACCCCGGCCTCGCCCGCGACGGCGCGGGCCAGCAGGGTCTTGCCGGTGCCGGGCGGGCCGGCGAGCAGCACGCCGCCGGGCATGCGGGCGCCCAGCCGGTGGTACTGCGCGGGGTTCTTCAGGAAGTCCACGACCTCGCTGAGCTCGCCCTTGACCTCGTCGATCCCGGCCACGTCCTCGAAGGTGGTGCGTCCGGGGCCCTCCAGCTCGACGGGCCTGGGCGGCGCCTTGCGGCCGAACCCGCCGGGTCCGCCCAGGGCGGAGCCCATCCGGCGGGCGATGAGCAGCCACAGGGCCACCAGGATCAGCATCGGGGCGAGGGAGAACAGCAGGTTGGCCAGAAAGCTGCGCTGCTCGACCACCGGGGAGGCGGTGACGGTGACGCCCTTGGAGGTGAGGCCGGCCCACAGCTGGTCGTCGGCGAAGGCGGGGCGCTGGGTGACGAACTTGGTGTAGTCGCCCTCGCCGCCGGGGACGGGCTGCTTGGCCTTCAGCTCGCCCTGGATGGCGTCGCCCTTGGAGTAGATCTTCTCGACGTTGCCGTCGGCGACCTGCCTGCTGAACTCGGTGTACGAGATCGTCGGCCCGTCGCCCTCGTTGAAGAAGGACAGCACGACGTTGGCGATCAGGTAGACGATCAGGGCGGCGAGGATCAGCCCGCGCCAGCCGCCGGGCGGCCTCCTGCGGGGCGGCGGGCCGGGCGGGGCGCCCTCCGAGCGCCAGGGGGTGTCGGCCCGGTCGCGCGGCGGTACGGGGGTGGGGCTGGGCACGGGGGCGCCTCCTTATGCCGTCCCCCCGGCCGACCCTAAGCGACGCGGCACCCCCGTGCCCGCCCAGCGGAAGGGGAACGGGAAGGGCCCCGCGGTGCGTGCACCACGGGGCCCCTGGCCGTACGGACCGCTACTTCATGAACTTCTTGAACTCGTCCGGCAGGTCGAAGTCCTGGCCGGGCTGGCCGCCGCCCGCCGGGAGCCCGAACGGGTTGCCGCCGGCGGCGGGGAGGGCGGGCTGGGCGCCCTGCTCGCGCCGGGCCGCGGCCGCGGCCTCCTCTTCCTTGCGCTTCATCGGGTTGCCGCTCTTGCGCTTGCCCTTGGCCTGCTTGACCTGCTTCTTCTGCCGGCCGGGGCCGCCGCCCATCCCGGGGATGCCGGGCATGCCCGGCATGCCGCCGCCCTGGGCCATGCGGGACATCATCTTGCGGGCGTCGAAGAACCGCTCGACGAGGTTCTTGACCGCGCTGACCTCGACGCCGGAGCCCTTGGCGATACGGGCGCGGCGCGAGCCGTTGATGATCGTCGGGTCCTGGCGCTCGGCCGGGGTCATCGACTTGATGATCGCGGCGGTGCGGTCCACGTCGCGCTCGTCGATGTTGTTGATCTGTTCCTTGATCTGGCCCATGCCCGGCAGCATGCCGAGGAGCTTGGAGATGGAGCCCATCTTGCGGACCTGCTCCATCTGGGCCAGGAAGTCGTCGAGCGTGAACTCCTTGGGGCCCTTGGCGAGCTTGGCCGCCATCTTCTCGGCCTCGGCCTGCGAGAAGGTCTTCTCGGCCTGCTCGATGAGGGTGAGCATGTCACCCATGTCGAGGATCCGGCCCGCCATGCGGTCCGGGTGGAAGGCGTCGAAGTCGTCGAGCTTCTCGCCGTTCGAGGCGAACATGATCTGCTTGCCGGTGACGTGCGCGATGGAGAGCGCGGCACCGCCGCGCGCGTCGCCGTCCAGCTTGGAGAGCACGACGCCGTCGAAGCCGACGCCGTCGCGGAAGGCCTCGGCGGTGTTGACCGCGTCCTGGCCGATCATGGCGTCGACGACGAAGAGGATCTCGTCGGGGCTGACGGCGTCGCGGATGTCCGCGGCCTGCTGCATCAGCTCGGCGTCGATGCCGAGGCGGCCGGCGGTGTCGACGATGACGATGTCGTACTGCTTGGTGCGCGCGTACTCGATCGAGTCCTTGGCGACCTGGACCGGGTCGCCGACGCCGTTGCCGGGGGCGGGGGCGTAGACGGCCACGCCGGCCCGCTCGGCGACGACGCTGAGCTGGTTGACGGCGTTGGGGCGCTGGAGGTCGCAGGCGACGAGGAGCGGGGAGTGGCCCTGCCCCTTGAGCCAGAGGCCGAGCTTTCCGGCGAGGGTGGTCTTACCGGCACCCTGGAGACCGGCCAGCATGATCACGGTGGGCGCGGTCTTGGCGAACCGCAGGCGGCGGGTCTCTCCGCCGAGGATGGAGACCAGCTCGTCGTTGACGATCTTGAGGACCTGCTGGCCGGGGTTCAGCGCCTTGCTGACCTCCTCGCCGCGGGCCCTTTCCTTGACGTTCGCGATGAAGGAGCGGACGACCGGGAGCGCGACGTCGGCCTCGAGGAGGGCGATACGGATTTCCCGCGCCGCAGCGTCGATGTCCTGCTCGGAGAGGCGGCCTTTGCCCCGGAGGGACTTGAAGGTCGCGCTGAGGCGGTCGGAAAGCGTATCGAACACGGTGGTCGCGATTCCTCGGGTCGGGGGCGTGGTGGTCGTCCCCCAGGGTATCCGGCCCCGCCACCCCCCGGGGGCGGGGCCGGGTTCCCGCCGCGCGCAGCGGCTACGACAGGGCCGACTGGATCCGCACGGCCAGGGCGGCCGCCTCCGCCGGCGGGAGGGGCTTGCCGTCCGGGTCGACCACGTAGACGGTGTCCACGGCGTTCGCGCCCAGCGTGGAGACATGGGCGCTGCGCACCCGGACGCCGCCCTCCTCCAGGGCGCGGCCGATGCGGTGCAGCAGGCCCACCGCATCGGGGGCGCGGACTTCCAGGACGGTGGCCAGGGGGGAGACGTCCGGGACCGCGGTGACGCGGGGCGGCGGGGGGACCACCCCCCGCCGGCGCGGGTACGCCGCCTCGCGGCCGGCCAGCTTGGCCGGGACGTCCAGCGAGCCGTCCAGCGCCCGTACCAGGTCGGTCCGCAGCCGGGCCGCCTGCGGCAGTGTCCCGTACTCCGCCGCCACCCGCCACCGCAGCACCAGCACCTCGCCCAGGTGTTCGGGCAGCTCCAGGAAGCGCAGGTCCGCCGCCCGCACCGTCAGCCGGTGCAGCGCCAGCACCCCGGCCACGGCCGGGAGCACCCCGGGCTGGTCCGGGACGGCCACGGCCAGCTCGGCCCCGACGGCGTCGTCCTCCTCCTGCCGGGCGTGCAGGGTGAGCACCGGCTCCCCGGTGCGCAGCGCCTCCAGGGCCAGGCGCTCCTGCTCCGCGGTGGGCCGCTCCGGCTGCGGGTCGGCCGCCGGGGCCCCGCTCAGCACGGCGGCGACCCGCCGCACGAGGTCGGCCACCAGGGAGCCGCGCCAGGTGCTCCAGGCGGCGGGCCCGGTCGCGAGGGCGTCGGCCTCGGTCAGGGCGTGCAGGACCTCCAGGGTGGCGGTCGAGCCGACGGCGCGCGCCACCGCGGTGACGGTGGCGGGGTCGTCGAGGTCCCGCCGGGTCGCGGTGTCCACCAGCAGCAGGTGGTGGCGTACGAGCGTGCCCAGTACGGCGGTGTCCTCGGCGTCGAAGCCGACCCGTGCGGCCATGTCGCGCGCGATGGTCTCGCCGACGACGGAGTGGTCGCCGGGCCAGCCCTTGCCGATGTCGTGCAGGAGGGCCGCCGTCAGCAGCAGGTCGGGCCGGCCCACCCGGCGGGTCAGCGCCGAGGCCCGGACGGCCGTCTCGATCAGGTGCCGGTCCACCGTCCAGGTGTGGACGGGGTTGTGCTGGGGGCGGCAGCGCACCCGTTCCCAGTCGGGCAGCAGCCGGCTGATCAGGCCCTCGGCCTCCAGCGCCTCCCACACCCCCACCATCGGCTCCCCCGCGCCCAGCAGGGTCAGCAGCTGCTCCCGCGCCTCGGCGGGCCAGGGCACGGGCAGCGGCCGGGCCTGGGCCGCGAGCCGGCGGACGGCGTGCAGCGAGACGGGCAGTCCGGCCTGGGCGGCGGCCGCCCCGAACCGCAGGGGCAGGACGGGGTCCCGTTCGGGTCGGGCGGCGAGCGCCAGGACGGCCTCCCCGTCGGACTCCACGACCCCCTCGGCCAGCGGCGCCCGTTCGGCGGCGGCCGCCGCGCCCCGGGTGCCCAGCAGCCCGCGCAGCCGGGGCCGGGCGGCCCGGGCCCGCAGGACCCGTCCGACCTCCCGCCAGGTGACGTCGCCGGCGTAGGCGACGACGCGGGCGGCCTCGTAGACCTCGCGCAGCAGGGCGTCCGCGTCGAGGAGCCCCAGCCGGGCGGCGACCTGGGGCTGTTCCTGGAGGGCGAGCCGGTCGGTGGCGCGGCCGGTGACCAGGTGCAGGGCGTCCCGCGCGTCCAGCAGCCGGCGCCGGGCCCCGTCGAGCCCCTCGCGCGGGGCGTCGGCCAGCCAGGACGCGGCGACGGCCCGCAGCGCGGTGGCGTCCCGGATCCCGCCCCGCGCCTCCTTGAGGTCGGGCTCCAGCAGGAACCGCAGCTCCCCGGCCCGTTCGGCGCGCTCCCGGCACAGGGCGTGCAGCTGGGGCAGCCGCCGGGGGGCCTGGTTGCGCCAGTCGGCGAGCACCGAGGTGCGCAGTCCGGCGAGGAGTCCGGCGTCGCCCGCGACGAGCCGGGCGTCGAGCAGCCCGAGGTGGGCCTTGAGGTCCTCGGCGGCGACCTTGCGGGCCTCGGCGGGGGTCCGTACGGAGTGGTCGAGGGCCAGCCCGAGGTCCCAGACGGGGTACCAGAGGCGGTCGGCGAGGGCGGCCAGAGCCTGGGGGCGGGCCTTGCCGTCATGGAGCAGGAGCAGGTCGAGGTCGCTGCGCGGGGAGAGTTCCCCGCGGCCGTAGCCGCCGACGGCGACCAGGGCCGCGCCCCGTACGCCGGTCTCCTGCGCGGCGGTCGTGAACCCGTCGTTCAGCCACTGGTCGGTCAGGGCGGAGAGGGCGGAACGCCGTGACGGCCCGGACCGCGACTCCTCCCCGAGGAGTCGCAGCCGGGCCGCGGCGTATCCGCCGGGTCCCGAGCCGGTGGGGTCCTGCGTGGTCGCTTCGGCGCTCGTCACCCGGGGGCTCCCGTCCGCTAGAGGGCGTCGGTGCCGCGCTCGCCGGTGCGGACCCGGACGACGGAGTCCACGGGGACGCTCCACACCTTGCCGTCGCCGATCTTCTCGGTGCGGGCGGCGCTGACGATGACGTTGATGAGCTCCTCGGCCTCGTCGTCGTCGGCGAGGACCTCGATGCGGATCTTCGGTACGAGGTCCACCGTGTACTCGGCGCCGCGGTAGACCTCCGTGTGGCCGCGCTGGCGGCCGTATCCGCTGGCCTCCGAGACGGTCAGGCCCTGGATGCCGAAGGCGTGGAGGGCCTCCTTGATGTCGTCGAGCTTGTAGGGCTTGACGATCGCGGTGATCAGCTTCATGCGTCGACCTTCTTGTTGGCTGCGGCCACGGGGGCGTGGGAGGCGGTGCCGCGCGCGGAGATCCCGCCGCCGGCGCCGCTGAAGTCGTAGGCGGTCTCGGCGTGCTCGGCCTGGTCGATGCCGGAGACCTCGACGTCCTCGGCGACCCGCATCCCGATGGTCTTGTCGAGGAGGAAGGCCATGATCGCCGATACGACGAGGGAGTAGGCGAGGACGGAGAAGACACCGACGGCCTGCTTGCCGAGCTGCTCGAAGCCGCCGCCGTAGAAGAGGCCCTTGGCGTCGGACTGGACGCCGCCGGTGGCGAAGAGGCCGACGAGGAGGGAGCCCGCGACGCCGCCGACGAGGTGGACGCCGACCACGTCGAGGGAGTCGTCGTAGCCGAACCGGTACTTGAGGCCGACGGCCATGGCGCACAGCACGCCGGCGATGGCGCCCACGGCGATCGCGCCGAGCGGGCTGACGGAGCCCCCGGCGGGGGTGATGGCGACGAGGCCGGCGACCGCGCCGGAGGCGGCGCCGAGGGTGGTGAAGGAGCCGTGGCGCAGCTTCTCGTAGCCCAGCCAGGCGAGCATGGCGGCGGCGGTGGCGACCTGGGTGTTGACGAACA
The DNA here is from genome assembly GCF_042895815.1 of Streptomyces sp. NPDC001373. Lineage (NCBI taxonomy): Bacteria > Bacillati > Actinomycetota > Actinomycetes > Kitasatosporales > Streptomycetaceae > Streptomyces > Streptomyces sp. NPDC001373. The sequence continues at coordinate 169,749 of NZ_JBIAWQ010000001.1, forward strand.
TGACGGCGCCAACGCCGTCGTCGTTGCCGAGCCAGGAGCCGGCGTTGAAGCCGAACCAGCCGAACCAGAGCAGGCCGGCGCCGAGCATCACGAGGGGGAGGCTGTGCGGGCGCATCGGGTCCTTCTTGAAGCCGACGCGCTTGCCGATGACCAGGATGACGCCGAAGGCGGCGGCGCCGGCGTTGATGTGGACGGCGGTGCCGCCGGCGAAGTCGATGACGCCGAGCTCGAAGAGCCAGCCGCCGGCGCCCCACACCCAGTGGGCGACGGGGAAGTAGACGACGGTCACCCACAGGGCGGTGAAGAGCACCCAGGCGCTGAACTTGACGCGGTCGGCGAGGGCGCCGCTGATCAGGGCGGGGGTGATGACCGCGAACATCAGCTGGAACACGGCGAAGACGTAGACCGGGATGGTGTAGCCGTCCCAGAGCTCGGTGATGCCGATGCCGCTGAGGCCGACGTAGTCGGAGTTCCAGCCGATGACGGAGCCGGAGTCGGTGCCGAAGGCGAGGCTGAAGCCGAAGAGCACCCACAGGATCGTGACGATCCCGAGGCTGACGAAGCTCATCATCAGCATGTTGAGGCTGCTCTTGACGCGGACCATGCCTCCGTAGAAGAAGGCGAGTCCCGGGGTCATCAGCATGACCAGGGCGGAGCAGATGAGCATGAACCCGGTGTTCGCGGCAGACAGGGTCGGGGTGTCTGCTGCGAGGGTCGTGATGGCTGGAGCCATCGGCGTCTCCTCGTCGTCGGTACGTTCGCGTGCGGGCGATCGTCGGGGTACCTGAGCGGCGGCGCAGGGTCTGGCCGGTTATTGGCCCTGAGGTTCGCGCAGGCCGGTTTCCGGCGGCGCCGCTCGGTGTTTCGCTCCGATGACGAAGAGGTCGGGCTTGTTACGCCTGAATGAACCGGTGAGGTACGGGTCCGGTCCGTGTCAGGTGAGGGTCGGGCGGGGCTCGGGCGCGCGTCAGGCGCGCGCCCGGGCCGCCGGGCGGCTCAGACGGCCTCGGCGGCCTCGGGGAGGCGGGAGGCGAGCAGGTCGGTCAGCCGGACCACCTCGGCGACGTCGCCGTATTCACGGGCGGCGGTGTCCACGGTCTTGCGGAGCCGGGTGTTCACCCGCTCGGAGCGCACCTTTCGCGCCACGTCGAGGGCCTGGTCGACGAGGACGGTCGCCTGCTCGGGTTCGCGCTGGAGCAGGTGGACGGTGGCCATGCCGATGAGGTTGAGGGCGTAGGAGCGCTGGTGGACCTCGTCCTTGGCGAAGAGCTCGACGGCCTTCTCCATCACGGGTTCGGCGAGGGAGGCGTAGGTGGGGCTGCGTCCGGCGACGTAGGCCAGGTCCCGGTAGGAGTGGGAGTTCTCGCCGTTGAGTTCGGCCTCGGAGAAGAAGCCGATCCAGTCGGGTTCCGGTTCGCCGCCGAGCCCGACGTCGCCGAAGGTGTCCTCGGCCATGCGCACGGCCCGCTTGCAGCGGCTGGGCTGGCCCATGTTGGCGTAGGCGCGGGCCTCCATCGCGTAGAGCATGGCCTGGGTCCGCGGCCCGGCGCAGTCGCGGCTGCCGTACTGGGCGAGGTGGATGAGCTCCAGGGCGTCCTCGGGGCGGCCGAGGTGGATCATCTGGCGGCTCATGTTGGAGAGGATGTACGAGCCCAGCGGCTTGTCCCCGGCCTCCTTCGCGGCGTGCAGCGCGAGGACGAAGTACTTCTGGGCGGTGGGGTGCAGGCCGATGTCGTAGCTCATCCAGCCGGCGAGTTCGGCGAGTTGGGCGGCCACCTTGAAGAGCCGCTTCATGACGGGGGCCGGGTGGTTCTCCTGGAGCAGGTCGGTGACCTCGTGGAGCTGCCCGACGACGGCCTTGCGGCGCAGTCCGCCGCCGCACTGGGCGTCCCACTGGCGGAACATCACCGTGGTGGCCTCGAGGAGGTCGAGCTCGGGTCCGGAGAGGCGGGGCGGCCGGTGCCCGGACGGGGCTCCCCCGTCGCGCGGCACGGGGTCGGCGGCGGCCGGCATCGGGACGAGCCAGCGCTGCATGGGCTCGATGAGGGCGGGGCCGGCGGAGAGGGCGAGGGAGGTCCCGAGGAAGCCGCGGCGGGCCAGCATCAGGTCGCTGCGGGAGAACTCGCTGAGCAGCTCCACGGTCTGGGGGCCCGTCCAGGGCAGGTCGACCCCGGAGACGGAAGGGGTCTGGTGGGCGCTGCGCAGGCCGAGCTGTTCGATGGCGACGACGGCGCCGAAGCGTTCGGAGAAGAGTTCCGAGAGGATGCGCGGCACGGGTTCGCGGGGCTGCTCGCCGTCGAGCCAGCGGCGCACACGGGAGGTGTCGGTGCTGATGTGGTGGGCGCCCATCTGGCGGGCCCGGCGGTTGACCTGACGGGCGAGCTCGCCCTTGGACCAGCCGCTGCGGACGAACCACGAGGTCAGCTGTTCATTGCGGCCGGCCGCCTCGCCACTCGTTCCGCTTGCGCCGCTGCCGCCCACTGGAACGCCCCCATCCGGATCGCCTCTTCACACGAAACCCTGGCCGGGGCGGCCCCTGCCGCCTGGGACCTTCACAGGTCCTCCACACATTGCCTCCGGCATACCCACGGATGGGCCCGCTTCCGGGGTTCGTGAACCGAAAGTAATCCTACGATCACCCCGTCGGCGAGGTTGATTCCAGAAACGCCACCATTCGCCACCCCTTCGAATGAACTCGCCACCGGCCAGGCGCGATTCACTTGACAGGAAGGCGAAACGGAACGGTTGGACGGGAGCACACCGGGGGCGCGCGCGGCGGGGAGTGCGCCGGGCGGCTCCGGTGGACAGTGTGCTCCGCCCGACCCCCGACAGGTCTCGCCGACGTCGTAACCACCGGCGCGTCCAACCCGTTGGAGGGGGCATGGGCATGGGCTTCACGATCGGCGGCAGCCGCGGCACCAAGGAATTCCGTTCCGGCGTCCGGCGCCGCGGCCGTACCTCGGAGTGCACGACGGTGGCGGAGTACACCGGCCTCTGGGGCTGGGACGCGGTCCCCGGCGCCCGCGCCGCGGCTCCGGCCCGCGCCTGCTCCTGCTCCTGCGGCCGCGCGGACTGCCCCGCTCCCGGGGCGCATCCGCTGGACTTCGCCCCCACCGTCCCGGGGGGCGCCACCCTGGACGAGGTCACCGGGATCTGGGGCGAGTACCCGGGCGCGGCGATCCTGCTCCCGGTCGGCCGCACCTTCGACGTGATCGAGGTCTCCGCCGAGGCCGGTCGGCGCGCCCTGGTCCGCATGGAGCGGATGGGCCTGCCGCTGGGGCCGGTGACGGCGACCCCGGACGGCCGGGCGCAGTTCTTCGTGGCCCCCGGCGCGGCGGCCGAGCTGCCCGAGCTGCTGTACCGGATGGGCTGGGACGACGCGGACCTGGACCTGCGCGCCCTGGGCCACGGCACCTTCCTGACGGCCCCGCCCTCCGACCACGCGGGCCTCGGCCCGGCCGTCTGGCTGCGCCCGCCCGCGCTGGACTGCGCGGGCGGGCCCCCGCAGGCGCGGCTGCTGCTGGGCACCCTCGCGTACACGTGCCACCGCTTCCGCCACTGACCGCACACCCGCACACCCGCACCGCCGCGGCCCGCGCCCTCGCGCACAGAGCAGTGCCCCCGCGCCCGGAGGACCGGGACGCGGGGGCACTCGTCTGCGGGGCGGGCCGGGCCGCTCAGTCGCCGATCAGGGCGTCCACGAACGCCTCGGGCTCGAAGGGGGCCAGGTCGTCCGCGCCCTCACCGAGGCCGACGAGCTTGACCGGGACGCCCAGCTCCCGCTGGACGGCGACGACGATGCCGCCCTTGGCGGTGCCGTCGAGCTTGGTCAGCACGATGCCGGTGATGTCCACGACCTCGGCGAACACGCGCGCCTGGGTCAGACCGTTCTGGCCGGTGGTGGCGTCGAGGACCAGCAGGACCTCGTCCAGCGGGCCGTGCTTCTCCACGACGCGCTTGACCTTGCCGAGCTCGTCCATGAGGCCGGTCTTGGTGTGCAGGCGGCCGGCGGTGTCGATGAGCACGACGTCCGCGCCCTCGGCGATGCCCTCCTTGACCGCGTCGAAGGCGATCGAGGCGGGGTCGCCGCCCTCGGGGCCGCGTACGGTACGGGCGCCGACGCGCTCGCCCCAGGTCTGGAGCTGGTCGGCGGCGGCGGCGCGGAAGGTGTCGGCGGCGCCGAGGACCACGCTGCGGCCGTCGGCGACGAGCACCCGGGCGAGCTTGCCGGTGGTGGTGGTCTTGCCGGTGCCGTTGACGCCGACGACCATCACGACCGCCGGGGTGTCGACGCCGCTCTCGGTCTTCACGGCACGGTCGAAGTCGGTGCCGACGAGGGCGACCAGCTCCTCCTTCAGCAGGGCGCGCAGCTCGGCGGGGGTCCGGGTGCCCAGCACCTTGACCCGCTCGCGCAGCCGCTCCACCAGCTCCTGGGTGGGCGCGACGCCGACGTCGGCGATGAGGAGGGTCTCCTCGATCTCCTCCCAGGTGTCCTCGTCGAGGTGCTCGCGCGAGAGCAGCGTGAGCAGGCCCTTGCCGAGGGAGTTCTGCGACCGGGCGAGCCGGGCGCGCAGCCGGACCAGGCGGCCGGCCGTCGGCTCGGGCACCTCGATCTCGGGCGCGGCCGGGGCCTCGGGCTCCGCAGCCGGCGCCTCGACCGGAGCCTCGGCCTCCGCCTCCGGGAGTACGACCTCCTCGATGGTGCGGCGCGGCTCTTCCGCCGTCTCTACGGCGTCCTCCCCCACCTGCGGTTCGGCAGGCGGGGCAGTGATGGTCGGCGTGCTCGGCGGCGCCGTGGGGGGCAGCTGCTTCTTCTTGCGGCTGCTGACCACGAGCCCGCTGATCACGCCGACCGCGACCAGGGCGATGACTACAGCAAGGATCAGGATTTCCATAACGCCCCCAGTATCGGCCACGGCGCGCCCTGGGCCCCGGACCTTGGACGTTCCCACCCGGCAGCGATCCGCCATTTGTGGTCTTAACGCCACATCTACGATGATGGGCGGATTGTTCCCAGCCCCGCTTCCACGGAGTACGCATGCCTGCCGAACAGACCGCCGCCGACGGCGCCGTCGAGACCCGGGGTCTGGAGCCCGTACCGGACGGCGAGCGCGGCGGCCGGGTCCGCGGGCTCGTGCCCACCTGGGTCGCCGCGAACATCAGCGTGCTGTTGCTCACCATGGGCGCGGGGCTGGTCATCTTCAACAAGCTCAACATCTGGCAGGTGCTGGTCGTCGCGGTGGCCGCGCCGGTCGTCTCGTACGGGCTCGTCGGGCTGATCTCGATCGCCGGCAAGCGCGGCGGCGCCCCCGGCATGGCGCTCTCGCGGGCCGTCTTCGGCCAGCGCGGCAACCTCTTCCCGGGGGCGCTGATCTGGGTGGCCCGCTGGGGCTGGGAGACGATCAACGCGGTCAGCGGCGCCTACGCGATCCTGACCGTGCTCGACCTCCTCTTCGGCGTGAAGGGCAACACCGCCCTGATCGTCGTCACCCTGCTGTTCTTCGTGGGCTGCACCTTCGTGGTGTCCGGGCTCGGGATCAACGCGCTGCGGGTCTGCTCGACCTGGTCGACGTACCTCTTCGGCGCCTTCAGCGTCCTCGTGCTCGGCTACCTGGTCCTCACCACCGACTGGTCCACCGTCCTCGGCAAGCCGGCCGGCTCCACGGCGATGATGGTCGCGGGCATCGGCACCATCGCGGCCGGCGGCATCAGCTGGGTGCCGTCCGGCCCCGACTTCACCCGCTACCTGCCCCGTACGGCCTCCGCGAAGGGCGTGGTCGGGGCCACGATCGGCGGCGCGGGCGTGGTCGTGCTGCCGATGGTGCTGATGGGCGCGGTGATGGCTGTCGGCACCCCGGACCTGGCCAGCGCGCAGGACCCGGTCTCCTTCATCGGCGAGCTGCTGCCGACCTGGATCGCGGTCCCGTACCTGCTGATCGCCCTCCTCGGCATGCTGCTGATCAACTCGATGTCGATGTACTCCGCCGGCTTCACCGCGCAGACCCTCGGCATCAAGGTGCCGCGGGCCTGGGCGGTCAGCGTCAACGCGGTCATCAGCCTGGTCTTCGGCTTCCTGCTGATGGTGGTCGCGACCAGCTTCTTCGGCTCCTTCATCTCCTTCCTGACCCTGCTGGCCGTGGCCTTCTCGGCGTGGATCGGGGTCTTCGGCGTGGACATGCTGCGCCGGACCTCCTACGACGGCCCCGCCCTGCTGGACACCACGCCCACCAGCGCCTACTGGTACCGGGGCGGCTTCGCCTGGCAGGCGATGACGGCCTGGGCGCTGGCGCTGGTGGTGGGCACGCTGTTCACGAAGGTGGACTGGTTCACCGGGCCGCTCGCCGGGACCTGGATCGGGGAGAACGGGCTGGGCTGGGTGGCCGGCATCCTCACCTCCGCCGCGCTGTACGCCGTCCTGCCGCGCGACGCCGCGCCCGCCCCGGCCGAGTCGGAGCCCGCCGAAGGCCGCGAGCCCGCGGAAACCCTGTCCGGCTGACGCTCCGTCAGTTAACCTCCCCTCGCCCGACCGACCGCATCCGGCGAAGGGGAACCCCTCCATGCCCGTCACCGTGGCCCGCTTCAACCTCGTCGACCCGAACGGCACGCCCGAGAGCCTCGCCGCCCGCTACCAGGCGGCGGTGGAGATGGCACGCTACGCCGACGGGCACGGGATCGACACCGTCCAGACCGAGGAGCACCACGGCACGGACAACCACTGGCTGCCCTCCCCCTTCGCCTTCGCGGGCGCGGTGCTCGGCGCCACCCGGCGGATCGCGGTCACGGTCTCGGCGATCATCGGCCCGCTGCACGACCCGCTGAAGGTGGCCGAGGACATCGCCGTCCTGGACCTGATCGGCGGCGGCCGACTGGTGACGGTGGCGGGCATCGGCTACCGGCCCGAGGAGTACGAGCAGCACGGGGTGGAGTGGGGCCGGCGCGGCCGGCTCCAGGACGAGCTCCTGGAGACCCTGCTCAAGGCCTGGACCGGCGAGCCCTTCGAGTTCCGCGGCCGCACGGTGAAGGTGACCCCGGTGCCGTTCACGCAGCCGCACCCGATGCTGCTGGTGGGCGGGAGTTCGAAGGCGGCCGCGCGGCGGGCGGCCCGGCTGGGCCTGCCCTTCTTCCCGAGCGCGCACCTGCCGGAGCTGGAGGCGTACTACCGGGAGCGGCTCGCCGAGTACGGCACCGAGGGCTTCTGCATGATGCCGGCGGAGCGGACCCCCCTGCTGCACGTCGCCGAGGACCCCGACCGGGCGTGGGCGCGGTACGGGGAGCACTTCCTGCACGAGGCCGGGGCGTACGCCGCCTGGCAGTCCAAGGACATCCGCTCGGCCGTCCGCTCCGGCGCCCGCACGGTCGAGGAGCTGCGGGCCGAGGGGGTCTACCGGATCCTCTCGCCGGAGGAGGCGGTGGACTTCGCCCGGGAGGCGGGCGAGGCGGGAAACCTGGTGCTGCACCCGCTGTGCGGCGGGATGCCCCTGGAGGAGGGGTGGCGCAGCCTGCGGCTGCTGTGCGAAAGGGTGCTGCCCCGGCTCAGGGACTGAACCGGGGCAGCACCACGGAGGAGAGGGGTGGTGGCGGGGGTGGTTACCCCATCTCCTCCAACGCCTTGCCCTTGGTCTCCGGCACCCACTTGAGGATGAAGGGGATCGAGAGCACGGCGAAGACGGTGTAGATGACGTAGGCGCCGGAGAGGTTCCAGGCGGCCAGCGACGGGAAGGTGACGGTGATCACCCAGTTGGCGATCCACTGGGCCGAGGCGGCCACGCCGAGCGCGGCGGCCCGGATGCGGTTGGGGAACATCTCGCCGAGCAGCACCCAGACCACCACGCCCCAGGACAGGGCGAAGAAGAGGACGAAGGAGTGCGCGGCGATCAGCGCGATCGTGCCCTGGGTCTCGGGCATGGAGATCTCGCCGCCGGTCTCGGTCTTGTACGAGAACGCCCACGCGCACAGGCCCAGGGAGACCGCCATGCCCACCGAGCCGATCAGCGCGAGCGGCTTGCGGCCGAGCCGGTCGACGAAGATCATCGCGATCACGGTGCCGATGATGTTGATGATCGACGTGGTGAAGGAGTACAGGAACGAGCTGGTCGGGTCGATGCCGACGGACTGCCACAGCGAGGAGCTGTAGTAGAAGATCACGTTGATGCCGACGAGCTGCTGGAAGACCGAGAGGCCGATGCCGATCCAGACGATGGGCAGCAGGCCGAAGCGGCCGCCGAGCAGGTCCTTGAAGGTGGACTTCTGCTCGGAGTGCATGGCCGTCTCGATCTCGGCGACGCGCGCGTCGAGGTCGACGTGGGAGCCCTCGACCTCGGCGAGCACCTTGCGGGCCTCGGCGTTGCGGCCGACGGAGACCAGGAAGCGCGGGGACTCCGGGATGACGAAGGACATCAGTCCGTAGAGCACGGCGGGGACGACCATCACGCCGAGCATCCACTGCCAGGCCTCGAGCCCGCCGATCACGCCGCGCTGGTCGCCGTCGGCGAGGTTGAGGATGCCCCAGTTGACCAGCTGCGAGACGGCGATGCCGATGACGATGGCGGCCTGCTGGAAGGAGGCGAGCCGGCCGCGGTAGGCGGCCGGGGAGACCTCCGCGATGTAGGCGGGGCCGATGACGGAGGCCATGCCGATGCCGAAGCCGCCGATCACGCGCCAGACGGCGAGGTCCCAGAGGGCGAAGGGCAGGGCCGAGCCGACGGCGCTCGCGGTGAAGAGGACGGCGGCGATCTGCATGCAGCGGATGCGGCCGAGCCGGTCGGCGAGCCGGCCCGCGGTGGCGGCGCCGATGGCACAGCCGATCAGTGCGGCGGCGATCACCTGGGCGAGCACGGCCGGGCCGACGTCGAAGCGTTCGCGGATGGCGACGACGGCACCGTTGATCACGGAGCTGTCGTATCCGAAGAGGAAGCCGCCCATCGCGGCGGCCGCGGCGATGAAGATGACGTGCCCGAGGTGGTCGGGGTGGGCGGAGTGGGGCGCGTTTCCGCCGCCCGACGCCGGCTTCGCTGTGCTGCTGGTCAAGGTGTGCTCCGTGGGGGGTTCTGTCCGTTCTCCTAGTGGCGCACAGGTCAAGATCGGGCACCACCGGGAGCCGGGAGACAGCCCAGAGCTTATGTGTTCATTTCCTGAAGTCAATAGTTCACGTGAAGGTCGGGTTACCTTCAAAATCCCAACTTTGACTTCACTTCTTAAATGATCAACCTTCAGCGGAGCCGCTGGCTGATCACCTTCGACACCCCGTCGCCCTGCATCGAGACCCCGTAGAGGGCGTCCGCGACCTCCATGGTCCGCTTCTGATGGGTGATCACGATCAGCTGCGAGCTCTCCTGGAGCTCCTCCATGATCCGGATCAGCCGCTGGAGGTTGGTGTCGTCCAGGGCGGCCTCGACCTCGTCCATCACGTAGAACGGGCTGGGCCGCGCCTTGAAGATGGATACCAGCAGTGCCACGGCCGTCAGGGAGCGCTCGCCGCCGGACAGCAGGGACAGCCGTCTGACCTTCTTGCCCGGCGGGCGGGCCTCCACGTCCACGCCGGTGGCCAGCATGTCCTCGGGGTCGGTGAGCACCAGGCGGCCCTCACCGCCGGGGAACAGCCGCGAGAACACGCCCTCGAACTCGCGCGCGGTGTCCCGGTAGGCCTCCGTGAAGACCTGCTCGACCCGCTGGTCCACCTCCTTCACCACTTGAAGGAGGTCGGCACGCGTCTTCCTCAGGTCCCCCAGTTGCTCGCTGAGGAACTGGTGGCGCTCCTCCAGGGCCGCGAACTCCTCCAGCGCCAGCGGGTTGACCTTGCCGAGCTGCTGGTAGGCGCGCTCGGCGGCCTTGAGCCGCTTCTCCTGCCGGGCCCGGTCGAAGGGGCCGGGCCGGTTGCGGGGGTGGTCCGGGTCCTCCGGGAGCACCTCGCCCTCGGCGGGCGGGGACGGGGGAACCGGCTGGTCGGGACCGTACTCCGCCACCAGCGCGGCCGGCTCCACGCCGAGCTCCTCGAGGGCACGGGTCTCCAGCTGCTCGATGCGCAGCCGCTTCTCGGCGCCGAGCACCTCGCCCCGGTGCACGGAGTCGGTGAGCTTGTCGAGCTCGCCCTTGAGGTCGCGGCCCCGGCCGCGGGCCTCGGCGAGCTCCCGCTCGCGCAGCCCCTTGGCCTGCTCGGCGGCCGTGCGCTCCTGCTCCGCCCGGCCGACGGACACCTTCAGGTGCGCCAGCAGCTGGCGGGCCCCGTCGGCGACGGCCCGGGCGACCCCGGCCTCGTACCGCATCCGCTGCCGGCGCCGCTCGGCGCGGGCCCGCGCCTCGCGCTCGGCCCTGGCCCCGCGGTCGAGCGCGTCCGCCCTCCCCGCGAGTCCCTTCACCCGCTCCTCGTGGGTACGCAGCAGGAGGCGGGCCTCCATCTCGGTCTGCCGCGCGTTGGCCCCGTCGGCGGCGAGGCGGTCCCGCGCGGAGGTGTCGGGGTCCTCCGCGACCGGCATCTCCTCCACGGCCGCGAGCCGCTGCGCGCACTCCTCCACGTCGGTCCGCGCACGCTCCTGCGCCTCCTCGGCGACGGCCACCGCCGAGGAGGCGCGCTCGGCCTCCCCGAGGGCCGCCTTCGCCTGTCCGGCCAGCCGGCCGAGCTGCTGCGCGACCCCGGCGCGGGCCTGTTCCCCGGCCCGCCGCAGCTCACCGAGCTCCTCGACGCGCGCCGCGGCGGCGGCCCGACGCGTCCGGGCCTCCTCCTCCGCGCCGGCCAGCTCCCCGCACTCCCGCTCCAGCCGCTCCAGCTCGGCGCCCGCCTCGTCCACGGCGGCCTGCACCTCGATGAGGCTGGGCGCCCCGGCGGAGCCGCCGTGCGCGAGGCGCGCCCCGAGGACGTCCCCGTCGGCGGTCACGGCGACCAGCTCGGGGTGCGCCGCGACCAGGGCCTCGGCCTCCTCCAGCGTCCCGACGACCACGTGCCCGCGCAGCACCCACGCCAGGGCCCGCAGCACCTCGGCGTCCCCGCGGACCAGGGCGGCTGCCTGCCGGTACCCGGCCGGAACCACCGCGACCCCGCCGACGGCGGCCACGGCGTCCGCCGCCACGGCCGGCGCGAGGTCGGCCACGGCCCGGACCCCCCTCCCGGCGGCGGCCGGCTCCGGGGAAGCGGCGGGGTGGGGGAACCCTCCCCCGGCCGGTGCCCGCCCGGACACCTCGGCACAGCCCGGGACCACGGCATCGGGCCCCGGGTCCTGCCCCGGAACCTGCCCGGAGCCGGGTACCGCCACCACGGCGGACACCGAGCCGGGGACGGCACCGACAGCAGTCGAGGAGCCGGACACCACTGCCGGGTCCCGGCCGAAGTCGACGGCCGGGGCGGAGCCGAGGGCCGGGGCGGAGCCCGGGCCGACGGCCGGGGCGGAGCCTGCGGCCTGGCCGGAGCACGGGCCGACGGCCGGAGCAGAATCGCGGTCCGGGGCAGGGCCGACGGTCGGGGCGCAGCCGACGGCCGGCATGGAGCCCAGGCCGACACCCGGGGCGGAGCCGAGGGCCGGGGCGGAGCCCGCGCCGACGGCCGACACGGGGCCGACAGCCGGCGAGGAGCCGGGGGCCGGGGCGATCAGGAACGTGGCGCGGCCCGCGTCGGACTGCCTCAGGTGGCGGATGGCGCCGGCCGCCGCCCCCGTGGAGGCCACGGCCACCGCGTCCGCGGCGGAGCCAAGCGCCGCGGCCACCGCGGCCTCGTACCCCGCCTCCACCGACACCCGCTCCGCCGCCGGCCCCAGTACCCCCGCCAGCCGCTCGCGCACCGCGAGCAGCGCCCCCGTGCCGTCCTTGCGCCGCAGCCCCAGCGCGAGCGCGTCCCGCCGCGCCGAGACGGCCGCGCGGGAGCGTTCCGCGGAGGTCCGGGCCTCCCGGGCCGCCGCCAGCGCGGCCTCGGCCTGCGCCAGTCCGGCCCGCGCCGTCTCGTGCTCCCCCTCCTCCGAGGAGGGGTCCTCCAGCCCGCCGACCTGCTCGGCCAGCGCCTCGTACTCCTCGCGGGCCTCCTCCGCCCGGGACCGCGCCCCGTCGCGGGCGGCCACGAGCCGGTCGATCTCCGCCTGGGCGGCCCCCGCCCGGGAGCGGGCCGCGCCCAGCCGCCCGGTCAGCCGGGCCAGCTCCTCGCGCCGGTCGGCCACGGCCCGCGCGGCGTCCCGCAGCCGCCGCTCCTCGTCGGCGAGGGACCGCTCCAGCTCGGCCCGGTGCGCGGCCGTGTCCTCCAGGGCCCGTTCGGAGGCTTCGAGCGCGGCGGTCAGCTCCGCCTCCTGCTCCCGGATCCGCGCGGCCTCCCGCTCCATGTCCTCGGGGTCGCGGCCCCGCCGCTCCTCCTCCACCGGCGCCGACGCGCTCTTGACCCGCGCCTGCGCCAGCGATTCGGTCCCGCGCACCCGCTCGGCCAGCTGGGCGAGCTCATGCCAGGTCTGCTGGGCCCGCTGGAGCCGGGGCGCGAGGCGCCGTACCGACTCCTCCAGCCCGGCCTCGCGGCGCAGCGCCTCCGCGAGGTCCCGCTCGGCGGACTCCTTGCGCGCCTTGAGGGCGGCCTCGTCGGCGATCTCCGCGTCGAGCGCGGCCCGCAGCGCGACCAGGTCGTCGGCGAGCAGCCGCAGCCGCGCGTCCCGCAGGTCCGCCTGGATCACGGCCGCCCGCCGGGCCACCGCCGCCTGCCGTCCCAGGGGCTTGAGCTGGCGGCGCAGCTCGTCGGTCAGGTCCTGCACCCGTGCGAGGTTGGCCTGCATCGCGTCGAGTTTGCGCAGCGCCTTCTCCTTGCGCTTGCGGTGCTTCAGTACGCCGGCGGCCTCCTCGATGAAGGCGCGGCGCCCCACCGGGTCGGCGTGCAGGACGGAGTCGAGCCGGCCCTGCCCGACGATGACGTGCATCTCGCGGCCGATGCCGGAGTCGGAGAGGAGTTCCTGGATGTCGAGGAGCCGGCAGGTGTCGCCGTTGATCTGGTACTCGCTGCTGCCGCCGCGGAACATGATCCGCGTGATGGTGACCTCGGCGTACTCGATCGGGAGGGCGCCGTCGGAGTTGTCGATGGTGAGGGAGACCTCGGCGCGGCCCAGCGGCGGGCGGCCGGTCGTCCCGGCGAAGATGACGTCCTCCATCTTGCCGCCGCGCAGGGTTTTGGCCCCCTGCTCCCCCATGACCCAGGACAGCGCGTCCACCACGTTGGACTTGCCCGAGCCGTTGGGGCCCACGACACAGGTGATGCCCGGCTCGAAGCGGAGGGTGGTGGCGGAGGCGAAGGACTTGAAGCCGCGCAGGGTGAGGGACTTGAGGTGCACGCCGCCGGACTCTACCTTTCGCGTCCGGTTTCACCCATGAAGGTGCAGGGCAGGTCAGACCTCGCAGGAACGAGCCCCCCACCTGGCCCAATGCGCCTGCGGCCCACCGGGCTCGGTGGTCGGACCTCCGTGCGCGGAGCGGCAAGAGAGAAGGGACGCCGGAGCGTCCCTTGCAGATCGTGCGGGTCAGGAGTCGACGACGGGTGAGTCGCTGATCAGGTGAGCGCAGGCTCCGCCTGGGATACGTCGAGGTCCATGCTGCCGAGCAGCGAGTCCCCGTGCTGAGCGGCGGCCGCGGTCAGGGCGTCGTTCTCGGACTGGATCCGTCCGAGCTCGGACTCGAGGTCCTGGACGCGCTGCTGAAGCCGTCGCATCTCGGCGAGGAGTCGCGGGTCGGAGCCGCCGACGTAACCGAGAAGCGCCTTTGCCATGATGGATGGTCCTCCACACTGAGTGACCGACCGAAGCGGTGTGGGTCGTGAGGGAATCGCACCCGCGGATGTCCGACAGCGACTGTCAGTCACTGCACTCAACTCGTTCTTTCGCTGACGACGCCTACTGCCAGCACTGCCAAACAGCTCAGGTGCGCGGGGCTTCCAGCGTCTCACCAAAAAGTTTGACGGTCAACACGATCACGCCCCGTATCGGCGGGCATCCCGGCCCTCGTGGGGGGCGTGGAGATCATCCTCGTCTCCGAGCCTTCCACGGTTCGCCGCCGACGGCAACGGGTCGACGGCGAATGCGCAGTTCCGACCGGGTGTGGCCGGTCCCGGGATCCGATCAGTCCATGATCGTTCGATAGGTCACCGGATCTCGAACCCGTCATAGCCGCCGCGCGGTGTGCCCCAGATCTCCGTCACCCCGTCCACCCTCCCGGGCGTGTCGCCGTCGCGGAGCCAGTCGAGCAGCCGGTGGCAATTCTCACGTTGACCCTCGGCCACCACCTGCACCCGGCCGTCGTCGAGATTGAGCGCGAAGCCGGCCAGCCCGCCGATCTCCAGAGCATTGGCCCTGGTGAACCAGCGGAAGCCCACTCCCTGTACACGGCCGCGCACCCAGGCGGTCATGCGGACATCTTCATTCATACAAGAACGCTAACCGTGCCGGCGCTCCTTGATCCCATCGCCCCTTTGCGCCATGGGCTACAGTCCCCCACCAATGACTCACCCGTTCGGATGAGCAAACGTTGATCCTGCAAAGAAGGGGCCGCGACCGATGGGACGCCACCGACTCCACGCCGCGCCGCGCCGCGGCGTCAGGCGCACCGCCGTGCGCACCGGCCTGCTCGGCGTCTGCGTGGCCGTGGTCCTCGGCACGGCGGCCGTGACCACCGGTTTCGTGCCCGTCGGCGGCTCCTTCCCGTACGTCGGCACGGGTTCCGCCGACCGGACCGAGGCCCGCGCGAAGCCCACCCCGGCCCCGAACCGGGGGCTGGAGGAGGGCGGCCTCGCCAACCTGTCCGGCCGCGCCTCCGCCGGCCCCGCCGCGGGCACCGCGTCGGCCACCCCCTCGGCCTCCCCCAGCCCCTCGGCCACGCCGTCCCCCTCGGCCTCGCCGACGCCCACGCCCACTCCCACGCCCTCCGCGTCGGCCTCCGCCAAGGCGCCGGAGAAGACGAGCGCCCCGCAGGCCCCGAAGGCCGCCGCCGCCCCCAGGCCCGCGGCGCCCAAGCCCCCGGCCGCCGGGGACGCGAACCCCTCCGCCGAGGCGGAGGTCCTCGCCCTGGTCAACCAGGAGCGGGCCCAGGCAGGCTGCGTCGCGGTCCGCGCGAACCCGCCGCTCGCCGCGCTGGCCGCCGCCTTCAGCAAGGACATGGCCGCGCGGGGCTTCTTCGACCACACGGACCCGGACGGGAACACCCCCTGGCAGCGCGCCCAGAACGCCGGGATCTCCGGGCTGGGCGGCGAGAACATCGCCCGCGGCCAGGGTGACGCCAAGACGGTGATGGAGTCCTGGATGAACAGCCCCGGCCACCGCGCGAACATCCTCAACTGCGAATACCGCACCCTCGGCGTCGGCGTCTACTTCGGCGCCGGCGGCCCCTGGTGGACCCAGGACTTCGGCTTCTAGAGAGCCGGACCGCCGGCGCCCGGAGACGGATCAGGCCGAGGCCGCCGCCAGCGCCGCCCGGCCCGTGACGACCACGCGGGTGTACTCGGCGACCCGGCGGCCGAGGTGCTCGGCGGTCGCGATGTCGGCCTTGTGCACGGCCTCCGGACCCTCGTCGGCGTTGGTCTGGGCGGCCGCGCCCGAGGAGAAGCCGAGGCGGTTGAGGTCGTACTCGCTGCCGGTGGAGGAGTTCCAGCCCGGCTTCAGGCCGAGGTTCACCCAGCTCATGCCGTGCTGCGAGGCCAGCATCTGGAAGTACTGGAGGGTGTTCAGCTTGTCGCCGGACTTGGAGGCGGAGTTGGTGAAGCCCGCAGCCACCTTGTCCTGCCAGGCGTCGCCGAACCAGCGCTTCGAGGTGGCCTCCGCGAAGACGTGGAAGGCGCCGGACGCGGTGCCCATGTAGGTCGGGGAGCCGAAGACGATCGCGTCGGAGGCGTCCAGGAGGGCCCACTCCGCGTCGGTGATCTCATCGACCTTGACGACGTGCACGGTCGCCCCGGCCGCGGCGGCGCCGGCCCGCACGGCCTCGGCGACGACGGCGGTGTGCCCGTAGCCCGAGTGGTAGGCGATCGAGACGACGGGGGCGGGGATGGTGGCAGACATGGCTGTACTCCTAGTGGGCTGTTCCGGTGCGCCGCGGTGGGCCGCGGGGCGACACGAACCAGAGAAGCACTAACTTTTTGAAAGCGCAAGCAGACAGTTAGCGCTACCCGGGGGTACGCTGAGGCCATGGAGACCCCTGCCTGTACCGACGTCTGCGCCGAGAGCGCCGCGGCCGACCTGCCGTTCGACGTCTTCGCGCGCGCCTGCCCCTCGCGGGAGACCCTGGAGCATGTCACCGGCCGCTGGGGCAGCCTCACCGTGGGCGCCCTGCGCGACGGCCCCCGCCGCTTCAACGAGCTGCGCCGCCGGGTCGAGGGGGTGAGCGAGAAGATGCTCTCGCAGACCCTGCACGCCCTGGAGCGCGACGGCATCGTCACGCGCGAGGCCCAGCCCACGAACCCGCCCCGCGTCGACTACGAGCTGACCCCGCTCGGCAGGGAGGTCGCCGACCGCCTGCTCTCCCTGATCCACTTCCTGGAGGGCAGCATGGACGGGGTCCTCGCCTCGCGGCAGGCCTACGACACCGCGCGCGGCGGCCTCTGACAGCGCGGGCAGAAGTAGCTGGACCGGTTCATCCAGGCCCGGCGCCGCATCGGCGTGCCGCAGCGGCGGCAGGGCTCGCCCTCGCGCCCGTAGGCGTCCAGGGACCGGTCGAAGTAGCCCGACTGGCCGTTCACGTTGACGTACAGGCTGTCGAAGCTGGTCCCGCCGACGGCGAGCGCGGCGTTCATGACCTCCCTCACATGGGTGAGGAGTTCCGTGCTCCGGGGGCGGGTGAGGGTGGCGGTGGGGCGGTCGTAGTGCAGCCTCGCGCGCCACAGGGCCTCGTCGGCGTAGATGTTGCCCACGCCGCTGATCAGCGACTGGTCCAGCAGCGCCCGCTTGAGGGTGGTCCGCTTGGCGCGCAGGGCCCGGTGGTAGGCGCCCTCGTCGAAGAGGGGGTCCAGCGGGTCGCGGGCGATGTGCGCGATGACGTCCGGGAGCCCCTCCTCGCTGCCGGGGGCGACCTCGTGCAGCGAGAGCCCGCCGAAGGTCCGCTGGTCGACGAAGCGCAGCTCGGTCCCCGCGTCGTCGGCGAAGCGGACCCGGATGCGCAGGTGCTTCTCGTCGGGGGCGCCGGCCGGCTGCACCAGCAGCTGCCCGCTCATCCCGAGGTGCCCGAGGACGGACAGGTCCCGGTCCTCCAGCGGCAGCCACAGGTACTTCCCGCGCCGGCGCGGCACCCCGATGGTCCCGCCGGCCAGGCGCGCCGCGAAGTCGGCCCCGCCCGCCGGGTGCCGGCGCACGGCCCGGGGGTGGAGCACCTCCACGCCGGCGACGGTCCGCCCGGCCACCCAGCGCTCCAGGCCCCGCCGCACCACTTCGACTTCGGGCAGCTCGGGCACGGTGTTCCTCCGGAGGGAATGCGGGCTTCGCGGAACCGGCACCACGGGAACGCGGGCGTCCGGCCCTGCCGCGAGCCTACCCGGCGGCCCGGGGCGGCAGGGGCCCCGCCCGGAAAGGCGGCACCCGGAAACGGGACCGCCCGCCCCTGCCGGTGGCAGGGGCGGGCGGGAGGTACCGAAGGAAGGGTCGGTCAGGCCTTCGGCCCGGGATCGGCGGGAGCAGCTGCCCCGCCGGCCTCGGCCAATGCCCCGCCGGCTGCGGCGGACGCCGCTTCCGCGGCCTTCCGCTCGTCCGCGGCGGCACGGATCCCGCGCCACGCGGACTCCGCCGCCTGCTGTTCCGCTTCCTTCTTGCTGCGGCCGGTGCCGGTGCCGTACGAGACACCACCGACGCGGGCGGCAGCGGTGAAGGTCTTCTCGTGGTCCGGACCGGTCTCGGTGACCAGGTACTCGGGCACACCGAGGCCTTCGGCCGCCGTGAGCTCCTGGAGGCTGGTCTTCCAGTCCAGGCCGGCGCCGAGGTTCGAGGACTTCTCGATGAGCGGGTCGAAGAGCCGGTGGACCAGCTCCGAGGCCGCGTCGAGGCCCTTGTCGAGATAGACCGCGCCGATCACCGCTTCAAGGGTGTCGGCGAGGATGGAGGCCTTGTCCCGGCCGCCCGTGCCCTCTTCACCCCGGCCGAGCCGGATGAAGGAGCCGAGGTCGAGGCCGCGGCCGACCTCCGCCAGCGCGCGCGAGTTGACCACCGCGGCCCGGAGCTTGGCCAGCTGGCCCTCCGGAAGGTCGGGGTGGGTCGTGTACAGCGTGTCGGTGACCACCAGGCCCAGGACGGAGTCCCCGAGGAACTCCAGCCGCTCGTTGGTGGGCAGACCGCCGTTCTCGTACGCGTACGAACGGTGGGTCAGCGCACGCACCAGAAGGGCGGACTCGAGTTGATACCCGAGCCGCCCTTCCAGAAGCGTGTGGGACGAGGCCGCGTTGTTACTGTCTGCCTGCTTCTCAGCGTTGGACAGCTCAGACATTGCGCCTCTCACCAGCCGCTCAGACCTCGAGGACCTGGCGCTTGTTGTAGGTGCCGCAGCTCGGGCACGCAATGTGCTGGAGCTTCGGCTCCTGGCAACGCTCACACGAAACCAGGGTGGGGACCGCAGCCTTCCACTGCGACCGGCGGTGGCGCGTGTTGCTGCGCGACATCTTCCGCTTCGGAACAGCCACGGCTACTTCTCCTGCTTCTCGGCGGCGCCCTGAACTCCGTCAGAGGCAGTGCCGCTCATGTTGTCCTTCTCGACGCCCTGATCGGTGACGAGTCCCTGCAATGCCGCCCAACGGATATCGACGGCGTCGTGGTGGTGCTCCGGGTCGTCGTTCAGGCTGACCCCGCAGTCGGGGCACAGTCCGAGACAGTCCTCCCGGCACACCGGCTGCATGGGCAGTGCGAGCACCACCGCATCCCGCAGCACGGGTTCGAGGTCGAACAATCCGTCCTCGAGGAAGAGCATGTCCTCGTCGTCCTCGGCGTCGTCGGCCGGCTCCGCCTTGGGGCGGCCCCGGTCGTCGGCGTCAGGGTACGAGAACATCTCCTGGAAGTCCGCCTTGAGCTCGCGCTCGACGGCCTCCAGACACCTTACGCACTCCCCCACGGCCTTCGCACGGACGGTGCCTGTGACAAGCACCCCTTCCATGACCGACTCCAGGCGGAGCTCGATCTTCACCGGGGCGCCTTCCGGCACCCCGATGACGTCGACGAGACCGAAGTCCGCCGGCGCCTCGATCTCACGGGACAGCCGCTGCATGGCACCAGGACGCCGACCCAGCTCGTGCGTGTCGAACACGAGGGGGTTGCGGTGGTCGAGGCGGGTGTTCAGGGCCGTTCCTGCTTTCACAGATCGCTGAAGATCAAAGATTTCGCTGCTCAAGGGCAGCTGGGATCGCGGCGCATATGCGCGACCGAACAGCTAGGATACCCGGCGCTTCGCTCTGAGCCCAATCCGGTCTAGCGACCTTGTTCGTACCGGCGCAGCTGATCCAGGTTGATCATGCTCGTGTCGAAGAAGCTGGTCTCGTCGAGCGCGGGCTGCTGCGGCTGATGGGGCTGGTGGGGCTGCGGATAGGCGGCGTACGGGTCGGGCTGCTGCGCGTAGCCGCCGTAGGCGTCCTGCTGCTGCGCATAGCCCGCATAGGGGTCCTGGTAGGCGTATGCGTCCGGCTGGGGCTGGTGGGGCTGCTGGTGCGGGTACGGGGCCGCGTAGGCCGCCGGGGCGTAGTCGTCGTAGGCCGGCGCCGCCTGGGCGGGGACCGCGGGCGGCTCGGGCTCGGCCAGCCCGGCCAGGAACTCCGCGTCGCTGGAGGGGCGGGCCGGCTGGTCGCCGGCCGCGTCCTGGGCGGCCATGTGCGCGCCGAGGTCGTCCGAGGGCATCCGGCCCAGCAGTTTCTGGCGGCCCCTGCCGACGGCCTCCAGGGTCTTGGCGAGCACCGCCTCGACGGTGGCCAGCTTGGCGTCCACGTACGCGTCCGCCTGCTCGCGCCGGGTCTGCGGGTCGGGGCTGGGCTCGGGGGCGCCGCTGTCGTCGTGGCCCTGGGCGTCCAGGCCCGGGCCGCGGCCCAGCAGCTTCTCGCGGCCGCGGTCGACGGCGCCGATGGTCTTGCTGAGGACGACCTCGAAGTTGGCGAGCTTGCCGTCCACGTAGTCGTCGGCCTCGGCCCGGATCTCCGCCGCCTCCCGGCGGGCGTCGGCGAGGATCCGGTCCGCCTCGTCCTGCGAGCGGCGGGCGATCTCGGTGTCGGAGATCAGGGAGCCCCGCTGGGCGTGGGCGGACTCGATGATCCGGTCGGCCTCCCGGCGGGCCTCCTCGACCATCTGGTCCCGCCCGCCGATCAGCTCCCGGGCCTGCGCGAGCGAGCCGGGCAGGGCCTGGCGTACCTCTTCGAGCCGGGCGAGGAGCTCCGCGCGGTTGACCACGCAGGAGGCCGACATGGGCATCGACCGGGCGCCGCCGACGGCCGCGACGATCTCGTCCAGCTTCTTCTGTACGTCCATGGGGGCTCGCGTTCTCTTCGCCTCGGACTGACGGGACGACTGTAGGGCCACCGGGGGAACGCGCGGGACGGACCGGGAGGCTCAGCCCCGCCGCGGCCGGGTCACTCGGCGCGCAGCCGTTCGACCAGCGCCGCGTGGACGTGCGCGGGGAGCAGGTGGGCGACGTCGCCGCCCCAGGCCGCAACCTCCTTGACCAGCGAGGAGGACAGGAAGCTGTACGTCGGGATGGTCGGGACGAACAGCGTCTCGACGCCCGACAGGCCCATGTTCATCTGGGCCATCTGGAGCTCGTAGTCGAAGTCGCTGACCGCGCGCAGGCCCTTGACGATGGCCGGGATCTCCCGCTGCTTGCAGTAGTCGACGAGCAGGCCGTGGAAGGACTCGACCTCGACGTTGCCGTAGCCGGCGGTCGCCTCGCGGATGAGTTCGATCCGCTCCTCGACCGTGAACAGCCCCTGCTTCGACGGGTTGATCATCACGGCGACGTGCACGACGTCGTACAGCCTGGAGGCGCGTCCGATGACGTCGAGGTGTCCGTTGTGGATGGGATCGAAGGACCCCGGACAGACCGCGCGGCGCAACTGAACTCCCTCGTTCATGAGTCTTCGCTGGTGGAGGCGGCGCGACCGTACCAAAGGGTGCCTTCGCCGTACTTGCGCGAACGCAGCGGGTCGAACCCCTCGGGCCACGGGAACGGGCCGCTCCTGGTGCTGCGCTCCACGGTGACGAGGGCGTCGTCGGTGAGCCAGCCATTGGCGCGGAGTGTGAGGAGGATCTCGCCGAGCTCGCCGTGCCCGACGGCGTACGGGGGGTCCAGGAAGACGATGTCGTACGGGTCTCCGGGCGCGGGCGTCGCCACGATCTGCTCGGCCTTGCCGGCCCGGAACTCGGCGCCGGGCAGGCCCAGAGCCTTGATGTTGTCGCGGATGGCCTTGGCGGCCTTGGCGTCGGCCTCGACCAGCAGGGTGTGGACGGCGCCGCGGGAGAGGGCCTCCAGGCCCACGGCGCCGGAGCCGCCGTAGAGGTCGAGGACCCGGGAGCCCTGGACGCCGTGCAGCGACTCCCAGGTGGAGAAGAGCCCTTCGCGCATCCGGTCTGAGGTCGGGCGGGTGCCGGTGCCGGGCGGCACGGCCAGGCGCCGGCCGCCGGCGGTGCCGGCGATCACGCGGGTCATCTGGGGTCCTTCTCTGCGGCGGTCGTCGGAGGCCGGGGCCTCCGTTCTGGCCTCCCACCATAGGTCGTGGCGCTCAGCCCTTCTCCAGGTACTGCTCCCGCTCGGCGTCCAGCAGGGCGTCGAGCGCGGTGCGCAGCCCGGGGAGCTCCTCCAGTCCGGGGTCGGCGGCGACCACGCGGGTGGCCTCCTCGCGGGCCTCGGCGATGACCTCCTCGTCCTCGATGACGGCGAGCATGCGCAGCGAGGAGCGGACGCCGGACTGGGCCTGGCCGAGGACGTCGCCCTCGCGGCGCTGTTCCAGGTCGATCCGGGAGAGTTCGAAGCCGTCGAGGGTGGCGGCGACCGCGGCGAGCCGGGCGCGGGCGGGGCTGGCCTCGTGCATCTCGCTGACGAGCAGGCACAGTCCGGGGGCGGAGCCGCGGCCGACGCGGCCGCGGAGCTGGTGGAGCTGGGAGACGCCGAAGCGGTCCGCGTCCATGATCACCATGACGGTGGAGTTGGGGACGTTCACGCCGACCTCGATGACGGTCGTGGCGACGAGGACCTTGACCTCGCCGGCGGCGAACCGGCGCATGACGTCGTCCTTGTCAGCGGGGTCCATCCGGCCGTGGAGCACCTCGACGGAGAGTCCGGCGAGGGGTCCGCGGCCCAGCTGTTCGGCGATCTCCAGGACGGCCAGCGGGGGGCGCTTCTCGGCCTCCTCCTCGGCGGAGGCCTTCTTCCTGCCCTTGGGGTCGTCCTCGCCGTCGCCGATGCGGGGGCAGACGACGTACGCCTGGTGGCCGTTGCCGACCTCCTCGCGGACCCGCTCCCAGGCCCGGGTGAGGAAGTGCGGTTTGTCCTTCGAGGGCACCACGTGGGTGGCGATCGGGGAGCGGCCGGCGGGCAACTGGTCGAGGACGGAGGTCTCCAGGTCGCCGAAGACGGTCATGGCGACGGTGCGCGGGATGGGGGTGGCGGTCATGACCAGCAGGTGCGGCGGCTGCTTGCCCTTCGAGCGCAGCGCGTCGCGCTGCTCGACGCCGAAGCGGTGCTGTTCGTCGACGACGACCAGGCCGAGGTCGTGGAACTGCACCTTGTCCTCGATCAGGGCGTGGGTGCCGATGACGATCCCGGCCTCGCCGGTGACCAGGTCGAGCAGGGCCCGGCGGCGGGCGGCGGTGCCCATGGAGCCGGTGAGCAGGACCACCTTGGTGCCGAGGTCGGAGCCGCCGAGCATGCCCCCTTCGGCGAGCTCGCCCATCATCTCGGTGACGGACCGGTGGTGCTGCTGGGCGAGGACCTCGGTGGGGGCGAGCATCGCGGCCTGCCCGCCGGAGTCGACGACGGCGAGCATGGCGCGCAGGGCGACCATCGTGTTGTGCGTCACGGTGAAGTTGTCCGTCACGTAGGCGTGGCTCGGGTGCTCGACGCTGATGCACTGGACCGGCTTGGCCCCTACGTACTCCACGGCCCTGATCCCGCGCCGGAAGGTGTCGTACTCCGCCCTCGGCCGCACGCGTGCCGTCGTGCGCGGCAGCCTGAACGGCACGAACTCCTCGGGCAGGGCGACCGAGACGTCGAAGGCGGCCCCCTGACGCCGTACGCGTGCTCGGCCGCCGAGGGACCTCACGAGCCAGGCCACGTCTTCCGCCAGCCGCTGGGACGCTGAGCGGAAGGACATGGCCAGACCGTCCGCGTGCAGCGTCCCGTCGGTGTCCATGAGCCCCTGGAGGACCGCCAGGCGGTCCTTGAGCGGCGCGTTCTTGTAGACGTCCGGGACGAACCTCTCGTGCGGGGTCGCACCCCACAGGCCGAGGTCGCGGATCGCCTGGACGACGGGGTTGCGCCGGGTGCCGTCCCTCGGGCCGGCCGTCCGGATCGTGTAGTCGTACGGGGATCCCGGTACGGGTGCCATCTCGCATTCCGGTGCCACGGCCGCCTCCACCGCAGCGAAGATCTCGGCGTCGGCGGTCGACAGTCCCAGGTCGTGCCGGAACGAGCCGTCACCGATCAGGACGCCCGCCAGGTAGGGATCGAGCGGCTGGTCGGCGCCACTCCCGAGGTCCACGGGGACGGCTACTGGCAGGTACCACTTGGACGATCCGTCGGCTTCATGCAGGTCTGCCCGGATATCCCTCGTGGTCATCACCTCGGGCTCCTGGCCTCGGCGCCATCCGCAGCCCGTACCCACGATCCACAGGTGTTCGTCATCGCATTCGACGGCGCTCCCGTCCGAGAGCACCATCCGCCACACGTCGCGCGTCCCCTGGGGGAAGACGCCGCCGACGACGGCGATCTCGCCCGTCGGCACCACCACTTCGTCACCGCGCGCGATACCGCCCATGGGGCGGTACCCCCTGGGCGTCAGGACCAGGGCATCGAGCGGCTGCGCCTTGCCGGAGCCGACCTCGCCCTGGAGGAGGCGGTGCATGGGGTGGCTGGTGGCCAGGTCGTCGAAGATCTCCTGGGAGACCTTCCGCTGGCCTTCGGTGAGGGTGAAGGGCAGCTTCGCGTCGAAGGCGTCGAGGAGGCCGCCGGGGGTGGAGCGGCGGGCGACGGCGGGGAGCTGGGAGTCGGCGTGCCGGCGGCGGGCGAGGGCGACCTGGAGGACGAAGGCCTCGTCCCACTTCAGGCGGCGGCGGGCGTCCTCGATGTCGGCCTTCGTCGCCGGGCGGTGGATCTTGAGGAGGGCCTCGGTGAGCGGGACCAGTCCGCGGCCGTCGCGCAGGGCGGGCGGGAGCGGGTCGAGGGCGTCCGCGGCGCTGGGCAGGACGGCGTCCACGCACTTGGCGATCTTCCAGGACTCCAGCTTGGCGCAGGCCGGGTAGATCGGGATCAGCTGGTTGGCGAAGGCGGTGGCGGCGTCCCGGTCGGAGGCGTCGCCGCCGAGGGGTTCGTACGCCGGGTGCGCGAGCTGGAGCTTGTGGTTGAACCTGGAGACCTTGCCCGCGAACATCGCCCGGCTGCCGGGCAGCAGCTCCTTGTGCGGCTTGTGGACGCCCGCGCCGAAGAAGACCAGCTGGAGGCGGCCGCTGCCGTCGGTGATGGTGACCTCCAGCCGCTTGCCGCGGCCCCCGTTGAAGGTCAGGATCCGGGCGTCGGCGACCTGGGCGACGACCGTGACGTGCTCGTCGAGCTGGTCGCCGAGGTCGGCGAGCGAGGTCAGCTCGCCGCGCTCCGCGTACCGCCGGGGGTAGTGGTGGAGCAGGTCCAGGGCCGTGTGCAGGCCGAGCTGCTCGGCGAGCACCTTGGCGGTGGCGGGGCCGAGGGTCTTCTTGAGGTCTTCGTCGAGCGCGGGCACGTGTTCCATTGCACACCATGCCTGTGACAGGGCCGCTATTCGACTCCGATGAGCAGGGGTGCCGAGTGGCGGCCGCCGTGGTAGGTGACGGTGTCCACGGCCAGGTGGGCGTGCTGGACGTATGCCTCCAGGCGCCCGGCGAGGCCGTCCGGGACGTCGGGGCCCAGGACCAGGGTGACCAGCTCGCCGCCGGAGCCGAGCATCCGCTCCAGGACCGCCTCGGCCGTCTCGGGCAGGCCCGGGCCTATGACGGCCACGTCGCCGTCGATGAGCCCGAGGACGTCCCCGGCCTGGCAGATCCCGGCCGAGGTGAAGGACTGCCGCTCGGCGACGGCGAGCTCTCCGTAGCGGGTGGCGCCGGCGGCGGCCGTCATGGTGACGACGTCCTCGTCGAAGCCGGCCTCGGGGTCGTGCACGGCGAGCGCGGCCAGGCCCTGGACGGCGGACCGGGTGGGGATCACGGCCACCCGCACGCCGTCGGCGCGGGCCTGCCCGGCGACGACGCCGGCGGCCTCCCGGTGCTCGGCACCGCAGGTCAGCAGGACCACCTCGCGGGCGTGCGCCCGGCGCACGGCGTCGATCAGGTCGGCGACGGCGGGCGGCTCGCCGGGGCGGGCCGGCACGGTGGTCGCGCCCGCCTCCGCGCACAGCGCGGCCAGCCCCTCGCCGTGGACCACGGCCACCACGGCCCGCTGGGCGCGCGGGGCGCCGGCGCGGCGGCGTTCGTCGCCGAAGTGGGTGATGCGGATCCGGTAGGGCCGGCCGGCTTCCACCCCGGCCTCGACGGCCGCGCCCGGGTCGTCGACGTGCACGTGGACGTTCCACAGCTCGTCGCCGCCGACCACCACGAGCGAGTCGCCGAGCCCGTCGAGGGCCGCGCGGAGCCGGTCGACGGCCTCCTCGGCGGCCTCCAGCAGGTAGATCACCTCGTAGGCGGGTCCGCCCTCCTCCTGGGCGCAGGGTTCCGGGACCCGTTCCACGGGCACGGCGGGCAACGGGACCGGCTCGGGGTCGGGCTCGTGGCCGGAGAGCGCCTGCCAGAGCGCCCCGAGTACGGCGACCAGCCCGCAGCCCCCCGCGTCGACGACCCCGGCCCGGCTGAGGGCGGCCAGTTGCCCGGGGGTCTCGGCGAGGGCCGCGCGGGCCCCCTCGTAGGCGGCGCGGGCCACCTCGGCAGGGGTCCCGGAGACGGTCTCCGCGGCCCGGGCCGCGGCCCCGGCGACGGTGAGCATCGTCCCCTCGACGGGGTGCGCGACGGCCTGGTAGGCCTCCTCGGCCGCCCGGGCGAGGGCCTGGGCCAGCAGCGGGCCGGGGGCGCGGCCCGCCGGGTCCGCGCCGAGCACGTCGGCCACTCCGCGCAGCAGCTGGGCGAGGATCGTCCCGGAATTGCCCCGGGCGCCTATGAGCGCGCCGTACGCGTAGGCCCGTACGGCTTCGGGGAGGGAGGCCTGGGCTGTGCCCTCGGTCACGCCGGGGGCGGTCCGGGCGAGGGCCTCGGTCAGGGCGCGGTCGGCGGATTCGGCCGTCAGGTAGAGGTTGGTGCCGGTGTCGGCGTCCGCGACGGGGTAGACGTTGATCGCGTCGATGTCCGTGCGGGCCCGCCCCAGTGCGGCCAGGGCCAGGGAGCTCCAGGTGCGCACCGCTCCGGCGTCGAGGGTGTGCGGCTCGGGCTCGTGCGCCACCGGGCGTTCCTCCTTGTGCGGGCCAGGGTTCACCGCAGGGTAACGAAGGACGGCCGCCGGCCCGGGACCCCGGGGCGGAGCCGGGCCCCGTCATGGTAGTTTTCTCGGACCCAAGCAGTCGTTGTATGCTGCTCAGGTTGCCCGTCGAGAGTCGGGTCATTCGTCCGGCAAGCCACTTCAGATCTCTGATTCCGGTGCGCCGGATCCCACCGTAATTGCATCTGAAGTCTTGGAGTGACCTGTGGCTGCCAACTGCGACGTTTGCGCCAAGGGGCCGAGCTTCGGCAACAACATCTCCCACTCGCACCGCCGCACCTCGCGTCGCTGGAACCCGAACATCCAGCGCGTCCGTGCCGTGGTCAATGGGACGCCGAAGCGCCTCAACGCCTGCACCTCGTGCATCAAGGCCGGCAAGGTCTCGCGCTGACGCCTCCCGTCGTCGTAGCGCAGCCCTTTCCGGTTGCCAAGAAGGCCGGTCCACCTCTGGTGGGCCGGCCTTTTGCCTTGTCCGGACCACACCTCGACGTTCAGGTGTGGTCCGGACTGCTCAGCGCCACCGCCAGGCGTGGTCCACCGGGCCGATGCCGGCGCCGAGCGCGAAGCCGGCGGCGATGGCGCCGGTGACGTACTCCTTGGCCGCCGTGACGGCCTCCGGGACGGGCAGGCCCTTGGCCAGGCCGGCCGCGATCGCGCCGGCGAGGGTGCAGCCGGTGCCGTGGGTGTGCCGGTTGTCGTAGCGGGGCGCCCGCAGCCACAGCTCCTCGGAGCCGTCGCTGAGCAGGTCCACGGCCTCACCGCCGTGGGCGGCGAGGTGGCCGCCCTTGATCAGCGCCCAGCGGGGGCCGAAGCCGAGGATCGCGCCGGCGGCCCGCCGCATGCCGTCCTCGTCCTCGACGGCCACCCCGGTCAGCTGCGCCACCTCGTCGAGGTTGGGTGTCGCCACCGTGGCCCGGGGCAGCAGCGCCCCTCGGACGGCGTCCAGCGCGGAGGCCGCGAGCAGGGCGTCCCCGTGCTTGGAGACGCCCACGGGATCCACCACCACCGGGGCGTCGGTGCCGGCCAGCAGCTCCGCGACGGTCTCCACGAGGATGGCGGAGGAGAGCATCCCGGTCTTGACGGCCTGGACCCCGATGTCGTCGACGACGGCCCGGTACTGGGCCCTGACGGCCTCGGCGGGCAGCTCCCAGGCCCCCTTCACCCCGAGGGAGTTCTGCGCGGTCACGGCGGTGACGACGCTCATGCCGTGCACGCCGAGGGCGAGCATGGTCTTGAGGTCGGCCTGGATGCCCGCGCCGCCGCCGGAGTCGGACCCGGCGACGGTCAGGCACAGCGGGGGGTGCCCGCTCACGGGGTCTCGCCCTCGACCGGGTCGGCCCCGAAGTGGTCCCAGCCGCCGGTGCTGGTCCAGGGGGCGCCGTCCACGGTCACCTGGGGCAGGGCGGAGCGGTGCTGGACCTCCCCGATGACCTTCCAGCGGGCCGGGAGCTTCACGTCGGGCGGGAAGGTGGCCACGATGGCGTGGTCCTCTCCCCCGGTGAGCACCCACTGGAGCGGGTCCACGCCGACGGCCTGGCCGATGTCGTGCATCTGGGTCGGGATGTCCACGGCGCCCGAGCGCAGGTCGATCCGCACGTGGCTGGCCTCGGCGATGTGCCCGAGGTCGGCGATCAGGCCGTCACTGACGTCGGTCATGGCGGTGGCGCCGAGCCCGGCGGCCGCCGGGCCCGCGTGGTACGGCGGCTCGGGGCGCCGGTGCGCCTCGACGAAGGCCCGCGGGGAGCGGAAGCCGCGCGAGAGCACCGCGTAGCCGGCCGCGGACCAGCCGAGCCAGCCCGTGACGGCCACGACGTCGCCGGGCCGGGCGCCGGAGCGCAGGACGGGCTCGTGGTTGCGCAGGTCGCCGAGGGCGGTGATGGAGACGGTGATGGTGTCCCCGCGGACGACGTCGCCGCCGACCACGGCCGCGCCGGCGACCTGGCACTCGTCGCGGATGCCGTCCATCAGCTCGGTGGGCCAGGTGACCGGCAGCTCCGCCGGGACCACGAGGCCGAGGAGGAGGGCGGTCGGCACCGCGCCCATGGCTGCGATGTCGGCCAGGTTCTGGGCGGCGGCCTTGCGGCCGACGTCGTAGGCGGTGGACCAGTCGCGGCGGAAGTGCCTGCCTTCGAGCAGGATGTCCGTGCTGGCCACGACCCGCCGGTCGGGGGCCGACACGACCGCGGCGTCGTCGCCCGGTCCGAGCCGGACCGCCGGGGTGGTGGTGAGCCGTGAGGTGAGCTCCCTGATGAGCCCGAATTCCCCCAGCTCGCCCACAGTGCCCTTCATCGCTGTGCCCCTTCTTGGCAAGTCCGCTTGCGGTCGCGAGCCGTCACAGCTCTGGGTACCGTCAACAGATACGTCAACTTCTGGTCTGCGTACGCCCCGCTGTGCGTGGCGCCTGGTCTGCGGGTCTCCCCGTGGCACCCGGCGACGCGGTACCGTGGCGTCCCTTCTTCCCCCGGCCCTTCCGATTCTGTCGGGCCCACCCGAAGGTTAGGGGAAATGATCCTCGTGGCCGCCCTGGAGGTTCCGTGGTACAGGCGTACATCCTCATCCAGACCGAGGTGGGCAAGGCGTCGGTCGTCGCCGAGTCCATCGGGAACATCGCGGGGGTGATCCAGGCCGAGGACGTGACGGGGCCGTACGACGTCATCGTGCGGGCCCAGGCCGACACCGTCGACGATCTCGGCCGCATGGTGGTCGCCAAGGTGCAGCAGGTGGAGGGGATCACCCGCACCCTGACCTGCCCCGTGGTCCATCTGTAGCCCCCGTCTACTCTTGGCCGGTGATGTCTTCGCACCACCGGCCCCTGCGTCTGCTGGCCCTGCCCGTCCTGTCGGCGGTCGCGGTCCTGGCGGGCTGTGCCCCCGGCGCCTCCGAGGCCCGGGTGACACCGCCGCCTGTGCCGCCCGCCGACGTGGCGGGGCTGTGTGCCGCGCTGCACAAGGTGCTCCCGGAGAAGGTGTCCGGGCTGGACCGGACCCGGACCGAACCGCAGTCGGACCTGACCGCCGCATGGGGCGGCTCGGCGATCGTACTGCGGTGCGGCATCCCCAAGCCCGCCAAGATGGCCGATCCGAAGGCGGACGGAGTGGAGGTGAACGGCGTCGGCTGGCTGGTGGAACGGCCGGCCGACGGCGGTCTGAAGTTCACCACCGGGTCGCGGCTCGCCTACACGGAGGTCTGGATCGACAAGGAGCATGCCACGGACGCGGGCATGCTCGTGGACCTGTCCGCCGCCGTGGCCAGGACCGTGCCCGTCGGGATCTCCTCCTACTGAGCCGCCCCTCCCCGCGCACACCGCCGCCCGCCGGCGAGCCCCTCGGTGGGGGGCCTCCCGGCGGGCGGTCGGCTGTACGGGGCCCTCTAGCGCAGGCCGGTGGAGCGGCGCAGGGCGGCCTGGATCAGGCGGTCCACCAGCTCCGGGTACTCGATGCCCGACTCCTGCCACATGCGCGGGTACATCGAGATCGGCGTGAACCCCGGCAGTGTGTTGATCTCGTTGATGACGAAGGTGCCGTCCTCGGTGAGGAAGAAGTCGGCGCGGACCAGGCCCTCGCAGGACGCGGCCTCGAAGGCCTCGACGGCGAGCCGCTGCACCTCGGCGGTCTGCTCCGGGGTGAGCGGGGCGGGCACGATCCCCGCGGCGGAGTCGATGTACTTCGCCTCGAAGTCGTAGAAGTCGTGGCTGGAGACCGGCGGGATCTCCGCGGGCGCGCTGGCGCGCGGCCCGTCCTCGAACTCCAGGACGCCGCACTCGATCTCGCGGCCGCGCAGCAGCGCCTCCACGATGACCTTCGGGTCGTGGCGGCGGGCCTCGCTGATCGCCGCGTCGAGGCCGGAGGCGTCGTCGACCTTGGTGATGCCGATGGAGGAGCCGGCCCGGGCGGGCTTGATGAACAGCGGCCAGCCGTGCTCGGCTGCGAAGTCCAGGACCTTGGCCGTGGCCGCGTCCTGGTCGGCCTCCCACTCGCGGGGGCGGATGGTCACGTACGGGCCGACGTTCAGCCCGAAGGAGGTGAACACCCGCTTCATGTAGTCCTTGTCCTGGCCGACGGCCGAGGAGAGGACGCCACAGCCGACGTACGGGATCCCGGAGAGCTCCAGGAGGCCCTGGAGGGTGCCGTCCTCGCCGTAGGGGCCGTGGAGCACGGGGAAGACGACGTCGACCTCGCCCAGTGCCTTGGGGACGCTGCCGGGCTCGGTGTAGACGACCTCGCGGCTGGCGGGGTCCACGGGCAGCACGACGGTGCCGTCCGGGGACTCCGCCAGCGACTCCACGTCGGGGAGCCGGCGGTCGGCGATGGCCATGCGCTCGGGTGCGTCGGCGGTCAGGGCCCACCGGCCGTCCGTGGTGATGCCGATGGGCAGCACCTCGTACTTGGAGCGGTCGATGGAGCGCAGCACAGCGCCCGCGGTGACGACCGAGATGGCGTGTTCCGAGCTGCGGCCGCCGAACACGACGGCCACGCGGGGCTTGCGGCCCTGCTGCTCAGGGGTCTGGGGGAGGTTCTCGCTGCTCATATCGCCACGAGAGTACCCGCTCAGGCGTCCGGAAAGGTGTCAGTGGCGTTCCGGTTTGGCGCTGCGGCCCATGAGCTCCTTCAGGGCGACCAGCGGGGGCTTGCCGTGGTGGACGATGTCGACGACCGTGTCGGTGATCGGCATGTCCACCCCGTGGCGGCGGGCCAGATCGGCCACGGACTGGCAGGACTTGACCCCTTCGGCGGTCTGCCGGGTGACCGCGATGGTCTCCTCCAGGGTCATCCCCCGGCCCAGGTTGGTGCCGAAGGTGTGGTTCCGGGAGAGCGGCGAGGAGCAGGTGGCGACGAGGTCGCCGAGGCCCGCGAGGCCGGAGAAGGTGAGCGGGTCGGCGCCCATCGCCAGGCCCAGGCGGGTGGCTTCGGCGAGGCCGCGGGTGATGAGCGAGCCCTTGGTGTTGTCGCCCAGGCCCATGCCGTCGGCGATGCCCACGGCGAGGCCGATGACGTTCTTGACGGCGCCGCCGAGCTCGCAGCCGATGACGTCGGTGCTGGTGTACGGGCGGAAGTACGGGGTGTGGCAGGCGGCCTGGAGGCGCTGGGCCACTTCCCCGTCCACGCAGGCCACGACGGAGGCGGCGGGCTGGCGGGCGACGATCTCGCGGGCCAGGTTGGGGCCGCTGACGACGGCGACGCGCTCGGCGGGGACCTTGGCCACCTCCTCGATGACCTCGCTCATCCGCTTGGCGGTGCCCAGTTCGATGCCCTTCATCAGGGAGACGAGCACCGTGTCGGGCTCCAGCAGCGGGGCCCACACGGCGAGGTTGCCGCGCAGGGTCTGGGAGGGCACGGACAGCACGGTGAAGTCCGCGCCGCGGGCGGCCTCGGCCGGGTCGGTGGTCGCGCGCAGGTTCGCCGGGAGCTCCACGCCGGGGAAGTAGTCCGGGTTGGTCCGGCCGGTGTTGATGGCCTCGGCGACCTCCGGACGGCGGGCCCACAGGGTGACCTCGCAGCCGGCGTCGGCGAGCACCATGCCGAAGGCGGTGCCCCAGGAGCCCGCCGAGAACACGGCTGCCTTGACGGGACGCGTCACTTGGAACCCTCCCCCCGGGCGTCGCGCCGCTGCTGGGCGCGGGCCTTGCGGTGGTCGTACGGCTGGTCGGGGGCCCGCTCGCCGCGGAGCTCTTCCAGGAGCTTCGTGATGTCGGCCATGATGGCCTCGGTGGCCCCCTTGAGGACCTCGGGCGTGGGTTCCTGGCCGTAGAACGCCGAGAGGTCCACGGGCGGCCCGGCCAGCACCCGGAGGGTCTTGCGGGGGAACAGGCGGACCTTGTTCTCCTTGGCGTACGGCGGCATCACGAGGTTGGCGCCCCACTGGGCCACCGGAATGACGGGAGCCTTGGTGATCAGCGCCACCCGGGCGACACCGGTCTTGCCGGCCATCGGCCACATCTCCGGGTCACGGGTGAGGGTGCCCTCGGGGTAAAAGGCGACGCATTCGCCGCGCTCGACGGCGTCCACGGCGGCCCGGAATGCGTCCAGGGCGTTGGTGGTCTCGCGGTAGACCGGGATCTGTCCCGATCCGCGCAGGATCGCGCCGACGAAAGGCACCTTGAAGAGTCCGGCCTTGGCCAGCAAACGGGGCACCCGGCCGGTGTTGTACTGGAAGTGCGCGTAGGACAGCGGGTCCAGATACGAGTTGTGATTGACGGCGGTGATAAAGCCGCCGTCGGCCGGAATGTGCTCCATTCCCCGCCAGTCCCGCTTGAAGAGCACCACCAGCGGCGGTTTTGCGATGACCGCCGCCAGGCGGTACCAGAAGCCGATTCTGCGGCGGGACACTCGGAGCACCTTCCTCTAGGACCGGGGCGTGGGGCACCTCCCAGCGCTGGCTGGGGGAGCTCGGCACCTCATGGGCCGGACAAGTGTCGCCCCGGGTCCGGTCTCTGTCGAGAACACCGTACGCCCCGCCCGGACCGCCGGGCCTCCCTCGAGGCGGTCTGAGGCGACAATGGGCCGACTGATGACCGGGCCGTGACCCGCCCATGGCCGGGGCGGGCGCGGCCGCGCACCGGAGCGAAGGAGTCCGCCACGAACGCCGTCTGGAGCCTGGTGGTCCCGCTGAAGCCCCTGGCGCTGGCCAAGAGCCGGCTGGCGGACGCCGTGGGCGCGTCCCGCCCGGGGCTGGCCCTGGCCTTCGCGCAGGACACGGTGGCGGGGGCGCTGGCCTGCGCCTCGGTCGCGGATGTGGTGGTCGTCACGGACGACGCCGAGGCGGGGGCGGAGCTGGCCCGGCTGGGGGCGCGGATCGTGCCGGACGCCCCGGGGGCGGGGCTCAACGCCGCGGTGGACCACGGCGCGCGGGCCGTGCGCGCCGGGAGGCCGGGAGCACGGCTGGCCGCGATGAACGCGGACCTGCCCGCACTGCGCCCTCCGGAATTGCTACGTGTGCTCGATCTCGCCTCCGTATTTCCCCGGGCATTTCTGGCGGATGCGGCGGGAATCGGGACGACTCTCCTTTCCGCCGGTCCGGACGTGGAATTGGCACCGGCGTTCGGCGGCCCGTCCCGGGCCCGGCATTCCGCGTCGGGCGCGGTGGAAATAGCCCTGGAGGATGTCGAGAGCGTGCGCCGGGACGTGGACACGGGGACGGACCTGCGCAGGGCCCTGCGCCTCGGCGTGGGCCGGCACACGGCCCGATACAGTGCGCTCATGCAGGCGACCGCGTACACGTACGACTCCCAGACCCGCAGCGGCAGCGTGCTGCTGGACGACGGCACCCCGGTGCCCTTCGGGGCCGAGGCCTTCGACGCGGGGGGCCTGCTGATGCTGCGGCCCGGGCAGCGGGTGCGCATCGAGACGGACGGCGAGGGCGCCGGCCTGCGGATCACCCTGGTCACCCTGCAGACGTTCTAGCCCCGGCGGAACCACACGCCACCCCTGTGACCTGCGAAGGAACGCACCGCGGGCCGGCTTCCCCCAGGGGGAAGCCGGCCCGGCGTGTGTGACTCGTGCCCCTACTTCTTGCGGGCGGTGGTCTTCTTCGCGGTGGCCTTGCGCGTCGTCGTCTTCTTGGCGGGCGCCTTCGTCGCGGTGGCCTTCTTGGCCGCCGGGGCGGTCTTCTTCGCGGTGGCGGTGGTCTTCTTGGCCGCCGCCGGGGCGGTCTTCTTCGCCGGAGCCGCCTTCTTGGCGGTGGCCGTGGCCTTCTTCGCGACCGTGGTCTTCGCGGCCGTCTTCTTGACGGTCGCGGTGGCCTTCTTGGCCGTGGTCTTCTTCGCGGCGGTCTTGGTGGCCGTGGTCTTGGCGGCGGCCTTCTTGGCCGTGGTCGCCTTCTTCGCGGCGGCCTTCTTGACCGTGGCCGAGGCGCCGCCCGAGAGGCTGCCCTTCGGGGCCTTCTTCACGGCCACCTCGTCGCCCTTGGGGAGCTTCTTGGTGCCGCTGACCAGGTCCTTGAAGCCCTGACCCGCGCGGAAGCGGGGAACGGAGGTCTTCTTGACCCGGACGCGCTCACCCGTCTGCGGGTTGCGGGCGTAGCGGGCCGGACGGTCCACCTTCTCGAACGAGCCGAAGCCCGTGACCGAGACCCGGTCGCCCGCGACGACCGCGCGGACCATCGCGTCCAGTACCGCGTCGACGGCGTCCGCGGCCTGCTGGCGGCCGCCCAGCTTGTCGGCAATCGCTTCTACGAGCTGCGCCTTGTTCACGTCTTCCCCTTCGGAGACCTCGCCAGAACGAATGTGTTCAAGCTTATTTCGCACGTTAGGCGGATATATACCGCAAATCAAACACGAAACGGGCTAATCACCCTAGTGCCGCAACGCTGTGAGCCGTTACGGAGTTCCTTCGCATCAGTCGCCTTCAGGGAATCGACCCTCGTCGAGGTCCTTCATCAACCTGTCCAGGCGCCTTGCCGCATCGGCGAGATCGTGCTTCGACGCGGCAGTGACGACCAACAGCTTCCGGGACAGCGCCATCCTTACGCCCTCCGGGACTTGCAGTGCGCGCACCCTGGTGTGTGCTTCTTTCAACCGGTCCGCGACGAGTTCGTAGAGCTCGAGTTGACTGTCGCGTTCCATGCACAGATTGTGCCATCTGGGGCGAGTTGTCGCCTCACGGGGCCTCAACATACGGCTGTGCCCCCCGCCGGAAGGCGGGGGGCACAGTGTTGCCGACGCGATCACCCGAAGGCGAATAAGCGCTGATCAGGCAGGAATCAGACGCGAATCGTACGCGGCTTGAAGGCCGGCCGGGTGCTTTCGTAGGCGTCGATGTCGGCTTCGTTCTGAAGGGTGAGCGAGATGTCGTCCAGTCCTTCCAGCAGACGCCAGCGCGCGTTGTCGTCGAGTTCGAACTCCGCCTCGACGCCCTCGGCTCGGACCTTCCGGTCGACCAGGTCGACCGTGATCTCGGCGCTCGGGTCGGCCTCGGTGAGCTCCCACAGGCGGTCCACGGTCTCCTGCGGCAGGACGACGGTCAGCAGACCGTTCTTCAGCGAGTTGCCGCGGAAGATGTCGGCGAAGCGGGAGGAGATGACCGTCTTGAACCCGAAGTTCTGCAGGGCCCAGACGGCGTGCTCGCGGGAGGAGCCGGTACCGAAGTCGGGGCCGGCGACCAGCACGGTCGCACCCGCGCGCTCGGGGCGGTTGGTGACGAACTCCGGGTCCTTGCGCCAGGCCTCGAAGAGCCCGTCCTCGAATCCGTCACGGGTGATCTTCTTCAGCCAGTGGGCCGGGATGATCTGGTCGGTGTCGACGTTGCTGCGGCGCAGCGGGACGGCACGGCCGGTGTGGGTGGTGAAGGCTTCCATGGCTCAGACTCCGGCGGTGGCGTTGGCGTCGGACAGGTCGGCGGGCGAGGCCAGGTGGCCCAGCACGGCGGTGGCGGCGGCCACCTGCGGGGAGACCAGGTGGGTCCGCCCGCCCTTGCCCTGCCGGCCCTCGAAGTTGCGGTTGGAGGTGGACGCGGAACGCTCACCGGGGGCCAGTTGGTCGGGGTTCATGCCCAGGCACATGGAGCAGCCCGCGTGCCGCCATTCGGCGCCGGCGTCCTTGAAGACCTTGTCCAGGCCCTCCTCGACGGCCTGGAGGGCGACCCGGACGGAGCCCGGGACGACCAGCATCCGTACGCCGTCGGCGACTTTGCGGCCCCCGAGGATGCCGGCGACGGCGCGCAGGTCCTCGATGCGGCCGTTGGTGCAGGAACCTACGAAGACGGTGTCGACCTCGATCTCGCGCAGCGGCTGCCCGGCCGTCAACCCCATGTACTCCAGGGCCTTTTCGGCGGCGTGACGCTCCGAAGCGTCCTCGTACGAAGCCGGGTCGGGGACGCTCGCCGACAGGGGCGCGCCCTGGCCCGGGTTGGTGCCCCAGGTGACGAACGGGGAGAGCGCGGAGCCGTCGATGACGACCTCGGCGTCGAAGACGGCGTCGTCGTCGGTGCGCAGGGTCTTCCAGTAGGCGACCGCCGCGTCCCAGTCCTCGCCCGTCGGGGCGTGGTCGCGGCCCTCCAGGTAGTCGAAGGTGGTCTGGTCGGGGGCGATCATGCCCGCGCGGGCGCCCGCCTCGATCGACATGTTGCAGATGGTCATGCGGGCTTCCATCGAGAGCTTCTCGACGGCCTCGCCGCGGTACTCCAGGACGTATCCCTGGCCGCCGCCGGTGCCGATCTTGGCGATGATCGCCAGGATCAGGTCCTTGGCGGTGACGCCCTCGGCCAGCTCTCCGGTGACGGTGATCGCCATCGTCTTCGGGCGGGCCAGCGGCAGCGTCTGGGTGGCCAGCACGTGCTCGACCTGGCTGGTGCCGATGCCGAAGGCCAGCGCGCCGAAGGCGCCGTGCGTGGAGGTGTGGGAGTCACCGCAGACCACCGTGGTGCCCGGCTGGGTCAGGCCCAGCTGCGGCCCCACCACGTGCACGACACCCTGCTCGACATCGCCCAGCGAGTGCAGACGGACGCCGAACTCGGCGCAGTTCTTGCGCAGCGTCTCCAGCTGGGCCCGGGAGACCGGGTCCGCGATCGGCTTGTCGATGTCGAGGGTGGGGGTGTTGTGGTCCTCGGTGGCGATGGTGAGGTCCACTCGCCGGACCTTGCGGCCGGCCTGCCGCAGCCCTTCGAAGGCCTGCGGGCTGGTCACCTCGTGCAGCAGGTGGAGATCAATGAAGAGGAGATCGGGCTCGCCCTCGGCGCGCCGGACGACATGGTCGTCCCAGACCTTCTCCGCGAGTGTCCTACCCATCGCTCTTTCCCTCCGGCTCACCGTCCCGGACCCAGTGGTTCGTGGACCCGTACATACAGACTCGCTCGTTCTTGGAAAATTTGAACTTGCGTTTCACAGTGTGAGACGTGAATATCGTTTCATGGACAACTCTAGCGGCGTCGGCGTTCTCGACAAGGCAGCTCTGGTATTGAGCGCACTGGAGTCCGGTCCGGCCACCCTCGCCGGGCTGGTCGCGGCGACAGGGCTCGCACGACCCACGGCACATCGCCTTGCCGTGGCACTGGAACACCACCGGATGGTGGCGAGGGACATGCAGGGCCGGTTCATCCTCGGTCCGCGGCTGGCGGAGCTCGCCGCCGCGGCCGGCGAGGACCGTCTGCTGGCCACGGCGGGACCGGTGCTCACGCACCTCCGTGACGTGACGGGCGAGAGCGCGCAGCTCTACCGCCGTCAGGGCGACATGCGCATCTGCGTGGCGGCCGCCGAGCGGCTGTCGGGCCTGCGGGACACCGTCCCGGTGGGCTCCACGCTCCCGATGAAGGCCGGATCGGCGGCCCAGATCCTGATGGCCTGGGAGGAGCCCGAGCGGCTCCACCGCGGGCTGCAGGGCGCGCGCTTCACGGCGACGGCCCTGTCGGGCGTACGGCGCCGCGGGTGGGCCCAGTCGATCGGCGAGCGGGAGCCCGGCGTGGCATCCGTCTCGGCGCCGGTGCGCGGCCCCTCGAACCGCGTGGTGGCCTCCGTGTCGGTCTCCGGCCCGATCGAGCGCCTGACCCGGCATCCGGGGCGCATGCACGCCCAGGCCGTCATCGACGCGGCCGCCCGCCTGACGGAGGCCCTGCGCCGCTCCGGCTGATCCCGCCCGTTCCCACCCCCGGGCCCGGGGGCGCGTACGACGCCGCACACGTCCGAACTCGCGCCCCCGGGCCCACACTTGTCCCCGGGACCGGCGCCCTTCCGGCACGACCCGCCCGGGAACGGCGAAGAGGCCCTCCGCGATGATCGCGGAGGGCCTCTTCTTCATGTACCCCCGACCGGATTCGAACCGGCGCTACCGCCTTGAGAGGGCGGCGTGCTAGGCCGCTACACAACGGGGGCTAGCTTTACTGCGGTACTGCGCTGGGCTACCAGGACTCGAACCTAGAATAAGGGAACCAGAAACCCTCGTGTTGCCAATTACACTATAGCCCAATGGTCTAGACCTGCCAGACCTTGGTACCCCCGACCGGATTCGAACCGGCGCTACCGCCTTGAGAGGGCGGCGTGCTAGGCCGCTACACAACGGGGGCCCTAGCGATCCTGCATCAAAACCTCCGGGAGCGACCCTGGAGATCCTGCGGGAAGGATCTGTACCCCCGACCGGATTCGAACCGGCGCTACCGCCTTGAGAGGGCGGCGTGCTAGGCCGCTACACAACGGGGGCAAAGCACTGCGTTACTGCTGCACTGCGCTGGGCTACCAGGACTCGAACCTAGAATAAGGGAACCAGAAACCCTCGTGTTGCCAATTACACTATAGCCCACCGAACTTCAAGCCCTTGAGGGCCTTTCGTTTGGTTAGCGCCTCCGGTTTCCGGCCTCTCGGCCCGTCTCCCCGGCGCAGAAAGAACATTACCGGATGCCTGACCGTGCTCCAAAACGGGTATCAGCGGCCAGCAGCGCGGGGAGCCGTTCGAGCCCCTCGATCCTGTGGACGCCCGCGGGTCCGGGCCCCCTTCCCCCGTCCCGGTCGAGCCAGACGGCGGTCAGTCCCGCGTCGCGCGCGCCGCGCGCGTCGATCTCCGGCTGGTCCCCCACGTACGCCACCTCGGCCGGGGGCAGCCCGAGCGCTCCGCAGGCGGCGAGGAAGGCCGCGGCGTCGGGCTTGCTGACCCCGAGCTCGGCCGCGCACACCAGCACTTCGAAGCGGTCGCGCAGGCCGAGGCGGCGCAGCTTGGGGTCCTGGTTGGCCTCGGAGGAGTTGGAGAGCACGCCGTGCCGGTAGCGGCCGGCGAGGACGTCCAGGGTGGGCAGGACGTCCGGGAAGAGGGACCAGGCGGCCTGGTAGTGCGCGACGTAGCGTTCGAACCAGGCGTCGGCCTCGTCGTCGCCCAGGGCCGGCCGGTTCAGGAAGTCCCGCACCCGG
The DNA here is from genome assembly GCF_042895815.1 of Streptomyces sp. NPDC001373. NCBI lineage: Bacteria > Bacillati > Actinomycetota > Actinomycetes > Kitasatosporales > Streptomycetaceae > Streptomyces > Streptomyces sp. NPDC001373. Next base: position 209,166 of record NZ_JBIAWQ010000001.1, read on the forward strand.
TCCTGGCGCTGGCCCCTGAAGGTGACCTCGCCTGCGGCGAAGCGCGCCCAGTGCAGTTCCGTGACCCGCCGCCACTCGGCCAGGGCCTCGGCGGGGGTTTCGTGGCGCTCCCCGAGGCCCTCGTCCCGCAGGTGCTGGGCCAGCCCGGCCGCATCGGCCCCCGTGTAGTCGAAGAGGGTGTCGTCGATGTCCCACAGCACGGCGCGGATCGGCATACCGGCGAGCCTACGCCCGGGCGGGGGCGCGCGGGGGCGGGACGGGAAACCCGGCCGCGCCGTGGGCCGCGTCACACCCCGGCGGTCCGCTCCGAGGGCCGGCGCTCCCGCCGGGTGGGCCGCGTCACACCCGCGCCCGCGCGCGGTGCGGCCGCGTGCGGTGCGGCCGCGTGCACCGGACGGGTGTGAGCGTTCTCACCGCGCGCCGCTCCCGGGGCGCGCGGGAACGCCGAAGGGGCGGCAGCCTGGTCGGCTGCCGCCCCTTCGGAAGGGCGCGGGTCAGGCGGCGAGCTTCGCCAGGGCCGCGTCGATGCGCGCGATCGAGCGCTCCTTGCCCAGGATCTCCAGGGACTCGAAGAGCGGCAGGCCGACGGTGCGGCCGGTGACGGCCACGCGGACCGGGGCCTGGGCCTTGCCGAGCTTGAGGCCGTGGGCCTCGCCGGCGGCCAGGACGGCCTGCTTGAGGGACTCGGGGTCCGCCCAGTCGGCGGCGAGGAGGTTCTCCCGGGCCGTGGCCAGCAGGGCCGCGGGCTCGCCCTTCATGGCCTTGTCCCAGGAAGCCTGGTCCTCGACGGGCTCCTTGAGGAAGAGGAAGTCCACGTTGGCCGTGATGTCCGAGAGGACGGTCACACGGGTCTGGGCGTGCGGGGCGATCCGGTCCCAGGCGGCGGCGTCGAAGTCCTCGGGCGCCCAGTTGGCGTGCGGGGCCCGCAGCCACGGGGCGCAGGCGTCCGCGAAGGCCTTCGGGTCCAGCCGGCGGATGTGGTCGGCGTTGATCGCCTCGGCCTTCTTGAGGTCGAAGCGCGCCGGGTTGGCGTTGACGCCGTCGATGTCGAACTTCGCCACCATCTCCTCGATCGAGAAGATGTCCTGGTCCTTGGAGAAGGACCAGCCGAGGAGCGAGAGGTAGTTCAGCAGGCCCTCGGGCAGGAAGCCGCGCTCGCGGTAGAGGTTGAGCGAGGACTCGGGGTCGCGCTTGGAGAGCTTCTTGTTGCCCTCGCCCATCACGTACGGCAGGTGGCCGAACTGCGGGGTGGCCTTGGCGACGCCCAGCTCGATCAGCGCCTTGTAGAGGGCGATCTGGCGGGGGGTGGAGGAGAGCAGGTCCTCGCCGCGCAGGACGTGCGTGATCTCCATCAGCGCGTCGTCGACCGGGTTGACCAGCGTGTAGAGCGGGGCGCCGTTCGCGCGGACGATGCCGAAGTCCGGCACGTTCTCCGGGGTGAAGGAGAGCTCGCCGCGGACCAGGTCCGTGAAGGTGATGGTCTCGTCGGGCATCCGGAAGCGGACGATGGAGGTGCGGCCCTCTGCCTCGTACGCGGCGACCTGCTCGGAGGTCAGCTCGCGGCAGTGGCCGTCGTAGCCCGAGGGCTTGCCGGCGGCGCGGGCGGCGTCGCGGCGGGTGTCGAGCTCCTCGGTGGTGCAGTAGCAGTGGTAGGCGTAGCCGCCGTCCTGGAGCTTCTGCGCGACGTCCTTGTAGATGTCCATCCGCTCGGACTGCCGGTACGGGGCGTGCGGGCCGCCGACCTCGGGGCCCTCGTCCCAGGTGAAGCCGAGCCAGCGCAGCGAGTCGAGCAGCTGGACGTACGACTCCTCGGAGTCGCGGGCCGCGTCGGTGTCCTCGATGCGGAAGACGAACGTACCGCCGTGGTGACGGGCGAACGCCCAGTTGAAGAGGGCGGTGCGGACCAGGCCCACGTGGGGGTTGCCGGTCGGGGAGGGACAGAAACGTACGCGGACGTTCGCGTTAGCCACGCTTGATCACCCTGTTGGTGAGAGTGCCGATGCCTTCGATGGTGACGGCGACCTCGTCGCCGACGTTGAGGGGGCCGACTCCGGCCGGGGTCCCCGTGAGGATGACGTCGCCCGGGAGGAGCGTCATGGCCTCGCTGATGTGCACGACCAGGTCCTCGACGGAGCGGACCATGTCGCTGGTGCGGCCGAGCTGGCGCTGTTCGCCGTTGACGGTGCACTGGACCGTCAGGTCGGACGGGTCCAGGTCGGTCTCGATCCAGGGGCCGAGGGGGCAGGCGCTGTCGAAGCCCTTGGCCCGGGCCCACTGCTTCTCCCGCTGCTGGACGTCGCGGGCGGTGACGTCGTTGGCACAGGTGTAGCCGAGGACGACGTCCTTGACGCGCTCCTTCGGGACCTCGCGGCACATGCGGCCGATGACCACGGCGAGCTCCGCCTCGTGGTGGACGTCCTGGGAGAAGGAGGGGTAGACGATCGGGTCGCCGGAGCCGACCACCGAGGTGGAGGGCTTGAAGAAGGTGATGGGTGCCTCGGGGAGCTCGTTGCCGAGCTCCGCCGCGTGCTCCGCGTAGTTGCGGCCGACGGCCACGACCTTGTTCGGGAGCACGGGCGGCAGCAGCCGGACCTTGCTCAGCGGGACCTTCGTGCCGGAGAGCTCGAAGTCCGCGAACGGGATGCCCTTGATGATGTCGAGGACGAGCTCGCCTTCGGCGCCGGGGGCAGTGCTGCCCTCGACCGCGCCGAACGCGACGTTGCCGTCGATCGAGAACCTGGCGATGCGCACCTGCTGCGTCTGCCCCTCTTTGTGTTTCCGCTGGCTGGAGTCTGCGGACTCCAGGCTAACGCGGTGGGGGCCGGCGCTTCGCGCTCCTTTACTGCCGCTACTGCTGCGCGGCGGCCACCGGCGCGTCCATGAGGACGGTGCGGCGCGGGTTCGCGGTCTGGGCGGGCAGCTCGACGCGGTGGTCCGGGGTGGCCGGGGCCGCCTGCAGCTCCTCGGCGTCCTTGAGGTGCGCGAGGGTGGTGCGGCGGGGGTTGGCTATGTTGCGGATCATCGACGTCGTCTTCATCGGAGTTTCGGGCCCTCGGCTCGCTGGTGGGGTGCGGGTCGTCTGCCGCGCCGGATGTGGCGCCAACCCTTTAACAGGCAAGGCTAAACACCCGAATCCCCGACTGAACCGGTAAGTAACAGCCATTGTCATGTGAGTTTCCTCACCAGCGAGCGGGCAATACGGACATAACTCACAGTCAATTGCCGCCCTCGAAACGGACATTGCGCCACTGAATGCAGCATTCCGCTCCTGATCATCTCGACTGGGACACCTTGCCAGGCGCAAGGTTTGATTGATGTAAGTCCGATTCATCCCCATTGATCTTCGACGTCGCGTAGCGCCGATGTCACAAATAGTGACCGGCTCGCCGGTGCGACACGCGCACCTTGTTGGAGATCCCCCACTGTGCTGGAATTCGCGAGACCGCCGCGGGTATCAGCCGGTGCGCAGGTGGCGCAAGAGAGCGCCGAGCGCGGTGGCATCGACAGGGAAACGCGCCGGTCACCGACGACCACCATGGGGCCGTCAGTGCCCCACGACTCGACACCGTTCCGCCGCTCATCCGGTGGGGCGCCTGGTCCAGAGGTTGCGACGCTAGTGCAGGGACGATTCAAGAGGGATGGCAAGGGGTCTCCCCAGGCCCTTCAGGGCCGAGGGGAAGCTGCGGCGGAGCAGGAGCCGCTCGGCGGGACCGACCGTGGCGCCTCGCCCCAGCACGCCCCGGGCCGCGGCCCGGCACTCGAAGGGGCGGGGCCCGACCCCTCCCCCGCGGGGAAGGCCAAGGGCCGCGGGAAGTCCGGCAAGGCCCCGAAGGCCGGCCGGTCCAAGGGCAAGGCCAAGGCCGAGCCCCTCCCGCAGGACGAGGCGATACCCAAGGCCCCCAGTTCGGGTTCGCGTCTCGCGATGCAGAACTGGCGCATCAGCACGCGACTGGTGTCGCTGCTGACCCTGCCCGTCGTCGCGGCCACCACCCTCGGTGGCTTCCGCATCAACGACTCGCTCAACGACATCGCCCAGCTGGAGCACATGCAGCTCCTGACGACGATGACCCGGCAGGCCACCAACCTGGCCGCCATGCTCCAGGAGGAGCGGGACAAGTCGGCCGGTCCGATGTCGATCACCAAGGACGGCAAGGCCAACAGCCTCGTCCAGGGTGTCCGCGACCAGACCGACGCCGCCGCCAAGGCCTTCAACGCCGCGACCGACAAGGTCGACAGCGCGGAGGACAAGGACGAGACCCTCAAGTCGATCCGCAACAACATCCTGCAGATCGGCCGCCAGCTCACGGGCATCGAGGACATCCGCAAAAAGGCGTACATGAACGGCGCCCAGCAGACGGTCACCGAGTACAACGCCCTGATCGTCTCGCTGCTCTCGCTGTCGCAGGACATGGCCCAGGCCACCTCCAACCCGGAGATGATCAAGCGCACCCGCGCCCTGGCCGCGTTCTCCTCCGCCAAGGAGTACGCCTCCATCCAGCGCGCCGTCATCGCCGCCTCGCTCCTCGAAAGCAGCGACAAGCCGGGCAAGCTGGACGAGAACGACCGCCTCTACGGCCTCTCCGCGCTCCGCGGCGAGAGCCAGGCGAAGAAGACCTTCGAGCTCGTCTACCAGGGCAAGCCCGAGGAGCTCCTCGCGGCGCTCGGCGACGGCAACACCGAGATCGGCAGCGCCGACCACTACGCCCGCCGCGTCCTGAGCACCCAGGGACAGTTCCTCAAGGAGAAGAACCGGTCCTGGATGGACTGGTACGACGCCGACGACACCAAGCTCCAGGCCATGAAGGTCATCGAGCTGACCCTGCTCGAGGACATGGAGCAGAAGGCCCGCGAGCTCAAGAACGAGTCGCAGCAGGACGCCATCATCAACGGTGCCCTGATCCTCCTCGTCCTCGGTGTCTCCCTCGTCGGCGCCTTCGTCATGGCCCGGTCCATGATCCGCTCGCTGCGCCGCCTCCAGGACACCGCGACGCGCGTCGCCCAGGACCGCCTGCCCGAGCTCGTCAAGCAGCTCTCGGAGTCGGACCCGCAGGACGTCGACACCTCCGTGGAGTCCGTCGGCCTGCACACCCGCGACGAGATCGGCCAGGTGGCCGCGGCCTTCGACCACGTGCACCGCGAGGCCGTCCGCCTCGCCGCCGAGCAGGCCCTCCTCCGGGGCAACGTCAACGCGATGTTCACCAACCTCTCGCGCCGCTCCCAGGGCCTCATCCAGCGTCAGCTGTCGCTCATCTCCGAACTGGAGTCGCGCGAGGCCGACCCGGACCAGCTCTCCTCGCTCTTCAAGCTCGACCACCTCGCCACCCGAATGCGGCGGAACGGTGAGAACCTCCTCGTCCTCGCGGGTGAGGAGCCGGGCCGCCGGTGGACCCGCCCCGTCCCGCTCGTCGACGTGCTCCGCGCCGCCGCGTCCGAGGTGGAGCAGTACGAGCGCATCGAACTGGCGGCGGTGCCCGGCACCGATGTCGCCGGCCGCGTCGTCAACGACCTCGTGCACCTGCTCGCCGAGCTGCTGGAGAACGCCACCTCGTTCTCCTCCCCGCAGACGAAGGTCAAGGTCACCGGTCACGCGCTGCCCGACGGCCGCGTGCTCGTCGAGATCCACGACACCGGTATCGGCCTGTCCCCCGAGGACCTCGCCGCGATCAACGAGCGGCTCGCGTCGCCGCCGACCGTGGACGTCTCCGTCTCCCGCCGCATGGGCCTGTTCGTGGTCGGCCGCCTGTCCCTGCGACACGGCATCCGCATCCAGCTGCGCCCCTCCGACTCGGGCGGTACGACGGCGCTCGTCATGCTCCCGGTGGACGTCGCCCAGGGCGGCAAGAAGCCGGGTCCGATGCCGGGCCAGGGCGGCGCGCAGGGCGGCCAGGGTGCTCCCGGCGGCCAGGGCCCGGTGTCCGGCGCCGGCGCGCGTCCCCCCGTGGGCGCGGGCCAGCAGCGCGGCCAGGTCGGCGGCGGCCAGCGTCCGGCGCTGCCGGGCCAGGGCGGCCCGGCCGGCGGTCCGCAGCAGCGTCCGCAGGGCCAGGGTCCCCGTCCGCAGGGCGGCCCCGCCGCCCCCACGGGCCAGGGCCAGGGCGGCTTCGGCGGCGGTGCCCCGCAGCCCACCCGCGGCCAGGGCGGCCCCGCCGGTGCTCCGGCAGCCCAGGACAACAACCTCTTCAGCGGTCCGCAGGCCCGTCCCGCGGGCGTGCCCCAGGCCTCCGGCCCCGGTGTCTTCCCGGCCCAGGGAGGCGGCTTCGAGCGTCCCCAGCAGCAGCCCCAGGGCGGCCCCGGCTTCGGCCAGCAGCAGCCCGGGCAGGCCCCGCAGCAGGCCCCCGGAGCCCCCGTCAAGCGCCGGCGTCCGCAGCTGCCGCCGCAGGGCGGCGCCGCGGCCCGTCCGGAGCTTCCGGGCGCGGGCGGCCCGTCCGCCGGGATGCCTCAGGCCACGAGCTGGGGTGCCGGCCAGGCCGGGCAGGAGGCCCCCCGCGGCCACGACGAGCTGTCGGGCCCCGGTTCGACGGCGGAGTTCGCCCGCCCCGACTTCAACGCCCCGTACCCGCAGGCCGCCGGCGGCACCCCCGTCGGCTCCACGACGGGGCAGTTCGAGCGCCCCGAGGTACGCGGTCCCCAGGACCCGTCCGCCACCGGGCAGTTCGAGCGTCCGCAGGCGGGCGGCCCCCTGGACCTGTCCTCGACGGGCCAGTTCGCCCGCCCCGGCGGCCCCGGTGCCGGCGGGTACGCGGACCAGCAGCCCCAGGACCGGCAGCCCGGCGGCTACGCCCCCGCGCCCATGCCGGCGCCGCGTGCCGAGGCCCCGCAGCTCCCGCAGGCGTACCAGCCGGAGGCGCTGCCGCCGGCCCAGGCCCAGCCCGGTGGTGAACCGCGCAGTCCGATCTTCGATACGCTGGACTCGAACTGGTCCGGCCAGAACGGCGGCCCGTCCTCCGGACAGGCGCCGGGCGTTCCGCAGCAGCCCCAGCAGGCGCCGGCACCCCAGCAGCAGCCGCTGCCGCAGCGGGGACACGAGCCCGCGGCCGAACCCGCCACGGCGGTCACCGGCAGCACGCCGACGGTCAGCTGGCGGTCCTCCCCCAACGACGAGCTGATGCGGCAGGCCGAGCGCGTGCGCCAGCCCGCCGCCGGCGGGATCACCACCTCGGGGCTCCCCCGGCGGGTGCCGCGGGCCAACCTCGTCGCCGGTACCGCCCAGCAGCAGGCCGACGCCCCGGCCGGGCCGCAGGTGTCGCGCGCCCCGGACGACGTGCGCGGCCGTCTCACCAACCTCCGACGCGGTATCCAGCAGGGACGGCAGGCCGGCGGGTCCGGCCCGGCGACCGGCAGTTACCCCATCGACCCCACTTACCAGCAGGAGCGATAGTTGAGCTCGATGAGCCAGGCGGCACAGAACCTGAACTGGTTGATCACCAACTTCGTGGACAACACCCCCGGGGTGTCCCACACCGTGGTGGTCTCCGCCGACGGACTCCTTCTGGCCATGTCCGAAGGGTTCCCCCGCGACCGCGCCGACCAGCTGGCGGCCGTGGCCTCCGGTCTGACCTCGCTGACCGCCGGGGCCTCCCGGATCTTCGAGGGCGGCGCCGTCAACCAGACCGTGGTCGAGATGGACCGGGGATTCCTCTTCCTCATGTCCGTCTCCGACGGGTCCTCGCTGGCCGTCCTGGCGCACCCCGAGTGCGACATCGGCCTCGTGGGCTACGAGATGGCCCTCCTCGTGGACCGCGCCGGCAACGTCCTCACCCCGGACCTGCGCGCGGAGCTCCAGGGAAGCCTGCTCACCTGACACCCCCTCTCCCGGCCGGACGGTACTTCCGGCCGGGAGGACCGGGACCGCGTCCCGGAACCCCAGTACCCCCGAAGGCCGTCATCAAGTCCCCCCACCGGCCGCCCCGTCAGACGGCACGCTGACCACTGCTGTCCAGCCCGGAGGATCAATGACCCCGCCCCCCGCCTATCCCGATGCGTACGGAGATTCGTACTCGGAAGGCGACCAGCCGCTGGTGCGTCCGTACGCGATGACCGGCGGCCGGACCCGGCCGCGCTACCAGCTCGCCATCGAGGCGCTGGTCAGCACGACGGCAGACCCGATGCACCTGTCCAACCTGCTGCCGGAGCACCAGCGCATCTGCACTCTGTGCCGCGAGGTGAAGTCGGTCGCGGAGGTCTCCGCGCTGCTGTCGATGCCGCTCGGTGTGGCCCGCATCCTCGTCGCCGACCTGGCGGAGGCCGGCATGGTGGCCATCCACCAGCCGGGCAATGGAGAGGCCGGCGGAACGCCGGACGTTACGCTGCTCGAAAGGGTGCTCAGTGGACTTCGCAAGCTCTAACGGCGGAGCGGCTCGCTCCACCACCTCCGCGAAGATCGTGGTGGCGGGCGGCTTCGGCGTGGGCAAGACCACGTTCGTCGGCGCGGTCTCCGAGATCAACCCCCTGCGCACCGAAGCCGTCATGACCAGCGCCTCGGCCGGAATCGACGACCTCACCCACACCGGTGACAAGACGACCACCACGGTCGCCATGGACTTCGGCCGCATCACCCTGGACCAGGACCTGATCCTGTACCTCTTCGGTACCCCCGGACAGGACCGCTTCTGGTTCATGTGGGACGACCTCGTCCGCGGCGCCATCGGCGCCGTCGTCCTCGTCGACACCCGACGCCTCGCCGACTGCTTCCCCGCCGTCGACTACTTCGAGAACAGCGGCCTCCCCTTCGTCATCGCCCTCAACGGCTTCGACGGACACCAGCCCTACACCCCCGAAGAAGTCCGCGAGGCCCTCCAGATCGGCCCCGACGCCCCCATCATCACCACCGACGCCCGCCACCGCGGCGACGCCAAGAGCGCACTCATCACGCTCGTCGAACACGCCCTCATGGCACGGCTGAAGTAACACCGGGCCAAACGCGGAGGCGGGCTGTGTCATAGGACACGGCCCGCCTCTGGTGTTCATAACGTTTCGACAGAGAATTACTCTCACATGGACACGGCATGCGTTCACCCGGTGCCGCTGTGCGCACGACTGACCCCATTTTTGCCGCCGCTCGCTCTTTATGTCCGTTTTATGTGGGACTTAGGTCTCTGGGAATGGCTGGTTTCAACTGTTTGGAATACGGCGCTTAATCGTGCTGGAATTCAACGAACTAGCTAGTAGCACCGCCGAGAGGTTGTTGGTCGAGTGAGGCGAAGCAACTCGAGCCCCGCGGATGAACCCGCGCGCGGCAACTTCACCCCGCCGCCGCGCGCGGCCATGTCGCCCGTCGACGTGCCCGTGGAGCCACCCGCGAGCGGCGGCAGCACCAGCAAGCTCGCGCCCCGCAACTGGCGGGTGCCGACGCGTCTGAACGCGATCCTCCTCGTGCCCGTCCTTGTCGGACTGGTCATGGGCGGCTTCCAGGTGAAGGGCTCGATCGACACCTGGAACGAGGCGAAGGACGCCGAGAAGACCGTCCGCATCGTCCAGGCGGCGGCCGAATACGGCCAGGCCCTCCTCAACGAGCGCGACCTCAGCGCCGAGCCGCTCCTCAAGGGCGACCGCAACAACGAGGCCGTGACGAAGGCCTACGCGGCCACCGACGCAGCCAAGGCCAAGTTCGCCGCGGCCGTGAAGGACATGCCGCAGAAGCAGGGCCTGGAACGCCGCCTGGAGCTCTTCCGCCAGGAGGAGCCCAAGCTGGAGCAGGTCCGCAAGACGGCCTACGCCGTCCCGGAGTCCGCAAAGAAGAACCTCCCGACCTCGGCCGGCCCCGTGCCGACCGAGGAGGGCTACGTGCTGGTCCAGCACTACCTGATGCAGTTCTCCAACGAACTGGGCCTGGGCACCGGGAACGTCACCAGCTACGGCCGCATGGTCTACGCGGTCGAGCTGGCGAAGGCCGCCAACTCGCTCCAGCGCTCCATCGGCACGCACCTGCTGGTCCGCCCGAACGAGGACGAGAACGTCCGCAAGGCCCAGCTCGTCGCCTTCTCCTCCTACGCCTACCTCGAAGAGATCGCGGCCGGCGAGTACGTCGCCGCCGGTACCGAAGAGGACACCAACCGGCTCAAGGAGGTCATGGGCAAGAAGTCCCAGGAGGGCGCCGCCAAGCTCGCGCAGGCCAAGCAGGCCGCCGAGCAGGCCGGCACGCCCTTCAAGGCCCCGCCCGTGGTCAACGGCTCCGCCCTCACCGGCATGACCGAGGCGATAGCCGGCGGCGAGAAGCCCTCCAAGCTCGCCCTGGGCGGCACCACGCCGCAGGCCTGGCAGGCCGCCGCCACCGCCAAGTTCGACGGCTACGCCGAGATCGAGCACGAGCTCCTCGACAAGGCCGTCAAGGACACCGTCGCGATCTCCGACAAGGCCCAGAGCGACGCCATCCTGACCGGCGCCATCGTGGTCGTGGCCCTCCTCGCCGCCTTCATCCTGGCCGCGATGATGGCCCGCCAGATGAGCCGCTCGATGCTGCGCCTGCGCACCTCCGCCTTCGACATCGCCGAGCAGCGCCTGCCGATGCTCGTCGACCAGCTCTCGCGCACCGACCCGGGCAAGGTCGACACCCGTGTCGAGCCGATCCCGATCAACTCCCAGGACGAGATCGGCGAGGTCGCGCGCGCCTTCGACCAGGTCCACCGGGAAGCGGTCCGTCTCGCCGCCGAACAGGCGCTCCTGCGGGGCAACGTCAACGCGATCTTCACGAACCTCTCCATGCGCAACCAGTCGCTGATCGAGGGCCAGCTGACCCTCATCACCGACCTGGAGAACAACGAGGCCGACCCGGACCAGCTGGAGAACCTCTTCCGCCTGGACCACCTGGCCACCCGCATGCGCCGCAACGGCGAGAACCTCCTCATCCTCGCGGGTGAGAACCCGGGCCGCCGCTGGGACCAGCCGGTGCCCCTCGTCGACGTGCTGCGCGCCGCCTCCTCCGAGGTGGAGCAGTACGAGCGCATCGAGCTCTCGGGCGTCTCCGAGGCCGAGATCCACGGCCAGGCCGTGACCGACCTCGTGCACCTGCTCGCCGAGCTCCTGGAGAACGCCACCACGTTCTCCTCCCCCCAGACCAAGGTCCGGGTCAACGCCACGCGTCTGCCCGACGGCCGCGTGATGATCGAGATCCACGACAAGGGCATCGGCCTCACCGCCGAGGACTTCGCGGACATCAACCACAAGCTGGCCAACCCGCCGACCGTGGACGCCGCGATATCGCAGCGCATGGGTCTGTTCGTGGTCGGCCGGCTGGCGGACCGCCACAGCATCCGCGTCCAGCTGCGCCCCTCCGGCGAGCAGGCCGGCACCACGTCGCTGATCATGCTCCCCGACGCCATCACCCACGGTGGCGGTGGCGAGGGCATCCCGGACGACGACTTCACCGTCTCCTCGATCATCCCCGAGCAGCAGGCCCAGCAGGCCGCCCCGCTGCGCACCGCCGCCGAGCTCGGCTTCGACGACTCCCGCTACGAGGCCCAGGGCGGCCAGGGCGGCGAGGAGAAGCCGGCCGACCCGGTCGTGCGGTCCCTGGGCCGCGAGGAGCGCCGGGCCGCGCTGGAGGCGCAGCTCAACTTCGGGCAGGAGCAGGCCCCGCAGCCGGAGCAGCAGTACTCCGCCGACGGCTATCCGGAACCTCAGCCCGAGCACGCGTACCAGCCGTACCAGGAGTACGAGCAGCCGTCCGCGCAGGGCTACGAGGCTCCGTACGCCGAGCAGGGCCAGCAGCAGTCCTACGAGGCGTTCCCGGAGCAGGGCTACGCCTATCCGGAAGTCGGACACCAGGACCCGCAGCAGCCCGCCCAGGCGTACGACGGCGGCTACGCGGAGCAGTCCCAGCAGGCCGCATGGCCTGAGCAGAACACCTACGCAGAGGCGTACCAGCCGGACTACGGGAACGAATCGGAACCCCCGGCCGCTCCCGAACCGGCCGTGGACCGCGTAGGCTTCGACCGTCCGGGCGCCGCTGCCGACGCCGGTCACGCGTTGACCGGAGCGGGCCTGCCGCGACGCGGCAGCCAGCAACAGTGGGGTTCGGGTCAGAAGGAAGCGGAGCCCACCGGTTCTCTCTTCGAGCAGCGGCCGCAGCGACAGCAGCAGCCCGCCGAACCGAAGGGGGACCCGGAGGACGAGGCGGCCGGCGCGGGCTGGCGTTCGACGAACGACGAGCGCTGGCAGCAGGCCGGCAAGCTCCGTGAGCCGAAGGCGGGCGGGGTCACCTCGTCCGGTCTCCCTCGGCGGGTGCCCAAGGCCAACCTGGTCGAGGGCGCTGCGGAGACGACCCCGCAGGGCGGCCCCCAGGTCTCCCGCGCCCCGGAGGACGTGCGCGGCAGGTTGAGCAACCTGCGCCGTGGTGTCCAGCAGGGACGCAGCGCGGGTTCCGAGCAGTCAAGTAACAGCTATGACCAGGAGCGTTAGTGTGAGCGCGATGAGCCAGGCGGCGCAGAACCTGAACTGGTTGATCACCAACTTCGTGGACAACACCCCCGGGGTGTCCCACACCGTGGTGGTCTCCGCCGACGGCCTTCTGCTGGCGATGTCCGACGGATTCCCGCGCGACCGCGCCGATCAGCTGGCGGCCGTGGCCTCCGGTCTGACCTCGCTGACCGCCGGAGCCTCCCGCATCTTCGAGGGCGGCGCCGTCAACCAGACCGTGGTCGAGATGGACCGGGGATTCCTCTTCCTCATGTCCGTCTCCGACGGGTCCTCGCTCGCGGTGCTCGCGCACCCCGAGTGCGACATCGGCCTCGTGGGCTACGAGATGGCCCTCCTCGTGGACCGCGCCGGCAGCGTCCTCACCCCGGACCTGCGCGCGGAGCTGCAGGGAAGCCTTCTCAACTAGCAAACAAGCAGTGCGTTTCGCGTCATCGCACCGTAGGGTGCGGTGGCGCGGTTCCACAGGGAGTACTGCGTTCTTGGAGTCGGAGGAGGAGACGTGACAACACCCGGAGGACATCCTTATGGCGGCCAGCAGCCGCAGGGTGGGCACGACCAGAACCGCTTCAACTTCCCCTCCGCTCCCAGCCGGCCGATGCCGGAGCAGAACCCCTACGCGCAGCAACCGTACGGCCAGCCCCAGCAGCCCCAGGCGCCCCACAGGCTTCCGCAGCAGCCCCCCAGGGCCTCGCAGCCGCAGGCTCCGAAGGCGCACAACCCGCTGGTGCGCCCGTACGCGATGACCGGCGGCCGGACCCGGCCGCGCTACCAGCTCGCCATCGAGGCGCTGGTCAGTACCACGGCGGATCCCGCACGGCTGCAAGGGCAGTTGCCCGAGCACCAGCGCATCTGCCGTCTGTGCCAGGAGATCAAATCCGTCGCGGAGATCTCGGCACTTCTCTCCATTCCTCTTGGTGTCGCCCGCATCCTCGTAGCCGACCTGGCGGAGGCGGGCCTTGTCGCCATTCACCAGCCCGGCGGCGACGAGTCTGCCGGCGGCCAGCCAGATGTGACACTGCTCGAAAGGGTGCTCAGTGGACTTCGCAAGCTCTAACGGCGGAGCGGCTCGCTCCACCACCTCCGCGAAGATCGTGGTGGCGGGCGGCTTCGGCGTGGGCAAGACCACGTTCGTCGGCGCGGTCTCCGAGATCAACCCCCTGCGCACCGAAGCCGTCATGACCAGCGCCTCGGCCGGAATCGACGACCTCACCCACACCGGTGACAAGACGACCACCACGGTCGCCATGGACTTCGGCCGCATCACCCTGGACCAGGACCTGATCCTGTACCTCTTCGGTACCCCCGGACAGGACCGCTTCTGGTTCATGTGGGACGACCTCGTCCGCGGCGCCATCGGCGCCGTCGTCCTCGTCGACACCCGACGCCTCGCCGACTGCTTCCCCGCCGTCGACTACTTCGAGAACAGCGGCCTCCCCTTCGTCATCGCCCTCAACGGCTTCGACGGACACCAGCCCTACACCCCCGAAGAAGTCCGCGAGGCCCTCCAGATCGGCCCCGACGCCCCCATCATCACCACCGACGCCCGCCACCGCGGCGACGCCAAGAGCGCACTCATCACGCTCGTCGAACACGCCCTCATGGCACGGCTTCGGTAACCGGAGCGGAACCGCGCAAGGCCCCCGTGCCCTGGCACGGGGGCCTTCGCCGTACCCGGACACCGCGTGCGGGCGCGGACATGCGGACATGGCGAAGGCCCCGCACCGTGAAGGAACGGTGCGGGGCCTTTCGGGCGTGCGCTGCTGCTCAGCCCTGCCAGCTGTGCGGGGCCTGGAAGCCCCGGCTGCGCTCCAGCCGGCGCCATCCGGCGCTGGAGGGACGGGTGGTGGCGACCTCTTCGGGGGTGGCGGCGGCGCGGGCGAGCAGGATCGCGGTGATCGCGGCCAGCTCCTCGGGCGCGGCGTTGCCCTTCTCGACCTTCAGCAGGGTGTCGGTGGCGGTGCTCATCGTCGGCAGGTCTCCTCAGCTCGTTTACTGCGGCGGGTTGCCGTGCTTGCGAGACGGCAGATCGGCGTGCTTGGTGCGGAGCATCGCGAGGGCGCTGACGAGCACTCCGCGGGTCTCGGCGGGGTCGATGACGTCATCCACGAGGCCGCGCTCGGCCGCGTAGTAGGGGTGCATCAGCTCGGCCTTGTACTCCTTGACCATCCGGGCGCGCATGGCCTCGGGGTCCTCGGCGTCCGCGATCTGCTTGCGGAAGATCACGTTGGCCGCGCCCTCCGCGCCCATGACGGCGATCTCGTTGGTGGGCCAGGCGTAGGTCAGGTCGGCGCCGATGGACTGGGAGTCCATGACGATGTACGCGCCGCCGTAGGCCTTGCGCAGGATCAGCGAGATCCGCGGGACCGTGGCGTTGCAGTACGCGTAGAGCAGCTTGGCGCCGTGGCGGATGATTCCGCCGTGCTCCTGGTCGACGCCCGGCAGGAAGCCGGGAACGTCCAGCAGGGTGACGATCGGGATGTTGAAGGCATCGCACATCTGGACGAAGCGCGCGGCCTTCTCGGAGGCGTGGATGTCCAGGACGCCGGCAAGGTGGCCGGGCTGGTTGGCGATGATGCCGACGACCTGGCCGTCCAGGCGGGCCAGAGCGCAGATGATGTTGCGCGCCCACCGCTCATGGATCTCCAGGACGTCGCCGTCGTCGACGAGCTCCTCGATGACCTTGAGCATGTCGTACGGGCGGTTGCCGTCGGCGGGGACGAGGTCCAGGAGGACGTCCGAGCGCCGGTCGACCGGGTCGGTGTTCTCGTGGACCGGGGGGTTCTCGCGGTTGTTCGAGGGGAGCATCGTGATGAGGTAGCGGACCTCGGCGATGCAGGTCTCCTCGTCGTCGTACGCGAAGTGCGCGACGCCGGAGGTCTCGGCGTGCACGTCGGCGCCGCCGAGGCCGTTCTGGGTGATCTCCTCACCGGTGACGGCGCGGACGACGTCGGGGCCGGTGATGAACATCTGCGAGGTGTCGCGGACCATGAAGACGAAGTCCGTGAGCGCCGGGGAGTACGCGGCGCCGCCGGCACAGGGGCCCAGCATGACCGAGATCTGCGGGATGACGCCCGAGGCCTTGGTGTTGCGCTGGAAGATGCCGCCGTAGCCGGCGAGGGCGGAGACGCCCTCCTGGATACGGGCGCCCGCACCGTCGTTGAGGGAGACCAGCGGGGCGCCGGCCGCGATGGCCATGTCCATGATCTTGTGGATCTTGGTGGCGTGGGCCTCGCCCAGCGCGCCGCCGAAGATGCGGAAGTCGTGCGCGTAGACGAAGACCGTACGGCCCTCGACCGTGCCCCAGCCGGTGATGACGCCGTCGGTGTACGGCTTCTTGGCCTCCAGGCCGAAACCGGTGGCGCGGTGGCGGCGGAACTGCTCGACCTCCCGGAAGGAACCCTCGTCGAGCAGGAGCGCGATGCGCTCGCGGGCGGTCAGCTTGCCCTTGGCGTGCTGCGCCTCGGTCGCGCGGTCGCTGGGGCCGCGCCGTGCCTCCTCGCGGAGGGAGTGCAGCTCGGCCACGCGCCCGCGGGCGTCCGTCGGCTCGCTCGGAGTCTGGTCCACAACGGTCATGTACCGACCTTACGAAGCCGGGCCGTCAAAACCCTCCGTTGGTTCCGCACAGTCTCGGACCCCTCCTGCTGTGCGGGCCGGACAGAACCGCCGGAGTATGCAGGGACTCCCCCAGCGGGGACGGTCGGCCTTTGTGGGGTTCCCATAAATCTACCCCCGAACGGGTAATGTAGTTGAAATTTGAACGGAATGGCTCTAGCGTTGCTCTTGTTGAACATTGAACCAAATCGCAGGACTTCCAGGAGGACGTCATGGCTCTCTTCTCCCGCCGCAACCGCACCACCTCCCCCGCCGCCGCCCCGCAGGGCGCGGTCGCCACGCTCGACGTCGACCCGGCGCTCGCCGCACTCACCGGTGACTACGTCATCGACGCCGCCCACAGCAGCATCGGCTTCACCGTGCGCCACGCGATGGTGACCAACGTCCGCGGCGGCTTCGCGCAGCACGAGGGTGCGCTGCACCTGGACGGCGCCGACCCCTCTCGCTCCACCGCCTCCATCGACGTCACCATCGCCTCGGTGAGCACCGGCATCGCCGACCGCGACGCCCACCTGCTGGGCGGCGACTTCTTCGACGCCGAGGCCTTCCCGCTGATGACCTTCCGCTCCACCTCGGCGGCCCGCGTCGGCGGTGACACCTACCGCGTCAGCGGCGACCTGACCATCAAGGACGTCACGCGCCCGCTCTCCATCGACCTGGAGTTCACCGGCTCCGCCACCGACGTGTACGGCAACGAGCGCGTCGGCTTCGAGGGCTCCGCGGAGATCCTGCGCTCCGACTGGGGTCTGACCTGGAACGCCGCGCTGGAGGCCGGCGGCGTGATGATCAGCGACAAGGTGAAGCTGACCTTCGACATCTCGGCGATCAAGCAGGCCTGACCGGCGTCCCCCGGGGGCGGCTACCAGCCGCCCCCGCCGTCGAAGCCCCCGCCCCCGTCGAAGCCGCCCCCGCCGCCGAAGTCGGACGGGTCGAAGTCGGCCCCGGACACGTCCCCTCCCTCGAACCCTCCTCCGCCCGTCCCGCCGCCGAAGTCGGAGGCGTAGGCCGGAGTGGACATCATCGACCCGAGCATGGTGCCCACCAGCAGCCCGGGCAGCATCCCACCCCCGAAGTAGCCGCCCGCCCAGGGCCCGTAGGCCGGGCCGGCGTCGTAGTAGGGGCGCGGCCCGTGCTCGGTGTCCACGGTGCGCACCGCCGGGTCCAGGCCGTCCCGCAGCCGCACGGCGTCCGCCGTGCACACCGGCACCGTCCGCGCCGCCCCGCCGGGCGGGGCCCACTGCGCGTCCTCGGTGCTCGGCCCGTGCCGCGGGTCGAAGAAGCAGGGCGCCCGTCGCTCGGGCAGGGGCTCGCCCCGGCGCCGGGCGTCGAGGCGCGCGAGCGCATAGCGGCCGTCCTCGAGCGCCTGGGTCACCCCCTGGACCTCCTCGGGCCGCTGGACCGAGGCCATGATCTGCTTGGCCCGCTCGTAGGAGTCGAGGCCCTGCTCGTAGTCCCCCCGCATGGCGTCGTCGGCGCCGGGTTCGCCGGGGTGGAAGTCGAGCCGGTCGAGCTCCTCGCCGAAGGCGGTGATGTCCTCGTCGACGACCACGCTCAGCCGCGCGAGCGCCTCCCGCCGGGCCTCTTCCTTCTTCTTCCGGTTGCGCTTGACCAGCAGGTAGCCGCCACCGCCGCCGACCACGGCCACCGCCCCGAGGGCGATCAGGGCCCCGGCCGAGGACCCGCCGCCGGTCGCGCCGCCGCCCCAGGAGGCCGGGGCGTGGCCCTTCATCTGCGGGAGGGCCTGGTCGACGAAGGCGTTCAGCTGGGTCGCGGCGTCCACCGGCCCGCCCGCCTTGACCGCGTCCGTGAGGTTGCGGACGGCGTTGCGGGGCATGACGGCCCGGTCGGCCCCGGCGTCGAAGCCGGCGCCGAGCCGGATGGCGTAGAGCCCGGTGACACCCGTCTCGGTGCGGACGGTGCGCAGCACGCTGTCCGCGGGGAAGGCGGGGGTGGCGGGCAGCACGGCGACGAACAGCGGCTTGCCCGCGGCCCTGATCTTCGTGGCCAGGGCGTCGGCCTGGGCCTGCGACAGCTGCGCGGAGGCGCCGGGATCCACGTAGACCGGGCCCTTCTTGAGCGCCTCCGCGACCGCCGCGGTCCCGCCGTCGGCCGCGACCGCCGCGGGGGCGCCGCCGAGCGCACCCGCGGACAGGGCCAGCAGCAGACCGGACAGCATCGCTCCCACGCGTACGGATATCAGCCTGGTCCTCATGATGACGACGCTACCCGAACCGGCACTTTCCCGTGTGAGCCGGACATAAGCGCCCGGCCCGCAGGGCCTACTCCGCCGGTTCCACACCCGCGTGGAGGAGGCCGTAGGTGTAGGCGTCCTCCAGTGCCTGCCAGGAGGCCGCGATGACGTTCGGGGCGACGCCGACCGTGTTCCACTCGCGGGTGCCGTCCGTGGTGGAGATCAGGACGCGGGTCGTCGACTCCGTGCCGTGCTTGCCCTCCAGGATGCGGACCTTGTAGTCGATCAGCTCGAACTTGGCCAGCTGGGGGTAGAAGCGCTCCAGGGCGACCCTCAGCGCGCGGTCCAGGGCGTTGACGGGACCGTTGCCCTCGGCCGTGGCGACAATGCGCTCGCCCTTGGCCCACAGCTTGACGGTGGCCTCGTTCGCGTGGGTGCCGTCCGGGCGGTCCTCGACGATCGCGCGCCAGGACTCCGTACGGAAGTACCGGCGGGCCCGGCCCTCGGCCTCGGCGCGCAGCAGCAGTTCGAAGGAGGCGTCGGCGGCCTCGTACGTGTAGCCCGCCAGCTCGCGCTCCTTGACCCGCTCGACCACGCGGGCGATCAGCGCCCGGTCCCCGCCGAGGTCGACGCCGAGCTCCCGGCCCTTGAGCTCGATGGAGGCGCGGCCGGCCATGTCGGAGACCAGCATGCGCATGGTGTTGCCGACCCGCTCGGGGTCGATGTGCTGGTACAGGTCCGGGTCGACCTTGATCGCCGAGGCGTGCAGGCCCGCCTTGTGCGCGAAGGCGGAGACGCCGACGTACGGCTGGTGGGTGGAGGGGGTGAGGTTGACGACCTCGGCGATGGCGTGCGAGATGCGCGTCATCTCGGCGAGTGCGCCCTCGGGGAGGACCGTGCGGCCGTACTTGATCTCCAGCGCGGCCACGACCGGGAAGAGGTTGGCGTTGCCGACGCGCTCGCCGTAGCCGTTCGCGGTGCACTGGACGTGCGTGGCGCCCGCGTCGACGGCGGCGAGGGTGTTGGCGACGGCGCAGCCGGTGTCGTCCTGGGCGTGGATGCCCAGGCGGGCGCCGGTGTCGGCGAGGACCGTGGAGACCACCGCGGTGATCTGCGCGGGCAGCATGCCTCCGTTGGTGTCGCAGAGGACGACCACGTCGGCGCCGGCCTCGTGGGCGGTGCGCACGACGGATTTGGCGTACTCGGGGTTCGCGCGGTAGCCGTCGAAGAAGTGCTCGCAGTCGACGAAGACGCGGCGGCCCTGGGCGACCAGGTGGGAGACGGTGTCGCGGACCATCTCCAGGTTCTCGTCCAGGGTGGTGCGCAGGGCGAGCTCGACGTGCCGGTCGTGGGACTTGGCGACGAGGGTGATCACCGGGGCGCCGGACTCCAGGAGGGCGCGGACCTGCGGGTCCTGGGCGGCGGAGCCGCCGGCCCGGCGGGTGGCGCCGAAGGCGACCAGGCGGGCGTTCTTGAAGTCGATCTCGGCCCGGGCGCGGGCGAAGAACTCGGTGTCGCGGGGGTTGGCGCCGGGCCAGCCGCCCTCGATGAAGCCGACCCCGAACTCGTCCAGGTGCCGCGCGATGGTCAGCTTGTCCGCGACCGTGAGGTTGATGCCCTCACGCTGGGCACCGTCGCGCAGGGTGGTGTCGAAGACGTGGAAACCGTCGTCGAGTGCCCCTGCCGGCGCAGTCGCCTCTGTCGTCGTCATGCTGATCTGACTCCTGTCGGATGAGTGGTTCCGGAGACCGGGGATCCACTGCCCCCATCATCGCGCGCTGCCCGTTTCCGGCATGATTTGGGCCGTTAAACGAAAAGACCCCTCGCGGGTGCGAGAGGTCTGCGCGCGGGTCTGGGGCACGGTGCCCGCTGCCGCGAAGGTCTTCCACGGTTCAGCGGTCACAGAGGACCGGCGCGCTGCTGTCCATAATCATGAGCCGAGCAGACACGCTCGCAGTGTGTCACACGCTCCGGCGTTCCTGGACGCCGGTCTCAGCATGCGGGCAACCGCCGTCCGGCAGGCGGCCCGCACCCCTGAACGGCTAGGCGGAGAGGGTCTCGGCGAGGAACTCCCGTACGTGTTCCAGGATGTCCTCGCGCCCTATTCCGGGCAGGCCGACGGCCACCTGGATGCTGAACCCGTCGAGCAGGGCCCGCAGCCGGGCGGCGAAGCGGTCGGGGTCCACCGCGCGGAACTCCCCGCGCGAGATGCCCTCGGCGAGCAGGGCCACCAGGTCGCGGTGCCAGGCGCCCTCGATCGCGGCCTGCCGGTCGCGTTCGCCCGGACCCGCGTTCTGGGAGCGGTTCCAGACCTCCAGCCACAGGGTCCAGTGCGGGTCGCGGGCACCGTCGGGGACGTACAGGTCCACGTAGGCGCGCAGCCGTTCGCCGGCCGGCTCGCGGCGCGAGAGCAGGGACCGGCGCCGGGCGCCGAGCGCCGCCTCGCTCCACTCCAGGGTCTGCAGCAGGAGCTCGTCCTTGCTGCGGAAGTAGTAGAGGAGGTGGCCGCTGCTCATGCCGACCTGCCGGCCGAGGCCGGCCATGGTCAGCCCGTCGAGCCCGCGCTCGGCGATCGTGGCCATGGCGGCGGCGAGTACGTCCTCGCGCGGGGGCGCGTTCTTGCGCGCCGCCCGTACCGGTACTCCGCCCGCCGCCATGGGTCACTCCTTCGTCAGGTCATGGGCGCAGCCGCGGCTTCAGACCTTCGGCTGCTGCTGGGTGATGCAGTGGATACCCCCACCCCCGGCGAAAATCGTACGTGCGTCGACGAGGGTCACGGTCCGCCCGGGGAACAGTCCGCGGAAGATCTCGGCGGCCTCCTCGTCGCGCGGGTCGTCGAAAGCGCACAGCACCACACCCCCGTTGCAGAGGTAGTGGTTGATGTACGAGTAGTCCACCCATGCGCCGTCCTCCTCCAGGACGGTCGGCGCCGGGACCTCGACGACCTGGAGCCGGCGGCCCTGGGCGTCGGTGGAGGCGCGCAGGATGGCGACGATGGTCTTGCAGCGCTCGTGGTCCGGGTGGGCCGGGTCGGGCTGGGTGTGGACCACGACCACGCCGGGGCGGGCGAAGGCGGCGACGATGTCCACGTGACCCTGGGTGCCGTAGGTGCCGTAGTCGCCGGCCAGGCCGTAGGGCAGCCAGATGGCCTTGGTGGTGCCGAGGTGGGCGTGGATCTCCCGCTCGACCTCCTCGCGGGTCCAGTCGGGGTTGCGGCCCTTGCCCAGCTGCACGGTGTCGGTGAGGAGCACGGTGCCCTCGCCGTCGACGTGGATGGCGCCGCCCTCGTTGACGAGGGGGGTGCTGAAGGTGCGGATGCCGACGAGGTCGGAGACATGCCGGGCGATCTTGGAGTCGTGGTCCCAGCGGGCCCACTCCTGGGCGCCCCAGCCGTTGAAGGTCCAGTCGACGGCGGCCAGCTCGCCGGCGTCGCTGGTGACGAAGGTCGGGCCGATGTCGCGCATCCAGGCGTCGTCGAGGTCGCGCTCGACCAGGTCGACGTCGTCGCCGACGACGGCGCGGGCGCTGTCGGCGTCACCCGGGGAGACCACGAGGGTCACCGGCTCGTACGCGCGGACGGCGCGGGCCACGGCGCCCCAGGCCTGGCGGGCCTCCGCGAGCTCCTGCTCGTTGGTGAAGGTCGGGTTGGGGCTGGGCCAGGCCATCCAGGTGCGCTCGTGGGGCGTCCACTCGGCGGGCATCCGGAAACCCTGCTCCGCGGGCTTGGCGGGGTGCGCGGGCTGTGCAGTCATGTGAGGTCCTAACGGGCTTTACAGGAAGTACAGGCGGTTGAGGGAGACCGATTCGGCCGCTTCGGAGCGCAGCGGTTCCCCGTCGAGGGAGACGAGTCCGCTGCGTGCGTCCACGTCGACGGCGCCCACCCGGGAGTTGAGGAGCATGTCCCTGGGGCCGATGCCGCGGGTGCCGCGGACGGCCACCCGGCGCCGGCGGGTGGGCATCTCGTCGGAGCCGAGGGCCGCGGCGGCCGCCGAGACGAAGGCGACGGAGATGTCGGCGGCGGTGGCCCCGTAGGAGCCGAACTGCGGGCCGAGGACCAGCGGTTCGCAGGTGTCGGTGGCGGCGTTGGGGTCGCCGGTGACGCCGTAGGCCGGGAAGCCGGACTTGAGGACGAGCTGGGGTTTGGCGCCGAAGAACGGGGGGCGCCAGAGCACGATGTCGGCGAGCTTGCCGACCTCGATGGAGCCGATCTCGTGGGCCAGGCCGTGGGCGATGGCCGGGTTGATGGTCAGCTTGGCCATGTAACGCAGGACGCGGGCGTTGTCGTCGCCCTCCCCGTCCCCGTCCATCGGACCCAGCTCGGCCTTCATCTTCCCCGCCATGGCGAAGGTCCGGCGGACGGTCTCGCCGGCGCGGCCCATGCCCTGGGCGTCGGAGGAGGTGATCGCGATGGCGCCCAGGTCGTGCAGGACGTCCTCGGCCCCCATGGTCCCGGCGCGGATCCGGTCGCGGGCCATGGCGGCGTCGCCGGGAAGGTCCGGCTTGAGGTCGTGGACGGAGACGATCATGCCGTAGTGCTCGGCGACCGCGTCCCGGCCGAAGGGCAGGGTGGGGTTGGTGGAGGATCCGATCACGTTCGGCACGCCCGCCATCTTCAGGACGTCGGGGACGTGTCCGCCGCCGCAGCCCTCGATGTGGAAGGCGTGGATGGTCCTGCCCTCCAGCACGCGCAGGGTGTCCTCCACCGACAGGCACTCGTTGAGGCCGTCGCTGTGCAGCGCCACCTGGACGTCGTGCTCCTCCGCCACGCGCAGCGCGGTGTCCAGGGCCCGGGTGTGGGCGCCCATGTCCTCGTGCACCTTGAAGCCCGAGGCACCGCCCTCGGCCAGGGCCTCGACGAGGGGCGCGGCGTCCGAGGAGGAGCCGCGGGCGAGGAAGCCGACGTTCACCGGCCAGGCGTCGAAGGCGTTGAAGGCGTGCTTCAGCGCCCACGGGGAGTTGACGCCGACGCCCCAGACGGGGCCGAACTCCTGGCCGATGACCGTGGTGACGCCCGCGGCGAGCGAGGCCTCCATGATCCGCGGGGACAGGAGGTGCACGTGGGTGTCCACGGCTCCGGCGGTGGCGATCAGGCCCTCGCCGGAGACGATGCTCGTCCCGGTGCCGACGACGACGTCGACCCCGTCGAGGGTGTCCGGGTTGCCGGCCCGGCCGATGGCGTGGATCCGGCCCTCGCGGATGCCGATGGACACCTTCCTGATCCCGAGGACGGCGTCGATCACCAGCACGTTGCTGATGACGACGTCGCAGGTCTCGCGGACGGCGGCGCCCTTCAGGTGGAGGCCGTCGCGGGCGGTCTTGCCGAAGCCGGCCAGGAACTCGTCGCCGGGCTTCTGGGCGTCGGACTCCACCCGGACGGTCAGCCCCGAGTCGCCGAGCCGGACCCGGTCGCCCGCGCGGGGGCCGAAGACGGAGGCGTACTCGTGGGGGTCGATGTGCCGGCTGCCGGGGGCGCAGTGGGCACTGTGGTCGGTGTGGGGGGTCTGGCGGCTCACGCCTGGTCTCCTTCCGGGGCGTCTGCCGGGGCGGCCGCGCCCAGGTAGCCGCAGGCGGCGGCGCGGGCGAGGGCCTGCTCCTTGGCGCCGGGGGCGTCGAGCGGGCCGTCGACCAGGCCCGCGAACCCGATCGCGATCCGCGCGCCGCCGATCGGGACCAGGCCCACCTCGCCCTCGCCATGCGGGTCGAAGCGCACCGAGGAGCCGGCCGGGACGCACAGCCGCATGCCGTAGGCCGCCGCGCGGTCGAAGTCGAGGCGGGGGTTCGCCTCGAAGAAGTGGAAGTGGGAGGTCACGCTGACCGGCACGGAGGCGGTGTTGCGCACCCGCAGGTGCACGACCGGCTCCGGCTGGGGGGCACCGGGGCCCGGTACGACCGCGCCCGGGGCGTCCGGGCCGAGCCGGACCGCGCCCCGGATCGGGGAGGAGACCACCGCGAGGCGGGATCCGTCGTCGAAGACGGCCTCCACGTGCACCTCGGTGACCACGTCGGCCACGCCGGGCAGCACGTCGCCGGGGCCGAGGACGCTGCGGGCCTCCTCAATGGCCTCCGCCAGGCGCCTGCCGTCGCGGGCGGCCTCGCAGACCGTGTCGGCGATCAGCGCCGTGGCCTCGGGGACGTTGAGCCGCAGGCCCCGGGCCCGACGGGCCCTGGCCAGTTCCGCGGCGCTGCGCAGCAGCAGCCGGTCGCGCTCCGTAGGGGTCAGCCGCACGCCGATCCACCACCTTTTGAGTCGATGGGTTAGAGCATCACTCTAACTCTTCATTTCCTCGCTGGGAATCATTGACCTGGGGGCAGGGGCTGGTCCACATTGAGTGTCGCTCAAACGAATACGCACCCATCCCGCCGTGCCAAGGGAGTCCCCCCATGCCCATCGAACAGCGCGGAGTCGACACCATCCCGGAGGAGGAGCGGACGAGCGGTCCTCGTGACCTGATGTCGATCCTGCTCGGCTCCAACCTCTGCCTCGGCGTGATCGTCTTCGGCTGGCTCCCCCCGTCCTTCGGACTGGGGCTGGTTCCCTCGGTCACCGCCATCGTGACCGGCACCGTGGCCGGCATCGCCTTCACCGCGCCGCTCGCGCTGGTGTCCCTGCGCACCGCGACCAACCTGTCCACCTCCAGCGGCGCGCAGTTCGGCGTACGGGGGCGGCTGGTGGGCTCGGTGGTGGGCCTGCTGCTCGCGCTGGGCTACACCGCGCTGACCCTGTGGATCGGCGGCGACGTGATGGTGGGCACCCTGGCCCGGCTCACGGGCCTGCCGGACAGCGGCTTCACCCACTCCCTGATGTACGGGGTGCTGGCCGCGTTCACCGTGGTCGGGGCCGTGTTCGGCTACCGGCTGCTGCTGCGCATGAGCAAGGCGCTCTCGATCGTCATGGTGGCCCTGCTGGCCGTCGGCGTGTACGCCTACGCCCCCGGCTTCACCACCGCCGCCCCGCCGGACACCGCGTACCTGCTCGGCTCCTTCTGGCCGACCTGGATCCTCGCCGCCGTCGCCGCCGGACTGAGCGGCCCCGTCGCCTTCATCACCCTGCTCGGCGACTACACGCGCTACATATCCCCCCGCAGGCACAGCTCCCGCACGGTCTACTGGGCCACCTGCGCCGGCCTGCTGTTCGGCCTGCTCGTCCCGCAGCTCTTCGGCACCTACACCGCGCTGGCCGCCCGCGCCGGGGCCGACTACGCCGGGCCCCTCGTGGCCGCCGCGCCCTTCTGGTACCTGGTGCCGCTGCTCTTCGCCGCCGCGGCCGGCTCGGTGGGCAACGCCGGCCTGATGCTCTACTCCATGGGCCTCGACCTGGACGCCATCGTGCCCAGGGCCACCCGGACCAGGGCCACCGTGATCGCCGCGGCCGTCGCCACCGCCTTCGTCTTCTTCGGTTCCTTCGAGTGGAACGTGCAGTCGGCGATGACCTCGTTCGTGCTGCTGCTGACGGCGATCGGCACCCCCTGGGCCGTGATCACCCTCATCGGCTACGTGCGCTGCCACGGCGTGTACGACGCCGACGCGCTCCAGGTGTTCAACCGCCGGGCCCGCGGCGGCGTCTACTGGTACAGCGCCGGATGGAATCTGCGCGCGACGGCGTCCTGGGCGCTGGGCGCGGTGGCGGGCCTGGCCGCCGTGTCGACACCGCTGTACGAGGGCCCGCTGCTGGCCCTCACCGGCGGGGTGGACTGCAGCTTCATCCTGTCGGGTCTGGTCGGCGGCCTGTTCTACACGGCGCTGACGTTCCGGACCGCGACCGCGACGGCGGCCGGGGCGGCGGCCGCACCGGCGGCCGACAGGGTCACCGTGGCCGCCGACTGACGGCCGCGCACGGCGAGGCGGCCCCGGACCGGCCGCCACCCACCACGGACCCCGGGGCACCACGCCCCGGGGTCCGCCGCGTCAGCGGCACTTCAGCGCGTCGGCCGACTGCTGGACCGCCGTGTCGACCGCCTGGATCTGCGGCTGGAGCTGGGTCAGCGCGTCCTTGCCCGTGGTGTCGCCGGGCAGGTTGTCGTAGCTCTTCTTGAGGTTGTCCGTGGCCTCTTGGACGGCCTCCCGCTCGGCCGACTTCATCGTCTGCTTGCTCTCCTTGACGTTCTTCCAGTCGGTCTGGACGGCCTGGACCGCCTTCTGGATCTGGTCCTTGGTGGCCGTCGCCGGATTCAGCGCCTTGAGCGCGGCGTTGTCCGACTTCAGCTGGACCAGGTTGGTGCACAGTTGGGCGGCGGCCTTCGAGGCCTCCTCCTCCGGAGTCGTGTCGTTGCTCGAGCACGCCGAGGCCCCGAGCACGACGGCCGCGCAGAGCAGGCCGGAGGCAACGAACCGCTTCATGGGGATCCGCCTTTCCGCCGGCCCCAGCGGCCGGCGCACGTGAGAACCACCCCGGTGGGGTGCGCCGCACCGCCCGGGCCGGTGCAGGCGCCGGATCGGCGGGCACCGTCAACGTCCCACGCCGGTGCACCCCCCGCACGTCCGCTGCGCCCGTACGGGTAGGACCGCGGACCCGTCGCCCCGCCCGGGCCCGGACATGCGGAACGGGGTCCCGGCCTTCCGGCGGGGACCCCGTTTCGCGGGCGTATCCGGCGTGGACTAGCCGAGCGGGTGCATCCAGCCGTGGGTGTCGGCGCGGTGGCCGGTCTGGAGGTCGAGGAGCGCCTTGCGGAGCTTCATGGTGACCTCGCCGGGCTCGCCGTCGCCCTGGGTCCAGTTGGCGCGCTCGGACTTGACCGAGCCGACGGGGGTGATGACGGCGGCCGTGCCGCAGGCGAACACCTCGGTCAGGGTGCCGTTCTCGTTGTCGCGCTTCCAGTCCTCGGTGGAGATGCGGCCCTCCTCGGCGGTGTAGCCGAGGTCGCGGGCGATGGTGAGGAGGGAGTCGCGGGTGATGCCGGGCAGGAGCGAGCCGGTCAGCTCCGGGGTGACGATGCGGTCGCCGTACACGAAGTACAGGTTCATGCCGCCCATCTCCTCGATCCAGCGGTGCTCGACGGCGTCCAGCCAGACGACCTGGTCGCAGCCGTGCGAGGCAGCCTGGGCCTGGGCGACGAGGGAGGCCGCGTAGTTGCCGCCCGTCTTGGCGGCGCCGGTGCCGCCCTTGGCGGCGCGGACGTACTCCTCCGACAGCCAGACGGAGACGGGCTTGACGCCACCGGGGAAGTAGGCGCCGGCGGGCGAGGCGATGACCATGAAGAGGAACTCGTTGGCCGGGCGGACGCCCAGGCCGACCTCGGACGCGAACATGAACGGCCGCAGGTACAGGGAGGCCTCGCCCGAGTTCGGGACCCAGGCGCTGTCCTGCTTGATCAGGGCGTCGCAGGCCTCGATGAACAGCTCGGTCGGCAGCTCCGGCATGGCCATGCGGCGGGCGGAGGCCTGGAAGCGCTCGGCGTTGGCCTCGGGCCGGAAGCTGGCGACGGTGCCGTCGGGCTGGCGGTAGGCCTTGAGCCCCTCGAAGATCGTCTGCGCGTAGTGCAGGGTCATGTTGGCCGGGTCGATCGACAGCGGCGCGTACGGGACCAGCTCGGCGTCGTGCCAGCCGCGGCCCTCGGTCCACTTGATCGTCACCATGTGATCGGTGAAGTGGCGGCCGAAGCCGGGGCTGGCCAGGATCGCCTCTCGCTCCGCGTCGGACAGCGGGTGCGAGGAGGGCTTGAGCTCGATCGTGGGCGTCGTCATGAGTGCTTGTCCTTCACCGTTGTGTATGGCGGACCGCGCTCATGCGTACCAGGACGTCCGAGCTTCCCCGTTTACCGCGGCCTCGCGTTCGATTATCGCGCGCGCGGGGTCTTCGGTGAAACGGGGTCATGCGGCCCACGGGAGATGGTGGCACCCGGGGCCGCGCAGGAGAAGCCGCCGGGTGATGGTGCGTACCCGGCGGCTTCGTGGTGGAGCTGCCGGGTCAGCCGGCTACTCGCGCGGCGAGGGCGTCGCCGATCGCGTCGGTGGAGCGGAAGGTGCCGTCGCGCTCGGCGAGGTCGGCGGAGACGGCGTCCTCGATGCGCACGGCCTGCTCCTCGTAGCCGAGGTGGCGCAGCAGGAGGGCCACGGACAGGATCGTCGCGGTCGGGTCGGCCTTGCCGGTGCCCGCGATGTCCGGGGCAGAGCCGTGGACGGGCTCGAACATCGAGGGGAAGGCCCCGGTCGGGTTGATGTTCCCGGAGGCGGCGAGGCCGATCCCGCCGGTGACGGCGGCGGCCAGGTCGGTGAGGATGTCACCGAAGAGGTTGTCCGTGACGATGACGTCGAAGCGCTCCGGCTGGGTGACGAAGAAGATCGTCGCGGCGTCGACGTGCAGGTAGTCGGTGGTGACCTCGGGGTAGTCACGGCCGACCTTGTCGAAGATGTTCTTCCACATGTGGCCCGCGTACACGAGGACGTTGTTCTTGTGGACCAGCGTCAGCTTCTTGCGCGGGCGGGAGTTGGCCCGCTCGTACGCGTCGCGGACCACCCGCTCCACACCGTAGGCGGTGTTGACGCTGACCTCGGTGGCAACCTCGGCCGGGGTGCCGGTGCGCAGGCTGCCGCCGTTGCCGGTGTACGGGCCTTCGGTGCCCTCGCGGACCACCACGAAGTCGATCTCCGGACGGCCGGCGAGCGGGGTGGCCGTGTTGGGGAAGAGCTTCGAGGGGCGCAGGTTGATGAAGTGGTCGAAGGCGAAGCGCAGCTTCAGCAGCAGACCGCGCTCCAGGACGCCGGACGGCACCGACGGGTCGCCGATGGCCCCGAGAAGGATGGCGTCGTGGTGCCTGAGCGCCTCGAGCTCAACGTCCGGGAGGGTCTCGCCGGTGCGGTGCCAGCGCTGGGCGCCGAGGTCGTACTCCTTGGTCTCCAGCTTCACCTCCTGGGGCAGGACCGCGGTAAGGACCTTGAGGCCCTGAGCCACGACTTCCTGGCCGATGCCATCACCGGGGATCACTGCGAGATTGATGCTGGTCGACATGTCGGAACCGTACTCCGTGTCCCAGCCCTCAGACATATCCCGTCCACCATGTGGACGAGCTGTGTCCGAGGGCCCGGGCTCGTTCAGTGGCCGGTGGAGCCGCCGTTGTCACGGCGGTCGAGGGCGCGCTGGAGGGCGGCCGCGGCGTTCTTGCGGTCGGCGTCGGCCGGGGAGGTGTGGCGGACACGGCGGGAGGCGGCGGTGCTGGGGGTCATGATCGACTCCTTGAGATCACGGCGTGGCGGGGCCACGGATGAGGGGTTCCTTCAAGGCGCCGGAAGAGGCGGGGAGCCGTGCGCCGCAGGGGTTGCCTGCCAGGGGGCGCGCGCTCACGACCGCCATTCGCTGGATGTGCGAGACGTTCGGCTCCTACCAAGCTAGGGCAGCCGCGGCCGTCTGTCTCCGCAATTACTCGGACTTCCTACTATCTGAGATGCGAATCCCCCGGAAGGCCCCTCCGAGGGGATCCGTTTTCAGACCGATTCTGCCCTGAGTTCCCTGATCAGAGCCCTGACCGCGAGGGTGGAGGCAGATTCCGTCGTGGTGACGTATCCCACCTTCCTCACCGGCCCCTGCGGCCCCAGACCGGCGATCTCGACGGTGTCCCCGGCCTCGCGCAGCGACAGCTCGGGCATGATCGCCATGCCCAGGCCCCGCCCGACCATCGTCAGCACCATGGCGTCGTCCTCCGCCTTGACCGTGGCCGCCGGGATCCAGTCCTGGGCCGCCCACCACGCGCGGGTGTAGGAGCCGCAGTTCTCGTCCCAGTCCAGCAGGGGCAGCGACCTCGGGTCGGGGTGCCCGGCGGGGTGCACCAGCGCGTACGCCTCCCGGGTGAGGACCCCGGTCAGCAGCCCGGGCGGTACGTCCCCGGGCGCGCCCAGGGTGGCGATGCCGAGGTCGGCCCGGCCGGCGGCCACCTCCCCGGCCGTCCCGGCGCCGAGCTCGCGCACCACCCGGACCTCCGGGCGGATCCCGGGGTGCAGGGCGGCCAGCCGCTCCAGGGCGGGCGGCAGCAGGTGCAGGGCCGCGCTCCGGAAGGCCGCGATGCGCAGGTTCCCTTCCAGTCCGCCGCCCGCCGCGTCCGCGGCGGAGGCCGCCCGTCCGGCGGCGCGGGCCTCCGCGCCGAGGACCTCGTACAGCCGCAGGATGCGCCGGCCCAGGGCCACGGCCCGCTCCCCCGCCGGGGTGGGGGAGGCGCCGGAGCGGCCGCGCTCGAAGAGCACCGCGCCGACCTTGCCCTCGCTGCCGCGCACCGAGTGCGAGACGGCCGACTGGCTGATGCCGAGCGCCCCGGCCGCGGCGGAGAACCCGCCCGTATCGGCGACGGCGACCAGCACCCGGAGTTCCTGCGGGGCGAGCTCGGACAAGGGTTCCCACCTCGGTGTATGAGCGGCTTTCATGGATATGCGGCTTCCATGAGGGCAACCCCCTGCCCGGCACGGCGATTCCTTCCTACGGTCGTCGGCATGAACACCGACACCGCCTGCGCCGTGCACCAGATCGCCCGCCCGACCGGATTCCCCGTCGCCTCCGACTTCGCCTACGTCTGCGCCCCGGTCCCCGAACCCGCCCCCGGCACCGCGCTGGTGGAGAACCTGCTCCTCTCCGTGGACCCCTACCACCGCGGCCTGATGGACGGCGGCGAGGGCGGCTTCGAACTCAACTCCCCGCTGGAGGGGCGGGCGGTGGGCCGGGTGCGCGCCTCCCGCGACTCCGGCCTGAAGGAGGGCGACCTGGTCTTCCACCGGGCGGGCTGGCGCACCCACGCCCTGGTCACCCTGGGCGTGGACGGCACCCGCAGACTCCGGGACCACGAGGGCGTCCCGCTGGAGGCGTACCTGTCGATCCTGGGCGGCACCGGCCTGACCGCCTACGCCGCCCTCACCCGGACGGCGGCGCTGCGCGCGGGCGAGGACCTGTTCGTCTCCTCCGCGGCGGGCGGCGTCGGCACCGCCACCGGGCACATCGCCCGGCTGCTCGGCGCCCGACGGATCATCGGCAGCGCGGGCTCGGCGGCGAAGGTCGCCCACCTCACCGGGACCCTCGGCTTCGACGCCGCCTTCGACTACCACGACGGCCCGGTCGGCGAGCAGCTGGCGCAGGCCGCCCCGGGCGGGATCGACGTCTACGTGGACAACGTGGGCGGCGACCACCTGGAGGGCGCGATCGGCTCCCTGCGCGAGTACGGCCGGATCGCCTGGGTCGGCGCGATCTCGATGTACAACGGCGACCGCTCCCCGGCCGCGCCCCGCAACCTCTTCGAGGTGGTGCACAAATCCCTGCGCCTGGAAGGCGTATTGGTTCGAAACCACACCAATCTCCAGGACGAGCTGGAGGATTTCGTGGTCCCGCATCTGCGCAGCGGCCAGGTGGGCACGGACACCACCGTTGTGCAGGGGTTCGACCACACGGTGGAGGCCTTCCTGGGCATGCTGCACGGGGACTACCTGGGCAAGACGCTGGTGCGCGCAGCCGGTTGATCCCGGCCACCCGGATGTTCACCGTTTTCTTACCGCACGGATGTAGACCTTTGCGGCGGCCGCCGCCACGCTTGCCGACGATGTGCCGCCGGGGCACCCAAGTTGGAGGCGAGCAGCCAGTGACACCCATCAGCCGCAGGGGTTTCGTGGGAATCGGCGCCGGGCTCGTGGCGGGAGCGGCCCTGCCCGCCGCCCTGCCCGCGTCGGCGGCCGCGGCCACCGCGACCGGCACGATCAGCGATGTGAAGCACGTGGTGATCCTGATGCAGGAGAACCGCAGCTTCGACCACTACTTCGGCAAGCTGAAGGGCGTACGCGGCTTCGGCGACCGCGCCTGCGGCAACATCCCGGGCGGCTGGGGCACCTTCAACCAGCCCAACTGGGGCGGCCGCCAGTACCCGTGGAAGCTCTCCGCCACCCCGGCGGCGGGCGGGGCCGACAGCGAGACCCTGGCCCAGTGCACCGGCGACCTCCCGCACAGCTGGACCTCGCAGCACGCGGCCTGGAACAGCGGCCGGATGGACAACTGGGTGCTCGGCGTCGGCAAGACGCACACCCTGGGCCACCTGGACCGGGGCGACATCCCCTTCCACTACGGGCTCGCGGACAACTACACGCTCTGCGACGCCTACTTCTGCTCCACCCTCAGCGCCACCGGCCCCAACCGCACCTTCCTGTGGAGCGGCAAGGTCGACGCGGGCAGCAAGGACGGCGGCGAGGAGTCCGGGCTGACCTGGGAGACGTACGCGGAGGCCCTCCAGCGGGCCGGGATGACCTGGAAGGTCTACCAGAACGCCCAGGACAACTACGGGGACAACGGCCTGGCCTACTTCAAGAAGTTCACGGACGCCGCCCCCGGGAACCCGCTGTGGGACCGCGGCATGGCCTCCGTCCCCAAGGTCACCGGCTCCACCCCCGACGACATCGCCGCCGCGATCCGCGCGGACGTGGTCGCCGGAACCCTGCCCCAGGTGTCGTGGGTGGTGGCGAGCGAGGCCTTCTCGGAGCACCCGTACGCCCCGCCCGGCGACGGCGCGCACTTCGTGGACCTGGTCTACCGTGCGCTGGCCGCGAACCCGGAGGTCTTCGACTCGACCGTCCTCTTCCTCAACTACGACGAGAACGACGGCTTCTTCGACCACGTCGCGCCGCCGGTCGCCCCGCCCGGCACCCCCGACGAGTACATCGACGGCGTGCCGATCGGCCTGGGCTTCCGCGTGCCCATGCTGGTGATGTCCCCCTGGACCCGGGGCGGCTGGGTCAGCTCGGAGGTCTTCGACCACACCTCCGTCCTGCGCTTCATGGAGACCTGGACGACGGCCCTGGGCACCCCCGCCCTCTGCCCCAACATCAGCGCCTGGCGGCGCAAGGTGGTGGGCGACCTGACGGGCGTCTTCGACTTCGCGCACCCCGTGTACGGGGTCCCGGCGGGTCTCCCCTCCACGGCGAAGGTCATAGGCCAGTCCACCTGCGGCCCCCTCCCCAATCCGGTGCCGCAGGACAACGCCCTGCCGGTCCAGGAGGCCGGGACGCGCCCGGCCCGCGCCCTCCCGTACCAGGTCAACGGCAACCTGGACCGCTTCGAGTTCGGGCCCGCCGGAAAGATCCTGGCCTGGTTCTCGATGACCAACCAGGGCCCCCAGGCCCGGCAGGCCGCCCACTTCTCGATCCACCCGCACCAGTACCGGGACACGGCCGCCTGGCAGTACACGGTGGACCCGGGGGCCACCTCCAGCGACTGGTTCTCCATCGGTCTGGGCGCCGGCTCGGGCAAGTACGACATCTCGATGTACGGCCCGAACCGCTTCCTGCGCCGCTTCATCGGCGACGCGACCAAGCCCGGCAAGTCCCTGGAGGTCGCGGCCCGCTACGCGGTGGAGTCCGGCACCGGCAAGATGGCGATCTGGTTCAAGATGACCAACGCCTCGGCCTCCCCGGTCACCTTCACGATCCGCTCGAACGCCTACCGCTCCGACGGCCCCTGGACGTACACGGTCCCGGCGAACTCCTCGCGCGAGGACTTCTTCAACGCGGTGGCCTACAGCAAGGGCTGGTACGACTTCACGATCCTGGCCGACTCCGACGGCACCTGGTCCCGCCGCTACACCGGCCACATCGAAACGGGCGCGGCGAGCATCACGGGCAGCTGACCGCCGCCGGGGCGTGGGGGGTCCCGGCTCCCGACCCGGCGGCGGCGCGCCGGGGCACCGCTGCGGGAAAGGCCGGAAACGCACGGGGGCTCCTCCCCCGCACGGCTCCGCAGGGCCTCTCCAGGACCGCGGCGCCCGGGGCCGCCGCGCGGTCTCCGCGGGGGCCCGGGCCCGGCCGGCCGCACGGGCCGGTCCGGCTCCCGCCCGCCGTCGCCCCGCAGGTCGACGACGGTCCGCGTCCCGCGGCCGGCCGGGACGGGCCGGCCCCGGGCGGTGCGCCCGCCGAGGCCGCCGGAACGGACCGGCGCGGCCCACGGGAGCTTCCCGGCCCACCGGAGCCGCGCCCGCGGGACCGGGCCCCCCTTCCGGGAATCGACCGACGTTCGCCACGGCCATACCGCCCGTTCCGCGGCACAACGGACATTGATTCCTGCCGCGACCCTGGCCTCAGGGGTTCCACCGCGTGAAGATCTGCGCATGTCGCCTGAGACCCAGCAGTGGACCCCCACCCATGGCCAGCCCTACCGGCCCGTCGCCTACCGTCCCGAGCGCATGCCCAGCGCCGAAACCCTGACCCGCGCGGCGGAGCTGCGGGCCCGGATGGACGAGCGGCGCACCGTGCGCCACTTCTCCCCCGACCCCGTCCCCGAACAGGCCGTCCGCGACGCCATCGCCTGCGCCGCCACCGCCCCGTCGGGGGCGCACCAGCAGCCGTGGACCTTCGTCCTGGTCAAGGATCCGGCCATCCGCCGGCAGATCCGCGCCGCGGCCGAGCAGGAGGAGCAGATCTCCTACGACGGCCGCCTGGGCGACGAATGGCTGGCGGCCCTGCGCCCCATAGGCACCGACGCGGTCAAGACCCACCTGACCGACGCACCCGCCCTGATCGTGGTCTTCCAGCAGCGCTACTGGCTCGGCCCGGACGGCGACAGGCGCAAGCACTACTACGTGGACGAGTCGGTCGGCATCGCGGTCGGCATGCTCCTGTCGGCCCTCCACCTCTCGGGCCTGGCCGCCCTCATCCACACCCCGAGCCCCATGCGCTTCCTGAGCCACGTCCTCCACCGCCCGGAGAACGAGAAGGCCTTCGCGGTGATCCCGGTGGGCTACCCGGCGCAGGACTGCGAGGTCCCGGATCTGGTCCGCAAGTCCCTGGACCAGGTCCTGGTGGAGGTCTGAGCGTCCGCCCCCGCCAAGGGGACCGCCCCCGCTCCGGACTTGGGGGTACCGGAGCGGGGGCGGGGTTCGGCTGGGGGCGGTCAGCC
This sequence comes from Streptomyces sp. NPDC001373, assembly GCF_042895815.1. NCBI lineage: Bacteria > Bacillati > Actinomycetota > Actinomycetes > Kitasatosporales > Streptomycetaceae > Streptomyces > Streptomyces sp. NPDC001373. The sequence goes on from NZ_JBIAWQ010000001.1 coordinate 244,223, forward strand.
CATGTGGGGGTAGCCGTACTCGGTCGGCGGGACCAGGGTCTCCTTGATGGAGCGCGTCGAGGTCCAGCGGAGCAGGTTGGACGCCGCGCCCGCCTTGTCGTTGGTGCCCGAGGCGCGGCCGCCGCCGAAGGGCTGCTGGCCGACGACGGCGCCGGTCGACTTGTCGTTGATGTAGAAGTTGCCCGCCGCGAAGCGGAGCTTCTCCATCGTGTCGGCCGCCGCGTAGCGGTCCTGGGCGATGACGGCGCCGGTCAGGGCGTACGCCGAGACGTTCTCCATCTGGGCCAGCATCGCGTCGTAGTCGGCGTCGTCGTAGACGTGGACCGCGAGGATCGGACCGAAGTACTCGGTCGTGAAGACCTCGTTCTCCGGGTCGGTGCACTCGATGACGGTCGGGCGGACGAAGTAGCCCTCCGAGTCGTCGTACGTGCCGCCCGCGATGATCGTGCAGGTCGGGTCGGCCTTCGCACGGTCGATCGCGGCCTTGTTCTTCGCGAAGGAGCGCTCGTCGATGACCGCGCCGATGAAGTTCGACAGGTCGCGGACGTCACCCATGGTGATGCCGTCGACCTCGGCCGCGAACTGCTCCTTGAAGCCGTCGTTCCAGATGGAGGCAGGGATGTAGGCGCGCGAGGAGGCCGAGCACTTCTGGCCCTGGAACTCGAAGGAGCCGCGGGTCAGGGCGGTCTTCAGGATCGCGCGGTCCGCGGACGGGTGCGCGACGACGAAGTCCTTGCCGCCCGTCTCGCCGACCAGGCGGGGGTACGAGCGGTACTTCTCGATGTTGTTGCCGACCGTCTTCCACAGGTACTGGAAGGTCTTGGTCGAGCCGGTGAAGTGGATGCCGGCCAGCTCGGGGTGGTTCAGGGCCACCTCGGAGACGGCGATGCCGTCACCGGTCACCAGGTTGATGACGCCCTTGGGCAGGCCGGCCGCCTCCAGGAGCTCCATGAGGAGGACCGCGGAGTGGGTCTGCGTGGGGGACGGCTTCCACACGACCACGTTGCCCATCAGGGCCGGGGCGGTCGGCAGGTTGCCGGCGATGGCCGTGAAGTTGAACGGGGTGATCGCGTAGACGAAGCCCTCGAGCGGACGGTGGTCGCTGCGGTTCCACACGCCGGCGGAGTTCGCGGCGGGCTGCTCGGCCAGGATCTGGCGGGCGAAGTGGACGTTGAAGCGCCAGAAGTCGACGAGCTCGCACGGGGTGTCGATCTCGGCCTGCTGCGCGGTCTTCGACTGGCCCAGCATGGTCGAGGCGGCCAGCTTCTCGCGCCACGGGCCGGCCAGCAGCTCGGCGGCGCGCAGGATGATCGCGGCGCGGTCGTCGAAGGACATCGCGCGCCAGGCCGGGGCGGCGGCCAGGGCGGCGTCGACGGCCTCCTGGGCGTCGGCCTGCGTGGCGTTGGCGTACGTACCGATGACCGACTTGTGGTCGTGCGGCTGGACGACGTCGAAGCGCTCGCCGCCACCCATCCGCTTGACGCCGTTGATCGTCATCGGGAGGTCGATCGGGTTCTCGGACAGCTGCTTGAGCTGGATCTCGAGGCGCGCGCGCTCCGCGCTGCCCGGGGCGTACGAGTGGACCGGCTCGTTGACCGGCGCGGGGACCTGGGTCACAGCATCCATGGGGCGATAACTCCTTGACCTGGTTCTTGGCTAGTTCTTGGTGATCATCGAGCGGAGGAAGAACAGCAGGTTGGCCGGCTTCTCCGCGAGGCGGCGCATGAAGTAGCCGTACCAGTCCGTGCCATAGGCCGTGTAGACCCTCATTCGATGACCCTCGGAGGCGAGCCGCAGGTGCTCCTCGCTGCGGATGCCGTAGAGCATCTGGAACTCGTACTCGTCCAGCTTGCGCCCCGCCTGCCGGGCGAGCTCCTGCGCGATGGAGATCAGGCGCGGGTCGTGCGACCCGATCATCGGGTAGCCGTCGCCCTCCATGAGGATCCGCATGATCCGGACGTAGGCCTTGTCGATCTCGGCCTTGTCCTGGTACGCGACCTCGGCGGGTTCCTTGTAGGCGCCCTTCACGATCCGGACGCGGCTGCCGGCGGCGGCCAGGCGGCGGGCGTCGGCCTCGGTGCGGAAGAGGTAGGCCTGGATCACGCAGCCGGTCTGCGGGAAGTCCCGGCGCAGCTCCTCGTGGATGGCGAACATCGAGTCGAGGGTGGTGTGGTCCTCGGCGTCGAGGGTCACGGTGGTGCCGATGGCCGCGGCGGCCTCGACGACCGGGCGGACGTTGGCGAGGGCGAGCTCGTGGCCGCCCTCCAGCGCCTGGCCGAACATCGACAGCTTGACGGACATCTCGACGGCCTCGCCGAGCCCCAGCTCCTTGAGGCGCTCGATGAGCTCCAGGTAGGCGTCCCGGGCGGCGTACGACTGCTCCACGGCGGTGATGTCCTCACCGACGACGTCGAGGGTGACCTCCAGGCCCTTGCGGGTGAGCTCCTCGACGATCGGGATGACCTGGTCGACCGTCTCACCCGGGATGAACCGGTTGACCACCGGCTTGGTCACCGGGGCGGCAGAGACGATTCGGCGCATCTTGTCGCTGCGCGAAGCGGCGAGGATCGCGGGACCCAGCACGGGGCACCTCCAACGGGTGGCAGAAGCGGACGTACGGCCACCGCGGGGGTGTGCTGCGACCGTAGGGAAAACGCAAGTGAAACCACCGTGAAACCTATGGATCTCCACGATCCTCTGCCATCGACAGCTGTCACGCATCCGTGTCCGCGAACTCATACATCTGTCTGAAGAGCCGCGGCGGGGGTGGGAGAATGTGCCCGTGAAGGGCGATTACCAGGACCTGGTGGACGAGATCTCGGCGCTGCTCGGCGCCCCGGCGACGCTGGAGAACCGGGACTTCCGCCTGATCGCCTTCGGTGCGCACGACAGCGAGGACGACCTGGCGATGGACCCCGTGCGCACCCGCTCGATCCTGACCCGGCAGTCCACGGCGGCCGTGCGGTCCTGGTTCGAGGGCTTCGGCATCGCCCGCGCCACCGGTCCGGTACGGATCCCGGCGGCGCCGGACGCCGGGGTCTTCCGAGGGCGGATCTGCCTTCCGGTGCGGTACCGGGGCATCGTCCAGGGCTACGTGTGGCTGCTCGACCGGGACCCGGGGCCGGCGTCGGAGGCCCTGGAGGCGGCCATGGAGGTGGCCCAGCGGATCGGGGTGCTGCTGGCCGAGGAGGCCAAGGCGGGCGCCGACCTCTCGCGGGAGTTTCTCGCGGTGCTCACCGCCGGCCGGGGCTGGCAGCAGGACATGGCCGTGGCCTCGCTGCGGCTGGCCCTCGGGGCCGGGGCCGAGGGGCTGCACGCGGCCGTGTGCGTGGCCCCGTGGTCCGGGGAGGCGCCCTCGTCGGTGCCGGGGGCGGCGGCGGTGTGCGTGGTACCGGCCGACGCGGCGGGGATGACGGGCCCCGACCGGCTGGCGGTCCTCCTGCGGCTGCGCTCGACGGAAGCCCTGGCCCCGGCCCTGACGGCCCTGGGCCGGCTCCTCCCGCGGACCACGGGGGCGGCCCGGCCCGCAGGGGCGGCCCGGCCCGCAGGGGCGGCCGGGGCCGCCGCGTCCGAGGCCGTCGGGGCCGCCGGGGCGGGCTCCGGGGCCGGTGCGGCGCCCGGGGTGACCGCCGGGGTGTCGGATCCCGTGCGCGGGCTCGGCGAGGTGCCCGCCGCCTGGGGGCAGGCCGTCGCCGCGGCGCGGGCGGCCGCCGCACAGCCGCAGCTGGGGCCGCTGGCCCAGTGGGCGGGGATCGGGCCCTACCGGATGCTGGCCGCCCTGGCCGCCGGGCCCGTGGACGACCCCGCGACGCGGGCCCTGCTGAGCCCGGCCCACCGGGAACTGGCCCGCACCGCGGAGGTGTTCCTCGACTGCGCCGGGCAGGCCGGGCGGGCGGCGGCGGTGCTGGGCGTGCACCGCCAGACCCTGTACTACCGGCTGGGCCGGGTGGAACAGCTGACCGGGCTCGACCTGGACGCGGGCGAGGACCGGCTGCTCCTCCACATGGCCCTCAAGGCCGCCCGGCTGAACGGCTGAACGGCCGGACGGCGCCGCGCCCACAGGCCGGGGAGGCGGTGCGGTCGGTGCGGTTCGACGCTGCTACCGCGCGGGCCGCTCCGCGGACGAGATGCCCTCCGTGAGCCTGCGCAGCCCCTCCGCGAACTCCTCACCCGACGGGGCGCTGGCCGGGTCGAAGAGCCACTGGATCATCAGGCCGTTGAGCAGCGCCTGGTAGACCGCTCCGAGCGTGCGCTCGTCGCGCTCGGTGAGCCGCTCCTCGGGGGTCCCCGTCATCATCTGGACCAGGCCCCGACGGCCCTCGGTCTGCGAGGCCGCGAGCATGGCCTTCAGCTCCGGCTTCTGGTCCCGGCTCAGCGCGACCTCCAGGCTTGCCGCCCAGACCGGGCCGGCCGTCTCGTGGTCGGCGACAACCCCGTCCCACAGGGCGCGCAGCCGCTCCAGGGAGCCGTCGGCACCGGCCAGCGCTGCCTGACGGCCCTGGCCCCACTCCTCGATCAGGGCGATGAAGGCCTGGGTGAGGAGCGCGTCCTTGGACCCGTAGTGGTAGCCGATGGAGGCCAGGTTGGTCCCGGAGGCGCTGACGATGTCGCGCGCGGTGGTGCGCACGAACCCCTTCTCGGCCAGGCACCTCTTCGCACCTTCGAGCAGATCTTCACGGTGTCCCATGCGGCCACCGTAGCAAGGCCCATACGGTCGTCCCATACGGACGTACAAGACACTGGCGGCCGGATACGGGAAAGGGCCCGGGGTGCACGCCCCGGACCCTCCCCCACGTGCGCGACGGTCAGACGAGGTTGACCGTGCGGGCCGACGCCGCGCCGATCTCCGCCGAGATGGCCGTGAGGACGTCCGCCGGGACCTCCGCGTCGACGGTGAGGACGACGAGGGCCTCGCCGCCCTCCTCCGCGCGGGCCACCTGCATGCCCGCGATGTTCAGGCCGGCCTCGCCGAGGAGCAGGCCGACCTTGCCGACCACGCCCGGGCGGTCGGTGTAGCGCAGCACGATCATGTGGTCGGCCAGGGCCAGGTCCACGTCGTACTCGCCGACGCCCACGATCTTCTGAAGGTGCTTCGGGCCCGCGAGGGTGCCGGAGACCGACACCTCCTGACCGTCCGCCAGGGTGCCGCGGACGGTCACCACGTTGCGGTGGTCCGGGGACTCCGAGCTGGTGGTCAGGCGCACCTCGACGCCGCGCTCCTGCGCGAACAGCGGGGCGTTGACGTAGGAGACCGTCTCGTCGACGACGTCCTCGAACACACCCTTGAGGGCGGAGAGTTCGAGCACCTTGACGTCGTGCTGGGTGATCTCGCCGCAGACCTCGACGTCGAGGCGGACCGCCACCTCGCCCGCGAGGGCGGTGAAGATGCGGCCGAGCTTCTCGGCGAGCGGCAGGCCGGGGCGCACGTCCTCGGCGATGACACCGCCCTGGACGTTGACCGCGTCCGGTACGAGCTCGCCCGCGAGGGCCAGGCGCACCGACCTGGCGACCGCGATGCCGGCCTTCTCCTGGGCCTCGTCCGTGGACGCGCCGAGGTGCGGGGTGCAGACGACCTGGTCGAGTTCGAACAGCGGGGAGTCCGTGCAGGGCTCCTTCGCGTACACGTCGAGGCCGGCGCCGGCGACGCGGCCCTCCTTGATGGCCGAGTACAGCGCGGCCTCGTCCACGATCCCGCCGCGGGCGGCGTTGACGATGCGGACGGACGGCTTGACCTTGTGCAGGGCCTCGTCACCGATGAGACCGACGGTCTCGGGGGTCTTGGGCAGGTGCACGGTGATGAAGTCGGCGACCTCGAGCAGCTCGTCCAGCGTCAGCATCTTGACGCCCATCTGGGCGGCGCGGGCGGGCTGCACGTAGGGGTCGTACGCGACGACCTTCATACCGAAGGCCGACATGCGCTGGGCGACCAGGACGCCGATGCGGCCGAGGCCGACGACGCCGAGGGTCTTCTCGCTGAGCTCGACGCCCGTGTACTTGTTGCGCTTCCACTCGCCGTTCTTCAGCGCGGTGTTGGCCTGCGCGATGTTGCGGGCGGTGGCGACGAGCAGGCCGCAGGCGAGCTCGGCGGCGGTGACGATGTTGGAGGTCGGGGCGTTCACGACCATCACGCCGGCCTTGGTGGCGGCGGACACGTCCACGTTGTCGAGGCCCACACCGGCGCGGGCGACGACCTTCAGCTTCTTGGCGGCGGCGATGGCCTCGGCGTCCACCTTGGTGGCGGAGCGGACGAGGATGGCGTCGACGTCGACGATCGCGGGCAGCAGCTCCGCGCGGTCGGCGCCGTTGACGTGCCGGATCTCGAAGTCCGGACCGAGCGCGTCCACCGTGGCGGGCGACAGCTCTTCGGCGATGAGTACGACAGGTTTCGAGCTCACGTGGGTCCTCACAAGTCCAGTGCGGACGGCCGTCCCGACGGCCGCAGGCGGTGGAGGGGGTAGCCGCGTGGAAGACGCACGACACTGTGGGCCTGACGCGTTGTGTTGAGCAGTGTAGTGGCGCCTGCGGCGCGGAATTCCGCCTGTACGGAAGGATCACCCGTCCGTGATTGGCCGGGGTGGACAATCCGGTTGATTCGAGGTCTACATTCCGTCGATCTTCGACCGGTCCGCGACGGAGGACGGCCCGGCCGGGCCGGATGCGCGGCGGGGCCGGGACTGCGCGTCCCGGCCCCGCCGTGCACGAGATCAGCTCTCGTCGCTGTCGACCCAGCTCATCAGCTTGCGCAGCTTCTTGCCGGTGGTCTCGAGCAGGTGCTCGGAGTCGGCCTTCTTGTACTCGTTGTACTTCGGCAGGCCGGCCTTGTACTCGGCCATCCACTCCTCGGCGAACTTGCCGCTCTGGATCTCGGCGAGGACCTTCTTCATCTCGGCCTTGGTGGCGTCCGTGATGATGCGGGGGCCGGTGATGTAGTCGCCCCACTCGGCGGTCTCGGAGACCGACCAGCGCATCTTCTCCAGGCCGCCCTCGTACATGAGGTCGACGATGAGCTTCAGCTCGTGCAGGCACTCGAAGTACGCGATCTCCGGCTGGTAGCCGGCCTCGGTCAGGGTCTCGAAACCGGCCTTGACCAGGGCGGAGGCTCCACCGCAGAGGACGGCCTGCTCGCCGAACAGGTCGGTCTCGGTCTCCTCGGTGAAGGTGGTCTTGATGACGCCGGCGCGGGTGCCGCCGATGCCGGCCGCGTACGACAGGGCCAGCGCGAAGGCGTTGCCCGAGAAGTCCTGCTCGACGGCGGCGATGCACGGGACGCCGCGGCCCTCCTCGTACTGGCGGCGGACCAGGTGGCCCGGGCCCTTCGGGGCGACCAGGGCGACGTCCACGTTGGCCGGGGGCTTGATGAAGCCGTAGCGGACGTTGAAGCCGTGGCCGAAGAAGAGCGCGTCGCCCTCCTGGAGGTGCTGCTTGACGGACTCCTCGTAGATCTCGGCCTGGAGCGGGTCCGGGGTGAGGATCATGATGACGTTCGCCCACTCGGCGGCCTCCGCGACGGAGACGACCTTCAGACCCTGCTCCTCGGCCTTGGCCTTGGAGCTGGAGCCCTCCTTGAGGCCGACGACGACGTCGACACCGGAGTCACGCAGCGACAGCGCGTGGGCGTGGCCCTGGCTGCCGTAGCCGATGACCGCGACCTTGCGGCCCTGGATGATGGACAGGTCGGCGTCGTTCTCGTAGAACAGCTCGGCCACTGGGATATCTCCTTGGTGCGCTGATGTTGCACCCACCGTACGGCGGGGAACGGAATAAGAGTTTGTCGGTCTCGCCATGCGAACCGGGCGTGTCCCGCCCGGCCCAGGCATGGCGTCAGGCGTGTGTCAGGCGCTGCGCTCGAGGGACCGCAGGCTGCGGTCCGTGATGGACCGGCCGCCGCGCCCTATGGCGATGGTGCCGGACTGCACCAGTTCCTTGATGCCGAAGGGCTCCAGCATCTTGAGCATGGCGCTGAGCTTGTCGCTGCCGCCGGTGGCCTCGATGGTGACGGCCTCCGGGGAGACGTCGACGGTCTTGGCGCGGAACAGCTGGACGATCTCGACGATCTGCGAGCGCGTCTCGTTGTCGGCGCGGACCTTCACCAGGACGAGTTCGCGTTCGATGGCGTTCGACGGCTCCAGCTCGACGATCTTGAGCACGTTGACCAGCTTGTTGAGCTGCTTGGTCACCTGCTCCAGCGGGAGGTCCTCCACGTTCACGACGATGGTGATGCGGGAGATGTCGGGGTGCTCGGTGACGCCGACCGCGAGGGAGTCGATGTTGAACCCGCGGCGGGAGAACAGGGCGGCGATCCGGGCGAGGATCCCGGGGGTGTTCTCGACCAGGACCGAGAGCGTGTGCTTGGACATGTGAGTCGTTCTCTCTCTCAGGCTCTCTCGGCTCAGTCGTCTTCGTTGTCGCCGAAGTCGGGGCGGACGCCCCGGGCTGCCATGACCTCGTCGTTGGAGGTGCCGGCGGCGACCATCGGCCACACCATGGCGTCCTCGTGGACGATGAAGTCGATCACGACCGTGCGGTCGTTGATCGCGTTCGCCTCGGCGATGACCTTGTCCAGGTCCGCCGGGTCCTCGCAGCGCAGGGCAACGCAGCCCATGGCCTCCGACAGCTTGACGAAGTCCGGGACGCGGGTGCCCTGGCGGGGGGCGGAGGACTCGCCGAGCTGGGAGCCGACCGTGGCGTGGCCGGTGTCGTCGGCGTGCAGGACGGTGTTGGAGTAGCGCTGGTTGTAGAACAGCGTCTGCCACTGGCGGACCATGCCGAGGGCGCCGTTGTTGATGATGGCGACCTTGATCGGGATGTTGTTCAGCGCGCACGTGGCGAGTTCCTGATTGGTCATCTGGAAACAGCCGTCGCCGTCGATCGCCCAGACCGGGCGGTCCGGCATGCCGACCTTGGCGCCCATCGCGGCGGGGACCGCGTAGCCCATGGTCCCGGCGCCGCCGGAGTTCAGCCAGGTGCGGGGCTCCTCGTACTTCACGAAGTGCGAGGCCCACATCTGGTGCTGGCCGACACCTGCCGTGAAGATCGTGCCCTGCGGGGCGAGCTCGCCGATCCGCTCGATGACCTGTTGCGGGGAGAGCGAGCCGTCCTCGGGCAGGTCGTAGCCCAGGGGGTAGGTCTCGCGCCAGCGGTTGAGGTCCCTCCACCAGGCGGTGTAGTCGCCGGTGTGGCCCTCGTTGTGCTCGGCCTGGACCGCCTGGACGAGGTCGGCGATGACCTCGCGGGCGTCGCCGACGATCGGGACGTCGACCTCGCGGTTCTTGCCGATCTCGGCCGGGTCGATGTCCGCGTGGATGACCTTGGCGAAGGGGGCGAAGCTGTCCAGCTTGCCGGTGACGCGGTCGTCGAATCGGGTGCCGAGCGCGATCAGCAGGTCGGACTTCTGCAGCGCGGTGACGCCGGTGACGGAGCCGTGCATGCCCGGCATGCCGACGTGCAGCGGGTGGCTGTCGGGGAAGGAGCCCAGGGCCATCAGGGTGGTGCAGACCGGGACGCCGGTCAGCTCGGCGAGGACCTTCAGCTCGGCCGTGGCACCGGACTTCATGACGCCGCCGCCGACGTACAGGACCGGGCGCTTGGCCTGGACGATGAGCTTGGCGGCCTCGCGGATCTGCTTGGCGTGCGGCTTGGTGACCGGGCGGTAGCCGGGCAGGTCCAGGGCCGGCGGCCAGGAGAAGGTGGTCTTCGCCTGGAGGGCGTCCTTGGCGATGTCGACCAGGACCGGGCCGGGGCGGCCGCTGGAGGCGATGTGGAAGGCCTCAGCGATGGTCTTCGCGATGTCCTCGGCCTTGGTCACCAGGAAGTTGTGCTTGGTGATCGGCATCGTGATGCCGACGATGTCCGCCTCCTGGAAGGCGTCGGTGCCGATCGCCTTGGAGGAGACCTGGCCGGTGATCGCGACGAGCGGGACGGAGTCCATGTGGGCGTCGGCGATCGGGGTGACCAGGTTGGTGGCGCCGGGGCCGGAGGTGGCCATGCAGACGCCGACCTTGCCGGTGGCCTGCGCGTAGCCGGTGGCGGCGTGGCCGGCCCCCTGCTCGTGGCGGACCAGGATGTGACGGACCTTCTTGCTGTCCATCATCGGGTCGTACGCCGGGAGGATGCAGCCGCCCGGGATGCCGAAGACGGTGTCGCACCCCACCTCTTCGAGAGAGCGGATGAGGGACTGCGCACCCGTGACGTGCTCAACTGCGGTGGGCTGCTGTCCACCCGTACGGGGCCGCGGCTGCGGATGGTGGGCCCCGGAGGCCTGCTCGGTCATCGGCATTCTCTTCTCGAAGCTGAGGGTTTTACGAGGAGCGGGGGTGCCCCGGTTCTCGTCCGGAGTGCGTGTGCCAGTGCAACAAAAAACCCCTCGTGCCAGGTGGCAAGCGAGGGGAGCGCGTCGGCGGTGTGGAGCGGGGACATGTAGGTCCCGGCTTCAGCCGACGCGCTTTCCAAGTACGAGAATTCGGGTGCGCATGGCATTGACCCTCCCTCCGGCGGGAGGTCGATGTCAAGCGGGTGGGACGGGCGTCTCATTATTTGAGCCTCTATGGATGACCATCGAGCCACCGGACGAGCCGCCGGCCAAGGCGGGCTGGGCCGTACCGCCCGGTACTGGGAACGTACCCCTCACGAGCGCGCGGCGCAGCCTGTATTCGTCGAGTGGGCCGGAAAACGCCATTCCCTGTCCGTGCGTGCAGCCCATGGCACGCAGGGCCGCGACCTGCTCGGGGAGGTCCACCCCGTCGGCCACGGACTGCATGCCCAGGTCGTTTGCGATGCGCAACAATCCTGCGGTGATCTTGTGCAGGCGGGCGGACTCGACGACGCCCTCGACCAGGCCCCGGTCCAGCTTGAGCAGGTCCACCGGGAGCCGGCGCAGGGCGCTGATGGCCGCGTAGCCGCTGCCGAAGCCGTCGAGGGCGATCCGTACGCCGAGCCCGTGCAGGGCCGTCAGGCGGCGCTCCAGCTCGTCGAAGGGGACTCTGGGGTCGGAGGCGGCCAGTTCGAGCACGAGGCCGCCGGAGGGCAGCCCGTGCCGGCCGAGCAGGGCCTCGACGGAGCCGCCGGGCATCGAGCGGTCGAGCAGCCGCTGGGCGGTCATCCGGACGACCACTGGTACGCGGTGTCCGGCCAGATGGCGCTCGGCGGCCTCCGCCACGGCCTCTTCCAGGAGCCATCGGCCCAGCTGGCCGGCGCGGGAGGGGTCCGGGCCGCCCCCCGGCCCGCCCTCGCCGCGTTCGGCCACCCGGAGGAACTCGGACGGCATGAGGAGGATCCCCTGGGCGGAGCGCCAGCGGGCCTGCGCGGCCACGGCCGTGACCTCGCCGCCGGCGAGGGAGACCACGGGCTGGTGCAGCAGGGCGAACTCGCCCTCGTGCAGCGCGGTGCGCGGCATTCCCGCCGGCTCGCCCTTGCGGACCGCCTCGGCCTGCGTCTGCGGCGCGTACAGCTCGACGCGGTCCTTGCCGGCCGCCTTGGCCCGGTACATCGCGAGGTCGGCGTTGCGCATGAGGTCCGAAGGGGTGATGCCGGGGTCGGCGAAGGCCACCCCGATGCTGGCGGCGACCCGGACCTCGCTGCCGGCGATGCGGTACGGCTGGGAGAGGGTGGCGCGCAGCCGGTCGGCGATCTCGTGGACCTGGTACTCGCGGGCGCTGCGGTCGCGGCTGCCGTCGCCGAGGATGAGGGCGGCGAACTCGTCGCCGCCGAGCCGGGCGGCGGTGTCCCCGGCCCGGACGGCGTCCTGGAGGCGGTGGGCGGCCTCGACGAGGAGTTCGTCGCCCGCCTGGTGGCCGATGGTGTCGTTGACGGCCTTGAAGCCGTCGAGGTCGATGAAGAGCACGGCGGTGCTGTGGTCGCCCGCGCGGCGGCCGGTCAGCGCCTTGCGGACGCGCCGGGTGAACAGGGCCCGGTTGGGCAGGTCGGTGAGCGGGTCGTGCTCGGCGCTGTGCTGGAGCTGGGCCTGGAGGCGGACCCGCTCGGTGACGTCCCGGCTGTTGAGGATGAGTCCACCTTGGTGCCGGTTGACGGTGGACTCCACGTTGAGCCACTCCCCGCCACCCGATTTGAACCGGCATTCGATGCGGGTGGTGGGCTCCTCGGCGGGCGGGGCGGCCAGGAAGCGGCGTACCTCGTGGACCACGCGGCCGAGGTCGTCGGGGTGGATCAGGGCGGCGAGCTCGGTGCCGACCAGCTCCTCCGCCTCCCGGCCGTAGACGCCGGCCGCGGCGGGGCTGACGTAGCGCAGGGTCCCGGTGGGCGCGGCGATCATGATGACGTCGCTGGATCCCTGGACCAGGGAGCGGAAGTGGTTCTCCTTCTGGGCCAGTTCCTGGGTCAGCGCGATGTTGTCGAGGAGCATGATGCCCTGCCGGACGACGAGGGCGAGCACGACGGTGCAGCCGGTGAAGACCACCATCCGGTCGACCTTCCGTCCGTCCACGACGTTGTAGAGGATGCCGAGGGTGCAGACCGCGGCCGCCAGGTACGGGGTGAGGGCGGGGAGCGAGCCGGTGATCGGGCGGCTGTGCGGCCGGTCGGCGCGCGGGGGCGCGGGACGCGGGGGCGCGGGACGTGGGACGGGTTCCGGGCTGCGGCCGGCGGCCCAGGGGGCGTAGGCGAGCAGCAGGGAGCCCGCGAACCAGCCGGCGTCGAGGATCTCCCCCGAGCGGTAGGTGGTGTTGAGCAGCGGCGAGGTGAACAGGGCATCGCTCAGGACGGTCAGGGCGAGGGCCGCGATGGCCGTGTTGATCGCCGAGCGGTTGTTGGCCGAGCGCCGGAAGTGCAGGACCAGGACCATCGAGACGAGCGCGATGTCGAGGAGCGGGTACGCGAGCGAGAGCGCGGCGCGCGGGACGCTGCCCGGCGCCCCCGACTGGGCGGTGCGCGCGGCGTTGGCGAGGGCCAGGCTCCAGGAGAGGGTCAGCAGCGAGCCGCCGATGAGCCAGGAGTCGAGGGCCAGGCACACCCACCCGGCGCGGGTGACGGGGCGTTTGGCGAGGACGAGCAGTCCCACGATGGCGGGCGGGGCGAAGCAGAGGAAGGCGAAGTCCGCGAGCGAAGGCTCGGGCACCTTCCGGTCGAGCACGACCTCGTACCAGCCCCAGACGCCGTTCCCCAGGGCCCCCATGAGCGAGGAGAACGCGAACATCAGCCAGGCGGGGCGCTCGCGCCGGCCGATCGCCCGGGCGTAGTGGTAGCAGGAGACGGCGGCCAGTAATCCGGCGGTGCTGAGCCCGAAGTCGCCCATGATCTTGGCGAGTTCTTCCGAGCCCCAGCCGAGGGCGGCCCCGACGGCGTAGCCGCCGCTGACCACCGCGAGGAGGAGTTGCACCCCCAGGCCCCTGCCCCCGCCGCCGGCGACCGGAGGCCGGGTCAGGAGCGCCGCCCCCGGGGCGCTCACCGGTCCCCCTCGCCTGCTGGTTCCGGTGCAGCCCAGTCTCGGCAGCGTCGCCTGCGGCGGTTCTGCCGCATCGGATCCTTCGTCCATTGGCCGTGCATCGCCCGTCGCCCCCCAAACTGTCCGATCACTCCCCAGCGCCATACGTACGTGGCGCAGCCCCTTGTTCCGGACGATACACCACTTTCGTCACTCAGCGACATAGCTGCTCTACTCTCCGTCACCACCGACCGCCGTGCGGCAACTGCCCGCACACGTAGGGACGCGGAGAGTGTGCGCTCTGGTTCAGTCCGTGATCAGAACGGTGTTCTCGACCGGCTCCCCGGCGGCGAACCGGGTGAGCTGGCGGGCCACCAGACGCTTCGCCCGGGGCTCGAACGCCGAGCTGCTGCCGCCCACGTGGGGCGTGATCAGGACGTTCGGGGCGTGCCAGAGGGGGTGGCCCGGGGGCAGCGGCTCCGGGTCGGTGACGTCGAGGGCGGCGCGCAGCCGGCCGGACTCCAGTTCGGACAGGAGGGACGCGGTGTCGGCGACGGGCCCGCGCGAGACGTTCACGAGGAGGGCGCCGTCCTTCATCCGTGCGAGGAAGCCGGCGCCCGCCAGGCCGCGGGTCTCCTCGGTCAGCGGGGTGGAGAGGACGACCACGTCCGCGTCCGGGAGGAGGCCCGGAAGGTCTTCGAGGGCGTGCACGGGTCCGTGCGGGGCGGTGCGGGCGGACCGGGCGACGCGGGTGATCCGCCCGCATTCGAAGGGCAGGAGCCGGTCCTCGATGGCCGCGCCGATCGATCCGTAGCCGACGATCAGGACGGACTTGTCGGCGAGGGCGGCGTAGAAGCCGCCGTGCCACTCCTCGCGGTCCTGGCCGCGCACCATGCCGGGGATGCCGCGCAGCGAGGCGAGGACAAGGGTCAGGGCGAGCTCGGCGGTGCTGGCCTCGTGGACGCCGCGGGCGTTGCACAGCCGGACGCCGGGGCGCAGGTGGCCGAGGCCGGGCAGGACGTGGTCGATCCCGGCGGTGAGGGTCTGCACGACGCGCAGGGCGGGCATGTCCGGGAGCGGACGCAGGGTCACGGCCTGGGACTTCATGTACGGGGTGACGTAGAAGACGCAGGCGGCGGGGTCGGCCGGAAACCTGTCCTCGCCGTCCCAGTGCCGGTAGCGGAAGGAGTCGGGGAGGCCGTCGATCTCGCCGGGCGGGAACGGAAGCCAGACGTCCGCGGTCGTTGCAGTCATGATCCCGAGGCTATGCGAAGGGAACGTGATCAAGCCGTTAGTTTGAGGGCCGGACCGGGACAGGGCCGGGAGGGGGGACGCAGGGGTGGAGCGCAGGTCGATCGGGACGGGACCGCTGACGGTGGGGGCCATCGGGCTCGGCTGCATGCCGATGAGCTGGGCCTACGCGCCGTCGCGCCGCCGGGGCGAGGAGTCGCTGCGGACCCTGCACACGGCGCTGGACCTGGGGGCGAACCTGCTGGACACGGCCGATCTGTACGGGCCGTTCACCAATGAGCTGGCGGTGGGGCGGGTGCTGCGCGAGCGGCGGGCCGATGCCTTCGTGTCGGCCAAGGTGGGGCTGCGGGCGGGTGAGGGGCACGTGGTGGCCGACGGGCGGCCGGAGTACGTGCGGCGGGCCTGCGACGCCTCGCTGCGGCGGCTGCGGACCGACGTCATCGACCTGTACCAGCTGCACCGGGTGGACCCGGAGGTCCCGGTGGAGGAGACCTGGGGGGCCATGGCGGAGCTGGTGCAGGCGGGGAAGGTGCGGGCGCTGGGGTTCTGCGCGCTGGGCGCGGGGGCCGGGCCGGGCGCGGGGCGGCGCGGGGACCGGGCGTACAGCTCGACGCTGCGGCACCTGGAGCGGGCGCAGCAGGTGTTCCCGGTGACGGCGGTGCAGGCGGAGCTGTCGGTGTGGTCGCCGGAGGCGGCGTGGCAGCTGCTGCCGTGGTGCGCGGCGCGGGGGGTGGGGCTGCTCGCGGCGATGCCGCTGGGCAGCGGCTTCCTGACCGGGACGCTGACGCCGGGGCAGGGGTTCGAGGAGGCGGACGTGCGGGCCCGGCACCCGCGGTTCACGGCGCACGCGATGGCCTCGAACCAGGTGCTGGTGGCGGAGCTGCGGCGGGTGGCGCGGCGGCACGGGCCGGCGGTGACGGCGGCGCAGGTGGCGCTGGCGTGGGTGCTGGCCCAGGGGCCGCACGTGGTGCCGGTGCCGGGGGCGGACCGGGCGCACTGGGCGGCGGAGAACGCGCGGGCGGCCGAGGTGCGGCTGACGGCCGGGGAGCTGGCCGGTTTCGCGGCGCTGCCGGCGGCGGTGGGGGCCTGGGACTGAGTTCCGGAGCCCGGGCCGCCGCGACAACCACTCGATCGGGTGTACGAGGAATGGAACGCGGGCACCCGCCGGATCTGTTGAGTCTTGTGAAGGGCAGGACTGGAGGACCGACCGGAGGGGAGCGGGACGATGCGGTACGGAGTGCGGCGCGGACGGTGCGGTGCGGGGTTCCGGGGGGCCGGGGGCGTGCGGCGCCGCGGGATGGTGGCGGGATTCGCCCTGGCGGGGTGCGGTGCGCTGCTGGCGGCGGGCTGCTCCCCGCCGGGCGGGGCGCCGCCCGGGGCGGGGGGCTCCCCGCCGGGGGTGTCGGCTGCGTCCCCCGGCGCCTCGCCGGGGGCGCAGGTGCCGGGGCCGCCTGCCAAGGGCTCGGTGGCGGTCACGGGCGAGGTGGCGAAGGGGCTGGACTCCCCCTGGGGCGTGGCCCCGCTGCCCGGAGGGGACCTGCTGGTCGCCTCCCGGGACAAGGGCACGATCAGCAGGGTCCGGACGGACACGGGCGCGGTGGCCCAGATCGGGAAGGTGCCCGGGGTGGCACCGGGCGGGGAGGGCGGGCTGCTGGGGCTGGCGCTGTCCCCGGACTTCGCCTCGGACCGGCTGGTGTACGCCTACTTCACGACGGAGTCCGACAACCGCATCGCCCGGATGCGCTACGACGAGCAGAGACCTCCCATGCAGCAGCTGGGCGCGCCGGACACGGTGCTGAGGGGCATTCCCAAGGGGCTCGTCCACAACGGCGGGCGGATCGCCTTCGGCCCGGACGGGATGCTGTACGCCGGGACGGGCGAGACCGGGAACACGGCGCTGGCGCAGGACCGGAAGTCGCTGGGCGGCAAGATCCTGCGGATGACCCCCGACGGGAAGCCGGCGCCCGGGAATCCCGAGCCGGGCTCGGTCGTCTACTCCTGGGGGCACCGCAATGTGCAGGGCCTCGCCTGGGACAAGGACAAGAGGCTGTGGGCTTCGGAGTTCGGGCAGCACACCTGGGACGAGCTGAACCTCATCGAGCCGGGGGCCGACTACGGCTGGCCGGAGGTGGAGGGGAAGGGCGGCAGGGCGGGGTTCCGGGATCCGGTGGCAGTCTGGAAGACGGACGAGGCCTCGCCCAGCGGGATCGCCTGGGCGGAGGGTTCGATCTGGATGGCCTCGCTGAAGGGTGAGCGGCTGTGGCGGATCCCGTTGAAGGGGGCCGTGCCGGCGGCGGAGCCGGAGGCCTTCCTGACGGGGAAGTACGGCCGGCTGAGGACGGTCGTGGCGCTCGGCGGGGACAGATTGCTGCTGGTGACGAGTGAGACGGACGGGCGCGGGTCGCCGCAGGCGGGCGACGACAGGATCCTGCGCCTGACGGTGCGGTGACCGACGGAGCCCCCGCGGGGGGCGGAAGGCACGGTGGGCACGGTGTTCAACATGATCGAGGAGTTGTTCAACCCGGGGCGGCGGCACACGGACGAGGAGAAGAAGCGGCTGGAGCTGTCCCGGACCGACGTCGGTGACGGCGATCCGGGACGGGGGCCGATAGACCTAGACTCCGGCACGGTCCTCATACGCCCGGCCGCCGGCACGCCGCCGGAGGCGGAAGGCGCCCGGGGCGGCGCCCCGGGCTCCGGGGAGGACACCGCCCCGGGCGGGGGCGACGCCGCCTAGGGCTGCGGCGCCAGGGGGGTGAACAGGCGCAGCCGGTGGGCGAGCGCCGCGGCCTCCCCCCGGCTCGCGACGCCCAGCTTGGCCAGGATGTTCGAGACGTGCACGCTGGCCGTCTTCGGGGAGATGAACAGCTCCTCCGCTATCTGCCGGTTGGTGCTGCCCGTCGCGACCAGGCGCAGGACGTCCCGTTCCCTGCTGGTCAGGCCCAGAGCCTCGATCGGATCGGTGTCCGGGGCCGGTGCGGCCGGGCGGGCCTCGTCGGGGGTCAGGGAGAGCCTGGCGCGCCGGGCGAGCAGGGCCAGCTCCTCGCGAAGCCGTCGGGAGCCCAGCCGGTCGGCGGTGGCATGGGCGTCGACGAGCAGCCCGGCGGCCCTCTCGCGGTCCCCGCCGGAGCCGAGCAGGGCCTCCGCGAGCCGGTGGCGGGCGCGGGCCAGGAGGTAGGGGCGCTCCAGGGGGCTGACGGCCGCCTCGACGGCGGTCCAGTCGGCGACGGTGTCGCGGCCCTCGGCGCGCAGCAGCTCGGCCCTGAGGTACTCGGAGTGGGCGCTCCACAGGGGTGCCGGGGTGGCCAGGGAGCGGGCGGCGGTGCGCAGGGCCTCCAGGGCGGCGGCCCGGCCCTCGTCGGTGCCGGGCAGGCCTCTGGCGTCGGCTTCGGCGGAGGCGGAGGCCAGCAGGAGGGGCCAGGCGTAGCGGTGCTGGCCGAGCGGGAAGCCGTAGGCGATGGCCTGTGCGGTCTCGGCCCGGACGTCGGCGATGCGGCCCTCGCCCTCGGCCACGCCGACGGCCAGCCGGAAGAGCGGGATCCGGTGCTGGGGCTGGCTGTCGTGGGTGCCGAAGTGGGCGTGGGCGGCGGCGAGCTGGGCGGCGGCCTCGGCGAGTTCGCCGCGGCCCAGGGCCAGGTAGGCCAGGCGGGCGGAGGCGGAGCCGCGCGGGGCGGCTCCGTGGCCGACGCGCAGGGTGTGCCGGGCCGCTTCGGCGGCCTCGTCCCAGCGGCCGAGGCTGTACAGGCTCTCCGCCATGTTCCCGCGGACCCAGGCCTCGGTGTCCAGGAGCCGGGCCCTGCTGACGAGTTCGACCCCTTGTTCGGCCAGTTCCACCGCTTCGCGGGACCGGCCCATCGATTCGAGCTGGGAGGTGATGTTGATATGGGCGCGGCCCGCCACGACGGTGAGGCCGAGCTGGGTGGCGCGGTCCTTGACCGTGTGGAGCTCGGCGAGGCCGGTGGTGCCGTCACCGGAGTCCATGAGCAGGCAGCCGTAGGTGATGCGGGCGTTGAGCTCGGTCTCCTCGGCTCCGATCATGCGGGCGTACTCCACGGCCCGTTCGGCCGCGGCGAGGTTGCCGGGGCCCGGGTTGTGGAGCATGCCCCAGCCCGCGACCCGGACGAGGACGTCGGCGTGCACCTGGGACGGAGGCAGCCCCTTGACCAGTTCCTGGGCGGTGGCGATCTCCTGCCAGCCGTCGCCGCGGCCGAGGTTGGCGATGAGGCGGGAGCGCTCGGTCCAGAACCAGGCGGCGCGCAGGGGGTCGCCGCCGTCCTCGTCGAGGATGCGCAGGGCCAGCTTGGTGAGCTTCAGGGCGCGTTCGCGTTCGCCGCCGTAGCGGGCGGCGACGGTGGCCTCGGCGAGGAGGTCGACGCGCTGGAGCGGGGTGGTGGCCGGGTCGCAGCCGCAGGGCGGGTAGACCTCGGTGTAGTCGGCGGGGCGCAGTTCGCCCCGTACCTCGTCGGGGACGCTCTCCCACAGGTCCATGGCCCGTTCGAGCAGGCTGAGCTGCTCGGAGTAGGCGTGCCGGCGGCGGGCGGTGACGGAGGCCGCGAGGACGGCGGGCAGGGCCTTGGCGGGGTCGTTGGCGGCGTACCAGTAGTTGGCCAGCCGGATGATCCGCTCCCCGGCGCGGATCAGGGTCTCGTCGGCCTCCAACGCCTCGGCGTAGCGCCGGTTGACGCGGGCGCGTTCGCCGGGCAGCAGGTCGTCGCTGACGGCTTCGCGGACCAGGGAGTGGCGGAAGCGGTAGCCGTCGCCGTCGGCGGTGGCGAGGAGGATGTTGGCGCCGACGGCGGCGCGCAGGGCCTCGATGAGCTCGTCCTCGCCGAGCCGGGAGACGGCGAGCAGCAGCGGGTATTCGACGGTCGAGCCGCCCTCGGCGACGATGCGGACCACGCGCTGCGCGGCGTCGGGCAGGACCTCGACGCGGACGAGGAGAAGGTCGCGCAGGGATTCGGTGAGCCCGGTGCGGCAGCCGCTCTCGTGGGAGGCGACGAGTTCCTCGACGAAGAAGGCGTTGCCGTCGGAGCGGTCGAAGACGGACTCGGCGAAGGCCTCTTCGGGCTGCGAGGCGAGGATCCCGGCGAGCTGACGGCGCACCTCGCCCCGGTTGAAGCGGGCCAGTTCGAGGCGCTGGACGGTGCGGAGCCGGTCGAGTTCGGCGAGCAGGGGGCGCAGCGGGTGGCGTCGGTGGATGTCGTCGGCCCGGTAGGTGGCGACGAGGACGAGCCGGCCCCGGCCGAGGCTGCGGAAGAGGTAGGCGAGCAGGTGCCGGGTGGAGGTGTCCGCCCAGTGCAGGTCCTCCAGGACGAGGACGACGGTGCGGTCGGCGGCGAGGCGTTCCAGCATCCGGGCCGTCAGTTCGAAGAGGCGGGCGGTGCTCTCCTCGTCGTGGGGGCCGCGGGGGGTCTCGCCGAGTTCGGGGAGGATGCGGGCGAGTTCGTCCTCCTGGCCGGCGGCCGCGGCGGCGAGTTCGCCGGGGAGCAGGCGGAGCAGGGTGCGCAGGGCGGTCGAGAAAGGGGCGAAGGGAAGGCCCTCCGCCCCGATCTCCACACAGCCTCCGACGGCCACCACGGCTCCGCGGCGGGCGGCCTCGCCGAGGAACTCCTCGGTCAGCCGTGTCTTTCCGACTCCGGCCTCACCCCCGATGAGGAGGGCCTGCGGCTCCTGGTCCGCGGCGCGGGCCAGGGCGTCGACGAGTACGGCCAGTTCGTCGGCTCGGCCGACGAACACCGGGCTGACAGATCTGGTTTCCACGTCGCCGAGCATCGCACACGGGTCCGGCCGGGCGGCAGTCGTTATCGGTGCGCTCGTCATCTCGCGTCATTCCACGGGGTGAGTGGCGCGGGTTACGCGGCGCGGGTGAAGAGGCTCCGGTGGCGACTCACCGTCCTCTCGCTTTCCTGGCCGCGAGAGGTGCGGGGGGCCTTCTTGGCCTCGCGGGCCATCCGGTACCGGTCGGCCTCGCGGATGAGGTCGGCGCGGCGGGCGGTGGCGATTTCGTACTCGAACATCTCGTTCTCCCTGGTCACTCTTCTCGGGCACCTCGTTCGGTGTGGTCCAAGATTCGCGCCCCAGAGGGGTGCGGCACATGGGGCTCATGCCGCATCTGCGGGGCCCCGGGGTCCTTAGGGCGGGTGCCCGGGGTCCTGAGAAGGCCTGGAGCCGCCCGGGGGCGGCCTAGGACAGGGGGTAAGGCGGTGCCTATTCGGCGGCCGTCGGGAGGGGGACGAGGAGGTCGAAGTACATGAGCCCGAAGAGCAGGACGCCGAGGACGCCCAGGGCGACGGCGGCCCAGGAGACGGAGCGGACCCAGGCGGGGTGGACCCGGCCGGGGGCGCCGAAGGCGGGGGCCGCGAGGACGACGGCGGCGAGCAGCAGGGCGAGGGAGGAGAGGAGGCCGTTGACGAGGGCGGTCATGTGCCAGGCGTCGCCGTACAGGGCGGCGATCTTCTCTTTGGCGGTGGTGGCGTTGGCCGACTCGATCTGGCCGATGAGGGTCTGGCGCTCACCGATCACGCGGGCGACCCAGCTGCCGCTGAGGGCGATGAGGCCGAGGCCGGCGGCGGTGATCGCGGCGGCCGCGGAGCAGACGCCGGTGGGCCGTTCGGGGAAGGCGTCCGCCCCGTCGTCGTCCGGGTCCTCGCCGCTCTCCTCGGCGGTCTCCTCGGCGGCGGGGCCCTCGGCCGCATCGGCGGGAGCGGCGGGGGCGGGGGACGCGGGCTCGGCGTCCGGCCGGTCGGTTCCGGCGGCGGGGGCGGCGGTGTCCCCGGCCCCGGCCGGGGTGCCGGTGACCGGCTTGTCCTCGGCGGCGTCCGTCTCGGGAGCGGTCGGGGCGGCGGCGGTCTTGGTGGTGTCCATGGCGCGCACCGTAGGCGGCGTTTCTGAGAGCCTCCTGAGAGGCTTCGCGGCCCGGTGGGCCCGGTGGGCCGCGGGTCCCCGGCGGGGCCCGCGGCCGTGGCGGCTACGCGGTGCGGGCGGCGGCCCATTCGGCGGCGAGGACCGACCAGACCTCGGTGTCCTGGCGGACGCCGCGGTGCAGGTGGTTCTGGCGCAGGACGCCCTCGCGTGTGAGGCCCAGGCGCTCGGCGACGGCGATGCTCTTCCCGTTGCCGCTGGCGACGTGCCATTCGACGCGGTGCATGCCGCGCACGTCGAAGGCCCAGTCGATGAGCACCCGGCAGGCCTTGGTGACCAGGCCCCGGCCGGTGCCCGCGGGCTCCATCCAGCAGCCGACCTCGCAGTTGCCGGCGTCGGCGTCGAAGTTCGGGAAGAGGACGCCGCCGACGAGGGTGCCGCCGAGCCGGATGCCGTAGAGGCGGGCGCCGTCGGCGGCGGACTTCTCGGCGTTGGAGCGCAGGAGCTGCCGGGCCGACTCGAGGTCGGTGGTGCGGTCGGGGAAGCCGATGAACTGCCCGATGAACTCCCGTCCCCGGTCGATGTGCGCGAGGAACTCCTCCGCGTGCCAGACCTCCAGCGGGAAGAGCTGGGCGTCCTCGGCCAGGTCTATCGCGAACATGCGTGTTTCCTTACGGCTTGTAACCGGTCAGCGGGACAACTCGGCCGGCTGCGCGTGGTCCGCGTCCGGCCGCTGCGCCGGAAGTGTCGCACGGGGGCGGCACTCCGGGGGCTCGATGCTGATCCTGGGCATCCGGCGGTCGAGCCAGCCGGGGATCCACCAGTTCGCCCCGCCGAGCAGGTGCATGAGCGCGGGGACGAGCAGGGTGCGCAGGACGAAGGCGTCGAGGGCGACGGCGGCGGCGAGCGCGATGCCGAACATGGCGATGATCCGGTCTCCGCTGAGCACGAAGGCCAGGAAGACCGCGATCATGATGACCGCGGCCGAGTTGATCACGCGGCTGGTCTCGGCGAGGCCCACGCGCACGGCCCGCCGGTTGTCGCCGGTCTCCAGCCATTCCTCGTACATCCGGCTGACGAGGAACACCTGGTAGTCCATGGAGAGCCCGAAGAGCACCGACACCATGATCACCGGCAGGAAGGGCTCGATGGGGCCGGCGCTGCCCAGGCCCAGCGGTTCGCTGCCCCAGCCCCACTGGAAGATCACGACGACGACGCCGAAGGAGGAGGCCACGGCGGCGACGTTCATCGCGGCCGCCTTGAGCGGGATGCCGAGGGAGCGGAAGGCCAGCAGCAGGAGCAGGCAGCCGAGGGCGATGACCACGCCGACGAAGAGCGGCAGCTTGCCGACGATCACGTCGGCGAAGTCGTCGTAGCCGGCGGTGACGCCGCCGACGCGGGCCTCCATGGAGCTGCCGTGTCCGGCGCGCGGGATGACGTCCTCGCGGAGGCGGTCGACGAGCGCGCTCGTGGCCCGGGACTGCGGGGCGGAGTCCGGGACGACCGTCAGGACGGCGGTGTCGCCGCTGCGGTTGAAGACGGCCGGGCCCGTGGAGGCGACGCCGTCGGTGGTGCGCAGCGCGTCTGCCAGCCGCTGGACGGCGAGCCGGTCGCCGGCGCCGTCGAGCCGGGCGACGACGGTGAGCGGGCCGTTCACGCCCGGCCCGAAGCCGTCGGCGAGCAGGTCGTAGGCCTTGCGGGTGGTGGAGGAGGCCGGGTTGTTGCCCTGGTCGGAGGTGCCGAGGTGGAGCGAGAGGGTGGGCAGGGCGAGGACGGCCATGACGAGGGCGGCGGCCAGGCCCAGGAGTTTGGGGTGGCGTTCGACGAAGGCCGACCAGCGGGCCGCGAACCCGGTGGGCGCCTCGGCCCGGGGGCCCTCGGCGGCGAGCCTGCGGCGTTCGCGGCGGGACAGGGCCCGCATGCCGATGTACGAGAGGAGGGCGGGCAGGAGGGTGATGGAGGCCGCCACGGTCAGGACCACGGTGAGGGACGCGGCTATCGCGACGCCGTTGAGGAAGTCGAGCCGCAGCACCAGCATGCCGAGCAGGGCGATGCAGACGGTGGCCCCGGCGAAGACGACGGCCCGTCCGGTGGTGGCGACGGCGTTCTCGGCGGCTTCCCCGACGTCCAGTCCGCGGGCCAGGCCCTTGCGGTGCCGGGTGACGATGAAGAGCGCGTAGTCGATGCCGACGCCGAGGCCGACAAGGGTGCCGAGCATCGGGGCGAAGTCGGCGACGGCCATGGCGTGCCCGAGGAGGGTGATGCCGAAGTAGGCGCTGCCGACGCTGACGAGGGCGGTCGCGATGGGCAGCAGGCTCGCTGCGAGGGAGCCGAAGGCGAGGAAGAGGACGAGGGCGGCGATGGCCACGCCGATGACCTCGGCGAGGCGGGGGCTGGGGGCCTCGGTCAGGCCGATGGCGCGGCCGCCGAGTTCCACCTGGAGGCTGCCGGCCTCGGTCTCGGGGTTCTGGGCCGCCTCCACGACCGCCCGGGCCTGGGCCTTGGGCACGGAGTCGGCCTGCCGGTCGAAGGTGACCACGGCGTAGGCGGTGCGGCCGTCGGGGCTGATCTGGGCGGCGGCGCCGGGGCCCGGCCCGTAGGGGCCGCTGACCGAGCCGACGCCGGGGAGGGCGGCGACGGCGTCCAGGGCGCGGCTCATCCGGCGTTCGACCTCGGGGGTCCGGGCCGTCTGGTGGTCCGGGGTCCGCCAGACGATGGTGTCGGTGTCGCCGCCCTGGCCGTGGAAGCCGTCGCGCAGGAGGGCGTTGGCCCTGCTGGACTGCGTGCCGGGGACCTCGTAGTCGTTGGAGAACGCCGTCCCTGCGGCCGTGGCCGCGGCGGCGGTCCCGCCGAGGGCGAGCAGCCAGATCAGGACGGTGACCAGCCGGTGCCGCAT
The DNA here is from genome assembly GCF_042895815.1 of Streptomyces sp. NPDC001373. NCBI lineage: Bacteria > Bacillati > Actinomycetota > Actinomycetes > Kitasatosporales > Streptomycetaceae > Streptomyces > Streptomyces sp. NPDC001373. The sequence continues at coordinate 268,606 of NZ_JBIAWQ010000001.1, forward strand.
GCACCACCGCGCGATTGCTGCCAACGGACGTGCTCCCTGGTGGTTCGGATCTTCAGCGGGAGTCGGCCCGACGCAAAGAACGCTTGAACTCGTGAAGTCGTGGACGGGTGAGTCGTGAACTTGTGAAAGGTCCGGCCGTGGGGCGGCCAGGGTGCAGGGGTCTACACCTCGGCCGACACGATCGCAGCGTTTCGTGATCGTTGGTCGCTTTCGTGTGCATCGTCACAGCCCTGCTCCCCGGCGGCTCCGTCGGCCCGGTAGCCCGGGACGGAGGGCCAGCGGACGGTGAGGACGACGGTGTCCTCCTCCGCGTACCAGGAGTGGTCGACGCCGCGGCCCCAGACGACGTAGTCGCCCTGTTCGGCCAGGACGACGGTACGGCCGGGGAACTCCAGCCGGAAGCGGCCGCTGATCAGCACCTGGAGGGCGGTGCGCCGCTCCCCGGTGACCCAGCGCTCGCGCGCCTCGCCCTTGGGGTGGACGCCCCACTTGATCTCCACGTCCTCGCTGTGGCGGGGGTCGCCCGGCTCCTTGAAGTGCCCCAGGAGCCAGCCCCGGTCGGCGGCGGCGTCGGGGGTGGCCTTGCCGGTGTAGATGGTGCGGTCGTCGTTCACGGGTCAACGCTATTGCACTTGTGGGGGTGGAGGATCAGCTGATGAGCTGCGCGCATGACGATTGATCTTGATGAGCTACTGAAGGTGCGCGACCGCTACGACGCCGAGGTGCGGCGCGGGGCGGAGGGGCCGCACGTGGAGCGGGCGGGCCGGGTCGTGCGAATCAGCGTGCCCGGCTGGAACGGGGTGGTGTGGTCGGACCTCGACGAGGACACGGCGGACGCGGAGATCGCGGCGCAGGTGGCGCACTTCGGCGGGGGCGCGCAGGCGCCGGGCGGGCCGGTGTTCGAGTGGAAGCTGTACACCCATGACCGTCCGGCCGATCTCGCCGACCGGCTGCGCGCGGCGGGCTTCGTGCCGGAGCCGGCCGAGACACTGATGGTGGGCCGGACCGCCGACCTGGCCGCCCTGCCGGTGGAGCCGCCGGAGGGGATCACCCTGCTGCGGGTGACGGACGAGGCGGGCGTGGACCTGATGATGGCCGCGCACGACCGGGCCTTCGGTGTCGAGCGGCCCCGGATCAAGGAGGACGTGCTCGCCCAGCTGCGCGAGGACCCCGAGTCGATCGAGGTCGTGGTGGCGATGGCCGGGGAGGTTCCGGTCAGCTCGGCCCGGATGGAGACCCGGCCGGGCAGCGACTTCGCCGGCCTGTGGGGCGGCGGCACCGACCCGGACTGGCGGGGCCGGGGCATCTACCGCCTACTGGTGGCGCACCGCGCCCGGATCGCGGCCGAGCGGGGGATCCCGTACCTCCAGGTCGACGCGTCGGACGACAGCCGGCCGATCCTGGAGCGCCTGGGCTTCGGGGTGCTGGGCGTCACCGTCCCGTACATCTGGCAGGGCTGAGGGGGCGTACGGCGGCCCGCCGGGGCGGACGAGCCCCCGGCGGGCCCCCGGCGGGCCGCCGACCGCGCCGCCGACCGCGCCGCGAAATCGCTTCCCGGGCCGCCGAAGACACGGCAGGATCGCGGCCATGGACACCACCGAACGCATCGGCCCGCCCCTGACCGGCGACGAACGCGAGACCCTCCGCGCCTTCCTCGACTTCCACCGGGCCACCCTCGCCTGGAAGTGCGACGGACTCACCGACGAGGAACTGCGCCGCCAGGCCTCCCCGCCCTCCACCCTCTCCCTGCTGGGCCTGGTCCGGCACATGGCCGAGGTGGAGCGCCAGTGGTTCCGCCGCACGATCGGCGGGGACACCGAGGTCCCGCACCTGTGGTCGGACAGCCGCGACTTCCAGGCCGCCTACGACGCCTCCGGAGCGACCCGCGCCGAGGCCTTCGCCGCCTGGGAGGCGGAGGTGGCGCACTCCCGCGCGGTGGAGGCGGCCGCCGAGTCCCTGGACGTGACGGCGTACGTGCCGAAGTGGGAGGAGGACGCCTCGCTGCGCCTGGTGATGCTCCACATGATCCACGAGTACGCCCGCCACAACGGCCACGCCGACTTCCTGCGGGAGGCGGTCGACGGCACCGTCGGCGCCTGACCGGACCTGGCGGCAGGCACTCCCCCGGACAGTCTTATAGTTAGGCCAGCCTAACCTAAGACATTGGGGGAAGAGCGTGCGCGCTGCGACCACCGAGGCCTACGAGGTCTACCGCGACAGCTGGGGCATCCCGCACCTGCGCGCGTCCGACCCGCTCCGCCTCTCCTACGCCCAGGGCCGGGTCACCGCCCGGGACCGGGCCTGGCAGCTGGAGGTGGAGCGGCACCGCGCCCAGGGCTCCAGCGCCTCCTTCCTCGGGGCCGACTGCGTCCCCTGGGACCGGTTCGCCCGCCAGGCCCGCCTCGACGACACCGCCCGCCGGTGCTTCGAGGCCCTGGACGCGGACACGGCGGCCTGGGTCGGCGCCTACGTCGACGGGGTCAACGCGGGCCTCACCGAGGGCGCGGCCCGCGACGACCGCTTCGCGGCCGCCGGCCACACCCCCACCCCCTGGGAACCGTGGGTCCCGCTCTCCATCTGGACCGGCACCCACATCCTCTTCGCGGGCTTCGCCACCAAGCTCTGGCGCGACCGCGTCGCCCGCGCCCTCGGCGACGACGCGGCCACCCTCTTCGCGACCGACGGCCCGGGCACCGCCGGCAGCAACGGCTGGCTGGTCCCGGGCGACCGCACCGCCACCGGCTCGGCGATCATCGCGGGCGACCCGCACCGGTTCATCGAGGACCCGGGCGTCTACCAGCAGATCCGCCTGGCCTGCCCCGAGTACGACGTCCTCGGCCTGGCCGTCCCCGGCGTCCCGGGCCTCGCCCACTTCGGCCACACCGGTTCCGTCGCCTGGGCCATCACCAACGCCATGGCCGACTACCAGGACCTCTTCACCGAGCGGCTGCGCCCCGCGGCCTACGGCGTCGAGGCGCTGGGCCCCGACGGCGACTGGGAGCCGGTCGCCCGCCACACCGAGACCGTCACCGTGGCCGGCGCCGAGGACGTGGAGGTCGAGGTCCTGGAGACCGCACGCGGCCCGGTGATCGTCAACGACGGCTCCGGCGCCCTCTCCCTGCGCTACCCGCCCCGGGTCCGCGCCGACCTGGGCTTCGCCGTCCTGCCCGCGCTGCTGCGCGCCCGCACGGTCGCCGACGTGGACCGCGCCCTCGACGGCTGGGCCGAACCCGTCAACGTCGTGCACGCCGCCGACTCCGAGGGCGGCCTGCTGCACCGCGTCGCGGGCGCCGTCCCGCTGCGCGAGGCCGCCAACCGGCTGCGTCCGGTGCCCGCCTGGGACGCCCGGCACGCCTGGCGGGGCTGGGCCGAGACCCCCGCCGAGCCGGTGTGCGGCCCCGCCGTGATGGCGAACGCGCGCGGCATCGCCTCCCCGCTGGGCGTGGAGTTCGCGCCCCCGCACCGCGCCGAACGGATCCGCGTCCTGCTCGGCGCCTCCACGGACTGGTCCCCCGAGGCGATGGCCGACGTCCACCGCGACACCCACCTGGCCTCCGCCGCACCGCTGCTCGACCTGCTGCCCGGCCTCGACGCCCTCTCCCCCGCCGCCGCCCGGCTCCGCGAGCGGCTGCTGGCCTGGGACCGGCACATGGAAGCCGGCAGCACCGACGCCTCCGTCTTCGCCGCCTTCCGCACGGCCGTCGTACGCCGCCTGGCGGCCGACCCCGTCTTCGCGGACCTGGCCGGCGCCCCCGGCGGCCCGGAGGTGTTCCACCCCTGGCTGTACCTGGTCCCCCGCGTCGGCTACGCCCTCGAAGGCCTGCTGACCACGCCCCTCCTGCCCGAGCTGGACCGCGCGGCGCACGTCGGCGCCGCCCTGGAGGAGACGGCGGCGGCCGACGCCCCCGAAGCCCCGTGGTCGCGGACGCACCGGCTGACCCCCTGGCAGGCCGTCCCGGACCCGGAGGCCGTCTGGCCCGGCCTGGGCGGCGACCACGACTGCGTCAACGCCACCTCCTCCGTCCCGGGCGTCACGGACACCGTCGCCCGCGCCTCGGCGGCCCGCTACGTCTGGGACCTCGCCGACCGCGACCACAGCCTCTGGGCGGTCCCGCTCGGCGCCGACGGCGTCACCGGCTCCCCCCACCACCGCGACCAGCTCCCGCTCTGGGCCCGCTGCGAACTCGTCCCGGTCGTCACCGACTGGACCCGCCTCACCAAGGAACCCTCATGACCCGCACCGCCGTCTACACCCACCCCGTCGAGGGCTTCGGCACGGTCTCCTTCACCCCCGTCGACCCCGCCGCCGACGCCGAGGTGATCCACAGCTGGGTCACCGAGGAGCGGGCCCGCTTCTGGGGCATGGGCGAGGCCAGCCGAGAGCTGGTGCAGGAGATCTACGAGGACGTGGACCGCCGCACCACCCACCACGCGTTCATGGTCGCCCTGGACGGGGAGCAGGTCGCACTGTTCCAGACGTACGACTGCGCCGAGGACCGGGTCAGCGAGTGCTACGAGGTCCGCCCCGGGGACGTCGGCGTGCACCTGCTGCTCGGCCCCAGCGGCGGCGCGGCCCGCCACGGGTTCACGGGCGCCCTCATGGAGGCCTTCCTCACCTACCTGTTCACCGACGGCGGCGCCCAGCGCATCGTCGGCGAGCCGGACGCCCGCAACGCGAAGGCCATCGCGCTGCTGGAGCGCACCGGCTTCGAGCTCGGCCCGGAGGTGGAGCTCCCGGAGATCGACCTCCCCGAGGTCTACCTCCCCGCCAAGCCCGCCCGCCTGGCCTTCCTCACCCGGCCCGCCACTGCCCGCTGAGGAACGCGCCGACGACCTCGTACACCGATTTTGTAGGGGTGGCGTACGGGCGGTTCGCGGGTCAGCCGGGCCGAGAGAGGGAAAAGTGTCCGGCATGCCCCAGAGCAACAGGCCCCAGCGCAACGCCTCTTGGAAGGTCGTCGGCGTCCTGCTGGCCCATCAGCGCAAGCGCGCCGGGTACACCCAGGTGCAACTGGCCGAACTGGCCTTCTGCGACGTCGAGTCCATCGCCTCCGTTGAACAGGGCCGCAGGCCGCTGTCCGTACGGATGGCCGAGGTCCTCGACAACCACCTCGACTCGAACGGCGTGCTGCACCATGCGGCCGCCGCGATCCCTCGGCGGGAGCGATATCCGGCGTTCGCCCGCGAGTACATGGAGCACGAGGAGGAGGCGCTGAGCCTGCTCTCGTACCAGAACGCCTCGATCCCGGGACTGCTCCAAACCCCGGAGTACGCGGAGGCGGTCTTCTCGAACTTCTACCCGCCGATGCCCGCCGACCAGATCACCCAGCAGACCGAAGACCGGATCGCCCGCCAGAACCTCTTCCAACGCAAACCGCAACCGCCGGTCATGCACTTCATCATCGAGCAGTCCCTGGTGGAGCGTCCGATCGGTGGTCGGGGAATCCTGCGCGGACAGCTGCGCCACCTGCGCGAGATGGCCGAACTCCCCTTCGTAGGACTCCAGATCATGCGCACCAACCGTGAGACTCATGCGGGGCTGGCGGGACCCATGGTGCTGCTGGAGACCCCTGATCACGACCAGCTCGGCTACCTGGAGGGACAGCACGTCAGCTTCCTCCAGGACGACCCGGACGAGGTCCATCTCCTCCATCTCAAGTATGGGATGCTGCGTTCGCAGGCGCTCTCCATCGAGCACAGCAAGAGCCTGCTGGACGACCTGCTAGGAGAGTCATGACGCACCAACTGGCCTGGTTCAAGTCGAGCTACAGCAGCGACGCGGGCGGCGACTGCGTCGAAGTCGCCTATGACTGGCGGAAGTCGAGCCACAGCGGTGACGCCGGCGGCGACTGCGTCGAGGTGGCCGCCCACCCCGCCGCCGTCCACGTCCGGGACTCCAAGGTGACCGGCGGTCCCGTCCTCACCGTCGCCCCCGCCGCCTGGTCCGCCTTCCTCGGGACCACCGTTTCCCATTGACCCCGCCCGCCCCGGCCAGCCAAGCTGATCTCCACTCAACTGACTGGCACTGGGGGCGGCTTGACCAGCCAGAAGCTCTACATCGGCCCAGACTCGGCACCCGACCGGTACCGGTTGCTGCGGTCCATCGGGCGCGGCGGCGAGGCCGTGATCCATCTCGCGGAGATCGAGCTGGCGGGCGGGGCCGAGCCCGTCGTCGTCAAGGTGCTCGACTCCAAGACGACGATCTCGTCCGAGGAGTTCGCCCGGATCAGCCAGAAGTGGAACGAGCAGGCGGAGCTGCTGCGCTTCGTCCACCGGCCCGGGGTCGTCGGCGTGCGGGAGCACTTCGAGGGCCCGCCGATCCACCCTGCGGGTGAGGCCTCCGGCCTGTCCGGGCGGTCTCTGGTGCTGGTCATGAACCATGTCGACGGGCTCGACCTGCGCGACTGGCGGACCGAGCGCGACCTCTCCACCCCCGCCGGGCGGCGCGAGGTGATGGCGACGCTGGAGCAGCTCGCCGACGTGCTGGACTGGCTGCACTCGGGGAAGGCCACCCCCTCCGGGCGCCAGGTGGTCCACGGTGACCTCTCCCCCGGCAACGTGATGGTCGACGCCGACGGGCAGGCCACGCTGGTGGACTTCGGCCTCAGCAAGCTGACCGCCGAACACCGGACGGCCGAGATCTGGTTCACCCCCGGCTACGCGGCCCCCGAGGTCTTCGACGGCAGGCGCACCCCGGCCACGGACCGGTACGCCTTCGGCGCCATCGCGTACTTCCTGCTGAGCGGGGAGTCGCCGCCCCGCACCCCGGGCCTGCTGGCCGAGGCGATGGCGGAGCTGCCCCAGATCGCGGCGCTGGACGCCGAGCAGCGGGCACGGATCGCGGCGCTCTGCGCCGGCGACCCGCAGCAGCGGCCGCCGAGCCTGGCCGGCTGGGTGCAGGACCTCCGCCAGGCCGTGGTGTCCCTCCCGCTGGGCGGGGTCCAGGACGCGCGGCCGACGATGCGGACGCCCGGACGTCGGCGCCCGGCACTGATGGCGGCGGCGGGCGCGGTGCTCCTGGCGGCCCTCGCGCTCACCGGCGTGAAGCTGTTCGGGGACTTCGCGCAAGGGGACGACGGCGGCGGCCCCGACCGTGCGGGAGACACGCGGCCGACGGCCCCGTCCGCCTCCCGGTCGCCTTCCCCGCCCCCTGCTGCGTCCGACCCCGGCGGGGTCTCGCTCACCACCCTGGAACCCGTCGCCAAGAGCGAGTACGCCTGGTTCGAGGCGGGCGACGGCACGCTCGGTTCCCAGCGCTACGACACCGCCCTGGTGGCCGCCGGGCCCTACAAGATCTGCGACGGGTCGGCCTCCTACGACCTGGGCGGCAGCTGGAAGACCCTGACCATGGTCGCCGGCGTCGACGACGCCTCGACGCACGCGAACGCCGGCGTCACCGTGAACGTGGACGGCAGGTCCGTGTGGAGCGGCACCCTGCGTGTCGGATCGCCGAGGCCGCTGTCGATCGACGTCGCGAACGGCAAGCGCCTCGACATCTCCTACGGCGACCCGGGGCGCACCTGCGGGATGGGCCGGCTCGTCCTGGGCGCACCCAGCCTGAAGAAGTAGCGGAGCAGCGGCCTCAGTCGGACGACGACACCCCGAGGTCTGCGCGCATGGCCGCGCGCATCTCCCGGAGCAGGTCCCAGACCTCCTGCTGGGCCCGGGAGACCGTCGCCATCGTCTCGCCCTCCTCGGGGTCGCCCCGCTCCAGCCGTTTGACCTGGCCGTAGACCAGGTTCAACGCGTGGTTGACCTCGGTCGCGGGGCCCAGCACCGGGTCCGGGGCGATCATCTGCGCCTCGGAGTACGTGTCCCGGTGCGCGGCCTTCGCCGCGTCGAGCGCCTCCCGGTCCGCGTCCCCGGCCCCGCCCTCCCGCATGACGTGCAGGTGGCGGTTGAGGGCGGTGGTGAACTGCCGGGAGTCCCGGTTGAGGGCCGTGTAGCAGGCGCGCCGCAGCGCCAGGTTCTCCCGTACCTCCTCGTGCCCGCGCACGAGCTCGATCTCCCGCCGCTTGGCCCGCTCCGCGCCCCGCTGCGTGAGCAGCGACGCGCCCAGGGTCCCCGCCACGCCCACGGCGGCGATGACCATCGCCCCGATCTCCACCCCTGTTCCCCCTCCCCACAGACCGGCGGCCCGTACCGATCGGGTCGATCGGTACGGGCCGCCGGCTCGCAGCTGCCAACCTACTCGGAGACGCCGAGCTTCTCCAGGATGAGCTCCTTGACGCGGGCCGCGTCGGCCTGGCCGCGTGTGGTCTTCATGACCGCGCCGACCAGGGCGCCGACGGCGGCGATCTTGCCGCCGCGGATCTTGTCGGCGATGGCCGCGTTGCCCGCGATGGCCTCGTCCACGGCCGCGCCCAGCGCGCCCTCGTCCGAGACGACCTTCAGGCCGCGCTTCTCGACGACCTCGTCCGGGGTGCCCTCGCCGGCGAGGACGCCCTCGATGACCTGGCGGGCCAGCTTGTCGTTCAGGTCGCCGGCCGCGACCAGGGCGGCGACACGCGCCACCTGGGCCGGGGTGATCGGCAGCTCGTCGACCGACACGCCCTGCTCGTTGGCGTTGCGGGCCAGCTCGCCCATCCACCACTTGCGGGCGGCCGCCGAGTCGGCGCCCTCCTCGATCGTGGCGACGATGGAGTCCACCGCGCCCGCGTTGAGGATGGACTGCATGTCGTGCTCGCTGACGCCCCATTCCTCGCGGAGGCGGTTGCGGCGCACGCGCGGCATCTCCGGGAGGGCGGCGCGCAGCTCCTCGACCCAGGCGCGGGCCGGGGCGACGGGGACGAGGTCGGGCTCCGGGAAGTACCGGTAGTCCTCGGCGTTGTCCTTGATGCGGCCGGCCGTAGTGGAGCCGTCCTCCTCGTGGAAGTGCCGGGTCTCCTGCACGATGGAGCCGCCCGACGAGAGCACCGCCGCGTGGCGCTGGATCTCGAAGCGGGCCGCGCGCTCGACGGAGCGCAGCGAGTTGACGTTCTTCGTCTCCGAGCGGGTGCCGAATTCCTTCGTGCCGTTCGGGCGCAGCGACAGGTTCACGTCGCAGCGCATCTGGCCCTTGTCCATCCGGGCCTCGGAGACGCCGAGGGCCTTGATGACCTCGCGCAGCTCGGCCACGTACGCCTTGGCGACCTCGGGGGCCCGCTCGCCGGCGCCCTCGATCGGCTTGGTGACGATCTCGATGAGGGGGATGCCGGCGCGGTTGTAGTCCAGCAGGGAGTGGGACGCGCCGTGGATACGGCCGGTGGCGCCGCCGACGTGCAGCGACTTTCCGGTGTCCTCCTCCATGTGGGCGCGCTCGATCTCGACGCGGAAGACCTCGCCGTCCTCCAGCTGGACGTCCAGGTAGCCGTTGAAGGCGATGGGCTCGTCGTACTGGGAGGTCTGGAAGTTCTTCGGCATGTCCGGATAGAAGTAGTTCTTCCGGGCGAAACGGCACCACTCGGCGATCTCGCAGTTCAGCGCGAGGCCGATCTTGACGGCGGACTCGACGCCGATCGCGTTGACGACCGGGAGCGAGCCGGGGAGACCGAGGCAGGTGGGGCAGGTCTGCGCGTTGGGCTCGGCGCCCAGCTCGGTGGAGCAGCCGCAGAACATCTTGGTCTTGGTGCCGAGCTCGACATGGACCTCAAGGCCCATGACGGGGTCGTACGACGCGAGGGCGTCTTCGTACGACAGCAGTTCGGTGAAGGTGGTCACGGTGAAACTTTCCCTCTCAGCCCAGCAGGACGTCGTCGTCGCCCAGGCGCTTCAGCTCGCGGTACAGGATCGCGAGCCCGGTGACGATGGCGGCGGCGGACACGACGGCGTCGACGAGCTGGAGCGTGTCGTGCTCGGTGCGGGCCTTGCGCACCTGCTTGATCACACTGAAGGCACCGAAGGCGGTGGTGCCCATCGACAGGTAGGTCCCGGTCTTCGACTTCTTGAAGCCCTTGGCCTTGGACAGCGCACTCGAACTCACAGCGACGGAGCCTCCTCAAGCAGCGGGTGGCCCCAGCGCTCGACGAAGGCGGCCTCGACGGCCGCGCCGACCTTGTACAGACGGTCGTCCTTCATCGCCGGGGCGATGATCTGCAGACCGACCGGGAGACCGTCCTCCGGCGCCAGGCCGCACGGCAGCGACATGGCGGAGTTGCCGGCCAGGTTGGTCGGGATGGTGCAAATGTCCGCGAGGTACATCGCCAGCGGGTCGTCGGTGCGCTCACCGATGGCGAAGGCGGTGGTCGGGGTCGTCGGGGAGACGATCACGTCGACCTGCTCGAAGGCCTTCTCGAAGTCCTTCGTGATGAGCGTGCGGACCTTCTGGGCGGAGCCGTAGTACGCGTCGTAGTAGCCGGAGCTGAGCGCGTACGTGCCGAGGATGACGCGCCGCTTGACCTCGTCGCCGAAGCCGGCTTCGCGGGTCAGGGCGGTGACGTCCTCGGCGGACCTCGTACCGTCGTCGCCGACGCGCAGGCCGTAGCGCATGGCGTCGAAGCGGGCCAGGTTCGAGGAGCACTCGGACGGCGCGATCAGGTAGTACGCGGCCATCGCGAGGTCGAAGGACGGGCAGTCCACCTCGACGATCTCGGCGCCGAGCTCCTTCAGGAGCTCCACCGACTCGTCGAAGCGCTGGGTGACGCCGGCCTGGAAGCCCTCGCCGCGGAACTGCTTGACCACACCGACGCGCATGCCGGCGACGGAGCCGTTGCGGGCGGCCTCGACGACCGGCGGGACCGGGGCGTCGATGGAGGTGGAGTCGAGCGGGTCGTGGCCGGCGATGACCTCGTGGAGGAGGGCCGCGTCCAGGACCGTACGGGCGCAGGGGCCGCCCTGGTCGAGGGAGGAGGAGAAGGCCACCATGCCGTAGCGGGAGACGCCGCCGTAGGTGGGCTTCACGCCGACGGTGCCGGTGACGGCGGCGGGCTGGCGGATGGAGCCGCCGGTGTCCGTGCCGATCGCGAGCGGGGCCTGGAAGGCGGCCAGGGCGGCCGCGGAGCCGCCGCCGGAGCCACCGGGGATCTTGGTCAGGTCCCAGGGGTTGCCGGTGGGGCCGTACGCGCTGTTCTCGGTGGAGGACCCCATGGCGAACTCGTCCATGTTGGTCTTGCCGAGGATGACGACGTCGGCTTCCTTGAGCTTGCGCGTCAGGGTGGCGTCGTAGGGCGGGATCCAGCCTTCGAGGATCTTCGAACCGACGGTGGTCGGTACGCCGACCGTGGTGAAGATGTCCTTGAGGGCGAGCGGGACGCCGGCCAGCGGGCCGAGCTTCTCGCCCGCGGCGCGCTTGGCGTCGACGGCGCGGGCCTGCGCGAGGGCGCCCTCGCGGTCGACGTGGAGGAAGGCGTGGACCTTCTCGTCGGTCGCGTCGATGCGGGCGAGGTGGGCCTCGGTGACCTCGACGGCCGTGAGCTCGCCGGAGGCGATCTTCTCGGCGGTCTCGGCGGCCGTGAGCTTGATGATGTGGGTGTCAGCCATGGTGATTAGTCCTCCCCCAGGATCTGCGGCACCTTGAAACGCTGCTGCTCCTGGGCGGGAGCGCCGGAAAGCGCCTGCTCGGGGGTGAGCGAGGGACGGACCTCGTCCGCGCGCATGACGTTCGTCAGCGGGAGCGGGTGGGAGGTCGGCGGGACGTCTTGGTCGGCGACCTCGGAAACGCGGGCGACCGCGCCGATGATGTCGTCGAGCTGTCCGGCGAAGTGGTCGAGCTCTTCGCTCTTCAGCTCCAGACGCGCCAGCCGAGCGAGGTGGGCGACCTCCTCGCGCGTGATGCCAGGCATGCAGCGATCCTCTGGGGGTGGTGAGTGTGTAGTTTCGCGCCCAATCCTATGGGGCCGGGCCCTGGACCCGGTAAACGGTTTGCCGCCGGCCTGCGCTGCGGTGCGGGTATACCGCTGCGCGGACGCTCTCCCCGCCCCGCCCTTTCGCCGTTCCCCGGGGGCTCCGCCCCCGGACCCCCGCGCCTCGAACGCCGGCGGGGCTGGAAATTCGCTGCGCGAATTCCAGCCCGCGCGGCGTTCGAGCGCAACGGGGTCCGGGGCTCGCCCCTGGGGGCACCTCCCAGCGGTAGCCGGGGGAGGAACGGGCGAAGGGCGGGTAGGGACCTCCGCCCCGCAGGGACCCGCTACGGGGCCGGGGTGTCGGCGGTGGCGGCGAGTTCCGCCGTGATGTCCGCCGGGCGGCGCCAGCCGCGTTCGCCCCTCGCCAGGAGCCAGGCCGTCGCTTCCTGCGGGGGCATCGCGGCGGCGACGAGCCAGCCCTGGACGGCGTCGCAGCCCAGGTCCCTGAGGCGCTCCCACGTCTCGTCGTCCTCCACGCCCTCCGCCACCACCAGGAGGCCCAGGGAGTGGGCCAGGTCCACCGTGCAGCGGACGATCTCCGCGTCCTGGGCGTCGACCGCCAGGCGGGCGACGAAGGAGCGGTCGATCTTCAGCTCGCTCACCGGGAGGCGGCGCAGGTGGACCAGGGAGGAGTAGCCCGTGCCGAAGTCGTCCAGGGACATCTTCACGCCGTGGCCCGTCAGGCCGGCCATGGTGTCGGCCGCGCGCTGCGGGTCCTCCAGGAGGACGTGTTCCGTTATCTCCAGCTGGAGGCCGCTCGCGGGGACCCCGTGGCGGGCCAGGCGGGCGGCCACGGCGCCCGCGAAGCCGGGAGTGTGGACGTCGCGCGGGGAGACGTTGACGGCGACGGGGACCTTCAGGCCCTGGGCGCGCCAGCGGGCGACCTGGGCCAGGGCGGTCTCCAGGACGTACTCGGTCAGGTGCGGCATCAGACCTGAGGTCTCGGCGATGGCGATGAACTCGTCGGGAGGGACGCGGCCGCGCTCCGGGTGGACCCAGCGGACCAGTGCTTCCAGGCCGGCGACCTGGCCGTCGAAGCGGACCTTGGGCTGGTAGTGGAGCTCGACCTCTCCGGCGTCCAGGGCGCGCCGGAGGTCGCCGAGGAGGCCGAGGCGGTCGGGGGTGTTGCTGTCGCGCTTCGACTCGTAGACCTCGACGCCCGTGCGGTCCCGCTTGGCCTGGTACATGGCGACGTCGGCGCGACGCAGGAGGCCCTCCGCGTCCAGGGCGTGGTCCGGGAAGACGGCGAGGCCCGCGCTGGCCTCCAGGACGAGGGTCAGCCCGTCCAGGTCCAGCGGGGAGCTGAGCTCGGCGACCAGGTGGCGGGCGACCCGCTGGGCGCTGGTGGTGGAGTCGGTGGTGGGCAGCAGGACGGCGAACTCGTCGCCGCCGAGGCGGGCCGCCTCGGCCTCCTCCGGGAGGGCCTGCCGCAGCCGGGCGGCGATCTGGAGCAGCAGCCGGTCCCCGGCGAGGTGTCCGAGGGTGTCGTTGACGGCGCGGAAGCGGTCCAGGTCGATCAGGACGAGGGCCGAGCGGGTGCCCAAACGTTCAGCCTCGTCGAGCGCGGCCCAGGTCCGCTCCAGCAGCCACTGCCGGTTCGGCAGCCCGGTCAGCGGGTCGCGCAGCTGCTCCTCGGCGCGGGCGCGGGCGATCCACAGGGTGGAGTCGAGGGCGATGAGCGGCACGGCGAACAGCGGCAGCAGGACCGGCTGGGTGCTGGCGACCACGCAGATCAGGGGGGCGATGCCGAGCAGGGCGGCCGCCACCAGGGCCTGGCGCATCAGGGCCGTGCGGGCCACCGTGGGCAGGCCGCCGCCGGGCGGGGTGAGCGCGAACCACAGCAGGACGCGGGTGACGAGGAGGTAGGAGACGGCGACCAGGGCCACCTCGGGGGCGGCCGCCAGGTCCCAGGTGGTGGGCTGCCACGGTGACTCCACGGTCGGCGCGTCGCCGAAGGCGGCCAGGACGAGGGCGCCCGCGCCGATGCCGAGGATGTCGGCGGAACCGTGCAGCAGCCCCTGGCGCCATCGGTGCCGGCGTGCGGCCCCGACGAGGGTGACCACGGCCAGCGAGACCAGTCCGGCGGGGACCCAGCCGTAGAGGATGAGCACGCCGAGGGTGAGGGCGGCGCCCGATCCCGTACCGCCCCACCAGCGGTCGCGGCCGAGGGCGACGAGGTGGCCCACGATGATGCCGGTGAGCAGGGCCAGCGCCCAGCCGACCGCGCCGCCTGGGAACAGCGACTGACGGGCGGTCAGGGCGGCGACGATCCCGCCCACGAGCAGCACGGCGGCGGAGCCCACGACGGCGGCGGGCAGCACGGTGCGCCGCTGGTCTCCCGCTCCGGTGTCCAGGGGGCGGGTCTGCGGTGTCCTGGCACGCAGGACACCGAGCCGGCCCGCCCGCAAGGACGGGGGGTCCCCGCCGAGTTCAGGTGACGGGTCGGCGCTTTCGGTGGGTTTCATGCCCGTCCCTCTCACAGCCGGCGATGCCGATGTCGCGCGATGGCCCCGATGTCGCGCCATCACGGCTGGAAGGCACATCAGGCAGCCGCGCACGACAGGCGCACCCCACAACAGTAGGACGGGAGAGGCTCCCAGGGGCAGCAGTCGGCGGTGGTTGCCCGAATGCGACCCAGCCATCCTCATCAGTACGGTATCCGCCGAACGGGTGAGTTTGGACCAGGCCCCCCTGTCACCCCACCGATGATCCGACAGCTCACCGGCCTTCGACCAGCCATGTACCGGCCGTTTACCACCGGGCGCCGCGCCGGGGCGTACGCCCGCCCGTACGGCCGCACGCCGCGCATCCGTTCGCGGTACTACTGCCCTTCGCCGCCGCCGTCCAGCGGAAGGGCCGCCTCCAGGGCCGCTTCGGGCCCCTGTTCGAGCAGGACCTCGAAGCCGGCGTCGTCGAGGACCGGGAGCTTCAGCTGGACGGCCTTGTCGTACTTCGAGCCGGGGTTGTCGCCGACCACGACGAAGGAGGTCTTCTTCGACACCGAGCCGGTCACCTTGGCGCCGCGGCTCTGCAGGGCCTCCTTGGCGCCGTCCCGGGTGTGGTTCTGAAGGGTGCCCGTGACGACGACGGTCAGGCCCTCCAGGGGGCGCGGGCCCTCCTCCTCGCCGGAGCCCTCCTCCTCCATGCGCACCCCGGCCGCCCGCCACTTGCGCAGGATCTCCTGGTGCCAGTCGACGGCGAACCATTCCTTGAGGGAGGCGGCGATGATCGCGCCGACGCCCTCGGTCGCGGTGAGCTCCTCCTCGGTGGCCTGTTCGATGCGGTCGATCGACCGGAACTCGCGGGCGAGGGCCTCCGCGGCGACCGGGCCGACGTGCCGGATGGACAGGCCGTTGATGATGCGGGCCAGCGGACGCTCCTTGGCGGCCGCGATGTTCTCCAGCATCGCCAGGGCGTTCTTCTTCGGCTCGCCCTTCTGGTTGGCGAAGACCGTGACGATCTTCTCCTGGCCCGTCTTCGGGTCCCGCTTGGGCAGTCCGCTGTCCGGGTCGAGGACGTACGCCTTGATGGGCAGCAGCTGCTCGATGGTGAGGTCGAAGAGGTCGCCCTCGTCGAGCAGCGGCGGCTGCGCCGGCTCCAGCGGGCCGGTGAGGGCGGCGGCGGCCACCATGCCGAAGTTCTCGATGTCCAGGGACTGCCGTCCGGCCAGGTAGAAGAGGCGCTCGCGCAACTGGGCGGGGCAGGTCTGCCCGTTGGGGCAGCGGACGTCGATGTCCCCTTCCTTCATGGGGCGCAGGGCCGTCCCGCACTCGGGGCACCGCGTCGGCATCACGAACTCCCGCTCGCTGCCGTCGCGCAGGTCCACCACCGGCCCGAGGATCTCGGGGATGACGTCGCCCGCCTTGCGCAGGACGACGGTGTCCCCGATGAGGACGCCCTTGGCCTTGACGACCTCCTGGTTGTGCAGGGTCGCGAACTCGACCTCGGAGCCGGCCACCGTCACCGGCTCGACCTGGGCGTACGGGGTGACGCGCCCGGTGCGGCCGACGCCGACCTTGATGTCGACCAGCTTGGTGTTGACCTCTTCGGGGGCGTACTTCCAGGCGATGGCCCAGCGCGGGGCGCGGGCGGTGGAGCCGAGCCGGCCCTGGAGGGCGATCTCGTCGAGCTTGACGACGACGCCGTCGATCTCGTGCTCCACGGAGTGCCGGTCCTCGCCGAAGCGGGCGATGAAGGCGCGCACCTCGGCGAGGGAGGACACCACCGCGTTGTGCCGGGCGGTGGGCAGGCCCCACTCGCGCAGCAGCTCGTAGGCCTGCGACTGGCGCTCGATCTCGAAGCCCTCGCGGGCGCCGATGCCGTGCACCACCATGTGCAGCGGGCGGGTGGCGGTGACCTTGGGGTCCTTCTGGCGCAGGGAACCGGCCGCGGCGTTGCGCGGGTTGGCGAAGGGCTTGCCCTCGGCCTCCACCAGCCGGGCGTTGAGCTCCTCGAACTTCTCCATCGGGAAGTACACCTCGCCGCGGATCTCGACGAGGGCCGGGACCCGGTCCCCCTTGAGGCGGTCCGGGATCTCGGCGATGGTGCGGACGTTGGGCGTGATGTCCTCGCCGGTGCGGCCGTCGCCGCGGGTGGCGGCGCGGGTGAGGCGGCCGTTCTCGTAGGTGAGGTTGACGGCGAGGCCGTCCACCTTGAGCTCGCACAGGTAGTGGTAGTCCGGGGTGTTCACGTCCCGGGCGACCCGGTCGGCCCAGGCGGACAGTTCCTCGTCGTCGAAGGCGTTGTCGAGGGAGAGCATGCGCTCGCGGTGCTCGACGGAGGCGAAGTCCGTCTCGTACGCCCCGG
Source organism: Streptomyces sp. NPDC001373 (assembly GCF_042895815.1). NCBI lineage: Bacteria > Bacillati > Actinomycetota > Actinomycetes > Kitasatosporales > Streptomycetaceae > Streptomyces > Streptomyces sp. NPDC001373. The sequence continues at coordinate 285,231 of NZ_JBIAWQ010000001.1, forward strand.
CCACCTTCTGGGTGGGCGAGTCGGGCGTGCGCAGCTCGGGGTACTGCTCCTCCAGGGCCTCCAGCGAGCGCAGCAGCTGGTCGAACTCGGCGTCGCTGACGACCGGCTGGTCGTTCACGTAGTACCGGAAGCGGTGCTCCTCGACCTGCTCGGCGAGCAGCTGGTGCTGCTCGCGCGCCGCCGTCGGTACTGCCGTGTCCTGCTGTTCGGCTGCCATGCCGTGTCCTCCCGTGGCCCGTCCTCGTCCGTCACTCAGGGTTGTCGGCGAGCGACCTCGCCGCCCTGACGCAGTGGGCCTGCACCGCGCGGGCGTAGGCGGGCGAGGCGCCCGCCAGACCGCACGAGGGGGTGACCACGACGGACTCGGCGAGAGTCCCCGGAGCCAGCCCCAGCCTGCGCCAAAGCTTCCTGACACCCATGACGCTACCGCCCGGGTCCGACAACGGGCCGTCGGTCCCCGGCACCACTCCGGCGAAGAGTTTCATCCCGCCTTCGACGGCTTCGCCGATGGCGTCGTCCTCGCGCTCGGTGAGCAGGGAAAAATCGAACGAGACGGCCGCGGCGCCGGCCCGGCGCAGCAGCGCGAAGGGGACGTCGGGCGCGCAGGAGTGGACGACGACCTCCCCGTCGTGGACGGAGAACAGGTCGCGCAGGGCGCTCTCGACGACCTGCCGGTCGACCGCCCGGTAGGTGCGGTAGCCGCTGGCGGAGCGCACCCGGCCGCGCAGGACGGCGGTGAGCGAGGGCTCGTCGTACTGGAGGACGATCTCGGCGCCCGGGACGCGCTTGCGGACGTCGGCGAGGTGGCCGCGCATGCCCTCGGCGAGGGAGGCGGCGAGGTCGCGGCAGGCTCCGGCGTCCTGGAGGACGGCCTCGCCGCCGTGCAGTTCGAGGGCGGCGGCCAGTGTCCACGGCCCGACGGCCTGGACCTTCAGCCTGCCGGTGTACCCCTGGGTGAACTCCTCCAGCGCGTCGAGGTCCTCGCCGAGCCAGGAGCGGGCCCGCCGGGTGTCGCGGCCGGGGCGGTCGCTGATCCGCCAGCCGCTGGGCTCGACGTGGGCGTACAGGTCGACCAGCAGGCCGAGGGAGCGGCCGATCATGTCGGCGCCGGGCCCGCGGGCGGGCAGTTCGGGGAGGTACGGGAAGTCCTCGAAGGAGCCCGTGGCGGTCTTGGCGGCCTCGCGGGCGTCGCCGCCCGGCAGGGATCCGACGCCGGTTGCACCCGCGGTCATCGGCCGGGCCTGACGCTCAGGTCGACGACCTCGGCGTCGCGCGGCAGGTCGACGGCCATGACGATGGTGGTGGCCACGGACTCGGGGTCGACCCAGGCGGTGGGGTCGTACTCCTTGCCCTCCTGCGAGTGGACCTTGGCCTGCATGGGGCTGGCGGTGCGGCCGGGGTAGACCGAGGTGACGCGGATGCCGTTGGCCTTCTCCTCGGCGCGCAGGGAGTCGGCGAGGGCCTTGAGGCCGTGCTTGGAGGCGGCGTAGGCGCTCCACTCGGCGTGGGCGCTCAGGCCGGCGCCGGAGTTCACGAAGACGACGGTCGCCCTGGAGGCCCGCAGGGTGGGCAGCAGGAGGCGGGTGACCTCGGCGGGGGCGATCAGGTTGACGTTGAGCTGCTGGTGCCAGGTCTTGGGGCGCAGTTCGCCGACGGGGCCGAGGTCGACGATCCCGGCGATGTGCAGGAGGGAGTCGATCCGCTCGGGCATCGGCTGCTTGGAGAAAGCCCAGGAGAGCCGGTCGGGGTCCGCGAGGTCGCCAACGAGGGTCCGGGCTCCGGGGTAGCGCTCGACGAGCTGCCGGGCGCGGGCGGCGTCACGGGCGAGCAGGACGAGGTCGTCGCCGCGGGCGTGCAGGCGGGAGGCGACCGCGGCTCCGATGCCGGAGCCGGCACCGGTGATCAGGTGAGTAGGCATACGGCCATGCTCGCACCCCGCGGCGGCCGTCGGCCCCGCCGCCCGGGGCCTGCCGGCGCGGCCGGTGTCAGAGCCCCGCGGACGCGCGGAGGGCGGTGGCCGTCTTCGTGGCGTCGTAGCCCGCCGGGACGCCGTCGACGAGGAGGATGTCGCCGGGGATGTGCCGGGTGCGCAGGGGCAGGATCTCCTGGTAGGCGGGGGAGGCGTACCAGGCGCGGGCGCACTCGATGTCCGGGAAGGCGATGATCACGAGGTCGCCGGGGAAGGAGCCCTCCAGTACCTCGACCGGGTTGCCGTGGACGAGGAAGCGGCCCTCGAAGGGGTCCATGGTCGACTGGATCTCCTCGATGTAGCGGAGGATGTCCTCGTTCATGGTCTGGGGACGTATGTGGCCGATGGCGTACGCGGTCATGTCTGGCTCCCGATTCCCTGGTCCGGACGGCTTGTTGATCTCATCGTGGCAGGGGCGCGGGGGCCGGTCGATTACCTGCGGGGTCATGCCGGCCGCAGGGCCGGGGCGGTGGACCGGAAGGTGCGGCGGTAGGCGATCGGGGAGACGCCGAGGGACGCGCGCATGTGCTGGCGCAGGGAGTTCGCGGTGCCGAAGCCGGCGCGGTGGGCGACCAGGTCGACGGGCAGGTCGCTGGACTCCAGCAGGTCGCGGGCGACTTCGAGCCGCTGCGCGGTGAGCCACTGGACGGGGGTCATGCCGACCTCGTCGCGGAAGCGGCGGGTGAAGGTGCGCAGGCTCATCCGGGCGTGGGCGGCGAGCTCGGCGAGGCTGACCGGTTCGGCGAGGCGTTCCAGGGCCCAGGCGCGGGTGGCGGTGGTGGTGGCGACCGTGGGTTCGGGGACGGGGCGGTCGATGTACTGGGCCTGCCCGCCGTCGCGCCAGGGCGGGACGACGCAGATGCGGGCGGCCCGGTTGGTGACGGCGGCGCCGTGGTCGCGGCGGATCAGGTGCAGGCACAGGTCGACGCCGGCGGAGACCCCGGCCGAGGTCAGGACGTCGCCGTCGTCGACGAAGAGCACGTCCTCGTCGACGCGGACCCCGGGGTAGGCCCGGCGGAACTCCCGGGCGAGGTTCCAGTGGGTGGTGGCGGGCCGGCCGTCGAGCAGCCCGGCGGCGGCGAGGACGTAGGAGCCGGTGCAGATGGACACCAGGCGGGTGCCGGGGCGGATGCCCGCGATGGCCGCGGCGACGGCGGGCGGCAGCGGCCCGCCGAGGGCCAGCTCGGGCATGGCGTGGGTGGGCGGGACGATCACGGTGTCGGCGGCGGCGAGGGCTTCGGGCCCGGCGGCGGGCTGGAGGGTGAAGCCGGAGTCGCTGGGCACGGGGAGGCCGTCGGCGGTGCAGACCACGACCTCGTAGAGGGCTTCGCCGTCGTCGTCCACGGCGCTGCCGAAGACCCGGGAGGGGATGCCCAGCTCGAACGGGGGGAAGCCGGGCAGGGCCAGCACCGCGACGAGGTGCCTGCCGCCCGCGCCGCGGCCCGGCCTGGCCGCGTCCTCGGTGCGTTCCCACGTCTCACTCATGGCCAGATCCTGTCACATAGTGGCCAAACGGCCAACACCGCGGAGGTGCGCGGTGCCCCAGTCTGGGACCCGTCGCCGGGAAACGGCCCGGAATCAGACGCAAACGGATGGAATGAGGCAGGCGGACATGCGCGCGATCGTCGTGAACGAGTGGGGCGGCCCGGAGAACCTGGTCGAGCGGGAGATCGACCGGCCCGAGCCCGGTTTCGGCGAGGTCCTCGTCCGGATCCACGCGGCCGGCGTGAACCCGGTCGACTGGAAGACCCGGGCCAGCGGGGCCCTGATCGCCTGGGGCGAGAGCCCGATCGTGGGCTGGGACGTGTCCGGCACGGTCGAGGCGGTCGGCCCCGGCGTCACCCTCTTCGCCCCCGGTGACGAGGTGTACGGGATGCCGCACTTCCCGCGCCAGGCGGGCGGCTACGCCGAGTACGCGGTCGCCCCGGCCCGGCAGCTGGCGGCGAAGCCCGCCTCCCTGAGCCACGTCGAGGCCGCCGCCCTGCCGCTGGCCGCGCTGACCGCCTGGCAGGCACTGGTGGACACCGCGGACGTGCGTCCCGGCGAGCGGGTCCTGGTGCACGCGGCCGCCGGCGGCGTCGGGCACCTGGCGGTGCAGATCGCCAAGGCGCGCGGGGCGTACGTGATCGGCACGGCCAGCGCGGGCAAGCACGAGCTGCTGCGCTCGCTGGGCGCGGACGAGGTCGTGGACTACCGCGCGGTGGCCTTCGAGGACGTCGTCTCGGACGTGGACGTGGTCCTGGACGGCCTCGGCGGCGAGGTCGCCGAGCGCTCCCTCTCGGTGCTGCGCGAGGGCGGCCGGCTAATCACCCTGCCCGGCCCGGACGACATCCCGGCCGACACCCGCGGCTTCCGCGCGGACTGGGTGCTGGTCGAGCCGGACCGGCTGGGGCTGCGCGAGATCGCGGCACTGGCCGACGGCGGCGCGCTGAAGCCGCTGGTGGAGGCGGTGCTGCCGCTGGAGCGGGCCGCCGAGGCCCACGAGCTCGGCGAGCGGGGCCGGACCACCGGCAAGATCGTCCTGTCGGTGGTCTGAGCCGGGGACCTCCTGGTGCTCTGACGGAAAGGTGCGCCGGTTCGCGGCGTCCGGTGCGGTGCGTCGCAAGGCGGAGGGCCACGGCTCGTACTGGACGTACTTGCGTGGCCCCACAACGCGGCGAGGTGCCGTGCCGGGCGTCGTGAGGCGGTGAGCCCTTCCGGTCGGAGCGCTAGACGGCGGAGGCGGTGGCCCGGGTGGTGGTGGCGATGGTGGCGGAGCCGACCACGCGGGTGCCGTCGTAGAGCACGATCGCCTGGCCGGGGGCCACGCCGCGGACCGGCTCGGTGAAGCGGACGCGCAGTTCGCCGTCCACGACCTCGGCGAAGACCTCCGTCTCGCCGCCGTGGGCGCGCAGCTGGGCGGTGTAGGTGCCCGCCGGGGCGGCGGTGGAGCCGCACCAGCGGGGGCGGATCGCGGTGAGGGCTGTGACGTCGAGGGCCTCGGCGGGGCCGACGGTGACGGTGTTGTTCACCGGCGAGATGTCGAGGACGTAGCGGGGCTTGCCGTCGGGGGCGGGGTGGCCGATGCGCAGGCCCTTGCGCTGGCCGATGGTGAAGCCGTACGCCCCGTCGTGGGTGCCGACCTTCTCGCCGGTCGCCTCGTCGACGATGTCGCCCTCGGCCTTGCCGAGGCGCTGGGCGAGGAAGCCCTGGGTGTCGCCGTCGGCGATGAAGCAGATGTCGTGGCTGTCGGGCTTCTTCGCCACGGCCAGGCCCCGGCGCTCGGCCTCGGCGCGGATCTCGTCCTTGGTGGTGACCGTGTCGCCCAGCGGGAAGAGGGCGTGGGCCAGCTGCTTCTCGTCGAGGACGCCGAGGACGTAGGACTGGTCCTTGGCCATGTCGGAGGCGCGGTGCATCTCGCGCGTGCCGTCCTCCTTCTCCACGATCGTCGCGTAGTGGCCCGTGCAGACGGCGTCGAAGCCGAGGGCGAGGGCCTTGTCGAGGAGGGCCGCGAACTTGATCTTCTCGTTGCAGCGCAGGCAGGGGTTCGGGGTGCGCCCGGCCTCGTACTCGGCGACGAAGTCCTCGACCACGTCCTCGCGGAAGCGCTCGGCGAGGTCCCAGCAGTAGAAGGGGATGCCGATGACGTCGGCGGCGCGGCGGGCGTCGCGGGAGTCCTCGATGGTGCAGCAGCCGCGGGCGCCGGTCCGGAAGGACTGGGGGTTCGCGGAGAGCGCCAGGTGGACGCCCGTGACGTCGTGCCCGGCCTCGACCGCGCGCGCGGCGGCGACGGCGGAGTCCACGCCGCCGGACATGGCGGCGAGGACGCGGAGGGGGCGGGCGGTGCGCGGCAGGTTCTCAGTCATAGCGTCTTCCAGGGTACGGGGAACCGCGCGGGGTCACGGCGCGTTGTCGGCGGTGGGGGGTGGATCACATGACCGAGAAGGGCGCGAAGGCCAAGGGCGGGGGCCGGACCCGGCGGGCGGTGCTGTTCGGCGGGCTCGGGGTGCTCGCGGTGGGGGCACTGGCGGGGCAGCAGGAGCTCCGGCGGGCCTGGTGGCTGCTGCCGGGGGTGAGCAAGCCGCGCAAGGAGGGGGAGGTGGACTCCCCCGGGGTGGGCTGGACGGCGGCCTCGCCGGCGAACTGGCGGATGGCGGACCGGCCCGACGACTACCGGGTGGACCGGATCGTCGTGCATGTCACACAGGGGGACTTCGCCTCGTCGGTGGACGCGTTCAAGAACCCCTTCCACAAGGCGTCCGCGCACTACATAGTCCGCCAGGACGGGCACGTGGAGCAGATGGTGCGCGAGCTGGACGTCGCCTTCCACGCCGGGAACCGGTCCATGAACGAGCGCAGCGTCGGCATCGAGCACGAGGGATTCGTCGACCGCCCGCAGGACTTCACGGACGCGATGTACGCGGCGTCGGCGCGGCTGGCGGCGGACGTCTGCCGGAGGTATCACATACCGGTGGACCGCACGCACCTCCTGGGCCACTCGGAGGTCCCGGGCGCCGACCACACCGACCCGGGACCGCACTGGGACTGGGACCGCTACCTGCGGACGGTCCGGGAGGAACTCGCCCGGACCGCTCCCGCGCAGGCCGGCCACAGCACTAGCTGAGGCCGGCCGTGCGGGCCCTGGCCACGGCCGGGCCGATGGCCGCCGCCACCGCCGCGACGTCCTCCTTGGTGGAGGTGTGCCCCAGGGAGAAGCGGAGGGTGCCGCGGGCCAGCTGCGGGTCGGTGCCGGTGGCGAGCAGGACGTGGCTGGGCTGGGCGACGCCCGCCGTGCAGGCGGAGCCGGTCGAGCACTCGATGCCCTGCGCGTCCAGGAGCAGCAGCAGGGAGTCACCCTCGCAGCCGGGGAAGCTGAAGTGGGCGTTGGCCGGGAGCCGGTCCTCGGGGTCCCCGCCGAGGACGGCGTCGGGGACGGCCGCGAGGACGGCGCCGATCAGCTCGTCGCGCAGCGCGCCGACCTCGGCGGCGAACCGCTCGCGCCGCTCGGCGGCGAGGACGGCCGACACCGCGAAGGCGGCGATGGCGGGCACGTCGAGGGTCCCGGAGCGGACGTGCCGCTCCTGTCCGCCGCCGTGCAGCACGGGGACGGGGGTCTGGTCGCGGCCGAGGAGCAGGGCGCCGATGCCGTAGGGGCCGCCGATCTTGTGGCCGCTGACGGTCATCGCGGCGAGGCCGCTGTCGCCGAAGCGGACGTCGAGCTGTCCGACGGCCTGGACGGCGTCGGAGTGCAGCGGGACGCCGTGCTCGCGGGCGACGGCGGCGAGTTCGCGGACCGGCATGACGGTGCCGATCTCGTTGTTGGCCCACATGACGGTGGCCAGGGCGATGTCGTCGGGGCCCCGCTCGACGGCCTCCCGGAAGGCCTCGGGGCGGACCCGGCCGTGGTGGTCGACGGGGAGGTACTCGACGTCGGCCCCTTCGTGCTCGGCGAGCCAGTGGACGGCGTCGAGGACGGCGTGGTGTTCCACGGGGCTGGTGAGGATGCGGGTGCGGGCCGGGTCGGCGTCGCGGCGGGCCCAGTAGAGGCCCTTGACGGCGAGGTTGTCGGCCTCGGTGCCGCCGGCGGTGAAGACCACCTCGCTGGGGCGGGCGCCGAGCGCTTCGGCGAGGGCCTCGCGGGCCTCCTCGACGGTGCGGCGGGCGCGGCGGCCGGCGGCGTGCAGGGAGGAGGCGTTACCGGTGGCGGCGAACTGCGCGGTCATCGCCGCGGCGGCTTCCGGGAGCATCGGCGTGGTCGCGGCGTGGTCGAGGTAGGCCATGATTTTTTGATTCTACGAGTCCCCCGCCCCGCCCGTCCGCGCGCGGGGGCGGTTGGTCCGACCGCTGCGGGGCCGGGGCGGCGGCCGGAGGCGCCCCACGCGGCGCCGGCCCGCCCACCGGCGCCGCTTGGGGCACCGGCCCGGCCACCGGCCGCGGTCGGCGCCGGTCGTCACCTTCCCGTCTGCCCCGCGGTGCGTGGCCCGCCCTCTCGCCGCACCGGGCAGGAGAGCGGGTACGTCCGGTACGAGGTCTTCCCCCCGGCGCACCGAGAGCACGCACCGGGCGGCCGCGGGAAAGTGATGACAGGCCCTAGCGCGGCGCCCGGGCCAGCTGGCGGGACTGGGCGACCAGGCGGTCGGCCGAGTCCCAGACCTCCGCGTCCTCCTCCAGGAAGCCGCCCGCCAGGTTGCGGGTGACGATGCCGATGCGGAGGGGACCCGGGGCCGGGCGGTGGCGGACGTGGGTGGTGAGTTCGACCGTCGGGGCCCAGCCCAGGAGACCGAGGTCGAAGGCGGTCGGGGGCAGGGCGTCCACCGCGAGCAGCAGCGACAGCGGGTCCGCGTCGCGGCCGTCCGCCAGTTCGAACCAGGCCCGCATCTCGCCCTTGCCCGACGGCGCGCCGACGGCCCAGCCCGCCGTCGCCGGGTCCAGCCGCAGCCGGAGCCGGTCCACGATGGCGTTGCTGCCGGGGATCGGGGCCGGGCCCGCCTCGGCGCCGAGGCAGTCCTCGTAGGCCGGGATGGCCGGGGGCAGCGCCACGGTGTGGACGCTGTCGGGGAGCGAGGAGAGGTCTCCGTAGGAGGCGAGGACGCGGATGCGCTCGACCTCGGCGCCGCTCTCGTCGTACTGGAACAGCGAGGCCTGGCCGGTGGAGAGGGTGCGGCCGATCCTCACGACCTCGGTGCGGATCACGGCGGGGCCGGGCACGGAGGAGGTCAGGTAGTGGGCGGAGACGGTGAAGGGGTCCGGGTGCGGCAGGGCCGCCGACAGGGCCCGGCCGACCAGGGCCAGCAGATAGCCGCCGTTGACGGCGGTGATGATCGTCCAGCCGGCGGAGAGCTCCGCGTCGTACACACCGGGCTCGCCCGCGCGGGGCGTGACGGTGGTGTCGCGGTCGAACTCGCTGTCGCCGATGGATGCCTGGGCCGCTGCGTGTGACATGGCGACGACGGTACACGCGCAAGCTACTAAGCGGTAGCTTTTGTTTTGGGGGGTGGAGGGCCTAGGGTTCTTCGGCCACCGAGGAGCGGCGGTTCCAGGCCAGCGGGGCGCGCCAGTGGTACTGCATGGCGAGGATGCGCAGGACGAACGTGGTGACGATCGCGAGGGCGGTCGTCATGGCGTTCAGGACGCCGAAGCTGATGAAGAGGGCCACCATCGAGGCGCCGACGACGGCGGGGACGGCGTACATCTCGCGGTCGCGCAGCAGCGAGGGGACCTCGTTGGCGAGGACGTCGCGCAGAACGCCGCCGCCGACGGCGGTGGCCACGCCCAGGGCGGCGGAGGAGGTCAGCCCGAGTCCGTACTCGTAGGCCTTGGTGGTGCCCGACACGCAGAACAGGCCGAGGCCGGCGGCGTCGCAGACGTTGATGGCGCGGTTGATGCGCTGCACCTCGGGGTGCAGGAAGAAGACGAGCGCGGCGGCGAGCAGGGGCGTGACGAAGAAGCTGAGCTCGCCGAAGGCGGCGGGCGGGACGGCGCCGATGCAGATGTCGCGGAAGAGGCCGCCGCCGAGGGCGGTGACGAGCGCGAGGACGGCGATGCCGAAGACGTCGAAGTTCTTGCGGACCGCGAGGAGGGCGCCGGCGAGGGCGAAGACGAAGATGCCGGCGAGGTCCAGGGCGTGCTGGACTCCGGGCGGGAAGAGATCGTGGAGCACGCCTCATTGTCGCCCGGCGGGCGAGGGCGCTGGGACAGGAGCTCCGCCGGTGGGTGGGGCGGGGCCGGGGGCCGCTGCGCGGAGCAGTCCCCCCCGACCCGCCCTTTCACCGCTTCTCCCCCGGCTACCGCTGACAGGCGCCCCCTGGCGGGGCTGGAAGACCCCGGGGCTCCGCCCCGGACCCTCCCCCGGCTACCGCTGGGGGTACCCCCACGCCTCAAACGCCGACGAGGCTGGAGGGTCAGGCGCCGGCGGGGCTGGATCCCGCTGCGGCCGGGGCGGCCTCCGCGTTCTCCGGGTGGTGGCAGGCGACCTCGTGGCCCGTCTTGAGGGCGACCAGCGGCGGGTCCTGGGTCTTGCAGACCTCCGTGGCCTTCCAGCACCGGGTGTGGAAGCGGCACCCGGCCGGCGGGGAGATCGGCGAGGGGACGTCGCCCTTGAGCAGGATGCGGCCGCTCTTGGCCCCGCGCCGCCGGGGGTCCGGGACCGGGACGGCGGAGAGCAGCGCGTTCGTGTACGGGTGCATGGGCGACTCGTACAGGGACTTGCGGTCGGCCAGCTCCACGATCTTGCCGAGGTACATCACCGCGATGCGGTCCGAGACGTGCCGGATGACCGACAGGTCGTGCGCGATGATCACGTAGGTCAGGCCGAGCTCCTGCTGGAGGTCGTCCAGCAGGTTGACCACCTGGGCCTGGATCGACACGTCCAGCGCCGAGACCGGCTCGTCCGCGACGACGAGCTTCGGCTTGAGGGCCAGGGCGCGGGCGATGCCGATGCGCTGGCGCTGGCCGCCCGAGAACTCGTGCGGGTAGCGGTTGTAGTGCTCCGGGTTCAGGCCGACCAGGGACAGGAGGCGCTGGACCTCCGCCTTGACCCCGCCCTCCGGGGTGACCCCCTGGAGGTTGAAGGGGGCCGAGACGATCGCACCGACCGTGTGACGCGGGTTCAGTGAGCCGTACGGGTCCTGGAAGATCATCTGCACGTCACGGCGCAGCGGGCGCATCTGGGAGACGCCCAGGTGCGTGATGTCCTGGCCCTCGAACTCGATGCGTCCGCCCGTCGGCTCCAAGAGACGGGTGATGAGCCGGCCCATCGTCGACTTGCCGCAGCCGGACTCGCCCACGACGCCGAGCGTCTCACCGCGCCGGACCTCGAAGTCGATCCCGTCGACGGCCTTGACCGCTCCGGTCTGGCGGCGCAGCAGCCCCTTGCTGATGGGGAAGTGCTTGACCAGGCCGGAGACCCTCAGGAGGGTCTCCGGCTCGGAGGGCTTCGCGGGGGCGGGGGTGGAGGCGGAGGCGGGGTCGGTGTCCTTCTTCATGTCGGTCACAGCTTCGGCGCAATCTCTTCGGTCCAGATCCGGGTCCGCTCCTCCTGCGACATGTGGCAGGCGGACCAGTGCCGGCTGCCGTCCTCGGTGAGTTCGGGGCGCTGGGTGCGGGTGATGCCGCCCTTGGGCACGTCGGCGTAGGGGCACCGGGGGTTGAAGGCGCAGCCGCTCGGGATGTTGATCAGGCTGGGCGGCGAGCCCTTGACCGGGATCAGCCGGTCGGTCTGGTCGCGGTCGATGCGCGGCATGGAGCCGAGCAGGCCCCAGGTGTAGGGGTGCCGGGGCTCGTAGAAGACCTTCTCGGCGGAACCCCGCTCGACGCAGCGGCCGCCGTACATCACGAGGAGGTCGTCGGCCATCTCGGCGACCACGCCGAGGTCGTGCGTGATCATGATGACCGCGGAGCCGAACTCCTTCTGGAGGTCGCGGATCAGGTCGAGGATCTGCGCCTGGACGGTGACGTCGAGGGCGGTGGTCGGCTCGTCCGCGATGAGCAGCTCGGGGTTGTTGACCAGCGCCATCGCGATCATCGCGCGCTGGCGCATACCGCCGGAGAACTCGTGCGGGTAGGCGTCCACGCGCTGGTGGGGCTCGGGGATGCCGACGCGGTCGAGCATCTCCACGGCCCGGGTGCGGGCCGTCTTCTTGTCGACGTCGTGGTGGGTCCGGTACGCCTCGATGATCTGCTTGCCGACCGAGTAGTACGGGTGCATCGCGGAGAGCGGGTCCTGGAAGACCATGGCCATCTTGCGGCCGCGCAGCCGGCGCACGTGGTCGGCGTCGGCGCCGACGAGTTCCTCGCCGTCGAGGACGACCTCGCCCGAGATGTGCGGGCGGCTGCGGGCGTTGCCGGTGCGGTGCAGGCCCATGATGGCCAGCGAGGTGACCGACTTGCCGGAGCCGGACTCGCCCACGATGCCGAGGGTCTTGCCGCGTTCGAGGTCGAAGGAGAGGCCGTCGACGGACTTCACGAGGCCGTCGTCGGTCGGGAAGTGCACCTTCAGGTCGCGCACGGAGAGGAAGGGTGCCCCGTCGCGCGGGCCTCCCTGCTCGGGCACGAAGGCGGGCGCGCCGTTGTTCTGGTTCTCGGTCACGTCAGCCTCACGCGCGGGTCGATGACGGCGTACAGAAGGTCCACGATCAGGTTGGCCAGCACCACGAACAGCGCGGCGAGCAGGGTGACGCCCATGATCACGGGGAGGTCGCCCTGGCTGATGGCGGCGACGGCCGCCGTGCCCAGGCCCTGGAAGTTGAAGGTGGTCTCGGTCAGCACCGCGCCGCCGAGGAGGCCGCCGAGGTCCAGGCCGAACATGGTGACGATCGGCGTGAGGGTGGAGCGCAGGGCGTGCTTGCGGATGACCACGCCCTCCTTGAGGCCCTTGGCGCGGGCGGTGCGGATGTAGTCCTCGCCGAGGACCTCCAGCATGGTCGCCCGGGTGATGCGGGCGTAGGTCGCGGCGAAGAGGAAGGCGAGGGTGACCCAGGGCAGGATCAGGCTGTTGAGCCAGGCCAGCGGATCCTCGGTCAGGGGTTTGTAGTTGGAGACGTCCAGCCAGCCGAGGCTGTAGACGAAGATGGCGGGGGCCACCATGCCGGTGAAGAAGATCGGCAGGGAGACGCCGGCGAGCGCGCCGACCATCACGGTGCGGTCGATGGCGGTCCTGCGTTTGAGTGCCGAGACGACGCCGGTGGCCACGCCCGCGATCACCCAGATGACCGCCGCGCCGAGGGCGAGCGAGAGGGTGACCGGGATGCGGTCCATCATGGTCTGCCAGACGGGCGCCTCGGTCTTGAAGGAGTAGCCGAAGCACGGGGCCGCGCAGTGGGTGACGCCCGTGCCGCCGTCGTAGTCGCGGCCGGCGAAGATGCCCTTGACGAAGAGCAGGTACTGCTCGGAGATCGGCTTGTCGAAGCCCATCTTCACGCGGATGCCCGCCAGGGCGGTCTCGTTGGTCTCGCGTCCGGCGTACATGAGCGCGGGATCGCTGCCGGTCAGCTTCGGGACCGCGAAGAAGATGCCGAAGGTGACCACGGAGACCACCAGCAGCGTGGCGGCGACGTTGAAAAGCCGCCGTATGAGGTAGACGAGCACTGCAGTCGGCCGCCCGGCGCGGGTGGCCGCCGCCCCTCGTGGGGGTCGGCGGCCACCGCCTGCGGCCTTCACCTGCCCTTCGGACTAGCGCATGTGCGGTGAAGGCACTTGCCTGTGGTGTTACGTGGTACGTGACGACTCGGGCCGGGGGCCGGCCGGTGTTACTGCTTGATGCCCACGGTGGCGAGGTCGATCTTGCCGAAGGACTCGTTGAAGTAGACGTTCGTCAGGCGCGGGTTGTGGTACACGAGCGCCTTGTCGAAGTTGATCGGGAGGTAGAGCGCCTTCTCCATGACCTTCTTGTTGATGTCCGTGTAGAAGGGCGCGGCCTCTTCCGGAGTCTTGGTGGCGGCCGTCTTGAACAGGCCGTTGATCTCCGGGTCGTTGATCATCGTGTAGTTGTTGTTGCCGTTGGGCAGGATGAACGATCCGTCGACCAGCGGCTGGAGGAAGCCCGAGCCGGAGTTGTAGTCGGCGCCCCAGCCCATGACGATGATGCCGTAGCCCTTCTTCTTCACGTTCTCGGGCGAACCGATCACGGAGGAGTTGAGCTTGCCGTCGTACTGGTCGATCGTCGCCTTGATGCCGACCTTGGCGAGCGAGGCCTGGAGCGACTCGGCCGTCTTCACCTCGGGCGCCTTGTTGTTGCGCACCGCGATGGTGGTCTCGAAGCCGCCCTCCTTGCCACAGGCCTTGAGGGCCTCCTTGGCCTTGGCCTCCTGCGGCTTGCCCTTCGTCAGACCGAACGGGTCGTAGGCCTTGTCCGAGCCGGGGACGCCGGGCGGCAGCATGTTCGCGCCGAGGTCACCGCTGGTCGGGCCGCCGCGGGCGGTCTGCAGGGACTTCGGGTCGGCCGCGTAGATGACGGCCTTGCGGCACTCGATGTTGTCGAACGGCGCGACCGTCGTCGGGAAGGCGAAGTAGCGGATGTAGCCCGTGAACGGGTTGTCCGCGTTCTTCTTGAGGTTCGCGTCCTTGAGGATCTTGTTCTTGGCGGCCTGCTGCACACCGGTGCCGTCGATGGCGAGGTCGATGTCGCCGGAGAGCAGGCGCTGGTCCATGTCGTCCGGGTTGGTGGTCACCGTGAAGGAGACCTTGTCCGGCAGGCCCTTGCGGATCGGGTCCGTCTTCGGGTCCCAGTTCTCGTTGCGGACGAAGGTCGCGCCCTTGCCGGCGGTGAAGCTCTCCACCTTGTAAGGACCGGTGGAGACCGGCTTGTTGGTGTAGGTGGCGCCCGTGTCCTTGCCCACCGGGACCGGCGAGGAGGTCGGCATGGCCAGCAGGTAGCTGAAGTCGGCGTTGGCGCTCGCCAGGTTGAAGACGATCGTCTTGTCGTCCGGCGTCTGGACGGACTTCAGGCCCATCTTGTCCGGGTCGGTGTCCTTGTACGGGCCGGGGTACTTCTGGCCCTGGTCGAGGACGTCGATCAGGTAGGTCGGGCCGCCGGACAGCACGTCCTGCGCGAAGACGCGCTCGATGCCGTACTTGACGTCCTTCGAGGTGATCGGCGTGCCGTCCTCGAACTTCACCCCGTCCTTGAGCTTCAGGGTGTAGGTCTTGCCGTCGTTGGTCACGACCGGCAGGGCCTCGGCGAGGTCCGGAACGGCCTTGGTGCCGTCCTTGCCGGGCTTCGCGTCGTAGGCGAGCAGGCTGCGGACGTACAGGCGCTGCAGGTCCCAGACGAAGCCGTAGTAGGCGCGGGCCGGGTCCAGGTAGTCGACGTCCTGCGGGGACCAGAGCTTGAGCTCGCCGCCCTTGGCGTCGGAGGCGTTGACCACGCCCTCGGCGGCACCGCTGTAGCCCTTGCCGCTGTCGGCGGCGTCCGTCTTGTCGTCCTTCTTGTCCCCGCCGCCACCGCACGCGGCGGTCATCGACAGGGCGGCGATCACGGCGGCGATCGCGAGGGCCTGCTTTCTGCGGATCACGGTTGTCCAACCTCCATAGGTGGTGAATCGAAGAAGCGGTTCAGCTGCCCTTGGGGTCGAGCGCGTCACGCAGCCCGTCCCCGAAGAGGTTGAACGCCAGGACGGTGATGAAGATCGTCATACCGGGGACCACCATGTACATGGGGTCGTCCTGGTAGATGGGGACGGCGTCGGAGAGCATCTTTCCCCAGGAGGAGGTGGGCGGCTTGACGCCGGCACCCAGGAAGCTGAGGGCCGCCTCCGTCAGGATGTTGGTCGGGATGATCAGCGTGGTGTAGACGAGGATCGGCGCGACCAGGTTCGGCATCAGCTCCTTGACGAGGATGTAGCCGCGGCCCGCCCCGAGGCTGCGCGCCGCCTCGACGTACTCGCGCTCCCGCAGGGAGATCGTCTGGCCGCGGACGATGCGTCCGATGTACGGCCATCCGAAGAACCCGATGACGAGGATGAGCACGCCCATCCGGACGCCCGAACCCTCGAAGCCCCAGACGGAGTTGGGGACGACGGAGACCAGGGCGATGGTGAACAGCAGCTGCGGGAAGGCCAGCAGCAGGTCCATGAGGCGGCTGATGACGCCGTCGACCCAGCCGCCGATGAAGCCGGCGAGGGCGCCCAGGAAGCTGCCGAGCACGACCGAGACGAAGGCGGCCAGGAAGGCGACGATCAGGGAGATGCGCGCGCCGTAGACGATCCGGCTGAAGACGTCGCGGCCGTTGGTCGGCTCGACACCCAGCAGGTAGTCGGAGCTGATGCCGCCGAAGGAGCCGAGCGGCGTGCCCAGGTCCGGGTCGATCAGGTCCTCGTGGAACTCGTTGGGGTCGTGGCCCAGCAGGTTCACGATCAGCGGCGCGAAGATCGCCACCAGGATCAGCAGGATCACGACCACACCGCCGGTCAGCGCGACCTTGTCGCGCTTGAGCCGCATCCAGGCGATGCGGCCGGGCGAGCGGCCTTCGATGGCCTTGGCAGGGACGTCGGCTACGGACACGGGTGCGGGCGTTTCCGCGCTCGTGTCGTGCAGTGGTGCCGTCATCGTGGTGGGGACCCCTCTCGGCCGACGGGTGGTCGGCCCATGCCCGCCGCTGTGGCGGCGTTGGTGCGGAGTGGCGCTCGGAGTGCTCGGGACACGGTGGAACGCGGGTGAGGTGCGTCGGGAGGTGCGTGAGTACTGCGAGAACTGCGGGAGGTGCAGGAAGTGCAGGAGATGCGGGAAGTGCAGGTGTGACGCGTGGAATGCGAAGACTGCGGACGTGCGGAAGTGCGGGAAGTGCTGTGCGGAACGACAAGCGGAGTGCACGTACCGAGCCGGGTCCCGGAGGACTGACCGGCTCTTGGGTGGGGAATCTTCATCGGGCGCTCGACCAGCCGCCAGACCCGCAGATGAAAGGATGCGCAACCGTGATCTGAGGCTTGAGTTCCCGTTATCCGGACTCCGGTGGCGGCTCAGCGGAGCAACACCGTCCGTTCGGTAGCCAAACGGACATGGCTCCCAACTCTGCCGAGGAGTAGGCCAATTGGACGCCCAATGGGGGCGAAATCCGGACAAGGCAAAGGCCGCCGGGAACCGTGGTTCCCGACGGCCGGAGGTCGCTTCGGACGGCCCGTCTCATGGTGCGGGCATACCCGGAAATGTCCCTGTAACAGGCTCGGTGTTCGGCCCGCGGCGGCTCAGTACGGGGCCGCCTGCCCCTCGCGGTCGTAGAAGGGCCGGGTCTGGGCGCGCAGCCACATCGCCACCGGATCGTGCTCGTCCGCCAGCGCGACCGTGCACACGGGCACGCCCTCGGGCACGACGCCGACCGACTGGCGCATCATCTCCCGGACGGACTCCAGCGCGGGCGCGGAGGCGTCGTAGAGGTCGAGGCCGACCGCGAGGTACGCCGACCCGAGCGCGGGCTGCACCCAGGCGCGGCGCAGCGAGCGGACGGCGGGCGTGCGGTGGGCGTGCTGGGTCAGCAGGCCGTAGAACTGCGGGAGCTCCAGGGCGGGCTCGGACAGCCGCAGCGGGCCGGCCGGCATCCGGTCCAGGCCGGTCGCGATCCGGCGGAGGTCCGCCCACGGGATGCCGAGGCCGCCGCCCTGGGCGTGCGGGTTGACCCACAGCCCCCAGCGGTCGGGGTAGAGGGCGCGGGCGATGTCCCGGCCCGTGACCACCTCGTAGCCGCGGTTCCAGCCGCTGGCGGCCAGCTCCTGCGGGGAGGTCACGCAGGGTGCGTAGCCGAGCCCCTCGACCTCCATGCCGCCGTACTGGGCGTCCGGTGAGCCCGGCTGCCCCTGCCAGAGCAGCATCCACAGCCGGCCCTCGGCGAGGGCGTGCAGGAATGCCTCGTAGCTCTCATAGCGCCCGGGAGTCACCTGGCGCAGCATGTGCTCGACCTGCCCGGCCGCGGCCGTGCCTGACGCACTCACCCGGTACCCCTCTTCGTCTTCGTCCGCCCGTCGTCTCCACGTCCCGAACAGCTTAAGCGGCGCTACGGGAGGTAGAAGGGGCGCACGCGCTCACGAATCCAGTCCGTGACCGGGTCCTCGGCGGCCTCCAGCAGGATCAACTGCACCGGCCAGGGCGCCGGCACGCGGGCGAGCGCCCGGCCGAGCGCCTCCAGGGGGGCGATCCGGGATCCGGCGTCCCATCCCGCCAGCTGAACGCCGATGTAGAGCTCGGGGTCCTTGCCCTCGACGCTGGCGAGGCAGCGGTGTGCGGCGGAGACGACGCCGGTGGCGCGGAACTCCTCGGCGGCGGCGGTGAGGAAGTCGACGGGGTCGTCCTGCCAGTCGGGCTCGAAGAGCCGGACGCGGGCGCCGCTGGCGGGGCCGTCGAGCTCGGTCCGGCCGGTGCGGCAGAGCTGTGCGACGGCGGCGGGCGGCAGGGGGACGCCGACCGCGCCCTCGGGGTTGACCGCGATGCCGAGCTGCGGGGGCAGGCCGCGGGCGAACTCCACGGCGGGGGCGACGGCGAAGTCCATGGCGGGGCCGGCGGCGGAGCGGAACTGGGCCTCGGAGCTGTAGACGGGGACGTACGCCTCGCCGGCGATCAGCATGGTGGGGAGGTCGAGGGAGGTGCTGTCGGGGCCGCCGCCCTGCGGGAGCGGCACCCAGAACCGGCTGCGGCCCAGGGCCTCCAGGACGCGGGGGCCGGCGTCCGGCTGCCCGAGGGCCGTCCCGAGCACCTGTTCCAACTCGTTCGCCGGCCAGCCGTTGCCCTGCATGTGCCCCTGCCTTTGTGGTGCGTCCCGTGGATGTCGCCCCGAGGCTATCCGGTACCCGGCCGCCGCTGTGCGGAGCCGTCCCCCCGCCCCGCGCCGCGGCACACCCGGGCCGGGTCAGGGCGTGAAGGTGATCCGCGTCAGGGTCGCCGCCGAGGGGCGGTCCAGGAGGGTGGTGGTGGCGCAGCCCCTCGGGGAGCGGCCCGCGGCGGCGGCCTCCAGGAGGCGGGCCACCGCCGCGCGGTGGCGGGCGAAGGCGTACGGCGAGACCCCGCGGCCGCGGGACTCCTGGCCGGCAAGGGCCTCCTCCGGGGTGGTGTCCAGCAGGAGGAGGTGGAGCCGGCTGCCCCGGCGGCGGACGGTGGCCGCCAGGAGGGCCCGGACCCAGGACTGGGTGCCGCAGTCGTGGACGACTACGGACGCGCCGGAGCGCAGCTCGCGCCACAGGGCCCAGTAGTGGGCCGCGCGTACCAGCGGGCGGTACGCCGCGTACGGCAGCGCCTGCGGCATCCGGCGCTCCCAGCGCTCGCGGACGTCCTGGGAGTCGATGCCGCCGCCGGGGGCCGCCCGCTTGATCAGCGTGCTCTTGCCACCGCCCGGCAGGCCGGACACCACCACGATGTCCCCCGCGCGAAAGCTCAGGCTCCGCGGGCTCCGGGCGGCCGATCCGCGCAGGTCGCGGACCGTGCCGGCGGCCGGGGCGGCCAGAGGCCGCACCCGGGTCCCGTCCACCGCGCCCGTACTGGTCACCACTCCGAATCTCCGCACGTGATCGTCTCCCCCCGACTCGGGCCGTGAGGGCCCTGTGCCCGCTGAATGTAAAGAGACGGTAATCCGGGCGCCCCGGTTCCGGGCGGGTCGTCCAGCACCTGGGACCACCGAAGGCCGCACCTGGGACCACCGGGACCACCGGTGCCTTTGGCGTTCCGTACGTTCTTTCGGGCCCCCCTGCCCGCTTCCGCCCGTCCCGTGGCATGATGTGCGCCATCTGGACACCAACTGCATACCGGCCGCTTGAATCCGCGCGGGAGAGTCCCGGCTGGCCGCGAGGCCGTGCCCGGGCGCCGAAGGAGCAAGTTCCTCCCTTGAATCTCTCAGGCCCCGTACCGCGTGGATGAGGCAGATCTGAAAAGCGAGCTGTCCGTCAGCTCCACCCAAGGTGCAAGTCGGCGTTCCCCCGCGTGGGAACTCTCGGCGAACCTCTCAGGTTCCGATGACAGATGGGGAGGATCGTCCTCGTCATGTCATGCCCTGGGACCCGGGAGCCACACCCATGAGCACTGCCCCCCGCCTGACCGCGCTCGACGCGCTGCACCGGTCGCTCGGTGCGACCATGACCGACTTCGCGGGCTGGGACATGCCGCTGCGCTACGCCAGTGAGCGCGACGAGCACAACGCCGTGCGCACCAAGGCCGGCCTGTTCGACCTCTCCCACATGGGCGAGATCACCGTCCGGGGCCCCGAGGCCGTCAAGGCGCTGGACTACGCCCTCGTCGGCAACATCTCCACCGTCGGCGTCGGCCGCGCCCGCTACACGCACATCTGCCAGGAGGACGGCGGGATCCTCGACGACCTGATCGTCTACCGCCTCGGCGAGACCGAGTACATGGTCGTCGCCAACGCCTCCAACGCCCAGGTGGTCCTGGACGCCCTGACCGAGCGCGCCGCCGGCTTCGACACCGAGGTCCGCGACGACCGCGAGGCGTACGCGCTGATCGCCGTCCAGGGCCCCGAGTCCCCCGGCATCCTGGCCTCGCTGACCGACGCCGACCTGGACGGCCTGAAGTACTACGCGGGCCTGCCGGGCACCGTCGCGGGCGTGCCCGCGCTGATCGCCCGGACCGGCTACACCGGCGAGGACGGCTTCGAGCTGTTCATCTCCCCCGAGCACGCCGTGGAGCTGTGGCAGGCGCTGACCAAGGCCGGCGAGGGCGCCGGCCTGGTCCCGGCCGGCCTGTCCTGCCGCGACACCCTGCGCCTGGAGGCGGGCATGCCGCTGTACGGGCACGAGCTGACCACCTCCCTCACGCCCTTCGACGCCGGGCTGGGCCGGGTCGTGAAGTTCGAGAAGGAGGGCGACTTCGTCGGCCGCGCCGCCCTGGAGGCCGCCGCCGAGCGCGCCGCCACGCAGGCCCCGCGCAAGCTGGTCGGCCTGGTCGCCGAGGGCCGCCGCGTCCCGCGCGCCGGCTTCCCCGTGGTCGCCGACGGCAAGGTCATCGGCGAGGTCACCTCCGGCGCCCCGTCCCCGACGCTGGGCAAGCCGATCGCGATGGCGTACGTCGACGCGGAGCACGCCGCGCCCGGCACCTCCGGTGTCGGCGTGGACATTCGCGGTACGCATGAGCCGTACGAGGTCGTGGCCCTGCCGTTCTACAAGCGGCAGAAGTGACCCCCGGGGTCCCCGGGACCCCTCGCCGGCGGCCCCCGTCGGCGCGCAAGACCACCGTTCGCATCCACCGCACCGCATCCAGGAGAATCAGGCCATGAGCAACCCCCAGCAGCTGCGTTACACCAAGGAGCACGAGTGGCTGTCGGACGCCGTCGACGGCGTCGCGACGGTCGGCATCACGGCCTTCGCCGCCGACGCGCTCGGTGACGTCGTCTACGCCCAGCTCCCCGAGGTCGGCGACACGGTCACCGAGGGCGAGACCTGCGGCGAGCTGGAGTCGACGAAGTCGGTCAGCGACCTGTACTCCCCCGTCTCCGGTGAGATCGTCGAGTTCAACCAGGACGTCGTGGACGACCCGGCGCTGGTGAACTCCGCCCCGTTCGAGGGTGGCTGGCTGTTCAAGGTGAAGCTCTCGGAGGAGCCCAAGGACGCGCTGTCCTTCGACGAGTACACCGCCCTCACCGCCGGTAACTGACACCCCAGGGGATCCTGATGTCCGTTCTGAACACCCCCCTCCACGAGCTCGACCCCGATGTCGCCGCCGCCGTCGACGCCGAGCTCGTGCGCCAGCAGTCGACCCTGGAAATGATCGCGTCGGAGAACTTCGCTCCGGTCGCCGTCATGGAGGCCCAGGGCTCGGTCCTGACCAACAAGTACGCCGAGGGCTACCCGGGCCGCCGCTACTACGGCGGCTGCGAGCACGTCGACGTGGTCGAGCAGATCGCGATCGACCGCATCAAGGCGCTCTTCGGCGCCGAGGCCGCGAACGTCCAGCCGCACTCCGGTGCGCAGGCCAACGCCGCCGCGATGTTCGCGCTGCTGAAGCCGGGCGACACGATCATGGGCCTGAACCTGGCCCACGGCGGTCACCTGACCCACGGCATGAAGATCAACTTCTCGGGCAAGCTCTACAACGTGGTCCCGTACCACGTCGACGAGTCCGGCCAGGTCGACATGGCCGAGGTCGAGCGCCTCGCCAAGGAGTCCAAGCCGCAGCTGATCGTCGCCGGCTGGTCCGCCTACCCGCGCCAGCTGGACTTCGCCGCCTTCCGCCGGATCGCGGACGAGGTCGGCGCGTACCTGATGGTCGACATGGCCCACTTCGCGGGCCTGGTCGCCGCGGGCCTGCACCCGAACCCGGTGCCGCACGCCCACGTCGTCACCACCACCACGCACAAGACCCTCGGCGGTCCGCGCGGCGGTGTCATCCTGTCGACGCAGGAGCTGGCCAAGAAGATCAACTCCGCGGTCTTCCCGGGTCAGCAGGGCGGTCCGCTGGAGCACGTGATCGCGGCCAAGGCGGTCTCCTTCAAGGTCGCCGCCTCGCCCGAGTTCAAGGAGCGCCAGGAGCGCACCCTCGAGGGCGCGAAGATCATCGCCGAGCGCCTGGTCCAGCCGGACGTCACCGAGGTGGGCGTCTCCGTCCTCTCCGGCGGCACCGACGTGCACCTGGTCCTGGTCGACCTGCGCAACTCCGAGCTGGACGGCCAGCAGGCCGAGGACCGGCTCCACGAGATCGGCATCACGGTCAACCGGAACGCCATCCCGAACGACCCCCGCCCGCCGATGGTCACCTCGGGTCTGCGCATCGGTACGCCGGCGCTCGCCACCCGCGGCTTCGGCGCCGAGGACTTCCGCGAGGTCGCCGAGATCATCGCGCAGGCCCTGAAGCCGGCGTTCGACGCGGACGACCTCAAGGCGCGCGTCTCCGCGCTCGCCGCGAAGTTCCCGCTGTACCCGTCGCTCTAGCGGCGGGCCAGGAGGGGGTCCGGCCTTGTACCGCACAGGGCCGGGCCCCTTTCTGTCTTCTTCCCCGCCCCCCTCCCCCGCCGGGGCACCGGAACGCGAGCCGGCTCACGTCCGCCGGACCCTTC
This sequence comes from Streptomyces sp. NPDC001373, assembly GCF_042895815.1. Classification (NCBI taxonomy): domain Bacteria; kingdom Bacillati; phylum Actinomycetota; class Actinomycetes; order Kitasatosporales; family Streptomycetaceae; genus Streptomyces; species Streptomyces sp. NPDC001373. The sequence continues at coordinate 307,655 of NZ_JBIAWQ010000001.1, forward strand.
CATGAGCCGAAACGTTCATCTCCACGCGTTACGCTCGTCTGCCGGACGAAATCCGCAGATCCCCCCTGCACCACCCCGCTCCACCCACACCCCTGCCCCTCTCCACCCCACGAGCCGACAAGGGAGTCCGCCAGTGGCCATCTCCGTCTTCGATCTCTTCTCCATCGGTATCGGCCCCTCCTCCTCCCACACGGTCGGCCCGATGCGCGCGGCGCGCATGTTCGTGTCGCGCCTGAAGAAGGACGGCGTCCTCGCCCAGACCGCCTCCGTGCGGGCGGAGCTCTTCGGCTCCCTCGGCGCCACCGGCCACGGCCACGGCACCCCCAAGGCGGTCCTGCTGGGCCTGGAGGGCCACTCCCCGCGCACGGTGGACGTCGAGACCGCCGACGACGAGGTCGAGCGGATCCGCCGCACCGGGAAGCTGCGCCTGCTCGGCACCGAGATAGGCGATGTCCACGAGATCGACTTCGACGAGCCGAGCCAGCTGATCCTCCACCGCCGCCGCTCGCTGCCGTACCACGCCAACGGCATGACCCTCTTCGCCTACGACGCCTCCGGCGCCCCGCTGCTGGAGAAGACGTACTACTCGGTCGGCGGCGGCTTCGTCGTGGACGAGGACGCGGTCGGCGAGGACCGGATCAAGCTCGACGACACCGTGCTGAAGTACCCCTTCCGCTCGGGTGACGAGATGCTCCGCCTCGCGAACGAGACCGGCCTGTCGATCTCCTCCCTGATGATGGAGAACGAGAAGGCCTGGCGCACCGAGGAGGAGATCCGCGAGGGCCTCCTGGAGATCTGGCGGGTCATGCAGTCCTGCGTCTCGCGCGGCATGTCCCGCGAGGGCATCCTCCCGGGCGGGCTGCGCGTCAAGCGCCGGGCCGCGGCCACGGCGCGCCAGCTGCGCACCGAGGGCGACCCGCTGCTGCACCGCAGCGAGTGGACGACCATCTACGCGATGGCGGTGAACGAGGAGAACGCGGCGGGCGGGCGCGTGGTGACCGCCCCGACCAACGGCGCCGCGGGCGTCCTGCCGGCCGTCCTGCACTACTACGTGAACTTCGTGCCCGGCGCGGACGAGGAGGGCGTGGTGCGCTTCCTGCTGGCCGCGGGCGCGATCGGCATGCTGTTCAAGGAGAACGCCTCCATCTCGGGCGCCGAGGTCGGCTGCCAGGGCGAGGTCGGCTCCGCCTGCTCCATGGCGGCGGGCGCCCTGGCCGAGGTGCTGGGCGGCTCCCCGGAGCAGGTGGAGAACGCGGCCGAGATCGGCATGGAGCACAACCTGGGCCTGACCTGCGACCCGGTCGGCGGCCTGGTACAGATCCCGTGCATCGAGCGCAACGGCATGGCGGCCGTCAAGGCGGTCACGGCCGCGCGGATGGCGATGCGCGGTGACGGCAGCCACAAGGTCTCCCTGGACAAGGTGATCAAGACCATGAAGGAGACCGGCGCGGACATGAAGGTCAAGTACAAGGAGACCGCGCGCGGCGGCCTCGCGGTCAACGTCATCGAGTGCTGACCTGATCGACGCAGCGTGACGAGGGGCCCGGCGGGTGCGCCGGGCCCCTCCGCGCGTCCGGCGAAAGAGGTCCCCCGGCCCGCCCGGGTCGGGACCTTCGGCCCCCGGGCGGGGGGCGGTCGGTGCACTAGCGTGCTGCGGGGGGCGCTGTTACCCCGCGAAGAGAGGCAGCCGCCATGGCCATCACCGAACACCGTGTACTGCCGATGCGGCTGGAGGCCGCACCGACGGCGGTCCCCCTGGAGGGCGTCTTCGTCTACCGCACGGACCGGCCCTACGAGGTCGCCGTGGAGTTCCGGGGCGGCGGTGCGCGGATAGCCCGCTGGGTGTTCTCGCGGGAGCTGCTGATCGACGGGCAGACCTCCGCCACCGGGGAGGGCGACATACAGGTGTGGCCGCGCTGGACGGGCACCGAGCCGCGGGTCCTGCTGGCCCTGACCAACGGCGAGCACGGCTGCGTGGTCTCCGTGCGGGCCAAGGACCTGCGCGGGCTGTGCCGGCGGATGACCGAGCTGGTCCCGCGCGGGCAGGAGCACCGCCAATACGACCTGGACGCCGAGCTGAGCGCGCTGCTGACCTTCTGAGACCGCCGGGCGGTCCCGTGCAACCACCGGGCCCCCGGGAATGTCATACCGGATGACAGTAAGTCCCCGTCTCAGAGGATCGGGGGGACGCCATGCGTCACCACCCGCACCGCCGCCGGATCGTGGCCCTGGCCATGGGTGCCCTGCTGACCGCAGGGCTCGCGCTCGCCGCACCGGCCTCGGCCGCCGCCCCGGCGGCCGTCCGCTCCGACACCCCGCTGGTCGTCAACGCCCGCTGGGGCGGTCACTGCACGTACGACCGGATCGTCGTCGACCTCCAGGGCTCCGTGCCCCCGTTCACCGTCACGCCCGTCTCCCAGCTGGTCTACGACGGGTCGGGCAAGCCCGTGCCGCTGCCGGGGAAGTACTTCCTGGAGATCCGCCTGCACCCCGCCGCCGGCCACGACGACGCGGGCAACAACGTCTACCTGGGGCCCAGGCTCCAGCAGATCGGCCTGAGCAAGCTCAAGGGCCTCGCCCTGACCGGCGACTACGAGGGGTACGTGGCCTTCGGCGCCGCCTTCGACACCGAGCCCGCCTACAGCACCTCCGTCCTGCACGCGCCCGAGCGGCTCGTGGTGGACGTCGCGCACCCGAACACCTGCTGAGGACCCTCCCCAGCGGTATTCCGGGTTCGGGAAGTCGAAACGGCAGCCGGCGTCCCGTGCGGAGCGCTGGTTGCCGTGGGCGGGGACGCCTCCGGCGCGCTTGCGCTCGCCCGAGACCAGCAACACCGAGGGCCGTCCGGGGGAGGAAACGGAATTCGGCCATCCGATCGGCCGGATCGGTCCGGGTTGATACCGGTCCGTGCGGACGACTAGGGTCAGCTGGCCTTGGTGTTCGGGAAACCGGTGGAAAACCGGTGCGGCCCTCGCCACTGTGATCGGGAAGTCCAGCTCCACCCCCTGCGGGAGCCACTGGGACCGCACGGGAGACCGTGCGGACCCGGGAAGGCGGAGCCGGGGCGGCAGTACCCGTCAGCCAGGAGACCGGCCGGGGCGCGTACGTCCATCCACGAGGTGCTGGAGAGGTCTCCCAACTCATGCACATAGCCGAGGGGTTCCTGCCCCCGCTGCACGCGGCCGCCTGGGGCGCCGCGTCCGCCCCGTTCGTCGTCCACGGGGTCCGCGCCCTGACCCGCGAGGTGAAGTCCCACCCGGAGAGCACGCTGCTCCTCGGCGCGTCCGGAGCGTTCACGTTCGTCCTGTCCGCCCTGAAGATCCCCTCGGTCACGGGCAGTTGCTCGCACCCCACCGGGACCGGGCTCGGCGCCATCCTCTTCCGGCCGCCCGTCATGGCGGTGCTCGGCACGATCACCCTGCTGTTCCAGGCGCTGCTGCTGGCGCACGGCGGCCTCACCACCCTCGGCGCCAACGTCTTCTCGATGGCGATCGCCGGGCCCTGGGCCGGGTACGCGGCCTACAGGCTGCTGCGGAAATCCGGCGCGCCGCTGATGGTCACCGTCTTCTTCGGCGCCTTCTTCGCCGACCTGGTCACCTACTGCGTGACCTCGGTCCAGCTGGCGCTGGCCTTCCCGGACCCGGCGAGCGGCTTCCTGGGCTCCCTGGGGAAGTTCGCGGGCATCTTCGCCCTCACCCAGATCCCGCTCGCGGTCAGCGAGGGGCTGCTGACGGTGCTCGTGATGCGGCTGCTGATGCAGTCGAGCAGGTCGGACCTGGTCCGGCTCGGGGTCGCGAAGCTGACCGGCGGCGAGCGGACCGGGCAGGAGGCGACCGCCCGATGAGCAGGAACGCCAAGGTCAACACCCTGCTGCTGCTCCTGGTGGCGGCGCTGGCCGTGCTGCCGCTCGCGCTGGGGCTCGGCGAGGGCAGGGAGGAGCCTTTCGCGGGCGCCGACGCCCAGGCGGAGTCGGCCATCACCGAGCTGAAACCGGACTACGAGCCCTGGTTCTCCCCGCTGTACGAACCCCCCTCGGGCGAGATCGAGTCCGCGCTGTTCGCCCTCCAGGCGGCCCTGGGCGCGGGCGTGCTCGCGTACTACTTCGGGGTGCGCAGGGGCCGCCGCCAGGGCGCGGCGCAGGCCCTCGCCCAGGCGCAGGCGCCCGCCGAGCCCGCGCGGGAGCCGTAGCCTGTGCTGCCCATCGACGTCGCGGCGCACAGCAGCCGCTGGCGCGGCCGCCATCCGCTGGAGAAGGCCCTCCTGGGGTTCGGGCTGACCGTCACCGCGGTGTGCCTGCCCCCGTGGCCCGGCGGGCCGCTGGTAACCGCCGCGACCCTGGCCGTGCTGCTGGGGCCCGCCGGGGTGGCCGGGCGGCAGCTGTGGCGGGCCTTCCGGGTCCCGCTGGGGTTCTGCGTCACCGGGGCGCTGCCGCTGCTGGTGTCGGTGGGCGGCCCGGAGGGGTTCCTCGCGCCCGCTCCGGACGGGCCCCGGCACGCGCTGGACCTGCTGCTGCGCACCTCGGCGGCCTCCCTCGGGGTGCTGCTGTTCGCCTTCACCACACCGGTCTCGGACGTGCTGCCCCGGCTGGTGCGGGCCGGGGTGCCCGCGCCCGTGGTCGACGTGGCCCTCGTCATGTACCGGATCGGCTTCCTGCTGCTGGACTCCCTGGCGCAGGTCCGCCGGGCCCAGGCGGCCCGGCTCGGACAGGCCGGGCGGGCCGCCGCGTGGCGTTCGGTGGCCGGGCTCGCGGCGACCTCGTTCGTCCGGGCCTTCGACCGCGCCGCCCGGCTCCAGGAGGGGCTGGCGGGGCGCGGCTACGACGGCGCGCTGCGGGTGCTGGTCCCGCCGGCGGCGCTGTCGCGGCGGTTCCTGGCGGCCGCCGCCGCCCTGCTGGCCGCCCTGGTCGCGGGGACCCTCGTACTGAAGGAGCTGGGGCTGTGACCCCGTTGGTGGAGCTGGTCGGCGCCGGGTACGCGTACGAGGACGGGCCGACCGTGCTGTCGGGGGTGGACTTCGCGATCGCCGAGGGGCGGGCCCTGGTGCTGCTGGGCCGCAACGGCAGCGGCAAGACCACGCTGATGCGGTTGCTGAGCGGGGGCCTGCGGCCCGCGTCGGGCGCGCTGCGGCTGGAGGGCTCGGCGGTGGCGTACGACCGGCGGGGGCTGACCCGGCTGCGCACCACCGTCCAGCTCGTGGTGCAGGACCCCGACGACCAGCTCTTCGCGGCCTCCGTGGAGCAGGACGTGTCTTTCGGCCCGATGAACCTGGGCCTGCCCGAGGCGGAGGTCCGCGCGCGGGTGGACTCCGCGCTGGCCGCGCTGGACATCACCGCGCTGCGGGACCGTCCGACGCACCTGCTGTCGTACGGGCAGCGCAAGCGCGCGGCGATCGCGGGCGCGGTGGCGATGGCCCCGCGGGTGCTGATCCTGGACGAGCCGACCGCGGGCCTCGACCCGGACGGGCAGGAGCGCCTGCTGGACGTCCTGGCGGGGCTGCGGGCGGCGGGGACCACGGTGGTGATGGCCACCCACGACGTGGACCTGGCCGTGCGCTGGGCCGACGACGCGGCGGTGCTCACGCCGTCGGGGATACGGGTGGGGGCCGCCGGGGTCCTCCTGTCGGATCCGGAGCTGCTGGCGTCGGCGGGGCTGCGTCAGGCGTGGTCGCCGGCGGTGACGGCGTTCCTGCGGGCCCACGGGTTCCTCGGCGCGGACGTCCCGGGGCCGCGGGTGCCCGAGAGCCTGGCCGCGCTGGGCTGAGCCCCCACCGGGCCACGACGGCCCACACCTAACATGGCGGCATGTCGCTGCCTCATGCCATTCTCACCGCGCTGTTGGAGAAGCCCTCTTCCGGGCTGGAGCTGACGCGGCGGTTCGACAAGTCCATCGGCTACTTCTGGTCCGCGACGCACCAGCAGATCTACCGGGAGCTCGGGCGGCTGGAGGAGGCGGGGCTGATCCGGGCGCTGCCCAGCGAGATGCCCGTGCGGGGGCAGAAAAAGGAGTACGAGGTGCTGCCGGACGGCAGTGCCGAGCTGGCCCGGTGGGTGGACGAGGCGCAGGATCCCAAGCCGATGCGGGACGCGCTGCTGCTGCGGATCCGGGCGGCGGCGGTGGTCGGGCCGCAGGGGCTGGGTGCGGAGCTGCGGCGGCATCTGGAACTGCACCGGGCGCAGCTGGCGGAGTACGAGGCCATCGAGGCGAAGGACTTCCCGCCGGGGCGCGACGCGGACCCGGACCGGCTGCGGCGGCTGGTGCTGCACGGGGGGATCGCCCTGGAGGGCTTCTGGCTCGGCTGGCTGGAGGAGGCCCTCGGCGAGGTCGAGGACATGACCCGTCCCGACGCGGGAGGGGACGGACCGCCGGCCGGCGCCTGACGCGCCCCCGCCCCGGCGGGCGGGGCGGAGGCGGGCGCGGGGCCGTTCGGCGGGCCCTTACTTGTTCAGGTCGGCCCAGAACTCGTCGAAGCTCAGCAGCTTGTCGCCGTTGAGGTCCTTGGCCGCGATGATCGCGTCGGCGACCGCGGGGGTGACGAACGCGTCCCCCATCGCCCGCATGGCCGCGCTGTACTCGTCGGCCGTGATGACGCCGTCGCCGTTCGCGTCGAACCGGTCGAACGTCTCGCGTGCCTTGTCGATGTCCGCCACTGGGGCCACCCCTTCCTGGTGCTTGTTGACCGGCTCAGGGTAGCCGCACCGGGGGCGGGTCACGCCCACGGGTCCCGGGAGCCGTGCAGCCCCGGGACACCGTCGCTTCCCGCGCGGCGCGCGGAGGTCCGGTCAGCGGAAGATTCCCGTGTGGCCGAGGGAGTAGCGGCCGGGCTGCGGGTACACGGCCAGGCCGTGGGGTCCGCTGCCGACGGGGATCCTGGCCAGCTCCTTGCCGCTGGTAATGTCGATCGCGTAGACCTCGGAGTTGTAGCGGCCGGACAGCCACAGCACCTTGCCGTCGGCCGAGACCCCGCCCATGTCGGGGCTGCCCCCGTCGGGCAGCTCCCACTTCTTGGTGAGCTGCTTCTTCTTGAAGTCGAAGACCGAGATGCTGCCCTCGCCGCGGTTGGAGACGTACATCTCGCGGGAGTCGCGGCTGACGTAGAGGCCGTGGCAGCCCTTGCCCGTGGGCAGCAGCTTGGGGGTGTCGAACTTGTCGCCGCTGAGCACCCACATCCCGTGCGCCATCATGTCGGCGACGTAGAAGGTCTTCCCGTCCGGCGAGACCTTGACGTCCTGCGGCATCGCGCCCTCGAAGGGGAGCTTCTGCTGGGCGACGACCTCCATCTTCTCCGTGTCCACCTTGAGCAGCTCGCCGGAGAACTCGCAGCTGACGATGAAGTAGCGGCCGTCGAGCGAGAAGTCGGCGTGGTTGACGCCGAAGCAGGTCACCGGGACGGTCTTGACCCGGTTCATGGTGTGGGGGTCGCGGAAGACCAGCTCGCGGTCCATGGAGGCCATCACGACGGCGTACTTGCCGTTGGGCGTGAAGTAGAGGTTGTACGGGTCGTGGACCTCGACGGGCTCCCCCGCCTCGCCGGTGGCCGGGTTGATGGGGGTGAGGGTGTGGCCCCGGTTGTTGTTGACCCACAGGGTCTTCATGTCCCACGAGGGCACCACGTGCTGGGGCTGGACGCCGACCGGGATGGTGTCGACGACCTTGTAGGTGGCCGGGTCGATGACGGACACCGTGTTGGAGTTGGTGTTCGGCACGTAGACGCGCGAAGGGAAGTCCTTGACCACCGGGGAGAGCTGGTTCGGCCGGTCCGCCGCGTACACGTCGGCCGGATCGAGCACCGGGGGCATCCCCGGCAGCCCCGGCGGCACGGCCGGCAGGGCTTTGACGGGGTTGGCCGGCCCCTTGGAGCCGAGCGCCTCGGCGGGCGACTTGTCGCCCGATCCGCAGCCGGCCAGGGCGGCGAGGACCAGACCGGCCAGCAGCACGGTGGCCTTCCGGGGAAGGCGGGTGGTCGTCATGGGGTCAGCAGCTCCGTGGTGGTCACCGCGCGCAGCTCGCGGCGCGCGAGTTCTTCGAGGAGGGGCGGCATCGCGTCGACCGTGTCCGCGTAGCCGAAGTGCAGGCTCACCACCGATCCGCCGTGGATCGTCCCGGTGACGTTGCGGAGGACGGCCGCGGCGCCGGGCGAGGTGAAGTCGAGGGAGTCCACGTCGTAGGAGAGGACGTGCGGGTAGCCGGCCCGCTGGGCCAGCTTCTGGACGAGCGGGCTGGCGTACTGGGTCTGGGAGGGCCGGAACCAGGTGCCGATGGAGCCGGTGAGGCGCTTGAGGCGCTCGGCGCATCCGGTGATCTCGGCATAGGCCTCCGCTTCGGGCAGGGAGTTGATCGCGAGGTGGCGCTGGGTGTGGTTGCCGAGCTCGTGGCCGCCGTCGAGAATCCGGCGGGCCATGTCGGGGTGGTCGTCGAGCCAGGTGCCGATGGCCAGGACGGTGATCCGCGCGCCGGCCTTCTCCGCCTCGGCGAGCACGGCGCGGGCGGTGGCGGGGTCCCCGTTGCCGTGGAAGGTGAGTGCGACCTCGGGGCGGTCGAGCGGGCCGTGCGCGATCTCGACGGGCTGCCCGGGGAACCGGCGGGGGGCGGCGGCCGGGGCGGGTTTGGCGGCGCCGGGCCGGACGGCGTCGGGCCGGCCGGGGGCGACCTGGGCGGTCCGGGGCGCCGACGGGGCGCCACCGCCCGTACCGCAGGCCGCGGTGAGGGCGCCGGCGGCGACCGCCGCCGTGGCGCGCAGGGCGGTACGGCGGTCTGGGTAACAGAGCACCCGCCCATTTAAGAGGCGAACGCCCCCAAAGGTATTGATTGACCCATTTCGGGACCTTCGGTAGTGGCGTCCCGGGAGGCGATCGTCCGGCATTCGATCAACGAATTACACAGAGCAGTGGATAGTCATTCATGGATTGCGAGGCGAGTGGCTCACCTCACCTAAGATTTAGATGAAAACTCTTAGGATTTGCACACTTATGTCCGAGTAGGGACTTTTGGCGTTCGGGCCCTCGTCTGCCATAGTCGGAACCACGGCTTCCCATTGACCCGAGCGAAGCCCACCCGCCGAGGACCACACACCCCACCGGTCCTCGGCGCCCATGAAACCCCCGTAGCGCCCCACCTCGGCGACAGGGGGTTTCTGGCGTTGTGGGGGCGGTCAGCGGTCGGCGACCCGCATCTCGAACCAGGTGATCTTGCCGCGCGGCAGCAGGTCGGCGCCCCAGCGGTCGGACAGCTTGTCGACGAGGAAGAGCCCCCGGCCGGTGGTGTCCAGCTCGTGGACCGGCATCAGACAGGGCAGCCCCCGCGAGGGATCGCGCACCTCCACGCGGATCCAGCCGCGGCGGCGCAGCATGCGCAAGCCGAAGGAGCGGGCTCCGGTGTGGCGTACGGCGTTGCCGACGAGCTCCGAGACCAGCAGGACGGCGTGTTCGGCGATCTGCGGCGACAGGCCCCAGAAGCGGATCACCACGCTCTGGGTGAGCCGTCGGGCCGTCCCCGCGGACTCCGGCATGGACGGCAGGGTCACCTCCGCCTCCGCCGGGTTCCCGTGCAGCTCCAGCGCCTTGAGTCCCTGCTCTTCCTCGACCGCCGCCGTGAGCCGTACGGCCATAGCGCTGCCGCGCTGCCACGGCTGTTCCACACCCTCCAGGCCCGCCATGCCCCCATCATGGACGGCCGCCGCGCCCGCCCGGGCCGTTCCGGGGAATACACCCCCGGAATTGAGGGTTCCGGGAGGGCGCAATGGCATATGCAAGGGGCAACCGGCTTACTGCCAGGCCCTGTTGACCTGCGGGGACGGTCCACCGGGAGGCGATCACCCTCGGTTGATCAACCGTTTCGCCTTAAGGTTGCCTTAAGGCCTGGATAAACCACTCGCAGGGGTTCTCCCGGACGGCCGCACCGCGACGTCCGGGCTCAGACGAACTTGGCCTTGCCGGGGCCCTCCTCGACGAAGCTGCGCATGCCGCGCTCGCGGTCCTCGGTGGCGAACAGGCCCGCGAACCAGTTGCGCTCGATCGTCAGACCGGTGTCGATGTCGGCCTCCAGGCCGGCGTCCACGCACTCCTTGGCCGCGCGCAGGGCGATCGCCGGACCCTGGGCGAGCTTCGCGGCCCAGGCGTGCGCCTGTTCGTACACCTCGGCGGCGGGCACGACCCGGTCCACCAGCCCGAGAGTGAGGGCCTCGTCGGCCTTGACCATCCGGCCCGTGAAGATGAGGTCCTTGGCCTTGGAGGGGCCGATCAGCCGGGACAGCCGCTGGGTGCCGCCCGCGCCCGGGATCAGGCCGAGCAGGATCTCGGGCTGGCCGAGCTTCGCGTTGTCGGCGGCGATCCGGTAGTCGGCGCACAGCGCGAGCTCGCAGCCGCCGCCGAGCGCGTAGCCGGTGACGGCGGCGACGACGGGCTTGGGGATCCGGGCGACGGCCGTGAAGGCCTCCTGGAGGCCGCGGGACCGGGCGACCATGGCCGCGTGGTCCATGGTCTGCATCTCCTTGATGTCCGCGCCGGCCGCGAACACCTTCTCCCCGCCGTAGATGACGACGGCGCGTACGTCGGCGCGGTCGGTCGCCTCCACGGCGAGCTCACGCAGCCGGTCCTGGGTGGCGATGTCCAGGGCGTTCATGGGCGGGCGGTCCAGGAGGACGGTGCCGACGCCTTCGGAGACTTCGAGAGAGAGGGTCATACAGGGAAGGTTAGCGGCGGTTAACGAGAAGTGGCCCGGTGCTGTGGGTCACAGCACCGGGCCACCGGATCAGCTCGCCGATCCGCCTACTTCTTCCACTCCGCCCAGTCCATGTTCCAGCCGTTGAGGCCGTTGTCCGGGGCGATCTGCTTGTCCTTGGAGTTCTTCACGACCACCACGTCGCCGATCAGCGACTCGTTGAAGAACCAGGCGGCGGGGGTGTTCGGGTCCCCGGCGCCGCGCTCGTCCTCCAGGCCGACGCAGCCGTGGCTGACGTTCTCCGAGCCGAAGGTGCTGGAGGGGGCCCAGTAGTTGCCGTGGACGAAGGTGCCGGAGTTCGACAGGCGCATGGCGTGCGGAACGTCCGAGATGTCGTACTCGCCGCCGAAGCCGACGGTGGCGCCGTTCATCCGGGTCACCTTGTACTTCTCGCTGATGACCATCTGCCCGTTGTAGGTCGTCGTCGCGGGGGCGCCGGCCGTGATGGGAAGGGTCTTGATGACCTGGTTGTCGCGGACGACCTCCATCGTCTTCGCCGTCGCGTCCACCGTGGACACCTGCGAGCGGCCGATGGTGAAGGTGACCGTACGGGTCTGCTTGCCGTAGACCCCCGGGCGGCCCTCGACGCCGTCGAGGGCGAGCTTCACGGTGACCTTGGTGCCGGCGGCCCAGTACTTCTCCGGGCGGAAGTCGAGGCGGTCGTTGCCGAACCAGTGGCCCTCGATCGGCACGGAGGGCTCGGCGGTGACCGTGATGGCCTTCTCCACGGCCTCGGTGTTGGTGATGCCACGGGTGAAGTTGATCGACACCGGCATGCCCACGCCGACGGTCGAACCGTCCTCGGGGGTGTAGTGGCCGACGAAGGTGTTCTGCGGGGTGAGCGTGGTGAAGGTGGTGTCCTTGGCGGACTCCCGGCCGGCCTCGTCCTTGGCGACCGCGTGCACCTTGTACTCGGTGGCGGAGGCCAGGTTGCGGGCGGGCTCCCAGCCGGAGCCGTCGGGGGTCAGCTTGCCCTCGACCGCGTTGCCCTTGGTGTCGGCGACCGTGACCGTCGTCAGCTTGCCGCCGGTGCTGGAGACCTTCAGGACGCCGCTGGTGGCGACCTCCTTGGCGCCGTCGTCCGGCTTGACGTTGACGACGGCCTTCGAGGCCTCGGTGTTGGCCTTGGCCGCGTTGCCGCCGCCGGGCTTGCCGTTGTCGCCACCGCCGCCGCTCCCGGCGCTGCCGCCGCCGCTGCACGCAGTGGTGAGCAGAAGGGCCGCGCCCAGCATCAGGGCCGGCAGGCCGGTGCGGACGCGGCCGCGTATCGGCTGCACGTTCACTCGTGTTCTCCCCATGTCCCCCGCGCACGGACAGTCGCGCGCTTCGTCGACAGGTAATCACACGGGTGGCTTACGAATAGGCACGGTCATGTCACCGTTCCGTCCCAACTGCCTGCGGGGACGGACCGCGGTCACGGCCGGTGCGCGGGCACCGGCCGTCCCGTACGTCAGCCGCGGGGGGCGGCCCAGTCGCCGCCGAGGCCCGGGAGGCCGAGGCCGCCACAGCTCGAAGCGGGCGCGGCCAGCGGCCGGCCCTCCTCGTCGGTCTTCAGCACGGACTGCCGTCCCGTGACGGGCGGGCTGGGGGCGCACTGGGGCAGGTCCCCGTCGAAGGGGTGGGCGTGGAACTCGGCTCCGAGGCCCGTGGTCTCCGTCGGGCTGGTGTGGGTGACGCTGCCGGCGGTGAAGAAGCAGCCGTTGACGCCGATGACGGAAACGGTCGCGAGGGAGCAATCCGGGCCGATCAGGACGCTGCCGCCGAGCCGGGCGGAGCCGGCGATGCCGACCGTGCGGACGTCGGGGAAGTTCCACAGCAGCCGCTCGCGCAGCCCGGCCGGCAGCATGGGCTGACGGCCCTGCCAGGCTGCGGGCGGGGCCCGGCGTGGCGGACGGACGACACTCCCCGGCTACGGTATTCCGGTCCGGCGATCACTCGATTGCGGCGCCCGTCAGCTGATGGCGGAGCCCGCGACCCAGTCGGCCCAGGACATGTTCCAGCCGCCCAGCCCGTTGTTCGGCGCCACGGTCTTGTCCTGGGAGTTCACGACCTCCACCACGTCCCCGATCAGGGTCCGGTCGAAGAACCAGCCGGCCGGCGTGTCCGAGCCGCCGCCCTTGTCGTCGCGCAGGCCCACGCAGCCGTGGCTGGTGTTGGTGGTGCCGAAGGTGTCGGGGCTGGCCCAGTAGTTGCCGTGCAGGAAGGTCCCGGAGGCGGTGAGCCGGATGGCGTGCGGGACGTCGGGGATGTCGTACTCGCCCTTGCCGTCGTCGCTGGTGAAGCCGACGGTGGCGCCGTTCATCCGGGTGACGTCGAACATCTCCGTCACCACCATCTTGCCGTTGTAGGTGGTGTTCTTCGGGGCGCCGGCGCTGATGGGGATGGTGGACAGCAGCTCGCCGCCGCGCCGGACCTCCATGGTGTGCGCCGCCGCGTCGACGGTGGAGACCTGGGAGCGGCCGATGGTGAACCGGATGCTCTTGTCCTGGATGCCGTACGCCCCCGGCGCGCCCTCGACGTCGCGCAGCTTCATCCTCACAGTGACCTGGGTGCCCGGCTTCCAGTACTCCTTGGGCCGGAAGTCCAGGCGCTCGGAGCCGAACCAGTGGCCGACGACGGGCACGGCCGGCTCGGAGGTGACGGTGATGGCCCGCTCGACGTCGGCGCGGTACTTGACGCCCCGGCTGAAGTTGAAGGAGACGATCATGCCGGTGCCGACGGTGGAGCGGTTCTCGGGCTTGAAGTAGCCGATGAACCGCTCCTCGGGAACGTAGGTGGTGAAGGTGGTGTGGCGGGCCTGGCGGCGGTCGTGCCCGTCGAGGGCGACCGCGTCGACGGTGTACTTGGCGGCGAGCGAGAGCCGCCCGGCCTCCGGGTCGGGGCTCCAGCTGAGCCCGTCCGCGGCGATGGACCCGGGGACCTGCTCCTGCTGGGCGTCCTCCACCTTGGTGACCACGACCCGTTCCAGTCGGCCCTCAGGGACGTTGACCCGCAGCGGACCGTCGGCCGGGACCCCCTTGGCGTTGTCGGCGGGGGTGATGCGGATGGCCTCGTCGGGCGAGCGGGGTTTGCCGGGCAGCGCCACCTCGACCGGGGACCCGCCGTCCCCGGTGCAGCCGGTGAGCCCGCCCAGCAGCGCCGCCCACACCGCCACGGCGGCCCATCCCGCCCCTGCCCGCCTCGTCAGAAGTGTCACGTCCCGTCCAACGACGGGGGCCCTCCGGGGGAAACGTGAGGGCCGGACACGTTCCGGGTACGGCAGTCAGGGCAGAACAGTGGGAAGGACCAGACGGGGGCGGGCCGTGGCCGGGACGCCGGGCCGCACTCCCCCCGCCGGTACCCAGGAGCCGTGGAGGCGGGCAGTGTCGAGCGCAGCCGAGCAAGAGGCGGTGGATGCCGCCGCCAGCGATACCACCGAGGCCGCCCCCCGGGGCGGCCCCGACATGGACGCCGTACGGGACCGCGTCCAGGCGCGGGTGCTGCGGGCGGCCGCGCACCCGGGGCCACCGGTGTGGCCGGGGTCCTCGCATCCGCTGGGGGCCCGGTTCCACGAGGGCCCCGGCGGGGTCGCGGGCACCAACTTCGCGCTGTGGGCGCAGGGCGCGGAGGCGGTGGAGCTGTGCCTGTTCGACGCCCTGGGCACGGAGACCCGCTGCACCCTGACCGAGCTGACGCACGAGATCTGGCACGGCTTCGTGCCGGGCGTGCGGCCCGGGCAGCGGTACGGGTTCCGGGTGCACGGGCGCTGGGACCCCTGGACGGGGGCCCGGTACAACCCCGCGAAGCTGCTGCTGGACCCGTACGCGCGGGCCGTCGACGGGGACTTCTCGCTGCCGCCGGAGGTGTACGGGCACGTCCGGGACTGGCCGCAGCAGTACATCGCGGACACCGTGCGCGACGACCGGGACTCGGCGCCGTTCGTCCCGAAGGGGGTCGTCGTCCACGATGACGACGACTGGGCGGACGACGTCCGGCCGAAGACGCCCTGGGCCGATTCGGTGATCTACGAGCTGCACGTGCGCGGGTTCACCATGCGCCATCCGGGTGTTCCCCCGGAGCTGCGCGGCACCTACGCGGGGCTGGCGCATCCGGCGGCGGTGGAGCACCTGGTGGGGCTGGGGGTGACGGCGGTGGAGCTGCTGCCGGTGCACCAGTTCGCGCACGAGGACCACCTGCTCCGGCGGGGACTGCGCAACTACTGGGGCTACAACTCGGTCGGCTACTTCGCCCCGCACGCCGGGTACTCGGCCAGCGGGACCGCCGGGCAGCAGGTGGGTGAGTTCAAGCGGATGGTGCGGGCCCTGCACGCGGCGGGGATCGAGGTCATCCTGGACGTGGTCTACAACCACACGGCGGAGGCCGGGGAGCTGGGCCCGACCCTGTCACTGCGGGGCGTCGACAACCGGGGCTACTACCGGCTCCAGTCCGACCAGCGCCGCTACGCCGACTACACGGGCTGCGGAAACACCCTGCACGCCGGGCGGCCGCACGTGCTCCGCCTGATCACCGACTCGCTGCGGTACTGGGTCACGGAGATGGGGGTGGACGGCTTCCGCTTCGACCTGGCGGCGGCTCTGGCCCGGTCCATGCACGACGTGGACATGCTGTCGCCGTTCCTCGCGGTGATCGCCCAGGATCCGGTGCTGCGCCGGGTGAAGCTGATCGCGGAGCCGTGGGACGTGGGCTCGGGCGGTTACCAGGTGGGGGCGTTCCCGCCACTGTGGACGGAGTGGAACGACCGCTACCGCGACGCCGTGCGGGACTTCTGGCGGGGCGCGCTGCCCGACGTACGGGACCTGGGGTACCGGCTGTCGGGGTCGAGCGACCTGTACGCCTGGGGCGGGCGGCGGCCCTACGCCTCGGTGAACTTCGTGACGGCGCACGACGGGTTCACCCTGCGCGACCTGGTGTCGTACGAGCGCAAGCACAACGAGGCGAACGGCGAGGGCGACCGGGACGGGACCAACGACAACCGGTCGTGGAACTGCGGGGCCGAGGGCGAGACGGACGATCCGCGGATCGCCGCGCTGCGCCGGCGGCAGCTGCGCAACCTGCTGACCACGCTGCTGCTGTCGACAGGCGTGCCGATGCTGGTGGCAGGGGACGAGTTCGGGCGGACCCAGGGCGGCAACAACAACGCCTATTGCCAGGACAACGAGACGGGCTGGGTGGACTGGTCGCTGCTGTCCGATCCGGCGTGGAGCGGGCTGTTCGCGCTGGCCCGGCGGCTGGTCGCGCTGCGCCGGGCCCATCCGGTGCTGCGGCGGCGGGCGTTCTTCTCGGGGCGGGCGCAGGGCGCGGACGGGCTGCGGGACCTGGCCTGGTTCACCCCGGCGGGGGCGGAGATGACGGAGCGGGACTGGTACGCGCCGGCGTCCGCGGTGGGGCTGTACCTGTCGGGGCGGGACATCCCCGGGCGGGACGAGCAGGGGCGGCAGGTGGCGGACGACAGCTTCCTGGCGCTGCTGCACTCCGGGGACCGGCCGGTGGAGTGGGTGCTGCCGGGGCCGCCGTGGGCCGGGGAGTACGAGCTGGTGCTGGACACCTCGCGGGAGGAGCAGGAGGCCGCGCCGGGGACCCGGCACAGGGGCGGGCGGCCGCTGACGGTGCCGGCGCGGTCGGTGCTGCTGCTGCGGGTGGCGGGCTGAGGGGAGGCGGCCGGGCCGCGGGGGGTCCGCCGCCCCGTTCGCCCTGCGATGATGTGCCCTTTCCGTGAACATACGAACACATGGGCACACGAGGGGGAGTACGCATGTCGAGGGTGGGGACGGCGCTGCGGGAGCTGCGCGGGGCGCAGAAGTCGGCGAAGGGCGTGTCGCTCTACTCCCGGTTCGTGAACCGGCCCGCCGGCCGTTACCTGGCCGCCGGGTCGTATGCGCTGGGGCTGACACCCAACCAGGTGACGTTGGTCAGCGCCGCGTTCAGCTTCGCCGCCGTGGCGGCGGTCGCCCTCGCCGCGCCCTCGTGGGGGCTGGGGGTCGCCGTGTGGGCCGCCCTCGCGGCCGGCTTCGCCTTCGACTCCGCCGACGGGCAGCTGGCCCGGCTGCGCGGGGGCGGCAGCGCGGCGGGCGAATGGCTGGACCACGTCGTGGACGCCGCCAAGCTGACCGCGCTGCACTCCTGCGTGCTCATCGCCTTCTACCGCTTCCCCGACGCGTACGGCACGGGCGCGGACGGCTGGCTGCTGGTGCCGCCGGCCTTCCAGTTCGCCGCGGTGGTCACCTTCTTCGGCGGGCTGCTGACCGAGAAGCTCAAGCCCGGGGCCGCACCGGGGAGCCCCGCCGCCGCGCCGTCGACCCTGCGCGCGGTGGCGCTGCTCCCCGTGGACTACGGGGTGTTCTGCCTGGTGTTCCTGCTGCTCGGCGGCGGGGCGCTGTTCCGCTGGGCGTACGCGGGTCTGGGCGCGGTCGCCGCGCTGTTCCTGCTGGCGTTCCTGGCGAAGTGGTTCCGGGAGCTCAGCGCCGTTCGGCGGTGAGGGGTCCGGCCGGCGGCTGGTGCAGCGGAACGGCCTGCGGCTGGGCGAGGGCGTCCAGGGCCCGGCGCAGCTGGGTGCTGGACGTGTGCACGGTATAGGGGAAGTAGACGACGTCGACCCCGTGGGCGGCGAAGTCCCGTTCCAGCTTGTCCCCCTTGGGCGTGCCCCGCCAGTCGTCGCCCTTGAAGATGACGTCGAAGCGGACCTGCTTCCAGGTCTCGACCTTGTCCGGGACGGTCTCGACGAAGGCGGCGTCCACGTACTTGACGCTGCGGACGATCTCCAGCCGCTCGACCAGCGGGATCATCGGACGGCGGCCCTTGGCCAGTTCGGCCATCTCGTCCGAGACCACGCCCGCCACCAGGTAGTCGCACTGGCTGCGGGCGTGCCGGAGGATGTTGAGGTGTCCTATGTGGAACAGGTCGTAGGCACCGGGGGCGTAGCCCACCCGGTACGGCCGGCGCGCGGACCGCGCGGCATCGGACATGTGATGCTCCGTCATGAATAACCCCCCACAGGCCGCACCCCCCGGTGCGGCGGAATTACCAGACAATAGCGCGCACGTTCCACTGCCCGACGGTGAACGCATAGGGTGACGTGCGCATCATCCAGGGGAGAAGGGGACGTTCAGTGTCCACATCCGGCCACCGGCGGCTGTTGCTGGTTTCCACCAACTACGCCCCGGAGCACGCGGGCATAGGCCCGTACGCCACCCAGATCGCGGAGCACTGGGCGAGTAGCGGCCACGACACCCACGTCCTCGCGGGGATGCCGCACTACCCGGCCTGGTCCCTGGAACCCGAGTACAAGGGGGCGCTGCGGCGCACCGAACGGCGAGCCGGGGTCACCGTGCACCGGCGCGCGCACACCGTGCCGGCGCAGCAGACCGCCGTGAAGCGGGCCCTGTTCGAAGGATCGATTCTGCTGCACGGTGCCGTGGCCCCGCCCCGGATGCCGAGGCCGCATGCGGTGATGGCCCAGATGCCCAGCCTGGCCGGCGGGGTGCTCGCCGCGCGGCTCGCCGCCCGCTGGAAGGTCCCGTTCGTCCCGGTGGTCCAGGACCTGATGGGGGCCGCGGCCGCGCAGAGCGGGATCAGCGGCGGGGACAAGGCGGCCGCGCTGGCCGGGCGGGCGGAGGCGTACGCCCTCAGGCGGGCCGCGCTGGTCGGCGTCATCCACGAGACCTTCGTGGACCGGGTCGTCGGCATGGGCGTGGACCCCGCGCGGATCCGCCTGGTGCCCAACTGGTCGCACGTCCCCCGGCCCACCCGGCCGCGCGCGGAGACCCGCCACCACCTGGGCTGGGCGCCGGACCAGACCGTGGTGCTGCACTCCGGGAACATGGGCCTCAAGCAGGGCCTGGAGGTCCTCGTCGGCGCCGCGCGGCTCGACCCCCGCGTCCGCTTCGTCCTGATGGGCGACGGCAGCCGGCGCGCGGCCCTCGCGGCCCTGGCCGCCGACGTGCCCAACCTGGACATCATCCCCCCTGCCGCCGACGGGGAGTTCCCGGATATCCTCGCCGCGGCGGACGTGCTCGCGGTCACGCAGCACGCGGCCGTGCTGGACATGAGCGTTCCGTCCAAGCTCACCTCCTACTTCCAGGCCGGCCGGCCCGTCGTCGCCTCCGTCGCGGCGCAGGGCGGGACCGCTCAGGAGGTGGAGCGTTCGGGCGCCGGGGTGCTCGTACCGCCGGAGGACCCCGAGGCCCTGCTGGGGGCCGTCCGGTCCCTGGCGGAGGACCCCGAGGGCGCGGACGCACTGGGCGCGGCCGGTCCCGTCCACGTGGCGGCCCACCTGAGCCGTGAAGCGGGCCTGGCCCGCATCGACGCACTGATCGACGAAGCACTTGGGGGTCCCCAGTCGTGACCGAGACGAACCGCCCGGCAGCGGCCCCGCCCGAGGACGAACCGGACCTCCTGAGGGACCAGTTCAGGCAGCTCCTGCGCTACCGCCGGCTGCTCGGCGCCGGCGTGGGCATCGGCCTGCTGGGCGGCGTCTACCTCGGCATCTCCACGGCGGACACCTACGTGGCGGTCGCGGACGTGGTGCTGCGGGCCCCCACCGACGACCCGTTCAACCCGAGCCTGGCGCCCGACAAGGCGATCAACATCGGCTCCGAGCGGCAGGTCGCCCTCTCCAGCTCCATAGCCGAGCAGGCCGCGAAGACGCTCGGCGTCCCGGACAAGGGCGTGCCCGCGCTGCGCGCCGGCCTCCAGGTGACCAACCCGCCGCAGACGATGGTGCTCCGCTTCACCTACACCGCCTCCTCCCCCAAGGAGGCCGCCAAGCGGGCGAACGGCATGGCCCAGGCCTACCTGCACAAGCGGCAGGAAGCCCTCGACGTCACCCGCAACACGATGGTGAAGGGCTACGCGGACCAGCGCGACCCCGTCGCCAAGCAGCTCGACGACCTGGCCAAGCAGATCAACGCCATGCCGGCGGGCGCGGCCCGCGACGCGGCTCTGGGCTCCAAGACCGACCTCCAGAGCAAGGTCAACACCCTCAACAACAACATCACCAAGCTCCAGGCCCTGGACATGACCCCGGGACGGGTCACCAGCCCCGCGGCCCCGCCCGCCGCCGCCGACGGCCCGGGCATCCCCATGTCGCTCGCGCTCGGCACGGCCACGGGCCTGGCCCTCGGCCTGCTCGCCGCCTGGGTGCGGCTGGTCTTCGACCCGGCGCCGCGCTCCGAGGGCGACGTGGCCCGGGCCCTGCGCGCGCCCGTCCTGGGCTACCTGCCCCGGGACAAGACGGGCGGCGGTCCGCTGCTCGCGGCCGGCGAGGCCGATCCGCGGCTCGCCGAGGAGTACCGCTCGGTGGCCTTCCGGCTGGCCTACGACGCGCGCTTCGCCGACCGGCGCCGGCTGCTGGTCGTCGCGCCGCGCGGCAGCAGCGAGACGGCCGCCGCGGTGGCCGTGAACCTGGCCGCCTCCTTCGCCGAGACCGGCAAGGACGTGCTGCTGATCGAGGCCGACCTGCGCACGCCGGTGCTGGCCAGCCAGCTGCCGACGGACGCGGGCGGGCGGCCGCGCTGGAGCCGGATGACCGGCGGCCCCGGTACGGGCGGGCCCGAGTCCGACTGGCCGGACGGACGGCAGCTGGTGGTGGACGCCGGGGAGTCGGGCGCCTTCGACCTGATCCCGGGCGACCGGGTGCGCAACGTGGCCCGCGCGCTGACCTCCCCGCGCGCGACCCGGCTGATCTCCGAGGCCGACTCCCCCAACTCCACCGTGGTCGTGCTCGCGCCGCCGGTGCTCTCGTACGCCGACGCGCTCGCGCTCGTCGACCGCGTCGACGGGGTCCTGGTGGTCTGCGACCCGCGCGCGGTGCACCGCAGCGACCTGGCCCGGATCCGCGAGCTGATCAGCGGGGCCGGCGGGACCGTGCTGGGCGCGGTGCTGCACTCCCCGTTGCCGGGCGAGAAGCGCGGCAGGGGCAAGGGGGCGTCCGCGGCCTCCGCCCCGGGGGGCGTGCAGCCTCCGGCGGCCCACGAGGCGGACGCCGCCGGGGGGCTGCTCCCGGGCGAGGGCGGCGACACCGTGGCCCTGCGCACGGTCCGTTCGGGCCGGCGGTGAGCCGGCGGGGCCTCGCCGCGGTCTCCTCGGTCCTGGACCAGGCCGCCTCCAGCGCCACGAACATCCTGGTGCTGGTGCTGGCCGCCCGGCTGTCCTCGGCGTCGGGCTTCGCCGACTTCTCGATGGTGTACGTGGCCTTCAGCGTGCTCCTCGGGCTGAACATGGCCTACGTCGGCCAGACCGTGGTGCTGGAGAAGGGCACGGGGCTGGGGGCGGTGTGCCGCTCCTCGGTGCTGTTCACGGCCGGCGCGGCCGCCGTGGCCGGGCTGCTGCTGGCCGCGGCGGGCCCCCTGGTGCCGGGGGACGCCGGCGGGGCGTTCGCCGCCCTGGGGCTCGTCCTGGCGCCGGTCCTCGTCCAGGACGGGCTGCGGTACTGCTTCTCCGCCCTACGGGTGCCCGAGCGGGCGCTGGCCGCCGACGCGCTGCGGCTGGTGTGCGTGGTCGCGGCGCTGGCCGTCCAGCCGCAGGGGGCTTCGGCGGGACGGCTGGTGCTGGTGTGGGGGCTGTCCGCGCTGCCCGCGCTGGGGCTGGGCCTGTGGCTGCTGCGGCCGTACGTACGGGGCACCCGCGCCGATGTCCGGCCGTACCTGCGGCGCGGGCACCTCGGGCAGCGGTTCGTGGTCGAGTTCGCCGTGGGCAACGGCTCCAGCCAGCTCGCGGTGCTGGGTCTCGGGGCCTTCGCGACCCCGCTGGCGGTGGGCGCGCTGCGCGGGGCCACGACCCTGTTCGGTCCGCTGAACGTGCTGTTCAACTCGGCGAACGCCTTCGGGCCGCCGATCGTCGGGCGGGCCTCCGGCAAGCGGGGCGTGGTCCGGCTGACCTCCCTGACGGGCGCCGTCCTCGCGCTGGTCGGCGCCGGGTGGGCGGCCGTGCTGTACGCGCTGCCGGACCGGCTGGGCCGGCAGCTGCTGGGAGACACCTGGGAGGCGGCCTCCGCGCTCCTTCCGGCGACGGGCGCCCAGTACGCCGTGATGGGCCTGGGGACCTGTGCGCTGCTGACCCTGCGGGTGCTGAACCCGAAGGCCACCCTGTCGTTGCAGGTGGTGTTCTCGCTGCTGTCGGTGCTCCTGCTGCTGGGCGGGTACGCCGCCTGGGGCGTGGCCGGGGCCGCCTGGGGCCTGGCCCTGGGCTCCGCGGCGAAGGCGGCGGCGGGCTGGCTGCGGGTCGCCCGGCTGGAGCCGCCGGCCCCGGTCCCGGCACCGGCCGCCGCGCAGGACGCGGCGTAGCCGCGCCGGGCCCGCGCGTCAGGGGCAGGCGGCGGCCTGGGTGTCGTGGGTGAGCGCGCAGATCATCTGCTCGCCGCGCCGGTGCCCGGGGTACGCCGCGCGCAGTGCGGCCTCGAAGCCCTTCCACTGGCGGCTGACCTCGGCGGTGGCGCCGGCCGTGGCGCGGTGGAAGTTGTCGTCGGTCCGCGAGCGGAGGGACGCGGCCGTGTCCTTGTTCAGGGCGCGGTTGTGGGTGACGCGGCCGCGGCAGTCGAGGCTCCTGGCGCCGGTGGAATCGGCGTCGGGGTAGCAGCCGGTGGTGAGGTCCTCGGGGATCAGTTCCCGCACCTGCCGGATCCAGTCGGTGTCCTTCATCGTGCTGTAGCGGCGGATGTCGAGGAACGGCGCCACGTCCGTGCGCCCCAGGCCGGGCGGGTTGTCGGGGCCGATCGGGCCGGGAGCGGCCCGGTCGGCCCAGTTCGAGTGCGCGTAGAAGTCCTCGATCTGGTGCCAGCCGCGGCCGAGCTGCTCCAGGACGGCGCATTTGGCCCGGTCGGAGCGCCCGGACCAGGTGCAGGGGGTGGACAGGTCGCTCTGGTCGGCGCGCACCCGGCCGTCGGAGTCGACGAGGCCGTCCGCGGCCCGGACCGCGTTGCGGAAGCGGGCGACGGCGGAGCGGACGCAGGCGAGGAGCTCGGCAGTGGCCTCGGCCCGGGTGCGGGGGTACCGGGGGTCGTAGCGGGGGGCGAGGTAGTCGGCGTTGTCGCAGTGCAGGGGGCCGATGTCGACGTAGGGACCGCGGTCGTCGGCGTTGACCGCCCCGTCGCGGGTGTCGGCCATCGCGGTCAGGGTGAGCGGCTGCCAGGGCAGCGCGGCCCGGGTGATCTCCTCGTGGTTGCCTCCGGTGGAGGCGTGCGCCGCACCGGCCGGCGCGGCGGTCAGAACGGCTGCCAGGACTCCCGTGGCGACCACGGAGGCCGCCCGGCGCCGGCCGGCCGGCGGGCGGTGGTCCATGCGGGGCTCCCGGCGTACGGGGGCGTGGGCTGCTCGCGTACTGCTTCCATGCTGCGCGCCCGGCCAGGGTCCCGCATGCCCGCGGCCGGGAGCGCGGGGATCCGGCGGGGGCGGCGGGGATCCGGCGGGCCCGCGGCCCGGGGTCACCGGCGCAGGGTGGTGTTCTGGTCCGTGCGGTACGTGGCCACGAGCGCGAGGCACATCGCGGCGATCGCGACCCGGCCCGAGGCCTGGAGGAGCGGCCCGCGCAGCAGGATGAAGGAGTACCCGGCGACCAGCGGGACCACCACCGAGATCAGGCTGCCGGGCGGCGAGCTGCGGGTGGCGCGCTTGGCGTAGCGGCGGTCGACGCGCGCGGCGGCGTACCCGACGGCCAGCAGGCCGGCGCCCATGCCCAGGGGGCCGAAGTCCAGCCACAGCTCCGCCCAGATCGGGGAGGAGAGGTTCGTGTTGACCGTGCCCATCCACTGGCCGACCATCACGCCCGTGTCGCGCGGCTTGCCGGGCCACACCGAGCGGGGCACCGCGAAGAGGACGGAGCCGGCGAGCTGGCGGCCGTAGGAGTGGCCGGGGCCGGAGTCGGCGAAGGTGATGGTGTTCGCGAACATGCCGATCTGGTCGTAGTCCTTGAGCGCCATGGGCTCCAGGAACGAGGTCGTCTCGACGGGCTTGTAGTTCTTCTCGTCGTAGCGGAAGCGGTCCGCGAAGGGGAAGACGAGGAGGGCGACGACCACGGCCATGGACAGGGCGACGCGGTACATGGCGGCGCTGACCGGGAAGAGGGTGAACAGCATCGCGAACATGACGGTCAGGAACCAGTAGCGCGGGTTCGAGACCGGGTTGTTGACGACGAGGTTGAGGGCGAGGAGCCCCGCCCAGGTGACGATGACCGACACCTTGCGGCGTGCGTACGTCGAGGTGATCAGCCACCGCGTGTACAGCAGCATGGCGAGCAGTGCGGGGACGGTGCCGAAGCCGCGCAGCAGGGCCTGGCCGGCCTGTCCGTCGCCGTTGGAGACGCCCGCGTCCTGGATGCCGGCGATGATCTCCTGGCGGCTGGAGAAGAACACGGCGGGGCCGCCCAGCTTGACGATGAACGCCGCGCTGCACACGAAGGCGATGGCGGTGAGGAGTTGGAGCCGCCGCCGGTGCGCCATGACGGGGCGGGACTCCCGCGGGGAGCCGCCCGCGCGGCCCGCCGGCCGGTGCCGGGCCAGCAGCACGCCGACGTCGAAGGCCGCACAGCCGAGGAGCACCAGCCCGATGGCGAGGGTGAGGTCGGAGCGCGGCCCGACGACGGGCGTCGGAACCCGGCCCAACACGGCCTGGGCGAGCGGCGCCACGCCCATCGCCATGTAGACGAAGAGCCAGAAGGACCCCTGGAGGAGCTTGCGGCGGCTGGTCAGCACCATGGCGGAGAGCCGGGCGCCCGCGTACATGGTGAGCAGCAACTGGAGCCAGAAGGCGGCGTCCTCCTGGCCGTCGCCGGACTGGGCGGCGACGAACACCGGCAGGAAGACGGTGAATCCGAGCGCGAGCGGCACGGACAGCGCTCGGGAGAGCAGCGTGCGCGGGGTGGTGACCCGCCCCCACTGCGCCTCGTCCCCGGGTGTCGGCGGCGCCTCCTTCACACCGGGCGTGCGTATGTCCGTAGCCACCTTTGCCCCCACCCCGTGTGCGTGATCCGCGCGCAGTCTAATCTGAGCGTTCCGCGCCAGGGGAGGCGCGTGGGACGACGGGGGCGACCGGTGCGCAATCTTCCTGCCTTCACGCTGGGCGGATACGACAAGGGGCGGGGACTGCTGACGCAGGCCCTGTGGTTCGCGGTCATGAACACCCTCTTCATGGCCTGGTTCTGCCCGGCACGGCTGCGCGTGGCGCTGCTGCGGGCGTTCGGGGCGGAGATCGGCGAGGGCGTGCTGATCCGCCACCGGGTGCGCGTGCTGTGGCCGTGGAAGTTGAAGGTCGGCGACCACACCTGGATCGGCGAGGGCGTCTGGCTGCTCAACCTGGAGCCGGTGGAGATCGGCGCGCACGTCTGCCTGTCGCAGGAGTCGATGCTGTGCACCGGCTCGCACGACCACCGGGCCGCCGACTTCCGCTACCGCAACGCCCCGATCACCGTCGAGGACGGCGCGTGGGTGGCCGTGCGGGCGACGGTGCTGGCGGGCGTGACGGTGGGCCGCTGCGCGGTGGCCGGCGCCGGGTCGGTGGTCCACAAGGACCTCCCCGCCCTGACCCTGCAGACCCGGGACGGCAGCCGCCGCCCGGTGGAGGAGCCCAAGTGAAGATCCTGCACGCCGTCACCCTCCACTCCCCCTCGCACGCCTTCGGCGGCCCGGTTCGGGTGGCCCTGAACCTGGCCAAGGGGCTGCGGGAACGGGGCCACGAGGCGCGGCTCGTGGCCCTCGGCGAAGGCTTCGACCCCTGGCCGGCCTCGGTGGAGGGCGTCCCGGCGAAGCTCTTCCCGGCCCGCCGCCTGCTGCCGCTGGGCTTCAGCGGGATGACCTCCCCGGCCCTGCTGGCCTCGGCGGCCCGCCTGGTGCGGGAGGCGGACGTCGTCCACGTCCACCTGGCCCGCGACCTCGTGACCCTCCCGCTCGCCCTGGCGGCCCTGCGCGCCGGCAGGCCCCTGGTCCTCCAGACCCACGGCATGGTCGACCCCAGCGACCGGCTCCTCGCGAAGGTCCTGGACGCGGTGGCGGTCCGCCGCCTGCTGCGCGGCGCGGACGCGGTCCTGCACCTGACCCCGCACGAGCGCACGGACCTGGACGCGGTGGTCGGCACCCCGCCGCTCGCGCAGGCGGTCCGCCTGGTCAACGGCACCCCGTACCAGGAGGAGCGCCCGCCGCCGAGCGGCCCGCCCCGCATCCTGTACTCGGCCCGCCTCCAGGCCCGCAAGCGCCCGGTGGACTTCGTGGACGCGGCCCCGGCGGTCCTGGCCGTCCACCCGGACGCGCGGTTCGTGGTGGCGGGCCCGGACGAGGGCGAACTCGCGGCCGTCCGCGCCCGCATCACCGCCCTGGGCCTTGCGGACCGCTTCACGGTCCCGGGCGCCCTCTCCACCGCGGAGGTCCTCACGGAGCTGCGCCGCGCCCACGTCTACGTCCTCCCCTCGGTGGACGAACCCTTCCCCATGTCGGTCCTGGAGGCCCTGGCGGTGGGCGTACCCCCGGTGGTCACCCACTCCAACGGCCTGGCCCGCGACATCGCGGCGTCCGGCGCGGGCCGGGCCGTGGACCCGGGCCCGGAGGGCGTGGCGGAGGCGGTCCTGGACCTCCTGGACCCGTGGGAGAACGGCGCGGCGTCGAAGGCGGCCCGCGAACTGGCGGCGAGCTCCTTCTCGATGGACGCGGTCCTGGACACCCTGCTCGGGGTGTACGGGGACATCAGCCGCTAGGGGCGGGGAGGGACCCGGATCGATACGGTGGAGGCCATGGCCCCATCCGTACTGGACTCCGCCCGGGGAGCGGCCCGGCTGGCCGCGGCCCTCCTGCCTCCACTGGGCGACCGCTGGCTGCACACGCAGGCGGTCGCGGAGCGCGCGCGTGAGCTGGCCCCAGCTGTTCCCGCTGCAGAACGGGAGCTGCTGATCGCGGCGGCTTGGCTGCACGACATCGGGTACGCGCCGGCGCTCCGTGAAACCGGGTTCCACCCGCTCGACGGCGCACGGTACTTGGCGGCGCTGGACGCCCCTGCCCGGCTTGTCGGCCTGGTCGCCCACCACTCGGGGGCCGTGTACGAGGCCGAACAACGCGGGCTAGCGGGGGAACTCGCCGTGTACGACCGGGCCGATGCGGTCCTCCTGGATGCCCTGACCTGTGCAGACATGACGACGGGCCCGGCCGGCCAGCGCTTCGCCTTCACGGACCGCATCAATGAGATCCTGATTCGGTACACGCCAGGCAGCGCGGTCCATGCGGCGATCAGCACGGCGACCCCCACCCTGGCGGCAGCGGTCGCCCGGACGCACGCCCGTCTCTCCGGTCAGCCGATGTAGGGCTCGGTCCGGCGGGCGAGGCCGTGCTCGATGCGCAGCCTCATCGACGGGTGGATCCGCATGCCGTCCAGATCGCCAGGGGCGAGGAAGGCGACCTCCCGGCTCTCTCTGCTCGTCCGGGGAGCGCCGCCCACGATGCGGGCCGAGAAACAGATCGAGAACTGCTGGCGCACTTCCCCGTCGTCGTACGCGATGACGTGGCGGGGGTTGGTGTAGAGGCCGATCAGGCCGGTCACCTCGACCTCGAACCCCGTCTCCTCGCGGGTCTCGCGCACGGCGGCCTCCGCGACGGACTCGCCAGTGTCCACACCCCCGCCGGGCAGGGCCCACAGACCGTTGTCGGTCCTGTGGATGAGCAGGACCCGCCCCTCGCCGTCCTGGGCCACGACGGTCACGGACGGGACGATGCTGTTCGCCTCGGGCGCGTTCGGGTCGTTGAAGTAGTCGACACGGGCCATGCCGATCAGCCTAGGCCGCCGTGCCGCGTTCCCAGGCGTAGTCGAAGCTCTTCATGTAGTGCCGGAAACTCCGGCCGCCCGGGATGTAACGGAAGTGCAGGACCGGGTTCTGGCCTGCGGGCGCGCCGAGTACGTGGGGGTTGACGAGTACGTCGTCGTCGAATCGGTAGAGCGAGTTGTAGAGGATCGTCTCGTGCAGCCGGACCTCCACTCCCGGAGTCGTCATGGCCGGTTCGAGGTAGCGGCGCGTCATGCGCGATCGCGCGGCGAGGTCCGCACCGATCCCCTCCTCCTCGCCGCGTTGCCGGATCACCTCGGATGCGGGATCGCCGAGAAGGACGCGCACCTGCGCTCCCGCCCGCGCCTTCCGGGCGAGCCGGTCCGCGAGTTCGGGATGACTGTCGAACAGGAACAGGCCTGCTTAGACGAGGACTTCGATATGGCTCACCGCGTTGTCGATCAACGACGACCACAGATCGGCCGGCACGACGCCGCGGTGCGGGTAGTAGGTGACGAGCTCCGAGGCACTCGCCGTCTCGGTCTGCCGGGCAACGGTCGGCCAGAGGTAGAGCTCGTCGACGCCGAGGAACGTCGCGGCCTTCCAGCGATGGGTCCGGTGCGGTGTGCGGCCCGTCGTGATCCAGCGTTCCACCGTTTTGGGATCGACCCCGATCTGGGCGGCAACCGACTGGATGGTGGCCGCGCTCGCCGAAATGGCAGCGCGCAGGCGCTCGTTGGCCACGGGTTGAGCCTTCCCACCGGGACGCCAGGACGTTTTCACCGTAGACCGAGACGTCCCCAAACGTCCACACGGACCGTGACGCGTCCACTACGTCGAGCAGTTTCCTGCACTCATGAACGAAACGCGCACGCGCAGCGACCGCAGGGGCCCCCTGCCCGACCCCCCTCCCGGCCCGAGCCCCCGCCTGCTCGTGCGGGCCGCACGCGGCTGGGCCCGGTTCCTCACCTCCGCCGATCCCCGACCGGGAGTGCGCGGGAGGCCCTGTGACCTCCGTGACCTCTGACGACGCCTTCGGGCACGAGTGGCACCCCTGGCTCGGGCGGACCGTGATGGACATCCCGAGCAAGGGAACGGGACGCCTGATGGCCGTTGTGCTCGAGCAGGTGTGCACCTACGGAGGACAGGAGCACTGGGTGCGGCTCGCCTACATCCGGCCTGCCTCCGGGATCGAGTGGTCCACCGCGCTCGGGAACATCTCGCTGGTTTCGTGACGACGCGCGGACGCCGCCGGACCCCCGGGGGGGTGCGGCGGCGTCCGTGAGTGGGGTTGTCATGCCGGGAGCCAGGCGTAGCAGTTCGTCGAGGTGAAGGTTGCTGCGCCTGCGGGGATGGTGGCCGTGATCCTGTCCCCGGGCTTCGGCGGGGTTTCCGGGCCCGAGGTGAGGACCGTGCCGTCCTTCGACTTGGCTTCCCAGGTGCACGTGGTGGTCTGGGTGGCGGCGCGGTAGGTGCCGGGGGCGGGGTTCTCGCGGGAGCCGTCGCCGAAGCCCTTCTGGGCCGCGTCCAGGACCGGCTTCTGGTCCGGGCAGAGGAAGGTGATCGCGTCCCTGGCGCCCGTCACCTCGCCCGAGGCGATCGACGCGGCCGCCGCGTCCTTGTCGCGCTTCGCGGTGCGCTCCACCCGCTGGCAGGTCTCCTGGCCGGTCTGGAGGACGGCCGCCGGGTCCGTCTTCTCCGGGACGCGGCCGCTCAGGTACTTCTTCTCGTTCTCCTTGAAGCTGCCCGTCTTCGGGGTGAGCCTGGCGTCCGGAAGGACCGGGCCGGCCGGCTTGGCGTTCGGGTCGGAGGGGGCCGACGGGCTCGCGTCCGCGGGGTCCGGGGCCGGTGACGCGGCCGGCGGCTTCGGCCTGGCCGGGCCCGCGTCGGCCTTGGTGTCGCCGGAGGAGCTGCATCCGGTCAGGGCCAGGGCGGAGGCCAGGAGGAGGGCGGCGGTCGCCGTTGCGGAGCGGAGGTGCATGGAGGGCTCCCGAGGGGTGGGAAGGCGTACGGGGCCCGGCGGTCTGCGCGCCGGGCCCCGTACGTCCTCAGGTGGTTACTTCTGGCCGAAGGTGAGGATCAGCTGCGGAGCGGCGTCCGCGGCGGTCGACTCCGAGGACCAGAGCCACAGCGCGTCGGTGCCCGTGCTGGTCAGGCCGAGGCTGTAGCTGCTGCCCAGCACCGCGGAGAGCGCGGTGGTGTCCAGCTCGACGTTCTGGAGGGCCGAGCCGTCCGGAACGCCCGCGATGCTGCCGAGCGGGGTGGTGCCGAGGGTGGGCTTGGTGGTGAACGTCGTGCCCGCACCGCTCCAGGTGCCGGTGACCGGGACCACGGAGACGGTGTCGGTGGTGCCCGCACCGGTCTGCGTGGAGGTCTTGAACTGGAGCGAGGCGGCCTTCAGGACCTGCCCGGCCGGGGCGGCCGGGAGGGTGAAGCGCAGGTACGACTCGTACGCGGAGGTGCCTCGCACCGCGAGCTGCGTGGAGGTGCCGTAGGCCGTGGACGGGGCGCCCTGGTTGATGTAGGTGTCCTCGGCCGCGGGGACCTTGGAGACCGTGTCGGTGGGCGCCTTGGCCAGGTCGTAGTGGTTCTTGACCTGGGCCTGGGTGAGGGCCGTCGGGTAGACCGCCGTCTCGTCGATCTGGCCGGCGAAGAAGTTGCTGGTCGGACGGTTCGGCCAGCTGTTGAGGTTGTCCCCGCCCACGTGCCAGTAGCCGGCGTACGGGGTGGAGGTGGTGGCGCTGTTGGTGCCCTTGTTCTGGCCGTCGACGTAGAGCGTCATGCCGCCGGGGCCCTGGGTGCCGACCACGTGGTGCCACTTGTTGTCGTTGTACGTCTCGAACAGGCCCGTGGTGATGGTGCGGGTCGAGCCGTTGAAGACGCCGAAGGCGAGGCGGCCGGTGTTGGTCATGTACAGCTGCTTGTCGTAGGAGCCGCTGTTGTTGACCGTGTTGTTGCCGAAGCCGATCAGCTTGCCGCCGCGCGTGGTGTTCGTCCTGAACCAGGTCTCGACGGTGAAGCTGCTGCCCACGAACTGGCGGTGGTCGCTGTACACCTGCTGGCTGGTGCCGTTGAAGCCCATGGCCGTGCTGGTGCCGCTGACGGCGCCGGGGCTCTGCTTCAGCGCCGGGGCGTTGACCTGGATGCCGCTGGTGTTGCCGCCGTCGGAGGAGTCGGCCACGTACGGGCTGACGGTGTCGTCGTAGCGCCAGTACAGGTTGGCGCCGTCGGCGCGGACCTTGTCCGGGTAGGCCTGGACGGACGTCGGAACGTTCACGGAGGCGGTCGCCGACAGGGCGCTGGTGTTGCCGGCGCCGTCGGTCGCGGTCACCCGGTAGGTGTAGGACTGGCCGGCCTTGACGGTGGTGTCGGTCCAGGAGGCCTGCGGCCGCTCGAACTCCAGGGAGTCGGCGGTCATGGTCTGGATCGGGGTGGCCGAGCCGTTGCGGTAGATCCGGTACGTCAGCTTGCTGTCGTCCTGGTCGTAGCTGGTGCGCCAGCGGACCTGGACCTCGCCGGGCCCGGTGGCGGCGGCGCTGGCGACCGGGGTGGTGGGCGCGCCGACGTCACCGGTGTTCGCGAAGCGGGTCAGACCCGCCTGCGGCTTCCCGTTGATCTGGGTGAACTCGCCGCCCACCCAGAGGTACTTGACGTCGGACTTCTCGGCCACGGCCAGGACGCGCGGGCCGATGCCCTCGCCGATGCCGTCGTTGGCGGTCGGGTGCCAGCCGAGCTTGCGCGGGCCGCGCACGAAGCCGTCCACGGGGGCGGGTGCGGCGCCGGTGTGGTCGGTCGGCTGGGCCATCAGGAAGTTGCGCTTGCCGTCGGGGAACTCCAGCTCGGAGGAGCAGTCGTGGGCGTGCGAGGCGCTGTAGAGGACGCCGTCGTAGGGGAGCACGAACTGGGTCGCGCCGAGGCAGCGGTCGCGCCACTTCTCGTTGAAGTCGGTGTTGAGGCCGATGCGGCCGTCGAACACGCCGCCGCCGGAGCCCTCGTTGGCGGTGTAGTAGCCCGTGGAGTCGGCGGCGATGTCCTTGACGACCGAGTTCGACGGGATGGTGGAGTAGGTCTTGGCGACCGCCCCGGTGGTGGCGTCGACGACGGCCAGGGCGTGCGAGTTGGAACCGTTGACCGTGAAGAAGTCGCCGCCGAGCAGGACCTGCTTGCCGTCGTTGCTGACCTTGATGGCGCGACCGGGCTCGTCGGCGTTGGCGGTGAAGGGCTTGAGGGCGCCGGAGGAGGCGTCCACGGCGGCGAACCGCTCGCGGGTCTGGCCCTCGACGGCGGCGAAGTCGCCGCCGACGTACAGGGTGTCGTCGGTGACCTCCAGCGCGCGCACGGTGGCGGGCACGCCGGGGTGGAAGGAGGCCTTGGGGGTGCAGGTCTCGATGTCGACGGCCGCGAGGCTGGAGACCGGGGTGCCGTTGACGGCGCCGAAGTAGCCGCCCGCGTACAGGGTCTTGCCGTCCTTGGAGACGGCCAGCGCCCGGACGGTCGCGGTGCCGTCGCCGACGGTGAACGCCAGCTTGCAGGAGGTGGGGTTGCCCGTGGCGGCGTCGAGCGCCACGAAGTTCACGGCCTCCTGCTCGGTGCCGCCGACGGCGTCGGGCGGGAGGACGGCCGAGAAGGTGCCGCCGGCGAAGACGGTTCCGTTCGCCTCGGCCATGGCGAAGACGACGCCGTTCGGCTGCCAGGTGGGCAGCTCGTCGGCGGTGAACGCCACCGGCGGCGTGATGGCCGACGCCGCCGGCATCAGCACGACGCCCAGGCCGGTGCCGGCACCGGCCAGGGACAGGGCGAGGGCAGCAGTCAGCCCTCTGGATCTACGCATGAACCCCCCAGGGCAGTCGCCCGGTCTGATGGCTGGAACTGTACGAACAGCCATGTGTACCCGGCGCAGACTAGGACGCGGGCGAAGGCCCGGTCACCTCACTTGACCCACTGCATACCAACTTGGGATCAACAGGGTTCAGAACAGAGGGCGCACGAGGACATACGGCAGGTTTGCCCCGGTCAGGACCGCGGAGCATCGCGGGCATGACCGAGACACGGCAAATCGTAGGCGAAATATACGGCCTCAGCGGTCGATTCGGACGGTCGCGCCCGCCAGTTGGTCCTCGACCTGCCGGATGTCCGCGTCGACCATGATGCGGGCCAGTTCGGGCACGAGGACCGTCGGCTTCCAGCCGAGGATCTCCCGCGCCTTGGAGGCGTCGCCGATGAGGGCGTCGACCTCGCTGGGGCGCTCGTACTTGGGGTCGTAGCGGACGTGCTCGTTCCAGTCCAGGCCGGCGTGGCCGAAGGAGGACTCGACGAACTCCCGCACGGTGGCGGCGACTCCGGTGGCGACCACGTAGTCGGTCGGCTCGTCCTGCTGGAGCATCCGCCACATCGCCTCGACGTACTCGGGCGCGTAGCCCCAGTCGCGGACGGCGTCGAGGTTGCCGAGGTAGAGGTGGTCCTGGAGACCGGCCTTGATCCGGGCCACCGCGCGGGTGATCTTGCGGGTCACGAAGGTCTCGCCGCGGCGCGGGGACTCGTGGTTGAAGAGGATCCCGTTGACGGCGAACATGTCGTATGCCTCACGGTAGTTGACCGTGGTCCAGTACGCGAAGACCTTCGCGGCGCCGTACGGGCTGCGCGGGTGGAACGGGGTGTCCTCGTTCTGCGGGGGCGGGGTGGAGCCGTACATCTCCGAGGACGAGGCCTGGTAGATGCGCGTGTCCACGCCGCTGGCCCGGATGGCCTCCAGCAGCCGCAGCGCGCCGAGTCCGGTGACGTCGCCGGTGTAGAGGGGCGCGTCGAAGGAGACCCGGACATGGGACTGGGCGCCGAGGTTGTAGACCTCGTCGGGGCGTATGTCGCGCAGCAGGTTCACCAGGGCCACGCCGTCGGAGAGGTCGGCGTGGTGCAGGACGAAGGAACGATTCGCCGTCTGCGGGTCCTGGTAGACGTGGTCGATCCGCTCCGTGTTGAAGCTGGAGGACCGCCGCACGAGTCCGTGCACCGTGTAGCCCTTCGAGAGCAGGAGCTCGGCGAGGTACGAGCCGTCCTGCCCGGTGACGCCGGTGATCAGTGCGGTCTTGCCCATGGGTCCCCCTGGGGTCCGTTGTTGCTGTTGCCTGTGAGGCTGCGCCTCGGTGTGCGGTCTGTGTGGTCGGTGCGACGGGCGGGACGCCGTAAGTCCGGGTCGGCGCGCTTCGGCGGACTGGCATCATCGGCGGTATGACTAATCCGCAGCCGCTCCTGCCCCCGCACGCCCGCGTCTTCGTCGCCGGACACCGCGGCCTGGTGGGGTCCGCGGTCGTCCGCCGCCTCACCGCCGACGGCCACGAGGTGCTCACCCGCGGCCGCGCCGAGCTCGACCTGCGCGACGCCGCCGCGACGGAGGCGTACCTGAGG
Source organism: Streptomyces sp. NPDC001373 (assembly GCF_042895815.1). Taxonomy (NCBI): domain Bacteria; kingdom Bacillati; phylum Actinomycetota; class Actinomycetes; order Kitasatosporales; family Streptomycetaceae; genus Streptomyces; species Streptomyces sp. NPDC001373. The sequence goes on from NZ_JBIAWQ010000001.1 coordinate 341,500, forward strand.
GACGTCCGCCCGGACGCCGTGGTGCTGGCCGCCGCCAAGGTCGGCGGGATCATGGCCAACAGCACCTACCCGGTGCAGTTCCTGGAGGACAACCTCCGGATCCAGCTCAGCGTCATCGGCGGGTCGCACGCCGCAGGGGTGGGCCGCCTGCTCTTCCTGGGCTCCTCCTGCATCTACCCCAAGCTCGCCCCGCAGCCCATCACGGAGGACGCCCTCCTGACCGGGCCGCTGGAGCCCACCAACGAGGCCTACGCCCTCGCGAAGATCGCGGGCATCGTGCAGGTCCAGTCGTACCGCAAGCAGTACGGGGCCTCGTACGTCTCCGCCATGCCCACCAACCTCTACGGCCCCGGGGACAACTTCGACCTGGAGTCCTCGCACGTGCTGCCCGCACTGATCCGGCGCTTCCACGAGGCCGCCGCCGCGGGCCGCGAGGAGGTCACGCTGTGGGGCAGCGGCACCCCGCGCCGGGAGTTCCTGCACGTCGACGACCTGGCGGCCGCCTGCGCGGTGCTGCTGGAGCGCTACGACGGGGACGAGCCCGTCAACATCGGCTGCGGCGAGGACCTGACCATCCGGGAGCTGGCCGAGACGGTCGCCGAGGTGACCGGATTCGAGGGCCGGCTCGCCTGGGACACGTCCAAGCCGGACGGGACCCCGCGCAAGCTGCTGGACGTGTCCCGCCTGACCGCGCTGGGCTGGAAGCCCGGCATCGGGCTGCGCGACGGCATCGCCTCCACCTACCGGTGGTGGCTGGAGCAGAACTGATCTCAACCCGGGCCCCTCAGTACGCTCCGCGGCCGTCGACGACGGCGCGGAGGGTACGGCCCATGACGTCGACATCGCTGGTGAAGGACCAGTTGTCCACGTACTGGAGATCAAGCTGAATCGTTTCATCCCAGGAGAGGTCGGAGCGTCCGCTGATCTGCCACAGCCCCGTCATCCCGGGCCGTACCGTGAGCCGGCGCAGCTCGACCTCGTCGTACTCCGCCACCTCCTCCGGCAGCGGCGGGCGCGGGCCGACCAGGGACATGCTGCCCGTCAGGACGTTGAACAACTGAGGCAGTTCGTCCAGCGAGGTGCGGCGCAGCAGCCTGCCCACCCGGGTCACCCGGGGGTCCCGGCGCATCTTGAACATCAGCCCGTCGTTGTCGTTGGACCCCGACAGCTCGGCCTTGAGCCGGTCGGCGTCCACCACCATCGTGCGGAACTTCCACATGACGAAAGGGATCCCGTCCCGCCCGATCCGGCGCTGGCTGTAGAAGGCCGGGCCGCGCGAGCCGAGGCGGATGGCCAGCACGAGCCCGAGGAACAGCGGTGACAGCAGGAGCAGTCCGGCCGCGGCCGCGACCCGGTCGAGCACCGACTTCAGCAGGGTCTGCGCCCCCCGCCGCACGGGCGGGGCGACCCGCAGCACGGCGAGCCCGCCGGCGGACAGGGTCTCCAGCCGTTTGACGGAGACCTCCACCAGGCCGGGGAAGACCGCCATCTCCAGGCCCTCGTCGTGCAGCGCCCACGCCACCCGCCGCAGCCGCTCCCCCGCGATCCGCGCCCCGGGCACCACGAGCACCAGGTCGGCGTGGTGGCTGCGGACCGCGCCGAGCACGGCGGCCGAGTCCTCGGACAGGGCCCCGGGCATCCGCGCGGCGAGCCGGGCCGCGACGGGCACCCCGCCCTCCAGGGAGCCCTCGCCGACCGGGAGCACGCCGACGACCACGTACGGGTGGTCGGTGCGCGCGGCGAGGTGCGCGATGACGTGTTCGGCGGCGGCCGGCTCCCCGACCACGAGCACCCGGCTGACGGCCTGGGCCGCGCGCCGGGCCGCGAACAGGTGACGGTAGATCAGTTTGCGGCAGGCGACGGTGACGAGCAGCGCCGGCAGCAGCGCCCCGAGGGCGGCCAGCCGCGGGGTGCTCTCCCCGGTGACCACGCGGGCGACGGCCAGGACACCGATCAGAATCAGCCAGTCGTGCACCATCGGCAGCACGCCGCGGGATTCGCCGAGCGCGCGGGTGGCGTAACGTCGGCGCAGCGCCTGCACGCCCGTCCACGCGAGGGCCGCGCCCAGGGCGCAGTACACCGGCCTGGCCTGCTGCGCCGCGTCGAAGACCAGGCCCACGGGAACGGCGGCGCCGGCGAAGTCGGCGGCCACGGCGGCGGGCAGGTACCAGCGGGCCTTGTCACCGATGCGCCGCGCGGGGGCGTCCGGGGCCCCGTCCGCATCCCCGGCCGCCGCGGCCACTCTTTGCGCAGGAAAATGGACATGCCTCATGGGCCCCCCTGGCACGTGGTCTATGTCGGTGGCGCTTGTCCGCCGCTTCCCCAAGCAACGAACATCTGTCGCACCGGGAAACAGTACGACAAACGCCCGTACGGTAAATGCCGTTCGACTGAACGCCGCCTCTTGTTACCCAAGGGTTAGCAACCGGTACCAACCGTTCCACGGCACCCGGAGCGCCCTCGCACACAAAGGTGAATGGTCCGGATACCGGATACGTCTCTTCGGACAACGAACCGTTTCCAGCCAACCTTTTGATGTGACCCTGACATCGGACACTCCAGGTGGCACGCTCTGATCCGTTCATCGCACAGCCCTGATCTGCCCGGAGGCCCACCCAGCCATCCGGAACCCCCCCTTGCAGAAGGAGTCTGCGTTGAGTCCCACCCCCCAGCGGCGTGCCACCGCGGCCGGCGCACTCGTAGCCGCGGCTGCCCTGGTCGCCGTAGGTATGCAGGCCGGTACCGCCACCGCCGCCGCCGACGTCACCGCGTCGCAGGCCCGCACGGCCGCCCAGCCCAACCCGGGCGCGGCCAACCTCGTACTCAGCGCTTCGGAGCGTGCGACGCTCATCAGCGAGGCCAACTCGACCACCGCGCAGGCCGCCAAGGCGCTCGGCCTCGGCAGCGGCGAGAAGCTGATCGTCCGTGATGTGTCCAAGGACGCCGACGGCACCACGCACACCACCTACGAGCGGACCTACGACGGCCTGCCCGTGCTCGGCGGCGACCTGACCGTCCACGCCAAGGGCGGCGTCACCAAGAGCGTGACCAAGGCGACCCAGCACGAGATCAAGGTCGCGGACACCAACGCCACGGTCAGCACCGCCGCCGCAGAGGACCAGGCGGTCTCCGCCGCCAACTCCGCGGGCTCCAAGCAGTCCAAGGCCGACAAGGGCGCCCGCAAGGTGATCTGGGCCGGCTCCGGCGTCCCGGTCCTCGCCTTCGAGACGGTCGTCGGCGGCCTCCAGGACGACGGCACCCCCAGCCGCCTGCACGTGATCACCGACGCCAGGACCGGCGCGAAGATCACCCAGTGGCAGGCCGTCGAGACCGGCACCGGCAACACGCAGTACAGCGGCCAGGTGACCCTCGGTACCACCCAGTCGGGCAGCTCCTACACCCTGACCGACGGCGGCCGCGGCGGCCACAAGACGTACAACCTCAACGGCGGTTCGTCCGGCACCGGCACGCTCTTCAGCAACTCCACCGACACCTGGGGCAACGGCCTGCCCTCCAACAAGGAAACGGCCGGCGCCGACGCCGCCTACGGCGCCCAGCTGACCTGGGACTACTACAAGAACGTCCACGGCCGCAACGGCCTGCGCAACGACGGCGTGGCCCCCTACAGCCGGGTCCACTACGGCAACGCGTACGTCAACGCCTTCTGGGACGACTCCTGCTTCTGCATGACCTACGGCGACGGCTCGGGCAACAGCAAGCCCCTGACGTCCATCGACGTGGCCGCGCACGAGATGACCCACGGTCTGACCTCGGTCACCGGCAACATGACCTACAGCGGTGAGTCCGGCGGCCTGAACGAGGCCACCTCCGACATCATGGCGGCGGCCGTCGAGTTCTGGGCCAACAACGCGAACGACGTGGGCGACTACCTCGTCGGCGAGAAGATCGACATCAACGGCGACGGCAGCCCGCTGCGCTACATGGACAAGCCGAGCAAGGACGGCGCGTCGAAGGACGCGTGGTACTCCGGCATCGGCTCGGTCGACGTCCACTACTCCTCGGGTCCGGCCAACCACTGGTTCTACCTGGCCTCCGAGGGCTCCGGCGCCAAGGTCATCAACGGCGTGAGCTACAACTCGCCGACCTCCGACGGCCTCCCGGTCACCGCCATCGGCCGTGACGCCGCCGCGAAGATCTGGTTCCGCGCGCTGACGGTGGGCTACTTCAAGTCGACCACCAACTACGCCGACGCCCGCGTCCAGACCCTGAAGGCCGCCGCCGACCTGTACGGCCAGGGCTCCGCCACGTACAACAACGTGGCGAACGCCTGGGCCGCCATCAACGTCGGCCCGCGCATCAACGACGGGGTCACCGTCACCGCGATCCAGAACCAGACCACCCAGGTCAACACCGCGGTGAGCCTCCAGGTCCAGGCGACCAGCACCAACGCGGGCGCCCTGACCTACGCGGCGACAGGCCTGCCGGCCGGCCTGTCGATCAACTCCTCGACCGGTCTGATCTCCGGTACGGCGACCACCACGGGCACGTCCAACGTGACCGTCACCGTCACCGACTCGGCGAGCAAGACGGGCACCGCGTCCTTCACCTGGACCGTCGGGACCTCGCAGCAGAACGTGTTCGAGAACACGACCGACTACGCGATCAACGACAACGCCACAGTCGAGTCCCCGATCACGGTCACCCGCACGGGCAACGCACCGAGCACCCTCAAGGTGGACGTCAACATCCTCCACACCTACATCGGTGACCTGAAGGTCGACCTGGTCGCCCCCGACGGCACGGTCTACAACCTGCACAACCGTTCCGGCGGCAGCGCCGACAACATCATCAAGAGCTACACGGTGGACGCCTCCTCCGAGGTCGCCCAGGGCGTCTGGAAGCTGCGCGTGAACGACAACGCCACCTTCGACACCGGCAGGATCGACAGCTGGAAGCTCACCTTCTGACCCCTCGGGGCAGGCAGTGAACCACGGCTGAACCGCTCAAACCACGGGGCCGCCCGGGAGGAATCCTCCCCGGGCGGCCCTGTCCCATGCGCCCCTGCGGTGCGGGGCACGCGGGCGGTGGATCAGCCGATCGAACGGAAGGCCGCGCCGAGGAAGGCCCGGTCGAAGACGACGCGGTCCTTGCCGCGGTCCTGACGGGGGCGGGCGCGGTCCTCGTCGCCCCAGTCGTCGTCGCGGTCGTGGCGGCCGTGGTGGTGGTCGTCCGTCGGCTTGAGGTACACCGAGCGGGCGTTCAGGTCGTGCGCGCGCTCGCCCGGCCGCAGCGCCTCCTGGGTCTCGCCGCCGCAGCTGTTGTCACGGAAGACGAGGGCCAGCGAGTCCGTGTCGTTCTGCACCGCGAAGGCCGACCGGTTGCGGCTGGTGCCCGTCAGGCGGTAGCAGGTGTCGTTGTCGCCCGGCTCGATCGTGCCGTGGCGCACGTCCCCGTCGTCGTCCGTGAACCGGTAGTGGATCTCGCCGAGGGTGCCGTGGTCGTGGTCGTTGGCCAGGGCCTGGCCGGAGGCGGGAAGGACCAGTGCGACGGCGAGGAGGGCGGTGGCTGCTGTGGCTGTGGAGCGAAGGCGCATGGGGGGTCCGTTTCTCGCGGGGGCGTCCGCGGGGCAGCCTAGGAGCCCGCGGGGCGGCGTGGCCGGTGCCATGCGCCAGGATGTTCGGAGGTTCACCCTCCTGGAGCGCCCTGCCCCGCCGCTGCGCGGGCCTGGTCCCCTACCCGCCCTTCCACCGTTCCCAGGGGCTCCGCCCCTGACCCCGTGCGTGCGCTGCGCACCCGTGCGCTCGAACGCGGCGCGGGGTCTGGGGCGGAGCCCCAGGGAACGGGCGAAGGGCGGGGCGGGGAGCAAGGGCCCGCGCAGCGGTGACCCGGCCGGCCGGAGCCCTTACGCCGGCTGCTGCGGCCGGGTCGGGTCGGTGGCCGGGGACGGGGTCGGGACCTTGGCGGCGTCCGTGCCGGCCGGTGCCGTGCGGCGCATCAGCAGGACCACCGCCAGACCGCCGGCCAGGCCCAGCGCGCCCGAGACCACGAAGGTCTCCCGCAGCCCGCTCGCGAAGGCCACGTCCACCCAGGCCCGGGCCCCGGGCACGGCCTCCAGCAGCCGGCCGGCCCCGCCGGAGGCCAGGGCGTCGGCGGTGCCGGCGGGCCGCCCGTCGAGCCCGTCCGCCAGCCCGGCCTGGAACACGGCACCCAGCACCGCGATGCCCAGAGCCGTGCCCAGCTGCCGCGAGGTGTTCAGCACCCCGCCGGCCATGCCCGCCCGTGCCGGGGGCACCGCCCCCATCGCGGCGGCGGCCAGCGCCGGCATCGACACGCCCACCCCGACCCCGGTCAGCGCCAGCCCCGGCACCAGCGCGGGCCAGCTGTCGCCGGCGTCGAGCATCCAGGCCTGGAGCAGCGCTCCCCCGCCGATCAGCAGCAGCCCGCCGCCGATGGTCAGCCGCGCGGAGACCCCGTGCAGCAGCCGCCCGGCCACCGCCGCGACGACGAAGGCCGCCAGGCTCATCGGCACCAGCGCCAGACCGGCGCCCACCGGGGTCATGCCCTCGGCGGACTGCAGCCACAGGGAGACGTACATCAGGTAAGAGAACGCCGCCCCGGAGGTCAGCAGTCCGGCGGTCATCACCGCCACGAAGGCCGGGCTGCGGAAGAGCGAGAGGTCCAGCATCGGGCGGGAGCCGCGCAGCTCGACGAGGACGAAGCAGGCGAAGGCGGCCGCCGCCAGGGCGAACAGCCCGAGGGTCGCGGGCGAGCCCCAGCCGTCCTCACCGGACCGGATCAGCGCGTAGGTCAGGGCCCCGGCCCCCACGGTGAAGGTGGCCATGCCCGGCAGGTCGAGCCCCCGGGCCCGCGGGTCGCGGGACTCCGTCACCGCCCTGAGGGTCACGAACACGGCCAGGGCGCACAGGGGCAGGTTGATGAAGAAGATCCAGCGCCAGCCGAAGTGCTCGGTGAGCAGCCCGCCGACAATCGGCCCGGCCGCCGCGGCGGCGCCGTTGACCGCGCCCCACACGCCGAAGGCCACCCCGCGGTCGCGGCCCTGGTAGGAGGCGCTGAGCAGGGCCATGGAGGTGGCGGCCATCGCCGCGCCGCCTATGCCCTGGACGGCGCGGAAGGCGATCAGCGCACCCGGTCCGCCGGCCAGGCCGCAGACGAGGGATGCGGCGGCGAAGACCACGAGCCCGCCGAGGTAGACCCGGCGGCGGCCGATCCGGTCGGCGAGCGACCCCGAGCCGAGCAGCAGGGCGGCGAGGGCGAGGGCGTAGATGTCCATCACCCACTGGAGCCCCGAGAAACCGGTGTGCATGTCGGCGGCCATGTCCGGGAGGGCGACGGTCACGATCGTGACGTCGACCAGGAGCATGAACGCCCCGATGCACACCGCCGTCAGGGGCAGCCATTTGCGCATGGGGATTCTCCTCTGGTTCTTGCGGGCCGGGGTCGTCGGTGCCCGGCGTCGGGTCTTCTCTGCGGTCGCCCCACCGTGGCAGCGGAGCCCCGAATCACCCACCCGGAAGGCCGGTTCCGCAGGATTCCGGTCATTGCCTCACCTGGAATGATGGAAACCATGCATCTCACGACCCGCGGGGACCGGTCCACCGAGCTGGACGCCTTCGACCAGGCCCTGGCCCAGGCCCTGTCCATCGACGGCCGGGCCCCCTTCAGCCGGCTGGCCGAGGTACTGGAGGTCTCCGACCAGACGGTGGTGCGCCGCTACCACCGGCTGCGCGGCAACGGCCTGCTCCGGGTCGTCGGCCTGCCCGTCGGCGGCCGGGTCGGGCTGTTCGAGTCCTGGGTGCGCGTCCAGTGCGCCCCGGACGCGGCGGTCGCGGTGGCCGAGGCGCTGGCCCGCCGGCCGGACATCGCCTGGGTGACCCTGAACTCGGGCGGTACGGAGATCCACTGCATGACCCGTGCCCGGACCCGCGAGGACCGGGACGCCCTGCTGCTGGAGAAGCTGCCGCGCACCCGCCGGGTGACCGCCATCAGCGCGCACACCGTCCTGCGCAAGTACATCGGCGGCCCCGGGGTCTGGGCGGCACTGAAGGGGCTGCGCCCGGACCAGATCGAGGCTTTGCGCCCGCCGCCGCCCGCGCCGGAGTACAAGGAGGCGCGCTACACCCTCGACGAGGCCGAGCTGGCCCTGCTGGCGGTCCTGCGGCAGGACGGCCGGGCCGGCTACCCGGAACTGGCGCGGGCCTCGGGCCTGTCGGAGTCCACGGCCCGGCGCCGGCTGGAGCGGCTGCGGGAGCGCGGGGCGGTCTACTTCGACGTGGAGATCATCCCGGAGCACCTCGGCTACGAGGCGGACGCCTCCCTGCTGCTGACCGTTCCGCCGGCCCGGCTGGCTGAGGTGGGGGCCGCGCTGGGCAGCCATCCGGAGGTGCCGTTCGCGGCGGCCATCACCGGGGCGGCGAACCTGCTGGCCGTGGTGGTGTGCCGGGACACCGACGCGCTGTACACGTACCTCACCGAGCGGATCGGCGCGGTGCCCGGCATAGGGCAGGTGGAGGTCATCCCGAATCTGCGGACCCTCAAGCGGGCCGGGATGCTGGTCGAGGACGGGCGGCTGGTCGACCCGCCGCCCGCCCCCTGACCCGGGTCAGCGCAGCAGGACGCCGCCCGTCGCCGTGTCGGCGTCCACCGGGCCCGCGACCAGGCCCAGTTCGGCCGGGGTGGCCAGCATGGGGTGCGTGGGCAGGACCCGTACCGTGTAGCCGAAGGGGCCCGTCCGGTCGAGGGCGAGGGGACCCTCGTAGACCCAGCGCCCCTCCAGGTCGGGACCGGCGGCGGGCTTGAGCGGGAAGGCCCGCCCGTCCTTGATCACGTCCTCGGAGTCGACCCGGCCCGCGACCGCCTGCACCTCCACGTCGTCCGGCGCGAGCGCGTCGAGCGCCACCCGGACCCGCAGCGTGAGGGTGGCGCCCAGCTCGGCGGTACCGCCCACCGGCGTGGCGGCGACGGCCTCCACGTGCTCGACGGCCACCCTCGGCCAGGCCGCCCGGACCCGGCCCTTCCACCAGGCCAGGTCCCGCGCCGCGTCGGCGGTCAGGGCGCGGTGCGCGAGCGCCGCCGGAGCGTAGAGCCGTTCCACGTACTCCCGTACCATCCGCCCCGCGAGCACCTTCGGGCCCAGGGACACCAGGGTGCGTCGGACCATCTCGATCCAGCGGTCGGGCAGCCCGGTGCGGCCTGCCCGGTCGTAGAAGCGGGGCGCGACCCGGTTCTCGATCAGCTCGTAGAGGGCGGCCGCCTCCAGGTCGTCGCGCCGCTCCTCGTCCGTGCCGAGCCCGTCGGCGGTGGGGATGGCCCAGCCGAAGTCGGGCTCGAACCACTCGTCCCACCAGCCGTCCAGCACCGACAGGTTGAGGCAGCCGTTGAGCGCCGCCTTCATCCCGCTGGTCCCGCAGGCCTCCAGCGGCCGCAGCGGGTTGTTGAGCCAGACGTCGCAGCCCGGGTAGAGCTTCTGCGCCATGCCCATGCCGTAGTCCGGCAGGAAGACGATCCGGTGCCGCACGCGCGGGTCGTCCGAGAAGCGCACCAGCTCCTGGACGAGCCGCTTGCCGCCGTCGTCCGCCGGGTGCGCCTTGCCCGCGACGACGATCTGCACCGGGCGCTCCGGGTCCAGCAGCAGGGCGCGCAGCCGCTCGGGGTCGCGCAGCATCAGCGTGAGCCGCTTGTACGAGGGGACGCGGCGGGCGAAGCCGATGGTCAGCACGTCCGGGTCGAGGACGCCGTCCACCCAGCCGAGCTCGGCGTCGGCGGCGCCGCGCTGCTTCCAGGAGGCGCGCAGCCGGTCGCGCACCTCCTGGACCAGCTGCTCGCGCAGGGAGCGCCGTACGTCCCACACGTCCTGGTCGGCGATCTGCGCGACGGCGTCCCAGCGGGTGGAGCCGCCGACCGCGAGGGCGTCCTCGGTGCGTCCGGCGCCGATCTGGCGGGCGCCCAGACGCATGACCTCGGGGGCGACCCAGGTCGGTGCGTGCACCCCGTTGGTCACGGAGGTGATGGGCACGTCGGCCGGATCGAAGCCCGGCCAGAGCCCGGCGAACATGCCGCGGCTGACCGCGCCGTGGAGGGTGGAGACCCCGTTGGCGCGCTGGGCGAGGCGCAGTCCCATGACGGCCATGTTGAACACCCCCGGGTCGCCGCCGGGGTAGGACTCGGCGCCGAGTTCCAGGATCCGTTCGACGGGCACGCCGACCAGCTCGCCGCCCTCGCCGAAGTGCCGGGCGACGAGGGAGCGCTCGAAGCGGTCGATGCCGGCGGGGACGGGGGTGTGGGTGGTGAAGACGGTCCCGGCGCGGACCGCTTCGAGGGCGGCGTCGAAGCCCAGGCCCTGCTCCCCCTCCAGTTCCCTCATGCGTTCGAGGCCGAGGAACCCGGCGTGTCCCTCGTTGGTGTGGAAGACCTCGGGTTCGGGGTGGCCGGTGATGCGGCAGTAGGTGCGGACGGCCCGGACGCCTCCGATGCCGAGCAGCATCTCCTGGAGGAGGCGGTGGTCGCTGCCGCCGCCGTAGAGGCGGTCGGTCACCTCGCGGGCGCCGGCGTCGTTGTCCTCGACGTCGGAGTCGAGCAGGAGCAGCGGGACGCGGCCGACGCGGGCCTGCCAGATGTGCGCGTGCAACGACCGTCCGCCGGGGAGGGCGAGGGTCACGCGGGCGGGGGTGCCGTCCTCCTGGCGGAGCAGGGCGAGGGGCAGTTCCTGGGGGTCGAGGACCGGGTAGTGCTCCTGCTGCCAGCCGTCGCGGGAGAGCGACTGGCGGAAGTAGCCGTGCCGGTAGAGCAGGCCGACGCCGATGATCGGGACGCCGAGGTCGCTGGCGGCCTTGAGGTGGTCGCCGGCGAGGATCCCGAGCCCGCCGGAGTACTGGGGGAGGGCTGCGGTGATGCCGAATTCGGGGGAGAAGTAGGCGATGGCGGCGGGCAGCCCGCCGCTGTTCTCGTGGGTCTGGTACCACCTCCCGCCGTGGACGTAGTCGTCGAGGTCGGCGACCGCGACGGCGAGCCGCCGCAGGAAGCGCCGGTCGGCCGCGAGTTCGGCGAGCCGGGTGGCGGAGACCGAGCCGAGCAGCCGGACGGGGTCGCCGGCGGCGGCCTGCCAGCCCTCGGGGTCGACGGATTGGAAGAGTTCGCGGGTTTCCGTATGCCACGACCAGCGCAGGTTGCGCGCGAGTTCGGCGAGTGGCATGAGCGGCTCGGGGAGGACGGGGCGCACGGTGAATCGACGGATAGCCTTCACGTGTTCCACCTTCGCAGGGGATGACGGATCGGAGCGGCCGCACCACGCTGTGCAGGCGCGCAACGCCCCCGGAAGGCTACTGCCGGATCCGGTCCCCGGGCGGCCGTTCGTCCAACAGGTCGTCCAGATGCGGGCGCAGCGAGGGCGGCAGGGCGGCGCGTTCGAGGCCGCGCAGCAGGACGAGCACCGGGAACGAGACGAAGACGGCGAGGCGGAGCAGGGCGTGCAACTCGCCCTCCAGGGCCTCCGGGTCGGTCTCGGCCGCGGCGGCCCGGGCGAGGGCGGCGCAGAGCCGGCGCCCGGCGTCGTCGTCCCAGGAGTCGGGCCAGTCGCAGGCCTCGGCGGCGGCCAGGCAGCGCACCCGGGGGTCGGGCGAGAGGAGCCCCTGGACGCACTCCCGCGCGCGGGGGTCGGCGTCGAGGCGGTCCCACTCCTCCAGCCCGCGCGCCCCGGTCCCGGAGAGCAGGACCCGGGCGCTGCTGCCGGCGTCCAGCCGGTCGACGGCCCGCCCGTAGAGCTCGATCCGCTCCAGCACCACCCACGCCCCGCCGGTGGTGCGCAGCCGCGACCCGGCGCGGGGGGCCCCGCGCAGGCAGCGGACCACGGCGAGGGTGGCAGCGGCGCCGCCGGGGGTGACGGGGGCGGAGACCTGGAGCCGGCCGGCCCGCGAGAGGAGCCGCTCCAGGGCGGGCGGCGCGGGCCAGAGCAGTCCGAGCCGCTGGAGCCCGAGGTCGCTGATCCCCGCCTCGACGGCGACGAGCGCGCCGACCTGCGCCTCCAGCGCGGCCGGGTCCTCCTCCACGCAGGCGGCCTCGACGAGCACTCCGGCCAGTTCCGCCTCCGCCCCGGGATCCCACACCGCTTCGCTCACCCACCGCGCGGCCCCTTCCCGCTGCCGGGGGTCGGGATGCACGAGCTGCTCGGTCAGACCCATGCGGCGCATTCTCGCGCGGATCACGTCCCCGGATGACCCCTTCCGAAATGCTGAAACACCGTCAGCCTCCGGTGCGGGGCGCTCGGCCCCGCGCCCGCGTCCCGGCGCCCTGGCGGGGCGCCGGGGACCGGTGGGACAGGGGGTGCGGGGGTGTCGGGCCGGACCTCACCTGGTCCCGGCCGACTTGACGGAGCCTCGGCCGATGTCGACCAGGGGCTTGGGGAATCGGGCGCTCCTTACGTACGAGTAGTTGACCGACAGCACGGATTGGGCGCTGCGGGATTGGGAAGGGCTCAGCGGGTACACGCGGTACACGCACGGCGCACCCTCCCCCGACCTTCTCCCGCCACCCGAGTGAACGCGGACAGGAGCGGCCATGCCCGCAGCCCAGCCGTCTTCCGAGCGGCTAGAAACAGAGCGAACAGAGCGTGCACTACCAGCCGTGATTCCGGCTGGCCCGTCACCGAGCCCTGCGAACTGCCTTCAGGTGATCCCATCATGATCGGTCGCATTCCCGTGCTGGACGTCCGCCCCGCCGTCGACTGTGGCGCCAGACCCGCCAAAGCGGTGGTGGACGAGGTCTTCGAGATTTCCGCCACCGTCTTCCGCGAGGGGCACGACGCCGTTTCCGCCCATGTCGTCCTGCGCGATCCCAGCGGGCGGCTGCGCCCGCCGGTTCCGATGCGCGAGCTGGCCCCCGGTACCGACCGGTGGGGAGCCCGCGTCTCCGCCGAGATCGAGGGGAGGTGGACGTACACCGTCGAGGCGTGGAGCGATCCGGTCGCGACCTGGCGAGCCCAGGCCGCGGTCAAGATCCCGGCCGGCCTCGACACCGGCCTGACGCTCCTCGAGGGCGCCGAGCTCTACGAGCGGGCCGCCGCCAAGATCCCCAAGCGCGACGGACGCGAGGCCGTGCTGGCCGCCGCGGACGTGATGCGCGACGAGGACCGGCCCGTGGAGGTGCGCCACGCGGCCGCGCTCGCCCCGGCCGTCGACGCGGCGCTCGCCCGGCGCCCCTACCGGGAGCTGGTGACGTCCGCGAAGGCGCTGCCGCTGCTCGTCGAGCGCAGGAGGGCCCTCTTCGGCTCCTGGTACGAGATGTTCCCCCGCTCCGAGGGAGCCGTGGTGGAGCCCGGCTCGAACCCCGTGAGCGGCACGTTCCGGACCGCCGCCGAACGGCTCCCGGCCATTGCCGCGATGGGTTTCGACGTGGTGTACCTGCCACCGGTCCACCCGATCGGGTCGACCTTCCGCAAGGGCCCCAACAACACCCTTTCGGCGGGAAGTTGGGATCCGGGAGTACCGTGGGCCATCGGCTCCCCGGAGGGCGGGCACGACGCCGTCCACCCCGACCTGGGGACCCTGGAGGACTTCGACGCCTTCGTCGCACGGGCCCGCGAGCTCCGGATGGAGATCGCCCTCGACTTCGCCCTCCAGTGCTCCCCGGACCACCCCTGGGTGGAGAAGCACCCGGAGTGGTTCCGCCACCGCGCCGACGGGACGATTGCCTACGCCGAGAACCCGCCGAAGAAGTACCAGGACATCTACCCGATCCACTTCGACACGGACATGGCCGGGATCATCGAGGAGACCTGCCGGATCCTGCGCCACTGGATGGACCACGGGGTCCGGATCTTCCGCGTCGACAATCCGCACACCAAGCCGGTCGTCTTCTGGCAGAAGGTGATCGCGGACATCAACAGGACAGACCCGGACGTGATCTTCCTGGCGGAGGCCTTCACCCGGCCCGCCATGATGCGCGCCCTGGCCTCGATCGGCTTCCAGCAGTCGTACACGTATTTCACCTGGCGCAACACCAAGGCCGAGCTGACCGAGTACCTGACCGAGCTGTCCGGCACCCGCTCGGCCTCCGTGATGCGGCCGAACTTCTTCGTCAACACGCCGGACATCCTCCACGAGTACCTCCAGAAGGGCGGCCGCCCCGCCTTCGAGGTCCGGGCGGTCCTCGCCGCCACCCTCTCCCCGACCTGGGGCGTCTACGCCGGCTACGAGCTCTGTGAGAACGAGCCGGTCCGCGAGGGCAGCGAGGAGTACCTGAACTCCGAGAAGTACGAGCTGCGCCCCCGCGACTGGGCGGCGGCCGACCGCGAGGGCCGCTCCATCGCCCCGCTGATCACCGCCCTGAACCGGATGCGCCGGCGCAACCCCGCCCTCCAGCAGCTGAGGGACATCCACTTCCATTCGACCGACAACGAACAAGTGATCGCCTATTCGAAACACGCGGAGGGCAATTCCGTACTGGTGGTCGTCAACCTCGATCCGCACCACACCCAGGAGGCGACGGTCTCGTTGGACATGCCGGTACTCGGCCTCGACTGGCACGGGTCCCTCGCGGTGCGCGACGAGCTCACCGGCGAGACCTATCACTGGGGCAGGGCGAACTACGTGCGCCTGGAACCGGGCCGTACGCCCGCGCACGTCCTGGCCGCCCTGCGACCGTCCCCGCCCACCGGAGGGTCACCCACCACATGATGATCAACGACCCCGTCCACGACACCTTCGAGGACACCCCCGCCAAGGACCGCGACCCCGACTGGTTCAAGCGGGCCGTCTTCTACGAGGTCCTCGTCCGCTCCTTCCACGACAGCAACGGCGACGGCGTCGGGGACCTCAAGGGGCTCACCCAGAAACTGGACTACCTCCAGTGGCTGGGGATCGACTGCCTCTGGCTGCCGCCGTTCTTCGCCTCGCCGCTGCGCGACGGGGGCTACGACGTCTCCGACTACACCTCGGTGCTCCCCGAGTTCGGGGACCTCGCCGACTTCGTGGAGTTCGTGGACGCCGCACACGGCCGCGGCATGCGGGTGATCATCGACTTCGTCATGAACCACACCAGCGACCAGCACGAGTGGTTCCAGCAGTCCCGCAAGGACCCGGACGGGCCCTACGGGGACTACTACATGTGGGCGGACAACGACAAGCAGTACCAGGACGCCCGCATCATCTTCGTCGACACCGAGACCTCGAACTGGACCTACGACCCGGTCCGCAAGCAGTACTACTGGCACCGCTTCTTCTCGCACCAGCCGGACCTCAACTTCGAGAACCCGGCCGTGCAGGAGGAGATCATCTCCGCCCTGCGGTTCTGGCTGGACCTCGGCATCGACGGCTTCCGCCTGGACGCCGTGCCCTACCTGTACGCCGAGGAGGGCACCAACTGCGAGAACCTGCCCCGGACCCACGCGCTCCTCAAGCGGGTCAGGGCGGAGATCGACGCACACTACCCGGACACCGTCCTGCTCGCCGAGGCCAACCAGTGGCCCGAGGACGTCGTGGACTACTTCGGGGACTACGCGACCGGCGGGGACGAGTGCCACATGGCCTTCCACTTCCCGGTCATGCCCCGCATCTTCATGGCCGTGCGCCGCGAGTCGCGCTACCCCGTCTCCGAGATCCTGGCCAAGACCCCGGCGATCCCGGACCGCTGCCAGTGGGGCATCTTCCTGCGCAACCACGACGAGCTGACCCTCGAAATGGTCACCGACGAAGAGCGCGACTACATGTACGCCGAGTACGCCAAGGACCCGCGGATGCGGGCCAACATCGGCATCCGGCGCCGGCTGGCCCCGCTCCTGGACAACGACCGCAACCAGATGGAGCTGTTCACCGCCCTGCTGCTGTCCCTGCCCGGCTCGCCCGTCCTGTACTACGGCGACGAGATCGGCATGGGCGACAACATCTGGCTCGGCGACCGCGACGGGGTCCGCACGCCCATGCAGTGGACCCCCGACCGCAACGCCGGTTTCTCCTCCTGCGATCCGGGAAGGCTGAACCTGCCGGTCATCATGGATCCGGTCTACGGGTACCGCGTCACCAACGTCGAGGCCGCGATGTCCTCGCCCTCCTCGCTGCTGCACTGGACCCGCAGGCTGATCGAGGTCCGCAAGGCGAACCCGGCCTTCGGCCTCGGCTCGTACACCGAACTCCCCTCGTCCAACCCGGCCGTCCTCGCGTTCCTGCGCGAGTTCGGGGACGACCTGGTGCTGTGCGTGCACAACTTCTCCCGCTTCGCACAGCCCACCGAGCTGGACCTGCGGTCGTTCAACGGGCGGGTCCCGGTGGAGCTCACGGGCGACGTGCGCTTCCCGCCGATCGGTGAATGGCCGTACCTGCTGACCCTGGCGGGCCACGGCTTCTACTGGTTCCGCCTGCGCCGGGAACAGCCCGGCCTGTAGGCCAGTCGCGCGAACCTGCGCGCCACCGGAACGGGGCGGGCACTCCAACGGGTCAACGCCCGCCCCTGTACGGAGCATCCTGACCCGACACTCGCACTTACCGGAGAAGCAACTGCCGCACATCCGGGACACTCTGCGCATTCTGTGACGGCCCGGGGAAAGGACGCGACGCCATGTCGGAGGCTGCATCCGCCCGGAGCCGGCTGACGGCCGACCGGGCCGCCGGGATCGGCCCGCTCGAACCGATGCTGAGGGAATGGCTGCCCGCGCAGCGCTGGTTCGCGGGCAAGGGACGCGGGATCGTCCGGCTCAGGGCCGTCTCGGCGGCCGAACTGCTGCCGCCGGGCTCCGTCCCGGGACTGCTGCACCTGCTGCTCGACGTGGACGGGGACTGCTACCAACTCCTCCTGGGCATCAGGCCGTCCCCGCTGCCGCCCGCCCTCGCCCCCGCCCTGATCGGCCACCCCCGGTCCGGCCCGTACGCGGGCAGGGCGGTGTACGAGGCCCTGGGCGACCCCCGGCTCGCCGCCATGCTGCTGGAGCGGCTGCGCTCCCCCGGCACCCTGGGGCCGCTGCGCTTCGACCGGGACCCGGACGCCCCGATCGAGGCCGGACTCGCCCCCCGGCCGCTGTCCGGGGAGCAGACCAACTCCTCTCTGATCTACGGGGACGCGTACATCCTCAAGGTGTTCCGCCGGGTCGGCCCCGGGACCAACCCGGACCTGGAGCTGCCCAGAGCCCTCGCCGCCGCCGGCTGCGCACGCGTCCCCGCCCCGGTCGCCTGGTACGAGGCCGCGCCGGGCGGCGGAGAACCGTTGACCCTCGGCGTGCTCCAGCCCTACCTGCGCGGCTCCGACGACGGCTGGCAGCTGGCCCTGCGCCGGCTCGGGGCCGGCGCCGACTTCACCGCCGAGGCGCACGCCCTGGGCCGGGCCACCGCCGAGGTGCACAGCGCCCTGGCCGGCGCCCTGCCCACCCTGGCCCTGGGGCCCGAGCAGACCGCCCGGCTCGCCGCCGGGATGACCGCGCGGCTGGCCGCCACCGCCCGCGAGGTGCCCGCGCTGCGGCCCTACGAGGCCGGGCTGCGCGGCGCCTTCGACGCGCTGGCCGCCTCCCGGGGCGCCGGAGTGCCCGCCCAGCGCATCCATGGGGACCTGCACCTGGGCCAGACCCTGCGCACAGCCGACGGCAGCTGGGCGCTGATCGACTTCGAGGGCGAGCCCGCCCGCCCGCTGGCCGACCGCCGCCGCCCCGAACCGGCCGTCCGCGACATCGCCGGGATACTGCGCTCCTTCGACTACGCCGCCCGCTCCCACCGGCCCTTCGCCCCCGCCTGGGCGGACGCCTGCCGGGCCGCGTTCTGCGAGGGCTACGCCCGCACCACCGGCCGCGACCCGCGCGAGGACCCGGTCCTGCTGCGGGCGTACGAGACCGACAAGGCGGTGTACGAGGCCCGCTACGAGTCCCGGCACCGCCCCGACTGGCTGCACGTCCCGATGGCGGCGATCCGCCGGCTGTCGGCGCCCGAACGCCCCGCCCACCGCATGCCCCCGCCCGTACCCGGCACCACCCCCCACCCGAAGCCCCCGAGGAGGCCGCTCGCGTGAGCGCCGCACGACAGCCGTCACCGACCGTCCGAGAGGAAGCCGCCCCCGACGCGGCCCCGACGCCCGCGCCGAAGACGGCCGCCCGGCCGCCCGTACCCAGGGGGTCGCGGGCCCGTCGCGCCGCGCCGCCCCACGGGGTCCGGCCGGCCGCCGCGCTGGACGCGGGGGAACGGGCCCGGCTGCTGGAGGGCCGCCACCACGACCCGCACGCGCTGCTCGGCGCCCGCGCCCAGCGGGGCGGGGTGACCTTCCGGGTGCTGCGCCCCTACGCGAAGGCCGTCACGATCGTGGCGAAGGGGCTGCGGGCCGAGCTCTTCGACGACGGCGACGGGCTGTTCTCAGGGCTGCTGCCGCTGACCGGGGTGCCGGACTACCGGCTGCTGGTGACCTACGACAGCGACGAGGTCGAGGTCCACGACCCCTACCGGTTCCTGCCCACCCTCGGCGAGCTGGACCTGCACCTGATCGGCGAGGGCCGGCACGAGGAGCTGTGGACGGCCCTGGGCTCGGAGGTCATGGAGCACCAGGGGGTCTGCGGCACCCGTTTCACGGTGTGGGCGCCGAACGCGCAGGGGGTGCGGGTCACCGGGGACTTCTCCTGCTGGGACCCGGTGGCGTACCCGATGCGCTCGCTGGGCTCGACCGGGGTGTGGGAGCTGTTCCTGCCGGGGGTGGGCGAGGGGGCCCTGTACAAGTACGACGTCACCCGCCCGGACGGGGGCCACACCCTGCGGGCCGACCCGATGGCCCGGTACGCGGAGGTCCCGCCGGCGAACGCCTCGGTGGTCACCGCCTCCCGCTACGAGTGGGGGGACGCGCGGTGGATGGCCGCGCGGGGGCTGCGCCCGGCGCACCAGTCGCCGATGTCGGTGTACGAACTGCACCTGGCGTCCTGGCGGCCGGGGCTGAGCTACCGCAGCCTGGCCGAGCAGCTGCCCTCGTACGTCAAGGAGCTGGGCTTCACGCACGTGGAGTTCATGCCGGTCGCCGAGCACCCCTTCGGCGGCTCGTGGGGCTACCAGGTGACCGGCTTCTACGCGCCGACCTCGCGGCTGGGCACCCCGGACGACTTCCGCTTCCTGGTGGACTCGCTGCACCGGGCAGGGATCGGGGTGATCGTCGACTGGGTGCCGGCGCACTTCCCGCGGGACGCGTGGGCACTGGCCGAGTTCGACGGGCGGCCGCTCTACGAGCACCAGGACCCCCGGCGGGCCGCGCACCCGGACTGGGGGACGCTGGAGTTCGACTACGGGCGCAAGGAGGTCCGCAACTTCCTCGTGGCCAACGCCGTGTACTGGTGCCAGGAGTTCCACGTGGACGGGCTGCGCGTGGACGCGGTGGCCTCGATGCTGTACCTGGACTACTCGCGCGCCGAAGGCGACTGGTCGCCCAACGAGCACGGCGGCCGGGAGGACCTGGACGCGGTGGCGCTGCTCCAGGAGATGAACGCGACGGTGTACCGGCGCTGTCCGGGGGTGGTGACGATCGCGGAGGAGTCCACGGCCTGGAACGGGGTGACGCGGCCCACGGACTCGGGCGGGCTGGGCTTCGGGCTGAAGTGGAACATGGGCTGGATGCACGACACGCTGCGGTACGTGTCGAAGGAGCCCGTGCACCGCAAGTACCACCACCACGACATGACCTTCGGGATGGTGTACGCGTTCAGCGAGAACTTCGTGCTGCCGATCTCGCACGACGAGGTGGTGCACGGCAAGCGCTCGCTGGTGTCGAAGATGCCGGGCGACTGGTGGCAGCAGCGGGCCACGCACCGGGCGTACCTGGGGTTCATGTGGGCCCATCCGGGCAAGCAGCTGCTGTTCATGGGGCAGGAGTTCGCGCAGGGTTCGGAGTGGTCGGAGACCTACGGGCCGGACTGGTGGCTGCTGGACACCTCCTACCCGGCGGCCGGGGACCACCGGGGGGTGCGGGAGCTGGTGCGCGACCTGAACCGGGCGTACACGGCGGCGCCGGCGCTGTGGGAGCGGGACTCGGTGCCGGAGGGCTTCGCGTGGGTGGACGCGGACGCCTCCGACGACAACGTGTTCGCGTTCCTGCGCTACGGACACGACGGCTCGCAGCTGCTGTGCGTGTCGAACTTCTCCCCGGTGGTCCGGCACGGGTACCGGATCGGGGTGCCGGAGGAGGTCCCGGCGTGGCGGGAGGTCCTCAACACGGACCGGGAGGTGTACGGAGGGAGCGGCGTCCACCACGGCCGTCCGCTGCGTCCCGAGCCGGTGCCGGCCCAGGGGCGCGCCAAGAGCCTGCGGCTGACGCTCCCGCCGATGGCGACGGTCTGGCTCAGGCCCTGAGTGCGTGGGGCCCTCGCCACCCCCGTATGCGAGGGCCCCGTTATGGATCACGCAAGGCATAGGGGCGTGGTTCACGGTGTGTGGCGGGGATCACGCGACGGGTCCCCGGAGGCACCTGAAATGGAGTGGCCTGATCCGTACCCTGTACAGGGATCTTCCGGCCCTCCGATTACCGGACAGTCGCCGGGAAAACCGCATAAAGTCATGAACTGCCTAGGACTTTCCTACGAGTTATTGGCTTGTTTGATTGGTCTGTAGTCGCAGCGGCTCGGCCACTCCTACGGTGTGCCCTGTGCACTCCAGCCCACCTTTCAATGCCCCCGCCGCGCGTCGCCTGCGCGCGGCCCTGGGCATGGCGCCCGGTCATGTCGCCTACGGCCTGCGGGCCCAGTACGGCCTGCTCGTCGCGCCCGAGACCGTGACGGCCTGGGAGCAGGGCGAGCAGTCGCCCAGCTCCGCCGAGCTCACCGCCCTCGCCGGCGTGCTCTGGTGCTCCCCCGGGGAGCTGCTCGCCGAGCCCGTGACCCTGCGGGAACACCGGCTGGCCCGGGGCATGGACCCCGAGGACCTGGCCCGCCGGGTCGGGCTGGAGCCGGGCGCGTACCTCAAGATGGAGGACAGCGGGCGCTGGAAGGGCAACGAGCGCCAGTCCGCCGCCCTCGCCTCGGCCCTCAAGCTGAGCCTCGCCCAGTTCGTGGCGGTGACCGGCAAACAGGAGGAGCTCGACGGGCTGCTGCGCAGCGCGGCGACCACCCGCTGGCAGGCGTACGCGAAGCCGCTGGCCAAGCTGCTGCCGGTGCCCAGGTCGCATCTGGAACGGGTCCTGGAGCTGCTCCACAACGAGTACCAGCAGCGGATGGCGGCCACGGTGAGCTGGGGCGGCGGCGAGAGCTCGACCTGGACCGGCGACGCCGGCCGGGAGTACCTGGAGGCGATCTCGGAGCGGTTCTGGTCGCTGGCCGGCGGTGCGGGATAGGACGCTCCGGGCGCGGCGGCCCCGGACGCCCCCCTCGCCGGAGGACGTCCGGGGCCGTTCGGCGCGCGAGCGGGGGCGCAGGTCCCGGCGGGCCGGGCCGTACGGTCCGCTCAGAAGACGGACTCGGCCTCGTACATGCGGCCTTCGGGGACGGTCTTCAGCTCGGTGACGGCCTCGGCCAGCGGGGCCATGACCACGTCGGTGCCGCGCAGGGCGGTCATGTTGCCGAAGTCCCCGCGGTGCACGGCCTCCACGGCGTGCCAGCCGAAGCGCGTCGCCAGGACGCGGTCGTAGGCGGTGGGGACGCCGCCGCGCTGGACGTGGCCGAGGATGACCGGGCGGGCCTCCTTGCCGAGGCGGTGCTCCAGCTCGGCGGCCAGGCGGTTGCCGATGCCGGCGAAGCGCTCGTGGCCGTAGGCGTCGATCGCGCCCTTCTCGTACGGCATGGAGCCCTCGGCCGGGTGCGCGCCCTCGGCCACGCAGATGACGGCGAACTTCTTGCCCCGGGAGAACCGTTCCTCCACCATCTTGACCAGGGCGTCCACCTCGAAGGGGCGCTCCGGCAGGCAGATGCCGTGGGCGCCGCCGGCCATGCCGGACTCCAGGGCGATCCAGCCGGCGTGGCGGCCCATGACCTCGACGACCATCACGCGCTGGTGCGATTCGGCGGTGGTCTTGAGGCGGTCGATGGCCTCGGTGGCGACGGTGACGGCGGTGTCGAAGCCGAAGGTGCGGTCGGTGGCGGAGATGTCGTTGTCGATGGTCTTCGGAACGCCGACGACCGGCATCCCCGCGTCCGAGAGCATCCGCGAGGCCGTCAGGGTGCCCTCGCCGCCGATCGGGATCAGGGCGTCGAGCTCGTAGCGCCGGGCCAGCTCGTGCGCGTTCTCGGCGGCCTCGTGCAGCCGGGCCCGCTCCATGCGCGCCGAACCCAGGATGGTGCCGCCGCGGGCCAGGATGCCGCTGACGGCGTTGATGTCCAGGGAGCGGTAGTGGCCGTCGAGGAGGCCCTTGAAGCCGTCCTCGAATCCGATGACCTCGTCGCCGTGGCCGACCAGCGCGCGGTGTACGACCGACCGGATGACGGCGTTCAGGCCGGGACAGTCGCCGCCTGCGGTGAGAACTCCGATACGCATCGTCCTGTGTCTCCTGCTCCTGGTCGTACCTGATGGGCGTATTGATCCCACGTGTCCGATTGTTCCATGGCGGCAGGGTGGCCCGCGCTCCGCGCCGCTCCGCCCACCAGGCCTTTCGCCCCCGCCCTCCGGGCCTTTCTTCCGTCGGGTGCTTTATCCACTGAACGGGGTATTGTCAAGAGGTCGAGCCGCACCAAACAGATATCCACCAGCATGGACGGAGACCAGGCGTGACGCGCAGCGTGTACGTGACCGGGATCGAGCGGGGGGACGGCCGCCAGGTCGTCGAACTGGGGATCATGGAGCTGCTGACCCGCCGGACTAGCCGGGTCGGCGTCTACCGTCCGCTGCTGCACGATGCGCCGGACCGCCTCTTCGACCTGCTGAAGGCCCGCTACCGGCTCGACCAGGACGCCTCGGACGCGTACGGGATGGAGTACGGCGAGGCCTCCGCCGTCCTGGCCGAGAAGGGCACGGACGAGCTGGTCTCCCGGCTCGTGGACCGCTACCACCGGGTGGCCCGCGACTACGAGGTCATGCTGGTCCTCGGCACCGACTACGCCGACACCAACCTGCCCGACGAGCTGGCCCTGAACGCCCGCCTCGCCAACGAGCTCGGCGCGGTCGTGGTGCCCGTGGTCGGCGGCACCCGGCACGCGGCCGACGCCGTGCGCGCCGAGGCCCGCAACGCCCACCGGGCCTACGAGAGCCTGGGCTGCCACGTCGTGGCGATGGTGGTCAACCGGGTCTCCCCCGCGGACCGGGACTCCATGGCGGAGCGGCTGGCCGCCCGCCTGCCCGTGCCCTGCTACGTCCTGCCGGAGGACAAGTCCCTGTCCGCCCCGACCGTCGCCCAGATCACCCGGGCGCTCGGCGGCGAGGTGCTGCTCGGCGACGACGCCGGGCTGGCGCGCGACGCCGTGGACTTCGTCTTCGGCGGCGCGATGCTGCCCAACTTCCTGAACGCCCTGACCCCCGGCTGCCTGGTGGTCACCCCCGGGGACCGCGCCGACCTCGTCGTCGGGGCCCTCGCCGCGCACGCCTCCGGCACCCCGCCGATCGCGGGCGTGCTGCTGACCCTGGGCGAGCGCCCGGGACAGGACGTCCTGGCCCTCGCCTCGAAGCTGGCGCCCGGCACCCCCGTGGTCTCGGTGGCCGGCAACAGCTTCCCGACAGCCGCCGAACTCTTCTCCCTGCAGAGCCGTCTGAACTCCGCGACCCCCCGCAAGCTGGAGACCGCGCTCGGCCTCTTCGAGCGGCACGTGGACACCGCCGAGCTGCGCGGGCTGCTGTCGGTGGCCCGCTCGGAGCGCGTCACCCCGATGATGTTCGAGCACGAACTGCTGGAGCGGGCCCGCTCCCAGCGGCGGCGCGTGGTCCTGCCCGAGGGCACCGAGGAGCGGGTGCTGCGGGCGGCCGACGTGGTGCTCCGCCGGGGGGTCTGCGACCTGACCCTGCTGGGCGACGAGCAGGCCGTCCTGAAGAAGGCCGCGGACCTGGGCGTCGACATCTCGGGCGCGCAGCTCATCGACCCGGCCGTCTCCCCGATGCGGGAACGGTTCGCCGAGTACTACGCCCGGGCCCGCGCCCACAAGGGCATGACCGTCGAACTGGCCCACGACGTGGTCACCGACGCCAACTACTTCGGCACGCTGATGGTCCAGGAGGGCCTGGCCGACGGCATGGTCTCCGGCTCGGTGCACTCCACCGCCGCGACCATCCGCCCCGCCTTCGAGATCATCAAGACCAAGCCCGAGGCGTCGATCGTCTCCTCCGTCTTCTTCATGTGCCTGGCCGACCAGGTCCTCGTGTACGGCGACTGCGCGGTCAACCCGGACCCGAACGCCGAGCAGCTCGCCGACATCGCCGTCCAGTCGGCCGCCACCGCCGCGGCCTTCGGCGTCGAGCCGCGGATCGCGATGCTCTCGTACTCCACCGGCACCTCGGGCTCCGGCGCGGACGTGGACAAGGTCCGCAAGGCCACCGAGATCGTCCGCGAGCGCCGGCCGGACCTGCTCATCGAGGGCCCGATCCAGTACGACGCGGCCGTGGAGCCCTCGGTGGCGGCGACCAAGCTGCCCGGCTCCGAGGTGGCCGGCCGGGCGAGCGTGCTGATCTTCCCGGACCTGAACACGGGCAACAACACGTACAAGGCCGTGCAGCGTTCGGCGGGCGCCGTCGCGGTCGGCCCGGTGCTCCAGGGCCTGCGCAAGCCCGTCAACGACCTCTCGCGCGGGGCACTGGTCCAGGACATCGTCACCACGGTGGCCATCACCGCGATCCAGGCCCAGACCCAGGGCGCACCGGCCCCCACCGCCTGACCCTCCCCCAGCACCCCTCCCCCGCCTCCCCGCCCGTTCCGAAGGAAAGACACCCGCCGTGACCGCAACGCGCGTACTCGTCCTCAACTCCGGCTCCTCGTCGGTCAAGTACCAGCTCCTCGACATGGCGGACTCCTCCCGCCTGGCGGTCGGCCTGGTGGAGCGGATCGGGGAAGAGGGCTCGCGCCTGGTGCACGAGCCGCTCGCCGGGCCCGGGGCCGGGGGCGGCAAGCGCGAGCGGACCGGCGCGATCGCGGACCACGCGCAGGCCCTGCGGGCGGTCGCCGAGGAGCTGGCCGCCGACGGCCTGGGCCTGGACTCCCCCGAACTGGCCGCCGTGGGCCACCGGGTGGTGCACGGCGGGACCCGGTTCGCCGCACCGACGGTGATCGACGACGAGGTGCTGGCGGAGATCCGCAGCCTGATCCCGCTGGCCCCGCTGCACAACCCGGCGAACGTGACGGGCATCGAGGTGGCGCGCGGGCTGCGCGCGGACCTCCCGCAGGTGGCCGTCTTCGACACGGCCTTCCACGCGACGATGCCGGAGCACGTGGCCCGGTACGCGATCGACGCGTCGACCGCCGAGAAGTACTCCATACGGCGCTACGGCTTCCACGGCACCTCCCACGCCTACGTCTCGCGGGCGACGGCCGCGCTGCTGGGCCGCGCGGTGGAGGACGTGAACGTGATCGTGCTGCACCTGGGCAACGGCGCCTCCGCCTCGGCCGTGCGCGGCGGGGTGTGCGTGGAGACCTCGATGGGCCTGACCCCGCTGGAGGGGCTGGTCATGGGGACCCGCTCGGGGGACCTGGACCCGGCCGTGATCTTCCACCTGGCGCGGGTGGGCGGGCTGTCGGTCGACGAGATCGACTCGCTGCTCAACAAGAAGAGCGGTCTGCTGGGTCTGTGCGGCGACAACGACATGCGCGAGGTGACCCGGCGGGCGGGCGAGGGCGACGAGTCGGCGCGCCTGGCGCTGGCCGCGTACGTCCACCGGCTGAAGAAGTACATCGGCGCGTACACGGCGGTGCTGGGCCGGGTGGACGCGGTGGTGTTCACGGCCGGTGTCGGCGAGAACGCCTCGGTGGTCCGGGAGGCGGCGGTTTCCGGACTGGAGGCACTGGGGCTCGCACTGGACCCGGAGGCCAACGCGGCGCGGTCCGCGGAGCCCCGGGTGATCTCGCCGGACCACGCCCGGGTGGCGGTGGCCGTGGTGCCGACCGATGAGGAGCTGGAGATCGCCACCCAGGCGTACGCGCTGGTTACCCCGTAGTCACTTGGACTTTCCACCAGACGGAATATTCCGCTACGAAACAAACGGATAGGATCCGCTTCATGCGCCGTTCCAAAATCGTCTGCACGCTGGGCCCCGCCGTCGACTCGCTTGAGCAGCTGAAAGCACTCATCGAGGCAGGTATGAACGTGGCCCGATTCAACTTCAGCCACGGTTCCCAGGCAGAACACCAGGAGCGGTACGACCGCGTCCGGAGGGCTTGCGAGGAGACCGGGCGCGCGGTCGGCGTCCTCGCCGACCTCCAGGGTCCGAAGATCCGCCTGGAGACCTTCGCCGAGGGCCCCGTCGAGCTGGTGCGCGGTGACGAGTTCACCATCACCACCGAGGACGTCCCGGGCGACAAGTCCATCTGCGGCACCACCTACAAGGGCCTCCCGGGCGACGTCGCCAAGGGTGACCAGATCCTGATCAACGACGGCAACGTCGAGCTGCGGGTGACCGAGGTCGACGGCCCGCGGGTCAGGACCATCGTCATCGAGGGCGGTGTCATCTCGGACCACAAGGGCATCAACCTGCCGGGTGCCGCCGTGAACGTCCCCGCCCTGTCCGAGAAGGACGTCGACGACCTGCGCTTCGCCCTCCGCATGGGCTGCGACATGGTCGCCCTGTCCTTCGTCCGCGACGCCAACGACGTCAAGGACGTCCACCGCGTCATGGACGAGGAGGGCCGCCGGGTCCCCGTCATCGCCAAGGTGGAGAAGCCTCAGGCCGTCGAGAACATGGAGGCCGTGGTCGCGGCCTTCGACGCGGTCATGGTGGCCCGCGGCGACCTGGCCGTCGAGTACCCGCTCGAAAAGGTCCCGATGGTCCAGAAGCGGCTCATCGAGATGTGCCGCCGCAACGCCAAGCCGGTCATCGTCGCCACCCAGATGATGGAATCGATGATCACCAACTCCCGGCCGACCCGCGCCGAGGCCTCCGACGTCGCCAACGCCATCCTCGACGGCGCCGACGCGGTCATGCTCTCCGCCGAGTCCTCCGTGGGCGCCTACCCGATCGAGACCGTCAAGACGATGTCGAAGATCGTCACCGCGGCCGAGGAGGAGCTGCTCTCCAAGGGTCTCCAGCCGCTGGTCCCGGGCAAGAAGCCGCGCACCCAGGGCGGCTCCGTCGCCCGCGCGGCCTGCGAGATCGCGGACTTCCTCGACGGCAAGGCCCTGGTCGCCTTCACCCAGTCCGGCGACACCGCCCGCCGCCTGTCGCGCTACCGCGCCCAGCAGCCGATCCTGGCGTTCACCACCGACGTGAACACCCGCAACCAGCTCACCCTGAGCTGGGGCGTCGAGTCGGCCATCGTCCCGCACGCCGACAGCACCGACGCGATGGTCGAGCTGGTCGACGCCGAGGTGCTGAAGCTCCAGCGCTTCAACGCCGGCGACACCATGATCATCACCGCCGGCTCGCCCCCCGGCGTCCCGGGCACGACCAACATGGTCCGCGTCCACCACCTGGGCGGCACCGGCCGCGACTGAGGCCCCGGGCCCGCCCGGCTCCGCCGCACAGAGACCGAGGGCGGCACCCCGGCCCCGCAAGGGACCCGGGGTGCCGCCCTCGGTGTGTTCACCGGGGCCGCCGCGCGCGTCAGCCCTCCGGCGGGCCGATGTAGTTGTGCAGGCCCGGGACCGTGAGGTTGCCGCCGAACTGGCCGGCCTGGACGACCTTGACGTGCGTGAAGAACGCGAAGGGGACGTTCAGGGGCGGCGGGCTGTTCGGGGTGAACTCGATCGGGATGAGCCCGAAGAGGTTGCCCTTGAGGCTCTCCGTGTACATCGTGACCTTGCCGTCGCGGATCTTGGACGTGGAGCCCGGGCGCGACTTCAGGTGGGCGACGTTCCCGCTCTTGCCGACCGTCTGGTACAGGTCCTTGATGTCCAGTGAGTCCGCCGTGAACTTCAGGACCTTCTTGGTCTTCCCGCTCGCCGTCTTCACCTCGACGATGCCCTCGTAGTCCAGGCCGTAGAGGGTCAGCAGGGAGCTGTCCAGGTACCAGGGCTCGTCCGGCAGCAGCGGGATGCCCTGCTCCAGCTTCGCGTCGGCCAGGGCCTTGGCGTCGAAGGTCGGGCAGGGGAACGGCTGCTTGCCGTCCGGGTCCGCGGTCGTCGAGGACGTGGGGGACGGGGAGGCCTCCTCCGCCTGGTCCGCGTCGGCCTTGTCCGCCGCCTTGCCCGTCTCGTCCTTGGGGGTCTTGACGGTGTCCTTGACGGACTGCGGCAGCTCCTCGACCGTGGCGCCGGCCTTCTTCGCGGCGTCGCGGATCGCGTCGGCGGTCGGGTCGGCGGCGGGGGCCTTCGGGGTGCCCGGGGCGGGCGTCGCGGGGGCGGCCGGCTTCTGCGCGCCCTGGAGGGGCTTGCCGAAGGCGTCCACCAGGCCCTTGAGGGCGTCTCCGACGCCCAGCGGGTCGAGCGGGTTCGGGGTTCTGGTCGCCGAGGGCGACGGGGAGGCGCTCGCGGACGGCTTGGCCGACGGGGTCTCCTGCTTCCGCTCCTTCGGCGCCTCGGGCTGCTTGGCCGACGGGGTCGCCGCCGGGCTCGCACCCGGCTTCGGGGCCTGGCTCGCGCCCGGCGAGGGGCTCGCACCCGGCGACGTACCCGGCGAGGGCGTCGCGGACGGGGAGCCGGACGGGGACGGCGAGGCCGAGGCCGACGGCTCGTCGGAGCGCGTCACGCACGGGCCGGGGGCGAAGGGGATCTCCTTGTCGTCCGCCAGGGCCAGCTTCGGGGCGATCCCCATCCCGACGAGGACGGCCGTCGGCATCGCCGCCAGCGCCATCGTCTTGCCGACGGGTATCTGGAGCTTGTTCAGCAGCGACTTCCTGGGCGCCGCGTGGCGTCCCTTTCTCTCACGGGACTCTGCGCCTGGGGCCACGCCCCGCTGCGTCTCGTCACCCCGCACTGTTCCTCCCGCCATCGGCGTGGGCAGTCTTCTCGGTCACGTACGGCGTTTCCGTGTCGCGGGGGCCCGGGAGGCCGTGGAACGGGTCCACGGGCGCCACCTCGGCCGCTTCTGCCTGCTCGGGTCCGTCTTCCACCGGGATGCCCGGCGCCCAGGCCAGCGCGAGGCAGCCGCCGACCATGGAGGTGAGGAAGCCGATGAAGAACCCGCCGAGGTTGGACAGCGGGATCGACACCAGGGCCAGCAGGATCGCGGCGACGCCCGCGAAGACGCGGATGCCCTGCTGGAACCAGAGCGCCAGGCCCAGCGTGATCAGCAGGATGCCGATGATCAGCGAGCCGGAGCCGGTCGTCGTCGCCATCGCGAGGGTGACGTTGCCCAGCCGGATGTCCGCGAACGGGAAGTAGACGATCGGGACCCCGCCGAGGAGCGTGAACAGGCCGGCCCAGAAGGGGCGCTCGCCCCGCCAGGCACGGAAGCGGTGGTGCACGACGGCGAGCCAGTGTTCGTCTGCGGCGTGAACCGGGGCCTGGGGGTTCATGGACAACAGCTCCCTGGAAACGGTGGTACGGAGAACTCTGTGGAGCCCGGACGGGCGGGCGCAGGCGGCTGCCCGCCGCCCGCCCGTCCGGTCAGTCACACGTCCGGGACGAGGCCTACTTCTCGTCCTGGTAGCACGGCTGGTTGCCGCTGAGCAGACGGAGCTTGAGGTCGGGGAGCGTGAAGGTGCCCGCCGTCGTCGCCCATGCCTTCTGGCGCACGTTCGTCAGCGTCGCCTTCTTGGCGCGCTGCGAGAACAGGCCGCCGTCCGCCACCGTGCCGGGGACCGGCTTGGTGACGTGGCTGCCGTCGCCGACCGCGACACCGATGTCGAGCTGGTCGAACTTGGCGTCGGCGTCCAGCTCGGCGACGTCGAGGTAGATGTTCTCCGCGACGGCCGGCTTGCCCTTGTTGCCGGTGTGCAGCTGGAGGGTGATGGCGCCGAGGCCCGGCACCGGGGTGACCAGCGACTGGCACATGTTGGTGATCTCGGCGCGGCTGAAGCCGGAGATCGTGACCGGGTGCTTGCTGATCTTGTCCTTGTCGCCCAGGGTCGCACCCTCGGCAACGCTGCCGTACTGGATCAGGTTGTCACCGACGAGTTGGTCGGCCGACACCTTGAAGTCCTGGCCGGAAACGCTGAACGAGGCCGCGAGGGCACCCTGCGCCAGACCCACACCGACCGCGGCCGTGGCCGCGAGGGACGGCACCATGACGAGCGCGAAGCGCTTCCATCTGGTCCCGCCACGAACCTGAGAACTCATATTCGTTCCTCCTTCTCGGACGTACATCTCCGGTCCGGACAGAGCCCGGCCTGGGATGGGAGAAGTGCTACGTCCTCGGGAAGGAGCGCAGGCGGCCGAGCCGCGGCGCAGCCGCGTCCGATACACCGGCGATCACCCCCGAGCGACAACCACTGGGCCACGCGTTCGCGCAACCTGGAGGACAGGCCCTGCCGGTGTGGCAGAGACCCCCCTGTCCACGGCCGGTGTGCGTGCCACCGGCCCACCCGGTGGGGACCCTCCGCCGCGGCCGCCGGATGAGCGGCTCTACGGGAAGGACCGAGCGTCGCCGATCGTGGTCCATTCCAGGCCGGGGCACAAGGGGGGTCGTTACTCGCGGGTAATGGCTGGGTAACCGGAGCGCCGTCCTACGTCACACAGCGGCCACACAGGGTGTCACCCTGGGCCACGACAGAAGGGGTGAAGAAGGAACCAACCGGACAGTTCACGGGGTTCGATTTACTCCGAGTAACAGCAGCCGCGATTACCAAGTTTTGGCAAAGCGCGGCCGCTGTTTATCTCTGTGTCAACAAATCGCCGGTCACCCGGCTGCGTACCGCTCCAGCCGGGGCCCGGCCAGGCTCTAGAAGAGGACCCGCGCCAGCGCCGTACGGGCCGCGGTCACCCGCGGGTCGTCGGCGCCGATCACCTCGAAGAGCTCCAGGAGCCGCACCCGTACGGAGTTCCGCTCGTCACCGACCGTCACCCGTACGGTGTCCACCAGGCGGGAGAAGGCGTCGGCCACGTGCCCGCCGGCCAGGTCCAGATCGGCCGCGGCCATCTGGGCGGCCGGGTCGCGCGGGTTCTCGGCCGCCGCGGTGCGCACGGCCTGCGGGTTCATGTGCTGCACCCGGGAGAGCAGCTCGGCCTGGGCCAGGCCCAGCTTGGCCTCGGTGTTGGCCGGGTCGTCCGCGAGCACGTTCTTGTACGCCTGCACGGCACCGCCCAGGTCGCCCGCGTCCAGCGCGGCGACCGCCGCCTCCAGCAGCGCGTCGTACGGACCGGCCGGCACGGGGGCCGGGGCCGCCGGGGCGCCCGTGGAGTCGGGGTCGACCTGGAGGCCGAGGATGCCGAAGCGCTCCTCGGCGACCTGGACCAGCTGGGCCAGGGTCTCGCGGATCTGCTGCTCGGGGGCCACGCCCTGGAACAGCGGCAGCACCTGGCCGGCGACCACGGCGAACACGGCCGGGATGCCCTGGATGCCGAACTGCTGCATCAGCATCTGGTTGGCGTCGACGTCGATCTTCGCCAGCACGAAGCGGCCGTTCGCCTCGACGGCCAGCCGCTCGAGGAGCGGGCCGAGCTGCTTGCACGGCTCGCACCACTCGGCCCAGAAGTCGAGGACGACCGGGACCTCGTTGGAGAGCTGGAGGACGTCGCTTTCGAAGCCGGCCTCGTCGACGTCGACGACGAGCGCGGACGGCGGTACGGCACCGCCGGGCGCGCCGTCGCCACCCTGGCGGGCCGCCTCCGCGCGGGCCTGCTCGGCCTTCGCCTTGGCTTCGCCGGCCGCCTTCACCGCGGCGAGGTCGACGACGCCGCTCATGGACATGTTTCTGGGCTGCATACGTACATCCTCCCCCGTGTGCGCGCGCCGACGAAAAAGATCCCGGAAGATCCCGTGCGAAACCTCGTATCCGATGGTTCCACAGGGTGCCGCCGTCGATCCGCACTGCTGTGGCGCCGGGTCCCCACCTGGCGCCGGTAGCTCTTCGCGTGGTTGTCGCTCTTACGCTACGAGCCGTAGCGTAACTCCCCCGGGCGCCGGGCGCCCCGTGATCTGAACCACAGCGCGGAGGCCCCCGGCGGTTCCGCTACTGACGGGTATGGTCTCGGCCATGCGCAACCCGTGCCCCCGTACGACCCCCCGGCCCGGCCGCACCGGCCGCCCCCGCAGCGCGGCTGCGGACGCGGCGATCCTGGCGGCGACGCGGGAGGCGCTGGTGGAGCTGGGGTGGTCGAAGCTGACCATGGGGGACGTCTCGGCCCGGGCCGGCGTCGCCAAGACCACCCTGTACCGCCGCTGGGCGGGGAAGAACGAGCTGGTCGTGGACGCGGTGGCGGAGCTCTTCGACGCGCTCGAACTGCCCGACCGGGGGTCGCTGGAGGCGGACATCGAGTACGTGGTCCTGCAGTTCGCGGGACTGCTGCGGCGCCCGGAGGCCCGTACGGCCCTGATGGCGGTGGTCGCCGAGTCCACCCGGGACGAGGCGCTGCGGGACCGGATCCGGTCGGCGATCGTGGACCGGCAGAAACGTCTCGTCGTACTGGGCCGTGAACGGGCCCAGGCCCGCGGGGAGCTCCCGTACGAGGAGGACCCGTCCCTCGCCGGGCACACCACGGACCTGATCTTCGACGTGATCGCGGGCACGGTGGTGCACCGCGCGCTGGTGAGCTCCGAGCCGGTGGACGAGGGCTGGGTGGCGGCCTTCACGGCGCTGCTGATGCACGGCCTCGCCGCCCGAGGCTGAGACACCGCGCGGAACGCGCGGGAAATGCGGGCGGGGCCGGCCGGGGGGTTCCCCGCGGGGGACTCCTCGGCCGGCCCGTGGCGCGGTGCGCGGACTAGAAGCCGGGGGGCTCGGTGTAGGTGCCCCACTCGTCGCGCAGGACGTTGCAGATCTCGCCCATCGTGGCCTCGGCCCGTACGGCGTCCAGCATGGCCGGGATCATGTTGGAGCCGTCGCGGGCGGCGTCCAGCATGGCCTTCAGCGAGGCCGTCACCCTGGCGTCGTCGCGGCGCTCCTTGCGCGCGGCGAGCACCCGCACCTGCTCGCGCTCCACCTCGTGGCTGACGCGGAGGATCTCCAGGTCGCCGGTGACCGAGCCGTGGTGGACGTTGACGCCGACGACCCGCTTGTCGCCCTTCTCCAGGGCGCGCTGGTACTGGAAGGCCGACTCGGCGATCTCGCCGGTGAACCAGCCGTCCTCGATGCCGCGCAGGATGCCCGAGGTGATGGGGCCGATCGGGTGCTGCCCGTCCGGGTGGGCGCGCAGGCCCCGCTCCTTGATCTGGTCGAAGATCTTCTCGGCGTCGGCCTCGATGCGGTCGGTGAGCTGCTCGACGTACCAGGAGCCGCCCAGCGGGTCGGCCACGTTGGCGACGCCGGTCTCCTCCATCAGCACCTGCTGGGTGCGCAGCGCGATCTCGGCGGCCTGCTCGCTGGGGAGGGCGAGGGTCTCGTCGAGGGCGTTGGTGTGCAGCGAGTTGGTGCCGCCGAGGACGGCCGCGAGGGCTTCGACGGCGGTGCGCACGACGTTGTTGTACGGCTGCTGGGCCGTCAGGGAGACGCCGGCGGTCTGCGTGTGGAAGCGCAGCCACATCGACTTCTCGTTCTTCGCGCCGTACACCTCCTTCATCCAGCGGGCCCAGATCCGGCGGGCGGCGCGGAACTTGGCGATCTCCTCGAAGAAGTCGAGGTGCGCGTCGAAGAAGAAGGACAGGCCGGGCGC
This sequence comes from Streptomyces sp. NPDC001373, assembly GCF_042895815.1. NCBI lineage: Bacteria > Bacillati > Actinomycetota > Actinomycetes > Kitasatosporales > Streptomycetaceae > Streptomyces > Streptomyces sp. NPDC001373. The sequence goes on from NZ_JBIAWQ010000001.1 coordinate 375,161, forward strand.
GAAGTGGTCGACGTCCAGGCCGCGGGAGAGGCCGAGCTCCACGTACCCGAAGCCGTCGGCGAGGGTGTACGCGAGCTCCTGCGCGGCCGTGGCCCCGGCCTCGCGGATGTGGTAGCCGGAGACGGACAGCGGCTTGTAGGCCGGGATGCCGTTCGCGCAGTACTCGATCAGGTCGCCGATGAGGCGCAGGTGGGGCTCGGGTTCGAAGAGCCACTCCTTCTGGGCGATGTACTCCTTGAAGATGTCCGTCTGGAGGGTGCCGTTGAGCACGCCCGGGTCGACGCCCTGGCGCTCGGCGGCCACGAGGTACATGCAGAAGGCGGGGACGGCCGGGCCGGAGATCGTCATCGACGTGGTGACGTCGCCGAGGGGGATGTCCTTGAAGAGGACCTCCATGTCGGCGGCGGAGTCGATGGCGACGCCGCAGTGCCCGACCTCGCCGAGCGAGCGCGGGTCGTCGGAGTCGCGCCCCATCAGGGTGGGCATGTCGAAGGCCACCGAGAGCCCGCCGCCGCCGGCGGCGAGGATCATCTTGTAGCGCTCGTTGGTCTGCTCGGCGTTGCCGAAGCCGGCGAACTGCCGGATGGTCCAGGTCCGGCCGCGGTACCCGGTGGCGTGCAGGCCGCGGGTGTAGGGGTACTCCCCCGGCCAGCCGATGCGCTCGAAGCCCTCGTACGCGTCTCCGGGGCGGGGCCCGTAGACGGGGTCGACCTCATCGCCGGAGAGCGTGGTGAAATCCGCGTCCCGCTTGCGGGCCTTGTCATATCGGGCCTGCCAGCGGCGGCGGCCCTCCTCGATGGCGTCTGCGTCCATACCTTCGAATTTACTAGGACGTCCTAGTAAATGTCGATGGCAAACCCCCGGGGAGTCGTCCCCGGGGGTGAGGTTTCGAGCGTTCCTACAGGCCCGCGCGAGCGGGCCCGGAGGCGGGCTCAGGCGCCGACGGTGACCGGGGCGTCCGCGACCAGCGGCTCGACCTCGGCGCGGACCCCGCGCTCGACGAAGAAGGCGGCCAGCGGGATGGTCCCCGACACCAGGACCCACAGCAGCTTCCCGAACGGCCACTTGGCCTTGGAGCCGAGGTCGAAGGCGAAGACCAGGTAGATCATGAAGAGCACGCCGTGGACCTGCGAGACCGCGAGGGTCAGGTCGGCGCCGGTGTCGAAGCCGTACTTCGCCACCATGCAGGCACAGAGGATCAGGAGCATGACCGCGGTCACGTAGGCCATGACGCGGTAGCGGGTCAGCACGCTTCGTTTCATGCCGTCGAGCGTAACCGCCCGATTTGCGCGATCTTGACGCGCCCCGGCCCTCAGCTCTCCTGGAAGTCGGCGGCGGCCACCCGCAGCGGCCTGAGCAGCGCGAAGATCTCCGCGCACTCCTCCGCGTCATAGACGCCGAGCCCGAACTCGACCGCCATCAGGTCCTTGGTCGCCGCCTCGACGACCTCGCGGCCCTTCTCCGTGATGGACGCGAGCGTGCCGCGGCCGTCGTGCGGGTTGGGCCGCTTGGCCACCAGCCCGGACTTCACGAGCCGGTCCACCGTGTTCGTCACCGAGGTGGGGTGGACCATCAGCCGCTCGCCGATCTTCGACATCGGGAGCTCCCCCGCCTGGGAGAAGGTGAGCAGCACCAGCGCCTCGTACCGGGCGAAGGTCAGCCCGTACGGCTTCACCACCGCGTCGACCTCGCCGAGCAGGATCTGGTGCGCGCGCATGATCGAGGTGATCGCGGCCATGGAGGGCACGGGACCCCAGCGCTGCCGCCAGAGCTCGTCGGCACGGGCGATGGGGTCGAAGGGGAGGCTGAGCGGCTTCGGCATCCACCAGACCCTACCGGGCGGTCATTTCCGGCGGCCCCCCGTCTCATTCCTCGGCCACCGCGCCGGCCGGCGCGGTGGCGCGCAGTTGTGCGAGCAGGACGAGGACGACGAGGGTGCCGAGCAGGGCGGAGCCGGCGACGACGGCGTGCGCCGGGAAGACCTCGGCGGCGGCCCCGGCCAGCGCCATGCCCACCCCCTGGAGGGTCATCAGCCCGGTGCTGAGCAGCGTCATCGCCCGGCCGCGCAGCTCGTCGGGGACGGTGTCCACGTACATCCGGTCGATGCCGAGCGCGTGGGCGTGCGCCAGCCCGGCGAGGACCAGGGCCGCCGCGACGGCGGCCGGGCCCGGGCGGAGCGCGTACACGAGGAAGGGGAGCAGGCAGACGGCGGCCAGCGGGGCGGTGATCCGCGCCCGGGTCTGCTCGGTGAGGGCGGAGCCGGCCCAGAGTTCACCCGCGACGGTGCCCACGGGAAGGGCGCACATCAGGATCCCGAGCGTGACGGTCCCGGCGCCGATGCCGTCGGCGTAAGGGGTGAGCAGGGCCTCCGGGACGACGGTGAAGGCGGACGGGACCCAGCACAGCAGGGTCAGGACGCGCAGCCGGCGGTTCCCGAACACGGCGCGCAGCCCGCCGAGCGCGGAATGCCGGGCGGCCGCCGCCCGGGCGGGCCGGGCCCGGGTGCCCAGGCGCAGCAGCAGGGCGGAGGCCAGGAACCCGGCGGCGGTCAGGGCGATGGCCCCGCGCGGCGCGAGGACGGTCAGCAGCAGCCCGCCGAGGCCGAAGCCGATGAGCTGGGCGCTCTGCGCGACCATCCGCAGCAGGGACCGGCCGAGGACGAAGGCCCCGCCGGAGCCGAGGATGTCGGCGAGGGAGGCGCTGCGCGCGCCCTGGAAGAGGGGCGCGACGAAGGCCATGGCGCAGCGCAGGACGAGGATCCCCGCGATCGGCGTCCTTGGCCAGACCATGGCCGCCGCGCAGGCGGCACACACCAGGTCGCAGGCGGTGAGCACCCGCCGGGCGGGGTACCGGTCGGCGATCCCGGCGAGCAGGGTGCCGCCGAGGGCGTGGGGCAGGAAGCCGAGGGCGAAGGTGAGCGCGCTCATCAGGGGGGAGCCGGTGGCGCGGTAGACGAGGACGGTGAGGGAGATCTCGGCGACGACGACGCCCAGCAGGGAGAGCAGGTGCGCGGCGAAGACGGCCCGGAACTCACGGACCCGGAACACGGCCCGGTATCCGGCCTCCGGGATGGCGGGGCCGGATGCCGCAGGATCGGCGGGGGCCGGAACGGCCGGGCCCGAGGCGGCGGAACCCGCAGCGGCGGGGCCCGGGGCCGAGGCGGCGGAACCCGCAGCGGCGGGGTCCGGGGCCGGAGCGGCGGGGGCCGGGGCCGGGGCGGCGGGGCCGGGGGCCGGAGCGGCGGCGGCCGGGGCCGGGGCGGCGGGGCCGGGGGCCGGAGCGGCGGCGGCCGGGGCCGGGGCGGCGGGGCCTGGGGCGGCGGGGCCCGGGGCGGCCGGGGTCGGGGCCGCGGGGGCCGGGGTGGGGACGGGTCGGGGGGTGCGGGGTGCGGCCCGGTCGACGGGGGCGGCGGGGGCGGGGGCGTCGTGGTCGGTCGGCATGGCGGCAGCCTCCGTGACCCGGCCCCCGGAGCGTAGGGATTCGCGTGGGGGCGAATGTCGGGGCAGAGTCCTCGGGTCGGCGCCGTCGCGTACACGAGGGGAGGCGGGCCGGGATGGGGCTGCTCCACCACTTCGGGCACGAGGACCTGCTGCGGTGCCGGTTCGCGCTGTCGCCGCTGTGGGAGACCCAGGAGGCGGTCCGCACCCTCAAGCGCCCGGACCGGCAGGGCTTCCACCTGCCCTGGCTGCGCGGGATCCGGGCCGCGGCCGCGGGGCTGGACCTGCGGCCGCTGTGGCTGCTGATGCCCCGCCGCGGGCACAGCACGGATTTCGTCAGCCCGCCGCCGAGCGGGCCCGGGGTGACCTTCGCGGAGGAGCTGGCGCAGGTCCGCGCGGCGGACCCGGCCGCGGCCCGCGAGGACATGCTCAGGGCACTGGCCTGCACGCCGGGCGCGCTCGACAGCGAGCTGGGCCGGTCCCTGGTCGCCGATCCCGCGCGGTCCGTGCGGCAGCTGGCCGATCTGCTGGAGCGGGCCTGGACCGTGCTGGTCGAGCCGCACTGGCCGAGACTGCGGGCCCTGCTGGAGGCGGACGTCCTCTTCCACTCGCGCCGGCTCGCCGCCGGGGGGCTGGAGGCCCTCTTCGACGGGCTGCACCCGGACCTCTCCTGGGACTCCGCCTCCCTCACCCTGACCATCGAGCGGCCCTCCGCGCACGCGCGGGTCCTGGGCGGCCAGGGGCTGCTGCTGATGCCGAGCGCCTTCGTCTGGCCGCAGATCGCGGGCGGCTTCGACCCGCCCTGGCAGCCGACCGTGGTGTACCCGGCCCGGGGCATCGGCGCCCTGTGGACCCCGGTACGGGAGGACACCCCGGCCGCGCTGGCCCGCCTGCTGGGCCGGGGCAGGGCCGACGTGCTGTGCGCCCTGGAGGAGCCGGCCTCCACCACGGCGCTGGCCCACCGGCTCGGCTTGGCCCCGTCGACGGTCTCGGCGCATCTGAAGGTGCTTCAGGAGGCGGGCCTGCTCATCTCCGCCCGCCACGGCCACCAGGTCCGCTACGAACGCACCCCCCTGGCCATAGCCCTCGCCTCGGGCACCGCCGTGGTGTGACCCGCCCGCCGACCCGTCCGGCGGTGAGACCCGTCACACCCCTGCGGGTCCGGGCGTACGACAGTGCCCCCCGTCGGCGGGCGGGGGGCACTGTCGGGGAAGGGCGTCGAGGCGCCGGGTCAGTCCCGCGCGAGGTGGCGTTCGACCGTGTCGACCTTCGAGGTGATCCCGTCGGTGACACCGGGGCGGATGTCGGCCTTGAGGACCAGGGAGACCCGCGGGGCGCGCTCCTCGACCGCGGCCACCGCGCGCCGGACCACGTCCATGACCTCGTGCCACTCCCCTTCGAGGGTGGTGAACATGGCGTCGGTGCGGTGGGGCAGGCCGGACTCGCGCACCGCGCGGACCGCGTCGGCGACGTACTCGCCGACCTCCTCGCCCACCCCCAGCGGGGTCACCGAGAACGCGACGATCATGCCCGGGCCGCCTCGCGCGCGCGGGCGGCGACGACGCTGTCGGCCTCGTCCCGCTTGAGCAGCCGGTCGCCGTAGAGCCCGCCGAAGGGCAGCAGCGCGAGCACGAAGAACAGGGCGACCCTCTTCAGCGGCCACTTCGCCTTGTTCCACACGTCCAGCAGGAAGACCGCGTAGATGACGAACAGGATCCCGTGCAGGATGCCCAGCGGCATCATCAGGTAGTCGATGTCCGAGATCCGGCTCAGCAGGGAGCCGAAGATCAGCAGGGCCGGGAACGACAGCGCCTCCGGTACGGAGATGAGGCGCAGCCGGTGCAGGGCGGAGGCGGTCTTGATGTCCACGTGGAACCTTCGGGGCCGGGGACCGGGGGGCCGTTCCAGTGTCTCAGCAGTCCCCGGGGATCTTCGGGCGGGGGGCCGGAACCCCCAACCCCGGTGAATGTGGCGCATATCGGCGTCCCGGGCCTGTGCGGTGCCGCCCGGTACCGATACCGTCACCCCGTGGCTCAGTTCCGACTCCAAGGCAGCAAGGTGCTGGCCGTCGCACTGACCGGGGACGCCGTGAAAGCGAAGAACGGCTCCATGGTCGCGTACGACGGGCAGATGGCCTTCAAGAAGATGACGGGCGGCGGCGAAGGCCTCCGCGGGATGGTGACGCGCCGGCTGACCGGCGAGCAGATGACGGTGATGGAGGTGCAGGGGCACGGCACCTGCTACTTCGCGGACCGCGCCAGCGAGATCAACCTGGTCGACCTGCGCGGCGAGAAGCTGTACGTCGAGTCCAGCAACCTGTTGTGCACCGACGCCTCCCTGCGCACCGGCACGACGTTCACCGGCCTGCGCGGCGCGAGCACCGGCAACGGGCTCTTCACCACGACCGTGGAGGGCACCGGCCAGGCGGCGGTCATGTCCGACGGCCCGGCGGTGGTGCTGCGTGTCAGCGCCCAGTACCCGCTCTCGGTGGACCCGGGCGCGTACATCGCCCACACCGGCGACCTCCGGCAGTCCTTCCAGTCGGGGATCAACTTCCGCACCCTGATCGGCGAGGGCTCCGGCGAGGCGTTCCAGATCCGCTTCGAGGGCGAGGGCCTGGTGTACGTGCAACCCAGCGAGCGCAACACGGTCGGGGGCGACCTCTGATGCCGTTCCGCGAGATCAACTCGAAGATGGTCGAGGCCCAGGTGGTCCCCGGGCAGAAGATGTACAGCCAGCGCGGGGCGATGCTCGCCTACCGCGGCGAGGTCTCCTTCACGCCGAGCATCACCGGCGGCCAGGGCGGCGTCATGAGCATGATCGGCCGCCGGGTGGCCAACGAGCAGACCCCGCTGATGGCGGTCGAGGGCAGCGGCACGGTGATGTTCGGCCACGGCGGCCACCACATCCAGGTGATCAACCTCCAGGGCGACACCCTCTACGTCGAGGCCGACCGGCTGCTCGCCTTCGACGGCACCCTCCAGCAGGGCACCATGTTCATGGGCTCGCAGGGCGGTGTCATGGGCATGGTGCGCGGCCAGGTGACGGGTCAGGGCCTGTTCACCACCACCCTCAAGGGCCACGGCGCGGTCGCCGTGATGGCCCACGGCGGGGTCATCGAGCTCCCCATCACCCCGAACCGGCCGGTCCACGTCGACCCGCAGGCGTACGTGGCCCACCACGGGGACGTCAGGAACAAGCTCTCCACCGCGCTCGGCTGGCGCGACATGGTGGGGCGCGGCTCGGGCGAGGCGTTCCAGCTGGAGCTCTCCGGCCAGGGCGCGGTCTACGTACAGGCCTCGGAGGAGAAGCTGTGAATTTCGGCCCCGTGACCGGCGGACCGGGCGGCCCGACCGTCTTCGACCCGTACACACTGCCCTCCGACGACAACGTGAACGCGTACACCTTCTGTGTGGAGCTCAAGGGGAACCAGTGGTTCCTGCAGAAGGGCAAGATGATCTCGTACTACGGGCACATCGAGTTCAACGGCATCGGCCACGGCCGCTTCGACCGGCTGCTGCGCACCAGCTTCCACTCGCCGCTGCACGCGAGCGACTGGGTGGTCGCCGAGGGACAGGGCAAGATGCTCCTGGCCGACCGGGCCTTCGACGTGAACTCGTACGACCTGGACGACGGGAACCTGACCATCCGGTCGGGGAACCTGCTGGCCTACCAGCCCACGCTGGCCCTCAAGCAGTCGATCGTCCCGGGATTCCTGACGCTGATCGGAACCGGGAAGTTCGTGGCGGCGTCCAACGGACCGGTGGTCTTCATGGAGCCGCCGCTGCGGGTGGACCCGCAGGCGCTGGTGGGCTGGGCGGACTGCCCCTCCCCGTGCCACCACTACGACCACGGCTACATGTCCGGCGTGATCGGCGGGCTGCGCGCACTGACGGGCATCGGCGGCACCTCGGGTGAGGAGCACCAGTTCGAGTTCGTCGGTGCGGGCACGGTGCTGCTCCAGTCGACCGAGCTGCTGATGGCGGAGCAGTCGGTCGGCGAGGTGGGTGCCGGGGCGGCCACGGGCAACGCGCAGGGCGTCCCGGGGGCCGGCCAGGGTCCGCTGGGGCAGCTGGGGGTGCCGCGGATGCCGGGGCAGCTCGGCGACCTGCAGCGGCGACTTGGTCTGTGAGGCGCCTCCCGCCCCAGGGGCCGGGAAGATCTTCCTATTTTTGTACGTAATTCAACTTCTTAGGTAGAGTTCACTCATGGAGACGATGGAGACCGAGACGGCCACCCGCTGGCTCACCGACGCCGAACAGTGCGCCTGGCGCACCCACCTGGACGTCAGCAGACTGCTGATGCACCAGCTGGAAAAGGATCTCCAGCCCTTCGGACTCACCAACAACGACTACGAGATCCTGGTCAACCTCTCGGAGTCGGAGGGCCACCGGATGCGCATGAGCGACCTGGCCACCGCGACCCTCCAGTCGAAGAGCCGGCTGTCCCACCAGATCACCCGCATGGAGGCCGCGGGCCTGGTGCGCCGGGTCAACTGCGAGTCCGACCGGCGCGGCCTGTACGCCGTGCTCACCGACGAGGGCATGGAGACCATGCGCAAGGTCGCCCCGCACCACGTGGCGTCCGTCCGGGAGCACTTCATCGACCTGCTCCCCCCGGAGGCCCTGCAGGCGCTGCGCAGCTCGCTGGCGCCCGTCGCGGAGCACCTGCGCGGCAACCGCGGCAAGATCTAGCGCGGGCCGTCCGGAGCCCCCGGACGGCCCGTACGCGCGCCGGAGGAGCGGGGGAGGCACCTCCCCCGCCCCTCCGGCGTCTCCGGGCGCCTCAGCGCTCGGTCAGGCTCTCCAGCAGCGCGTCGGCCGCCGCGTACGGGTCCAGCTCCCCGGCCGCGACCCGCGCGGCCAGGCCGCCCAGGTGCGCGTCGCCGTGCACGTTCGCGAGGCGCCCGCGCAGCGCGGTGATCGCGATGGTCTCCACCTCGCGCGCGGCCCGCGCGGCACGGCGCTCGGCGAGCACCCCGCGCTCGTCCATCCACGCCCGGTGCTTCTCCAGCTGCTCGACCAGCTCGTCGATGCCCTGGGCCCGGGCCGCGACCGTCTTGACGATCGGCGGGCGCCAGTCGCCCGGGCCCCGGGACTCGCCCAGGCCCAGCATGTGGTTCAGCTCCCGGGCGGTCGCGTCCGCGCCGTCCCGGTCCGCCTTGTTCACCACGTACACGTCGCCGATCTCCAGGATCCCGGCCTTCGCGGCCTGGATCCCGTCGCCCATCCCGGGCGCGAGCAGCACCACCGAGGTGTCGGCCTGCGAGGCGATCTCCACCTCCGACTGCCCGACGCCGACCGTCTCGACCAGGATCACGTCGCAGCCCGCCGCGTCCAGCACCCGGATCGCCTGCGGCGCCGCCCAGGCGAGCCCGCCCAGGTGGCCCCGGGTGGCCATGGAGCGGATGTAGACCCCCGGGTCGGAGGCGTGGTCCGACATGCGGACCCGGTCGCCGAGCAGGGCCCCGCCCGAGAAGGGCGAGGACGGGTCCACCGCGAGCACGCCGACCCGCTTGCCGGCCTTGCGGTACGCCGTGACCAGGGCCGAGGTCGAGGTCGACTTGCCGACACCGGGAGAACCCGTCAGCCCGACCACGTACGCGCCGCCCGTGAGCGGGGCCAGGGCGGCCATGACCTCGCGCAGGTGCGGGGACGCCCCCTCGACCAGTGAGATCAGCCGGGCCACGGCCCGCGGCCGGCCCTCGCGGGCCTGCGCCACCAGCGCGGGGACGTCCACCGTCGCCATCAGCGCAGCACCTACGCCTTCGGGACGCGGATCACGAGGGCGTCGCCCTGGCCGCCGCCGCCGCACAGCGCGGCCGCGCCGACCCCGCCGCCACGCCGCTTGAGCTCCAGCGCCAGGTGGAGCACCACGCGGGCGCCGGACATGCCGATCGGGTGGCCCAGGGCGATCGCGCCACCGTTGACGTTCACCTTTTCCGGGGTCACGCCGAGGTCCTTCATTGACTGCACGGCGACCGCGGCGAAGGCCTCGTTGATCTCGATCAGGTCCAGGTCGGCGACCTCCAGGCCCTCCTTCCCCAGGGCGTGCAGGATCGCGTTCGAGGGCTGCGACTGGAGGGAGTTGTCGGGGCCGGCCACGTTGCCGTGGGCGCCGATCTCGGCGATCCACTCCAGGCCCAGCTCCTCGGCCTTGGCCTTGCTCATCACGACCACGGCGGCGGCGCCGTCGGAGATCTGCGAGGAGGTGCCGGCGGTGATGGTGCCGTCCTTGGCGAACGCCGGGCGCAGCCTGCCCAGGGACTCCACCGTGGTCTCCGGGCGGATGCCCTCGTCGGCGGCGAAGACCACCGGGTCGCCCTTGCGCTGCGGGATCTCGACCGGGGTGATCTCGGCCTCGAAGACGCCGTTCTTCTGCGCGGCGGCGGCCCGCTGGTGCGAGGCGGCGGCGAACTCGTCCTGCGGGGCGCGCTCGATGCCCAGGCGCGTGTTGTGCTTCTCCGTGGACTCGCCCATCGCGATGTTCTCGAAGGCGTCGGTGAGGCCGTCGTAGGCCATCGCGTCCAGCATCTCGATCGCACCGTACTTGTAGCCCTCGCGGGACTTCGGCAGCAGGTGCGGGGCGTTGGTCATCGACTCCTGGCCGCCCGCGACCACGACGTCGAACTCGCCCGCGCGGATGAGCTGGTCGGCGAGGGCGATGGCGTCGAGGCCCGACAGGCACACCTTGTTGATCGTGAGCGCCGGCACGTTCATGGGGATGCCGGCCTTGACGGCGGCCTGGCGGGCGGGGATCTGGCCCGCGCCGGCCTGGAGCACCTGGCCCATGATCACGTACTGGACCTGGTCGCCGGAGATCCCGGCCCGCTCCAGCGCGGACTTGATGGCGAAGCCGCCGAGGTCGGCGCCCGAGAAGGACTTCAGCGAGCCGAGCAGCCGCCCCATGGGCGTGCGGGCCCCGGCGACGATCACGGAGGTGGTGTTGTTCGTTCCGGACATGAGGGCGAATCCCCTTTCAGCGGGGAAGCTGAGGAGTGAACGAGGGTTTACCTGAATGTACTGAGCAGTACCCGCGCCGTCACCGGGCAGTCGGTGTGATCGCTGGCACGTTGCGTGACGACCCTCCTCGGCGGTGCACTGGACCCATGCTGACAAGAATCGACCACATCGGGATCGCCTGCTTCGACCTGGACAAGACCGTCGAGTTCTACCGTGCCACGTACGGCTTCGAGGTGTTCCACACCGAGGTCAACGAGGAGCAGGGCGTCCGCGAGGCCATGCTGAAGATCAACGAGACCTCCGACGGCGGCGCCTCCTACCTCCAGCTCCTGGAGCCCACCCGCGAGGACTCCGCGGTGGGCAAGTGGCTGGCCAAGAACGGCGAGGGCGTGCACCACATCGCCTTCGGCACGGCGGACGTCGACGGCGACGCCGAGGCCATCCGCGGCAAGGGCGTCCGGGTCCTCTACGACCAGCCCCGCATCGGCTCGATGGGCTCCCGGATCACCTTCCTCCACCCCAAGGACTGCCACGGAGTCCTCACCGAACTCGTCACGAGCAACCCTGATCACTGATGCCCCCATTCCCCGGCCGGTAGAGTGGCCATGGCTCGGCCGGGGTTCGGCGCGGAGACGGGGCGGGACCTGTAACCCCTGCCCCGGTTTCTGACACCATTTCCCCGGGGGCGTCGTTCAGCGGGCGAGCGATGCTCAATTGAGATGAGCTTGCGACCAGGGGACGGACGGGACCGCGCTGTGCTCGGCTACGAAAGCCAGGAGAGCCATCAGGCTGAAGCCGACCATCTCACGCGCCTCGAAGCCGAGATGGAGCGGCTGAGGAAGGAGCGCGGGAAGGCAGTCCAGCACGCCGAGGACCTGGGCTACCAGGTCGAGGTGCTGCGGGCCAAGCTGCACGAGGTGCGGCGCGCCCTCGCGTCCCGGCCCGCCTACGACAGCGCGGACATGGGATACCAGGCGGAGCAGCTGCTGCGCAACGCCCAGATCCAGGCCGACCAGATGCGCTCCGACGCCGAGCGCGAACTGCGCGACGCCCGGGCCCAGACCCAGCGCATCCTCCAGGAGCACGCCGAGCACCAGGCGCGCCTCCAGGCCGAGCTGCACACCGAGGCCGTCAACCGCCGTCAGCGGCTGGACCAGGAGCTCAACGAGCGCCGCCAGACCGTAGAGGCGCACGTCAACGAGAACGTCGCCTGGGCCGAGCAGCTGCGCGCCCGGACCGAGGCCCAGGCCCGCCGGCTCATGGAGGAGTCCCGCGCCGAGGCCGAGCAGGCGCTCAACGCCGCCCGCGCCGAGGCCGCCCGGACCGCCGAGGAGGCCCGCCGCCGGCTCGCCGCCGACGCCGAGGCCGCCCGTGCCGAGGCCGAGGCCTCGCTGCTGCGCGCCCGCAAGGAGGCCGAGCGGCTGCTGGCCGCCGCCTCCGCGCAGGCCCAGGAGGCCACCGAGCACGCCGAGCGGCTGCGCTCCACCACCGCCGCCGAGGCCGAGCAGACCCGGCAGCAGACCATGGACCTCGGCCGGGTGGCCGAGGCACGGGTCCAGGAGGCCGACGGGGCGCTGCGCGCGGCCCGGGCGGAGGCGGAGACCCTGCTCGCCGAGGCCAAGGAGAGCGCCGCCCGGCAGCTCGCCTCGGCCGAGTCCGTCAACGAGCAGCGCACCCGCACCGCGAAGGAACAGGTCGCCCGGCTGGTCGGCGAGGCCACCAAGGAAGCCGAGATCCTCAAGGCCGAGGCCGAGCACGCGCTGGCCGACGCCCGCGCGGAGGCGGAGCGGCTGCGCACCGAGGCCGGCGAGCAGGCCCGTACGGCCGCCGCCGAGGACATGGCGGCCCAGCTGGCGAAGGCGGCCCGCACCGCCGAGGACGTGCTGAACAAGGCCTCGGAGGACGCCCGGGCGACCACCCGCGCCGCCTCCGAGGAGGCCGAGCGGATCCGCCGCGAGGCGGAGGCCGAGGCGGAGCGGCTGCGCGCCCAGGCGGCCGACGCGGCCGCAGAGCTCAAGGGCGCCGCGAAGGACGACACCGAGGAGTACCGGGCCCGCACGGTCGAACTCCAGGCGGAGGCGCGGCGGCTGCGCGGCGAGGCCGAGCAGCTGCGCGCCGAGGCCGTCGCCGAGGGCGAGCGGATCCGCGGCGAGGCCCGCCGCGAGGCGGTCCAGCAGATCGAGGAGGCGGCCAAGACCGCCGAGGAGCTCCTGGGCAAGGCCAAGGCCGACGCCGACGAGCTGCGCTCCGGCGCGAGCGCCGAGAGCGAGCGGGTCCGCGCCGAGGCCGTGGAGCGGGCCACCACCCTGCGCCGGCAGGCCGAGGAGACCCTGGAGCGCACCCGCGCCGAGGCCGAACGGCTGCGCGCCGAGGCCGAGGAGGCGGCCGGCGCGGTCGCCGCCGAGGCGGACGCGGCGGCCCGGGCGCGGCGCGAGGAGACCGAGCAGGCGCTGGCGGCCAAGCGGGCGGAGGCCGAGGCGGAGCTGGCGCGGCTGCAGTCGGACGCCGAGGCCCGCCTGACGTCGGCCGAGCAGACCCTGCGCGAGTCCCGTCTGGCGGCGGAGAACATCCGCAAGGAGACGACCGAGGAGAGCGACCGGCTGCGCGCCGAGGCGGCGGAGCGGATCCGCACCCTCCAGGGCCAGGCGGAGGCGGAGGCCGAGCAGCTGCGCTCCGAGGCCGCGCAGGACGCCGGACGGGTCCGGGCGGAGGCCGAGCTGGTCTCCGTACGGCTGCGCGCCGAGGCGGAGGCCGAGTCGGAGCGGGTGCGCACGGAGGCGCAGGAGACCGCGGACCGGCTGCGCGCCGAGGCGAAGGCGGCGGCCGAGCGGGTCGCCGAGGAGGCCGCGGAGGCGCTGGCCGCCGCCCAGGAGGAGGCCGCCCGGCGTCGCCGCGAGGCCGAGGAGACCCTGTCCGCGGCCCGTACGGACGCGGGCAACGAGCGGGCCCAGGCCCGTGAGCAGAGCGAGGAGCTGCTGGCGCAGGCCCGCAAGCGCTCGGAGGAGGCGCAGGCCGAGGCGGCCCGCCTGACCGAGGAGGCGGAGGTCCGCGCGGCGGAGCTGGTCGCGGCGGCCGAGGCCACCGCCCAGCAGGTACGGGACTCCGTGGCCGGGCTGCACGAGCAGGCCGAGGAGGAGATCGCCGGGCTGCGCAGCGCGGCGGAGCACGCGGCGGAGCGCACCCGCGGCGAGGCCGAGGAAGAGGCGGACCGGGTCCGCGCCGACGCCCACGCCGAGCGGGACCGGGCCGCCGAGGACGCGGCGCGCGTGCGCAGCGAGGCCAAGGTCGAGACGGACGCGGCGAAGGCCCTGGCCGAGCGCACGGTCGGCGACGCCATCGCCGAGGCCGAGCAGCTGCGCGCCGACACGGCCGAGTACGCGCAGCGCGTGCGCACCGAGGCGACCGACGCCCTGGCGGCGTCCGAGCGCGACGCGGCGCGGACGCGGGCGGACGCCCGTGACGACGCCAACCGGATCCGCAACGAGGCGGCGGAGTCCCTGGAGGCCTCCCGCGCCGAGGGTGCCCGGATCACGGCCGAGGCGACGGCGGAGGCGGAGCGGGTCACCGAGGAGACCCGCGCGGCCAACGAGCTGACGGTCGCCGAGGCCACCGCCGAGGCCGAGCGCCTCATGACGGAGGCCGAGCAGGCTGCCGAGGCCACCCGCGCCGAGGCGGCCTCCGTCCTGGACGAGGCGCGTGCCGAGGGCAACCGGCTGCGCACCGAGGCCGCCGAGCAGGCCGACCGGCTCATCACCGAGGCCGCCGCCGAGGCGGAGCGGCTGACGGAGGAGACCCGCGCGGCCAACGAGCTGACGCTCGCCGAGGCCACCGCCGAGGCCGAGCGCCTCACGACGGAGGCCGAGCAGGCGGCGGAGGCCGCCCGCACCGAGGCGCAGGCCGTGCTGGACGAGGCCCGCGCCGAGGGCAACCGGCTGCGCACCGAGGCGGCCGAGCAGGCCGACCGGCTCATCACCGAGGCCGCCGCCGAGGCGGAGAAGCTGACGGCGCAGGCCGCGGCGACGCTGGCCTCGGCGGAGCGGGATTCGGCCAGGATCCTGGTGGACTCCCGTGCCGAGGGCGACCGCCTCATCGAGGAGACCCGCGCGGCCAACGAGCTGACGCTCGGCGAGGCCGCGGCGGAGGCCGACCGGCTGGTCACCGAGGCGGAGGAGACCCTCGACGAGGCCCGCGCGGAGGGCGGCCGGATCGTCGGCGAGGCCACCGCGGAGGCGGAGCGCGTCACGGCCGCCGCGAACGAGACCCTGGCGAGCGCCGAGCGCGAGGCGGAGCAGACCCTCGACGAGGCGCGCGCGGAGGGCAACCGGCTGCGCACGGAGGCCGCGGAGCAGGCGGACCGGCTCATCACCGAGGCGGTGTCCGAGTCGGAGAAGCTCACCGAGCAGACCCGCAAGGACAACGAGCGCACGGTCGGCGAGGCTGCCGACGAGGCGGAGCGGCTGCGCGCCGAGGCCGCCGAGACGCTGTCCTCGGCCCAGGAGCACGCGACGCGCACCCGTGCCGAGGCGGAGCGGGTGAAGGCGGAGGCCGCCACCGAGGCGGACCGCACCCGTACCGAGGCCCGCGAGGAGGCCGAGCGGGCGCTGGACGAGGCGCGCGAGGAGGCCAACAGGCGCCGCCGCGAGGCCGCGGAGCAGGTCGACCGGCTCATCACCGAGGCCGTGGCGGAGGCCGACAAGCTGACCTCCGACGCGGGCCGGCAGGCCCTGGCCGCCACCACGGCGGCCGAGGAGCAGGCCGACGCGATGGTGGACGCGGCGCGCAAGGAGGCCGCGCGGATCGCCTCGGAGGCCACGATCGAGGGCAACTCCCTGGTGGAGAAGGCCCGTACGGACGCCGACGAGCTGCTGGTCGGGGCGCGTACGGACGCGGCCGCCATAAGGGAGCGGGCGGAGGAGCTGCGCTCCCGCGTCGAGTCCGAGGTGGAGGAGCTGCACGAGCGTGCCCGCCGGGAGTCGGCGGAGCAGATGAAGTCGGCCGGCGAGCGCGTGGACAAGCTGGTCCGCGCGGCGACCGAGCAGAGCGCCGAGGCGGAGGCGAAGGCCAAGGAGCTGCTGTCGGACGCGAGCAGCGAGGCGAGCAAGGTCCGCATCGCCGCCGTGCGCAAGGCCGAGACGCTGCTCAAGGAGGCCGAGCAGAAGAAGGCGGAGCTGTCGCGGCAGGCCGAGCGGGCCCTCGCGGAGGCGCAGGCGGAGGCGGAGCGGCTGGTCGACGAGGGCCGGCGCGAGCTGGAGGTCCTGGTGCGCAGGCGCGAGGACATTCAGGCGGAGATCTCCCGTGTCCAGGACGTTCTTGAGGCGTTGGAATCATTCGAGGCGCCTTCGGGTGGCGGAAAGTCGTCCGTGGGCGGCCAGGGCTCGGGGGGCGTGAAGGCCGGCGCTTCGGCGGGGTCCACTCGTTCGGGTGGCAAGGCATCACAGGGGTAGTCGGAGCTCAGGATGCGTGCTTCCGGGGGAGGTTCAGCCGAAGGAGTGACAATCATTCCGCCGCCTTGCCACTCAAAAGGGGTGTCATTGTCCAGGGCAAACGCGGATTGACTCGATGACACGCCGCCCGGGCGCCTAGGATTCCCCTCAACACCTCACGTAGCACCTCATCGGTCTCACTTCGACAGGAACCCCATGAGCGACACTTCCTCCCCCTTCGGCTTCGAGCTCGTGCGGCGTGGTTACGACCGCGGTCAGGTGGACGACCGCATTACCAAGCTGGTCTCGGACCGCGACAGCGCCCTAGGACGTATCAACTCTCTGGAAAAGCGGATCGAGGAGCTGCACCTCGAAACGCAGAACGCCCAGGCCCAGGTGAGCGACGCGGAGCCGTCGTACGCCGGTCTCGGCGCCCGGGTCGAGAAGATCCTGCGGCTGGCCGAGGAGGAGGCGAAGGACCTGCGCGAGGAGGCCCGTCGCGCGGCCGAGCAGCACCGTGAGCTGGCCGAGTCCGCCGCGCAGCAGGTGCGCAACGACGCCGAGTCGTTCGCCGCGGACCGGAAGTCGAAGGCGGAGGACGAGGGCGTCCGCATCGTCGACAAGGCGAAGGGGGACGCCGCCACCCTGCGCGCCGAGGCCCAGAAGGACGCCGCCTCCAAGCGCGAGGAGGCCGACGCCCTCTTCGAGGAGACCCGCGCCAAGGCCGCCCAGGCCGCCGCGGACTTCGAGACCAACCTGGCCAAGCGCCGTGAGCAGTCCGAGCGTGACCTCGCCTCCCGTCAGCAGAAGGCCGAAAAGCGCCTTGCGGAGATCGAGCACCGTGCCGAACAGCTCCGCCTGGAGGCCGAGAAGCTGCGTACGGACGCCGAGCGCCGGGCCCGCCAGACCGTGGAGACCGCGCAGCGCCAGGCCGAGGACATCGTCGCCGACGCCAACGCGAAGGCCGACCGCATCCGCAGCGAGTCCGAGCGCGAGCTGGCGGCGCTGACCAACCGCCGCGACTCCATCAACGCCCAGCTGACCAACGTCCGCGAGATGCTGGCGACCCTGACCGGTGCGGCCGTGGCCGCCGCCGGCTCCCCGATCGACGACGAGCCGGTCACCCGCGGCGTCCCGGCGCAGCAGAGCCGCTAGCAACTCCCTTACGCCCGCGTGCGGATACACCCCCGTGCGCACGCGAGCTGCTTCCCGGTAGTCGAATTCGGGCATCCAGGGCCGTACATCACCATTTCGAGGTGGCGTACGGCCCTGCCGCGTTCTAGCGTGGCCGCATGATCGAGCTAGAGGGACTCACCAAGCGATTCGGCGCGAAAACCGCCGTGGACCACCTCAGCTTCCAGGTCAGACCGGGGGCGGTGACCGGCTTCCTCGGCCCGAACGGGGCGGGGAAGTCGACGACCATGCGCATGATGCTCGACCTCGACCGGCCGACCAGCGGCACGGTCCGGATCGACGGGAAGCACTACCGGGACCTCAAGGAACCGCTGAAGCACATCGGGGCGTTGCTGGACGCCAAGGCCATGCACGGCGGGCGCAGCGCCCACGACAACCTGCTCTGCCTCGCCCAGTCGAACCGGATTCCGAAGAGCCGCGTCGGCGAAGTGCTGGACCTGGTCGGACTGACGCCGGTGGCGCGGAAGAAATCGAAAGGATTTTCGCTCGGAATGGGCCAACGGCTGGGAATCGCTGCCGCCCTGCTGGGTGATCCGGAGATCCTCATGTTCGACGAACCCGTCAATGGTCTGGACCCGGAGGGAATTCTCTGGATCCGCAATCTGATGAAGGGTCTGGCATCCGAGGGAAGGACGATCTTCGTCTCCTCCCACCTGATGAGCGAAATGGCGCTCACCGCGGACCATTTGGTGGTCATCGGGCAGGGAAGGCTCCTCGCCGACTTGTCGATGGCGGATTTCATCCAGCAGAACTCCCGCAGTTACGTCCGCCTGCGCTCGCCGCAGCAGGAGCGCCTCAAGGACGTCCTGCACGAGGCCGGCATCGACGCGATCGGCGTCCCCGCCACCGGCGCCCTGGAAATCGACGGCGTCCCGAGCGAGCGGCTCGGCGAACTCGCGGCCCGGCACCAGATCGTCCTGCACGAACTCAGCCCGCAGCGGGCTTCACTGGAGGAAGCGTTCATGCGCATGACGGCGGGCTCCGTCGAATACCACGCCCACGCACCCCGGAAGGGCGGCGAGTGACCGTGTCCTCCTTCCCCGCCGTCCTCCGGTCCGAGTGGACCAAGATCCGCACCGTCGCGTCCACCACCTGGACCCTGGCCTCGGCCCTGGTCGTCACGGTCGGCCTCGGCGCCCTGCTGTGCTCGTTCGCCGCGTCCCGCTTCCCGGACATGACCCCCGCCGAGCAGCTCGCCTTCGACCCGATCACGGCGAGCTTCGCGGGGATGTCCCTGGGCCAGCTCGCCATGATCGTCTTCGGTGTCCTGCTGGTCGGCACCGAGTACGGCTCGGGCATGATCCGCACCTCGCTGGCCGCCGTGCCGCGCCGCGCGGAGTTCCTGCTCGGCAAGCTCACGGCCGCCACCGCCCTGGCCCTGGCCGTGGGCCTCGCCACCAGCTTCCTGGCCTTCTTCCTCAGCCAGGCGATCCTGGGCGAGCACGGCACCGGACTCGGCGAGGAGCACGTCCTGCGCGCGGTGACCGGCGCCGGCCTCTACATGGCCCTGATCGCGCTGTTCTCGATGGGCGTGACCGCCGTCCTGCGCAGCTCGGTCCTGGCGCTGGGCATCCTGATGCCGTTCTTCTTCCTGATCTCGACGATCCTGCGCGCCTTCGCCACGACCCGGAAGGTGTCCCAGTTCTTCCCGGACCAGGCCGGCTCGAAGATCATGGAGACCGTTCCGGACACCCTGAACCAGGTCCAGGCCCCCTACGGCCCCTGGGGCGGCCTCGGGATCATGGTCCTGTGGGTCCTGGCCGCCGTGGGCGGCGGCTGCCTCGTCCTCAGGAAGCGGGACGCCTGACGGCCGGGTCCGCCTCAGGGCGGACGTCCCGCGTACTACGGGAAAACCCCGGGCCGGATCTCAGGGAGAGCTCAGGGATCCGGTCCCGGCGGGAACCGGCCGCGGCTCGATATCCTCTTAGGGCATAGGCGGGCGAGAGCCGTCCGGGGCCGACAAGGGGCAGCACGATGATCGAGGCAGTCGGCCTGACGAAGCGTTTCGGCAGCAAGACCGCGGTCGACGGGCTGTCCTTCCAGGTCAAGCCCGGCCACGTGACCGGCTTCCTCGGGCCCAACGGCTCCGGCAAGTCGACCACCATGCGCATGATCCTCGGGCTGGACCGGCCCACCGCCGGTCACGTCACGATCAACGGCGCCCCCTTCCGGGACCTCCCCAACGCCCAGCGGCACGTCGGCGCCCTGCTCGACGCCAAAGCCGTGCACGGCGGCCGGCGGGCCCGGACGCACCTGCTGGCCATCGCCCAGCTCTCCGGGATCCCCGAGAAGCGGGTGGACGAGGTCCTCGGCGTGGTGGGCCTCCAGGCCGCCGCCCGCCAGCGGACGAAGGGCTTCTCGCTCGGCATGGGCCAGCGGCTCGGCATCGCGGCCGCCCTCCTCGGCGACCCGCAGGTGCTGCTCTTCGACGAGCCGGTCAACGGCCTCGACCCCGAGGGCATCCTCTGGGTCCGGAACCTGATGCGGCAGCTCGCCGCCGAGGGCCGCACCGTCTTCGTCTCCTCGCACCTGATGAGCGAGATGGCCCTGACCGCCGACCACCTGATCGTGATCGGCCGGGGACGCCTGCTGGCCGACATGAGCACGCAGGACTTCATCACGCACAACTCGGCCGGATTCGCGCGGGTCCGTGTCGCCGACGGGGAGCCCGCGGGCCGCGGGACCCTGGCGACCGCGCTGGCCAAGGCGGGCGGCCGGGTCCTCCAGGAGCCCGACGGGGCGCTGCGCGTCACCGGACTGGAGCTCCCGCGGATCAGCGATCTCGCGCACGCGGCCGGCGTGCGGCTGTGGGAGCTGTCCCCGCACCGGGCCTCACTGGAGGAGGCCTACATGCGGATGACCCAGGCCTCCGTCGAGTACACCTCCTCCGACGACCCACGCGCCGAGCTCTGGGAGCCCGAGCCGCTGTCCGTCCCCGAGTGGGAGGACGAGGACGGGACGGCCGTCGCGCCCGAGACGGCGGCGAGCTTCTTCGCTCCCCCGCCCCCGGGAGCGCAGCGGCGGCCCTTCCTGATGCCGGGCAGCGCCGCCGACCTGGCCCCCTCCCCCCAGCACACCCCCGAGGACCCCCGATGACCACCACCCCCGCCGGGAAGCCGACGGCGAGCGCGCCCGCGCCGAGCGGGTCCGCGCCGAGCGGGTCCGCGCCGAGCGGGTCCGGCGCCTACAGCTCCCCGCTGCCGACCCCCCGGCCGCACCTGGGGCACGCGCTGGCCTCGGAGTGGACCAAGCTCACCTCCGTGCGCTCCACCCTGTGGACGCTCGGCTCCCTCGTGGCGCTGGTCGTCGGCGTCGGCATGCTGGCCGTGGTCGAGACCGCGTCCCGGGACTACGAGAGCCTTCCCTACCCCGCGCCGGCCCTCTTCGGGCTGATGGTCGGCCAGCTCGCCGTGATCGTGCTCGGCGTGCTGACGATCTCCTCCGAGTACGGCACGGGCCTGATCCGCACCACCTTGACCGCCGCCCCCGACCGGCTGCGGGTGCTCACCGCGAAGTACCTGGTCTTCGGCTCGGTCGCGTTCGCCACCACCACCTGCTCGGTGGGGTTCGTCGGCCTGTGGGCGGCGATCCTGCACAGCGGGCCCGCCGCCGGGCCGCACGGCCTCGCCGAATGGGCGGGCGCGCTGGCCGGCTGTGCCTACGTGACCCTGCTGGGCCTGCTCGCCCTGGCCGTCGGGGCGCTGGTGCGGCACTCGGCGGGCGCCATCGCGGTGATGCTTGGCCTGGTCACCATGCCGCCGGTGCTCGGGTCGATACTGATGGCCTGGCCGGTCACGAGCGGGGTGGGGTCGGTGGTCCTGCGCTACAACGCGCCCGTCGGCCTCTTCCAGCTCTTCGGGGTGCAGGACGGCGGGGTCTCCGGGTCCACGATGCCCAGCGACCTCGCCCAGATCACGCTGCTCGTCCTGGTGACGGCGGGCGCGGTCGCCGCCTCCTACGCCGTCGTCCGCCGCCGGGACGTCTGAGGTCCGCCGGCCGCGCGGCTCAGTACCGCGGCGCGTTGCGGGACCGCTGCACCTTGGAGGTGCGGCGGTCCTTCGCGTTCCAGCAGGCCTTGTGCCAGTGCCGCCGGTCGTCCACGCCGCCGTACTCGGGCCAGGCCACCACGTGCGGGGTGCCCGGGGGGATCTCCTGGTCGCAGCCCGGGCAGCGGTAGCGCTTGCCCGCCGCGCCGGCGCCCGAGACGTGCCGGACCTTCCACTCCTCGCCCAGGTACTCCTCGGTGCGCTCCAGCCCGTAGCGGTCGTAGCCCGAGCCGGGCCGTTCGTCCGGGGTCTCTCCGCCCCGGGGGCGGTTGTGGCGCGGTGACACGTATACCTCACGGAGGGGTGGCGGACGGTGACTTTCCCCAGACTACGCGCAGCGGATCGCGCCGCCCCCAGGGTGTCCGGTGAAGGCCCTCCCGCGAATGGAACTGGCCCGACTATCCCAATAACTTTCGTGTCAGGCCGTGCCTTTGGCACGTGTCAGGCGTTGTTGCCATCGGACATCGATGCCATGAACGAGCAAAGTGCCGGTCCACCTGGGGAGGCCGCGCCAGCCGCGAGGAGGCCAAGGGCGATGCGCGTAGGAGCGTTTGTAGTGGCGGCCCAGTTCCCGGGCCAGGGACAGGGGGAGGCGCTGCACCGGGCGGTACGGACCGCCGAGGTGGCGGAGGGGGCCGGGCTCGACTCGGTCTGGCTCGCCGAGCACCACTTCGTCCCGTACGGGGTCTGCCCGTCGGCGGTGACGCTGGCCGCGCTGCTGCTGGGGCGGACCCGGCGGCTGCGGGTGGGCACGGCCGTGAGCGTGCTGCCCAACACGCACCCGGTGGCGCTCGGGGAGCAGGCGGCCCTGCTCCACGTCACCTCCGGCGGCCGGTTCACCCTCGGGGTGGGGCGGGGCGGGCCGTGGGTGGACCTGGAGGTGTTCGGGGGCGGCCTGGAAGCGTACGAGTCCGGCTTCCCGGAGGACCTCGACCTGCTGCGGCGCTGGCTGGCCGAGCCGCGGGTGGGGGCGGCCGGCGAGCGGTACGGCTTCCGCGAGGTGGCCGTCGTACCCCGCCCGGACCAGGCGCTGGACGGGGACGGGACGGGGCCGGAAGTGATCGTCGCGTGCACCTCCCCCGCGTCGGTGCGGACGGCCGCGCGGCGCGGGCTGCCGATGCTGCTGGGCATGCACTGCGGGGACGAGGAGAAGGCGGGGATGGTCGCGCTCTGGCGGGAGACGGCACTGGCCGCCGGGCATGCGCCGGAGACCGTACGGGAGGCCGGGCACGTGTCGGCCGGGGTGTGCCAGCTGGCGGACCGTACGGGCCACGCCCGCGAGACCCTGCTGAAGGCGATGCCGGGCTGGCTCCGGCAGGGCCTCGACGCGCACGTGACGGTGGACGGCCGGGCCCGCTCGATGCGCGACCCGCACGCGTACACGGAGCTGCTGTGCGACCTGCACCCGGTCGGCACGCCGCAGCTGGCGGCGGACCGGCTGGCGGCCACCGCGGAGCGCACGGGCATCACGCGCTTCGCCCTGCTGGCGGAGGGTTCCGGCGACCTCGCCGCGACGGAGGAGAACGTCCGGCGACTGGGCACGGAGGTCCTGCCGCTGCTGGCGTGACCCGCAGCGGCCCCGGCGCGTACGGCCTGGGCTGCCGCTCCGGTGTCCGTCGCCCTGCGGCGACTCGGAGCGGCAGCGGAGTACCGGTCCCGCTAGCAGTCGCGCAGTTCGGGCGACTGGTTGAGCAGCTGGCCGCGGATCGAGGTGAACTTGGCCAGCCGGCCGTCCACCGAGGGGTCCAGCGGGAAGACCGCCACGCGGTGGCAGTTCTGGAAGGCCAGGCGCACCCCGAAGTGCCGCTGCAGCGCACCCCTGATCGCGTCACTCGCGAGCGCGCGCAGCAGCTGCCCGCGCGCCTGCTCGTCCGGCGGCGGCGTCTGGTTGTCGGCGAACTCTCCGCCCTCAACCTCCAGCTGGGCCACCAACGAGCTGATCATCTCCCACGCGTAGGGCAGGGAGGTCCGGACGCAGTCGACGAAGGCGGCTTCGTCGACCTCGCCTCGCTCGGCCTGTTCGAGTAGGGCCGGTGAGACGTCGAGCGACATGGGTTCTCCTCTCGTGACTCCGGCGTCTGGGCCGCCGGAGTCATGCGGGCAGGGAGGGAGGCCGCGACGCAGTGTGCACGCTCGGCAACCTCCCGCTCACCACGGTAGGCGCCCACCGGGTGGCGCACCAGGAGAATGCGCATACAACGCGCCATCGGCGAACGGGGCTTTCAGGGGCGAATCGCGTGAAGGCCCGTCGGTCGAGTAGCGTTGCCGACCATGCGTCTCGTCATTGCCCGCTGCTCCGTCGACTACGCGGGCCGGCTCACCGCCCATCTGCCCTCGGCACCCCGTCTGATCCTCGTGAAGGCCGACGGCAGTGTCTCGATCCATGCGGACGACCGGGCGTACAAACCGCTCAACTGGATGTCGCCTCCGTGCACCCTCAAGGAGGGGAGCGGGGACGACGCGAACGTCTGGACCGTCGTCAACAAGGCGGGCGAGAAGCTCATCATCACCATGGAGGAGGTCCTCCACGACTCCTCCCACGAGCTGGGCACCGACCCGGGCCTCATCAAGGACGGCGTCGAGGCGCACCTCCAGGAGCTGCTGGCCGACCGCATCGAGACGCTGGGCGAGGGCTACACCCTGATCCGGCGCGAGTACATGACGGCGATCGGCCCCGTGGACATCCTGTGCCGGGACGCGGCGGGCGCGACGGTGGCCGTGGAGATCAAGCGGCGCGGCGAGATCGACGGCGTCGAGCAGCTGACCCGGTACCTGGAGCTGCTGAACCGCGACCCGCACCTGGCGCCGGTGCGCGGTGTCTTCGCGGCGCAGGAGATCAAGCCGCAGGCGCGGGTTCTCGCCACTGACCGGGGCATGGGCTGCGTGGTCCTGGACTACGACGCCCTGCGCGGCATCGAGGACGACAAGCTCCGCCTGTTCTGACGCACGCGGACCGGACGCCGGCGGGGCTGGATCTTCCAGCCCCGCCGGCGTTTGAGGCGTGGGGGTACCCCCAGCGGTAGCCGGGGGAGGGTCTGGGGCGGAGCCCCAGGGAACGGTGGAAGGGCGGGGAGGGCCGGCCCCGCAGGGCCCGGAGCCGCCTCAGCCCGTGGCTGCCGCGGACCGGGGCACCGGCGTGAGCGGGTCGACGGCTTCGACGGCGCCGGGTCCGACGGGCTCAGCCGGGGGTCGTCGAGGAGCTCGCGGAGGAGCCCGCCGTCGGCCCGGAGGCCGTCGCGGTCGACGTGGACGTGGACGTGGCGGTCGGCGTCGGCGTGGGGGTCGGGGTGGGCGTGGGCGTCGGGGTGGGGGTCGGCGTGGGCGTGGGGGTAGGCGTCGGGGTGGGCGTCGGCGACGCCGGGGGCTGCGCGGTGGCCGTGCCGGTCGGCGTCGGCGAGGCGGAGGCCGCCCCGCTGCCGCCCGGCTGCGGGGCCGGGGACGACTGACCGGGCCGGGCCGGGCGGGCCGGCTCGCCCGCCGGGTCGTCGCCGCCCGTGCCGGGCACCTGCGGGACGTGCGGGGACACCTGTGCCGAGGGGCTGGACGACACCGAGGGGGACTGCGGGTCCTCCGCGCCGTCCGAGGCCAGCGCGAGGCCGATGACCGTGCCGAGCGCCGCGACGGTGAGCACCCCGGCCGCCCCGAGCAGGGCCGTCCGGCGCCGCCGGGCCCGGGCGGCGGCCGCCGCCGGGTGCGGGACGGGCGGGCCGGCCGGGCGGGCCGGTGCGGGACGGGCGGGCGCGGGCGGCGGGAAGGCGTTCCCGAACACCGCCGAGAGGTTCGCAGGGGTCTCCGCGGGCGGCAGCTGGGCCCGGCGGATCACCGGGTTGACCTGGGTGACGGCCTCCGAGCCCCGTGCGGGGGCAGCTGCCTGGCCGGGCCGGGCGGTGGGGGCCGTCGTCCCCGCCCCGGCCGTGGGGGCCGGGGGCTGCGCGACGGGCTTCTCGGTGCGGGGGGCCGGGGCGGCGGCCGCCGGGGGCGTCGTCGCGTCCGTGGCCGAGGGCTGCGCCAGCGGCGTCGTCGCAGCCGTGGACTCGGCCGCCGCCGAGGGCTTCGCCAGGGGCGCCGACGCGGCCGCCGACGGCTTCGCCACGGGCCACGCCGAGGGCTTCGCCAGAGGCGTCGTCGCAGCCGTGGACTCGGCCGCCGCCGAGGGCCTCGGCAGGGGCGCCGTCGGGGCCGTCTCCGACACCGTCGCGGGTGTCGGCGGAGCCTCCAGCCGCAGCGGCGGGGAGGCCGCCGCGCCCAGGACCTCGCGGTCGGTGACCAGGGCCAGCGCCCGCCGTCCGGCGACCGTCCCACGCTTGTCCGCGAGCGCGCCGCGCAGTCCGATCGAGGCCTCCAGCTCGGCGCGCGCCCGGTCCAGGCGCCCCTCGCACAGGGCGAGGACACCCAGCTCGTGGTGGAAGTACGCCTGCTCGGCGACCTCCCCGGCCTTCCGCGCGGCCTCCGACCCCGCACGCAGCACCCGCTCCCACGCGTCCCAGTGCAGCGAGGCCGCGAAGGCGGGCGCCGCGGTCCGGGCCAGGAGCACGGCGGCCACCACGTCCGCCCCGGCCAGCGCGGCGAGCACCGCGTCGGCCTCGGCCGCGACCCGCTCCGGGGTGACCGAGGCGTGCCCGGTCCACCAGGCGTAGTGCCGTGCGGCCGTACGGGCCTCCTCGGCGCCGGCGCCTCCGTAGCCGGCCTCCTCCAGCTGCCGGGCGACGCCCTCGGCGAGCCGGAAGCGCGGTCCGACGGGGGTGACCAGCCCGCAGCCGAGCAGTTCGGCGACGGCCGCGTCCGCGTGGGTGTCGCCGACCAGCGCGGGCAGGTGCGCCGGGTGCGGGAGTTCCCCGCCCAGCGCGCAGGCGATCCGCAGGGCGGCGCGGGCCGACTCGCTCACGCGGGAGGCCAGCAGTTCGGCAGGGGCTGCGGCCTGGGCCAGGGTGGGCAGCGGCACGGGGGCACGGTCGCGGGGGCGCTCCTCGAAGACGCCGGGCTCCTCGTCCCCGTCCCCGGCGGCCGAGCCGTTCAGCTCGTCGCGCTGCCGCAGCAGGGCGGCCGCCTGGACGAAGCACAGCGGCAGGCCCTCGGAGGCGAACCGCAGGTCCCCGGCCCAGGCCGTCTCCGCCTCGGTCAGGGGCCGGCCGGTAAGCGCCTCCAGGAGCTCGGTGCAGCCGGTGTGGCCGAGGCCCCCGAGGAAGACCTCCTCCAGGTGGGAGTCGTCGGAGAGGGCCTTGGCGTCGGGGGTGGCGGCGAGCAGGTAGGCGCACTCGGGGGTGGCGCGCAGCAGCTCGTCCAGCGCGGGACCGCCCAGCTCCAGGTCGTCGAGGAGCACGATGGCGCCGATCTCGCGGACCCGCGCGAGGAGGGCCGTACGGTCGGGGCGCCGGCCGGCGGTGTCGTACACGGTGGAGTAGAGGGCGTGGAGCAGCTCGGCCGGCTGCTGCTGGCCGTGGCCGCTGAGCCGGACGACGCCGTCGGGGGCGAGGTCGGCGCAGTCCCGCGCGACCGCGTCGAGCAGGGCGGTGCGGCCGGATCCGGCGGGGCCGGTCAGCCGGACGGAGCGGCCGCGCTGGAGCAGCCCTACGAGCCGCTCCCGCTCCTCTGCGCGCTCCAGGAGCGGGCGGGCGGGCGCGGGCGGCCCGGGCAGTGCGGGCGGCCGTGCGGCGGCGTCTTGGGCGGCGCGGGAGGAAGCCTCGCGCCTGGCGGGGCGGCGGTCGGCGTCCGGGCCGGCGCCGGGCCGGTGGGGTTCGATCTCGCTGCCGTCGACGGGGTTGACGGTGAGGATGAACTCCCCGGCGGTCAGGGTCACGATCCGCGCGTGCGCGGCGGGCAGCGGCGGCACCCCGTCGGCGGGGGTGCCAACGGCGGGCATACCGGCGGCGGGGGTGCCGACGGCGGGCATACCGGCGGCGGGCGTGCCGACACCGGGCCCGCCCAGCACCGCTCCCCCGGCGGACGGCCGGTCCTCGGGCCGCTGCGCCCGGTCGGCGGGCCGGTCGGCATTCCGGTCCTCTGGCCGCTGCGTCCGGTCCTCGGGCCGCAGGCCCTCCCCGGGCTTCCCCTCTGTACGGTCCATGACCCCGTCCCCCCGCCTCGCGTCGCGCGCTCCGTCGCCGTCTTCCCTACCGCCCGGCCTCGCTCGCGCCGCTCGTCGCCACTGGTCCGGTTTCGCCCGACCCTAAACGCTGCCGGGTCGCGCCGGAACCACAGGGGTGCCTCCACCATAGGTCCGCCCCGTTCCCCGCCCGTACCAGCGGACGCCGGAACTCCGCTGCTACCGGGCCCTATCCGGGCTCAGTCCTTGCGGCCGGTCGCGGCGACGGCGGCACCCAGGCCGATCATGGTGAGCCCGCCGATCCCGCCGACGATGTCGAGCCGGCGCGGGGATCCGGCGAACCAGCCCCGGGTGGTGGCGGCGACGAGCCCCCAGACACTGTCGGACACGACCGCGATGAGGTTGAAGACCAGGCCGAGCAGCAGCATCTGGAGGACGACGTGACCCCGATCGCGGTCGACGAACTGGGGCAGCACGGCGGCGAAGAAGACGATGGTCTTGGGGTTGGCCACGCCCACCAGGAAACCCTCCCCCAGGGTCCGCAGCCCGCCGCGCTCGGTGGGGGCCGCCTCGGCGAGGGCCGCCCGCAGGGATCCGCGCCGGCGCACGGCCTTGACGCCCAGGTACACCAGGTAGCCGGCGCCGATCAGCTTCAGCGCCGTGAAGACCAGGACCGAGCGCTCGACGACGGTCCCCGCCCCGAGGGCCACGGCCACGACCAGCACGTACGCCCCGAGCGTGTTTCCGGCCACCGTGGTCAGGGCGGCCCGGCGGCCCTGCGCCAGCGCCCGTCCGATCACGAAGAGCACGCTCGGGCCGGGGATCACGATCAGCAGGAACGACATGGCCGCGAAGGCCAATAGTCTGTCGGTGGACACCATGCGCCCATGAAAGCCGGGCCCGGCCCGCCCGCGCAGCCCCTTTTCCGCGGGGCCGCCGCACGCCCGGCCGCCCGAACGCCCGGCCCGTCCGTCCGTCCGTCCCGGATCAGACCCGGGGCAGGGACTCCGCTTCCAGCCCGCCCTCGATCGCGAGGATGCGGTGCAGCCGGGTCGCGACGAGCAGCCGCTGCATCCGGTCGGGCACCCCGCGCAGGACCAGCCGCCGGCCGGTCCGGCCGGCCCGCCGGTGCGCTCCCATGATCACGCCGAGTCCGGTCGCGTCCCAGGAGTCGAGCCCGGTCAGGTCGAGCACGAGGTCGCCGTGGCCGTCGTCGAGGGCGGTGTGGAGGGCGGTACGGGCGTCCGCCGCGCTGCGCACGTCGAGGCGTCCCCCGACAGCGAGTTCGGCGTGGTCGCCCCTGATGTGCATATGTGCTCCCCGGCTGTACCTGCGTGCGTGTGGTCCGACGGATCCGTGATCGGCTCGTGAGCGGCTCGTGGTCGGCAACTCTCACCGCAACTGACTGCCCTGCGGGCGGTGAAGTTGCCGACCGTGAGCGAACCGATACCTAATTCACCCCGTAGGGTGCGGGGATTCGAACGGACGTGCTCAGTGCTTGTAGAAGCCCTGACCGCTCTTGCGGCCGATGTCACCCGCGTCGACCATGCGGCGCATGAGCTCCGGCGGCGCGAACTTCTCGTCCTGGGACTCGGTGTAGATGTTGCTGGTGGCGTGCAGCAGGATGTCCACGCCCGTGAGGTCGGCGGTGGCCAGCGGGCCCATGGCGTGCCCGAATCCCAGCTTGCAGGCGATGTCGATGTCCTCGGCGGAGGCCACGCCCGATTCGTAGAGCTTCGCGGCCTCGACGACGAGGGCGGAGATCAGGCGGGTGGTGACGAAGCCGGCGACGTCGCGGTTGACGACGATGCAGGTCTTGCCCACGGACTCGGCGAACGCACGGGTGGTGGCGAGGGTCTCGTCGCTCGTCTTGTAGCCGCGGACCAGCTCGCAGAGCTGCATCATCGGGACGGGCGAGAAGAAGTGCGCGCCGACGACCCGCTCCGGGCGCTTGGTGACCGCCGCGATCTTGGTGATCGGGATGGCGGAGGTGTTGGAGGCGAGGACGGTGTCCTCGCGGACCAGGTCGTCCAGGGTGCGGAAGATCTCGTGCTTGACCTCGATCTTCTCGAAGACGGCCTCGACGACGATGTCCACGTCGGCGACCGCGTCGAAGTCGGTGGTCGTGGTGATGCGCGCGAGGGCCGCCTCGGCGTCCTCGGCCGTCATCTTCCCCTTGGAGACGAACTTGTCGTACGAGGCCTTGATCCCGTCCGTGCCCCGGGTCAGCGCGGCGTCGGTGACGTCCCGCAGGACGACGTCCCAACCCGCCTGAGCGGAGACCTGAGCGATCCCGGAACCCATCAGTCCCGCGCCGATGACGGCGAGCTTCCCAGCCACTGCACACCCCTCGTTGTTCTCAGTACGACCCGGCCTCGTAGCCTCTCCGGCGGAGACTAGCGTCCGTGAGGGGCCCAGTGACCGCGAAGTAACACGCGTCACGTCTCAGATGACGGACATCACACCGACACGGCCCAGCAGTGCGCGGGCCGCCCGCAGTTGGCCCGCACTACCCTGGCGCCATGGTGAACCTCACGCGCATCTACACCCGCACCGGCGACCAGGGCACGACCGCCCTGGGCGACATGAGCCGCACGCGGAAGACGGACCTGCGGATCTCCGCGTACGCCGACGCCAACGAGGCCAACGCCGCCATCGGGACCGCGATCGCGCTGGGCTCGCTGCCGGAGGAGGTCGTCAAGGTCCTGGTCCGCGTGCAGAACGACCTGTTCGACGTGGGCGCCGACCTGTGCACCCCGGTCGTCGAGGACCCCCAGTACCCGCCGCTGCGGGTGGAGCAGTTCTACGTCGACCGGCTGGAGGCGGACTGCGACGTCTTCAACGAGCGCCTGGAGAAGCTGCGCAGCTTCATCCTCCCGGGCGGCACCCCCGGCGCGGCCCTGCTGCACCAGGCCTGCACGGTGGTGCGCCGGGCGGAGCGCTCGACCTGGGCGGCGCTGGAGGCGCACGGCGAGGTGATGAACCCGCTGACGGCCACCTACCTCAACCGCCTCTCGGACCTCCTGTTCATCCTGGCCCGCACGGCCAACACGGAGGTCGGGGACGTGCTCTGGGTCCCGGGCGGCGAGCGCTAGCACCGGCCGGCGGCCGGCACGGCGCCGGCGGCGGCCGCGTCACCGGTGACGGACCCCCACTGCATCCTTCGGTGCAGCCGGGTCTCCTCCCCTCCGCCGACGCCGGGCGGCGGCGGCGCGTGTTGGATGGGACCGTGCACCCCACGACCTTCCGCCCGCACCGCGACGACGTGCTCCTCGCGGTGGTCAGCGTGCTCGCCGGGCTGCTGCTGTGGTCCCTGGGGATCTACAGCACCAACAACCGGCACTTCTTCCCGGCCTGGGCGGCGCTGGTGCCGCTGCTCGCCATCGGGCCGATGGAGCTGCTGCGGCGCACGGCCCACACCACCACCCTGGCCGTCGGCACGGTCGCGGTGATCGCCGACCAGTTCACCGTGGGCAACCTGGGCACCGTCCTCGTCTTCACGGACCTGGTCTACGCGGCCGTCGTCTACGGCAAACCGTCCACGGCACGGCGGCTGCCGATCTCCACCGGCCTGGTCACGGTCGTCGTCACCGTCGCCGCCGTGGCGTGGCTGCGCACTCCGCAGTCCCTGATGATCGGCGTCATCACCGGCATCGTGTGCTTCGGCCCGGCCCTGACCGGCGCCACCCTGCGCAACCACCGCGAGGCCGCCGAGGCCGCCCGGCTGCGCGCCGAGCAGACGGCGCTGCTGGCCGAGATGGACCGTACGCAGGCCGTGGCGGCCGAGCGCGCGCGGATGGCCCGTGAGCTGCACGACATGGTCGCCAACCACCTCTCCGCCATCGCCATCCACTCCACCGCCGCACTGTCCATCGACTCCCCCGCCACCAGCCGCGAGGCCCTCGGAGTGATCCGCGAGAACAGCGTCCAGGGGCTCGCCGAGATGCGCCGGCTGATCGGGCTGCTACGCGAGGCGGGGGCCGGGCAGGAGGCCGCGCCCGTCCCCTCCCTCGACGGGCTGGAGGCCCTGCTGGCGCGGGCCCGGGCGAACGGCACCGCGAGCGGGCTGGACTTCGTGCTGCACGACGCGCGACGGCAGGCGCCGCCGCTGCCGGCACCGGTGGAGCTGGCGGCGTACCGGATCGTCCAGGAGTCGCTGACCAACGCCCTCAAGCACGCCGCCGCCGGGACGGTCGCCGTCCGGGTCGCCCGCGAGGAGGGCCTGCTGACGGTGGCGGTGGACTCCCCGTACGGAGACCGGCCGGGCCCGCGCGCGCCCGGCTCCGGGGCGGGGCTGGTCGGCATGCGCGAGCGGACGGAACTGCTCGGCGGAAGGTTCACGGCGGGCCCACGGGGGCCCGTCTGGCAGGTGCGGGCGCAACTGCCCGCGGAGGACGGGGTGGTACCGGAATGAGCATCAGGGTCGTGGTGGCGGAGGACCAGCGGGCGGTACGGGCCGGGCTGGTGCTGATCCTGCGCAGTGCGGGCGACGTCGAGGTGGTGGGCGAGGCCGCCGACGGCGAGGAGGCGGTGCGGCTGGCCCGGGAGCTGCGGCCGGACCTGGTCCTCATGGACGTGCAGATGCCGGTCCTCGACGGGGTGGAGGCCACCCGCCGGGTGGCCGCGGAGGGCCTGGCCGACGTGTTGGTGCTGACCACCTTCGACCTCGACGAGTACGTGTTCGGGGCTTTGCGGGCGGGGGCCGCCGGCTTTTTGCTCAAGGACGCGGACGCGGCCGAGCTGATCGCGGCGGTGCGGACGGTGGCCCGCGGCGAGGGCCTGATCGCGCCCGCGGTGACCCGTCGGCTGATCGCCGAGTTCGCCGCTCCCCGGCCGGTACGGGCGCCCGCGCGGCCGGAGGCGGCCGCAGCGGTGGAGTCGCTGACCCGGCGCGAGCGGGAGGTGCTGGGAGCGCTGGGCGAGGGGCTGTCGAACGCGGAGATCGCCGTACGGCTGGAGATGGCGGAGGCCACGGTGAAGACGCACGTCAGCAGGCTGCTGGCGAAGCTGGAGCTGCGCAGCCGGGTCCAAGCGGCGGTACTGGCGCGGGAGTTGGGCATCCAGTAGACCGACCGGGGATGAGGTCTGGACCTCTCGACGGTTGGTACAGACCTTTCTAGTCTCACCGCAACACTGTGGTGAGCGTGCCATGACAAAGATCGCTTCCGGCGTGCTCACGGGCGGCGCAGGTCCCATCCCCAGTGCCGGTCGGCCCCCCGACCGGCACGGACCTCCGGAGGAGCACCCTTGAGCACAGCACCCCCACGACGCATCCCCCTCATCAGGCGGCTGGCCGCCACCGCGGCCGCCCTCGCCCTGCCCGTCGCCGGCCTCGTCGGCCTGGCCGGGCCCGCGCAGGCGGCCGCCTCCGCGACCGCCACCTACACCAAGGTCTCCGACTGGGGCACCGGCTTCGAGGGCAAGTGGACGGTGAAGAACACCGGCACCACCGCCCTCAGCAGCTGGACCGTGGAGTGGGACTTCCCGGCCGGCACCCAGGTGACCTCGGCCTGGGACGCCACCGTCACCGGCTCCGGCACCCACTGGACCGCCAAGAACGTCGGCTGGAACGGCGCCCTCGCCCCCGGCGCCACCGCCAGTTTCGGCTTCAACGGCAGCGGCCCCGGCGCCCCCTCCGGCTGCAAGGTCAACGGCGGCTCCTGCGAGGGCGGCACCACCCCCACCGACACCCCTCCCTCGGCCCCCGGCACCCCCACGGCCTCCGGGCTCACGGAGAACGCCCTGACCCTGTCCTGGGCGGCGGCCACCGACGACAAGGGCGTCAAGAACTACGACGTCTACCGCAACGGCACCAGGCTCACCACCGTCACCGGCACCACCTACGGCGACAGCGGCCTGACCAAGGGCACCGCCTACACCTACACGGTCACCGCCCGCGACACCGCCGACCAGACCGGCCCCTCCTCCGCCCCCCTCACCGTCACCACCCCCGGTGGCGGCACCGATCCCGGACCCGGACCCGACCCGGGCGCCAGGGTCAAGCTCGGCTACTTCACCGACTGGGGCGTCTATCAGCGCAACTACCACGTGAAGAACCTGGTCACCTCCGGCACCGCCGCGAAGATCACCCACATCAACTACGCCTTCGGCAACGTCCAGAACGGCAAGTGCACCATCGGCGACTCCTACGCCGACTACGACAAGGCCTACACCGCCGACCAGAGCGTCGACGGCGTCGCCGACACCTGGGACCAGCCCCTGCGCGGCAACTTCAACCAGCTGCGCAAGCTGAAGGCCAAGTACCCCGACATCAAGGTCGTCTACTCCTTCGGCGGCTGGACCTGGTCCGGCGGGTTCGGCCAGGCCGCGCAGAACCCGGCCGCCTTCGCCCAGTCCTGCTACGACCTGGTCGAGGACCCCCGCTGGGCGGACGTCTTCGACGGCATCGACATCGACTGGGAGTACCCGAACGCCTGCGGCCTGTCCTGCGACACCAGCGGCGGCGCCGCCTTCAAGAACCTGATGTCGGCCCTGCGCGCCACGTTCGGCTCCTCCAACCTGGTCACCGCCGCCATCTCCGCCGACGGCTCCAACGGCGGCAAGCTCGACCTCGCGGACTACGCGGGCGCCGCCCCGTACGTCGACTTCTACAACGTGATGACGTACGACTTCTTCGGCGCGTGGGACGCCAAGGGCCCGACCGCCCCGCACTCCCCGCTGACCTCCTACGCGGGCATCCCGATCGCCGGATTCAACTCCGAGGCGGCGATCACCAAGCTCAAGGGCAAGGGCATCCCCGGCTCCAAGCTCAACCTCGGCATCGGCTTCTACGGCCGCGGCTGGACCGGAGTCACCCAGGACGCCCCCGGCGGCACCGCGA
Source organism: Streptomyces sp. NPDC001373 (assembly GCF_042895815.1). Classification (NCBI taxonomy): domain Bacteria; kingdom Bacillati; phylum Actinomycetota; class Actinomycetes; order Kitasatosporales; family Streptomycetaceae; genus Streptomyces; species Streptomyces sp. NPDC001373. Next base: position 409,107 of record NZ_JBIAWQ010000001.1, read on the forward strand.
CCGGTCCCGCCCCCGGCACCTACGAGCAGGGCATCGAGGACTACAAGGTCCTCAAGACCAGCTGCCCCGCCACCGGCACCGTCGCCGGCACCGCCTACGCCAGGTGCGGCAGCAACTGGTGGAGCTACGACACCCCCGCCACCATCGCCGGGAAGATGAGCTGGCTGAAGAACCAGGGGCTCAAGGGAGCCTTCTTCTGGGAGTTCAGCGGCGACACCGCGGGCGGCGAACTCGCCTCCGCGATCCACACCGGACTGCAGTAAAGAGATGAACGAAGCCGGGGAGACGGGTCCGCCCCCGTCTCCCCGGCTTCCTCACGTTCTGGTCCACATTCACCCTCCCCCGGACTTCGTCCGGGGGGGGACCCCCATCCAACGGGCAAGGAATTTTTAAGCGACATTCACCCGTTGGCCCGGAGGCGCCGCCTCCAGCCAGGCCAGGAAACCGGTCAGGGCGTCCTCGCTCATCGCCAGCTCCAGGCGCGTCCCCTGGTGGGAACAGCCGAGCACGACGGAGTCCGACAGCAGGGCCAGCTCCTCCTCGCCCTCCGGCGCGCGGCGGGCGAGCACCTCGATGGACGAGCGCTCCAGCAGCCGGCGCGGCCGCGGCGAATAGCTGAACACGCGGAACCACTCGATGCGGTCACCGCTGTAGCGGGCGACCCCGTAGACCCACCCCTTGCCGGAGACGTCGGGCTCCTCGGCCACGCCCCAGCGCAGGCTGCAGTCGAAGGTCCCGCCGGAGCGCTGGATCAGTCTGCGGCGCAGCCCGAACACGAACAGCCCGATCACCACCAGGGCTACGACCAGGCCGCTCACAAGCAGAGCGAGGAGCATCTTCACCGACCTCCTCGCTCATCGAAAACCGCACAAACAAAAAGTACGTACATCGCCTCAGCCGCGACCCGCTCCGGAAAATTCCGGAACGGACCGCGGCTGAGGTTTCAAACTCTTCGGTACGGGGCTCAGCGCCCCGCGACCGCGCGCAGCCGGACATCGGCGCGACGTTCGGCGGCCGCGTCAGCGTCCGCCTTCGCGCGCTCCAGTGCCCGCTCCGCCCGCTGGACGTCGATCTCGTCCGCGAGCTCGGCGATCTCGGCCAGCAGGGACAGCTTGTTGTCCGCGAACGAGATGAAACCGCCGTGCACCGCGGCGACGACCGTGCCGCCCTCGCTGGTACGGATGGTCACCGGGCCCGATTCCAGCACACCGAGAAGCGGCTGGTGACCGGGCATGACGCCGATGTCGCCGGACGTGGTGCGGGCGACGACCAGCGTGGCCTCGCCGGACCAGACATTGCGGTCCGCCGCGACCATCTCGACGTGCAGCTCAGCAGCCAAGGTGGCTCCTCGGGTCACCACCCGGCGGGTCCGCCGGGTGTTGGGTCAAATTCTAATGGGCGTGGAGAGAGGGGCGGGACACACCCGCCCCTCTCCTGGGGGCATCAGGAGACGCCCAGCTCCTTGGCGTTGGCCTTGAGGTCCTCGATGCCACCGCACATGAAGAACGCCTGCTCGGGGAAGTGGTCGTACTCACCGTCGCAGATCGCGTTGAACGCGGCGATCGACTCGTCGAGCGGAACGTCCGAACCGTCCACGCCGGTGAACTGCTTGGCGACGTGGGTGTTCTGCGACAGGAAGCGCTCGACGCGACGGGCACGGTGGACAACGAGCTTGTCCTCCTCGCCCAGCTCGTCGATACCGAGGATCGCGATGATGTCCTGGAGGTCCTTGTACTTCTGCAGGATCCCCTTGACGCGCATGGCCGCGTTGTAGTGGTCCGCCGCGATGTAGCGGGGGTCCAGGATCCGGGACGTGGAGTCCAGCGGGTCCACGGCCGGGTAGATGCCCTTCTCGGAGATCGGACGGGAGAGAACCGTCGTCGCGTCGAGGTGGGCGAAGGTGGTCGCCGGCGCCGGGTCGGTGAGGTCGTCGGCGGGGACGTAGATCGCCTGCATGGAGGTGATCGAGTGACCACGGGTCGAGGTGATGCGCTCCTGGAGGAGACCCATCTCGTCGGCCAGGTTCGGCTGGTAACCCACCGCGGAGGGCATACGGCCGAGCAGGGTCGACACCTCGGAACCGGCCTGGGTGTACCGGAAGATGTTGTCGATGAAGAAGAGGACGTCCTGCTTCTGCACATCGCGGAAGTACTCCGCCATGGTCAGACCGGCCAGGGCGACGCGCAGACGGGTGCCCGGGGGCTCGTCCATCTGGCCGAAGACCAGCGCGGTCTTGTCCAGAACGCCGGAGTCCGACATCTCCTCGATGAGGTCGTTGCCCTCACGGGTACGCTCACCGACACCCGCGAACACCGACACACCGTCGTGGTTGTTGGCGACGCGGTAGATCATTTCCTGGATCAGAACGGTCTTGCCGACACCGGCACCACCGAACAGACCGATCTTTCCACCCTTGACGTACGGGGTGAGAAGGTCGATGACCTTGACGCCGGTCTCGAACATCTCGGTCTTCGACTCGAGCTCGTCGAAGTTCGGCGCCTTGCGGTGGATCGCCCAGCGCTCGGTGACCTCGGCGTTGGCCTCCGGGTAGTTCAGCACCTCACCGAGGGTGTTGAACACCTTGCCCTTGGTGAAGTCGCCGACGGGGACGGTGATGCCCTCGCCCGTGTCGGTCACCGGGGCCTGGCGGACCAGGCCGTCGGTGGGCTGCATGGAGATCGTGCGGACCATGCCGTCACCCAGGTGCTGGGCGACCTCGAGGGTCAGCGTCTTGAGCGCGCCCTCCTCGGCCGGGTCGGCGACCTGGACCTTCAGCGCGTTGTAGATGTCGGGCATCGCGTCGACGGGGAACTCCACGTCGACGACCGGGCCGATGACCCGGGCGATGCGGCCCGTGGCAGCGGCCGTCTCAACAGAGGTCGTCATTACTTGTCACTCCCCGCGGTCGCGTCGGCCATGGCGCTCGCGCCACCGACGATCTCGCTGATTTCCTGGGTGATTTCGGCCTGGCGGGCCGCGTTGGCAAGCCGGGAGAGGCTCTTGATGAGCTCACCGGCGTTGTCGGTCGCCGACTTCATCGCGCGGCGGCGGGCGGCGTGCTCGGAAGCGGCCGACTGCAGCAGTGCGTTGTAGATGCGGCTCTCGACGTAGCGCGGCAGCAGGGCGTCGAGGACGTCCTCCGCCGACGGCTCGAACTCGAACAGCGGAAGGATCTCGCCCTTCGCACCGTCCTCCTCCGCAGCCTTTTCGAGGCTGAGCGGCAGCATCCGGCCGTCCACCGCGTTCTGCGTCATCATCGACACGAATTCCGTGAAGACGATGTGCAGTTCGTCGACGCCGCCGTCGGCCGTCTCCTTCTGGATGGCCTCGATCAGCGGCTCCGCGACGCGCTTGGCGTCGGCGTAGGCCGGGCTGTCGGTGAAGCCGGTCCACGAGTCCGTGACCTTGCGCTCACGGAAGCCGTAGTAGGCGACGCCCTTGCGGCCGACGATGTAGCTGTCGACCTCCTTGCCCTCAGCGCGCAGCCGCTCGGTGAGCCGGTCGGCCTGCTTGATGGCGTTCGAGGAGTAGCCGCCGGCCAGACCGCGGTCGCTCGTGATGAGCAGGACCGCGGCGCGGGTCGGCGCCTCGACCTCGGTGGTCAGGGCGTGCTTGGTGTTCGAGCCGGTCGCGACCGCGGTCACCGCACGGGTGAGCTCGGTCGCGTACGGCATCGACGCCGCCACCTTGCGCTGCGCCTTGACGATGCGCGAGGCGGCGATCATCTCCATCGCCTTGGTGATCTTCTTGGTCGCCGTGATGGCACGGATGCGACGCTTGTAGACCCGGAGCTGCGCTCCCATGAGTCAGGTCCCTTCCGTCGTCACTTGGAGACGTTGACGGCCGGGACGTCCTCGCCCAGGAGCTTTCCGTCCGAGGTCTCGAACTGGCGCTTGAAGGCGGCGATCGCGTCGGCGATCGAGCCCAGCGTGTCGTCCGACATCTTGCCGCCGTCGGCGATGGAGGTGAGGAGGTCCTTGCGCTCGCGGCGCAGGTGCTCCAGCAGCTCCGACTCGAAGCGGCGGATGTCCTCGACCGGGACGTCGTCCATCTTGCCGGTGGTGCCGGCCCAGACGGAGACGACCTGCTCCTCGACGGGCATCGGCTGGTACTGGCCCTGCTTCAGCAGCTCGACCATGCGCTTGCCGCGCTCCAGCGAGGCCTTCGACGCGGCGTCCAGGTCGGAACCGAAGGCGGCGAACGCCTCCAGCTCGCGGTACTGGGCCAGGTCGACGCGAAGACGGCCGGAGACCTGCTTCATCGCCTTGTGCTGGGCGGAGCCACCGACGCGGGAGACCGAGATACCGACGTTCAGGGCCGGACGCTGGCCGGCGTTGAACAGGTCGGACTCCAGGAAGCACTGGCCGTCGGTGATGGAGATGACGTTGGTCGGGATGAACGCCGAGACGTCGTTCGCCTTGGTCTCGACGATCGGCAGACCGGTCATCGAGCCGGCACCCATGTCGTCGGAGAGCTTCGCGCAGCGCTCGAGCAGACGGGAGTGCAGGTAGAAGACGTCACCCGGGTAGGCCTCACGGCCCGGCGGGCGGCGCAGCAGGAGCGACACGGCGCGGTAGGCGTCGGCCTGCTTCGACAGGTCGTCGAAGATGATCAGGACGTGCTTGCCGGCGTACATCCAGTGCTGGCCGATGGCGGAACCGGTGTACGGCGCCAGGTACTTGAAGCCGGCCGGGTCGGACGCCGGGGCGGCGACGATCGTCGTGTACTCGAGCGCGCCGGCCTCTTCCAGGGCGCCGCGCACGGACGCGATGGTCGAGCCCTTCTGGCCGATGGCGACGTAGATGCAGCGGACCTGCTTGTTCACGTCGCCCGAGCGCCAGTTGTCGCGCTGGTTGATGATCGTGTCGACGGCCAGGGCGGTCTTGCCGGTCTGGCGGTCACCGATGATCAGCTGACGCTGGCCACGGCCGATCGGCACCATCGCGTCGACGGCCTTGTAGCCGGTCTGCATGGGCTCGTGCACCGACTTACGGACCATGACGCCCGGGGCCTGCAGCTCGAGGGCGCGGCGGCCCTCGGTCGCGATCTCGCCGAGGCCGTCGATCGGGTTGCCGAGCGGGTCGACAACGCGGCCGAGGTAGCCCTCGCCGACACCTACGGAGAGAACCTCACCGGTGCGCTGCACCGGCTGGCCCTCCTCGATACCGCTGAACTCGCCGAGGACGATCGCACCGATCTCGCGCTCCTCGAGGTTGAGGGCGAGACCGAGGGTGCCGTCCTCGAACTTCAGCAGCTCGTTCGCCATGGCGGAGGGCAGACCCTCCACCTTCGCGATGCCGTCGCCGGCAACGCTGACCGTTCCGACCTCCTCGCGCGAGGCCGCGTCCGGCTGGTACGACTGGACAAAGGTCTCCAGTGCGTCCCGGATCTCCTCCGGCCGGATCGTGAGCTCCGCCATCTGGGTTCCCTGCTCTCCTTGTTGGGCCTGAAGCTTCTTAGGGGTCTGGGGGCGACCCCCAGGAATCTTCTGCAAGTTCTGCACGGCCCAACCGGGCCGCTAGGAATGCTTTGTATCTGTGTGGTGGCGGCTGGTCAGCCGGCCATGCGGCGGGTCGCCTCGGAGAGGCGCTCCGCGATGGTGCCGTCGATGACCTCGTCGCCGACCCGCACCGAGATCCCGCCGAGGACCTCGGGGTCCACGTCGAGGTTCAGGTGCATCTGGCGGCCGTACAGCTTGGCCAGCACCGCGCCGAGACGCTGCTTCTGCACGTCGCTGAGCGGGACCGCACTGGTCACGGTGGCGACCATGCGGTCACGACGCGCAGCGGCGAGCGTCGAGAGGGACTCGAGTCCCCCCTCAAGGCTACGTCCACGCGGGTGCGTGACGAGACGGATCACCAGGCGCTCGGTGACGGCGTTCACCTTGCCGCCGAGCAGGCTGCGCAGCAGCTCGCTCTTGGCGGAGGAGGTGGCGGCGCGGTCGGTCAGCGCGGCACGCAGCCCGGTGTTCGAGGCGACGATCCGGCCGAACCGGAACAGCTCGTCCTCGACGTTGTCGAGCGCGCCCGCCTGCTGGGCGGCCGTGAGGTCGGCGGTGGCCGCCAGCTCCTCCAGCGCGTCCACCAGGTCGCGGGACTGCGACCAGCGGGACCGGGCCATGCCGGACACCAGGTCGAGGGTCTCCCCGCCCACCTGGCCCGACAGCAGCCGGCCGACCAGCTCGGCCTTGGCCTCGCCGAACTGCGCCGGGTCCGTGATGACCCGACGCAGCGAGACCTCACGGTCGAGCAGCGCGGTGACGGCTGCCAGCTCACCGGCGAGCTTCGTCGCGTCGACGGACGTGTTGTCCGTCAGCGCGTCGAGACGCTCGCGCGCGGAGGCCAGCGCCTCGCGGCTCGCTCCGTTCATCGGGCCGCCTCGGCCTTCTCCTCGAGCTCGCTGAGGAAGCGGTCGATGGTGCGGCTCTGCCGGGCGACGTCCTCGAGGGACTCGCCGACGAGCTTGCCGGCCAGGTCGGTGGCAAGCTTGCCCACGTCCTGACGCAGCGCCTGAGCGGCGGCCTTGCGGTCCGCGGCGATCTGGGCGTGACCGGCAGCGATGATCTCCTCACGCTGCCGCTGGCCCTCTGCGCGCAGTTCTTCCTTGAGCGCAGTGCCCTGCTCCAGCGCGTCCTGGCGCAGGCGCGCGGCCTCGTGCCGGGCCTCGGCGAGCTGGGCCTTGTACTGCTCCAGCACGCTCTGGGCCTCGGTCTGAGCGGCCTCAGCCTTCTCGATACCGCCCTCGATGGCCTCGCGACGCTCGTCCAGAACCTTGTTGATGTTCGGGAGGAGCTTCTTCGCGAGGAAACCGAAGACGATGACGAAGGCGATCAGACCGATGACGAGCTCGGGGATCGGCGGGTAGAGGGGGTTTTCCAGCTCCTCGGCCGCCAGAACCATGAGGTTCACATCAGTGCCTTTCGTCTAATCGGACTAGTGGGAGCTGTTCGTCAGCTGTAGACGAACGGCATGACCAGACCGATGAGGGCGAGCGCCTCACAGAAGGCGAAGCCGAGGATCTGGTTGGCGCGGATCAGACCGGCGGCCTCGGGCTGGCGGGCGAGGGCCTGGGTGCCGTTACCGAAGATGATGCCGACGCCGACGCCGGGGCCGATGGCCGCGAGACCGTAACCGACGGAGCTGAGGGAACCGGTGACGGCGGCAAGGGTCTGGGACATGCCAGTTCTTCCTTCTCTTTCACGGATCCGGTGGGGGTTGGCCACCGGACGACAAGGGGGTTTGGGGGAGGGCCTGACTCAGTGGTGCTCGGCGAGCGCGCCCTGGATGAAGCTGCACGCCAGGAGGACGAAGACGTACGCCTGGACGGCCTGGATGAAGAGCTCGAAGGCGGTCATCACGATCACCATCACGAACGACACGCCCGCGTAGGCGATGCCGATGCCGTTCAGCAGGTACCAGCTGGCGATCGTGAAGAGCAGCAGCAGGGTGTGACCGGCGAACATGTTCGCGAAGAGTCGGACCGCGTGGGTGAACGGGCGGACCAGGACGTTCGAGAAGAACTCGATGATCATGACCAGCGGCAGCACCGCGCCGAGCGACTTGTCGTAGCCGGTCAGGTTCTTCAGACCGCCGACGAAGCCGTGGCGCTTGAACGTCACCGACATCCAGATGAAGTACACGATCAGGGCGAGGGCGGCCGGGTACGCGATGATCGCGGTCACCGGGAACTGCGCCACGGGGACGATCGACCAGACGTTCAGGATCCACACGAAGAAGAACAGCGAGACCATGAAGGGGACGTACTTCTCGCCCTCCTTCTTGCCGAGCGTCTCGTAGACGATGCCGCGGCGCACGAAGTCGTAGCCGGTCTCGGCGACCATCTGGAGCTTGCCCGGGACGACCTTCGGCTTGGCGAAGGCGGCCCAGAAGAAGGCCACGATGATGACCGAGCCCAGCAGGGCCAGCAGCATCGGCTTGTTGAAGTACGCGCTCGTCAGGCCGGGTTCGCCCCACAGCGGCTCGAAGAGGAACGAGTGCAGGCCCGGACCGGGGAAGCCACATCCGGAGAAGATGTGACAGTCGGTCTCGAAAGCGAGGACCTGCGTCGGGTCAGCACTCACCGCGGGCTCCTTCAGCGTGGCGCATAGGTACGGCAACCTCATCGTGTCGGCGCGGCGCACGGCCGCGGTTCGGCACTGGACTGGTGTAACGGGTGTGGGGGCGGCAGTCAGGCATCGAGCCTCGCGATGGAACAGGCGTCAGCTCAGATGCCCGCGCCCGCAGTGCCGCAGTTTGAACCGGACGATAGCAGCATCTCGAACGCACACTTATCCCGGCCCTACCCCTCACGGCTTGGACCCCGGATTTTCGGGCTTTTCCCCCTTGGTCGAGTCCGGCTCGACGTAAAGGATCTTGGCTTTCATGTGAGCACGCGTCTGCGCGCCGGTCCACACGAGGGTGGCGACGACGAGCGTGATCGCGAACGCCCGGGGGTGGAACAGCGTCGTGTTCTTGAACACGGCGAGAAAGACGAAGAGCAGCAGGATCTGAGCGGCGTAGAGCATGAGGCCCATCGCCTGGAACAGGTGCGGCAGGGATTTCGCCGTGCGCTGGAGAACGATGAATCCGAGACCCATGAACACGATCACCACGGCGGTGGCGACGAGCGACCCGACCGCACCCTTGCCACCGACGACCAGACCGCTGATGACGGCGGCGATGACGCCGGCGACAGCGGTGGGTACGGCGGTTTGCAGGAGGGATCGGACGTCGTTAGACCGCATGGCGGTTTGCTCCGCGTGGTGGTGGGGGCACGGACTCGTACGGGAACTCGTACGGGGACGAGCGTAAGCCCGGTCCGAGTGGTCGCCTCGGGCCGATGGACCGTCGCACTACGGTCCTTCGGCTCTGTCGCCGGGTTTAGTGAACGGTATCACAAACTATTTGATGAGAGCTTTACCTGTGCGGTGTGCTGACTGTCACACATGAGGGCTAATCCGCCCGTGTGTGCAAGACAGGGCGACGGCTTGTCTGGTAAAGGGCTTCCATGTCGGACATGCGCCGGGCGCGTCAGCGTGCCGAACCCGCCTTACGCCGGTCGGGAAAGCGCGAACGGGGGCCTACCGCTGTCGCGCCGTTGACGCCGGACACCCCGGCCGCGATCGGCCGCGCCGGCTCCGGCTCGGTCCCGGCGTCCTCCCGGACCGCCGCCTCCGCCGCCGCCTCGGCCGCACGGCGGGTGTGCCGGTAGCGCGGCGGGACCAGCCCCTCGGCCCAGCGCGGGGCGCGCGGGGTGAACCGCGGCAGCAGGAGCAGTACGAGGCCCAGGGCGCTCAGCGCGGCGATGGAGAGAACGATCCACATCGAGGCGGAGTGCACCGAGTAGGCCACCGTCCCGAAGGCGATCAGCCCCGACCAGAAGTACATGATGAGTACAGCGCGGCTGTGCGAGTGCCCGAGTTCCAGGAGCCGGTGGTGCAGGTGCCCGCGGTCCGCGGCGAAGGGCGACTGGCCCTTCCAGGTGCGCCGCACGATGGCCAGGAGCAGGTCCGCCATCGGGATCGCGATGATCGTCAGCGGCAGCAGCAGGGGGATGAAGACCGGCAGCATCGCGTGCGTGGCGTTGCGCTCGCCGCCGACGAACAGGGCCATGGTGTCGGGGTCGACCTGCCCGGTGATCGAGATCGCCGAGGCGGCCAGGACCAGGCCGATCAGCATCGAGCCGGAGTCGCCCATGAAGATCCGCGCGGGGTGCATGTTGTGGGGCAGGAAGCCCAGGCACATGCCCATCAGGATGGCGGCGAAGAGCGTCGCGGGGGCGGCCGCCTCGATGCCGTAGCCGAACCAGATCCGGTAGGCGTAGAGGAAGAACGCGCAGGTGGCGATGCAGACCATGCCGGCGGCCAGGCCGTCGAGCCCGTCGACGAAGTTCACCGCGTTGATGGTGATCACCACCAGCGCCACGGTGAGCAGGGTGCCCTGCCACTGGGTCAGCGCGACGGTGCCGATGCCCGGAACCGGAATCCACAGGATGGTCAGGCCCTGGATGACCATGACACCCGCGGCGATCATCTGGGCACCCAGCTTGATCAGCGCGTCGAGCTCGAACTTGTCGTCGAGGACCCCGACGAGCCAGATCAGCGCGGCGCCCGAAAGCAGCGCTCTGGGTTCGTTGGAGCGTTCGAAGACCCCGTTGAGGTTCTGCAGGTGGTCGGCGATGAGCAGGCCCGCGCACAGGCCGCCGAACATGGCGATGCCGCCCAGCCGGGGGGTCGGTTCGCGGTGCACGTCGCGGGCGCGGATCTCCGGCATCGCACCCGCGGCGATCGCGAACTTCCGGACGGGCCCGGTCAGCAGGTAGGTCACCGCGACCGTGACGCAAAGCGTCAGCAGATATTCACGCACTGGCTGCCCCAGATGTATCGCCGGCCATCTCAGCCCCACACATTAGCCGCGATGTACACGGGGACGAGGACGCGCGGAGTCCCCGTTCCGGTTGCACTACGGGATACTCGTCCCGGTTACGCCTCGTACGGGGGAAATCGTCCGGCCAGTTCGGCGACCTCGGCCCGTGTTCCGTCCGCGTCCCCGCCGCTCAGCGCGGCGGCGAACAGCTCGCAGATCCGCGCCATCTCGGGCTCCCCCATCCCCTGCGTGGTCACCGCCGCGGTGCCCAGGCGGATCCCGCGCCGGTCCCCGTACGGCAGGGCGCAGGTGTCCAGGACGATCCCGGCGGCGGCCAGCCGGTCGCGCGCGGCCGGGCCGTCGATGCCGAGGGGGGCGGGGTCCGCGGTGATCAGATGGGTGTCCGTGCCGCCTGTGGTCACGGCCAGCCCGTGCGCCCGGAGGGCCCCGGCGAGCGCCCGGGCGTTGGCCACGACCTTGTGGGCGTACCGGGTGAAGGCCGGGCCGGCCGCCTCTCCGAAGGCCACCGCCTTGGCGGCGATGGTGTGCATCTGGGCGCCGCCCTGGGTGAAGGGGAAGACCGCCCGGTCGACGCGCTCGGCGAACTCGGCCCCGCACAGCACCATCCCGCCGCGCGGGCCGCGCAGCACCTTGTGGGTGGTCGCGCAGACCACGTCCGCGTAGGGCACGGGGCTGGGCGCGGCCCCTCCGGCCACCAGTCCGATGGGATGGGCGGCGTCGGCGATCAGGTAGGCCCCGGCCTCGTCGGCGATCTCCCGGAAGGCCGAGTACTCCAGGTGCCGGGGGTAGGAGATGGACCCGCACACGATGGCCCTGGGCCGGTGCGACCGGGCCAGCCTCTGCACCTGCTCGTAGTCGACGAGCCCGGTTGCCGCGTCGACCCCGTACCCCACGAAGTGGAACCACCGGCCGGAGAGGTTGGCGGGCGAGCCGTGCGTGAGGTGTCCGCCGTACGCGAGTCCCATGGCCAGGACGGTGTCCCCGGGCCGCAACAGCGCGGCGTACGCGGCGAGGACGGCGGAGGAGCCCGAATGCGGCTGCACGTTCGCGTGCTCGACCCCGAACAGCGCCCGGGCCCGCTCCTGCGCCACCCGTTCGGCCTGGTCCGCGTACGCGCAGCCGCCGTGGTAGCGGGCGCCGGGGTACCCCTCGGCGTACTTGTTGGCGAGCGGGGAACCCAGTGCGGCGAGGACGGCGGCGGAGGTGAAGTTCTCGGCGGCACTCATCTGCAGCGTGGTGGCCTGCCGGTGCCGCTCCCCTTCGAGGATGTCGGCCATCTGCGGGTCCTGCGCCCGCAGCACGTCCGTGGCCCGCTCAGTGGTGACGCTCATGGCGCGACTCCCGCGCAGTGGGGGTACCGGTACCAGCCACTGTAGGCCGGACCCCGCGTTCACGCCCTGCGAGCCGCCCCGCCGCGGCCGCCGGACGGGGCGCCCGCCGGCCCCGCGGACCTGCGCGCCCCCCGGAGGGTCAGCGCGGTCCGGACACGCCCGTCAGCGCGGTGACGACGGGGTCCAGCGCCTGGTTGATCTCATCGCCGATGGAGCGGAAGAACGTGATCGGCGACCCGTACGGGTCGTACACCTCGTCGGCGTCGGCGGAGGGCGCCAGCAGCCACCCGCGCAGCGCGGCGGCGGCCCGCACCAGCGCCCGGGCCCGCTCGGCCATCCCGTCGTCGAGCGGCGGCAGCGTCGCCGGGTCTATGGCCCGCACCAGCCGCGTGAACTCCTTCAGCGTGAAGGTCCGCAGCCCCGCCGAGTGCCCCATGGAGATGACCTGGGCCCGGTGGTCGCGGGTGGCGGTCAGCACCAGGTCGGCCCGTATGACGTGCTCGTCGAGCAGCTCGCGCCCGGTGAACCCCGACGCGTCCGCGCCGAAGTCCTCCAGCACGGCCGCCGCGTTGGCCTCCATCGGCGCGCCCTCGTGGCCCCAGGTGCCCGCGCTCTCCACGATCAGGTCGCCGGCGGCCAGCCCCAGCGCGCCCAGCCGGTGCGCCAGCGCGTGCCGCGTCAGCCGCTCGGTGATGGGCGAGCGGCACACGTTCCCGGTGCTGACGTGGAGTATGCGGAAGGTGTCCCCCTTGGCTATGCCACGCCCCTGAGGGCTCACGGAGCCACCTCGAGGTCGGGTACGACCTCCCGCAGCTGCTCGGCGGTCAGCGCGCCCTCGCGCAGCAGCACGGGAACCTTCCCGGTGACGTCGACGATCGACGACGGCAGGGTGCTCGGGGTCGGCCCGCCGTCCAGGTAGACGGAGACGGAGTCGCCCAGCATGGCGCGCGCCGCGTCGCAGTCCTCCGGCGCCGGGTGCCCGGACAGGTTCGCCGAGGACACCGCCATCGGGCCGACCTCGGTCAGCAGCTCGATCGCGACGGGGTGCAGGGGCATGCGCACGGCCACGGTCCCGCGGGTCTCCCCCAGGTCCCAGGCCAGCGACGGCTGGTGCTTGGCGACGAGCGTGAGCCCGCCCGGCCAGAAGGCGTCGACGAGCTCCCACGCCTGCTCGGAGAAGTCCGTGACGAGGCCGTGCAGGGTGTTGGGGGAGCCGATGAGCACCGGGGTGGGCATGGTGCGGCCGCGGCCCTTGGCGGCGAGCAGGTCGCCGACGGCCTCGGCGCTGAAGGCGTCCGCGCCGATCCCGTACAGGGTGTCGGTGGGCAGCACGACGAGCTCCCCGCGGCGTACGGCGGAGGCCGCTTCACGCAGGCCCGTCTTGCGGTCCGTCGCGTCGTTGCAGTCGTATCGCCGGGCCATCAGCGGGCCTCCTCGTGCAGCGGGGTGGTGTCGTGGGCGGTCGGGGTCGTGGGCATCACGGCATGGCCTTGCGGGCGGTCGCGAAGCGCGGGCGGTTGTTCAGGTCCGGGTGGTCGGCGGCGTCGGCCCAGCCCCGCTCGTCGGCGAAGATCCACGGCACCTGGCCGCCCTGGGTGTCGGCGTGCTCGATCACGACGATGCCGCCGGGCCGCAGCAGCCGGTGGGCGGTGCGCTCGATCCCGCGGATGGTGTCGAGGCCGTCCTCGCCGGAGAACAGCGCCATCTCGGGGTCGTGGTCCCGGGCCTCGGGGGCCACGTACTCCCACTCGGTGAGCGGGATGTACGGCGGGTTGGAGATGACGAGGTCGACCTGGCCGTCCAGCTCGGGCAGCGCGGTCAGGGCGTCGCCCTGGTGGACGGTGACCCGGGAGCCCTCGGCGTTCTTGCGGGTCCAGCGCAGGGCGTCCTCGGACAGCTCCACGGCGTGCACGCGCGAGCGCGGCACCTCCTGAGCCATGGCGAGGGCGATGGCACCGGACCCGGTGCACAGGTCCACGATCAGCGGCTCGACCACGTCCATGGCCCGGACGGCCTGTATGGCCCAGTCCACGACCGACTCGGTCTCGGGCCGAGGCACGAACACCCCGGGGCCGACCTGGAGCTCCAGGTAGCGGAAGAAAGCCCGGCCGGTGATGTGCTGGAGCGGCTCGCGCGCCTCGCGGCGGGCGACGGCCTCCCAGTAGCGGGCGTCGAAGTCGGCGTCCTTGACGTGGTGCAGTTCCCCCCGCTTGACGCCGTGCACGAAGGCCGCGAGCTCCTCCGCGTCGAAACGCGGTGAGGGCACGCCGGCGGCGGCCAGCCGCTGGGTGGCCTGGGCCACCTCGGCAAGCAGCAAGTTCACGCTGGTCCTCCGGGCTGCTGTCGTACGGGGGGGGTGGTGCGAGGGTCAGTGCGCGGCCGCGAGCTTCGCCGCGGAGTCGGTGTCGACGCAGGCCTGGATGACCGAGTCGAGGTCGCCGTCGAGCACCTGGTCCAGGTTGTACGCCTTGAAACCGGTGCGGTGGTCCGAGATGCGGTTCTCCGGGAAGTTGTACGTACGGATCTTCTCGGAGCGGTCCACGGTGCGCACCTGGCTGCGGCGCACGTCGGAGGCCTCCTGCTCGGCGGCTTCCTGGGCGGCGGCCAGCAGGCGCGAGCGCAGGATGCGCATGGCCTGCTCCTTGTTCTGGAGCTGGCTCTTCTCGTTCTGGCAGGAGGCGACCACACCGGTCGGGAGGTGCGTGATGCGCACGGCCGAGTCGGTGGTGTTGACGGACTGGCCGCCGGGGCCGGAGGAGCGGTACACGTCGATGCGGAGGTCGTTCGGGTTGATCTCGACCTCGACCTCCTCGGCCTCCGGGGTGACGAGCACGCCGGCGGCGGAGGTGTGGATGCGGCCCTGGGACTCGGTGGCGGGGACGCGCTGGACGCGGTGGACGCCGCCCTCGTACTTCATCCGGGCCCACACGCCCTGGCCGGGCTCGGTGGCACCGTTACCGCCCTTGGTGCGGACGGAGACCTGGACGTCCTTGTAGCCGCCGAGCTCGGACTCGGTGGAGTCGATGATCTCGGTCTTCCAGCCGACGCGCTCGGCGTAGCGCAGGTACATGCGCAGCAGGTCGCCCGCGAACAGGGCGGACTCGTCGCCGCCGGCGCCCGCCTTGATCTCCAGGAGCACGTCCTTGTCGTCGCTGGGGTCGCGCGGGACGAGCAGCAGGCGGAGCTTCTCGGTGAGCTCCTCGCGCTGCGCGCTCAGCTCCTTGACCTCGGCGGCGAAGTCGGGGTCGTCGGCCGCCAGCTCCTTGGCCGTCTCGATGTCCTCGGCCGACTGCTTCCACGCACGGAAGGTCGCCACGATCGGGGTCAGCTCCGCGTAGCGCTTGTTCAGCTTGCGCGCGTTCGCCTGATCGGAGTGGACCGAAGGGTCGGCGAGCTTCTTCTCGAGGTCGGCGTGCTCGCCGACCAGGTCCTCGACCGCTTCGAACATCGGGTGCTCCTGGGGGAAAAGTCAAAAATGGGCTGGGCTGGCTGAACGACGACAAAGGCGCCGGCCCGGCCGCCCCCGCGTGATCAGGGGGCGGCCGGAGACCGGCGCCTGGGTCGCGCTACTTCTTGGCCGCACCCTTGCCGAAGCGGGCCTCGAAGCGGGCCACACGGCCACCGGTGTCGAGGATCTTCTGCTTGCCCGTGTAGAACGGGTGGCACTCGGAGCAGACCTCGGCACGGATGGTGCCCTCGGTCAGGGTGCTACGAGTGGTGAACGACGCGCCACAGGTGCAGCTGACCTGGGTCTCGACGTACTCGGGGTGAACATCGCGCTTCAAGGTGTCTCCTAGATTCGGGAGGGCGCCGGGTCGCAGGAGCCGAATTGCGCACTGCGTGAACCGGGGCCGACAGACCAGTCTGCCAGGACCGGGCCGCCTGTCAAAATTCTCGGAACGCTCCCCTCAACGGGGTGGGGCCGGCATCTATTCCGGCCCGGCCCGGGAGGCCGCGCTACTGCACGATCGAGCCCGCGGTGCTCTTGTCGCCGTTGGAGTGCTCGGTGGCCGCGGCGGGGATGGGCTGGTCGGCCAGCAGGGCGTCCCAGACCATCTTGGAGTCCTTGGCCAGGACCGCGACGCGGTCCTTGTCGAGCGGGTCCTGGGTCACCGGCAGGGTGATCATGCGCATGTTCTCGGCGCTGATGCCCTGGAGCCCCTGGGCGAAGCTCGCGAGGGACTTCACGTCGCCGAGCGCCTTGTCGGTGGTGATCGCCTTGGTCGCGGAGTCGGCGAGACCGTAGAGCTTCTTCGGGCTGTCGAAGACCCCGACGCCCTTGACCTGCTTGATCAGCGCCTTGATGAAGGCCTGCTGGAGCTGTATTCGGCCCAGGTCGCCGCCGTCGCCGACGGTCTTGCGCGTACGGACCAGGCCGAGGGACTGCTCACCGTTGAGCTTGTGGGAGCCGGCCGGCAGGTCGAGGTGGCTGCCGTAGTCCTTGATCGGCTTGGTGGTCGTGAGCTCGACGCCGCCGAGGTTGTCGATGATGTTCTTGAAGCCGGTGAAGTCGACCTCGATGTAGTGGTCCATGCGGATCCCCGACATCGCCTCGACGGTCTTCACCGCGCAGGCGGCCCCGCCGATGGTGAAGGCCTCGTTGAACTGCGCGCGCTGCCGGGGGGCGCTGTTCTTCCCCTTGCCGATGGGGCAGGCGGGCCGCGGCAGCATCGTGTCGCGCGGGATCGACACCACGCTGGCCTGCTTGTGGCCCTCGTAGAGGTGGATGATCATCGCCGTGTCGGAGCGGGCCGAGCCACCGTCGTCCGCGCCGTACTCACGGTTCGCCCCCTCGCGGGAGTCGGAGCCGAGGACCAGGATGTCCATCGAGCCGTTGTCGACGTTCGGCGGGCGGTCCTTGCCCAGGGCCTGGTCGATGTCGACGCTGTGCAGGTTGCCGTTGAGCTTGACGTAGAACCAGCCGAGGCTGCCGCCGCCCAGCAGGACCACGCCGGCGGCGGTCCAGGCGGCCACTCTGAGGCCCTTGCGGCGCTGGGGCTGCCCCCTGCGCCGTCCCCCGCGGGCGGCCCGGCGGCCGCCACCTCTGCTGTCCTCGCTCATGCTCTCCTCAGTCCTGGCTCCGTTGCCCGTCTTCCCTCACTCAGACGGACGAACGCATTCCAGGGTTCCACGGCATTCTGTGAGAGCCGCCCGCCTGTGGCGAAGGTCGCACCGACGCGAACGCCCCCGCCGCGGGTGCGGCGGGGGCGTTCGCGTCGTACGGGCGACCCGGTCAGTCGTCGTTCTTGCCGGCCGGGGTCGTCTTGGCGATCTGCATCAGGAACTCGGCGTTCGACTTCGTCTGCTTCATCTTGTCGAGCAGCAGCTCGATCGCCTGCTGCGAGTCGAGCGCGTGCAGCACCCGGCGCAGCTTCCAGACGATGGCGAGCTCCTCGCTGTTGAGGAGGATCTCCTCCTTGCGCGTACCCGAGGGGTCGACGTCGACGGCCGGGAAGATGCGCTTGTCGGCGAGCTTGCGGTCGAGCTTGAGCTCCATGTTGCCGGTGCCCTTGAACTCCTCGAAGATCACCTCGTCCATGCGCGAGCCCGTGTCGACGAGCGCGGTGGCCAGGATGGTCAGCGAGCCGCCGTCCTCGATGTTGCGCGCGGCACCGAAGAAGCGCTTCGGCGGGTACAGCGCGGTCGAGTCGACACCACCGGACAGGATGCGGCCGGAGGCGGGCGCCGCGAGGTTGTACGCGCGGCCCAGACGGGTGATGGAGTCCAGCAGGACGACCACGTCGTGACCCAGCTCCACGAGGCGCTTGGCGCGCTCGATGGCCAGCTCGGCGACGGTGGTGTGGTCCTCGGCCGGGCGGTCGAAGGTCGAGGAGATGACCTCGCCCTTGACCGACCGCTGCATGTCTGTGACCTCTTCCGGACGCTCGTCGACCAGGACGACCATCAGGTGGCACTCGGGGTTGTTGGTGGTGATCGCGTTGGCGATCGCCTGCATGATCATGGTCTTGCCGGTCTTCGGCGGGGCCACGATCAGGCCTCGCTGGCCCTTTCCGATCGGCGACACGAGGTCGATGATGCGGGTGGTCAGCACCCCCGGGTCGGTCTCCAGGCGGAGCCGGTCCTGCGGGTAGAGCGGGGTCAGCTTCTGGAACTCCGGGCGGCCTCGGCCCGATTCGGGCGCCATGCCGTTGACGGAGTCCAGGCGCACCAGGGCGTTGAACTTCTCGCGGCGCTCGCCGTCCTTGGGCTGGCGCACGGCGCCGGTGGTGTGGTCGCCCTTGCGCAGGCCGGCCTTGCGGACCTGGGCGAGGGAGACGTACACGTCGTTCGGGCCGGGCAGGTAGCCGGAGGTCCGGATGAACGCGTAGTTGTCGAGGATGTCGAGGATGCCCGCGACGGGGATCAGGACGTCGTCGTCGGCGACCTGCGGCTCGCCCGGGGCGAACTCGTCACGGCCGCGGCGGCCACGGCGGTCGCGGTAGCGGCCGCGCCGGCCGCGACGGCCGTCCTCGTCGAAGTCGTCCTGCGGACCGTTGTCCTGGCGGCCCTGCTGGCCACGCCCGCCGCCCTGCTGCTGGCGGTCCTGGCGGTCGGCGCGGTCCTGGCGGCCGCCCTGCTGCTGGGCCTGGCCGCCCTGCTGCTGGCCCTGCTCGTCGGCCTTGGCGCCGCGGTCGCGGCGGCCCTGGCGCTCACCGCGCTCGCCGCGGTCGCGGCGGTCACGGCGGCTGCGGCCCTCGCCGGCCTCCTGGGCGGGGGCCTGGCCCTGGGAGGACACGGCGACGGCCTGCTCCGCCTTGGCCTCGGCCTGCGGGGCGACCGCGGGGGCCTCGGTCTTCTGCTCGACCTGCACGACGGCGGGGGCCGAGGACTCGGGGCTGCCGGAGGGAGCGGTGGCGCGGCGGCGGCGGCGCTCGCCGGCCGGGGCGTCCTCGCTGATCGGCTGGCCCGGGATCTCGATCTGGGCCTGTGCGGCGGGCTTCTCGGCGGGCGCTGCGGCGGCCGCCTCACCCGTACGGGCCTTGCTGGTGGCGCGGCGCTTCGGCTTGGCCTCGACGGCGTCGGCGGCGGGGGCCGCGGCCTTGGGGGCGCTGCCGCCCTGCGCCTCCTTGATGACCTCGATCAGCTGGCTCTTGCGCATGCGCGCGGTGCCCCTGATACCGAGGCCCGACGCGACCTGCTGCAGCTCGGCCAGGACCATGCCCTCGAGGCCGGTGCCGGAGCGGCGGCGCCGGGTGGCGGTGGCAGCTGCGGCGCCCGCGGCGGGGGCACTGGTGTCGACGTTGGTGTCGGCAGCGCCCATCAGATCGGTGGTGTCGCTCACGAAGGGTCCTTCCCTGGAGCGGACGTCGGCCTGTCTGGCTCGGCGACCGGTTGTGCTGTCCGACAACAGTCCTAGGTGTGTGGACCGTGCCGGGGCGGTGGTCCGCCGGTAGAACGGCGGAGAGAGAAACGTGCGTGGTTCCGGCGAGAAGCCCCCGAGCTGGAAGCGTGGGAATGTCACGCCGATTCCGGAGCGTGCCCGAAACTGCTGACAGCGATCAGAGCAGTCGGGGAGGCTCCCGGAAGAAAGGTGGTCCCGGATGGGGACACTGAGCACCGAGCCATGGCGGCTTCGGTTGCGTACTTGAGATTAACACTACCGGATCCAACAGACATTCCCCCTCTCAATCACCGGCAATCGCCCTCCGCGGGCGGGCGGCCTGCCCGGCCGCCCGCCTCGGCGGGCCCCGCTTCCCAGCACCCGGGGTGCTAGGACACGGGCTGACCGCCCTGGGCGCCCAGCGGAAGGACGCTCGCTCCCGCGGCGTCGAGGGCCAGCCGGTTCGCGGCCCACCCCTCGCCCGCGAGCTGCGCGACCTTGTCGGCCGCGTCGTTGTCGACCAGCGCGAGGACCGTGGGGCCCGCGCCGGAGATGACCGCGGGGATGCCGTCCGCCCGCAGCCGGTTGACGAGTCCCACGCTCTCCGGCATCGCCGGGGAGCGGTACTCCTGGTGCAGCCGGTCCTCGGTGGCGGGCAGCAGGAACTCGGGACGCCTGGTCATGGCCTCCACGAGCAGGCCCGCGCGCCCCGCGTTCACGGCGGCGTCCACGTGCGGGACGGAGCGCGGCAGCAGGCCGCGGGCGGTCTCGGTCAGGACCGGCTTCGACGGCACGAAGACCACCGGAACGATGGAATCGGCGGGGTCCATACGGATCGCCTTCGCACTGCCCCCCTCCATCCAGGCGAGGGTGAAGCCGCCGAGCAGGCAGGCCGCGACGTTGTCCGGGTGGCCCTCGATCTCGGTGGCGAGCTCCAGCAGCGCCGTGTCGTCGAGCCGGGCCTCTCCGCCTATGGTCACGGCGCGCGCGGCGACGATGCCGGCGCAGATCGCGGCCGAGGAGGAGCCGAGGCCCCGCCCGTGCGGGATGCGGTTGGCGCAGACGACCTCCAGGCCCCGCGGCTGTCCGCCCAGCAGGTCGAAGGCGGTGCGCATGGAGCGTACGAGGAGGTGGCTCTCGTCGCGCGGGAGGGTGTCGGCGCCCTCACCCGCGATGTCGATGTTCAGGCCGGAGTCGGCGACGCGGACGACCACGTCGTCGTAGAGCCCCAGGGCCAGGCCGAGGGCGTCGAAGCCGGGGCCGAGGTTGGCACTGCTGGCGGGCACGCGCACTCGTACGGCGGCGGCGCGGAACGCTGGACCTGCCATCGGTCGATGACACTCCTTGTGACTGTGCGGGATCCGGCGGGCTGTGCGGGATCTTCGCTGCGAAATGTACTGGAGAACGTACGACACCCGAAGGCCCTCGGGGCAGCACCGCGGTCATATGCGCGGTGGCGGATGTAAGTACAGCGTATCGAAGGAAGGTTCTCCCGCGACATAGGGCGCACAGAAGGCGCACGATGCGTGTCGGCGTCTTCCGGTGGATTCCGCTGAATTGCCGTTGACTTCCGGTGTCGTACGGACCGGGTCGCCGGATTCCGGAAAGTTTCCGGAATCCGGCAATCGGGTCATGGGCCGCGGGTGCGCTCGGAGCCCGGACCTGGCCCTGGGTCAGACCAGGCCGAGGCGGACGGCGGCGGCCTCGGCGTCCACCGGGACGGTGACGGGCTGCGGCGCACCGGCGACCGCCCAGTCGGGGTCCTTCAGGCCGTTGCCGGTGACGGTGCAGACGATCTGCTGACCGGGGTCGACCAGGCCCAGCTCGGCGGCCTTGAGCAGACCGGCCACGGAGGCGGCCGAGGCGGGCTCGACGAAGACGCCCTCCTGGGAGGCCAACAGGCGGTAGGCGGCCAGGATCTGGCGGTCCGTCACCTCGTCGATGAAGCCGCCCGACTCCTCCTTCGCGGCGAGCGCGTAGTCCCAGGAGGCCGGGTTGCCGATGCGGATCGCGGTGGCGATGGTGTGCGGCTCCTTGACGACCTCGCCGCGCACGATCGGCGCCGAGCCGGAGGCCTGGAAACCCCAGACACGGGGCGTACGGGAGGCCAGGCCGTCGGCCTTGTACTCCTTGAAGCCCTTCCAGTACGCGGTGATGTTGCCGGCGTTGCCGACGGGCAGCACGTGGATGTCGGGGGCGTCACCGAGCGCGTCGACGATCTCGAACGCGGCCGTCTTCTGACCCTCGATGCGCACCGGGTTGACGGAATTGACCAGCGCCACCGGGTAGTTGTCGGACAGCGCGCGGGCCAGGTCCAGGCAGTCGTCGAAGTTGCCGTCAACCTGCAGGATCCTGGCGCCGTGAACGAGGGCCTGGCCCATCTTGCCGAGCGCGATCTTGCCGCGCGGCACGAGGACCGCGGACACCATGCCGGCGCGCACCGCGTACGCGGCGGCGGAGGCGGAGGTGTTGCCCGTGGAGGCGCAGATCACGGCCTTGGCGCCGTCCTCCTTGGCCTTGGTGATGGCCATGGTCATGCCGCGGTCCTTGAAGGACCCGGTGGGGTTCGCGCCTTCGACCTTGAGGTGCACCTCACAGCCGGTGCGCTCGGAGAGCACCTGGGCGGGAACGAGGGGAGTGCCACCCTCCCGGAGCGTGACCACGGGGGTCGTCTCGGTGACCGGCAGGCGGTCCCGGTACTCCTCGATGATGCCGCGCCACTGGTGGGTGCGATTGCTGCTCATGGGTCCTTACTCCCCTTCAACACGCATGATGCTGGCGACACCGCGCACGGTGTCCAGCTTCCGCAGCGCCTCGACGGTCCCGGAGAGGGCGGCGTCGGGTGCGCGGTGGGTGACGACGACGAGGGAGGCCTCACCGTCCTTGCCCTGCTGCCTGACGGTGTCGATCGACACGCCGTGCTCCGCGAAGGTGGTCGCCACCTGGGCGAGGACGCCCGGCTTGTCCGCCACATCGAGGCTGATGTGGTAGCGGGTGACGACGTCCCCCATGGGGCTGACGGGCAGCTGGGTGTACGCCGACTCGCCGGGCCCCGTTGCCTCGGCGAGCTTGTTGCGGCAGACGGCGACGAGGTCGCCGAGTACCGCGGACGCGGTCGGCGAACCGCCCGCGCCGGGCCCGTAGAACATGAGCCGCCCGGCTGCCTCCGCCTCGACGAAGACCGCGTTGTAGGCCTCGCGGACGGAGGCGAGCGGGTGGCTGAGCGGGATCATCGCCGGGTGGACGCGGGCGGTGACGGACTCGCCGTCGGCGGCGCGCTCCAGGATGGCGAGGAGCTTGATGGTGCAGCCCATCCGCTTGGCGGAGGCGAAGTCCGCGGCGCTGACCTCGGTCATGCCCTCGCGGTACACGTCGTCGAGGCGGACGCGGGTGTGGAAGGCGATGCCCGCCAGGATCGCGGCCTTGGCGGCGGCGTCGTAGCCCTCGACGTCGGCGGTGGGGTCGGCCTCGGCGTAGCCGAGGGCGGTGGCCTCGTCGAGCGCCTCCTGGTAGCCGGCGCCGGTGGAGTCCATCTTGTCGAGGATGAAGTTCGTCGTGCCGTTGACGATGCCCATCACCCGGTTGATCTTGTCGCCGGCGAGGGACTCGCGCATCGGGCGGACCAGCGGGATGGCGCCGGCGACGGCGGCCTCGTAGTACAGGTCCAGCCCGTGCGCCTCGGCCGCGGCGTGCAGCGCGGCGCCGTCCTGGGCGAGCAGCGCCTTGTTGGCGGAGACGACGGAGATGCCGTTCTCGAAGGCGGTGGTGATCAGGGTGCGGGCGGGCTCGATGCCGCCGATGACCTCGATGGCCACGTCGATGTCGCCCCGTTTGAGCAGGGCGGTGGCATCGGTGGTGACCAGCGCGGGGTCGATGCCCTCGCGCACCTTGGAGGGGCGGCGCACGGCGACGCCGGCGAGCTCGACGGGCGCGCCGATCCTGGCCGCCAGATCGTCGGCGTGCGTCGTCATGATGCGCGCCACCTCTGAGCCGACCACTCCACAGCCCAGCAGCGCCACCTTCAGCGGACGCGTACGCATCATTCGACCTACGCCTTTCGATCTTTCTTCGCTCCCGGCGCGCGGGTTGCGCGCCAGGTATGAACCAGTCTCACTCAATGGACAGCAGTTTCCATCCTCGGTCCATTGAGTGAGACGTCTATTTCCGGGACCGGACGCCCTGTCCCGGAAATATGGGAATCATCCGAGGTCCAGGGACAGGAGATCTTCCTCCGTCTCGCGCCGGACGATCACCCGCGCGGCCCCGTCGCGCACGGCGACGACGGGCGGGCGGAGCGCGTGGTTGTAGTTGCTCGCCATGGAGCGGCAGTACGCCCCGGTGGCGGGCACGGCGATCAGGTCGCCGGGGGCCAGGTCGGCGGGCAGGAAGGCGTCACGGACGACGATGTCGCCGCTCTCGCAGTGCTTGCCGACGACACGGACGAGCATGGGCTCGGCGTCGGAGACGCGGGAGACGAGGGTGACGGCGTACTCGGCGTCGTACAGGGCCGTCCGGATGTTGTCGGACATGCCGCCGTCGACGGAGACGTACGTGCGCAGGCCCTCCAGCGGCTTGATCGTGCCGACCTCGTAGAGGGTGAAGGCGGTGGGGCCGACGATGGCGCGGCCGGGCTCGACCGAGATCCGGGGGGCCTTGAGCCCCGCACTCTCGCACTCCCGCGCGACGATCTCGGTCAGCGCCTTGGCGATCTCGTGGGGCTCGCGCGGGTCGTCGGCGGAGGTGTAGGCGATGCCCAGGCCGCCGCCGAGGTCGATCTCGGGGAGCTCGACGCCGTGCTCGTCTCGGACGGCGGCCAGCAGCCGGACCACCCGCTTGGCGGACACCTCGAAGCCGGCCATGTCGAAGATCTGGGAGCCGATGTGGGAGTGGACGCCGAGCAGCTCCAGGCTGTCGTGCCCGAGCGCCCGCCGCACCGCCTCGGCGGCGGAGCCGTCGGCGACGGCGATCCCGAACTTCTGGTCCTCGTGCGCGGTGGCGATGAACTCGTGGGTGTGCGCCTCCACGCCGACCGTGACGCGGATCTGCACGGGCTGGCGCACCCCCAGCTCGGCGGCGATGTGCGCGACCCGTGCGATCTCCTGGAACGAGTCGAGCACGATCCGCCCCACACCGGCGCCGACCGCGCGCCGGATCTCCGCCTCCGACTTGTTGTTGCCGTGGAAGGCGATCCGCTCGGCGGGCATCTCGGCGGCGAGGGCGGTGGCCAGCTCCCCGCCCGAACACACGTCGAGGTTCAGCCCCTCCTCCTTCAGCCACCGCACGACGGCCTTGGACAGGAACGCCTTGCCCGCGTAGAAGACGTCTGCGTCCTTGCCGAAGGCGTGCGCCCAGGCCCGGCAGCGGGCCCGGAAGTCCTCCTCGTCGAGGAAGTAGGCCGGGGTCCCGAACTCCTCCGCGAGCCGGGTCACTTCGATGCCGCCGACGCGGACGACCCCGTCCGCGCCCCGCGTGACGGTCCGCGACCAGACCTTCTCGTCGAGCGCGTTCAGGTCGGCGGGCGGCGGGGCGTAGTGGCCCTCGGGCAGGACGTCGGCGTGGCGGGGCCCGGCGGGGTGCGCGGAACGGCTCATCGGAATCTCTCTTCGGAAGTCACAAGAAGGCTGGGGCGTCCATGCCGAGGAGGGCGAGGCCGCCGGCCAGCACCGCCCCGGCGGCTTCGGCAAGAGCCAGCCGGGCACGGTGGGCGGCCGAGGGTTTCTCGTCCCCGAGGGGCAGGACCTGGTGCTGGAAGTCGAGCAGCGCGTCGGCGACGGCGACGAGGTGCCGGGCGAGCCGCTCGGGCGCCCCGTGGTGCGCGGCGGCCTCGAGGGCGAGGGGGTGGTCGGCGAGGGCGCGCAGCAGGGCGGGCGCGTCGACGTCGCCGGGCTCGGCCCGGAACCCGAGGCGGCCGGCCTCGCGGGTCAGGGCGCGGGCGCGCGAGGCGGCGTACCGCACGAGGAAGAACTCGTTCTCCTCGCCCTGGACGAGCAGCGCGTCGGTGAAGGAGGGCGTCTCCTTGGCGGGCACGGCGAGCATGGCCCAGACGGCGGCTCCGGCCCCGTAGCGGGCGCGCACGTCCCCGTCCCGGCGGGCGACGGGCGCGACGCGCGGGCCCTCACCGCCCCCGGCGCCGTCGAGGCCCTGCCCCTCCCGGATCCGGGCGACGGCGCGGCGCACGACCTGCTCCCGGTCCCCGCCGACGGCCTCGGGGAGCGCCTCGGCGCACCCGTACCGCCCGGCGCGCACGCGCACGTCACGCACCAGCTCGGCGCCGGACAGGGGGGCGAGGGTGAAGTTCAGGAACCCGGGCCCGGTGACGTCGACGGTCTCGATCCCGGGCTCCAGGACCAGCGTCCCGGCGAGTACCCGGGCGGCCTCGGCCCCCCTTCCCATCCGCAGGGCGACGGGGCTGGCGTACTCCCCCACCCCTCCGGGCCGGGTGCGCTCGACGACCACTCGCGCGGGCACGGGCCCGTCCAGTTCCCCGGCCTCGACGGCACGGCGCACGGCGTGTACGACGGCACGAGAGAGGTCGGAGGGGATCACGGGGCCCAGCCTAGGGGAGAAGCCCCTCCCCCATGCATCGGGTTTCGCCATATGGAACGGGCCGCGGAACAGGCGGCCCCCGGGCCCTCCCTGCGCCCCGCGCCCTACACCCCTCTGCCGGCCGGGGCGCCCTTGCGCTCCCGCCGGTCCTTCCGCTCGACGAGCCGCCGCACGACCCGCACCAGCTCGGCGGGCTCGAAGGGCTTGGCAAGGAAGGCGTCCACCCCGGCGGCGATCCCGGCCTCCACCTCGTGCTGCGTACACGCACTGACGATGGCGACGGGCACGTGCCGCGTCCGCGGGTCGGCCCGCAGTTGCGCGGCGGCCCCGAACCCGTCGAGCCGGGGCATGACCACATCAAGGGTGATGGCGTCGGGACGCACGCGGTGGACGACGTCCAGGCACTCGGCACCATCGTTCGCGGTCACGACCTCGAAGCCCTCCAGCTCGAGATTGACCTTGATCAGCTGCCGGATGACCTTGTTGTCGTCGACCACAAGGACCCGGCCCGAGGCGCCTGGCACAACTCGAGAGTAGGTCGCCCTAAGCCCCCGCGTCCGGGTTTTCGCCACTTCCACCCCCTCCGGGCGACCGACCTCCCTCCTCCCGCCCAAAACGGTTCCTGATCACCCCGTGGAAGCTGGTAGTGTTCAACCCGTCGCCGCAACGCGAACGACACGCCCCCGTAGCTCAGGGGATAGAGCAACGGCCTCCGGAGCCGTGTGCGCAGGTTCGAATCCTGCCGGGGGCACTTCGCAGGAAGTGCTAAATAAGCCCCTGACTTGCAGAAATGCAGGTCAGGGGCTTATTTGTTCATGTCAGAAGACACACGGCCCATGTGGCTGCGCTTTTACGGCAACCCGCCTACCAGGCGAGGCTCTCCAGACCCCTCGAAACAGGCCTGCGCGGGACATCTGTGGGACGCGAGGTTCATGGGGGCCACTCGGTTCGCCGCGAGGGGGTGACGAGCCCTCAGCCGTATTCACCCAGAAGCGCGTCGATGCGCCTGTTGGCGAGGGCCTGGCGACCGTAGAGGCACTTCGCGTACCGGGTCATGAGGACCTCGACGCTGTTGCCCGCCCGTTCGGCGACCTCGGTGGGATCGACGCCGGCGTTCAGCCAGGTGGACGGGGCAGAATGCCGCAGGTCGTTGGGACGGTTAGCGAGGGGTGACGCCACCAGGCCCGGTGGCAGAGCAAGTTCGCGGGCCTCGTGCCAGGCACGGTCGTACGTGGTGGATCCCACGATGCCGCCCTTCTCATTGAAGAACAGCCGACCGTCGCCCGCGGTACCGAAGGTGTCAACACTCTCCCGCCACAGGCTGACGAGCTCAGGCGGGAGCGGCACCGTACGCGCGCCTCCCGGAGGGCGGCCCTTCAGGCCACGCAGGTCGTGGTTCCGTCCATCGTCGGTCCATTTCTTGCCGACGGAAGGGCGAGTGGCGTGAAGGACCACGCTGCCCCACCCCGCCGTCGGCAGTTCACAGTCCGGCAGTGTGACCGCCACGGTTTCGGCCGGCCGCAGCCCGGCGTAGTACATCCCGGCGAAGAGGCCGACCAGCCTCGGCCCCCGCGCCCGCTTGTGGCCACCGATGCAGGAGACCGCACAAAGCAGGTTCCGGCCCTCGGCCCGCGCCCTCTCTTTGGGAGTACCTCGCGCCGGCCTACCGGACTTCGCATGGCGCCCACCGCCTCTCCCCCAGGCCAACGCGCCGCCTGCGGCCGCCATGCCAACCAGAAAGACCCAACAGGCGCGGAGGATTCCAGGTAGGATAGGTGGCATGAGCGAGCCTACCGGCAAGTACTCGATCACCATGCCGCGCGACATCGCCGAGGCCGCCAAAGCCCGCAGCGGCCCCTCCGGCCTCTCCGCCTACGTGGCTGCAGCCGTTGCCCGCCAGATCGAACGCGACAACCTCAATGAACTCATCACCGTCGCCGAGGCCGAGCACGGCGCCGTCACGGACGAAGAGATCCAGTCTCTGCGTGACCAGCTCACCCAGGCACGACGCGAACAGACCCAGCCCGGAGCGAGCGCCGCGTGACCCGCTCCCCCGCGATCCCCGGCGGCACCCTCGTCCTGGACAGTGAAGGCCTGGCCAAGGCCGTCCTGCGCGACCGTACGGTCACCGCCTGGCTTGCCCTGGCCCGCGCCGACGACCTGCGCGTGATCACCTCAGCGGCCACCCTCGTCGAAGTGGTTCACCCCCGAGTCAACCGCCCGGCCCTGGAGTGGACGCTCTCCCGCCTGGTCATCGAACCGATCACCGAGCCGATCGCCCGCCACGCCGCCAGCCTGCTCGCCAATGCCGGCCTGCACGGCCACAAATACGCCATCGACGCGATGCTCGCCGCCACCGCCTTGGCCGCCGCCGGACCGGTCACCATCCTGACCTCGGATCCAGAGGACCTCACCACGCTGTGTGGTGGAAGCGTCACTGTCGTCAAGGTCTGACGAACGCCTGGCCACACGCAGGCGATTACGGATTCCCGAAGGCCTCGTCAGCCCTTGCCCTGAACCCCCAGCGATGACTCGAAGGCCATCAGCTGCTCACCCACGGCCCCGAGCGAGTACGGCGACGACTCGTACTGCACCGACAGATTGACCTCGTAAAGCTTGTATACCGCTGGCGCTGTCTTCCCCGGCCAGGCTCCGCTGGACGCTCGACGGGCACGTTACGAGTCCAAGCCGTTCTGGGCAGCCGTGGCCGCTGGCGCACCAGTTGGGTGCGAGCAGCGCACTCTGTGCCATCGCGTCGCTACAGGGTGAGTGTTGCGGGGGCGCGGCCTATCCGTGGACGAGTACGGAGCCGTGGCCGCCTCGCGAGTACCTGACCTGCGTGAATACCTGAGACGCAGGGGGCCTCCGGAGCCGTGTGCGCAGGTTCGAATCCTGCCGGGGGCACTTCGCAGGAAGTGCCCGGAGACCCCGCCATCAGCGGTCACGCTGAGACGGGGTCTTCGCGTTTCTGTAGTCATGTGCCCTGCCGGACGGGGGTGTTGGAGCCGGGAGGCAGGGGCCGGTCCCGGGTCAGGCCGTTCGCCAGGTGTGGCGGTGTCGGGCTGCCGCGTAGATATGGGCCACCTGTTGGGCGTTCAGGACTCCGTTGTCGTGGGCGAGGGCCGCGAGGCCGCGGTCGTCGTAGGCCCGGACCTTCTGGTGGGGGGTGGCGCGTTCGAGCGCCGCCGGTCGTACGAAGACCAGCAGCGGGGTCACGGTGACCGGGAAGCCGCAGTGGGCGGACAGGGTTCCGGCGGCGCGTTCGGACTCCCGTCGGGCCTTGCGCGGGATCGGGCGCCCCTGGCCGTGATCGACCTTCACGACGTCGTCACCGACCCAGATCCTGCGTCCGCGGAAGTTCTTCGTGTTCAGGGTGAACACCCCGCCGGGCCCGATCAGCAGGTGGTCGATGTCGTGCCGGGGAGGCAGCGGGACCGAGTGCAGCACCTGCCAGCCGTGGCCGAGGAAGCGCCGCAGCTCCCTGCCGACCTTCCGCTCGCCCTCCAGGCCCTTGCGCCAGCTGTCCCACTCGGAGGGGCGCCGGAGCATCGCGTCGAGCAGGCGGCGTGCCGGTCCGGGGCCCTCCGCGTCCAGCTTCTCCTTGAGTGAGGCGCCGGGCCGGTTGCGGGCCAGGTCGTCCGCGTCCGTCAGGGGCGGCAGGGGCGGGCGAGGGGGCTCCGCGCACGTCTCTCGCGGTACGTGGCGCGCGAGCGCCTTCAGGACCTCCGCCCGCGACTCCGGCCGGAGCAGTTCCAGGTGGCCGGTGACCTGGTCCAACCAGGCCACCGGACTGCCGCCGGCGTCGTTGACGTACAGCCGGTCCCGCCCGTGCTTCTTCCACGCCTTGACCGTCAGATCCCCCACGGACCCCCCTCAGCGGCAGCCGTCCCCCAGCACATGGCAGCAGTCGGCGCGGCCGGGCGCAAGACGGCCCCGCAGGGGTATCCGGGGTTGCGGGCTGCGTCAAGACACGGGATCGCGGGCCATGACGTCGGGGCAGGGCCGGGGCCTACTGGTGGTGGGGCGGGAAGGGCCGGAGGGTGCTTCCCGACCGTTCGTTCCGAGTGGAGGAGGATTCCCATGACACAGCCGTTCTGGACCCGTCGTCTCTTCGTGTTCACCGCCTCGACCGTCGTGGCCGTGGGAGGTGCCCTGCTGAACGCCGCCGCGCTCGCCGCCGTCCACGGGACGCCGCACCCGAGCGCCGCCGGGCAGCGGTGGGAGTGCTTCACGGCGCCCTGCAACCCGCCGGACGGCCGCTTCCCTCCCCCGAACCCGGCACCGGTGGGAACGCCGGCCCAGGGGGGCGTCCTGGTCTGAGAGCGGATCGCGGCCCGTCGGGTTCCCCGGCGGGCCGTTTCGTCTAGCCGGCGTCGGGCCACTCCTGCGCGGGGTCCGCCCGGCGCTGTACGCGGCGGCCGTTCTCGGTGCGCAGGGTCGTCAGCCAGGGCCAGAGGTCCGGGAGGGGCTGGGCCGAGCAGGCGAGGCGGTGTTCGACGCGGCAGCGCTGGAACGGGTCCGGCGGGCAGACCCCGTAGACGGTCACGCGGCCGTCGGACAGCTCGATCCAGCGGTGCTGCGCCGGCACGACGTGGGCCGGCGGTGCCATGTCGGGCTCCAGCAGCACCCAGTCGTGGTCGTCCGTCGCCACCCGGTCCACGGGCAGGCCGCAGTACGGGCAGTGCGGCTGCCCGGCTCGCAGCCGGGTCGGTTCGTCCTGGTAGTCCCCCATACCGTGAGGGTCGACAGTGCGGCGGGCTGCGCAAAGGGCGCGAACCGGCCAGGACGGGTGGGGTGAACGGGTACGGGTGGGGCGGAGGGTGACCCATGGGGCGGCGCCTGTCACACGTGGCCCACCGCCTTCGGCCGGTAGGGGCGGGGGCGGTCGCGGAGGGGGCTGGAGGGGCTGCGGCGGGGGCAGGTGTTCCGGTGGTCCGTACGAGGGGGTGGGGCAGGGTCTGTGTGTTCGGGGGGTGGTGGGGGGAGCGGGGGTGCGTAGGGTGGATTTGAGGCCGCTTCGTGCCGTTGACCTGGTGCTTTGCGGTGTGATGGCGCACAAAGGATGGGGCGACGAGATGCGTGGGCTGGCGGAGACGGCGCGGCGGTGGGCTGCCGAGGGGCGGGTGGCGTTCCTGGCGCGGCCGGTGACCGAGCAGGGGTTCGGGCCGCGGGATCCCGCCGGGGCCGTGCTCGTGGACGCGCGGGGCGAGTGCGTGGGGACCCTGTACCGCGGGGTGTTCGACGCCGAGCTCGTCGCCGAGGCCGGGGTGGTGGGGGCCGGGGGCGGTGCGCGGGTGTGCGAGGTGTCGGTCGGGGCCGGTGAGGCCACCGAGGCGAAGCTGACCTGTGGCGGGCAGGCCGAGGTGCTGTTGCAGCCGCTGTCCGCGATCCCCGCCGAGTGGTGGGAGCTGCTCGGTTCGGGGGCCGGGGTGGCGCTGGTGACCCGGCTCAGCGAGGGGGCGGACGCCGCCGTGAGCGAGGTCGTACGGGCGGGGGACGTGCCGTCCGACGACGCCGGGCGGCGGGCCGGGGAGCTGCTCGGGACCCGTCGGCCGGGGCGGGACGCGCTGTACGGGGGGTCCGGGCTGGTGCTCGTGGAGGCGTACCCGTCGTCCCCGCACCTGGTGATCGGTGGCGGCGGGGAGCTGGCCGGGGTGATCGGGGCGCAGGCCGCGCTCCTCGGGTGGGAGTCGGTGGTGGTCGAGGACGCCGGCGAGGCGGAGAGGGTGCTCGGCCGGCACCGGGACGCCGCCTGCCTGGTGCTGCTCAGCCACGAGCCGGGTTTCGACGTGCCGACGCTGCGGTACGCCCTGGCCCTCGGGATCCCGTACGTGGGGGCGCTGGGGTCGCGGCGGACCACGGCGCGGCGCCGGGAGGGGCTGGTGGCCGCGGGCGTGGGTGAGGCCGAGCTGGCGCGGGTGCACGGGCCGATCGGGCTCGACCTGGGGGCGAAGACCACGGCCGAGACGGCCCTGGCGATCTGTGCGGAGATCCTCGGGGTGCTCGGGGGGCGGGACGCCCGGGGGCTGCGGGACTCCGACGGGCCGCTGAGGTAGGAGCGGCCGCCCGGCGGGGTGGGGGTCCGTTCATGATTCTTTGCGCCGGCCGCGTGAAAAAGGTCTGAAAACGGGAAAATGGGATGCATGGACATGATCCTGAGCGTGGACGCGACCCTCACCCACAGCGCATGGTTCTTCATCGTCGGCATCGCCATCGCCGGGTTCCTGCTCGCCGGGTTCAAGCTCGGACAGATCGTGCGGGCCAAGGAGCCGCCGCCGCCCACTCCCGAGAGCCAGCCACACCTGCCGGACGGCGGCGCCGTGCACGAGGTCCGGGAGGAGCGGGACTCCGTCGAGATCCCCGAGGGCGGGCTGAGGCCGCACGAGATGCAGGGGTACGGGAACTTCGGCTCCACCACCTCCCTGCACCCGGACGAGGTACGGGCCGAACGGGAGTCCGGGTACAAGCACGTGAGCGGGCCCGGTCCGCACCCGCAGCCCGGGGCTCCGCCCAACGCGGGGCGCGGCGCACACGCGTAGCCGGCTCCGAAGAGGAGGAGAAGGAGCAGAAGGGGAAGAAGGGGAACGCACACCTGCCTCTGACCCGCGCCCTCCGCGCGGGTCAGAGGTCCGTCCGGAGGCGGAGCACCTGCGGTGGGGGGTGGCGGGCCGAGGTGTGGCGGACCTCGGCCGTGAGGGGCGGGTCCAGGGGGGTGTAGGGGGTTTCGCCCACGCCGATCGCCGTGGCCACCGCGCGGCCGGCCACCGCGCCGCCGGCGGCGCGCCCGCCGGCGGGCGCGGCGGTCCGGGGGCGGTCGCGCAGGGCCGCCGCGAGGTCCGTGCGCAGGGCGGGCGGGAGGGGGCTCGACACCAGGGGGGTCTCCTCGTCCTCCCCCGGGAGGACGAGGACCAGCGCCAGCGGGCGGCGCGCGGTGCCGGTGTAGCCGATCACCGCCGCGTCGCGGACGTCCGTGTGGCGGAGCTTGCGCCAGGCGCGGCGGCCGGAGGGGTAGGGCTGGTCCAGGCGTTTGACGACCAGCCCCTCGATGCCGCTCGCGGGCAGGGTCGCGTACCAGGTCTCGGCCAGTTCGGGGTCGGTCGTCATGGGCACCGGCTGGAGCGGCGGCCCGAGGGGGGCGAGCAGGTCGACCAGGAGGGCGCGGCGGCGTTCGTAGGGGCGGGCGCGTACGTCGAGACCGGCCAGCTCCAGGACGTCGAAGGCGGCGTACGAGGCCGGGAGGGTGCGGGCCAGGACTGCCGCGCGGGCCGGGGTGGCCGCCGCGCGGCGCTGGACCAGGGCGAAGTCCGTCCGGCCGGCATGCCAGACGACCACCTCCCCGTCCAGGACGGTCCCGGCCGGCAGCTGCCGTGCGGCGGCCACGAGGTCGGGGAAGGCGGTGGTGACGGTGCGGCCGGAGCGGGCCTGGAGGACGACTCCCGCGGCCTCGCGGCGGATGACCATGCGGTGGCCGTCGAACTTCGGCTCGTAGGCCAGGCCCGGGCCGCGCGGGAGGGTGCGTACGGAGGCCGCCAGGGCCACCCGGACCGGCGCCGTCACCGCGGCGTCCCGGGCAGCGCGCCCGCCTGGGCGGGGTCCAGCAGGGGGGCCAGGAGGTCGCCGTCGCGTTCGAGGCGGGGCGGTACGTCGTCGGCGAGGAACACCAGGTCGGACGGGTCGCGGCAGGCCTCGACCTCCGCCCAGGAGACGGGGGTGGAGGCGGTGGGCAGGGCCCGCGCGCGCAGGGTGTAGGGGGCGGCGGTGGTCTTGGCGGCGGCGTTCTGGCTGTGGTCGACGAAGACCTTGCCGGGCCGCAGCGCCCTGGCCATGCGGTGCACGACCCCGCCGGGGAGGGCGGCCTCGGCCTCCTGGGCGAGGGTCTTGGCGTACGCGGACACCCGCGCGGACGGGGTCGGCTCCACCGGGACGGTCACGTGCAGGCCCTTGGAACCGGAGGTCTTGGCGTACGCGTGCAGACCGTCGGCGGCGAGGCGCTCGCGCAGCCAGAGGGCGACGGCACAGCATTCGACGACGGTCGCGGGCGCGCCGGGGTCCAGGTCGAAGACGAGCCGGTCGGCGACGGCGGGGGTGGCGGCGGGCCACTGGTGGACGTGGAACTCGACGACCAGGTTGGCGGCCCAGATGAGGGCCGGCAGATCGGATACGAGCACCTGTTCGGCCCCGGGGTCGTCGGAGCGGGGCACGGGGGCGGTCTTCACCCATGCGGGGGTGCCGGGCGGCGGGTTCTTGGTGAAGAACAGCTGCCCGTCCGGGCCGTCCGGATAGCGGAGGAAGGAGACCGGGCGGTCGTGGACGTGGGCGAGGAGGGCGGGCGCGACGGTGGCGTAGTAGTGCAGCACCTCGCCCTTGGTGAAGCCGGTCCGGGGGTACAGGACCTTGTCCAGGTTGCTGAGCGCGATGCGACGCCCCTCCACCGACGTGATCGGCGTCATACGATGAGATTGCCACGAATCAGGAGGAAACGTGCGATCCATTTGGAACGGGGCGATCTCCTTCGGCCTGGTCAGCATCCCGATCAAGCTCGTGAACGCCACCGAGAGCCACTCCATCTCCTTCCGCCAGATCCACGTGACGGACGGCGGACGCGTCCGCTACCGCAAGGTGTGCGAGCTGGACGGGGAGGAGGTGTCGTCGGACGAGATCGGGAAGGGGTACGAGGAGGCGGACGGGTCGATCGTGCCGATCACGGACGAGGACCTGGCGCGGTTGCCGATCGCCACGGCGAAGACGATCGAGATCGTCTCCTTCGTGCCGGCCGATCAGATCGATCCGTTGCAGATGGACTCCGCCTACTACCTGGCGGCGAACGGGGCCACCGCGGCGAAGCCGTACACGCTGCTGCGGGAGGCGCTGAAGCGGAGCCGGAAGGTTGCCATCGCCAAGTTCGCGCTGCGGGGGCGGGAGCGGCTGGGGATGCTGCGCGTGGTCGACGACGTCATCGCCATGCACGGGCTGCTGTGGCCCGACGAGATCCGGGCGCCGGAGGGGGTGGCGCCGGAGGCGTCGGTCTCGGTGCGGGACGCCGAGCTGGACCTGGCGGACGCGTTGATGGCGACGCTGGGAGAGGTCGAGATCTCCTCGCTGCACGACGAGTACCAGGAGGCCGTCGAGACGATGATCGCGGCGAAGGCGGGGGGCGCGTTCGAGCCGTCGGAGGCGGTGGTCGAGCCGTCCGGCGGGCAGGTGATCGACCTGATGGCGGCGCTGGAGAGCAGTGTGCGGGCGGCCCGGGCCTCGCGGGGCGGGGGCTCGGGGGACGGCGGCGGGGGTGGGGAGGCCGAAGTGACGCCGATCCGGCGCAAGGCGGCCCCGGCGGCCTCCACGCCGAAGGCGGTGGGCGGGAAGAAGTCGGCCGCGGCGGGGGCCCGGAAGAGCGCCGGGGCCACGAAGAAGACTGCGGCGAAGTCGACTTCGAAGGCGACGGCCGGCAAGCCGGGGACGCGGCAGGCGGCTTCCGGTACGGAGTCCACGGCCACCAAGTCCACGGCCACCAGGTCCACGGCAAGGAAATCCGCAGCCACGAAGTCCACGGCTGCCGGGGGGAAGCGTGCCGCGGGGGCGGGTGGAACGGCGAAGAAGGCCGCGCCGCGGAAGCGGAGTTCGGCCTGACCCTGGCGGGCGAACGGATGGCGGGTACGCGGTGGCCGCCGCGCCGGTCCCGGCCCGCCGGGGGCGGGCGGGCGGCCAGGTGGGTTACGGCTCGGGCGTCCAGGTCGTCCGGGAGCGGGCCAGCGTGAACAGGGCCTCCACGTCCGGCGGTTTGAGGGTCGGGGGGATCGCACGGAGGGTGACCGCCAGGGTGGGGGGCTGGAGGACCAGGACGTCCCGGAGGGTGGGGGCCACTTCCACCCGGGAGGAGTCCGCGAGGGTCAGGGCCGGGGTGACCGGGGACGCCAGGGCGCGGGCGGCGCGGGCCGCCGCGCGGCGGATCCAGCGGGGGTCCGGGCTGGGGGCGCTGCGCCCCACCGTCAGCAGGAGGTCGCCCACCTGGGCGCGCCGGCGGCGGCCCGGGACCGTACGGAGGGCGAAGACGCCCGGCGGGCCGATGAGCAGGTGGTCCAGGAGCCCGAGGCCCGGCAGGGGGACGTCGTGGACGGCCCGCCAGTCATCGGCTTCGAGGAGGTCGAGCTCCACGCCCGTCCGCTGGAGCGCCAGGAGTTGACGGCGCATGCGGTGCCGGGTCCGGCCGACTCCCGGTGTGCCGTACGCCAGTTCGCCGAGCAGCGTCTCGCCGGGGAGGTTCGGGGCCAGGTCGTGGTCCGGCGGGAGGTACAGGCGGCGGAGTTCGGCCGGGGTGGGGACGGGGGGCGGCCCGATCGTCCAGTCCCCGCTCAAGTAGGGGCGCAGCGCCGCCAGTACGGCCTCGCGCCCGTCGTCCGACAGGATGCTGATCCGCCTGGTCCGGCGGTCGTACCAGGCCACCGTCCGGCCGTCGGGCAGGCTGACGTAGAGCCGGCCGCGGCCGGGCCGGCCGCTCGGAAGGACCTTGAGTCCGCGCATCGGCCTCACCCCCGCGTCCATGTGAGCAGGCGCCGCCGCAACTCGGCAATCCCTCGAACATGTAACAGCTCCGTCGGCTCGCTGCTGCCTTCCTGTTACAAGGCCAGCGCCCTACCGCAACAGCCCGCGCCTACGTTGGAGCCACACCCGCCGGCACCGACCGTACCCAAGGACTCCCGTGAACACCGTCAGCCGCCGCACCATCGTTCGCGCCACCGCCGTGACCGCATGCGCCGCGGGCCTGCTGGCGCTGCCCACCGCCGCCGCGCTCGCCGACGGGGTCCCGGCCGCGTACGCCGCCGGCGCGCCGCGGACCCTGGTCGGCAGCCTCGCCCTCGCGGACGGCCGCTCGACCGCGAACGTGTACCGCCTCGCGAAGGACGCCTACCAGGCCGAGATCCTCCGCTCGGGCGCCACGGTCGCAACACTGACCAGCCGTGACGGCACCACCGGCGTGGGCGGGGCCGGCGAGCTGCACGCCGCGCTGCGGCCGGACGGGCGACTCTCCTCCTGGGTCGGCGAGACCCCCGCACGGGACGGCTCGCACACGGTGGCCGGTGACGGCCACAAGACGGCGACCCGCCGGGGCGCCGGGCACGTGGTGCCTGCCGACGCCGAGACCCACCGCATCGCCGGCACCGCCGAGGCGCTGCGGCTGAACACCCTGGCCGACGGCCCGGGCGGCGGGGTGCTGCTGCTCGCGGCGGGCGGCGGGATCGCGGCCGTGGGCGCGGCCGGACTGGGCTTCGCCATGCTGCGCCGGGGCCGTACGGACGGCTGAGCCCCGGGGCGCGGGGACGACTCCCGGCTGATGACCGGAAATCCCGAAAAGGGCTTATCTCCGCATAAGGCGGTCGGGACGACGTCCCTGACGACTGCCTGATCCACGCCCGGAGAGGAGGGCCCGCGCCGTGCGCTTGCCCCGCTCCCGCGCGGGTGCGCATCCACATGCGGGCTCGCACAGGGGTGCGCGGTCGCGTGCGGGTGCCGGTGCGGGTGCCGGGCTGGTCGTCCTGCTGGTCCTGCTGCCGTCGGCCGCCGGCTGCGGGAACACGGGCGGGCTCAGGGCGTCGGGGACGGACACGGAGATGGTCGTCGTCCGGGACGCGCACGTGGAGACAAACCGGCGGCGGCTGGAGCGGGTGCTGGGGAACCTGGTCGCGAACGCCCACAAGCACGGGCGGGGGCCGGTGGTGATGACGGTGAACGGCCCGGTGGTGACCGTACGGAACCACGGCGACGGGTACCCGCAGTACCTGCTGGACGGGGGGCCGCAGCGGTTCCGGAGCGGGGGCGGGGGGCACGGACTCGGGCTGACCATCGCGGCGGGCCAGGCGGAGGCGATCGGCGCCCGGCTGGAGTTCCGCGCGGCGCCGGGTGGCGGGGCCCTGGCGGTGCTGACGCTGCCGGCGTCGCCGGCGCCGCCGGCGTCGTAGGGGCCGGGCCCCTGTAGGGCCGGGTGCCACGGGGGGCCGGGCGGCGGCTGCCCGCCCGCCCCCGCCGGTCAGGCCTCGCGCCGCGGGGGCTTCGTCCACGGCCAGCGGAGCTTCGGCTTCTCGCCCGTCGGGCAGAACGCGTACTTCCACCCCTTCTGGAGCCCCAGCCGCTTCGTGTACCCCGAGGGCACCCGCTCGTACAGCAGGACCGTCGGCGGTCCCCCGTCCGCCGCCGGGACGGGGATCTCGTACCACTTCGGCGGGTGTCCCGTCGGGCCGAGGAGGATCGGGAGGACCCGGCCGTCCATCGGTCCGCCCTCGAAGGGGGTCGGTTCG
This sequence comes from Streptomyces sp. NPDC001373, assembly GCF_042895815.1. Lineage (NCBI taxonomy): Bacteria > Bacillati > Actinomycetota > Actinomycetes > Kitasatosporales > Streptomycetaceae > Streptomyces > Streptomyces sp. NPDC001373. Next base: position 446,980 of record NZ_JBIAWQ010000001.1, read on the forward strand.
CTTCTCACCCCACCAGTGTCACAGCAGGTGGGCCGCGTCGGAGACCACGGGGATCACGCGCCGTGCGAGGACGCCCGCCGGGCCGTCCGCGCGTTCCAGGGCGAGGGCCGCGCGGGCGGCGGAGGCCGTTTCGGGGTCGGTGGCGGCGGTGGCCGTCAGGAGGGCGATGAACTGGTCCACCAGCCAGTCCCGGAGGGTGGCGGCCTCCGGCTGCTTGCCCTCGTCCAGCCAGATCAGGGAGGCCGCCTCGACCGCCGTGATCCAGGTGCGGACCATCATCCGCAGCCGGGGCCCGGGCCCCGGGGCGGGCAGCTCCAGGTGGAGGAGGATCTGCTCGGCGGCCGCGCGGCGGATGCCGTCCACCGTGGCGGTGGTGCGGGAGGTCTCCACGACGCTGCCGCCCTGGAGGAGGGCGGCGAAGCCGGCGTCGTGTTGGTCGACGAAGGCCAGGTAGCGGTCGAGGACCCGGGTGAGCCGTGCGGTCAGCGGGCCGGCCTGGGGCTCGGCGAAGCAGAGTTCGAGGACGTCCGCCGCCGAGCGCAGCGCGGCCTCGTACAGCTGCTGCTTGCCGCCGGGGAAGTAGCGGTAGACCAGCGGTCGCGAGACCCCCGCGGCCTCCGCGACGTCGTCGAGGGAGATCTCCTCCGGGGCCCGGTGCGCGAACAGCGACAGGGCCGCGTCGAGGAGTTGGGCTCGCCGCTCCTCGACGCTCAGTCTGCGGTAGGCGCGTACGGTCATGTCCGCAGCGTAGACGTACGGTGCGGCCGGCGGGGGCTTACGGGAGGAGGCCGGAGCTCTTCCAGAGGCGGCGGCCGGCGCCGCGCAGGACGCCGATGTCGTCGAGGAAGTCGGTGAGCCGCCTGGCTCCGGTCTGCATGACCTCGCGGCGGTGGCCGCTGGCCTTGACCTGGGCGACGGCCTCGCGCCGGTCGAGGCCGACGTTGTCGTAGACGGCCGGGTTCACGAAGGCGAGGGAGAAGACGCGGGCGGCCTCGCCGCAGCTGAGCCGGGTGAGTTCGCGCTCCCAGCGGGGGGCGGTCAGCATCTGGCGGCGCAGCTCCTCGCGGGCGTAGCGGACGTGCCGGGCCTCCTCGATGACGTGGATGCGGGTCACTCCGCGCACGAGGGGCTGGATGCGCTCGTCCGGGAACGTCAGGCGCTGCATCCAGTCGAGGATCTCCTCGCCGAGGAGGGTGCAGGCGAAGGAGCCGGGGGTGGTGGAGACCGTCTTCAGGATCCGGGCGAGGTTGTGGTTGGCGCGGGAGACCGGGTAGGCGGGGGCGCCGCCCGTCCGGATCATGCGGGCGAACATCATCGAGTGGCGGCACTCGTCGGCGATCTCGGTGAGCGCGTAGCGGACGTGGTTGCTGGTCAGCGACTTGTCGTAGATGTGCCGGACCAGCAGCTGCATGAGGATGATCTCGAACCAGATGCCGAGCGAGGCGAGGGCGGCCGCTTCGTGGCGGGAGAGTTCGATGCGCTGCTCCTCCCCCATCTTCTTCCACATCGGGGTGGCGTAGAGGGAGAGCAGCTCGGGCGGCCAGTAGTACTTGCCGTCGACGGGCGGGGCCTCCCAGTCGAGGTCCTTGTCGGGGTCGAAGGAGTGCTTCGCGGAGGATTCGAGCAGGCGCTCGGCGATCTGTTCGCGGTCCTTGAGAAGGCCGAGGGCGTCACTCAGCGCGGCTCGCTCCGTCACGGTCGTCATGGCTTCGGGCCCCTCGGCGGTCGGGTTACCAGCGGTCAGGTCTTATAAGACTGCTTGTCAGCAAGGCCGTCAATCCCTCGCGCACGACTTGTTGACCCCGTGTCTACCAACGTGTGACGCTGCCAACCGTCCAGTCCTGTACGGCAGTACGGCAGTACGTGAGACGAGGAGGCGTCAGTGTCGACGCACGAGCTCTACACCACGGCCCCGGGCGAGGGCGTCTGGCAGGTGCCCGCCGGCGGCTCGGCCCGCTTCAGCTGGGAGTACGACGAGGGCCGCGAACGCCTCCTCGCGCTCTACCAGAAGGGCAAGGACAAGCAGTGGGACGGCGCCAAGCGCATCGACTGGGACATCGAGGTCGACCCGTACGACCCGCTGGGCACCCCCGACGAGGTCCTGACCCTCTACGGCACCCGGCACTGGGCCAAGCTGACCGAACGGGACAAGGGCGAGCTGCGCCGCCACTACAGCGCGTGGAACTTCAGCCAGTTCCTGCACGGCGAGCAGGGCGCGATGGTGTGCGCGGCGCGCATCGTGGAGTCCGTGCCGGACCTGGACGCCAAGTTCTACTCCGCCACCCAGACCATGGACGAGGCCCGGCACGCCGAGGTCTTCGGGCGCTTCCTGCACGAGAAGGTCGGGATGCTCTACCCGATCAACGACAGCCTCCAGGGCCTGCTGGGCGACACCCTGCGCGATTCCCGCTGGGACATGCCGTACCTGGGCATGCAGGTGCTCATCGAGGGGCTGGCGCTGGCCGCGTTCGGGATGATCCGCGACACGACGGACAAGCCGCTGCCCAAGCAGATCCTCGCGTACGTGATGCAGGACGAGGCCCGTCACGTGGCCTTCGGGCGGATGGCCCTGCGCGACTACTACCGGCAGCTGACGGACGCCGAGCTGCGCGAGCGCGAGGAGTTCGTCATCGAGGGCTGCCACCTGATGCGCGACCGGCTGCGCGGGGTGGAGGTGCTGGAGAACTTCGGCATCCCGCGGCGGGAGGCCGAGGAGTTCTCCGAGCAGTCGGAGTTCCTCCACCTGTTCCGCAGGCTGCTCTTCAGCCGGATCGTGCCGTGCGTGAGGGACATCGGGCTGTGGGGCGAACGGCTGCAGAAGGCGTACCGGGACATGGGCGTCTTCGAGATGGGTGACTCCAACCTCGACCTGCTGATGACCCAGGACGAGGAGATCGCCGAGGCCCTCGACCGGGAACGCTTCGCGACCGAGGAGCGGGAACGGGTGGCGGAGGTGGAGGCGGCCATCGAGGAGGGCGCGGGAGCCTAGGCGGCGGGCGGGGGCGGGCCCCGGGGGGGAACCCGGGCACCCGAGCCCGGGGACGGGCCTGGGGGCGGAGCCCCGAGGGCCGGACCCCGGAGCGGAGCCCAAGGCCGGGCCCGGGCAGGCGGGCCCGGGCAGGCGGGCCCGGGCAGGAGGGCCCGGGCAGGAGGGCCCGGGCAGGAGGGCCCGGGGGGCGAGGCGTCGGTTCGTCAGTGGCCGGACAGGGACGCCCGCATCATCGCGCGGGCGATCGGGGCCGCCGCGCCGTTGCCGCTGATGTCCCCGCGGACCGCCGAGGCGTCCTCGACCACCACCGCCACCGCGACCGCCGGCACCGACGTCTCCCCGGCCCCGGCCCAGCCGATGAACCATGCGTAGGGCGTGCCGACGTTGCCCACGCCGTGCTGTGCGGTGCCGGTCTTGCCGCCGACCCGGGCGCCCGGGATCGCCGCGTTGCGCCCGGTGCCCTCCTCCACCACCTTCACCATCAGCTCCTGCATCCGCAGCGCCGTCGGCGGGCTCATGGCCCGGCCCAGGGTGCGCGGGCCGGAGCGCCGGAGCAGGCCGCCGCCCTGACGGGTCGTACGGTCCACCAGGTAGGGGGTTTCGATCTCGCCGCCGTTGGCCACCGCCGCCGCCACCATCGCCATCTGCAGCGGCGTGGCCCTGGTGTTGAACTGCCCGATCGAGGACAGCGCCAGCTGGTCGGGGCTCATGTCGGTGTCGAAGTTCGACCGGGACACCCAGGACGGCACCCGCAGCTCCTCGTCGTTGAACCCGAACCGCTCCGCCGCCTCGACCATGCCCCTCAGGCCCACCCGCACCCCGATCCCGGCCATCACGGTGTTGCAGGACCACTGCACCGCCTCCGCCATCGAGGCGTCCTCGCAGCCCGTGCCCGCGTTCGGCAGCAGGGTGCTCGTGCCCGGCAGCGGGTACGGGTCCGGGGTGCGGGTGGGGGCGTCCACGTCGTTGACCACGCCCGCGTCGAGGGCCGCGGCGGCCGTCACGATCTTGAAGGTGGAACCTGGCGGATAGGTCTCGCGCAACGCCCGGTTGAGCATCGGCCTGGCGGGGTCCGCGTTCAGCCGGGACCAGGCCTCCTTGACCTTCGTACCGGTGCCGGAGAACAGGCCCGGGTCGTAGGAGGGGCTGCTGACCAGGGCCAGGATCCGGCCGGTCGCCGGCTCCAGCGCGACCGCCGCGCCGCGCTTGCCACCGAGCCCCTGGTACGCGGCCCGCTGCACGTCCGCGCGCAGGGTGGTCGCGGCGTCGCCCCCGGCGGGGCGGCCCCGCGAGAGGTCGTACCAGAGGGGGAAGGCGGAGAGCCCCGGATCGGTGCCGGCCAGGACGGCGTCCTCGGCGCGCTCGGCGAAGCTGGTCCCGTACGTCTGGGAGGAGAAGCCGGTGACGGGCGCGTAGAGGGGGCCGTCGGTGTAGGTCCGCTCGTAGCGCAGCAGCTGTCCGCTGTCGCGGGAGCCGGTGACGGGCCGGCCGTCGACGAGGAGGTTCCCGCGCGGCTGGGCGTAGCGCGCGACGGCGGGGCGCTTGTTGGCCGGGTTCGCACCGTAGGCGGCGGACTCCCAGACCTGCACGCGGGCCACGTTGACGAGGAGGGCGGCGAGGAGGAGCACGCAGAAGTACCCGCACCAGCGGATGCAGCGGATCATCCCGGCCCTCCGGTGGCCCCGGTGCCCACGGGCAGCCCGGTACCCCCGACTCCCCCGGGCAGCCCGGTCAGCCCGCCGCCGCGGGCGCTGTCGCTGAGCCGGACCAGCAGGGCGACGATGATCCAGTTGGTGACGACGGAGGAGCCGCCCTGGGCCAGGAAGGGCATGGCCATGCCGGTGAGCGGGATCAGGCCGGTGACGCCGCCCGCGATGACGAAGACCTGGAGCGCGACGATCGAGGCCAGCCCGGTGGCGAGGAGCCGTCCGAAGGGGTCGCGGAGGGCGAGCCCGGCACGGAAGCCGCGTGATACGAGGAGCCCGTAGAGGAGCAGGAGGGCGCTCAGGCCGACGAGGCCCAGCTCCTCGCCGGCGGTGGCGAGGACGAAGTCCGATTTGGCGGCGAAGCCGATGAGGAAGGACTGGCCGTGGCCGATGCCTGCGCCGAGGAGGCCGCCGGCGGCGAAGGCGAAGAGGGACTGGGCGAGCTGGCCGGGACCCTCGCCGCGGTCGATGGAGGCGAAAGGATTCATCCAGTCCTGGACGCGGCTGTGGACGTGCGGTTCGAGGGTGCCGACGGCGTACGCGCCGAGCGCGGCGAGGAGCAGCCCGACCGCGATCCAGCCGATCCGGCCGGTGGCGGTGAACAGCATGATCACGAAGAGGCCGAAGAAGAGGAGCGAGGTGCCGAGGTCCCGCTCCAGAACGAGGACGCCCACGCTGAGCAGCCAGATCGTGAGGATCGGCCCGAGCACCCGGCCGGGCAGGAGCCGGAGCCTCCAGAAGAGCCGGCGGCCGGTGAGGGCCAGGGCGGTGCGGTTGGCGGCGAGGTAGGCGGCGAAGAAGACGGCCAGCAGGATCTTGGCGAACTCCCCCGGCTGGAAGGAGAGCCCGGCGAAACGGATCCAGATGTGGGCGCCGTTGACGGCCGGGAAGAAGACGGGGACGAGCATGAGCGCGAGGGCGGCGGTGACGGAGAGGTAGGCGTACCGCTGGAGTACCCGGTGGTCGCGCAGGCCGGCGACGACCAGGGCGAACAGCCCCACCCCGAGCCCCGACCAGCGCAGCTGGTCCCCCGCGCCGGCCTGGCCCGGGGTGGCGAGGTCGAGCCGCTCGATGAGTACGAGGCCGAGTCCGTTGAGCAGGACGGCGATGGGGAGGAGGACCGGGTCGGCGTACGGGGCCCGGAGGCGTACGGCGAGGTGCGCGACCAGCGCGGCCACGGCGAGGCCCGCGGCGTAGTGGGTGGTGGGGTGGTGGGCGGCGGGGGCCGGGTCCCCGTCGGCGAGGCCCACGTAGGCGTGGCCCAGCGCGGAGATCAGGACGGCTCCGGCCAGGAGCATCAGCTCGATGCCCCGGCGCTTGGGGGTGCGGACGCCGGGGAGAGGGGGCGGAGCGGGCTCCGTCACCTTCGCCGTCAGGGCTGGCGGGGGCATAGGGGAAACGTAGCAAGTCAGCCACCCCTCTGTCCGGTTATGCCATAGTCTGCCGAAGAGTCGTCAGAAACGGTCGGAATCGCCACGATCAGGAGCCGGAGCCGAGCCTTATGGGACCTGTGGAATTCATCGTCCTCGCCTTCCCGGAGGAACAGCTCCGAGTCCCGGCGGTCGAGGCCGTCATGGGGCTGCGCAAGACCGGGGTGGTGCGCCTGATCGACGGCCTCGTCACGACGAAGACGGCCTCGGGGGAGGTCATGGCGGCGGAGTTCGACGAGTTCGTGGAGCTGCGCGGCCTGCTGGCGGGGCGCGACGTGGCCCGGCTGATCGGCCCGGAGGACGTGCGCGAGGCGGCGGAGCTCCTGGACCGGGGCAGCAGCGCGCTGTTGCTGGTGGTCGAGCACGTCTGGGCGCAGGACGCGGCCGTCGCCGTACGGGCGGCGGGCGGGCGGATCGTGGGCTCGGTCCGGATCCCGGCGGAGCGGGTGGAGGTGGCCTGATGTTCATCCGGCCGGTGAACGTGACGGTGACGCCGGCGGCCCGGCCTCCGGGCCACCCCCTGCTGCGGGGCCTGCTGCTGCGGGCGGCGGGGGCGGCGGAGTGGAGCCAGGACGTGGGGGTGGGGGAGGGGGAGGGGGAGCGTTTCGGTGCCGGTTCGGGGGCCGGTGCCGGTGGGGGTGACTCCCTCGCCGACGCGTTCGCGGAGGACGAGGCCGAGGCCCTGGCGGAGGCTGCGGGCGCTGCCGGGATGGAGGGGCGGGCGGAGGCTGCGGACGAGGCCGACGCGATGGCCCGGCCGAGTCCCTGGCCGGCCGTCCCGCCCCCGACACCCCAGCCGGCGCCGCCCGCACACGGAACCCTGGTCCCGGAGCTCAGCCAACTGGCCGACCTCGCCAGGGAGGGGCTGCTGACCCCGGAGGAGTTCAGCCGGGCCAAGGCGCGGCTGCTGGAGGGGTGAGCGGGGCGGGGGGCGGGGGGCGGGGCGGGGGGCGGGAACGGAGCGCGGCGGGGTCGGTGGGGCGGGGTCTCGGCCGGGCGGTCCGGGGAGGCATCGGGGGGTTCCCGTCCGTCTCGTCGTCCTTCCGCGTCGGGCCGTTCCGCCCCCGTCCGGGTGACCCCGCCGCCCCCCGCCGGGGGTGGTCCGGAGTCCCCGGGCTCGGCCGTGGCAGCATCAGGCCGCGGAGGTGATTACATGACAAAACGACTGTTGAGCACCGGCTGTCTCGCCGCCGCCCTCGCCGGCGTCCTCGTCGCCGCCGGTCCGCCGCCCGCCGCCCGGGCCGAGCCCGTCGGGGAGTTGCTCACTCGGCTCCAGGGGCTGTACCAGAAGGCCGAGGAGGCCGCCGAGACCTACAACGCCGCCGAGGTCGCCCTCAAGGCCCGGCAGGCGGAGGAGGAGCGGCTCAGCTCCGCCCTCGGCAGGGCGCGTTCCGCCCTCGACTCCGAGCGGGCCACCGCCGGGCGGCTCGCCCGGGAGCAGTACCAGGCGGCGCAGGGCAGCGGCCTCTCCCCCTACCTGCGGATGCTGCTTTCCGGCAATCCCGGCCAGGCCCTCGACCAGCGCCGCCTCGCCGCCCGCGAGGGAGCCCGCCGGGCCGGGGTCGTGGCGCGGCTGGAGCGGGACCGGAAGCAGGCGGGTACGCTCGCCGACGCCGCACGCAAGGCCCTCGAAGCCCAGCAGGCCCTCGCGGCGCAGCAGAAGGAGGCCCGCCGGGACGTCACCGGCCGGCTCAAGGAGGTCGAGCGGCTGCTCGCCTCGCTGACGCCGGCCGAGCTCGCCGGGCTCGGCGCGCGGGAGGCGGCCGTCACCGCCGGGGCGCAGCGCTCCCTGCTGGACTCGGGCCGGCTGCCGGCCCGTACGACCCCGCCCACCGCCGCGGGCGACGCCGCGCTGCGCTACGCCGCCGCCCAGATCGGCAAGCCGTACGTGTGGGGCGCCGAGGGCCCGGCCTCGTTCGACTGCTCAGGGCTGACCTCGCAGGCCTGGCAGCACGCCGGGCGGTCCATCCCCCGCACCAGCCAGGAGCAGTGGGCGCAGCTGCGCCGGGTACCGCTGGAGCAGCTGCGACCGGGGGACCTGGTGGTCTACTTCCCCAAGGCCACCCATGTCGCCCTGTACATCGGCGATGGCAAGGTGATCCAGGCCCCCCGGCCGGGAGCCAGGGTCAAGGTCTCCCCGATCGCGGCGAACCCGCTCCTGGGCGCGGTCCGCCCCGACCCTGAAGGGACCCCCCTCGCCCGCTTCACCCCGCCGCCGCTGCCCGAGGGCGCGGCGGCGGACGGCGCGGCGGACGACCGGGGCTACGACGCGGAGGAGGGGCCGGCCGCCTCCGCGACCTCGGCCAGGTAGTCCTCCGCGTCCTGCGGGTCGTAGAAGTACGCGTCGAAGTCGGCCGGGTTGTCGAAGCCGTTGGCGAATCGGTCCGCCACCCGCTGATACTTCCCGGCCGCCCCGATCAGGTTCAGGACGTGCTCGGGCGGGGCGCCCAGCATGGCGTTGCTCCACTGGGTGACGGGCTTGCCCGTGGTGAACCAGTACTTGTCGAACGTCGCCTTCATCCAGGCCTCGTCGAACGGCTTGTCACCGTGCATGAGGATCGACGACAGGTACGAGGCCGCGCACTTGGCGGCGGCGTTCGCCCCCTGCCCGGTGATCGGGTCGTTGGCGACGACCACGTCCGCCACGCCCAGCACCAGGCCGCCGCCCGGCAGCCGCCCGACCGGCTTGCGCACCACCGGCGCGTAGCGGCCGGCCAGGGTGCCGCCCGCGTCGGTCAGTTCGACCTTCGTGGCGCGGGAGTACTCCCACGGCACGTGCTTCTTCATGAGCTCCAGCGTCAGCGCCAGGTGCTCACCCGGGTCGTTCACCCCCCGGAAGACGTCCAGCGGCCCGCCCGGGAGGCCCTCCCAGAACAGGATGTCCGCCCGCCCCGACGTCGTCAGCGTCGGCATGACGAACAGTTCGCCGACGCCCGGGACGAGGTTGCAGCGCACGGCGTCGGTGTCCGGGTGCTCGGGGCGCGGCCCGAGCCCGTGCACGTAGGCGACGGCCAGCGCGCGCTGCGGGCTGTCGTACGGGGAGCGTGCCGCGTCCCGGCCGAACATGGAGACGAGCTCGCCCTTGCCTGCGGCGACCAGCACCAGCTCGTAGGCGCGCGAGAAGTAGTCCAGGTCGGCGACGGACGCGCCGTGGATGACGAGCTGGCCGCCGCGCTGCACGAACACGTCGAGCCAGCCGGCCATCTTCACGCGCTGGTCCACGGACTGCGCGTAGCCCTTGAGGCGCCCGAGCCAGTCGACGGCGCGGCCGCCGTCGGGGGCGGCGACGGAGACGCCGAGGCCCTGGATCCGGGGGGCCTGCCGCTCCCAGAAGTTCAGCTGGAGGTCGCGCTCGTGCCGGAGCGCGGAGTCGAACATGCACTGCGTGGACATGACCCGCCCGGTGCGGATCTCGTCCGCGGTCCGGTTGGACATGAGGGTGACCTCGTAGCCCTTCGCCTGGAGGCCGAGGGCGAGCTGGAGGCCGGACTGCCCGGCCCCCACGACAAGTATCCTGCGCATCTCACGTTCTCAATCTGGCGGTACGGGCACTGCACGGGCACTGCCGCCGCTCCGGGCGGTACGGACCGCGCCCGGGGCCGACGGGCGGGGTCATGCGGGTGTGGCGTCCAGCGCGTGGCCCACCAGGGTGAGCAGGGACTCGACGACCGTCTCCCGGCGCCGCGCGTCCATGATCACGACGGGTACGTCGGGCGGGATGGTGAGAGCCTCCCGCACGTCCTCCGGCTCGTACTCCTTCGACCCCTCGAAGTGGTTGACGGCGACGGCGTACGGCAGCCCGCAGCTCTCGAAGTAGTCGAGGGCGGGGAAGCAGTCCCGCAGCCGGCGCGTGTCGGCGAGCACCAGGCCGCCGATGGCTCCGCGCACGAGGTCGTCCCACATGAACCAGAACCGCTCCTGGCCCGGGGTCCCGTACACGTAGAGGACGAGGTCGTCGGCGAGGGTGATGCGGCCGAAGTCCATCGCGACGGTGGTCGTGTTCTTGTCCGGGGTCCCGGTCAGGTCGTCGGTGGGGACGCTGGCCTGGGTCATCACCGCCTCGGTGCGCAGCGGGGTGATCTCGGAGACGGAGGACACGAAGGTGGTTTTGCCGACGCCGAAGCCGCCCGCGACCAGCACCTTGACGGCGACGGGAGCGCGCGAGCGGTCGTACTGCCACGGCTGGACGGGTTCGTCGTCCAGCAGGAGCGCGGTGTCCGGACCAGAGACGGCTTCAGAGACGGCGAAGGCCATCGAGCACCCTTTCCAGCAGCGCGCGTTCGGGGCGGCCGGTGCCGTGCCCGGTGCCGTAGACGCGGATCCGGCCCTGGTCGGCGAGGTCGCTGACGAGGACCCGGACCACGCCGAGCGGCAGCTTCAGCAGTGCGGAGATCTCGGCGATGGTCCGCATGCGCCGGCACACCTCGACGATGGCCCGCATCTCGGGCATCCGGTCGGGCGTCTTGGCCGGACCGGCGTCCAGGGTGGCGACGAAGGTCTCCACCAGCAGGACCTGCGTGAAGCGGGTGCGGCCGCCCGTGAGGGAGTACGGGCGGACGCGGGCGGGGCGGCGGTCGGCTCCGCGTATCGGCAGCCGGTCGGAGGCCGGACTCCTCACGGGGTGTTCTCCATCGACTGGCGCAGCTCGCTGCGGACTTCGGGGGTCAGGACGTGGCCGGCACGGCCGACGAACAGGGCCATGTGGTAGGCGACGACGCCCATGTCGCAGTCGGGCGTGGCGTGCACGCCCAGCAGGGAGCCGTCACTGATCGACATGACGAAGACGGAGCCGTTCTCCATCGCCACCATCGTCTGCTTGACCGTGCCGAACTCCATCAGGGAGGCGGCGCCGGTGGTGAGGCTGCCGAGCCCGGACACGATGGTGGCCAGGTCGGCCGAGGCCCCCCGGGGGCCCTTGGGCCGGCCGGCCCTGCCCGACTCCGGCGCCGCCTCGGAGGAGAGCAGCAGCAGCCCGTCCGAGGAGACCACGGCCACGGAGTTGACCCCGGGCACCTCCTCCACCAGGTCGGTCAGCAGCCACTGCAGGTTGCGGGCCTGGCTGCTCAGTCCGTACGTACTGGGCGCGGTCATGTGCGTGCCTCCTGTGCCGTGTCCCCCTGGTCGGTGTGTCCCTGTCCGTGGGCCTCCTGGGCCCCCGGACCCCCCGGGGTCTGCCGCTGGTCCTGCGCGAGTTCGGCGGCGACGACCCGGCGCCCGTCCTGGGCGCCCTGGTAGAACCCGCCGAGACGGCGGCGCAGTTCCTCGGCGTCGACCCGGCGGGGCTCAGGGCGGGCCGCGGCGGGACGTCCGGCGCCGCCGCCGGGGGCGGCCACGGCGCGCGGGGTGCGCTTGGGGAGGCCCTTCGCGGTGACGGCCTCGGTGACGGGCTCGGGGTGGCTGCCCTGGCGGGGGACGAAGCCGTCCCCGGCGTCGGGTGCCCGCCCGTGCCCGCCCTGGTCGGGGTCGGCTGCCGGTGTGCGGCGCGGCAGTCTCGCCTTGCGTACGGGGGCTCCGGGCGCGGGGTCCGTCCCGCCGGCGGGGTCGCCCGCCGCAGGGGCACCTGCGCCGGCGCCGGCCGTGAAGACCTGGTCGGCCGGGGGCAGCTGCGCGTCCTCGAGGGCCCCGGCCGGCGGGACGACTCGGGCGGGCCGGTCCTCGCCCCCGTCGTCCGCGGACTGCGGGTCGGCCGGGTGCGGGGCGGTGTCGGCGTCCCGGTCGGCGACGGCGGCCTTCTTGGTGAAGGCACGCTCCCCGAAGGCCTCGGCCACGAGGTCCGCGGCGGCGAAAAATCCGATGTCGTCGGAGTCGGCGTCGGAGTCGGCGCTGTCGACGCCGTCGGTCTCGGACCCGGCGGTGTCGGCCTCGACGTCGTCGGACCCGGCACTCACGGAACCGGCGGCGTCGAACGCAGCAGCCTCGGAGTCGGCGCCGTCGAAGCCGACGGTCTCGGACCCGGTGGCGTCGAACGCAGCGGCCTCGGACTGGGCAGCCTCCGGCTCGGCGGCGCCGGCCGCGGCAGCCCCGGACGTGGCGTCACCGGAACCGGCGCCCTCGGACTCGGCGGCGCCGGACTCGGCGGCCTCGGACTCGACGGCCTCGGACTCGACGGCCTCGGACTCGGCGGCCCCCGGGTCAACGGCGGCGTCCCCGGCGGCACTGGCCTCGACGGCAGCGGCCCCGGCAGCGCCCGTCTCAACCGCGTCAGCCTCGGACTCGGCGGCCCCGGGCTCAACGGCAGCGGCCCCGGCGGCCCCGTCCCCGGTGGGCTCCGCGTCGAAGGCCTCGGCCGGCGGGACCACCTTGGCGGTCTCCTCGGGGGCCGGCGCGTCGGCCGTGGCCGGGCGCAGCCGGGGCGGGAGGGTGTGCTCGTTGGCCTCGGCGATCACGCCGGGCAGCTGGAGCGCGGGCACGCCGGAGGAGCCCAGGCTGTGGACCGGGGAGGCCGGCGGGGCGTCCGGCAGCAGCGAGGCGGGGATCACGACGACGGCCTCGGTACCGCCGTGGGCGGCGGTGCGCAGCTCCGCGGTGACGCCGTGGCGCGCCGCGAGGCGTCCGGCGACGTAGAGGCCGAGGCCCAGGCCGTGCTCGGCCTCGGGCTCCTCGTCGTAGGCCTCGGGCGAGGCGAGACGGGAGTTCAGGGAGTCGAGCCGGTCCCCGGTCACGCCGATGCCCTCGTCGACGACGGACAGCACCACGTCGCCGGCGTCGGTGATCAGGCCGGAGACCTTCACCTTGGCGTCCGGCGGGGAGAAGGTGGTGGCGTTCTCCAGGAGCTCGGCGACGACGTGCGAGATGTCGTCGGCGGCGTGCCCGGCGACCTGCGTGTAGGAGGGCAGGGTGGTCAGGTCGACGCGCTCGTACCGCTCGATCTCGCTGACGGCGGCGCGCATGACGTCGACCAGCGGCACCGGCAGGCTCTGGCCGTGGCCGTGTTCCTGTCCGGCGAGGACCAGCAGGTTCTCGTTGTGGCGGCGCATGACCGTGGCGAGGTGGTCCAGCTTGAAGAGGGTGGCGAGCCGGTCCGGGTCGCCTTCCTTGGACTCCATGTCCTCGATGACCGCGAGCTGGCGCTCGACGAGGCCGAGGGTGCGCAGCGAGAGGGAGACCGAGGTGGTCGACATGACGCGGCGGTGCTCCTCCAGCCCCGCGCGCAGCTCCGCCAGCTCCTTCTCCAGGGCCTTGCGGCCGGCGGCGGTCTCCCGCTCCAGGGCCTCACGGCCGGAGGTGAGGGCCTCGTTGCGGCCGATGAGCCGACGCCGGTCGGCGTCGAGTCCGGCGACCTTGGTGTGGAGGGCGACGGTCTGCTCACGGACCGCGTTGAGGTGGCGGACGACCTCGGCGAACTCGTCGTTGCGGCCGGTGAAGCGCACCGGCTCCTGGGCGCCCTCGGGGGTCGCCAGCCGTTCGGCGCCGCGGCGCAGTACGGACAGGGGCCGGGTCAGGGAGCGGGCGACGGCGGTGGAGAAGCCGATGACGAAGAGGAAGAGGACGCCGAGACCGGCGACCATCAGCTCCAGGCGGGTCACGTCGTCGTCGCGCAGGGTGGCGAGGGCGGTGGCCCGCTGGCCGGCGAGGGTGGCCTCGACGGAGCGCATGCGGTCGATGCGGGCGGTCAGCGCGGCGGCGAGGGCGGCCGGGTCGGTGGTCTTGCGTTCGGCGGGGGTCAGCGCGGGCCGCTCGGTGAGCCGCTTGAGCTGGTCCTCGGCGCTCTTGACCTCGGGGCCGGTGACGGTGGCGGCGAGGGTCTGCCGGACGTCGGGGCGCGCGGCGCGCGTGAAGTCGTCGAGGGCGGCCTGCTCGCGGACGCGGGAGCGCTGCGCGGCGGCGCTGAGCTCGTCGGCGACGGCGCTGCCCGGGGCCTGTTCGGCGCGGGGGACGGCCAGCGCGGCGAGGAGCAGTCCGCGGGCGGCAGAGGCCTGGTCCACGGCCTGGCTCAGCGGGGCCATGGGGCGGGTGAAGGCGAGGGCGGCGTCGGCGCGGGGCGGGGTGAGCTCGGCGAGCCGGTCGCCGGGCGCGAGGAGTTCGGTGAGGACGCCGGCGTAGGCCTGCTGTGCGGCCACGGCGGTGCCCTTGCCGTCGACGGCCTCGGCGCGGGCGGCCCTGACGTGGCCGAGGGCGCGGGCGAGGTCCTCGTCGGCCTCCGGGCGGAGTTCGGCGAGCTGCCGGTCGGTGCGCGCGGTGCGCTCGTCGACGGGGGCCTTGGCGTTGCCGGGGCGGCCCTTGGCCACGTACTCGACGACGGCGTCGCGTTCGTCGCCGAGGAGGTGGACGAGGGTGAGGGCGTGCTGTGTCTGCTCGGCGAGGGTGACGAGTCGCTGGGAGTCGTCCAGTTCCCTGGTGGCGGAGACGACGGCGGGGGTGCCGGCCGCGAGGACGGTGAGTCCGGCGACTGCTACTCCGACGACCAGCCTGCTGCGGACGCGCACGCGTCGTCCTGCGTTGGCGGGTCCGTCGGCGCTGGCGGTGCCGTTCTTCCGAGACCGCTTCTTCTGCACCGGTGCTCGCAATCCTGTACGTGAGGTCGTGCTCGTCTACTCGTGTGGCCGAGGTAACGGCCGGTCAACAAGTAAACGCCCCCTGCCCCCTCGTACCGCCTCAGACCTTCGCAGTGTGTTGGGAGGAGAGCCGCACATCGCCCACCCGGCCACTCGAAGGAGTGAACATCACGGAGGAGTGGCCGACCAACTCGGGCACAGCGCGCCAGGGGCCCTCCTTGGACGGGTGGTTGAAGGTCGGGGCGGGCTTTGGCAATATGCCCGCCCACACTTACCGGCAGTACCTGTTCCGATATTGGTACGTACCTTCCCGGCGCCAATCGGCCCCGGTGGGCAGAATGTCCCCATGCGCATCGACCTCGCCTCGGCCCCCGGAAGTGCGGAACGCCCCAACGAGGACTGGGTGTCGGCGTCGACACCTGCGGCGGGAGGGGGTGTTGTGGTCGTCCTGGACGGGGTCACTCCGCCACGCGGGGACGACGGGTGCGCGCACGGGGTGCCCTGGTTCACCACCCGGCTGGGCGGCCGATTGACCGAACTGTCCGGATCGCGGCGGGACATGCCGCTCGACCGGATCCTGGCGCGGGCCATCGGGGACACCGCCGACGCACACCGTGACACCTGTGACCTTTCTCACGTCCGGACCCCGCAGGCGACGGTGGTGATGGCGCGCTGGGACGCGGCCTGCGTGGAGCACCTCGTGCTGTCGGACTCCGTGCTCCTGCTGCGGGCGCCCGGCGGCGTGGTCACGGCGGTGCTCGACGACCGGCTGGACCGGATCCCGCAGGAGGTGCGCGGCTCGGTGGCGGCGACGGACGCGCTGCGCAACGCCGAGGGCGGGTTCTTCACGGCCGCCGCGGACCCGTCGGTGGCGGCCCGGGCGGTCACCGGGCGCACCCCGCGCGACCGGGTGGGGGCGCTCGCCGCGCTGACGGACGGGGCGAGCCGGTGGACGGACACGTTCGGGGAGGGCGACTGGGCGGCCTGTCTGGACGTGCTGCGCGAGGAGGGGGCGCGGGGGCTGATCGGGCGGGTCCGGGCCATCGAGTCCGATCCGCTGCGCCCGCCGGCCCGCCACAAGCGGCACGACGACGCCTCGGCGGTCTACGCGGAGCTGTGAGGCGGCGCTCCGGGCGGGTGCTACTCCTCGCCGGAGTTCAGCTGGTTCAGCAGCCGGGCCAGCTCGGCGACCTCGCCGCGGTCCCAGTCGGCCAGCTTGCGCATGTACTGCTCGCGCCGGGCCCCCCGTACGCGCAGGAAACGCTCCCGGCCCTCGTCCGTGAGGCCGACGAGGAAGGCGCGGCCGTCGGCGGGGTCCGGCTCGCGGGCGACCAGGCCCAGGAGCTCCAGGGCGCGCAGCTGCCGGCTCATCGTGGCCTTGCCGACGCCGAAGTAGGCGGCCAGCTCGGTGGCCCGCTGGCGGCCGGCGGCCTCCAGGCGGACGAGCAGCCCGTACGCGGCGGGCTCCAGCTCCGGGTGCAGGGCCCGGGCCATCTCGCCCGAGGAGGCGCGGGCGCGCCGAAGGAAGACGGACAGCTCCCGCTCCAGGGCGAGGAACTCCTGGTCTTCACTGCCGTGCACGTGCCGCTCCCATCGGTGATGGGGGTGCGAGCCTGGCACCCCTGTACGGGTCCAGTATTTCGCAGGTGGTGCGCCGCAGGCCCGGGGCCCCGCCGGTGCGGGGTCCCGGGCCTGCGGTGACGCTGCGCCGCCGGTCAGGCGGCCTTGGTGAAGGAGACCACCGCCGGGGCGAGGGCAAGCTCCAGCACCTGGCGCACGTCGGTCACCGGGTGCACCTCCAGCCCCTCCAGCACCTCACTGGGGACGTCGTCCAGGTCGGCCTCGTTGCGCTTCGGAATGATCACCGTGGTCAGCCCGGCCCGGTGCGCGGCGAGCAGCTTCTGCTTGACCCCGCCGATGGGCAGCACCCGCCCGGTCAGCGAGACCTCGCCGGTCATGGCCACGTCCGTGCGGACCTGGCGGCCGGAGAGCAGGGAGGCCAGCGCGGTGGTCATGGTGATGCCCGCGCTCGGCCCGTCCTTGGGGACGGCTCCCGCCGGAAAGTGGATGTGCACGCCCCGGTCCTTCAGGTCGGCGACCGGGAGCTCCAGCTCCGCGCCGTGCGAGCGCAGGAAGCTGAGTGCGATCTGCGCGGACTCCTTCATCACGTCGCCCAGCTGCCCGGTCAGGGTCAGCCCGGCGGCCCCCGTCTCGGGGTCGGCCAGGGACGCCTCGACGAAGAGCACGTCGCCGCCGGCGCCGGTGACGGCGAGGCCGGTGGCCACGCCCGGGACGGCCGTGCGCCGCTCCGCCGGGTCCTGGGCCGACTCCGGCACGTGGTGCGGGCGCCCGATCAGGCCGCGCAGCTCGCCCGCGCCGATCGAGAACGGGAACTCCCGCTCGCCCAGCTCGTGCTGCGAGGCGACCTTGCGCAGCAGCCGCGCGATGGACCGCTCCAGGGTGCGCACGCCCGCCTCGCGGGTGTACTCCCCCGCGAGCTTGCGCAGGGCGTCCTCCTCCAGGACCACCTCGTCGGCGGCGAGGCCGGCGCGCTCCAGCTGGCGGGGCAGCAGGTGGTCGCGGGCGATGACGACCTTCTCGTCCTCGGTGTAGCCGTCGAGGCGCACCAGCTCCATGCGGTCGGCCAGGGCCTCCGGAATGGCCTCCAGCACGTTGGCGGTGGCCAGGAAGACCACGTCGCTCAGGTCGAGCTCGACCTCCAGGTAGTGGTCGCGGAAGGTGTGGTTCTGCGCCGGGTCCAGTACCTCCAGCAGGGCCGCGGCGGGGTCGCCGCGGAAGTCGGAGCCGACCTTGTCGATCTCGTCGAGGAGCACGACCGGGTTCATCGACCCGGCCTCCTTGATCGCCCGTACGATCCGGCCCGGCAGGGCGCCGACATAGGTGCGGCGGTGACCGCGGATCTCGGCCTCGTCGCGGACGCCGCCGAGGGCGACGCGGACGAACGTGCGGCCCATGGCGTGGGCCACGCTCTCCCCGAGCGAGGTCTTGCCGACTCCGGGGGGCCCGACCAGCGCGAGCACGGCGCCGCCGCGCCGCCCGCCGATGACGCCCATCCCCCGCTCGCCGCGCCGCTTGCGCACGGCGAGGTATTCGGTGATGCGGTCCTTCACGTCGTCCAGGCCGGCGTGCTCGGCGTCGAGCACGGCCCGCGCGCCGCGGATGTCGTAGCTGTCCTCGCTGCGCTCGTTCCAGGGCAGCTCCAGGACGGTGTCCAGCCAGGTGCGGATCCAGGAGCCCTCGGGGCTCTGGTCGCTGGAGCGCTCCAGCTTGTCGACCTCCTTGAGGGCGGCCTCGCGCACCTTCCCGGGCAGGTCGGCGGCCTCGACGCGGGTGCGGTAGTCGTCGGACTCCTCGCCCTCCTTCTCCCCGCCCAGCTCGCGCAACTCCTTGCGGACGGCCTCCAGCTGGCGGCGCAGCAGGAACTCGCGCTGCTGCTTCTCCACGCCGTCCTGGACGTCCTTGGCGATGGACTCGGCGACGTCCTGCTCGGCGAGGTGGTCGCCGAGCGCCTTGACGGCGAGCCGCAGCCGGGCGACCGGGTCGACGGTCTCCAGCAGTTCGACCTTCTGGGCGACGGTCAGGAACGGCGAGTACCCGGAGTTGTCGGCGAGCGCCGACACTCCCTCGATCTGCTGCACCCGGTCCACGACCTGCCAGGCGCCGCGCTTCTTGAGCCAGCTGGTGGCGAGGGCCTTGTACTCCTTGACGAGCTCGGCGACCGATCCGGGCAGCGGGTCGGGCACCTTCTCCTCGACGGTCTCCCCCTCGACCCAGAGCGCCGCTCCGGGCCCGGTGGTCCCGGCGCCGATCCGGACGCGTCCTCGCCCGCGGATCAGCGCCCCGGGATCTCCGTCGGAGAGCCGCCCGACCTGCTCGACGGTCCCCAGCACACCGATCCCGGCGTACTTCCCGTCGACCCGTGGCACGAGCAGCACCCGGGGCTTCCCGCTGCCCCGCGCGGCCTGCGCGGCCTCGACGGCCGCGCGCACCTCGGCGTCGGACAGGTCCAGCGGGACGACCATCCC
This sequence comes from Streptomyces sp. NPDC001373, assembly GCF_042895815.1. NCBI lineage: Bacteria > Bacillati > Actinomycetota > Actinomycetes > Kitasatosporales > Streptomycetaceae > Streptomyces > Streptomyces sp. NPDC001373. Next base: position 465,646 of record NZ_JBIAWQ010000001.1, read on the forward strand.
GGGCAGCACGACCTCGTCGTCGAGCGGCAGCACGGGCAGGGTGAGCGTTACGGACGTCGAAGCCATGATCTTCCCTCCGGCAGTGAAGTTGAGCTATGCCGACTCAATGCTTCTGCGCGCCCCGATGTTCCCCAACTGGCGTTCGCCGGGGGCGAACACCACCGTCCGCCGCCGCGTAGCACCATGACGCCATGACAGACATACGACGCACCGTCAGCTCGGGCTCCCCGCTGGAGCCCCGGATCGGGTTCTCGCGCGCGGTGCGCGTCGGGCGGCACGTGGCCGTCGCGGGTACGGCGCCGATCGGGGACGACGGCTCCACCGTCGGCCCCGGCGACGTCCACTCCCAGACGCTGCGCTGTCTGGACATCGCCCAGCGGGCCCTGGAGGAGGCGGGCGGCTCGCTGGAGCACACCGTGCGGACCCGGATCATGCTCACCGACATCACCCGCTGGGAGGAGGCCGCGCGGGCCCACGGCGAGCGCTTCGCCGGCATCCGCCCGGCGGCCACCTTCGTGGAGGTGTCCCGCTTCATCGACCCCGCCTGGCTGGTCGAGGTGGAGCTCGACGCGATCCTCGACGAGGAGGACTAGGAGGCCGCGACCCGGATGTCGCCCGAGGAGGTGCGCACCGTGATGGCCGCCGCGGCACCGGGGGTATCGGCCAGGGCGAGGTGCCGGGTCCCGGAGGCCGTGTCCGTGGACAGCCGGTACGGGCCCTGTGGGGCCGTCAGGCCGACGTCGCCGGAGCTGGTGGTGACCGACACCGAGGACGGCGACTTCGCGAACTCCGCCCCGACGTCCCCGGAACTGGCCCGGAACTCGGCCTCGGCCCCCTGAAGACCGGTCGCGGTGATCCGCCCCGAGGACGTGCGGACCTTCAGCGGGCCGGTGATCCCCTCGGCCCGGACGTCCCCGGACGACGAGGTCAGGTCGGCGCGGGCCACCCCTTTGACGGTGATGTCGCCGCTGCTGCTCTCCACCCGCACCCGCGCCGCCGCCGGAACCTCCAGGCGGTAGTCGATCCAGCAGTCGTCCTCGCAGCCGTCGCTGAAGGTCAGCACCCCGCCCGAGACCCGCTGTCCGGGCGCGGGCGCCGTGCCGCCGCGGTAGTGGACGACCCGGCGGACGCTCACCCCGGGCCCGGTGCCCGCGGCCACCTCGACGTCACCGCTGCGGACGTCCTTCAGCTCGACCGCCGTCACCGCCTCGGAGACGGTGGCGTCGGCGTCGGCGGTGTTCACGGGGCCCACCCCCGTCAGGGCGCAGCCGGACAGCAGGAGGGCGGCCCCGAGGGCCGTGACGGCGAGGCGGGTTGACGCGGTGTGAGGTGCCATACCCCCAGCCTGCCCAGTGCGGCCCCGAACCGCGCGGGTGCAGGCATCCCGACCGAGGGTGGTGCCAGCCCCACCCCCGGCCCCCGCCCCCGTCTCAGCCCCCGGTCGCCACCGGCCGGTCCGAGGGCATGCCCCACTCGCTCCACGAGCCGTCGTACACGGCGCTCTCCCCGTACCCGGCCAGCGTCGCCCCCAGGGCGAGCACGCACGCCGTGACGCCGGAACCGCAGCTGAAGTAGAACCGCTCCCGGCGGCCGGCCAAGGCCTCGAAGGCCTCACGGAGTTCCCCGGCCGGGCGCATCCGCCCGTCGGGCCCCTGGAGCTCGCCGAACGGCAGGTTCAGCGCGCCCGGCATGTGCCCGCCGCGCAGCCCCGGCCGGGGTTCGGGGGCGGTGCCGGCGAACCGCTCCCGCGTCCGGGCGTCGAGCACGGCGGCGGCCGGGTCGCCGAGCGCGGCGGCGACGGTGTCGGCGTCCACGAGCAGCCCGGGGCGCGGCCGGGCGGTGAAGGACCCGCGCGGCCCCTCGTACGCCGCCGCCGCGGCCTCGACGGGCAACCCCGCGGCCCTCCAGGCGGGCAGCCCGCCGTCCAGCACGGCGACCCGGTCGAAGCCCATGGCCCGGAACATCCACCAGGCACGGGCACTGGAGTAGATGCCGGCGGCGTCGTACACGACCACCCCGTCGGTGTCATCGACGCCGAGGCCCCGCACGGCCTCCTCGAACGCCGCCGCCGTCGGCATGGTGTGCGGGACGGGGGCGCAGTGGTCGGAGAGACCCCCGTCCAGGTCGAAGGGCCGGGCCCCGGGAATCCTCGTGCCCCCGCCCCGCCGCGCCCCGACGGAGGCGTCGAAGACCACGACCCGGCTGAGGTTCCCGCCGAGCCAGTCGACGGTGACGAGGGGCCCGGGTATCGCGGGCACGGGTGTCTCGGGCACGGGCATGCGGAGCCTCCGGGGCGGGGTCGTGAACGATATCCCGCCCATCCTCGCCCACCACGGATGGGTCGGGGCGGGAGTGACGCCGTCCCCCGCCGGAACGGCGGGGGACGGCCGCCACCCCCGCCTCCCCCCCGTCCCGCCTCACCCGCACCCGCCCCGCCGCGCGTACACCGCCACCCGCGCCCCGCGGACCTCCGTCACCGAGCAGCGGTCGAAGGCGGCCGCCAGGGTGTCGCGCTTCACCGCCTCGGCCGGGTACGGGTCCAGCGGCCGGCCCACGGGGTCCAGGAGCGCTGTCACCCGTGGCGAGGACAGCAGGGCCTCCCGCACGCCGTCCGGGGGGAGCTCCGTGCCGTGGAGGGTGTGCGAGGCGGCCGGGGGTCCGGCCAGGGCCACGTCGCGCAGCCCCGCGTACACCCCGGGCGAGGACAGCAGCCACTCCCGTCTGCGCGCTGGCATGAACAGCACCGCGTCCCCCGGCCGGGCCCCTTCCCGTACCGCCGCGGCGACCGCGAGGACGTCGTCCTTGCGGCTCTCCGGGGTCCGCAGCCACGCCGACCACACCCCCACCGGCACCAGCAACGCGGCCCCCAGCACCCACGGCAGCCACCGCCGGAAGCCCGCCCCCCGAACCGGCCGCGCCCCCGCCACCCGGACCCCCGCCAGCAGGGCGAATCCGGCCAGGGCGTACAGGACGTACCGGTCGACGTACCAAGGGTGGACCAGCGAGACCGCCATCAGCAGCCCCGGCGGCAGCAGCGCCAGGGGCACAGCGACCCGGACCACGTCCGGAACCCGCCCCCGGGCCCGGCACTCCCCCCGGGCCAGCAGCACCACCGCGCCCACCAGCACCCCGTACGCCGCCCAGTCCTGCCAGCCGGGCCGTCCCAGCCAGCCCAGCTGCCGGCCCGCCTGCCCCGCGCTCACCACCGCCAGCGGCAGCAGCCCGGCGGCGACCGCCCCGGCCGCCCACCGCCAGCCCCGCGCCCGCCAGGCGCAGCGGCCGTGCGCGAGCAGCGCCAGCGCGGCGAACTCGTGCAGCCAGCAGCCCGCCAGCAGCACCACCGCGTAGGCGGCCCACCACCGCCGCAGCATCAGGTACGTCGCCCAGGCCACGGCCGCCGCGACCAGGGCGTACGAGCGCCCTTCCTGCCCGTACATCTGCACCGGCGGGAGCAGGACGTAGACGGTGCCCGCCGCCAGCGCGGCCCGCGGCCCGGCCAGCCGGTGGGCCGCGACCGCCACGCCCCCGGCGGCGAGGGCCGTCCCCGCCACGGACGGCAGCCGCAGCGCCCACAGGCCCGGGCCGCCGGCGTCCCCCGGAAGGGGGAACGCCGCGAACACGGCGTGCATCACTCCGTAGTACAGCCCGTGCACCGCGTCGACGTGCCCGAGCAGGTCGACGAGCTGCCCGGCCGGCCGGTGCGCGACCTGCCAGGTGGTCGATTCGTCGCGCCACATGCTGCCGGGGCCCGGTCCCCGCTCCAGCCCCCACAGGCCGAGAAGCAGGACGGCGAGCAGCGGCGGGCACCAGCGCCAGGGGGCCGTGCGGCGGATGACGTCCTCCGGGGTGCTTTCCGTGGCGGTTCGGGGCCTCCATACTCGGGGGCGGTACCGGTGACCCGCTGGAGGTGGGGCGTGCGAGCGATGCGAGCGGCCGGGGCCGCGGCGGCGGTGCTGCTCGCCGCGGTGTCCCTGGCGGGATGCGGCCCCGACGGCGCCCGGGGCGGCCCTGCGCCGGCGGGGGCCACGGCGGCCGGCCCGACGGCACCCGCGGCGACCACCCCGGGGCCCACGCCCACCTCCCCGCCCGCCACCCGCACGACGGCGACCGCCCCCGGCACCGCGCCCACCGCCGACCCGTCCACCGCGAGCCCGCTGCGCGTCACCCGCAGCGGCGGTTTCGCGGGCCGGACCCGCACCCTGCTCGTCGACGGCGACGGCTCCTGGACCCTCCTGGGCGAGCGGGACAAGGACCTGCGCAAGGGCCGTCTCACCCCGGCGGAACTGGAGGAGCTGCGCGCCGCGCTGCGCGAGGCGGACTTCGCGCACCTGCCCCGCACCGCGACCGCCGACCCGCCGGTCTACGACGGGTTCACGTACTCCTTCGTCCACGGCGGATTCGAGGTGGCGGCGGACCAGACGGCACTGCCGCCGGCCCTGGCCCGGGTGCTGGCGGCCCTCCCCGGATTCGACTCCGCCTGAGGAATCCGGGATGAATCTCTGATTCCGCATAGTGTCCGGTCCTGTCCGAACCCTCCATGGCCGCAGCCCGGTGCCTCCTCTACGCTGCACCCCAGCCATCACGCGGATCATCAGGGGCGGGACATGGAACAGACACACACCCACAACGCCGCGGCCACCCCAGGTGCCCAGCGGCGCGTGCTGGTGGTCGAGGACGACCGCACCATCGCCGACGCCATCGCGGCCCGGCTGCGCGCCGAGGGCTTCCAGGTGCAGACGGCCTACGACGGCCCGGCCGCCGTCGCGTCCGCCGAGAGCTGGCTGCCCGAGCTGCTGGTGCTGGACGTCATGCTGCCCGGGTTCGACGGGCTGGAGGTGTGCCGGCGGGTGCAGGCGCAGCGGCCGGTCCCGGTGCTGATGCTGACGGCGCGGGACGACGAGACCGACATGCTGGTCGGCCTGGGTGTCGGGGCGGACGACTACATGACGAAGCCGTTCTCCATGCGCGAGCTGGCCGCGCGGGTGCACGTGCTGCTGCGCCGGGTGGAGCGGGCCACCCAGGCCGCCACCGCCCCGCGCGGGGCGACCCTGCGGCTGGGGGACCTGGAGATCGACCACGCGCAGCGGCGGGTGCGGGTGCAGGCGGAGGACGTGCACCTGACGCCGACCGAGTTCGACCTGTTGGTGTGCCTGGCGGGGACCCCGAGGGCGGTCCTGTCGCGGGAGCAGCTGCTGGCGGAGGTGTGGGACTGGGCCGACGCGTCGGGCACCCGGACCGTCGACAGCCACATCAAGGCCCTGCGCCGGAAGATCGGCGCGGAGCGGATCCGCACGGTCCACGGCGTCGGGTACGCCCTGGAGACCCCGGCGCAGGCGTGAGCGGCGGGCGCCCCGACGGGGGGCTCCGGCCTTTCTCGCCGTTCTCGATCAAGACGAAGCTGGGCACGCTCGTCGTGGTCTCGGTGTTCATCACCACCGGGCTGCTGATGGTGGCGCTGCGCACGGACACGGAGCTGCGGTTCATCACGGTCTTCTCGGTGATCGCCTCGATGCTGATCACCCAGTTCGTGGCGCACGGGCTGACGGCGCCGCTGGACGAGATGACGACGGTCGCCCGGGCCGTCTCGCACGGGGACTACACCCGCCGGGTGCGCGGGGCGGGGCGCCGGGACGAGCTGGGCGATCTGGCGTCGACGATCAACCGGATGGCCGACGATCTGGAGGCCGAGGACAGGCACCGTCGAGAGCTGGTCGCGAACGTCTCGCACGAGCTGCGTACTCCGATCGCGGGACTGCGGGCGGTGCTGGAGAACGTGGTGGACGGGGTCTCGGAGGCCGATCCGGAGACCATGCGGACGATGCTGAAGCAGACGGAGCGGCTCGGCCGGCTGGTGGAGACGCTGCTGGACCTGTCGCGGGTGGACAACGGGGTGGTGCCGCTGAAGGCCCGCCGCTTCGAGGTGTGGCCGTACCTGTCGGGGGTGCTGAAGGAGTCGGGGCTGGCGGCCGCGGGGCGGCCGGGGCTGTCCTCCGGTTCGGGTGGGCACACCCGCAACGACGTGCACCTCCACCTGGACGTGCATCCTCCGGAGCTGACCGCGTACGCGGACGCGGAGCGACTGCACCAGGTGGTGGCCAACCTGATCGACAACGCCGTGAAGCACAGCCCGGCGCACGGCCGGGTCACGGTCCGGGCGCGGGCGGGCGACACGCCCGGGAGCCTGGCGCTGGAGGTCGTGGACGAGGGGCCGGGGATTCCGGAGGCGGAGCGGCACCGGGTCTTCGAGCGGTTCAACCGGGGCTCGGCGCGCGGCGGCGACGGGGGCACCGGGCTGGGGCTGGCGATCGCCCGCTGGGCCGTCGGCCTGCACGGAGGGGAGATCCGCGTGGCCGAATCGTCACGTGGTTGCCGAATCCTTGTCACCCTTCCGGGCAGCTCGCCGGTGCTGTCTTGACGTAGGGTTCGAGTGGGAAGGACATGATCTCGGCCACACGTGCCCGAGGTCGTCAGGGGTGCGAGGCCACGGGGGTCGCAACCTGGCTGCCGCCTACCCGAACCACGCTTGTTTCCCGCCATTCCACGTGGCGAAACCCGCCGTTCGGTGTGACCTGCGCGACGGAAGTCCCGCCCGGCCTGCATTGCACCGCCGGGGAGGCGTAGCCTTTATTCCCGCTGTCCATACCTTGTGAAGCGGAAGAGGGCGGTTGCCGCCGTGTCGCCACAGTCCCCCAGTAACCCGAGCACCACGACCGAAGCAGCAGAGGGCGGGAAGACCCCTGCCTCAGGCTTCGGCGCGAATGAGTGGCTCGTCGACGAGATCTATCAGCAGTACCTCCAGGACCCGAACTCGGTCGACCGGGCCTGGTGGGACTTCTTCGCCGACTACAAGCCGGGGGGCACTGCCGCTCCGGTGAAGGCGGACGGTCCCGAGAAGTCCGCGACGACGGATGGCGCCTCCGCACAGGCCGCCACCGCCCCCGTCGCGCTCCCGCAGGCCGCCGACGCCGCCACGGGGGCGGCGCACGCCGCGCCCTCCCCCGCCGCGACCACACCTGTGTCAGCTCCTTCCCCTGCTCCTGCCACTCCCTCTGGTGCCCCTGCTGTGACTGTCACCTCCCAGGCCCCGGCCGCCGCACCGGCCGCGCCCGCCCCTCAGGCCGCGGCTCCGGCCGCCACCACCCCGGCTCAGAAGTCCGCGCCCGCCACAGAGGCCCCGCAGGGCCCCGAGCTGGTGACGCTCCGCGGTCCCGCGGCCGCCGTGGCCAAGAACATGAACGCCTCGCTGGAGGTGCCGACGGCCACGTCCGTGCGCGCCGTCCCGGTGAAGCTGCTGTTCGACAACCGCATCGTCATCAACAACCACCTCAAGCGCGCCCGCGGTGGGAAGATCTCCTTCACCCACCTCATCGGCTACGCGATGGTGCAGGCCATCAAGGCCATGCCGTCGATGAACCACTCCTTCCAGGAGAAGGACGGCAAGCCGACCCTGGTCAAGCCGGAGCACGTGAACTTCGGCCTCGCGATCGACCTGGTCAAGCCGAACGGCGACCGCCAGCTCGTCGTCGCCGGCATCAAGAAGGCCGAGACCCTGAGCTTCTTCGAGTTCTGGCAGGCCTACGAGGACATCGTCCGCCGCGCCCGCGTCGGCAAGCTGACGATGGACGACTTCACCGGCGTCACGGTCTCCCTGACCAACCCCGGCGGCCTGGGCACCGTCCACTCCGTGCCCCGCCTGATGCCCGGACAGTCGGTCATCATGGGCGTCGGCTCCATGGACTACCCCGCCGAGTTCCAGGGCACCTCGCAGGACACCCTGAACAAGCTGGGCATCTCCAAGGTCATGACCCTGACCTCGACCTACGACCACCGGGTCATCCAGGGTGCGGCCTCCGGCGAGTTCCTGCGCGTCGTCGCGAACTTCCTCCTCGGCGAGAACGGCTTCTACGACAGCGTCTTCGAGTCGCTGCGGATCCCGTACGAGCCGGTCCGCTGGATGCGCGACATCGACGCGTCCCACGACGACGACGTCACCAAGGCCGCCCGCGTCTTCGAGCTGATCCACTCCTACCGGGTCCGCGGCCACGTCATGGCCGACACCGACCCGCTGGAGTACAAGCAGCGCAAGCACCCCGACCTCGACATCACCGAGCACGGCCTCACCCTGTGGGACCTGGAGCGCGAGTTCGCCGTCGGCGGCTTCGCCGGCAAGTCGATGATGAAGCTGCGCGACATCCTCGGCGTGCTGCGCGACTCGTACTGCCGCACCACCGGCGTCGAGTTCATGCACATCCAGGACCCCAAGCAGCGCCGCTGGATCCAGGACCGCATCGAGCGCGCGCACTCCAAGCCGGAGCGCGAGGAGCAGCTGCGCATCCTGCGCCGCCTGAACGCGGCGGAGGCCTTCGAGACCTTCCTGCAGACGAAGTACGTCGGCCAGAAGCGCTTCTCGCTGGAGGGCGGCGAGTCCGTCATCCCGCTGCTCGACGCCGTCATCGACTCGGCCGCCGAGGCCCGCCTCGACGAGGTCGTCATCGGCATGGCCCACCGCGGCCGCCTGAACGTCCTGGCGAACATCGTCGGCAAGTCGTACGCGCAGATCTTCCGCGAGTTCGAGGGCAACCTCGACCCGAAGTCCATGCACGGCTCCGGCGACGTCAAGTACCACCTGGGCGCCGAGGGCACCTTCACGGGCCTGGACGGGGAGCAGATCAAGGTCTCGCTCGTCGCCAACCCCTCGCACCTGGAGGCCGTGGACCCGGTCCTGGAGGGTGTCGCCCGCGCCAAGCAGGACGTCATCGGCAAGGCCGGCACGGACTTCACCGTCCTTCCCGTCGCCCTGCACGGCGACGCCGCGTTCGCCGGCCAGGGCGTGGTCGCCGAGACGCTGAACATGTCGCAGCTGCGCGGCTACCGCACCGGCGGCACCGTCCACGTCGTCATCAACAACCAGGTCGGCTTCACCGCCGCCCCGGAGTCCTCGCGTTCGTCGATGTACGCGACCGACGTGGCCCGCATGATCGAGGCGCCGATCTTCCACGTGAACGGCGACGACCCGGAGGCCGTGGTCCGCGTCGCGCGGCTCGCCTTCGAGTTCCGCCAGGCGTTCAACAAGGACGTCGTGATCGACCTCATCTGCTACCGCCGCCGCGGTCACAACGAGTCGGACAACCCGGCGTTCACGCAGCCGCTGATGTACGACCTGATCGACAAGAAGCGCTCGGTGCGCAAGCTGTACACCGAGTCCCTCATCGGTCGCGGCGACATCACGCTGGAAGAGGCGGAGCAGGCGCTCCAGGACTTCCAGGGCCAGCTGGAGAAGGTCTTCGCGGAGGTCCGCGAGGCCGCCACGCAGCCCGCGGGCGCCGCCGTCGCGCCGGCGCAGACCGCGCAGGAGTTCCCGGTCGTGGTGAACACCGCGATCTCGCAGGACGTCGTCAAGCGGATCGCCGAGTCCCAGGTCAACATCCCCGAGGGCCACACGGTCCACCCGCGTCTGCTGCCGCAGCTGCAGCGCCGCGCGGCGATGATCGACGACGGCACCATCGACTGGGGCATGGGCGAGACCCTGGCCTTCGGCTCGCTGCTGATGGAGGGCACCCCGGTCCGCCTGTCCGGCCAGGACTCCCGCCGCGGCACCTTCGGCCAGCGCCACGCGGTCCTCATCGACCGGGAGACCGGCAAGGACTACACGCCGCTGCAGTACCTGTCGGACGACCAGGCCCGCTACAACGTCTACGACTCGCTGCTCTCCGAGTACGCGGCCATGGGCTTCGAGTACGGCTACTCGCTGGCCCGCCCGGACGCGCTGGTGCTGTGGGAGGCCCAGTTCGGTGACTTCGTCAACGGCGCGCAGACCGTCGTCGACGAGTTCATCTCCTCGGCCGAGCAGAAGTGGGGCCAGACCTCCGGCGTCACGCTCCTGCTGCCGCACGGCTACGAGGGCCAGGGCCCGGACCACTCGTCCGCCCGCCCGGAGCGCTTCCTGCAGATGTGCGCGCAGGACAACATGACGGTCGCGATGCCGACCCTGCCGTCGAACTACTTCCACCTGCTGCGCTGGCAGGTCCACAACCCGCACCACAAGCCGCTCATCGTCTTCACCCCGAAGTCGATGCTGCGTCTGAAGGCCGCGGCGTCGAAGGCGGAGGAGTTCACGAGCGGTACCTTCCGTCCGGTCATCGGGGACACCACGGTCGACCCGAACGCCGTCCGCAAGGTCGTCTTCTGCGCGGGCAAGGTCTACTACGACCTGGAGGCCGAGCGGGAGAAGCGCGGCATCACCGACACCGCGATCATCCGCATCGAGCGACTGTACCCGCTGCCGGGCGCGGAACTCCAGGCGGAGATCGCCAAGTTCCCGAACGCGGCGAAGTACATCTGGGCGCAGGAGGAGCCGGCGAACCAGGGTGCGTGGCCGTTCATCGCGCTGAACCTGATCGACCACCTCGACCTGGCGGTCGGCGCGGACATCCCGGCGGGCGAGCGCCTGCGGCGCATCTCGCGTCCGCACGGCTCGTCCCCGGCGGTGGGCTCCGCGAAGCGCCACCAGGCGGAGCAGCAGCTGCTGATGAACGAGGTCTTCGAGGCGTAGTCGCCACCGCGACCCGCAACGAAGGAGGAAGGCCCGGCCCCCGGAGGGGGCCGGGCCTTCCGGCGTGCCGCAGCACAACCCGGCCTCGCCGGCGTTTGAGGCGCGGGGTTCTACGGCTGCGGTTCGAAGTCCCAGTAGGGACGCGTCTGCTGGCGGGCCGAGACCGTGTGGACGTGCTGGGGGCCCAGGGTGCGGGTGAGGGCCTTCAGGCCGGCGTCCTCGTGCTTGGCGGCCTCGGCGTCCTCCCGTACCGCGCGCAGGTCGGCGGCCAGGGCGATCTGGGCGCTGAGGGCCATGGGATGGTCGGGGCCGAGGACCTGTTCGGTGGCGCGCAGGGTCTCGCGGCTGAGGTCCAGGGCGGAGTCCAGGCGGCCGGTGATGTTGCGGTGGCCGGTGGCGTTGAGGGCGCAGCCCAGGGTCCAGGGGTGGCGGTCGCCGAGGGCGCCGCGCATGCCGACCAGGGCCTGTTCGGCCAGGCTCAGGGCCTCGGCGCGTTCGCCCTGGGCACGCAGGACCAGGCCGAGGTTGCCGACCGTGCCGATGCTGTACGGGTGGGCGAGGCCCAGCTGCGACTGGTAGCCGCGGACGACTTCCTCGGAGATCCGGCGGGCCTCCTCGATGTCCCCGTACTCGCGCAGGTAGGTGGCGTAGTCGGAGGCGACCATCAGGGTCCAGGGGAACTCGGCGCCGAACACGCGGGTGGAGCGTTCCAGGACGCTGCGCAGGCGGGCGCCGGCGCCGGGGATGTCGCCGGTGCGGCGCAGGCACTGGCCGAGGTTGTGTTCGGCGCGCAGGGTCTGCGGGTGGTTGGCGCCGAGGACCTGCACGTGCAGTTTGAGGCCCTGCTCCTGGCGGGCGAGCGCTTCGCGGTAGCGGCCCATCAGGCGCAGGCCCATGGCGCAGCCGATGCCGGAGGAGAGGGTGGCGATGTGCCGGACGCGCAGCACGCGTTCGCGGCGGCGCAGGGTGTCCAGGTCGGTGTCGTAGGCCTCCTGGTAGCGGCCGAGCAGGCGCAGGGCGACGGCGACGTTGTTCTGGGCGTTGAGGGTGGTGGAGTCGTCCTCGCCGAGGAGTTCGCGGTAGCTGGCGAAGGCGTGTTCCAGGAGGGCGCGGGCCTGGTCGAACTTGGCGGTGCTGAGCAGGACGCCCGCGTAGGTGCTGGTGGCGCGGAGGGTCTCCAGGTCGCGTTCGCCGCGTTCGGCGACGAGCCGGTCGGCGACCTGCCGGGCGAGGGCCTCGGCCCGGCGGAAGTGGCCGAGCATGCGCAGGGCGCCGCCGTAGTGGTAGCTGAGTTCGCGGACCTGGTCGTGGTCGTCTCCGAGCATGGCCCGCCAGACGCCGTCGGTCTGTTCGGACAGGCGCAGGCAGGTGCGGTACTCGCCGGCGAGGATCAGGAAGCGCAGGCAGTGCAGCAGGAAGTTCTGGATGCGGGGGTTGCTGCTGGTGAGCACCCCGGCGGGTTCCAGGTGCGGGATGAGTTCGGCGTAGCGGGGCCAGAGCCGGGAGTCGGTGGGGCGGCCGGGGTCGGCGGCGGCGAGGACCTGGCGGACGGCTCGGGAGAGCTGGTCGGCCTCGTCCTCGGCGAGGTTCTCGCGGACGATGTTGTGGACCATGCGGTGCAGCTGGACGGTCTCCAGGCCGCCGCCCTCCTCGACGGAGAGGTCGGAGTACTCCAGGCGGACGACGGAGAACTGGACGAGTTTGTTGAGGGCGGCGTTCCAGCGGATCTGGTCGTTGACGATCCCGGCGAGGTGTTCGGGGACGTCCTCGGCGGGGAACTCGCGCAGCAGGCGCAGCGGGACCCGGCCGGGGGCGAAGAAGACGAACAGGCGGAGCAGGGCGAGGGCGTCGGGGAAGTTCTCGCGGACGTTGTTGAGGAGTATCGCCAGGGCGGTCGGGAAGGGCAGCGGGTAGTCGTCGGAGAGGGTGACGGCCTCGTGGGAGTCGAGGCGGCGCTGGAGGAGGGCGAGGTACTCGCCGACGCCGAGCGGGGAGTCGGCGAGCCAGCCGGCGGTCTGGTCGAGGGCGAGGGGGTAGTCCTCCAGGGCCTCGGCGAGCTGGTCGGCCTCCTCTCCGGTGAGGCGGCGGGCCCGGCGGCGGATGAAGGTGACGGACTCGGGGCGGGCGTAGAGGGGGACTTCGACGAGGCTGGTGTGCCGGGCGGCCCATTCGCGGTTGCGGGAGGTGATGATGACGTCGCCGGCGCCGGAGGGCAGCAGGTCGGTGAGGTCGTCCGGGTTGTCGCAGCCGTCGAAGACCATCAGCCAGCGGTGGTACGGGGAGCCGCGCCGCAGTGCCTCCAGGACGGCCCGGATCTGCTCGCCGTAGCTGCCGGCGCCGCGCGGCAGGCCGAGTTCGACGGCCAGGTCGGCGAGGCGTTCGCGGAGGGTGGGGCGGTCCTCGGCGGGGACCCACCAGACGACGTCGTACTCGGAGGCGAAGCGGTAGGCGTACTCGGTGGCGACCTGGGTCTTGCCCACCCCGGACAGTCCCAGGAGGGTGACGGTGGAGGCTCCGGGCGGGGCCTCGGTGAGGGCGGCGCGCAGGCGGCCGATGACGTCGTTGCGGCCGGTGAAGCGGGGATTGCGGCGCGGGACGCGGCCCCAGACCTCGGGCGGGTCGTTGGGGAAGCGGGGGCCGCGGCGGCCGCTCTCGGTGCCGATCCGGTCCGTGGGCAGGTCGAGGCGGCGCAGGACGCGGTACTCGGCCTCGTAGGCGTCCAGGCCCCACAGGTCGGCCTTCTCCAGGGCGGCGACGGCGCTGGGCAGCGGGGCGTCGGTGAGGCAGACGGCGGCGAACCGGTCGGGGTGGGCCTCGGTGACGGCGCGCAGGGCCGCGTTCCACTCCTCGTCGGTGTGGGTGCCGACGGAGAAGTAGCGCTCGCTGAGGACGACGAGGACCTTGCCGCCCGCGCGGGCGAGGTCGTCGAGGGCCTCGGTGATGCCGGCGCCGGTCTGCGGGTCCCAGCGCTGGAGGGCGACGCGGTGGCCGTGCTCCTCCAGGCGGTGGGCGATCCACACCGCCCACGGGCGGTTGAAGCCGGCGAAGCTGATGACGAAGCGCTGGGGCTGGGCGGCTCCGTCGCGGTCGTGACGCGTACCGGTACCGGTCATGCGGCCGTCTCCCTGGGGTGTCCGTGCGGCGGTGGACGGGTGCGGGGCGGTGCGGGGGCGCTGCCGCCGTCGGTGGTGCCGGGGCGGCAGGGCCGGTGCGAGGGGCGGGCTTGAAAGGTACCGCAGCGGACGGCCCGTCAGGCCCCTGTTAACGGCGCGAGTTCGGGGTGTTCCGCGCACCAGGCGCGGCGCTCGCGTTCGAGGGCGCGGCGGGCGGTGGCGTGCTGGTCGCCGGGCGGCGGAAGCTCGTCCATGGCCCGCTCGGCCTCGGCCATGCCGTCGACGAACTCCCGCCCGGCGGAGGTCAGTCGGGCGTGGGCGCGCAGGACGGGCAGGACGGCCGCCACCTGGGCGCGGATCCGGGCGTGCCGGGCCCAGGCGCCGCGGGCCCCGTAGAGGGCGGCGCGCTGCCAGTAGCCGGCCAGGGCCAGGTGGGCGTACGTGCCGTGGAGCAGCCCGTCGAGGGGGCGCGGGTCGGGGCGCCAGGGGGCCCAGTGGCGGGGGGTGCGGTCGGCGGTGTGGAGGGTGAGGACGTCGGTGAGGGCGGCCAGTTTGCCGTGCTGCACCTCGTGGACGAGGGTCGCGGCCAGCGCGGGCGGGGACTGGCCCCGGGCCAGGACCGCCCCGGCGGCGGCGGGGAGGGTGGCGCCGCTGGAGCGGGAGCCGCCGCCGAGCGGGACGACGCAGCGCAGCAGGCGGCCCGCCTCGTGGGCGCGGGCGGAGTCATAGCGCTCCAGGAGGGTGAGCGCGCCGGTCCACTGGGTGTCCCAGCGTTTGTGCCCCTTGGGGGTGAGCCGGCGGGCCGGGCGGACGGGCGCGGGGTGGCCGGTGGCGGGGGCGCGGTAGGGGTCGAGGTCGTCGAGGGAGGTGCGGCCGCCTGGCAGGGGGTGCAGCGGGAGGACGTCGGAGGTGTCCCAGGAGCGCTCGGTCAGGGCGAGCGGGCCGGGCCGCTCGGGGCGCAGCAGGCCGAGGGTGGGCAGGGCGAGGCGGCCGTGGGCGGGCCGCAGGGTGGTCTTGAAGCCGATCCCGGCGCGCAGGGCGGCGGCGGCCGCGAGGGCTCCGAGGTGTCCGAGGTCGGGGGCGGGCCCGTACGGGGCGTGCAGCCGGCGCAGGGTCTCCTCGGCCCACACCCCGGTGGAGGGGTAGTGCAGGACGTCACGCACGGCGTCGGGCTCCTGCCGCTCGGCCTCCTCCAGGAGTTCCCACCACTCGCCGGCCTCGGTCCCGGGGGCGGCGTCGAGCACGGCCCGCAGCAGGAGCAGCCGCTTGGACCGGCGGATGTCCCCGACGAGCCGCAGCCCTTCGGGCGAGGGTTCGGTGGAGGCGAGGCCGCGCAGGACGCTGGACCCGACGGAGAACCGCGCGAGGACGGCGGGCGGGCCGTCGGGGCGGCCGGCGGAGTCGGGGTCGCCAGGCCCGGGTCGTCCGACGGGCCGCGCCGGGCCGGCCGGGCGGGCGGGGACGGCCGGGCGGGCCGGGGCGGCCGGGCGGGCACCCGGCGGGGCCCCGGTGCCGCGAGGGGGTTCGGCGGCGTGCGCCGGGCCGGCGGACTGGGCGGGGAGCGTCGGGCGGGCCCCCGGCGGGGTTTCGGCGGGGGCAGGGGATCGCGGCGGGCGGGCCGGGTCGGCGGGCCCGGTGGAGCGGGCGGGGTCGGGGGGTGCGGGGTGGGTCATGAGGCGGCCCGCTGGGTCGCGGCGGCCGTGTGGACCGCGCGGGCGATGTGGCGGATCAGGGTCTGGAGGTCGGCGCAGTACACGGACGGCTGCTGGAAGCCCTCCCCCTCGCGGTAGCGGTGGGGGTAGTGGCCGCCGCCGCAGACCTCCACGAGCTCGCAGCCCCGGCAGCCGGCGGCGAGGGCGTCGCGGCCGAGTTGGCGGGCGACGAAGCCGGGGTGGTCGAGGAGGTCGTCGAAGCTGTGGGTGTCGAGGGTCATGCCGGTCGCCGCGGCCCCTTCGTAGGCGGACTTCAGGGAGTCGGCCTGCTCGATGCTGCCGTCGGTCTCCACCACGGCGGTGGTGGCGGGCGCCAGGCCGAGGCTCTCGGTCGCCGCGGGCAGGCCCAGCAGCAGCGCGATGACCTCTTCGAAGATCCGGATGCGGGTGCGCCGCGCCCCGTCGTGCCACCAGCGTTCGAAGACGGCGATCAGCCAGTCGGCGTACGGGGTGCCGGGGGCCGGGCCGGTGCGGCCGGGCGGCGGGGTGCTCCAGTTGGCCAGGGGGAGCAGCAGGCCGACGGCGGGCGGGGCGAACGCCAGCAGGGACTCGTACGTCTCCACCGGGTCCTGCGCGATGTCGGCCACGCACAGCACCCCGGCGTAGGCGGCCGGGTACCGGGCCAGCAGCCTCAGGCCGCGGGCGGCCGCGCCGAAGCCGGGCCGGCCGGCGTGGTCGACGCGGCGGGCGTTGTGCGCGGGGAGCCCGCCGTCGAGGCTGACGCCGATGCGGATCCCGGCGGCGGCCAGGGCGGCGATCCGGCCCCGGGTGAGCAGGGTCGCGTTGGTCTGCACGCTCGCCGTGACCCGGGTGCGGGGCGAGCGGCGGGCCAGCGCGGCCCGTACCGCCTCGACGGGGGCGGCCAGTTCGGCGGGGGCGGCGAGGAGGGGCTCCCCGCCGTGCAGGACGAGGTCCACGCGGGGCAGTTCGTGCGCGGCGGCGTGTTCGGCGATGCGTTCGGCCGCGCGCAGGGCGGTGGCGGGGGCCATGGCGGCGGGGCGGGTGCGCCAGCTCTGGTCGGCCATCTCGTAGACGTAGCAGTACGTGCAGGCGAGGTTGCAGCGGCTGTGGGTCTTGAGCACGAACTGCGCCACGGGCTGCGGCAGATGGCCGGCGGCGCGCAGGGCGGGGACGTCGAGCCGGGCGTACGGCCAGGGGGCGTGCCGGGCATGGGCGGCGAGGCCGGCGGGGGGCCGGTGCGCGGGCAGCGCGGGGCCGCTCGTGGTCGCTCGGCTCATCGCCCGTGCCTCCTCCCCCGGCCGACCCCGGGGTGATCCGGCCCCCGGGACGGTCCATCCCTGCCCTCCGGACAGGCCCGGCTAACGGCGGAAAGTGGTCAACTCCGGGCGGTACGGACCCGTGCGACGGCCCCGCGGGGCGGGGGTCAGGCGACGCCCGAGTCGAAGGCGTTGAGGATCTCGGCCGGATGGGTGACCCGCTCGACGAGGCCTTCGATGACCTCGGCGAGCACCGGATGGGCGATGCCGCGCAGGGCGGCCAGGTCGAGCCCGGAGAGGTCGGGGAGCTGCCCGGCGCAGGGGCGGGGGTCGGGGGGCGCGGCCACTTCCTGACGTCCGGTCACCATGGGCTGCCCGTCCCCCTGTCGCACCGTGGAATGTGGAATGCGGTGGAATGCCGTGGTCCACTGCCCTTTCCCGCGGTCCGGCGGGGGGAAACGGCTCATCCGCCGCTCTCCAGGGCGTGGATCCGCGCCCGGACGGCCTCGGCGCGCTCCCCGTCGGGCAGGCCCTGGCGCTGCCACAGCTCCAGGGCGGCCCGGTACGCGTCCAGGGCCGCGCGGGGTCTGGCCAGGCGTTCCAGGACCCCGCCGCGCCGTTCCTGGACCCGTGCGGCGAGCCGGAGGGCGGCGGCGGTGTCCCCGGGCCCGTCGTCCGGGCCGGTCCCCAGGGCGGCGCGCCAGGCCCGGCGGTAGGAGTCCGCCGCCCGGTCGAGCCGGTCGGCGGTGCGGGTGTGGAAGTGGATCTCCTGCTGCACGTCGCCGTGGTCGCGCCAGGCGCGGGCCCGCTCCAGGGGGCTGCGGCCATGCCGGACGGCCAGCTCCAGCAGGTACTCGGCCTCGCGGAGGTCCACCAGGTCCCCCTCGTACGTGTGCCGCAGCCGCAGCCCGGAGGCCAGCCGCAGCAGCCGGTACGCGGCCCCGGGGTCCGACTGGGCCACCGCCGACCGGCTCTCGCGCAGCACCCGTACGGCGGTGGAGGCGAAGCGGCGTCCGTCGGCGGCGCGGGCCCGCTCCAGGAGCACGTCGCCCCACTCGGGCAGCAGTTCGGCGTAGGCGTCCCCGTCGCGGGGGATCAGCCGCCGGGCCCGCCCGTACGCCTCGGCGGCCTCCTCCAGGGCCGCCGGCTCACCGTCGCGGGCGTACCGGGCCCGGTGCACGCGGGCGAGGCACAGCAGGGCGGCGAGCCGCAGTTCGGGCTCCCCGACCCCCTCGTCGAGCGCCCGCAGCAGCTGGGCCCGCGCCTCCTCCAGCCGTCCGGGCAGATACCGCAGCGCCCCGGCGAGCTCCACGCGCACCCGGGCGATCCGCCGCGCCCGCTCGGGGGCGGTCCGGGCCCGTCCGCCCGTACCGGCGCCGGTACGGGCGGACGGGCCCGCGCCCCACCCGGCGGCCGGGTCGGCGCCGGGGAGGGCGGCGTCGTCCGTGCCGGGCCCCGCGATCCCGCCCGAGCCGGGCCGGCCGGGGGTACCGTCGCCGTCCCCGGGCCCGGGGCACTCGTGGGCCGGGGCGCCCCCGGGCCACCCGGCGGTGCCGGGGCCGGTGCCAGGCCCGGTGCCAGGCCCGGTGCCAGGCCCGGGGCCTAGGCCGGAACCGGATCCGGAGCCCGTGCCGGGGCCAGGGCCGGAGCCTGGGCCTGGGCCTGGGCCTGGGCCGGAGCCCGTGCCAGGGCCTGGGCCTGGGCCTGGGCCTGGGCCGGAGCCCGTGCCAGGGCCTGGGCCGGAGCCGGAGCCGGGGCCAGGGCCTGGGCCTGGGCCGGAGCCGAAGCCCGTGCCGGGGCCAGTGCCGATGCTGGTGCCAGTGCCGGGGCCGGTGCCGGAGCAGAGGTCGGAGCCGGGGCCAGACCCGGGGCCAGTGCCGAGGTCGGAGCCGGGGCCAGACCCGGGGCCAGTGCCGAGGTCGGAGCCGGGGCCGGAGCCGAGGTCGGAGCCGAGGCCAGACCCGGGGCCAGTGCCGGGGCCGGAGCCGAGGTCGGAGCCGAGGCCAGACCCGGGGCCAGTGCCGGGGCCGGAGCCTGGGCCAAGGCCGGGACCCGTGCCGGGGTCAGTGCCGTTGCCGGTGCCGGTGCCAGGGCCGGGGGCCGCGTGCCCGGGGGTGACGCCGACACCGGAACGGGCGGCGCCGGCCTCGCCCGCCCCCGCGCCACCGTCCGCACCGCCCCCGGGAGCCGGGTGCCCGAGGGCGCCGGAGGCCCGGCCACCGTCGCTCGCGGCGGCCGGTCCGCCGGCGGGAGGGCCGTGCGGGGCGGGGACCGCTCCGGGAGCAGCGGGGTCCGGCCGGCGGTCCGGGACGGGGGCCACCTCCACCGGGTCCGCCTCCAGCGCGGCGAGGGCCGTCACCAGGGCGGCGGCCGCGCGTTCCGCCAGCGCCGTGCGCTCCACCGGGCCGGGGGTGCGGGCCAGGAGGGCCAGCAGGGCCCCGCCCAGGGCCAGCAGGACGTCCGGACGCGCGGTACCCGGGTCGGCGGCCAGGGGCTCCAGGGCTGCCAGGGCCTCGTGGAGCGGGCCCGCGTCCGCGCGGAGTTCACCCAGCCGGATCAGGGTCCGGGCCCGGCGCACGGCGCAGTCCACCCGCAGGTCCCCGTCCTGCGCGGCGGCGGCCCCGGCGGCGCCGAACTCCCGGGCGGCGGCGGCCAGCAGCCGCTCCTCGTCGGGACCCGACGCCAGGGCCCGCTCGTACAGCACCCGGCCCAGCGCCGCCCACCCCGCAGGGGTCCGCAGCCCGGTCACGGCCCGCTCGGCCTCGTCGAGGAGCTCCGGGTCCCGCTGGGCCGCCCACAGCCGCAGCAGCACCCCGGCCAGTTGGGCCTCGGCCTCCTCCGGCGGGTCCCCGGGCCCGGGCGGGACCGCCACGGCCCGCCGCAGCAGCGCGGCGGCGTCGTGCAGGTGGCGCGCGTCGCCGTCGGTGTCGCCGAGGGCCAGCCGGTCGCGCGCCGCCCGCACCGACACGGCGCGGCCGGGCGGTACGGGGGTGGGCGCAGGCTCCGGTTCCTCCTCCGGGGGGCCGGGCAGGTAGCGGCGTACGACCTTGGCCGAGACCTGCGCGAAGGCCTGCGGCAGCGGCCCCGCCGGCGCCTGCTCGCCGTCCTCGCCGTCCTCCGCGGGCTCTCCGGCCGGGGAGCCGGTCAGCTGGGAGACCGCGAGCGCGGGGAAGTTGCGCACGCCCCGGCCGAAATGCGCCAGGACGTACTCCGAGCAGTGCTTGAGCACCAGCGCGGCCTCGTCCCGCCCCAACGGCCCCAGCAGCACGTCCTGCACCCCGGGTACGAACTCGTACCAGGGCCCGGACGCGGCGCCGCTGCGCCGCAGCAGCCCGCTGAGCAGGACCTCGGCGAGGTCGGACGGCTCCGAGTCGGGCAGCATCGTCCGCTGCACCAGCCGCATCACGGGCAGGGTCAGCGGCGCCGCCGACAGGTACACGGCGAGCTGTACGGCGCCGGGCGCGGCGGAGGAGCGGAAGCGGTGCACCAGCTCGCGCGGGGGCCGGGCGGTCGCGGGCAGCGGCACGGGGGCGGCCGGATGGCGGGCCAGCACCCGGCCCACCTCCGCCGGTACGGGCCCGGAGCCGAGGCCGGCGACGAGCCGGGCCCAGGCGCCCAGCGCCCTCGCGCTCGGCGGCAGCACGGGCACGGTCAGCCCGCCGGTGGGCCGCCCGGGGCGGGCGGGCCGGTCCGGGCGGAACCGCAGCCCCGGCCCGCCGCGCGCCGCGCCGGCCCCGCCGCCCGGGGCCCGCTCCAGCATCCCGCGCTCGGTCGGCAGCCAGCTGCGGCCCCACAGCCGCTGCGGCAGCGGCTGGACCACGACGCAGGGGGCGCACTCGGCCCAGCGGTGCAGCAGACGCTGCGCCTCTCCCTCCCGCCACACCGGGCCGGCGCAGTCGGAGACCACCATGGTCAGCGCCCGTCCGGTGGGGTCGCGGAGCTGGTCCCCGGAACGCACCCCGGCGGCCGGGGAGGGGCCGCGGCCGACGGCGGCGGCGCCGTCGGGGAGCCGGTGCAGGTAGTGCACCTGGACGTCCCGGAATGCGCCCAGCCGCTCGCACACCGCCCGCAGTTCGTCGAACATGTCCTGCCACACCGCCATGGACGGGGAGGCGTCCATCACCAGCCGTACGGTCGCCTCGCGCCGGCTCTCGGGCCGGAAGACCGGCAGGACCAGCCCGAGGGCGCGGGCGCTGGCCTCGGCGGTGGCGGGCTCGTCGAGGACGGTACGGGCGGGCGGGCCGGGCGGCCGGTGGCGCTGGAGGGCGCGCAGGGCCCGCTGGATGTCGAGTATCCGGGGCAGCGCGGCCGCCCCGGGCACCCGTACGGGGACCCCGGCGACCGGGACCTCGGCCTCGGGGGGTTCCAGGGCTCCGGCGGGGTAGAGCCGGACCGGGTCCTCGTCCCCGTCGTCGTCCGCCCGTACCCGGGCGGGCGGCGGCTCCCCGGCGTCCTCCGGGCGGCTTCCGGCGGCGGGCCGCCCGGGCGGGGCCTTCGCCCGCGTCCGGGCCGGCGGCGGCTCCCGGCCGGGGCCGTCGCCGGGCGCCGCCGCGCGGGCGGCCTCCCGGGTCCGCCCGGCCAGCCACAGCGCGTCGGCGAGCTCCTCGGGGGACGGGTCGAGCCCCGCGGCCCGGAGCAGCCCGGCCAGCGTGCGCAGACCCGCGGCCTCGTGGTCCGCGTGCTCTCGGGGCACCGGCCCTCACCTCGGACGGTCGAGGCGCTGGATGAGCAGGTCCGCGAGGTCCTCCCGGCTGGGCGGTGAGGCGTAGTGGGTGAGGTAGATCGCGTTGAGCAGCTGGTCGGCGGCGACCAGCTCGGAGCGCGAGCGGCTGAGGAACTCGCGGATCAGGTCCGCCCCGAGCTGGGCGGCCTGGTCCCCGAGGTGGGCCCGGACCATGGTGGCGAGGCGCTTCTCGCCGGGCTGGGCCAGCTTGAGCTGGATGCAGCGGCGCAGCAGGGCGGCGGGGAAGTCCCGTTCGCCGTTGCTGGTCAGGATGATGAAGGGGAAGGCGCGGCAGCGGACCCGCCCGTCGCGGACGGTCGCCCTGGTCCCGTCGTCGGTGAGGACGTGCACCTCCGGCTCGGAGTCGGCGACGCGTTCGAGCTCGGGGAGGGTGAACTCGCCCTCCTCCAGCACGTTGAGCAGGTCGTTGGGGAGGTCGATGTCGCTCTTGTCGAGCTCGTCGACGAGCAGGACGCGCGGCCGCGCGGTGGGCAGCAGGGCGGTACCGAGGGGGCCGAGCCGGATGTACTTCCCGATGCCGGGGGCGGCCCCCGCCCCTCCGCCGGTGGCGGCGATCTGTACGTCCTGGAGCCGCGCGAGGGCGTCGTAGCGGTAGAGGCCCTCCTGGAGCACGGTCCGCGACACCACGGGCCAGCGCAGCACGCGGCCGAGCTTCAGCTCGTGCGCGACGGCGTGCGCGAGGGTGGACTTGCCGGTGCCGGGGTAGCCGGTCACCAGCAGCGGCCTGCGCAGGTAGAGCGCGGCGTTGATGGCCTCCAGCTCCTCCGGCTCGGGCCGGTGCAGTTCGGCGGCCTGCCGGTGGGCTCCCAGCCGACGGGCGACGTTCCCGTCGGCGGCCGCGGCGGCCGCTCCGGGCTCGGCGACGGGCCCGCCGTCGAAGTCCCGCCAGGGCGGCGGGTCGGGCAGGGCGTCGATCCCGTCGTGGGGCTCGCCCACGCCCCGGTAGATGAGCCATTCCTCGTTCACTGCCGATCCCTCCCGCGCCTCAGCCGCTCTTCCCCGGGCCCCCGCCTCACAGATCCCCCTGGAGCGGCTCGTCCTCCGGCAGGGCCCGGGCCGGGTCCTCCCAGACGAGGGCCAGCCCGGCCGCCCAGTACGCGTCGGGGTCCGCTCCGTGGGCCCTGCGGCGCAGGGCCTGGAGGCGCTGCGGGAGCACCGCGCCCCGGCCCGCCTCGGCGAGCTCCTCCCGCAGCCCCCGGTGGAAGGGCGCGCACGAGGCCGCCGGGTCCGCCGGGGGGCGCCGGCACAGCACGGCCCCGTACCCCGCGTCCCGTGCGGAGTGCAGCGCGCCCAGCGTCGGTTCGGCGGCCGGGTCCCGGCAGAGCACCGGCACGGTGGCGTCGGCCAGCCCCTCCAGCCAGCCCGGCGAGGGGCTGCGGGGGCGGCCCCGCGCGCAGTCGGCGCGCTGGTCCAGCAGGGGTCCCGCCTGCACCCGGGCCCAGCGCGCGTCGGCGGCGGGGCTCCCGGTGCCGTCCGGGTGGCGGAACACCACCGGCCGCTGCACCCCCACCGGGACCCCGCCCGAGACGGCCCACTCGTCGACCGCGAGCCCGAACAGCTCGGGTGCGACCGCCACTTCGAGCAGCGCCGCCGCCTCGTGCGTGTCGCAGCGGCGGAACCCCTCGGCGAGCGGGGCCCGCAGCGCCTCGGGCAGTCCCGCCAGGGTGGCCCGTACCCCGGCGGCGACCGGGGTGACGCGGCCGGGGCGGGCGGGGCCCACCAGGACCGACACCCGCCAGTCGTAGACGTCCTCCCAGCCGTGCGCCCATGCCTCCAGCAGCACGGACGGCCCGGCCGGCAGGCCCGCCGGCAGGCGCGCGCGGCCCAGCGCCGCCTGCCCGGCGGCCTGGCGCCGGCGGCGCTCCCGCTCGTCCAGGCCCCGTTCGTGCCGCTCGGCGAGCTCCCGGCGCAGCGGCCGCCACAGCCGTTCGGCGGTGGTCCGCACCCAGTCCCACAGCTCCTCGTCGGCGCCGGGCGCGGGCGGCTCGCGGTGGTCGGCGACGCTGACGCCGGTCGCGTAGCGGAGCACCGCAGCGGCCTCGCCGCCGGCGCCGGGCGGATCATGCAGCAGCCCGAGGCCGTCGCGCCAGCTGAGCGGGGCGGGCAGGGTGCTGTCGGGTTCCTCGCCGCGCGCCTGCTCGGCGAGCTCCCGTACGGCCTCCGAGGAGCCGGGCGGAGGCAGTTCGGCGAGCAGCCCGCACAGGGTGGTCCGCTCGCCGGGGGTGAGCCGCCCTCTGCCGCCGTACGGGTCGGCCTCCCCGAGGAGCAGGACGTCGTGCACGTCGGTCCAGGTCCGGCGGTTGTCGAGGTCGCTGAGGTGGCGGTCGTAGTGGTAGAGGTCGTGGGCCTGCATGACCCGGCGGTAGAGCCCGGTCCGGCCGGTCGCGGGCATCGGCAGGGTGCGCAGCTGCGCCACGGACACGGCGAGCCCGCCGCCGCCCGTGTGCCGCCGGGCCTTGACCACGCCGACGACCTCCCCGCGGGCCAGGTCGACGACGGGGCCGCCGGACATCCCGGCCTCGATCTCGTCGTCGTCGCCGAGGCGGATGGCGGCCCCGTTGCCGGCGAGGCCGCGCAGCCGGGTGGTGCGGCCGGTGATCTCGCGGATGCCGAGCTCCTCGGTGCAGCCGAAGTAGGCGGCCTCGTCGAGCCGGGGCCGGGCCCGGTCGGTGAGCCAGACGCAGGTGTGGGTGACGGGTGCGAGGACGCGGACCAGCGCGAGGTCCGGGAGGTCCCACAGGGCCCGCCGCCCGGGCCGGCGCTCTTCCAGCCGCTCGGGCAGGACGCACTCCACCCGCCCGGTGACCGTCCCGGTGGTGGTGGTGTCTCCTCCGGGGAAGAAGCTGATGCCGACCTCACGCCCCGCCAGACGCACCCCGGCACCCCCTTCACCGACGACGTGCGCGCACGTGAGGACCCAGCCGGGGGCGATGAAGAAGCCGCTCCCCCAGGTGGGTCCGGTTCCAGCGCTGTCATACCCGCCCGGGGCGGCGTGGACGCGTACCGTCGCGGCCCGGACCAGGGGCTCCAGGAGCTCGAAGGCGCGCGCGGATCCGGCCGTGCGCCCGTCCGGCATCCCGTGACCCCCTTCTCCCGCACGTCCCAGCGGGTGCGTCCACGCTAGCGCCGGGGGCCGCACATCGGGAGGTGTCGCCGGGGACCCGGCTTATCCTGGCGGGAAACACCCCATCCCGACACGGCACGGAGCCCGACTTGTACTTCACCGATCGCGGCATCGAGGAGCTGGAGAAGCGGCGCGGCGAGGAGGAGGTCACCTTCGAGTGGCTCGCCGAGCAGCTGCGCACCTTCGTGGACCTCAACCCCGACTTCGAGGTTCCGGTCGAACGCCTGGCCACCTGGCTGGCGCGGCTGGACGACGACGAGGACGAGGACGAGTAGTCCGGAGGGCGGTCCCCGGGGCGCGCGGCGACCAGCGCCCGCGCCGTCCGGGGCGGACGACCGAGGGGCCCGACCGCCGTGCGGTCGGGCCCCTCGGTGGTTCCGCCGGGGGAAGGCCTGGATCAGGCGGCCTTCGTCTCCCAGAAGATGCGGTCGATCTCGGCGATGAGCTCGAGGGCCTTGGCGCCGGTCGCCGGGTCGTTCGACGCCTTGGCGGCCGAGAGGGCCTTCAGGGTGTCGTTGACCAGCGTGTGCAGCTGCGGGTACTTCTCGAAGTGCGGGGGCTTGAAGTAGTCGCTCCAGAGCACCGACACGTGGTGCTTCGCGAGCTCGGCGCGCTGCTCCTTGATGGTGATGGCGCGCGCGCGGAAGTCCGCGTCCTCGTTGGCCTGGTACTTCTCCTGGACGGCCTTGACGGACTCGGCCTCGATGCGGGCCTGGGCCGGGTCGTACACGCCGCAGGGCAGGTCGCAGTGGGCGGAGACCTTCACCTTGGGGGCGAAGAAGCGGGAAAGCATGGAGTGGGTCCTCCTCGTGATCGTCTTCTCAAGGGTGGAGATTACTCGCTGAGAAGACGGAAATCGCGGGCGCCCCCATGGGCTTAGGACAAAAGTCCAGCCTCGGCCGAGGAGTGGTGAGCGAACCTACGGGGCCGTGCGGCAGCATGCGGGGCAAGGACGAGGAGGCCGGAGATGGCGGAGAGCGGGCGGGCGCGGGTGCGCATCGGGATCACGGAGGTGTCGGGACCGTCGATGGTGCCGACGCTGCTGCACGGGGACCGGATGGTGGTCCGGTACGGGGCGCTGGTCCGGCCGGGTGACGTGGTGGTGTTCCGGCATCCGCTCCAGCAGGACCTGCTGGTGGTGAAGCGGGCCGCCGAGCGCCGGCCGGGCGGCTGGTGGATGCTCGGCGACAACCCGTTCAACGAGACGGGGGACAGCACCGACTACGGGGCCGTCCCCGACGAGCTCGTGCTGGCGACGGCCGTGCTGCGGCTGCGGCCCCGCGGGGCCCATCAGAGTTCGCTGAGGGCCCGGCTGTCCTGGGCGCTCTCGGCGGTCCGGCCGCTGCGCGCGGACTCCTCGGCCTCCAGGCGCTTGCGGGCGCGGTAGGCGGCGACGTTGGCGCGGGTGGCGCAGCGGTCGGAGCAGTAGCGCCGGGAGCGGTTGGTGGAGGTGTCGAGGTAGGCGTTGCGGCAGGGCGGGGCCTGGCAGAGGCCGAGCCGGTCGGGGCCGTGCTCGGTGAGGTGGAAGGCCAGCCCGAAGGAGGCGATCGCGGCGTAGCCGGCGGAGGCGTTGGACGGGTGGTCGGCGAGGTGGATGTGCCAGTCGGGGCGGCCGTCGGGGCCGACGAGCTCGTGGCCGGAGACCTGGGGGCTGACGGGGAACTCCATGAGCAGGGAGTTGAGGAGGTCCACCGCGAGGACGTGGTCGCCGCTGTCGGCGGCCTCGAAGACGGCGCGCAGCCTGCCGCGGACGTTGCGGAAGCGGGTGACGTCGGTGTCGGTGACCCGGCGGGCCATCTGCACGCTGGCGCCGAAGAGGGCACGGACGTCGTC
Organism: Streptomyces sp. NPDC001373; assembly: GCF_042895815.1. Taxonomy (NCBI): domain Bacteria; kingdom Bacillati; phylum Actinomycetota; class Actinomycetes; order Kitasatosporales; family Streptomycetaceae; genus Streptomyces; species Streptomyces sp. NPDC001373. Next base: position 491,941 of record NZ_JBIAWQ010000001.1, read on the forward strand.
CGCCGAAGTGAGGGCGTCCTTGTTGCGGGCCGGCTCCTCGGTGTTGACCAGGCGCACGGCATAGTCCGAGTAATGGGCCAGTTCCACTTGTAGTCCTTACAGCTGCGGGTTAGGGTCGGTGCGGGCGCCGGTAACGGCTGCTCTCGCTTCGAGGGTATTACGTACGGAGGGGTTCGGGGTGACGGATGCGGCGACTGGCTCGTTCGGTACGGACTGGCAGGCCTGGCAGGACAGCTGGGACCGCCAGCAGGAGTGGTACATGCCCGACCGCGAGGAGCGGTTCCGGGTGATGCTGGACATGGTCGAGGCGCTGACCGGCCCCGCGCCCCGGGTGCTGGACCTCGCGTGCGGTACGGGAAGTATCACGGACCGCCTCCTGAAACGGTTCCCGGAGGCGGTCGCCACGGGGCTGGATCTCGACCCCGCGCTGCTGGCCATCGCCCGCGGCCACTTCGCCGGCGACGACCGGGCCGCCTTCGTCACGGCCGACCTCAAGGACCCCGGCTGGCCCGCCGCGCTGCCGTACGACGCGTACGACGCCGTCCTGACCGCGACCGCCCTGCACTGGCTGCACAGCGACGACCTGGCGGCCCTCTACCGCCGGATCGCGCCGCTGGTCCGCCCCGGCGGGGTCTTCATGAACGCCGACCGCATGCCCGGCGCCTCCACCCCGCGCATCGACGCCGCCGAGCGCGCCCACCGGCACGCCGGGATGGACCGGGCACGGGCGGCCGGGGCGCTGGACTGGCGCGAGTGGTGGGCCCTGGCCGCCTCCGACCCGGTCCTGTCCGAGTCCGTGCAGCCCCGCTTCGCCCTCTACGGGGAGCACGCCGACGGGGACACCCCCGACGAGGCCTGGCACGCCCGCGCCCTGCGCGAGGCCGGCTTCGCCGAGGCCCGCACGGTCTGGCGCTCCCCCTCGGACGCGCTGGTCCTGGGACTGAAGTAGGAACTTCCCCGGCGGCAGCGCGAAGGGGCGGTACGGCAGACCCGTACCGCCCCTTCTCCGCACCCCTTCGGGGCCCGGAGCGCTAGAGCACCTTGGAGAGGAACGCCTTCGTGCGATCGTGCTGCGGATTGCCGAGCACCTCGCGCGGGTGGCCGGACTCGACCACGACGCCGCCGTCCATGAAGACGAGGTTGTCGCCGACCTCGCGGGCGAAGCCCATCTCGTGGGTCACCACGATCATGGTCATGCCCGACTCGGCCAGGTCGCGCATGACGTCGAGGACGTCGCCGACCAGCTCCGGGTCGAGGGCCGAGGTGGGCTCGTCGAAGAGCATCAGCTTCGGCTCCATGGCCAGCGCGCGGGCGATCGCCACGCGCTGCTGCTGGCCGCCGGAGAGCTGCGTCGGGTAGTTCCCGCCCTTGTCCCCGAGGCCCACGCGGTCCAGGAGCTTGACGGCGCGCTCGCGCGCCGTCGCCTTGCTCTCGCCCTTGACCATGACGGGCGCTTCCATGACGTTCTCTATGGCCGTCATGTGCGGGAAGAGGTTGAAGCGCTGGAAGACCATGCCGATGTCGCGGCGCTGTGCGGCGACCTCGCTGTCCTTCAGCTCGTAGAGCTTGTCGCCCTTCTGCTTGTACCCCACCAGCTGGCCGTCGACCGAGAGCCGGCCGGCGTTGATGCGCTCCAGGTGGTTGATGCACCGCAGGAAGGTGGACTTGCCGGAGCCGGACGGGCCGACCAGGCAGAAGACCTCGCGGGGGGCGACTTCCAGGTCGATGCCCCGCAGGATGTGGGCGGCGCCGTACGACTTGTGGACGCCTTCGGCCTTGACCATCGGCTGGGCGGTCACTTCGCCACCTCCGTACGGCGGAACATGTTCAGGTTGGCCTTGAGCCGCTCGAACGGGGTGGGGGGCAGGGTGCGCAGCGAGCCGCGGGCGTAGCGGCGCTCCAGGTAGTACTGGCCGACGCTGAAGATGCTGGTCAGGGTCAGGTACCAGATGGACGCCACGAAGAGCATCTCCATGATGGCGCCCGCCGTGGTGCCGATGTTGGAGCTGGCCCGCAGGAGTTCGGGGTACTGCACCGCCGAGACCAGGGAGGAGGTCTTCAGCATGTTGATGAACTCGTTGCCGGTCGGCGGGATGATCACGCGCATCGCCTGCGGGAGAACGACGCGGCGCATGGTCTGCATCTGGGTCATGCCGAGCGCGTGCGAGGCCTCGGTCTGGCCCTCGTCGACGGACTGGATGCCAGAGCGGACGATCTCCGCCATGTAGGCGCCCTCGTTCAGGCCGAGGCCCAGCAGGGCGACCATGAACGGCGTCAGGACGTCGACGGTCTCGTTCTTGTAGATCGGCCCCAGGTTGATGTACTGGAAGATCAGCGACAGGTTGAACCACACCAGCAGCTGCACGTAGACCGGGGTGCCGCGGAAGAACCAGATGTAGATCCAGGACACGAAGCTCGTGACCGGGTTCTTCGACAGCCGCATCACCGCGAACAGGATGCCGAGCACGAGGCCCAGCGCCATGGACGAGACGCTGATGATGACGGTGTTGCCGAGGCCGCTGAGGACCGAGGGGTCGAACAGCTTGTCGCCGACCGTCGCCCACATGATCTTGCCCTGGGAGAAGGCGTAGAGAAGCCATCCGAGGAGCACGGCGACGACCACAGCGCTGATCCAGCGGCCGTAGTGCCGTACGGGGATTGCCTTGATGGCCTCGTAGGGGGTGGTGCCCGAGGCCCCGGGCCCGGCCGGCGGAGTCGCGGCCGAACCCTTGTCGATCTTGTCAGTCACAATGACTGCCCTTCAGTGGAGCGCTCGGTATTACTTTCCAGCGTTGACCGTGGCGGACTGCACGGCGCTTTCCTTCACGTTCCACTTCTCGAGGACCTTGGCGTAGGAGCCGTCCTTGATGGTGGCGTCGAGGGCGTCCTTCAGGGCGTCCCGGAGCTGGGTGTTGTCCTTGGAGACCGCGATGCCGAAGAGACCGACGTCGGACTGCGCGCCGCCGACCTCGAAGTCGTTGCCGCCGCCGGAGGTCTTGGCGATGTAGGCGGTGACCGGGTAGTCGTTCAGGTCGGCCACGGCGCCGCCGGCCTTGACGCGGGTCTGGGCCTCGGCGTCGGTGTCGAAGGCCTCGATGGTGAGCTTCTTGTCGGCGCCGCACTTGTCGGCCTGGGCCTTGAAGGTGTCCTCGTAGATGGTGCCGCGCTGGACGGCGACCGTCTTGCCGCAGAGGTCGTCGAGGGACTTGATGTTGTCCGGGTTGCCCTTCTTGACCAGGAGCGAGACGCCGGAGGACATGTAGTCGACGAAGTCGACGCCCTTGCCGATCTTCTGGCCCTTGTCGTCGAGGCCTTCCTGGCGCTTCTTGTTGTCCGTGATCGAGGAGATCGCGACGTCCTGGCGGCCGGTCTCCAGCGAGGTGATCAGGCCGTCGAAGGTGCCGGAGGTGAAGACGAACTTCACGCCGAGCTGCTTGCCGAGCGCCTCGGCGAGGTCCGGGTCCACGCCGACGATCTTGCCGTTGTCGACGTACTCCATCGGGGCGTAGGCGGTGTCCGAGCCGACCTTGATGACACCGGCGTCCTGGATCTTCTTAGGCAGCTTGGAGAACAGCGGGGCGCTGCTGTCCGCCTTGCCCGTGCCGGAGGAAGCCTTGTCGGTCTGGTCGCCACAGCCGGTGAGGATCAGGGCGCCGGCGACCGCGATCGCGCCGACCGCGGCGATCCGGGACCGGGCGGCGGTCGTACGACGGGTGGTGCTTGCGGTCATGAGCTGGTTCCTCCGACGGGGGTGGAAAAGCATCCGAGAACAGGTCGAGCACGCACCATCGAGTGCCGCGTCCCTGTGTGATTACGGCATCTTGCCATTCGGACTGGCGCATTCAGGGTGCCCGTGAGGTCAAAATCAGATAACGGGCGCCCCCGACTACCCAACAGGACTGCGGGCAAGGCCCCTCGGAGCCGCACAAACCGCCGTGACCTGGCGTTTTCACCTCACTATTTGCGGTGCGTCTCAGGTGTTGGACACAGACCTTTGGACTTTTGGCCAAAACCGGGACAAGGACCCTACGATCGGTCCGGAATCGACTCGTCTGGGCGTGTGCTCTTCGGGTAGAACAGATCCTTACACCCCTCATCCGGGGCTCAGGGCGCGCGTGCGGCGCGCCCGCGCGTACGAACCTCCCCTCCGCGGAGACGGGCCAACCGTCGATGCGGAGTACGAACGCGGTGCCCGCCCACCCCTTAACCAGGAGTGGCCACCCTCAATGATCAAAGGACTTAAGGGGTCACACGAAGTGGCAGCGGAGATCGTCAACCCTCGCAGTGACAGTGCGACGGACAACAACCCCGATGCGGTGTTCGCGCTGCACCGGGGCGGCAAGATGGCCATCCAGGCCACCGTGCCCGTCAAGGACAAGGATGACCTGTCCCTGGCCTACACGCCCGGCGTGGCGAAGGTGTGCACCGCCATCGCCGAGCAGCCCGAGCTCGTGAACGAGTACACCTGGAAGTCCAACGTGGTCGCCGTCGTCACCGACGGTACGGCCGTGCTCGGACTCGGTGACATCGGTCCCGAGGCCTCCCTCCCCGTCATGGAGGGCAAGGCGATCCTGTTCAAGCAGTTCGGCGGCGTGGACGCGGTGCCGATCGCGCTCGCGACCAAGGACACGGACGAGATCGTCGAGACGGTCATCCGTCTGGCGCCGTCCTTCGGCGGGGTGAACCTGGAGGACATCTCCGCCCCGCGCTGCTTCGAGATCGAGCGGCGCCTCCAGGAGGCCCTGGACATCCCGGTCTTCCACGACGACCAGCACGGCACGGCCATCGTGACGCTGGCCGCCCTGCGCAACGCGGCCAAGCTGACCGGCCGCACCCTCGGCGACCTGCGCGCCGTGATCGCGGGCGCCGGCGCGGCGGGCATCGCCATCGCCAAGATCCTCGTGGACGCGGGCATCGGCGACGTGTGCGTCACCGACCGCAAGGGCGTCGTCTCGGCGGACCGCACCGACCTGACGGACGTCAAGGCGGAGATCGCGGGCCTGACCAACAGGACGGGCCGCAGCGGCACGCTGGAGGAGGCCCTCGCGGGCGCCGACGTCTTCATCGGCGTCTCCGGCGGCACGGTGGGCGAGGAGGCCGTGGCCTCGATGGCCCGGAACTCCTTCGTCTTCGCCATGGCCAACCCGAACCCGGAGGTCCACCCCGACATCGCGCACAAGTACGCGGCGGTCGTGGCCACGGGCCGTTCGGACTTCCCGAACCAGATCAACAACGTGCTGGCCTTCCCGGGCATCTTCGCGGGCGCCCTGAAGGTCCGCGCGACCCGGATCACCGAGGGCATGAAGATCGCCGCCGCCGACGCCATCGCCGGTGTCGTGGGTGACGAGCTCGCCGCCGACTACGTGATCCCCTCACCGTTCGACGAGCGCGTCGCCGAGGCCGTCACGGCCGCGGTCGCCGCGGCGGCGAAGGCCGACGGGGTGGCCCGCCTCGTCTGAGCGCAGGCCCCAGCCCCGCGGGGCGGTACACGAAGAGGCCCGGCCGGAGCGATCCGGCCGGGCCTCTTCGTGTACGGAAGGCCGCCGCGCAGGGGAACGCACCCTCCCCGCCCCCGAACGGGGAGGGGACGCCGGGTCCTTCGCCGCGGCCCGCCGTGGGCCTCCTCACCGGCTCGACCAGGCACGACCAGGCACGACCGGGCGCGCGGAAAGAGCGCGCGAAGGGCGCCCCGGGAACGCGGCAGGAGTGTGCGGGGCGCTCGACACGATCATGGCGAGCCACCGCATGGCCTGAATATTACCCCCATCCGGAGACAGTCGATCTCTTCCGTTTAGCCTTATGGAGCCCACAAATCACATGGCACAGACGGTAGTTGAGAGAACTCCCTCCGCTTCCGTTCCTGCCTGCTTGGACCCGGTCGCCCCTGGTCAGGAGCCCTACCGACCGGTAGCCTCTGGCGCCATGTTCGCTGCCTACGCCGCCCGAATCGACCGAGACCAGCCCCTGAACGGCCTCGTGCTGGGCGAACGCCCGGCACCCGAGGCCCGCCCCGGCTGGGTGACCGTCAACGTCAGAGCCGCCTCGCTGAACCACCACGACCTGTGGTCCCTGCGCGGGGTGGGGCTCGACTCCGACAAACTGCCCATGATCCTCGGCTGCGACGCGGCCGGCACCGACCAGGACGGCAACGAGGTCGTCCTGCACTCCGTGATCGGCCAGAGCGGCCACGGCGTCGGCCCGGACGAGCCCCGCTCGGTCCTGACCGAGCGCTACCAGGGGACCTTCGCCGAGCAGGTCAGCGTCCCGGCCTGGAACGTGCTGAGCAAGCCCGCGGAGCTCTCCTTCGCGGAGGCCGCCTGCATGCCGACGGCCTGGCTGACGGCGTACCGGATGCTCTTCACCAACGCCGGGGTCCGCCCCGGGGACTCGGTCCTCGTCCAGGGCGCCGGCGGCGGGGTCGCCACCGCCGCGATCGTCCTCGGCCGGGCGGCGGGCCTGCGGGTCTACGCCACCAGCCGCGACGAGGCCAAGCGCAAGCGCGCGGTGGAGCTCGGCGCCCTGGAGGCCTTCCCCCCGGGCGCCCGGCTCCCGCAGCGCGTGGACGCGGTGATCGAGACCGTGGGCGCGGCCACCTGGTCCCACTCGGTCAAGTGCCTGCGCCCCGGCGGCACCCTGGTCATCTCGGGTGCCACCAGCGGGGACACCCCGCCGCACGGGGAGCTGCGGCGGATCTTCTTCCTGGAGCTGAAGGTGGTCGGCTCGACCATGGGGACGAAGGACGAGCTGGAGGACCTCCTGGCCTTCTGCGCCACCACCGGCGTCCGCCCGGTCATCGACGAGGTTCTCCCCCTGGACCGGGCCCGCGAGGGCTTCGAGCGCCTGGAGTCCGGCGACCTGTTCGGGAAGATCGTCCTCACGGTCTGAGCCGCCGCCGTCCCCCTCACCCAGGGCGCGAGAAAGGCCCTGGAGCAGTCCCTGCGCATCGCACTGGGCCGCAAGGACCGCCACATCGGCACCCCTCACCTGCTCCTGGCCCTGGTCTCCCGCCCGGGCGTGGTCTCCGAGGTCCCGGCGGACCACGGAGTCACGTACGCGCGGGTGGAGACGGTCCTCGCGGCCTGACCTAGGCCCCCCGGCGCAGGTTCGCCTCGATGCGGGCCGCCGCGGCCGCCAGGTGGGCCCGGGCCTCGGACAGCTGGGCCGGGGTGACCCCGTGGTCGCGGGCCGCGTCGCGGATGTCGTCCCGGAAGCGGTCCAGCAGCCGGTCCAGGTCGCGGGCCGGGTCGGCGGTGGGCTCCAGGTCCCCGGCCCAGGACCGGCCGGCCGGCCCCGGAGGGGCGGGCGCCTCCGGGGCGGTGGAGCCGCCGTTGCCCAGCCAGGCCCCGGCGAGGCTGCCGATCATCCCGCCCGTCCTGCTGAACTGCTCCTGGAGCTGCGCGGCGATCCGCTGGACCTCCTCGCGGGCCCGCTCCTGGGCCTCCTTGGCCTGGCGGCGGGCCTGCTGCGCCTCCTCGCGGGCCCGGCGGCTCTCGTCCTTCGCCCGGCGGGCCTGCTCCTTCCACTCCTGCTTCGCCTTGCGGAGCTCCTCCTTGGCGGCCTTCCAGGACTCGTCCTCGACCGGGGTCGCCGAGGCGCTGGCGGCGGCCCTCATCTCACGCCGCAGGTCGCCCGCGGCGCCCCGGACGTCGTCGCGGATCTCGGCGGCCAGCTCGGAGACCGAGTCGCGGATCTCCAGCTCCAGGTCGGCCAGCTCCCCGCCCCGGTCGGCGAGTTCGGCCCGGCCCGCCTCGGTGATCGAGTACACCTTGCGCCCGCCCTCGGTGGCGTACGTGACGAGCCCCTCGGCCTCCAGCTTCGCCAGCCGCGGGTACACGGTGCCGGCGGAGGGCGCGTACAGCCCCTGGAAGCGCTCCTCCAGCAGGCGGATCACCTCGTACCCGTGGCGGGGCGCCTCGTCCAGCAGCTTGAGGAGGTAGAGCCGGAGGCGGCCGTGGGCGAAGACGGGCGGCATGTCAGAGCACCTTCTTGTCGAGCTGGAGGGGGGCGGCGGCGTCGCCGTCGGCCTGCGGGCGGCGCAGCACGGCGATGGAGCCCGAGACGGTGGTGGCCCGCAGGGTGCCCGAGCCCGTGCCGAGGGTGCCGGTGATCCGCTTGGCGCCCAGCTGTCCGGTGACCCTCAGGTCCTCGAAGGCGTTGGAGACGCTGCCGGTCGCCGTGTTGGCCTCGACCTTGGCGTCGGCGGGATGCGGGAGGCGGATCGCGACCTGGCCGGAGACGGAGTTGAGGGAGATGTCCACCGGCTTGGGGCCCGCGCCGTGCGGGGCGAGGTCGATGAGCATGTCGCCGCTGACGGAGTCGGCCCGCACGCTGCCGCCCGCGCCGTCGACGACGGTCAGACCGCCGGAGACCGAGTGGAAGCCGAGCTCACCGGTGACGGACTGCGCCTCGACGCTGCCGGACACGGTGTGCGCCCTGACCCGCCCGGAGAGGCCGACCAGGGTGGCGTCGCCCGAGACCCCGTTGACCTCGGTGGCGGCCGAGATGCCGGAGACGAAGGCGGTGGCGCTGACGGTGGCCAGCTGGACGGTGGTGCCGGCGGGCACGGTCAGGGTGACGGTGACGCTGCGCTCCCAGGCCTTGCGCCCCTCGGAGGAGGATCCGGACCAGGCCTTCCAGGGCTTGTTCTCGATCCACTTCCTGAAGCCCTGGGAACCGTTCCAGGGGAGGTCCTCGTAGGACAGCGTCAGCGTGCCGCCCTCCTGCACCACGTGCAGCGGGGGCCCGTCGACCTCGGTGACCTCCAGACGGGCGGGACCGTCCTCGGCGGCGACGACGTTGACGGTGCCGGCGACGACGCGGACACGCAGGTCCGTGACCGGCTGCTCGAAGGCGAGCCGCTGGGGGGCGGGAACGGACCAGGTCATCTGCTCAGGCATGGTGCTGCTCCTCCTCATGGACTGACGCACGCAACATATCGCGTCTTCTTCAGAACACGATATATCGCGGTTGGGGGAAGTCAAGCACGCCACAGGCCGCCCGCGCGTCCTCACGGGGCGGGGGCGGACGTGGGGGTGGGGCGGAGGCGGGGGTGGGGGCGGGCGGAGCTCCGGCAGGGCGGACCGGGACGGCCGCCCGGGACCCACTGGACCGGGGGACACCTGGGCGGTGTCGCCCCCGACGGCTCGCGGGGCGACGGCGGGCCCTAAGCCACCAGCAGGGGACTCCCCTGCCGCGAGAGCCACGCACGGTAGGGCGGGGCGCCCAGGGCCGCCTCGCGGTAGGCGGCGCGGAGGTCGTCGTAGGCCTCCGCATGCTCCCCGGGGCGGGTGGCCAGCAGCAGGCGGACCGCCAGGGGGTCACCCAGCAGCGGGCGGATCGCCATGTCCTCCCGCGGGCCCGACGTCGGCTGGCACGGCGCCACCGCCTCGCCGGAGACGATCAGCGACGCCGCCGTGTGATAGTCGGCGTGCAGGACCTGCGGGGTGAGGCCGGCCCGCGCGAACACCCGCCGCAGACCGTCCCATTCACCGTCGACCGAGGGGTCCACCGTCCAGCGGTCCCCGGCCAGGTCCTGTAACTCCACCACCGGCGACCGTGCGGCAGGGTGGTCCAGGGACATGGACACGAACTGCGGCTCGCGCTCCATCAGCACCCGCAGTTCCAGCCCGTCCGGCACCCGCAGCGGGCTGCCCTCCACCTCGTGCACGAACGCCACGTCCAGCTGCCCGGCCGCGGTCATCCGCAGCAGGGCGTTCGCCGAGACGTCGACCACCAGCGTGGTCTCGGTGTCCGGTGCGCGCCGGTGGAGCCGGCGCAGCCACCCCGGCAGGGCCCGGCTCGCGGTCGAGCCGATCCGCAGCCGCGGGCCGTGCGCGGCGGCCCGCGCCTCGGCGACCAGTGCGGCCATCTCGGCGAGGAGCGGTCTCGCCCGCCCGAGGACCGTACGCCCGAAGGGAGTCGGCCGGCAGCCGGTGCGCTCGCGGAGGAACAGCTCGCCTTCCAGGGCCCGTTCGATCCGGCGAAGCTGCGTCGTCAGGGAGGGCTGGCTCACGCCGAGCTGCCGGGCGGCCTTGTGCAGGCTGCCGGCGTCGGCGATGGCGCACAGCGCGCGCAGGTGCCTCACCTCGAGCTCCATGACCCGAGGGTAGGCGGGCCCAGGGGGCCGCACCAGCCGCCTATAGCCCCCCGAATCCCGCCATTCTCACGCTAGTTGACCAAGGTAAATCTCACCGAAACCCCCCGATAGGGCGGTGTTATCGGCCTCTGACATCATCCGCCGCCCCCATCGGCTCCCGCAGACTCCGGTACCGGACGTCCTCTCCACCCCCCACCGCACCAACGAGTAGGAGCCCCCCACATGCGCCACTCCCGCAGGACCATGCTGTCCGCCGCGTCCGTCGGACTCGGCGTCGTCGCCGTCCTCGCCGGCGTCGTCCCGACGGCCACGGCCGCGACCCCGGCGGGCGGCAGCCCGGCGAGCTACGCCGCGTACGAGCGCTCGCCGGAGAACCAGGCCGCGAACAAGGCGTTCTTCGAGGCTGTCCAGCGCGCGGTCGCCGAGCAGCGTGCCGCGAACCCGAGCGCCACGGCCGTCGTCACGGTCACCTACAACACCCGCAACGCGCCCAGCTTCCGCACCCAGATAGCCAACTCGACCCGCATCTGGAACGGTTCGGTCGCCAACGTGAAGCTGCAGGAGGTGGCCTCGGGCGGGAACTTCTCGTACTACGAGGGCAACGACTCCCGCGGCTCGTACGCGAGCACGGACGGGCACGGACGGGGATACATCTTCCTCGACTACGCCCAGAACCAGCAGTACAACTCCACCCGCGTGACGGCCCACGAGACCGGGCACGTGCTGGGCCTGCCGGACCACTACTCGGGTCCGTGCAGCGAGCTGATGTCGGGTGGCGGCCCGGGCACCTCGTGCACCAACGCCTACCCGAACAGCACCGAGCGTTCGCGCGTCAACCAGCTGTGGGCGAACGGCCTGGTCGGCTCGGGGCTGGGCACCAAGGGCTGAGGCCCCGCACGGGTCCGGGGGCCCTCGGGCCCCCCGTGAACGGGCGGCGCCCGCGGAGGGTCATCCCTCCGCGGGCGCGCTCCGGGGACAGTCCGCGTTCCGGCAGGGGCCGGGGCCCCACTCGGGAATGAAGATCCCCAGCGACTTGCGGCGGCGGACCACCGTCTCCACGGGTTTCCCGCAGGCCGGGCAGATCCTCTGCTCGTGCCCGGCCTGCGGGGCGACCGTCACGTGTTCGTACCGCTGCTGTTCACCGGCCATACCTCCACGGTAGGCCGGTTCCGCGCGTCCGGCCGGTCAGCGCCTGACGTCGTACGAGGTGACGACCTGGCCGCCGCCGAAGGCGGTGCAGCCGGTCAGCTCCAGCGGGCGCACCCCGAAGCCGGCGCGGGACATCGGCATGCCGGTGCCCGCCACGACGGGGTAGGTCTTGACGATGTACTCGTCGATCTCGTCGACCAGCTGGGCCGCGAGGTCGGCGCCGCCGCACAGCCAGATGCCCAGGCCGTCCCGCTCCTTGAGCTCGCGGACCTCGGCGGCGATGTCCCCGCCGATCAGCTGCACCCCGGGGTCGGGGGCCTCGGTGAGGGAGCGCGAGACGACGTACTGCTCGCGGAAGTGGCCGTACGGGCTGGTCATGCCGGCCCTGAGGCCCGGCTCGTAGGCGCCCCGGCCCATGATCACCGCGTCGAAGCGCTTCGGGGCCGTGCCGGCGAGGCCGAGGTGGGCGCGGCCGGCGGCGGCGATGGTCTCCGGGTACTCGGCGATCAGGTGTCCGAGGAACTCCTGGTCGACGTGGGCGTACATGAAATCGGCATCACCGTCCGGGGCTCCGATGAACCCGTCGACCGTGGTGGCGATGAAGTACGTGAGCTTGCGCAAGCGAGATCTCTTCCGTCGGGGAAGTGCCACCGCATCGAGGCACGACAGTTAAAGTACTTCAGCTGTAGTGGTTAGGCAAGGGGTCGCGCGCGGACTCGGGCCCCCTACCCCCGGGGCTTGCGCCACATGGGCCACATCGGCGGACCGTCCGGCAGCTGCACCGTCTCGCCGGTGAACTCCCAGCCCAGCCGCTCGTACAGGCGCATGCTCCGCTCGCTGCTCGCCTCCAGGTACGCCGGGACCCCGTCCCGGTCGCAGCGCTCCAGCACCGGCCGGATCAGCTCCGTGCCCAGCCCCTCGCCCTGCCGGCCGGGTGCGACCGCGATCATCAGCAGGTACTCGTGCTCCTCGGTGGTGGGGTGGACCGCCCCGGTGAGCCGCCCGACGAGCTCGCACCGCTCGTTGCCGGGGTCGGCGACCGCGCGCATCCTCGCCGGGACGTCGTCCTCGGCGGCCCCGCCCTCCGGATCGCCGGCCGGGATCCGCAGCCACAGCGCGGCCGCCGAGCCGTCCGCGGCGTAGTCGATCCGACCCTCCGCCAGGGCGACGTCCACGAAGACGCCGAGGAACCTGCCGTGGACGGCGGCCCGGTGCACGGGGTCGGGAAAGACCCAGGAGCTGACCGGGTCGCTGCGGAAGGTCTCGTCCAGCAGGCGCGCGACGGCGTCCCGGTCCGACTGATCCGCCTGGCGTATCTCCAGCACCACAGGTCACACCCTTCACTCGCGTCAACTACCGCGAGCGATCCTAGAGTTGGTCCGAGCGCGCGAAAAGGCCTGTTCCGGCACCCCCGCGGTGCCGGAACAGGCCTCCCCCGCTCCCCCTGTTACCTCGTGCGGCGCGTCACGAACTCCGCGAGCGACAGCAGGCCGCCCGCCGCCGCCACGTCCGGCACCGCGCGGGACAGCTCCTGCACCGCCCGGCCCATCCGGTCGCCGGCGTGCGCCTGCGCCCAGTCCCGGCCGCCGGCCCGCTCCACGGCCCGGGCGGCCCGCCGTACGTCGTCCTCCCCGGTCATGGGGCCGGCGTACAGGGCCGCGAGTTCCTCCCCCGACTCGGTGCCCGAAGTGAGGGCGGCCACGACCGGGAGGGACTTCTTGCGGGCGAGCAGGTCGGCCCCGGCGGGCTTGCCGGTGTGCCCAGGGTCTCCCCAGATGCCGATCAGGTCGTCGATCAGCTGGAAGGCGAGGCCGGCCTCCCGGCCGAAGGCGTCCATCGCCTCGACCTCCTCCGGGCCGGCGCCCGCGTACAGCGCGCCGACCGCGCAGGCGCAGCCCAGGAGGGCGCCGGTCTTGGCCGTGGCCATGGCCAGGCACTCCTCCAGCGAGACGGACGCGCGCCGTTCGAAGGCGCAGTCCGCCTGCTGCCCCGCGCACAGCTCGACGATGCAGGCCGCGAGGCGGGCCGAGGCGCGCGCCGAGGCCGGGTGCGGGTCGTCGGCGAGCATCCGCAGGGCGAGGGCCATCATGGCGTCGCCCGCGAGGAGGGCGTCCGGGATCCCGAAGACGGCCCAGGCGGTGGGCCGTCCGCGCCGGCGGGAGTCGTTGTCGATGACGTCGTCGTGGAGCAGCGTGAAGTTGTGCGCGAGCTCCACGGCGGCCGCCGCCCTGAGGAGGGACTCCGGGTTGCCGCGGGGCCCGCCGAGGGCCCGCGCCGAGGCGAGGACGAGAGCCGGGCGGATGGCCTTGCCCGCGCCGACGGCGGCCGGGCTGCCGTCTTCGTACTCCCAGCCGAAGTGGTACATCGCCACGCGGCGCGTGGGGCCGGGCAGGCTCTCGACGGCACGGCGCAGCTCCGGGTCGACCGTCTCCTTCGTGCCCTCCAGCAGGGCGGCCGCCTCCTGCCCCTCGCCGGCGGCGATGGTCTGCGCGGCCATCAGCGGCGGCGGCCGATCTCGACGTTCTCCAGTACGCCGAGCGCGTCGGGGACGAGCACGGCGGCGGAGAAGTAGGCGGTGACCAGGTAGGACATGATCGCCTGCTCGCTGATGCCCATGAAGCGCACCGACATGCTCGGCTCGATCTCGTCGGGGATGCCGGGCTGGTGGAGCCCGATCACGCCCTGGTTCTCCTCGCCGGTGCGCATGCACAGGATGGACGTCGTACGGGCGTCGCTGACCGGGATCTTGTCGCACGGGAAGAGGGGGACGCCCCGCCAGGCCCGCACCCGGGTCCCGGCGACGTCGACGGTCTCGGGGTAGAGGCCGCGCCTGTTGCACTCGCGGCCGAAGGCGGCGATGGCCTTGGGGTGGGCGAGGAAGAGGTCGGAGTCGCGGCGCATGCTGAGCAGCGCGTCGAAGTCGTCGGGGGTGGGCGCGCCGTCGTGGGGCTGGATGCGCTGGTCGTAGTCGGCGTTGTGGAGCAGGCCGAAGTCGGGGTTGTTGAGCATCTCGTGCTCCTGGCGCTCCCGCAGCGCCTCGACCGTGAGCCGCAGCTGCTGCTCGGTCTGGTTCATCGGATGGTTGTAGAGGTCGGCGACGCGGGTGTGGACGCGCAGGACCGTCTGCGCGATGGAGAGCTCGTACTCGCGGGGGCGGGCCTCGTAGTCGACGAAGGTGCCGGGGAGGAGGGCCTCGCCGTGGTGGCCGGCCGAGAGGTCGATGGCGGCCTCGCCGTACTGGTTGGCGTTGCGCTCGGGCCGGGCCCGTTCGCGGTCGAGGTGGGCTCGCAGGGAGTCGGCGCGGTCGGCGAGGAGCCGGAAGTCCCGGCGGGTCAGGACGAGGGCGGTGCCCGGGGTGACGGCGCGGGCGGTGTACTCCCAGATGGCCTCGTCGTCGGTGAGGGCGTCCTCGCCGAAGTAGGCGCCGTCGGCGACGGTGCGCAGGACGGCGTCGTCACCGTAGAGGCCGGGGCCGATCTGGTCGACGCGGCCGTGGGCGAGGAGGAAGACCTGGTCGGCGGGGCTGCCGAAGGAGGTGAGCTCCTGGCCGGCCTCGAAGTCGACCTGCCGGCAGCGCGCGGCGAGTTCGGTGAGGACCTCCTCGTCGCCATAGTCGCGCAGCAGGGGCAGCTCGCCGAGTTCGGCGGGGATGACCTGGACCCGGCTGCCCGTCTTGACGAACTCCACGATGCCGTTGCCGACGGAGTAGCTGAGGCGGCGGTTGAGGCGGTAGGTGCCTCCCTGCACCGAGACCCACGGGAGCATCCGCAGCAGCCACCGCGAGGTGATCTCCTGCATCTGCGGGGCGGACTTGGTGGTGCTGGCCAAGTTCCGCGCGGCCGCGGTTCCGAGACTGCGCTGCGGCGTCTGGGCTTCGGTTTCGGAGCCCGCCTGGACCGACATGTCTTCGCCTTTCGATCACTCCATGGTCTGCGGTGGAGAAGCCTTTCAGCACGCAGCGCGGTCGGACCATTACACAAAAGGGTGGGACTACTCCGGGCCCGGCTGGGCATCCGCCAGGGTTCGCATCATTAACTTGCATCTTCGATGCCATTTTTTCTACGCTACCGCCATGCGGCTGACCCGATTCACCGACCTGGCGCTGCGCGTCCTGATGCGCCTGGCGGTCGAGGACGCGGAACTCCCCACCACCCGCGAGGTGGCGGCGACCATGGAGGTTCCGTACACCCACACCGCCAAGGTGGTCGCCCGACTCCAGCACCTCGGCCTGGTCGAGGCGCGGCGCGGCCGCGGCGGCGGGCTGGCCCTCACCGCGGCCGGACGCGTCGCCTCGGTGGGCGGCGTGGTGCGGGAGCTGGAGGGCGCGGGGGACGTGGTGGAGTGCGAAGGCGCCACCCCCTGCCCGCTGCGCGGGGCGTGCGTCCTGCGCGGCGCGCTGCGCCGGGCCCAGGAGGCCTTCTTCGCCGCACTGGACCCGCTCACGGTCGACGAGCTGGTGGCCGCCCCCACGGGCCCCGTCCTGCTCGGCATCGCGGGCGCCGCCCGCGGCCCGGCCGGGAGGCCGACCCCCTAGACCCGCCCCGAACGGACCTCCGCACCCGGCGGAGGGCTCCGCCGCAACTTTAAATACGAACCTCACATACCAATTAACGACCCACGCGAGGAGCACCCATGCTGTCCGAGAAGTCGGCCGCGACCGTACGCGCCACCCTGCCCGCCGTCGGGGCGGCCATAGGCGACATCACGGAGCTGTTCTACGAGAAGCTGTTCGCGGCCCACCCGGCGCTCCTGCGCGACCTGTTCAACCGGGGCAACCAGAACGCCGGCCTCCAGAAGCAGGCCCTCGCCGGCTCCATCGCGGCCTTCGCCACCCACCTCCTGGAGCACCCGGACACCCGCCCGGACGTGATGCTCGGCCGCATCGCCCACAAGCACGCGTCCCTCGGCGTCACCCGCGAGCAGTACCCGGTCGTCCACCTGCACCTCTTCGAGGCCATAACCGAGGTCCTCGGCGAGGCCGTCACCCCGGAGGTCGCCGAGGCCTGGGACGAGGTCTACTGGCTGATGGCGAACGCCCTCATCGCCATCGAGGAGCGCCTCTACGCCGAACAGCAGGTCCTGGCCGGCGACGTCTGGCGGGAGTGGACCGTGGCCGCGCGGATCGAGGAGACCGCCGACTGCACCACCTTCCACCTCACCCCCGCGGACGGCGCCCCCGCCCCCGGCTTCAAGCCCGGCCAGTACGTCTCCGTCCAGACCGAACTGCCCGACGGCGCGCGCCAGATCCGCCAGTACAGCCTCTCCGGCTCCCCCGGCTCCGCCGTCCGCGCCATCACGGTCAAGCGGGTCCACGGCACCGGCGGCCCCGACGGCGAGGTCTCCCACCACCTCCACACCCGCGTGCGCACCGGCGACACCCTGCGCGTCTCGGCCCCGTACGGCGACCTGGTCCTGCGGGACTCCGCCGCACCGGTGCTGCTCGCCTCCGCCGGCATCGGCTGCACCCCGATGCTCTCGATGCTGGAGCACCTGGCCGAAACCGGCCACCCCGCCCCCGTCACCGTCCTGCACGCCGACCGCACGCCCGCCGACCACGCCCTGCGCTCCGACCACCGCGCCCTGGCGCAGAAGCTCCCCGACGCCTCGGCCCGCTTCTGGTACGAGTCCGACGCCGAGCCGGGCGACGAGACCGGGCTCCTCGACCTGGCCGGCATCCCCGTCGCCCCCGGCACCCAGGCCTACCTCTGCGGTCCGCTCCCCTTCATGCGGTCCGTCCGCGAGCAGCTGATCGCCAAGGGCCTCCCGGCGTCCGACATCCACTACGAGGTCTTCGGACCGGACCTCTGGCTCGCCTCGGTGTGACGACTGGCCGAAACACGCCCTAGTCGCGGAAGGGCCACCTCCACTACACCGGTACGTAACGAACCGAGCACGTACCGTAAGGGAGGCGGCCATGTCCGCACCCATGTCCGCGGACCGCTTCATCAACGCCCTGCGCGCCGAAGGCCTGACCGTCGTCGAGGTCGGGAACTGGCGCGTACACAACCGCAACCACCGCGGGCCATGGGGGCCGGTGCACGGGGTGATGATCCACCACACCGTCACCAGCGGCGCCTCCTACACCGTGGAACTCTGCCGCGACGGGGACCGGGCCCTGCCCGGTCCCCTCTGCCACGGGGTCATCACCAAGGACGGCCGCGTCCACCTCGTCGGCTACGGCCGCGCCAACCACGCCGGCGCCGGCGACTCCGACGTCCTGGCGGCGGTCATCGCCGAGCGGCGCCTCCCCCCGGCCCACCGCGCCGACACCGACGGCAACCGCTACTTCTACGGCTTCGAGTGCGAGAACCTCGGCGACGGCGAGGACCCCTGGCCGGCCGTCCAGCTGGACGCCATCGCCCGCGCGGCGGCGGCCGTCTGCCGGTTCCACGGCTGGACGTCCCCGTCGGTCATCGGCCACCTCGAATGGCAGCCGGGCAAGATCGACCCCAGGGGGTTCACGATGCAGTCCCTGCGCGACCGCGTCGCGGAGCGCCTGAAGTAGCCCGTCCCGCGCCCCCGCCCCGCGCCCGCCCTTCCCACGGGTGCGGGCGCGGCTCCCGCGTGCGGCGGCGGGGCCGCCGCCGCCCACAATGGGAGGGTGGACCACCCCGCCGGCCGCGACGCCCTCCTGCACCCCCGCCCGCCCTCCCCCGTACGGGAGGTCCGCGACGAGCGGTTCGAACGGCACGGCGTGCGGCTGCTGCTCAAGCGGGACGACCTCGTGCACCCGGAGCTCCCCGAGAGTAAACCCACTGGTGTTTGCGGGCCTGACCAGCAGAAATAATCGGTTTGGCCCGTGATCGCCCCAACCTAGGGTGACTCTCATGGGCATAGCGACCGACCCGGCCAAGTTGTGTGACCTCTACCTGCGCCGCACCTTGCAGGACAACAAGGACACCTTGAAGGCGCACGAACGCGACCTCAGGGACCGGGCACAGCGCGAAGGACTGACCGTCCGGGAGGTCTGGACAGACGAGGCGTCGGCCTTCAAGGCCGGCGTCACGCGCGAGAAGTTCGACAAGGCGATTGCCGCCGTGGTCGTCGGCGAGGTCCGCCACCTCCTGGTGTGGGAGCTGGACCGCCTGAGCCGTCGTGGCATGCGGCAGGTGGGCGACGTACTCGACACGTTCGAACCTTCACCGCGCTGGAGCCAGGGCAGTGGACTAACGATCGGGGCTATGTGGCTCTGGCAAGACTTCGATCACTTGGCCTTCGACTTCGCCGAAGGGATGCGGCCAACGGAGGACTTCCGAAGCGACGAGCAGTTCACTGCTGTGGCCGATGCCCTGGCCCTTGAAGCCGCCCAACATGTGCAGGACATCCGATCTCGATTCTCCGGTCTCGACAAGGTCACAGAATGCCTACTGCAACGGCCTGACCGGTCCGGCTATCTCTGGGAGAACTTCAACGCTGGCGTAGCAGCAGCTCTCATGGGGCAACCCGAGGCTGCCCGTCAGAGACTCCAGAAGGTCTTGGATGAGGACCCGATGTCTGAGTGGATTCGCGAGGCGCAACAGACGGCACGCGACGTGTCAGCCATGGCGCACGACACGCTCGCCGTACAGGAGTGGGCGCAAACCAGGGTCTCATCGTGTTGATCCAAGCTCCGTCAAAGGGCTGTCCCGAAATCCAGTGCCGGGCTGGGGCGCCACTACCTCAGGGCGGGAGGTGGAGGCTAATGGCCTGGCACTTGCGTTTGGTGCCTGCCCCGGGAAGAGTTTCGCGGACGCCGTTCGGGGCGAAGTCGTGAGGGCAGGGGCAGAGAGATGTGTGTGATAGATGCGGCGGTCAAAGAGGCTGCCGTTTCCCGGTTCCTCCGCGAGTATCCACAGATGGAGCGAGCTGCATGCGACCACCCCGCACTGCTGGGCTGCACGGATGTCGACTGGTCGCAGATTCCCGGGTGCCCTGCCGGGATCCCGGTCCTGCTCCGCAGTCTCCTGGATGAGGTATCCGGCCCCGCGGCTCTGCCCGTACTGGAAAACGTCCTGATGAACAACGTCTTCCACGTGAGCGCCGTGATGCCGGCCGTCCTACCCTTCCTGATCCGCCTGGCAGCTGTCCCTGACATCGCGGTGCGGCCCGACCTGGTAGAACTCTTGGTCCTTGCCGCGGAACTGTCTCTGCCCGTCAACGCCGACGATGAACGCCAGGTGATGATGTTCGGGAAGGATTGCGATCACCCGGAACGCGAGTGGTGCAGGGCTGCCTTCGCCTCACACGCTTCCGACCTGCACGCGTTGCTGGAGGAGGGGACCCTTCCGGACGGATTGATCAGCGTGGACGACCGCGAGTGTCTGCTCAGGGCTGTGGCACCGCAGCGATGTCCCTCCTGACTGCCCGCAGGCCGGCACTGCGGCCCGTGAAAAGATCTTGCGGTGTCTGGTGTGATTACGGCGTCGGAGCCTTCCTGGATAGTCATCCCGGGCCCTGTCGGTCCCGCCCGTGGCCGGGAAAATTGGGGCGGGTGTCCGTCCGGATGACGTCGATGGAGCTTGGTGCCGAACGTTGAGCCCGTTGGATAGTCGGACGTGGGGGCCAAGCGCAGGAGTCCAGTGTTGTTGCCATGAGCACGCAAGAGAGCCGAGCAGTCGAAGGACTACCGATACTCCACCAACCACCAGGTCGTCATTGACGCCGACACCCGACGCGTCGTCGTGGTCGGCCGGCCGTTGCCCGGCAACCGCAACGACTGCAAGGCGTGGGCGCTGTCCGGAGCCAAGGACGCAGTCGGCCGCACCACCGTAATCGCCGACGGCGGCCACCGAGGCACCGGCCTGGTCATCCCGCACCGCCGCGCGCGGGCAGAGCGAATTGCCGACTTGGAAGGAAGAGCACAACACTTCCCACCGCCAGGTCCGCGCCCGTGTCGAGCACGCCTTCGCCCGCATGAAGATCTGGAAGATCCTCCGAGACTGCCGATTGAAGGGTGACGGCGTCCATAACGCAATGAACGGAACCGCCCACCTGCACAACCTCACACTCGGCCGACAGGCAAGCCGAGTGGGCAGGAGCCGGTCACGGCCTACCGACTCAAAGATCTTTACGGGACAGCCCTTAGGGCTTTCAGAACAATAAGTTGCGTGGCCGCACTCTTGACATCGCAGCTCAGGCAAGGTGTTCGAGAGCAAGTTGATTCTCTGCAAGCCCTTAGCGCATGTCCCGCAAACCCTGCCGCTTTAGCCCATCGGGTGGTCCAGAAGCGCCTTCTGAATCGATGCGTAAAGCACTTGCGCCGCTACAGTTGACGTACGGACATCCAGGGTCCACTTCTGTCCGTCGCCCGGCATTAGGAACAACAAGGGGCTGCCGTCGCGAGGGTCAACCAACATGCGAGAGGTCCAGACATCCTGGCCCCCTTTCACTGCCGCCTTCTGGAAGTCGCCTTGCCCCTTCTCGTAGGCGTCAAAGTGCTCCAGAACGTCCCGAATGTCCTTGAGGTTCGGCACGGCAAGTTCGAATGAGTGAAGAGCCTTGTCTACAGGACTGGTGGCGACGGTTCCATCAACGGTCCACTTGATGAGGTCGGCGGCCCTCAGGAAGTCCCGCAACGCGGATGCGAACAGCAGAGCATCTGCCTCCTGAGCCAACCCTGCGCCAGAAGCTGGCGGCGTGTCACCGACAGGGTTCGCGAACGGCGGAGGGGCGCACACTCGCTCAGCTTGCAGCTCAACAGCAGTCAGCCACCGCATCAGGTGCCCTATTGCGCCGGCCTGGACAGTCACGCGCTCCGGTTTCATTGTCATGCACCCGCATGCTGCCAGCCTGCGGGCGGCAGCACACCAACAATTGCGAACATCTCAAAAACGATGGTTTGCGAGGCACCCGCCACAGAACCCCCGGGGCGCTCATCGTCGGGATCAAAACCCGTCTCAGAACAGCTCGGGAACCCTTGATGTCTTGAGATGAGTTCTGAGTCTATCCCTACATGACGACGACCTCAGGTCACCTGATCGGATACGCGCGAGTCTCTACCGACGAACAGGAAGCGCAGTTGCAGCACGGCGCGCTGACGGACGCCGGCTGCGCCCGGGTCTTCACGGACAAGGCGAGCGGCAAGAACACCGACCGCCCGGAGCTGACTGCCGCTCTGGACTACCTGCGTCCTGGGGACACCCTGTGCGTGTGAAGTTGGACCGGTTCGCTCGCTCGCTGATCGATCTCGTGACGCTGGTGGACTCGCTCGCTGCCCGTGGGATCGGCTTCAAGGTGCTGACAGGCGCGCTGGCGAGCATCGACCCGAACACCCCGGACGGGCGGCTCATGCTTCAGGTGGTGGGCGCCATGGCGAAGTTCGAGCGGAGCTTGATCAAGGAGCGCACCCGCGCCGGACTGGACGCTGCCCGCGCTCAGGGGCGTACCGGCGGACGTCCGGTGGTCATGGACGCGGACAAGCTCGCTGCTGCCAAGGCCCGCCGCGCGAAAGGGGATAGCGTCACTGCCATCGCCAAGGCGCTCGGGGTCTCCCGCGCGACGCTGTACCGGGCACTGGGTGGCTCGGCCTGAGGACGGCGGCAAGGCGTGTGCGGTGGTTCGGTGATTCTTGGGCTTTTTCTGTATGCATATAGAAACCTATAAGGAAAACCAAAAGTGCCTTAGAACCACCGAACCACCGCAGGGGGGTAGGGCAGCGTCAAAGTTCAGGTGGCACGGCTCCCAGCGATCCCGGCCCCAGCACGACAGAAACGCCCTGGGTGTACGCCCGTTTTTTGAGCGCCTACATGTGGTCTGGCCAGCGGCAACGCGTGGCCGAGGGCCCGAGAACGACCGCGGGAAGGCCCCTCCAACGCCTTGTTGGAACCTGCCAGAGCCCGCTAGCCGAGGTATGGGGCGGGGCGGCTCTCCAAGAAGTGCTGTACTCGCAGGCGTTGGGTGTGGTGCATGGGCAGGGCCCCCAGCTCAGCCGACTCCACGAAGCGGAGTTCCGTGCTCTCGTCCGAGATCGCCAGCGTGCCCCCGGTGATGCGGGCCGTGAAGCAGACGTTGAACTGGCGGCGGACCTCGCCGTCGCTGTACTCGATGATGTGCTTCGGGTCCGTGTAGGTGCCGACCAGTCCCGTGATCTCCACGTCGAGGCCCGTCTCCTCCTTGACCTCTCTGACGGCCGTGCCGGGGAGGGAGTCCGTGAGGTCCATCCCGCCGCCGGGGAGGGCCCACAGGTCGTTGTCGCGGCGCCGTTGCAGCAGGATGCGGCCCTGGTCGTCCGTGACGACGGCGGAGGCTGCCACGACCATGCTGTTCGGCGCGGGCGCGTGGGGATCGTCGTAGTACTCGGTCCGGGCCATCGGTCACTCCTCCACGGGACGGGCCGTCTCCCACACCGCATCGAAGCTCTCGGCGTAGGTGTCGAACATGCCCCCGGCTTCGTGGCGGCGAAGGTGCCACACGGGCGCACCGTACGCGTTCACACCCCAGACGTGGGCATTGATCAAGGCTTCGTCATCCGCCCGGTACAGGCTGTTGTAGAGGGTCGTGTCGTGCGTTCGAAGCTCGATGCCGGGAATGTCGGCCAAGGGTCGGTAGTGCATGAGGGCGAGACGGCAGCGGGATTCGATGCCGTGCCCGAATCTCTCTTCCTGTCCACGCTGCCTGACGTTCTCGCTGTCCGCGTCACCGATGGCGATCCGGACCGTACAGCCGTCGGCCGCACGTTCCCGAAGGAGTTCGTTCAGGCGGGGATACGCCTCGTGCAGGAACACCGCTGCGTAGACCAGCACGTCGATCCGCTCGCGAGCTGACGTCAGCAGGTCCACGAACACGGAAACGGGAAGGTCCGCTCGCTGGTCGTACAGCGCCACCAGTTCGGGACTGACGGCCCGCGCGGCACGGGCCTGTCTCAGCGCCGGCCATAGTGCGTGGACGTCCTCGCCCAGTGTCTCGGCAGCCAACAGCGCCGTTGCCCGTCGTGGGGTGCGTCCCAGGTTGACCCAGCGTTCGACGCTCTTCGGATCAACGCCCGTGGCGCTCGCCAGCGACGCATGGGTCCAGCCGCCGGATGCCATAAGGGCCCTTAACCGCTCGTTCTGCATAGGGACGTTCTACAGGTCGTGGGACGTCCCGAAGTGGGAAACGTACGAGGTTCCCCCGTCCTGATCACCACGGCGACGATCCCGGTACCAGCGAGATACGAAGGGATCCGGAATGGTGCGGGGACTGTGGCAGCAGGTCGAACAGCGTGATCCGTTTCCGGTGCCCGATCCCGATCCGACGGACCCGACGTGCGACGTGTGTGCGGCCCTGGTCGTTCAGCGCGCGGAGTGCTACCGGCTTCGGGACCTGTCAGGGGTCGTGGACTGCAACGTCGAGATCCGTCAGCACCCCCACACGAAGGTGAGCCGATGACCCGCGCCGTGCTGCGCTACGTCCCCCACACCATCCGGCACGCCCCAGAGGGCGGGGTGACCTACGAGGCGTTCTGCGTCGCCGAAGGCTGCGGAGCCGAGTCGGGCTCGCACGACGAACAGGAAGGGCCGCAGGACTGGGCGCTCCGGCACGCCGGGCGGACCGGGCACGACCTGTTCCGGCGCGTGTTCACCGATCACGCCCGGGTCAGCCGCGACGCGTAGACCCCGGCCCGCTGGGCGACGGCGAGCAAGGCAGTCCAGCGCGCCGGCTTCGGCCCCGCTCACACGACCCGAACCGTGTGGGCGGGGCTCTGACGTGCGACGGCGAGGACGGGCGCGCCCCACAATGGACGGGTGAACCGCCCCGCGAACCTTGACGTGCTCTTGCAGCCGCGCCCGCCGTCCCCATTGCAGGAGATCCATGACGAGCGGTTCGAGCGGCACGGCGTCCGCCTGCTGCTGAAGCGGGACGACCTGATCCACAGCACCATTCCGTGGGACACGGATCTGTTTGGACCAGTGGACCTGTACCCTCCGGGCAACAAGTGGCGCAAACTCGCGCCGAACCTCCGGGCGGCCCTGGCGGCCGGCCACGGCCGCCTCGCCACCTTCGGCGGCGCCTACTCCAACCACCTCCGGGCCACGGCGGCCGCCGGACGGCTCCTCGGCCTGGAGACGGTGGGCCTCGTCCGGGGCGACGAGCTCGCGGACCGCCCTCTGAACGACTCCCTCGCCCGCTGCGCGGCGGACGGGATGCGGCTGTGTTTCGTCACGCGCGCGGAGTACCGGCGCAAGGCGGAGCCGGAGGTCCTGGCCCGGCTGCTGGCCGCCGCCGGAGCCCCCGACGCGTACGTCGTCCCCGAGGGCGGCAGCAACGCCCTCGCCCTCACCGGGTGCGCGGAGCTCGGGCGCGAGCTGCGGGGCCTCTGCGACGTGGCCGCGGTGGCCTGCGGCACGGGCGGCACCCTGGCCGGCCTCGCGGCGGGACTGGCCCCCGGCCAGTCGGCCCTGGGCGTCCCCGTCCTGGCGGGGGGCTTCCTGGGGGCGGAGATACGTTCCCTCCAGGCGGCGGCCTTCGGGGGCCCGGTCGGCTCCTGGACCCTGGCCGAGGGCTACGACCACGGCGGCTACGCCCGCGTCCCCCGGCCCCTGGAGGCCTTCGCCGCGGACTTCGAGGCCCGCCACGGCGTCCCGGTGGAGCGCATCTACGTGGCGAAGCTCCTCTGGGCCCTGGAGGCCCTGACCGCCACCGGAGCCTTCTCCCCCGGCACGACCGTCACCGCGGTCGTCACGGGCCGGCCGTACTGACGGCCGGCCCGCTCGGGGCCGGCCCGCTCGGGGCCGACCCCTCAGGCGGTCTCCTCCCGGTACGCCGCCGCCTCCTCCAGGTCCAGCCTGCGCAGCAGCCCCCGCAGCATCTCGTCGTCGATGCGGCGGCCGTCGCGGAGGGTCACGAAAACCTCCCGCTCCGCCTCGATCATCTCCCGGGCCAGCCTGCGGTAGACGTCGTCCGCCGACTCCCCCGTCACCGGGTTGACCTCCCCCAGCCGCTCCCACACCGCGTTGCGGCGCCGCTCCAGGACCGTCCGCAGCCGGTCCGCCAGCGGCGGCGGCAGGGTGCTGTTCTCCGGGGCCTCCAGCAGCTCCGCCAGGCGTTCCTCCGCCGCCCGCGAGGCCTCGCTCTGGGCCTGGGCCTCCGCCAGGGTCTCCGCCCGGGTGTCGCGCGGCGGCAGCCGCAGTGCCCGGATCAGCGGCGGAAGGGTCAGGCCCTGCACGACCAGGGTGCCGATCACCGTGGTGAAGGTCAGGAAGAGGATCAGGTTGCGGTGCGGCACGCTCATCGGCACGGAGAACGCGATCGCGAGCGAGACCACCCCGCGCATGCCGGCCCACCCCACGATCACCGGGGACTTCCAGTCGGTGTCCGGCTCCCGCTCGCGGATCCGCTCCGACACCCACCGCGGCACGAAGGTCGCCGGGAACACCCAGACGAACCGCGCGAGCACCACCGCGAGGAACACCGCCACCGCGTACCAGGCCGCGGCCGGCCCCTCGTACTCGCTCAGCCCCCGCAGAACCACCGGCAG
Organism: Streptomyces sp. NPDC001373; assembly: GCF_042895815.1. Classification (NCBI taxonomy): domain Bacteria; kingdom Bacillati; phylum Actinomycetota; class Actinomycetes; order Kitasatosporales; family Streptomycetaceae; genus Streptomyces; species Streptomyces sp. NPDC001373. The sequence goes on from NZ_JBIAWQ010000001.1 coordinate 517,620, forward strand.
CTGGAGCCCGATCAGGGCGAAGACCACCGACTCCAGCACGAACGCGACGACCTTCCACACCGCCTCCTCCTGGAGCCGGGTCGCGAAGTCGACCTGCCAGTTCCGGTGCCCCAGGTACAGCGCGACGACCACCACCGCCAGCACGCCCGACGCGTGCACCCGCTCCGCCGCCGCGTACGCCACGAAGGGGATCAGCAGCGACAGCGTGTTCTGCAGCAGGGGCTCCCGCAGCCGCTTCCTCAACTGGTGGATCGGGACCATCAGCAGCAGGCCCACCCCGACCCCGCCCACCGCGGCCAGCAGGAACTCGGCGACCCCGCCCGCCCAGCCGGCGCTCACCCCGACCGCCGCGGCCAAGGCCACGTTGTAGGCGGTGATGGCGGTGGCGTCGTTCACCAGGGACTCGCCCTGGAGGATGGTCGTCACCCGGTTCGGCAGCCCCAGCCGCCGGGCGATCGCGGTCGCGGCGACCGCGTCCGGCGGGGCCACGACCGCGCCCAGCACCAGCGCCACCGGCAGCGTGACCCCGGGCACGACCAGGTACGTCACCCAGCCCACCGCCAGCGTCGCGAACAGCACGTACCCCACCGACAGCAGGGCGATCGGCCGCGCGTTGGCCCGCAGGTCCAGGTACGAGCTGTCCACCGCGGCCGTGTGCAGCAGCGGCGGGAGCAGCAGGGGCAGCACGATGTGCGGGTCGAGGACGTACGGGGGCACCCCCGGCAGGTACGCGGCGACGAGTCCCACGGCGACCAGCAGCAGCGGCGCCGGCACGGGCGTGCGCCGGGCCGCCCCCGCCACGGCGGTGCTCACCGCCACCAGCGCCACCAGCGGCAATACCTCCATCGAAGATCCGCCCCCATCCCTCGTCGCCGATGTCGCACCCGCACCCTGGCCGTAACCTGGCCATCATGAGCGAGTGCACCCACGTTGCCGAACTGCCGCGCCCCGAGCCGGTCCCGCTTGCGCTGACCTGCCCGGAATGTGAGGTGCTCGGCAGCCATCCCGTCCAGCTGCGCATGTGCCTCGGGTGCGGGTACGTGGGCTGTTGCGACAGCTCTCCCCACCGCCACGCCACCGCGCACCACCAGGAGACCGGTCATCCGGTGATGCGCAGCTTCGAACCGGGCGAGACGTGGCGTTGGTGTTTTGTCGACGGTTCGATCGTCTGAAGCGGGGTAGTTCAACCCTCCGCCGGTTCCCCCGATTTGGGCCCGCAGACCCCTAGCCACTGTGTGTACCCATGGGCTTACCATCAGTCACTGCACGGAGGCGGGGTCGGCCCGGCCGCTCCACAGCGGGCGTCATGAGGGGTGCCGCGACACGATCACCCGGATCGCGATAGCGTCACCGGCGAACAGAGCTCGTACCACCTTGGAGGTGAGGGTGTCCCAGATTGCAGGCGAGCCCGCGACCCAGGACTTCGTGGAAGTCCGGCTGCCGGCTGCGGGTGCCTACCTGTCGGTGCTGCGAACGGCCACGGCCGGTCTCGCGGCACGGTTGGACTTCACCCTCGACGAGATCGAGGACCTCCGCATCGCGGTGGACGAGGCCTGCGCGATCCTGCTCCAGCAGGCCGTGCCGGGCTCCGTCCTCAGCTGCGTCTTCCGGTTGATCGACGATTCACTGGAAGTGACCGTCTCCGCGCCCACCACCGACGGGCGCGCGCCGGAGCGGGACACGTTCGCGTGGACCGTGCTGTCGGCGCTGGCCGGCAAGGTCGAGGCGACGGTCGAGGACAACCGGACGGTGAGCATCAGCCTCTACAAACAGCGCGGCGCGGGGCCAGGCCCGGCGTGAACGGCGGGGAGATCCCGGTGCGGGGCGGGGATCGGCCCCGGGTACGGCATGAGGTCGACGGCGGCATCCCGGAACAGCACCACGCCCGGCCGCACCCGGCTGACGCGGATGCGGAAGACGGCTTTTTGGACTCGGCGGAGCGACGGGCGGGCCCTATGAGCGAGAACGAGCACGACCAACCACGGCCGCCGGAGGCCCTGGCCCCGGAGGCGGCGGACGAGGCGCACCCGGTGCTGCCGGATCCGCGGGACCGCAGTGGCGCGCGGGCCCTGTTCTTCGAGCTGCGCGAGCTGCCCGAGGGGTCACCGGAGCGGGCGGAGCTGCGCAACCGGCTGGTGCGGATGCACCTGCCGCTGGTCGAGCACCTGGCGCGGCGGTTCCGCAACCGCGGCGAGCCGCTGGACGACCTGACACAGGTCGCGACCATCGGCCTGATCAAGTCGGTGGACCGGTTCGACCCGGACCGGGGGGTGGAGTTCTCGACGTACGCCACCCCGACCGTGGTCGGGGAGATCAAGCGGCACTTCCGCGACAAGGGCTGGGCGGTGCGGGTGCCCCGGCGCCTCCAGGAACTGCGGCTCTCGCTGACCACGGCCACGGCGGAGCTGTCCCAGCAGCACGGCCGCTCCCCCACGGTGCACGAGCTGGCCGAGCGGCTGGGGATCTCCGAGGAGGAGGTGCTGGAAGGGCTGGAATCGGCCAATGCCTACAGCACGCTCTCGCTGGACGTGCCGGACACCGACGACGAGTCGCCGGCGGTGGCGGACACCCTCGGCTCGGAGGACGAGGCGCTGGAGGGCGTCGAGTACCGCGAGTCGCTCAAGCCGCTGCTGGAAGGGCTGCCGCCGCGGGAGAAGCGGATTCTGCTGCTCCGCTTCTTCGGGAACATGACCCAGTCGCAGATCGCCCAGGAGGTCGGCATCTCCCAGATGCACGTCTCCCGGCTGCTGGCCCGCACGCTGGCCCAGCTCCGCGACAAGCTCCTCGTCGAGGAGTGAGCGCGGGAGCGGTGGAGGGGTAACGGAGGGTTCATCGGGCCCGGTCGGCGGGTCCGATGCCCAGCGCCTCGGTCGCCGTCGGGTTCACCAGGAGCCCGACGACGGCCACCGCCGCCAGGGCCAGGGCCACGGCGGCGACGCTCATCGCACCGCCGGTGTTCCACAGGGTCCAGGCGACCGGCAGGGCCATCAGCTGGGTGATCAGCGCGGGGCCGCGGCTCCAGCGGCGGCCCAGGCGCAGCCCGCGCGCCGCGATCAGCGGGAGCGCGGCGAGGGCGAGGAGGGTCACTCCCCCGGTCTCGGCCTGCTGCGGGGAGTCGGGGCGGCCGGCGATGCCGACGAACAGCATGTAGACGCCGAGTCCGGCGAGGGCGAGGCCCTCCAGCGCGGTCAGCACGGCGGCTGCGGTCAGCCGGCCGGGCAGCGTCGTGGGCTCCGCGGTCGCGGCGACGGGGCCTTCGGGGGACGCGGCGGGGGTGCGGGGGCTCGGCTTCTTGCTCACCCCAGCAGGGTAGCCGCGGCGGGCCCGGCCCGGACGGGGACGGTCGGTAGGGGACGCGGGCGCGGGGGTGGGTAGTCTGGCGACCATGCGTGCACTTCTCGTGGCCAATCCAGCAGCGACGACCACCAGTGCGCGCACGCGCGACGTCCTCATCCATGCCCTGGCCAGCGAGATGAAGCTGGAGGCGGTGACCACCGAGTACCGGGGGCACGCCCGCGACCTGGGGCGCAAGGCCGCGCACGAGGGGCTCGACCTCGTGGTGGCGCTGGGCGGTGACGGCACCGTCAACGAGGTGGTCAACGGGCTCCTGCACGACGGGCCGGACCCGGAGAACCTGCCGCGGCTCGCGGTGGTCCCGGGCGGTTCCACGAACGTCTTCGCCCGTGCGCTCGGGCTGCCGAACGATTCGGTCGAGGCGACCGGCGCGCTGCTGGACGCGCTGCGCGAGCGCCGTGAGCGGACGGTGGGCCTGGGGCTGGCCGCGGGCGTTCCGGGGACGGAGGACGAGGGGGTCCCGTCGCGCTGGTTCACGTTCTGCGCGGGCTTCGGTTTCGACGCGGGCGTGGTGGGGCGGGTCGAGCAGCAGCGGGAGCGCGGCAAGCGTTCGACGCACGCCCTCTATGTACGACAGCTGATGCGGCAGTTCTGGGAGGAGCCCAACCGCCGGCACGGAACGATCACGCTGGAGCAGCCCGGGGCGGATCCGGTGACGGATCTGGTGCTGTCGATAGTCTGCAACACCTCTCCGTGGACGTACCTCGGAAATCGGCCCCTGTACGCCTCGCCGGAGGCCTCGTTCGATACCGCGCTTGACGTATTGGCGCTGGACCGTTTGTCAACTCCGGCCGTCGCGCGGTACGCGACACAGCTCCTGACCTCGACTCCTGAGCGCGGTCCGCACGGCAAGCACGCACTGTCCCTGCACGATCTGACCGACTTCACCTTGCATTCGAAGGTTCCGCTCCCTTTCCAGATGGACGGCGATCATCTCGGAGTGCGCACCAGCGTTCGGTTCACAGGCGTTCGCCGTGCACTGCGTGTGATTGTGTGAGTAGAAGAGCCCAAAGTCCTTTCAGTCGAACGTTTACACGCCGGTCCACCCCCAAGAACTAGGGCTGTGACCTAGTCGACACCGACGAATCCAAAAAAACTTTCCGGAAGGGGTTGTATCCCCGTCCGAGGTTTGCGAATCTCTACATGGCGATCGGGACAGCCCGCAGGACCCGGCACCCACACAGACCGCCAGAACCCCACCACGAATCTTCGGACCGCACCAGGCAACTGGGCGTCGGCCCTTCCCTCACGGGGGGATTCGTGAAAGCGTTCACATTCACAAGCACCCTGCCCGCAATACAAGGAGATGGAGCAGCCATGGACTGGCGTCACAACGCCGTTTGCCGCGAGGAAGACCCCGAGCTCTTCTTCCCCATCGGCAACACCGGTCCTGCGCTGCTGCAGATCGAGGAAGCCAAGGCCGTCTGCCGCCGTTGCCCCGTCATGGAGCAGTGCCTGCAGTGGGCGCTCGAGTCCGGTCAGGACTCCGGTGTCTGGGGCGGCCTGAGCGAGGACGAGCGCCGCGCCATGAAGCGCCGCGCCGCTCGCAACCGGGCGCGCAACGCCAGCGCCTGATATCGACTTTCGAGCCTCGACGCGCAGCGCGTAGTACCCATATAGCGCTCAGCAACGTGCTCTTGAGCCCCGGACCGATCACCCTTCGGTCCGGGGCTCAGTGCTTCCCCGACACCGGCCTGTCACGATGAGTGACGGACCCGTGCGGGCTACTTCTGCGGGCTGACCGGGACGTCGAGGACGACCTTGGTGCCACGCGGCTCCGCACGGACCATGTCGAAGGTGCCGCCGAGCTCCCCCTCCACGAGGGTCCGGACGATCTGGAGCCCGAGGTTGCCGGCCTTCTGCGGGTCGAAGCCCTCGGGCAGCCCGGAGCCGTCGTCGAGGATCGTGATCAGCAGCCGGCCGTCGGTGCGGCCCGATCCGCTGCGGGCGGCGGTCACCTCCACGGTGCCGCCCTCCCCCTGGGTGAAGGCGTGCTCCAGGGCGTTCTGCAGGATCTCCGTCAGGACCATCGACAGCGGCGTGGCCACCTCGGCGTCCAGGATCCCGAACCGCCCGATGCGCCGGCACCGCACCTTCCCGGGCGAGATCTCGGCGACCATCGCGATCACGCGGTCGGCGATCTCGTCGAACTCGACGCGCTCGTCGAGGTTCTGGGAGAGGGTCTCGTGCACAATCGCGATCGAACCGACGCGCCGCACCGCCTCGTTGAGCGCCTCGCGCCCGCTCTCGGAATCCATCCGGCGGGCCTGGAGCCGCAGGAGCGCGGCCACCGTCTGGAGGTTGTTCTTCACCCGGTGGTGGATCTCCCGGATGGTGGCGTCCTTGGTGATCAGTTCACGTTCGCGACGGCGCAGTTCGGTGACGTCGCGACAGAGGACCAGGGAGCCGATCCGGGTGCCCTTGGGCTTGAGCGGGATCGCGCGGAGCTGGATGACCCCGCCGCTGCCCTCGACCTCGGTCTCGCGTGGGGCCCAGCCGCTGGCGAGCTTGGCGAGCGCCTCGTCCACCGGCCCCCGGGACGGGGCGAGTTCGGCGGTGGTGGTGCCCAGGTGCTGGCCGACCAGATCGGCGGCGAGGCCCAGCCGGTGGTAGGCGGAGAGGGCGTTGGGGGACGCGTACGTCACCACGCCGTCGGCGTCGAGGCGCATCAGGCCGTCGCCGACCCGCGGGGAGGCGTCCATGTCGACCTGCTGGCCGGGGAACGGGAAGGTGCCCGCGGCGATCATCTGCGCGAGGTCCGAGGCGGACTGGAGGTAGGTCAGCTCCAGCCGGCTCGGTGTACGCACAGTGAGCAGGTTGGTGTTGCGCGCGATCACGCCCAGGACCCGGCCCTCGCGGCGGACGGGGATCGACTCGACGCGGACCGGCACCTCCTCGCGCCACTCCGGGTCGCCCTCGCGCACGATCCGGCCCTCGTCGAGGGCGGCGTCGAGCAGGGGGCGGCGGCCGCGCGGCACGAGGTGGCCGACCATGTCGTCCTGGTACGAGGTGGGGCCGGTGTTCGGCCGCATCTGCGCGACGGAGACGTAGCGGGTGCCGTCCAGGGTCGGGACCCAGAGCACGAGGTCCGCGAAGGAGAGGTCGGAGAGCAGTTGCCACTCCGAGACCAGCAGGTGGAGCCACTCCAGGTCGGTTTCACCGAGAGCGGTGTGCTGGCGTACGAGATCGTTCATGGAGGGCACATTGCGAGCGTACCCCGGGTACGGGGATGACTTTCCCCACGACCGGTACTCGGGAGTATCCAGGAAGGGCACACTCCGCGTACTGTTGGAGGAAGTGACGGGCCAGTAAGGCCGCGCTTTGGATGGACAGGACAGATTGGTCTAGTCCACAATTGCCTCACGCTTCCGCCCTCCCCGCACAGGAGGACGGATCGAGGTGGCCACGCGTTCTGCCCTGACCGCGCAGGCACCTCCGACCGGCCGCCGGGAACCGCACACCTGACGGCCGTAAGTACTCCGGGCTACGGTGCCGGACGGGTTGAGGGTCCCGTCCTGCACCGTGGCCCAGAGGAAATCCCCGGCGCGGTGCGCGGGGAATCGCGGTGCGGACCGCCCGGCGCCCAGGCCCCGGGCTTTTCGCTATTCCGGCCGGGGTGCGGGCCGCGGCTGCGGCCCGGCCGCCGGCCGCCCGGGCCAGGCCAGGAGCGCCCGGTCCGCCACGGCCTCCAGCTCCTCCCGCGTCGCCCCGTCGCGGGACTGCTGGCTCATCCCCTGGAGCACCGCGCCGGCGTAGACGGCCAGCGCCCGCGCGTCCGTGCCGGCGGGCAGCTCCCCGCTCGCGATGTCGGCCCTGATCCGGCTCTCGAACATCGCCAGGTTGGCGTTGCGGCGCTCGCGCAGGGCCTCGGCCACCTCCTTCGAGGTCGTGTTGGCGGCCGCGCTGATCACCATGCAGCCCGGCGGGTGGGCGGGGTCGGTGTAGATCCCGGCCGCCTCGCGCAGGATCCGGGCCATCGCGGCGCCGGCGGTGGGCTCCTCGCGCAGCGCCACGCCCGCGAAGTCCCCGTAGCGGCCGGCGTAGACCACCACGGCCTCGTCGAAGAGCCTGCGCTTGTCACCGAAGGCCGCGTAGAGGCTGGGCGCGCCGATGCCCAGGGCGCGGGTCAGGTCGGAGATGGACGTGGCTTCGTAGCCGTGCTCCCAGAAGGTCAGCATCGCCTGGTCGAGGGCGGCGTCCCGGTCGAAGGAGCGGGGCCTGCCGCGCTGTCCTGTCACCATGCCGAGGATTCTATAGCGGTCGCTAGGGAATCTGGTACGGTCCCCTTCTGTATCGATCGCTAGCAAATGATGGAGGGGGGCGCGTCATGGGCGTGCTCGAAGGGAAGACGGCTCTGGTCACGGGCGGCAGCCGGGGTATCGGACGGGCCGTCGCGGAGCGGCTGGCGCGGGACGGGGCACTGGTCGCCGTGCACTACGGGCACAACGGGGCAGCGGCCACGGAGACCGTCGCGGCGATCGAGGCCGCGGGCGGGCGGGCCTTCGCGATCGGGGCAGAGCTCGGGGTTCCGGGGGACGCGCAGGCCCTGTGGGCCGCGTACGAGGCCCACCCCGCGCACACCGAGCGGGTGGACGTCCTGGTGAACAACGCCGGGGCGGCCGTCTTCGCGGGCATCGGGGAGACCGACGAGGAGACCTTCCAGCGGGTCCAGGCGCTCAACGCCCAGGCGCCCTTCTTCGTGATCCGGCACGGGCTGGACCGGCTCGCGGACGGGGGCCGGATCGTCAACGTGACCGGCACCCCTCACATCGCACTGCCGGCGATCCTCGCCACGGTCATGGCCAAGGGGGCGGTGAACGCGCTGACGGTCTCGCTGGCCGCCGCCCTCGCACCGCGCGGGATCACGGTCAACTCGGTGGGCCCCGGGATCACGGAGACCGAGCTGAACGCGGCCTGGCTGGCCGATCCGGCGGCCCGGGCGCACGCCGCCTCGCGGTCCGTCTTCGGCCGGGTAGGCACGGTGGAGGAGGTGGCCGACGTGGTGGCCTTCCTGGCCTCGCCGGACTCGCGCTGGGTCACCGGCCAGCACCTGGACGCGACGGGCGGGCTCCAGCTCGCTCTCCTGTAGACCCCGCCGCGCCCCTCCCCCGCACCGGGCGGGGCGCGGCCGGAGGGTCGAGCATGGAAGGGGGGCGGAGTACCGCCATCCGGGGGGCACTCTCTGCTAGATTGGTCTATACCACCAGCCCACCCCTCCCACTCAGATCGGCAGGCCCCGCGTGGAAGTTGTCATCGTCCCGGACGCCAAGGCAGGCGGCGAGCTCATCGCGGAGGCCATGGCCGCCCTGGTCCGCCGCAAGCCCGACGCCCTGCTGGGCGTGGCGACCGGCTCCACCCCGCTGCCCGTCTACGAGGCTCTCGCCGCCAAGGTCCGGGCCGGCGAGGTCGACGCCTCCCGGGCCCGGGTCTGCCAGCTCGACGAGTACGTCGGCCTGCCGGCCGGGCACCCGGAGTCCTACCGCGCGGTCGTGCTCCGCGAGGTGGTCGAGCCCCTGGGCCTGACCGAGGACTCCTTCATGGGCCCCGACGGCTCCGCCGCCGACGTCCACGCGGCCTGCGAGGCCTACGACCAGGCTCTCGCCGACGCGGGCGGGGTGGACCTCCAGCTGCTGGGGATCGGCACCGACGGGCACATCGGCTTCAACGAGCCCTGTTCCTCGCTGGCCTCCCGCACCCGCATCAAGACGCTGACGGAGCAGACCCGCGTCGACAACGCGCGCTTCTTCGAGGACGACCTGGACCAGGTGCCGCACCACGTCATCACCCAGGGCATCGGCACCATCCTCGACGCCCGCCACCTGGTCCTGCTGGCCACCGGCGAGGGCAAGGCCGAGGCGGTCGCCCAGACCGTCGAGGGCCCGCTGTCCGCGCTGGTCCCGGCCTCCGCGCTCCAGCTGCACCGGCACGCGACCGTCGTGGTGGACGAGGCGGCCGCCTCCAAGCTGAAGCTGGCCGACTACTTCCGCCACACCTACGCGAACAAGCCCTCCTGGCAGGGCCTGTAGCAGCGGCGCGAAAGGGCCGGGCCCCCCTCCTCAGGGGGCCCGGCCCTTTCGCGTGCCCGGTGGACTACCGGAGGCCGGCGACGACCTCGGCGGCGGCCCGCCCGCAGGCGCGGGAGGCACCGTGCGTGGCGACGTACAGCGACCCGCGCGGCTCGGCGCGCGGCACGCCCATCTCCACGACCACGGTGTCCGGCCGCGCGGCGACCAGCGCGTCCAGCGCCTCGGTCATCCACGGGTGCCGGTGCGCGTCGCGGACGACCGCGACGACCGTACGGTCCCCCGCGGCGGCCAGCACGTCCCCGGCGGCCGAACCCTCGGGGTAGACGCCCGAGACCGTCCCCGGGACCAGGGCGGCCAGCTCCGCGGCCACCCCCCAGGGGGTCTCGTCGCCGACCGCGATGTTCGCGACGGGTGCGAGCGTGGCGACGTACGGGGCGGCCACGGGGGCCCGTTCGCCCGACACGGCCAGCGCGCGGCGGGCCGCCTCCAGGCCGATGCCGGACGCGCGGCTCCCCTCCGGCTGCGCGTCCGGCCGGGCCTGCCGGGCCCATCCGGCGAGGGCGCGCACCCGGCCGGCGGCGTCGGCGAGCCGCTCCTCGGGCAGCGCGCCCTCGCGCACGGCGGCGACCAGCGCGTCGCGCAGACGCAGGACGGTCGCCTCGTCGGCGAGGCCCCCGCCGACGCAGATGGCGTCGGCGCCGGCCGCGATGGCCAGCACCGAGCCGCGCTCGATGCCGTACGTCCCGGCGATGGCGTTCATCTCCATGCCGTCGGTGACGATGAGGCCCTCGTAGCCGAGTTCCCTGCGCAGCAGACCGGTGAGGATCTGCGGGCTGAGGGTGGCGGGCCGGGTCGGGTCGAGGGCGGACACCAGGATGTGGGCGCTCATGACGGCCTTGGTGCCGGCCGCGATGGCCGCCTTGAACGGGACCAGCTCGCGGGCCTGGAGGGTGTCCAGGTCCACGTCGATGCGGGGCAGCGCGTGGTGCGAGTCGACGTTGGTGTCGCCGTGGCCCGGGAAGTGCTTGGTGCAGGCGGCGACCCCGGCGGCCTGGAGGCCCTCGACGTACGCGGCCGTGTGCCGGGCGGCGAGCCGGGTGTCGGCGCCGAAGGAGCGCACGCCGATGACCGGGTTGTCGGGGTTGGAGTTGACGTCGGCGGACGGGGCCCAGTTGAGGTTGACCCCGCACTCGGCGAGGCGGCGGCCGAGCTCGCGGGCCACCTCGCGGGTGAGCTCCGTGTCGTCGACGGCGCCGAGCGCCAGGTTGCCGGGGAAGGACGAGCCGCCGCGGACCTCCAGGCGGGTGACGTCGCCGCCCTCCTCGTCGATGGCGACGAGGACGTCGTCCCGCTCGCGGCGCAACTGCGCGGTGAGCGAGGCGAGCTGCTCGGGCGAGGCGATGTTGCGGCCGAAGAGGCCGACGGCGGTGAGCCCCTCGCCGACCTGGCGCAGCAGCCAGGAGGGGGCGGTGGTGCCCTCGAAGCCGGGCTGGAGGACCGCGAGGGCGTCGCGGGTCACGCCGTCGTTCGCATCGGACCCGGTGGCGTGGTGCGCAAGGATGGTCACGGCCGTTATCCCTTCACGGCGCCGGCGGTCATGCCGCCGACGGCCTTGCGCTGGAGGAAGACGAAGATCACCAGGACGGGGATCGCGAAGATCGAGGACGCGGCCATGGTGGCGCCCCAGTCGTTGCCGAAGGCGGTCTTGAACTGGGTCAGCCACAGCGGCAGGGTCTGGGCGGTCTTGTCCTTGTTGAGGATCAGGACCATCGCGAACTCGTTCCAGGCGGTGATGAAGCCGAAGAGCGAGGTGGACATCAGGCCGGGGGCCAGCAGCGGGAAGATCACCTTGCGGAAGGCCTGGCCGCGGGTGCAGCCGTCGATCTGGGCGGCCTCCTCCAGGGTCACCGGGACGGCTGCGATGAAGCCGCGCAGGGTCCAGATGGTGAAGGGGAGGACCATCACGAAGTAGATCGCGGTGAGCACGCCGATGCTGTTCAGCATCTCGGCGTCGCGGACGATCATGTACATCGCGATGACCATGACCTCCCACGGGGCCATCTGGGCCATCATCACGCCGAGGACGAGACCCTTGCGGCCCCGGAACTTCATCCGGGCGATGGCGAAGCTCGCGGCGAGGGCCACCAGCAGGGCCAGCAGGACGGCGCCGACGGTGACGACGAGGCTGTTGGTGACGTAGGTCCAGAAGTTCTCGACTCCGGTGGCCTTGGTGAAGTTGTCCAGCGTCGGGGTGAAGACGAAGACCGGGTCCTTGGTGAGGATCTCGCTGTTGGGCTTGAGGGCCGAGGAGAACATCCAGTAGACCGGGAAGACGAAGACCAGGGCCAGGAGCAGCGCGCCGAGGTTCTTGGCGACGGTCGCGGGGCGCAGCGGCCCGCGGGTGCGCAGCCGCTGGGCGGGCTTGTCCGGGGCGGTGGTGGTGCTCACTGCTCCTCCTCCTGCTTCAGGATCAGGCGGAAGTAGAAGGACATGACGACCAGGAGGATCAGGATCGTCAGGACGGAGATCGCGGCGGCGAGGCCGTAGTGGAACTGGCTCTGGCCCTCCACGTAGGCGAAGACCGGGAGGATCTCGGAGGCGCGGTCCGGGCCACCCTTGTTCATCGCGTAGACCTGGGTGAAGGCCTTGAAGACCCAGATCACCTCGAGGAACGTGGTGACCAGGAAGAAGGGCTTCAGGTTGGGGAAGACGACCTTCCAGAAGGTCTGCCAGCCGTTGGCCCCGTCCATGCGGGCGGCCTCGTACAGCTCGGCGCCGACCGTGGTGAGGCCGGCGTACATGTTGAGGGCGACGAAGGGGATGGAGCCCCAGACCACCAGGAGGGTGACGATCGTCAGGGTGGACAGGCCGGTCTCGAACCAGTTGTGCTGCTCGTAGCCGGAGAAGCCGAGCGTGCGCATGACCCAGTTCATGACGCCGAACTGCTCGTCGAACAGCCAGGAGAAGACCTGGACCGAGGCGACGACGGGCATGGCCCAGGCCATCACCAGCGCCATCGACAGGACCAGGCGCATCCACGTGCCGAGCCGGTTGAGCAGGATCCCGATGAGGCTGCCGATCACCATGATCAGTACGACGTTGGCGAAGGTGAAGGCGAAGCTGCGGACGACGACGGTCCAGAAGCCGGAGTCGCCGAGCAGCTGGGTGTAGTTGGCGAGTCCCGCGAAGGGGTACTTCCGCTGGATGAACTCGATCTTGTTGATGTCCTGGAAGGACAGGATCACGTTCTTGATCAGCGGGTACAGCAGCAGGAGGGCCATGGCGGCCACGGCCGGCAGCACCAGCAGGTAGGGCAGCCACCCCGAGGGGAGCGGCTTTCTGCCCCCGCGAGGAGGGGCGGGACGGGGGCCGGCTGCGGGGCTGGGCGCCTTCGGCCGTCCGGCGGACTTCTGTGGTGCGTCCTGTGGAGCGCTGGTCGTCGCTCCCTGGGAGTGCACGGTCATGGCTTGGCTTCCTCGCGGTTGACTGTGGAGTCAAATGCGCGACCGGGGGCGCGGCAGGCGGCCGGGGCCTGCCGCACCCCCCGGTGCGATCACACGGCTGGATCGTGCGGGCACTGCGGGCTGCGGCGGTTACTTGTTGATGCGGTTCGCGATTTCCTTGTCCGCGTCCGCGCCCGCCTTGGCGGCGTCCTCACCCTTCAGGACCTTGGTCATGAACTCCTTGACGGGGTTCGGCTCGGTCTCGACGTTCGCCCAGCCCGCGGTCACCGGGGTGATCTTGCCGTTGAGGCCGGCCTTGGCCATGGCCTCGGCGAAGGAGCCGGCGGCGGGTGTGAAGTTGGCGCCGACCTGGTTGGGCAGCAGCGCGCCCTTGACCTCGGCGGCGTACTTGGTCATCTGGTCCTTGCCGGTGGCCAGGGCCAGCCACTCCTTGGCGAGCTCCTTGTTCTTGGAGCGCTCGGCCACGGCGAGGTTCGAGCCGCCGAGGAAGACGGTGCCGGACTTGTCGGCCGTCTTGCCCGGAATCGGGAAGTAGCCGAAGTCGGCGTCCTTGCCCGCGTCCTTCAGGGCCTTCTCGGCACCGCCGGCCTCCCAGCCGAGGCCGACCCAGGAGGAGACGCCGCCCTTGGGGACGATGTCGGTGGACTGCTGCGGGGTGGCCTCGTCCTTGTCCTTGGGGGCCGTGGAGTACGACTGGAGCTTCTTGTAGAAGTCCATCGCGGCGGCGGCCTGCGGGGTGGAGAGCTGGCCCTTCCACTTGCCGCCGTCCTTGACGGCGAGGTCGCCGCCCTCGTCCCAGATGAAGCCGGCGAGGATGTACCAGCTCTGGCCGGGGAGGTAGATCGGCTGGGCGGAGGGGTCGGACGCCTTCAGCTTCTCCAGGCCGGCGATCCACTCGTCGCGGGTCTTGGGCGGGGTGACGCCGGCCTTCTCGTAGGCCTTCTTGTCGTAGACGACCACGCGGTTGGCGGCGTACCAGGGGGCGGAGTAGAGCTTGCCGTCGACCTCGGCGGAGGCGAGCATGCTCTTCTGCCAGGCGTCGGCGCCGAGTTGGGCCTTGTCCTTGGTGAGGTCGGCGAGTCCGCCGGTGACCGCGTAGCCGGCGGTCTGCGTGTTGCCGAGTTCGAGGACGTCCGGCGGGGTGTCCTCGGAGAGGGCCGTGGTGACCTTCTCCTGGATGCCCGTCCACTTCTGCTCCTCGACCTTCACCGTCACACCGGGGTGCTTGGCCGAGAACTCCTTGTTGACCTGCTCGATCCAGGCCTTCGGGGCGGATCCGTCCATCACCCAGACGGTGATCTCCTTGGCGCCACCCGACGCGTCGGACTTCGGCTTGTCGTCGCCGCCGTTGCCGCACGCGGCGGCACCGACCATCATGCCCACGACACCGACCGCCGCAATGAGCTTGCGCTTCACGCCACCCTCCTCAGGGATGCTGCTGCTGTGCACCTTCCCTCGCCCGCCGCGGTGACGTACGTACCAAGTACTGCCCGTGGGGCCGGGATCTGATCCATATTGGTGTAGACCAGTACCGGGAGCTTGGCCTAGACCTTTAGGGGTGTCAAGGGTCTAATGAGCGGGTGCTCGGTCCGTTATCGGACCGACACCTGGGGGAGGGAGGAGGCCTGCCCTCCCGCCCGTGTCACCATGTGACCGCACATATCGGAGGAGCCGGTGACGGCAGCGAAACTGGAGTCGGGAAGGCGGGCGGCGATGTCCACCGAAGGGGCGACCACGGAGCCGGAGGGCGGGCCAGCCACTCGAACGGCGCGTGTGCCCAAGTACTACCGACTCAAGCGGCACTTGCTCGACATGACCGAAACCCTGCCCCCCGGCACCCCGGTGCCGCCGGAGCGGACGCTCGCCGCCGAGTTCGACACCTCCCGGACCACCGTCCGGCAGGCCCTCCAGGAGCTGGTGGTCGAGGGCCGGCTGGAGCGCATCCAGGGCAAGGGCACCTTCGTCGCCAAGCCCAAGGTCTCCCAGCCGCTGCAACTCTCCTCCTACACGGAGGACATGCGCGCGCAGGGCCTGGAGCCGACCTCCCAGCTCCTGGACATCGGCTACGTGACCGCCGACGACACCCTCGCCGGACTGCTCAAGATCGCCACCGGCGGGCGGGTGCTGCGCATCGAGCGGCTGCGCCTGGCCAGCGGCGAGCCGATGGCCATCGAGACCACGCACCTGTCGGCCAAGCGCTTCCCCGCGCTGCGCCGCTCGCTGGCCAAGTACACCTCCCTCTACACCGCCCTCGCCGAGGTGTACGACGTCCGGCTCGCGGAGGCCGAGGAGACCATCGAGACCTCCCTCGCCACCCCGCGCGAGGCGGGGCTGCTCGGCACCGACGTGGGCCTGCCGATGCTCATGCTCTCGCGGCACTCGCTGGACGCCGACGGAGAACCGGTCGAATGGGTGCGATCGGTATATCGCGGCGACCGTTACAAGTTCGTTGCCCGCCTCCAGCGACCTGCCGTGTGATCACCTGTTGACTCTCCTTCGAACCCCGGTGGACGCTCGTACCGCTATGCGGACGGGGGCTTACCTCCACCGGTAACCCCCCGTAGATTCCGTGCGCTTACGCAGATGATCAACGAGGGGACGAGGATCATGCCGGAACCGGGAGCAACAGGGACACAGCGGACGCCGGCGGCGAGAGCCACCCCGCGGTCGATCGCCGTATGGGTGGCCGTGGCCCTCGTCGGGGCCGTCGGCTGGGGGGTGCTGGCACTCTCGCGCGGTGAGGAGATCTCGGCCGCCTGGCTGCTGGCCGCCGCGCTGGGCTCGTACGCCATCGGCTACCGCTTCTACGCGCGGTTCATCGCGAACCGCGTGCTGAAGCTGGACAGGACCCGGGCCACCCCCGCCGAACGTCTCGACAACGGCGTCGACTTCCACCCCACCGACCGGCGCGTGCTCTTCGGGCACCACTTCGCCGCCGTCGCCGGCGCCGGCCCGCTCGTCGGCCCGGTGCTCGCCGCCCAGATGGGCTACCTGCCGGGCACCATCTGGATCGTCGCGGGCGTCATCTTCGCCGGCGCCGTCCAGGACATGGTGACGCTGTTCTTCTCCACCCGGCGCGACGGCCGCTCGCTCGGCCAGATGGCCCGGGACGAGATCGGCCCCGTCGGCGGCGCCGCCGCGCTGCTCGCCGTGTTCACCATCATGATCATCCTGCTGGCGGTGCTCGGCCTGGTCATCGTCAACGCGCTGGGGCACTCCCCCTGGGGCGTCTTCTCGATCGGCATGACCATCCCGATCGCCCTCCTCATGGGGGTCTACCTGCGCTACCTGCGGCCGGGCCGGGTCACCGAGGTCTCCGTCGTCGGCGTCGCGCTGCTGCTTCTCGCGATCGTGGCGGGCGGCTGGGTGGCCGAGTCCTCCTGGGCGGACTTCTTCACCCTGGACAAGGAGACCCTGGTCCTCTGGATGATCGGGTACGGCTTCTTCGCCTCGGTCCTCCCGGTGTGGCTGCTGCTCGCTCCGCGCGACTACCTCTCCACCTTCATGAAGGTCGGCACGATCGCGCTGATGGCGGTCGGCGTGGTCGTCGCGATGCCGACGCTGAAGATGCCGGCGGTGACCGACTTCGCCACGCGCGGCGACGGCCCGGTCTTCGCCGGCTCGATGTTCCCCTTCGTCTTCATCACCATCGCCTGCGGCGCCCTGTCGGGCTTCCACTCCCTGGTCGCCTCGGGCACCACCCCGAAGATGATCCAGAAGGAGACCCAGATCCGGGTCGTCGGCTACGGCGCGATGCTCACCGAGTCCTTCGTCGCCGTCATGGCCGTGATCGCCGCGTGCATCATCGAGCCCGGCCTGTTCTTCGGCGTCAACTCCCCCGCCGGAGTCATCGGCACCACCGTCCAGAGCGCCTCGGCGGCGGTCGGCCACTTCGGCTTCGCCATCTCCCCCGACACCCTCGCGCAGGCCGCCAAGGACGTGGAGGAGACCACCCTGCTGTCCCGGACGGGCGGCGCTCCGACGTTCGCGCTCGGAATGTCGGAGATCTTCTCCGCCGTGGTCGGCGGGGCCGGGATGAAGGCGTTCTGGTACCACTTCGCCATCATGTTCGAGGCCCTGTTCATCCTGACGACGGTGGACGCGGGCACCCGCGTGGGCCGCTTCATGCTCCAGGACACCCTGGGCAACGTGCACAAGTCCTTCAAGGACGTCAGCT
Source organism: Streptomyces sp. NPDC001373 (assembly GCF_042895815.1). Classification (NCBI taxonomy): domain Bacteria; kingdom Bacillati; phylum Actinomycetota; class Actinomycetes; order Kitasatosporales; family Streptomycetaceae; genus Streptomyces; species Streptomyces sp. NPDC001373. Next base: position 534,641 of record NZ_JBIAWQ010000001.1, read on the forward strand.
GGAAGCCGGGCGTCTGGCTGGCCAGCGCGGTCGTCGTCGGCGGCTGGGGCTACTTCCTGTGGGTCGGCGTCAAGGACCCGCTGGGCGGCATCAACCAGCTCTTCCCGCTGTTCGGCATCGCGAACCAGCTGCTCGCGGCGGTCGCGCTGGCCGTCTGCACCACGCTGCTCGTCAAGTCGGGCCGGCTCAAGTGGGCCTGGGTCACGGGCGTTCCGCTCGCATGGGACGTGGCCGTCACCCTGACGGCGAGCTACCAGAAGGTCTTCTCGGAGGACGTGAAGATCGGCTTCTTCGCCCAGCGCGACAAGTACCAGACCGGCATCGACGCCGGGAAGGTGCTGCCGCCCGCCAAGAACATGGACGAGATGCACACCGTGGTCACCAACGCCACGGTCGACGGGGTCCTCTCGGCTCTGTTCGCCGTCCTGATCGTCATCGTCCTGCTCGACGCGGCCCGCACCTGCTTCAAGGCCGTGGCCGACCCGGGCTCCGTCCGCCTCTCCGAGGTGCCGTGGACCGAGTCGAAGATCATCGCCCCGGCCGGGCTGATCGCGACGGCCGCGGAGAAGGCCGAACTCGCGGCGGCCGGCCTCGACGGGGGCGGCGGCCGGGTGAAGGACCCGGTCGGATGAGCGGCGCGGTCCGCGGGGCGCTGGCGAAGGCGCGGTACTACGTCCGGGAGTTCTCCGGCGAGGCCGCCTACGACCGCTACGTCGCCCACGCCCGCTCCCACGACCCCGAGGCCGAGATCCTGACCCGCCGCGCCTTCGAACGCGCCCGCACCGACGCCCGCGAAGCGGACCCCCGCGAGGGCTTCCGCTGTTGCTGAACCCACACCTGGGCCCCGCCGTCCCCCACCGCGGGACGGCGGGGCCCTTCGGCTCGCTCAGCGCACCCGGTCCTTGAGGACCTCGGTCTGAAGGGTGAGGCCTCACTCGCCTTCCTCGACGGTGCCGCCTCCGACGATAGCGCCGAGCACGGACACCCGTCCGGCACACTCGGCGGCAGCCCGCACGACGCCGAGTTCCGCATGCTCGCGGTCGCCGCGGAGGTGCGCGGGCAGGGCGTCGCGGAGGCCCTCGTCCGCCCCTGCGCCGACCGCGCCCGGGCCGCGGACGGGCTTCGTCCGCCCCCCCGAACGGGACTGCTCCCCCTCCCCGCACCGACCCCGCTCACGTACCGAATGGAGCTGTGACGACACGCTCCGCATGCACCCGACACAACATGTGGGGGCTACCGCATCGGGTCGCCCCCACATGTATGCTCATGGCTGCTGCCGCCGCAGGGGAATCCGGTGGGAATCCGGAACTGTCCCGCAACGGTGTGACGTACGCCGAACGGCGTATCCGCGAGTCCGAAGACCTGCCGGCAGTGCCCCCCGGATCGACCGAGCCGGGGTGTCGATTCGTCCGGGCCTCGCGGTTGGGCCGGTGGACGCCACGCGGTGGTGAGCGCTCTCGTGCGCGCCCGCGTGCGCCCGCTCGCGCTCGCTCCGCCTATGACCGGACCGAGTGAGGGAGAGCTCCCCCGTGACCATCGCGCCCGCCGCACCGCGCGCCGAGTCCGACCACCCCGAAGCCGAAGGTCCCGGGGCCGCGCTGCTGCGCACCCTCACCGAGCTCACGGCCGACCTCCCCGACACCGACCCCGGCCGGGTCGCCGCCGCCGCCCTGCGCGGCCGCAGCGCCGCCGCCGACGAGGCCGAGCTGCGCGGGCTCGCCACCGAGGCCGCGGCCGGCCTGATCTCCGAGGACCCGGCCTACTCCCGCCTCGCCGCCCGCCTGCTGACCCTGGCGGTGGCCGACGAGGCCGCCGGCCAGGGCGCCACCTCCTTCGCCGAGTCCGTCGCGGTCGGCCACCGCGAGGGCCTGATCGCCGACCGCACCGCCGAGTTCGTCGCCGCCCACGCCGCCCGCCTGGACTCCCTCGTCGAGCTCGCGCTCGCCGAGGGCGCGGACGACCGCTTCGGCTTCTTCGGCCTGCGCACCCTGCACAGCCGCTACCTGCTGCGCCACCCGCTGACCCGTCAGGTCATCGAGACCCCGCAGTACTTCATGCTGCGCGTGGCCTGCGGCCTCGCCGAGGACGACAGCGTCCGCGCGGTCGAGGAAGTGGCCTCGCTCTACCGGCTGATGAGCCGCCTCGACTACCTGCCGTCCTCCCCGACGCTGTTCAACTCCGGTACGCGCCACCCGCAGATGTCCTCCTGCTACCTCCTCGACTCCCCGCTGGACGAGCTGGACTCCATCTACGACCGCTACCACCAGGTCGCCCGCCTCTCGAAGCACGCCGGCGGCATCGGCCTCTCCTACTCCCGCATCCGCGCCCGCGGCTCGCTGATCCGCGGCACCAACGGCCACTCCAACGGCATCGTGCCGTTCCTGAAGACCCTCGACGCCTCCGTCGCCGCCGTGAACCAGGGCGGCCGCCGCAAGGGCGCCGCCGCCGTCTACCTGGAGACCTGGCACGCGGACATCGAGGAGTTCCTGGAGCTCCGCGACAACACCGGCGAGGACCAGCGCCGGACGCACAACCTCAACCTCGCCCACTGGATCCCGGACGAGTTCATGCGCCGCGTGAACGCCGACGCCGAGTGGTCGCTGTTCTCCCCGTCCGACGTCCCCGAGCTGGTGGACCTGTACGGCGACGAGTTCGACGCCGCCTACGTCAAGGCCGAGGCCGCCGGGCTCGCCAAGAAGACCATGCCGGCCCGCGACCTCTACGGCCGCATGATGCGCACCCTCGCCCAGACCGGCCAGGGCTGGATGACCTTCAAGGACGCCTCCAACCGGACGGCGAACCAGACCGCGCTGCCCGGCACCGTGGTCCACTCCTCCAACCTCTGCACCGAGATCATCGAGGTCACCAACGACGGCGAGACGGCCGTCTGCAACCTCGGCTCCGTCAACCTCGGCGCGTTCGTCGTCGACGGGGAGATGGACTGGGAGCGCCTGGACGAGACCGTCCGCACCGCCGTCACCTTCCTCGACCGCGTCGTCGACATCAACTTCTACCCGACCGAGCAGGCCGGCCGCTCCAACGCCAGGTGGCGCCCGGTGGGCCTGGGCGCGATGGGCCTCCAGGACGTCTTCTTCAAGATGCGCCTGCCCTTCGACTCCGCCGCGGCGAAGGCCCTCTCCACGAAGATCTCCGAGCGCATCATGCTCGCCGCGTACGAGGCCTCGTGCGACCTCGCCGAGCGCAGCGGCCCGCTCCCGGCCTGGGCCGAGACCCGCACCGCCCAGGGCGTCCTGCACCCGGACCACTACGAGACCGAGCGCCACTGGCCCGAGCGCTGGGACGCCCTGCGCGCCCGGGTCGCGAAGTCCGGCATGCGCAACTCGCTGCTCCTCGCGATCGCCCCGACGGCGACGATCGCCTCGATCGCCGGCGTGTACGAGTGCATCGAGCCGCAGGTCTCCAACCTCTTCAAGCGCGAGACCCTCAGCGGTGAGTTCCTCCAGGTCAACGGCTACCTGGTCGAGGACCTGAAGAAGCTGGGCGTGTGGGACGCGCAGACCCGCGAGGCCCTGCGCGACTCCTCCGGCTCCGTCCAGGGCTTCGGCTGGATCCCGGAGGAGATCCGCGAGCTGTACCGCACGGCGTGGGAGATCCCGCAGCGCGGCCTGATCGACATGGCGGCGGCCCGTACGCCGTACCTGGACCAGAGCCAGTCGCTGAACCTGTTCCTGGAGACGCCCACCATCGGCAAGCTCAGCTCGATGTACGCGTACGCCTGGAAGCAGGGCCTGAAGACCACGTACTACCTGCGCTCGCGCCCGGCGACGAAGATCGCCCGCGCTGCCTCCGGTACGGCCGTCCCGGCCGCCGCCACTCCCACCCAGCTGCCGCAGGCCATGGACGCCGAGGCGCTGGCCTGCTCCCTTGAGAACCCCGAGTCCTGCGAGGCCTGCCAGTAATGAGCTCCACCGAGAAGAAGAACCTCCTCGACCCGGGCTTCGAGCTCACGCTCCGCCCGATGCGCTACCCGGACTTCTACGAGCGATACCGGGACGCGATCAAGAACACCTGGACCGTGGAGGAGGTCGACCTCCACTCCGACGTCGCCGATCTCGCGAAGCTGACGCCGGCCGAGCAGCACATGATCGGCCGCCTGGTCGCGTTCTTCGCGACGGGCGACTCGATCGTGGCGAACAACCTGGTCCTGACGCTGTACAAGCACATCAACTCCCCGGAGGCGCGCCTGTACCTGTCGCGCCAGCTGTTCGAGGAGGCCGTGCACGTCCAGTTCTACCTGACGCTGCTCGACACCTACCTGCCCGACCCGGACGACCGCGCGGCCGCCTTCGCGGCCGTGGAGAACATCCCGTCGATCCGCGAGAAGGCGCAGTTCTGCTTCAAGTGGATGGACTCGGTCGAGAAGATCGACCAGCTGGAGACGGCCGCCGACCGCCGCCGCTTCCTGCTGAACCTGATCTGCTTCGCCGCCTGCATCGAGGGCCTGTTCTTCTACGGTGCCTTCGCGTACGTGTACTGGTTCCGCTCGCGCGGCCTGCTGCACGGCCTGGCGACGGGCACCAACTGGGTCTTCCGCGACGAGAGCGCCCACATGAGCTTCGCCTTCGAGGTCATCGACACCGTCCGCAAGGAGGAGCCGGAACTCTTCGACACCGAACTCCAGCAGCAGGTCACCGACATGCTGAAGGAGGCCGTGGAGGCGGAGCTCCAGTTCGGCCGCGACCTGTGCGGTGACGGCCTGCCGGGCATGAACACCGACTCGATGCGCGAGTACCTGGAGTGCGTCGCCGACCAGCGCCTGGTCCGCCTCGGCTTCCCGCCGGTGTACGGCTCGCAGAACCCGTTCTCGTTCATGGAGCTCCAGGGCGTCCAGGAACTGACGAACTTCTTCGAGCGCCGCCCGTCGGCCTACCAGGTGGCCGTCGAGGGCACCGTCGACCTGGACGAGGACTTCTAGTCCACAGGCCGGCCTCTGCATGAGGAGCCGGGGCGCGTCGTGCGAACGCGCCCCGGCTCCTCACGTTCCGCGCACGGTCGCCCGAGGGGCGGCAACGGCCGGTAATCGCCCATGACTTGACATTCAGGGCGGGGGTGCCTGGCCGCCGCGCGCCGGCGGTGGTGTGATCCGGGTACGCCGTACCGCGCGACCCACGCGGAGGAACCCCCCACAGGCGAAGGCCCCGCTCCGGAGCGTTCCGGAGCGGGGCCTTCGTGCGGTTGCGGGCGCGCGGCCGGGGTCAGTCGTTGGCGACGACGGGGTAGCGCGGGGTGTTCTCCGCCATCTGGCGCAGCGCGTCCTTGCGGTCGCGCTTCGAGAGGCGGTCGATGTACAGGTAGCCGTACAGGTGGTCGGTCTCGTGCTGGAGGCAGCGGGCGAAGTAGCCGGTGCCGCGGACCTTGATCGGGTTGCCCTGGGCGTCCTGGCCGGTGACCTCGGCGTAGTCCGGGCGGGCCAGAGAGGCGTAGGCGGTGGGGACCGAGAGGCAGCCCTCGTTGGAGTCGTCCAGGACGCGGGAGCCGGCCGGGAGCTCGACGAGCCTGGGGTTGACCACGACGCCGGTGTGGCGGACGCCGTCGTCGTCCGGGCAGTCGTAGACGAAGACCTTGGCGTCCACACCGATCTGGTTGGCGGCCAGGCCGACGCCCTCGGCGGTCTTCTGGCTGGCGAACATGTCGTCGATCAGCTGCGCCAGCTCGTCGCCGAACTCGGTGACGTCCTTGCACTCGCGATGCAGGACCGGGTTGCCGACGACCGTGATCGGGCGGGACGTACCGCGCTCGCGGTGGGCGAGCTCGCGCGCCTCACAGTCCTCGGTGTCCACGACCCAGCCCTCGTCGTCGATCGGGGTCACCTGGTTCTCCTGCTGCGCCATGTCCGCCGTACGCCTTCCCTCAAGTCCGTGGTGTGCCCGTACAGCCTACGGCCCGGGGTCAGCAGACTTCTTCGAGATCCCGCCACTCCCGGCTGTCGGGGCTGTCCGCGACCCAGCCGTCGAGCAGTCCGCGCACCAGGCCGGCCGGGGCCGCGATGCCGCATTCGCGCTCGGGTACCCACAGCGAGCCGGATCCGGCCGTGCGGTGGCCCAGCGGGCCGGGGTGGCCGGGTTCGCTGTGGTCGTGCGGGTCGAGGTGGTCGCCGACGCCCTCGCCGCTGGGCATCGAGCTCTCCGAACAGGTCCGGCAGAGGAGCCGCACCGACGAGGACCAGTCCTCGGCGGCGAAGCCCGCGTCCGAGGCCAGCTGTTCCAGGGCGTCGCGGTCGGCCTCGGTGGCCGCCTCCAGGAGCACCACCCAGGTCGGCACCGGGGAGGGCGCCCACAGCTCGATCTCGTCGAAGACGGGGTACGAGGGACCGGCGGCGGTGACCCGCTCGCCGTGCGGAACCCCGTCGTGCAGGACGACCTCGCCCCAGCGCCGTCCCGAGGACGGCAGCGGAATCGACAGGACCTCCATGCGGGCTGGATCGAGCCTGCGGCCCCACACGACCTCGGCCTCGCCCTCGGGCGACAGCCGTACGGCCGCGCTGCCGAGCTCCATGCCCACCGGTTCGCCCGCCCCGGCCGTGCTGTGCGGGTCGCCGGGCACCTTCAGCCCGTACGCCTGCCAGGCCCGGCGGGCCAGCGGCCAGTCCTGGAGCGCGGTCGCGGCGATGCCGACGTTCCACCAGTCCGGGGCGCCTGCCTCGCGGTCCAGCAGGGCGACGGCGCGCAGGCCGGCGGCCCGCGCCTGCTCCCAGTCGTGCCGGAACTTGTGGAGGAGGGCCAGGTTGAACCAGGACTCGGACAGCCAGGGCTCCAGGTCCGCCGCCCTGGTCAGCAGCGCACCCGCGTCCTCGTACCGACCGTCGCCGATCAGCGTGAACGCGCGGTCGGTGGCCTGCCGCCACGAGGCGGAGGGCCGATGCCGTACCTTCCCGAAGATCCTCACGATTCCCGCCTGCCGCTCCAACGGTTCAGCCCTGCGGACACCCTCACGGACACCCCTTACTGCATCCAACCATGCCCGCTCGGACGACCGCTCATTACCCATGGGTTACCACGGCGGGACGGGGACGACTCTGCCGCGTCCGCCCCTGGCCAGAACCCTCGCCAGGGACTCCACGACCTCGGGCTGGTAGTCGTGCCCCGTTCCCAGGCGCAGCCGTTCCAGGGCGGCCAGTGAGCCGATCGGGTGACGTCCGGTTCCGGCCAGGTCGTCGTACGCGTTCACCGCGCGCACGATCCGCGCGGCGACGGGCTGCTGCCGGTACGGGTCCGCCTGCCGCTCCACGATCACCGCGACCTCCGCCGGCACCCCGGTCTGCCGGGCCACCTCGCCGCCGAGCCCGGCGATCCGGCGGGCCTCGTCCGCGGGCAGTTCGGCGGTGGCCCCGCCGGGGACGGGGTCGACGAGCGAGAGCTGGCCGATGTCGTGCATCAGGGCCGCGTACTCCAGCACCGTGAGCTCCCGTTCGGAGAGCCCGAGCTCGCGGCCGACGGCGCAGCTGAGGAAGGCGACGCGGCGGGTGTGGCCGGGGGCGGTGCAGCCGGCGATCTCGGTGGCCCGGGCCAGGGAGGTGATGGTCTGGCGGTAGGTGGTGCGGACGGCGTCGATCCGGTGGAAGGACAGCTGGGTCAGCAGCAGCGGCACGCTGAGGACGGGCAGGGCCCACAGGCCCGCCACGGCCACGCCGAGCGCCATCACGACCCCGGTGGCGCAGATGGCCGGGCCGATGCCGAGCTGTGCGCGCAGTTCGTCGCGCAGCAGCGGCCCGTACGGCCAGCCGGTGCGGGCTCCGGCCAGTGCGGCGGCGAGGACGGCGTCGCACAGGGCGGTCAGGCCGAGCAGGACCAGCAGCGACAGGACGAGGCGGGGGCCCTGGCCGATCCGGTGGGCGAGGAGGCCGGAGCCGTGGAGGGGCTGGAAGCAGGCGGCGGCGAAGGCGACGGTCAGGACCCGGCGGGCCACGTGGTCCAGGGCGGGGCCGTGGCCGCGGGCGATGTGCGGGACGGTCCCGGCCAGGGCGGCCGCGACGACGACGGCGACGGCCTGGAGCGCGCCTTGGTGGGTGGGGTGTCCGGCGTCCTGCCCGAGCAGGGCGTAGGCGAGGGCGGCGGCGGAGCCGAGGGGTGCGGGGCGGCGGTCCTCGGCGCTCCGGTGGCGGCGGGCGAGTTCGCCGACGGTGACCAGGGTGGCGAAGGCGAGGGCGGTGGCGGGTTCGGCGACGCCGGTCCACAGGGTGTGCCCCAGCGCCCCGGCGGTGAGCGCGGCGGCGGCCCCCCGTACGGCCCACCCGGCGAACGTCCTCACGGGCCGGCCCTGCCCGGTCCGGACGGCCCGGTCTGGGCGGCGTCGCGGCCCTGGGCCGGCATCCCGGGCAGGCCCTCGCCCGTCGCGCCCGGGGCGGCGGCCTCGGCCGCCACCGACCGGGGGGCGTCGTCGGAGGTGACCACGGGGTGCCAGCCGTCCCGGGCGACGGCGGCGGTCAGGGCCCGGACCATGACGGGGTCGAACTGGGAGCCCGCGCAGCGTTCGAGCTCCGCCAGGGCGGTCTCCACGGGCCGGGCCCGGCTGTAGGAGCGGGTGGAGGTCATCGCGTCGAAGGAGTCGGCCACGGCCACCACCCGGGCCGGCACCGGGATCTGCTCCCCGCGCAGCCCGTACGGGTAGCCGGAGCCGTCGATCCGCTCGTGGTGGTGCAGGATCGCCGAGCGGGCCTCCCCGAGGAAGCCGATGCCGCGGACCATCTCGTGCCCGTACTCCGGGTGCAGTTCGATGACGCGGCGTTCCTCGGGCGTCAGCGGGCCGTCCTTGCGCAGCAGCCGCGTCGGCACGCCCAGCTTGCCGACGTCGTGGAGGATCCCGGCGATGCGGACGACCTCGCGGAGGTCGTCGGCCATGCCCAGTTCGCGGGCGATCATCGCGGAGGCCTGGCCCACGCGTTCGCTGTGCCCGCGCGTGTAGCGGTCCTTGATGTCGACGGCCTGGACGAGGGCGCGGATCGTGGCCTGGTGCGCGGTGTGCTCGCGCTGGTACTGGGCGAAGACCCAGCAGGAGATGTACATCGGCAGCAGGACCGGCAGGGCGGCCGTGGGGCCGTAGGCGCTGTGCCACATCACGGCCGTCATCAGGCCGACCAGGCCGTGCAGGCCGTACGGGGCGAGGGCCGGCGTCCGCCGGGCCGCGGTCCGCAGGAGGGCGGGCGGTGGCCGCCGGGCGGTGGCCGCCGGGCGGCCTTCGGCGGCGGTCACCACGGCCGTGTCGAGGACGGTGAGGACCAGGCCGAAGACGACGGCGGCGACGGCGGCGGGAAGCAGGGCGTACGGCAGGGCGGCCGGCCCGGCGAGCACCTCCGGGCCGCCGAGGAGCCCGTAGGCCCGTCCGGCCGTCCAGGCGGCGACGGCCTGCCGGGCCGCGTACCAGACCCGGCGTACGGCGACGGGGCGCCCGGCGGCGGGCTGGGCGAGTCCGCCGGGCAGGGCCACGAGGGCGGCGGCAGCGGGCGGCAGCAGGTAGACGGCGGCCAGCACCACCGGGAAGAAGGGGCCGATCCCCTCGGGCATCCCGCGCCGGCGGAAGGGCAGGACCCGGGCGGCCTCGCAGCCGAGGCAGAGGGCGGCCAGCAGCCCCACGGCCGGCCAGGGCACGGCGGATCCGGGGAGCAGGGCGGGGGCGGCGCACGCGGCGGCGGCGAGCGCGACGCCCAGGACACAGGCGCGCGCCGCCGGCGGAAGGACCCGCATGGCGCTCTCCTCCCCTGGGCGGGCAATGCGGGTACCGCATCGGAAGGGGTACCGCGAGGGGAGAATAAGTCGACCCCCGTGCGAAGCGGGGGACATTTTCACATTGCCCCGTACGGGCGCCTCCGGATTAGCGCCTTCGAGTGAATGAAGGGTGCTTCCGGAGGCGTTGTCGGCCGTACGGGTGGAGGGGCTCCGGCGGGAACGGGCTGCGGATCAGCCGCCCGAGGGCCCCGCCGTCACGTCGTGGTCGGGAACGGCCTGGCCCGAGCGGATCAGCTCGATCCGTCCCATGACCTTGGACCGCAGGTCGGTCGGTACGTCGTCCGAGCCGCAGCAGCGTTTGACCAGCTTCTTCACGGCCTGCTCCAGACCGTACTTCTCCAGACAGGGATTGCATTCACCGAAGTGGGTCTCGAACTTCGTGCAGTCGCTGTCGGGCATCTCGTGGTCCAGGAACTCGTAAAGGTGGTCCAGGACCTCGGCGCACTCCGTCTCGTGCGGCTCTCCGCAGCTCATGACCCCGAGCCTTTCAGGTCGTTCGACTCTCCCGCGCCCGCGGGGACCAGCCCGCGCTCGCGGGCGTAGTCCTCCAGCATTCCGCGGAGTTGACGGCGGCCACGGTGCAGCCGGGACATGACCGTACCGATGGGTGTACCCATGATGTCCGCGATCTCCTTGTACGCAAAGCCCTCTACGTCGGCAAGATAGACCGCGATGCGGAACTCCTCGGGAATGGCCTGGAGGGCCTCCTTCACGTCGGAATCCGGCAGATGGTCGAGCGCCTGCGACTCGGCCGAACGCAGTCCGGTCGACATGTGCGACTCGGCGCGCGCCAGCTGCCAGTCCTCGATCTCCTCCGCGGCGCTGCGCTGCGGCTCGCGCTGCTTCTTGCGGTAGGAGTTGATGAAGGTGTTGGTCAGAATGCGGTACAGCCACGCCTTGAGGTTGGTGCCCTCGCGGAACTGGTGGAAGGACGCGTAGGCCTTCGCGTACGTCTCCTGGACCAGGTCCTCGGCGTCGGCCGGATTGCGCGTCATGCGCAGCGCGGCGGAGTACATCTGGTCGAGGTAGCCGAGGGCGTCCCGCTCGAACCGCGCGTTGCGCTCAGCGGTCGTCTCCTGCGCCTGGCCTTCGTCGGTCCCAGCGACAGGACCCACCTCCTCCGACAGCGTGGCGGCTCCGAAAGCGGATCCGCTCGAATCGGAGAATAGTCGACCATCCCGGCCTTCCGCCGCCTGAACCGAGCGGCGCTTGGGCGCGGTCAGAACAGTCCACTCCAGGTCAGCGGCCTGCCGACGGTTCTGGCTGATGACCTGGGTCATGCGCTCCCTCTCCTCCGACGTCTTTCCCCTGCGTACCGACACTCCCCACAACAGGAGCACCGGCCCGCGCATTCCCGGGCGCGGCAAGGGATCCGGCGCGTCCGCGGGGGCCGGCGGGGCGGCGGGTGAGCGGGATCACGCGCCGCGCCGCCGCGAATCTGTCAGGTCGGTGCCGCCGGGGTCAGCCGAGGGTCCGGGCGAGCCAGGGGGCGACCGCTCCGGTGATCACCGCGAGGGCCTCGTCCTGCGTCAGGGCGGCCTTCCTGGGCACCGCGAAGCCGTGATCGCCGTGGGGGACCTCCACCAGCTCGTACTCCCCTTCCGGGAACTCCTCGGGGCGCCCGAAGGAGTCCCGGCCGCCCTGGAGCACCAGGGTGGGCCGGCCGGCCTCCAGCAGCTCGCCGGCCCGGGACTTCTCGGGCCTGCCCGGCGGGTGCAGGGGGAAGGCCAGGGCGAGCACGCCGGCCGCGCCGAGCTCTGCGGCGGTCCGGCAGGCCACGCGGGCCCCGGCGCTGCGCCCGCCGGCCACGACGGGCAGTCCGGGCCGGGTCAGGGCGGGCCACAGGCCCCGCCACCCCTCGTCGAGGACCTTGGGGGCGGCCGCGACCTTCTTCCCGGCGACCCGCCAGGGCTGCTCGACCAGGGCGACGGTGAAGCCCCGCGCGGGCAGGTCGGCGGCCAGGGCCTGGAGGTCGCGGGCCTCGACGCCGCCGCCGGCTCCGTGGCCGAGGGCCAGTACGGCCCGGGCCGCGGGGGCGGTGTGCCAGGTGACGCGGGCCTGTCCGGCCGGGGTCTCGACGGTCTCGCTGCGCGGGGTCATCCCCCCATCGTGCCGGGTGGGGGCCGCCGCGCCGCGCAGGCCGGGGCCGGAAAGGCCGCGCAGGCCGGGGCCGGAAAGGCCGCGCAGGCCCGGGGTCGGAAAGGCCGCGCAGGCCGGGGGCCGGAAAGGCCGCTCAGGCCCGGGGGCTAGAAGAGCGTGCCCTCCTCGGGGGCCTCCAGCTCGCCCAGCAGCTCGGGCCCGTTGTTGCGGACGTTGCTCACGGCGGTGGAGACCGGGTAGGCCCGCATCAGCCCGGCGGGCGGCGGGGCCAGGAGCGCCCGCAGCTCGTGCTCGTCGGTGCGGGCCGGGTCCAGCCAGGCGTCCCAGCGGTCCGGGGTCAGCATCAGCGGCATCCGCGGGTGGATGTCGGACAGCGAGCGCGGGCCCTCGGCGGGGGCCACGCCCAGCGGGGTGGTCTCGGCCTCGGCGGTGATCACCGAGCAGGTGGCCCACCAGGCCTGCGGGTGGTCGGGGGGCAGGGCGGCATCGCGCCAGAACTCGTAGACCCCGGCCATCGCGAAGACGGAGCCGTCGGCGGGCAGCACGAAGTAGGGCTGCTTGCGGGCCCGTTTCCTTCTCCCCTCCACCTCCAGCTGCCGCTCGTCGTGCGCCGTGACCCACTCGTAGTAGCCGTCGGCGGGGACGATGCAGCGCCGCTGGGCGAAGGGGCGCCGGAAGGACGGCTTCTCGTGCAGGGTCTCCGACCGGGCGTTGATCATCCGGGCGGCACCCTCGGGGTTCTTGGCCCAGGAGGGAACCAGGCCCCACTTCAGGGTCCGCAGCTGGCGAACCGGGCGCGGGTCCCGAGCGTCTTTGAGGGGACGGTCGAGGACGACGTGGACCTCCTTGGTCGGCGCCACGTTGAAGTCGGGGGCCAGAGTCTCCTCGGGCTCCCACCGCTCGATGCCGAATATCCCCGCCAGTTCCTGTGGCGTCCTGCCGGCCGCAAACCTTCCGCACATGGCTGACACACTGCCACGACCGCCCCGGCCGCCGCCGGGGTGTCCGCGCAAGCCCACCACCGCGAGGAGTCCGCCCCTCCATGGACAGCAGCACGACCGCCGGTCTCTGGGACCGGCTGACCGGCATACAGACCGCCCCGGACTGGTGGCTGGTGGCCGCCACCGGCCTGGCCGCCCTGGCCGTCGTGGCGTGGCGCCCGCTGTGGCTGCCGGCCCGCAACGCGATCACCATCGCGCACGAGGGCGGCCACGGGCTGGTGGCCCGGCTGACCGGGCGCAGGCTGGAGGGGATCCGGCTGCACTCGGACACCAGCGGGGTGACCGTCAGCTGGGGCAAGCCGACCGGGGTCGGCATGGTCCTGACGGCCGCCGCCGGGTACACGGCGCCCTCGCTGCTGGGCCTGGGCGGCGCGGCCCTGCTGTCGGCGCACCGGATCACGGTGCTGCTGTGGGCGGCGACCCTGCTGCTGGTGCTGCTGCTGGTGCGGATCCGCAACGCCTACGGGCTGCTGACGGTGGTGCTGGCCGGTGCGGCGTTCGTCCTGGTGTCCTGGCTGGCCTCGGCCGCGGTACAGGCGGTGTTCGCGTACGCGGTGGTGTGGTTCCTGCTGGTGGGCGGGGTGCGGCCGGTCTTCGAGCTCCAGCGCAAGCGACGCGGGGGCGCCGCGCCGGACTCGGACGCCGATCAGCTGGGGCGGCTCACGCACCTGCATCCGGTGGTGTGGCTGGCCTTCTTCCACACGGTCGCCCTGTGCTGCCTCGTGGGCGGCGGGCGCTGGCTGCTCGGCCTGTGAGACGCGGGAGCGATCAAAATCCCGGGTGGCGGGGAGCCACTAAAGTGGGGGCCATGACCGAGACCCCCGCGCTCCACCCCCTCTGGCCCGCCCCGCTCGCCGAGGGTGCCGTCCACGCCACCGTCACCGTGCCGGGGTCCAAATCGGTCACCAACCGCGCCCTCGTGCTCGCCGCCCTGGCCGCCGAGCCGGGCTGGGTGCGCCGCCCGCTGCGCTCGCGCGACTCGCAGCTGATGTCGGACGCGCTGCGCGCCCTGGGCGTGGGCATCGAGGAGACGGTCTCCTCCAGCTCCGCCGGGGACGGCGCGGGCGGCGAGGCCTGGCGGGTCATCCCGGCCGCCCTGCACGGCCCGGCCACGGTCGACGTCGGCAACGCGGGCACGGTCATGCGCTTCCTGCCGCCCGTCGCCACCCTGGCCGCCGGCGCCATCCGCTTCGACGGCGACCCGCGCTCCTACGAGCGCCCCCTCGGCGAGGTCATCAACGCCCTGCGCGCCCTGGGCGCCCGGATCGACGACGACGGCCGCGGCGCGCTGCCGATGACCGTCCACGGCGGCGGCGCCCTGGAGGGCGGCACGGTCGAGATCGACGCCTCCAACTCCTCGCAGTTCGTCTCGGCGCTGCTGCTGTCGGCCCCGCGCTTCAACCAGGGCGTCGAAGTCCGGCACACGGGCGCGAACCTGCCGTCGATGCCGCACATCCGGATGACGGTGGAGATGCTGCGCGCCGCGGGCGCCCAGGTCGACACGCCCGAGGCAGGGGGCGAGAAGAACGTGTGGCGGGTCGCGCCCGGCGCGCTCCTCGGCCGCGACCTGGTCGTCGAGCCGGACCTGTCCAACGCCCAGCCCTTCCTGGCGGCGGCCCTGATCACCGGCGGTACGGTCACCATCCCGGACTGGCCGCGCCGCACCACGCAGCCCGGCGACGAGCTGCGCCGCATCTTCACGGAGATGGGCGGCTCCTGCGAGCTGACCGACGCGGGCCTGGTCTTCACCGGCGGCGGCACCATCCACGGCATCGACGTGGACCTCGGCGAGGTCGGCGAGCTGACCCCGGGCATCGCGGCGGTGGCGGCGCTGGCCGACTCCCCGTCCACCCTGCGCGGGGTGGCCCACCTGCGGCTGCACGAGACGGACCGGCTGGCCGCGCTCACCAAGGAGATCAACGGGCTCGGCGGCGACGTCACCGAGACGGCGGACGGGCTGCACATCCGTCCGCGCGCGCTGCGCGGCGGGGTCTTCCACACCTACGACGACCACCGCATGGCCACCGCGGGCGCGGTGATCGGCCTGGCCGTGAAGGGCGTGGAGGTCGAGAACGTGGCGACGACCGCGAAGACGCTGCCCGACTTCCCGGAGATGTGGGCGGACATGCTCTCGGGGGCACGAGCGGGAGCGGGAGCGTAGGGGCCCGGTCATGCGCAGGTACGGCAAGCACACCGACGAGGACGACATCCGCCAGCGCCCGAACCCCAAGGGCAACCGGGCGCGGACGAACATCCGGCCCAAGCACGAGGACGCCTCCGAGGGCTTCGTCCTCACCGTCGACCGGGGACGGCTGACCTGCCTGGTCGAGGACCGCACGGTCACCGCGATGAAGGCCCGCGAACTGGGCCGCAAGGCGGCGGTGGTCGGCGACCGGGTGTCCCTCGTCGGTGACCTGTCCGGCAGGAAGGACACCCTCGCCCGCATCGTGCGGATCGAGGAGCGCAAGTCCGTGCTGCGGCGCACCGCCGACGACGACGACCCGTACGAGCGGGTGGTCGTCGCCAACGCCGACCAGCTGGCCATCGTCACGGCCCTGGCCGACCCGGAGCCCCGGCCCCGGATGATCGACCGCTGCCTGGTGGCGGCGTACGACGCCGGGCTGGAGCCCCTGCTGGTGCTCACCAAGTCCGATCTGACCTCCCCCGACAAGATCCTGGAGGTCTACTCGACCTTCGGGCTGAACTACGTGGTGACCAACCGCGAGGAGCTGGAGACGGGCGGCGCCGCCGACCGGGTCCGCGAGCGCCTCCACGGCCGGATCACCGCCTTCGTCGGCCATTCGGGCGTGGGCAAGACGACGCTGGTGAACTCGCTGGTCGCCGAGGGCCGCCAGCGGGCCACCGGGCGCGTCAACGCGGTGACCGGCCGCGGCCGGCACACCACCACCTCGGCGCTGGCCCTGCCTCTGCCCTCCGGGGACGGCTGGGTCATCGACACCCCGGGCGTGCGCTCCTTCGGCCTGCACCACGTGGACCCCTCCCGGGTGGTGCTGGCCTTCCCGGACCTGGTGCCGGGTACCGAGGGTTGCCCGCGCGCGTGCAGCCACGACGAGCCGGACTGCGCGCTCGACCAGTGGGTGGAGGACGGCCACGCGGACCCGGCGCGGCTGTACTCGCTGCGCCGGCTGCTGGGGACGCGCGAGCACCGCGAAGGCGACTGATCGCCGGTCGGGGTTTGCACCGCGCCTTGTCTGGTAAATGCATCATCGCACCAAGTGGCGCGATGTCACCTGACGCGGGGAGGCATTCGACATGGCGTGGCTGCTGGTCGTGGTCGCGGGAATCCTGGAGACCGGTTTCGCGGTCTGCCTCAAGCTGTCCCACGGGTTCACCCGGCTGTGGCCGACGATCGCGTTCGCGTGCTTCGCGCTCGGCAGCTTCGGCCTTCTGACCCTGGCGCTCAAGAAGCTGGACGTGGGCCCGGCGTACGCGGTGTGGACGGGCATCGGGGCGGCCGGGACCGCCATCTACGGCATGGTCTTCCTCGGGGACCTGGTCTCCACCCTGAAGCTGGTCTCCATCACGCTGGTGATCCTGGGCGTCATCGGCCTCCAGCTCTCCGGCTCGGCCCACTGAGCAGCCTCATCAGCTCCTGCTCGCCAGGTTCCTCCCCGGGCGCCACCACGTAGGACAGCGCGAGCCGAACGGCGAGCTCGCAGCGGCGCGCCGGCTCCTGCGGCAGCGCGGCGGCGGCCCGGTCCCGGGCGGCGCGGGCCAGTTCGCCCGGCCCGACCGCGTGCCGGCTCCCGGGCGGGGGCGGCGCGGGCAGCGCCGGGTCCCAGGCGCCGGTCAGCAGGGCCCGTACGAGCGCCTGTGCGCCGGCGGCCCGGACGGTCCACTCGGCGACCGCCGCGAGCCGCTCGGCGGCGGTGTGCCCGGGCGGGGCGGCGGCCAGCGCCCGGTCGACCCCGTCGAGGTACCGGTCGGCGGCGCGCCGCACCAGGGCCCTCCCCAGGCCGTCCTTGCCGCCGAACTCGTTGTAGAGGGTCTGCCGCGAGACCCCGGCGGAGGTCGCGACCTCCACCATCCGCACGGCCGGCCAGGGGCGGGCGCTCAGCGCCGCTTCGGCCGCTTCCAGCAAGGACTCCCGGGCCGCCGACATCGTCGCCTCCCCCGCCGTCGCGCCGGCCGGCGGACACCGGGCCTGGCTCACCCGCCAGAGTTGACGGACCGCCAGATCCTGTCAAGGGCGCGTCCCGGCCGTACCGTGGACGGCGTTCGCCGGGCCGGTGGAGTCTCGATACTGTTCGGTCATGCCCACGTATGACGACGATCTGCGCCTCGCCCTCGAACTCGCCGACGCGGCGGACGCCGCCACCATGCAGCGGTTCCGCGCCCTGGACCTGAAGGTGGAGACGAAGCCGGACATGACTCCGGTGAGTGAGGCCGACCAGGCCGCCGAGGAGATCATCCGGGCAGGCATCCTGGCCGCCCGCCCGGCCGACGCGATCCTCGGCGAGGAGTACGGGCTCAAGGGCGAGGGGCCGCGCCGCTGGGTCGTGGACCCGATCGACGGCACGAAGAACTACGTCCGCGGCGTTCCCGTGTGGGCGACCCTGATCTCCCTCATGGAGGAGGGCGCGGACGGGGTGTTCCGCCCGGTCGTCGGCGTGGTCTCGGCCCCGGCGCTGGGCCGCCGCTGGTGGGCCTCGCAGGGCGGGGGCGCCTTCGCGGGCGGCGCGCTGGGCGAGCCCGCGGGCCCGATCGGGGTCTCGAAGGTGGCCTCCCTGGGCGACGCCTCGTTCGCCTTCTCCTCGCTGACCGGCTGGGAGGAGCTGGGCCGCCTCCCCGGGTTCCTGGAGCTGACCCGCGCCTGCTGGCGCACCCGGGGCTACGGTGACTTCTGGCCGTACATGATGGTCGCCGAGGGCTCCCTGGACCTGTGCGCCGAGCCGGAGCTGAACCTGTGGGACATGGCGGCCCTGGCGGTCGTGGTCGAGGAGGCGGGCGGCCGGTTCACGAGCATCGACGGCGCGGACGGGGTGCACGGCGGCAACGCGGCGGCCTCGAACGGCCTGCTCCACGACGAGATGCTGGGCTTCCTGCGCCCCTCCCTCTGATCCCGACGCGCGGGGGCGTGCGCTCAGCGCGCCCCCTTGATGACGCTGCGTGCTCGTGGGAATCTGGGACTCCCCCGCTTGTGCGCTTGTGAAGCGGTTCTCGAAGCGGGACACACCCAGGAGGTGGTTCTCTTCATGCTCGTCCGTGACGCCATGAGCACCGTGATCCTGACCCTCGGACCCGCCCACACCCTCCGTCAGGCAGCCTGCCTGATGTCCGGCCGGCGCGTCGGCGCGGCCGTCGTCCTCGATCCCGACCACAGCGGCATCGGCATCCTGACCGAGCGCGACATCCTCAACTCGATCGGCGCGGGCCACGATCCCGACCGGGAGCCGGTGGGCGCGCACACCACGAACAACGTCGTCTTCTGCACCCCCGAGGCCACCGTGGCGGAGGCCGCCGAGGCGATGGCCATCGGCGGATTCCGGCACCTGATCGTGCTGGAGGACGGCGGCCCGGTGGGCATCGTCTCCGTCCGGGACGTCATCCGCTCCTGGGTGCGCACGCGGCGCACCATCGCGGCGTAGAACGGCGGCGGGCCGGAACCCCGAGGGGTCCCGGCCCGCCGTCCCGCTACGGCAAGCGGTCCGTACTAGCCGCGGAGGGCCTGGACCGCGGCTTCCAGCCGCTTGCCGAAGTCGGCGTCCGCCTGGCGGAAGTTGTCGATCGCGCGCTCGGCGATGTCGTCACGGGAGACCTTGGCGATGAAGCCGGAGAGGTTCTCGATCAGGCGGGCCTTCTCGTCCTCGGAGAACAGGCGGTAGAGGTTGCCCGCCTGGACGAAGTCGTCGTCCTCTGAGTGCGAGGGGGTGGCGTGGTTGCCCGTGCCGCCGGTGACCGGGGTGGACTGCCACAGCGGGCGGTCCGTCTGGAAGGGGCCGCCGAAGCTGTTGGGCTCGTAGTTCTTCGCGCCCTTGTGGCGGCCGTCGTACAGGTAGCCGTCACGGGAGTTGGTGCGCGCCTCGGTGGCGTGCGGACGGTTCACCGGCAGGTGGTCGGCGTTGATGCCGACGCGGTAGCGGTGCGCGTCGCCGTAGGCGAAGAGGCGGCCCTGGAGCATCTTGTCCGGGGACGGACCGATGCCGGGGACGAAGTGCGCCGGGGAGAAGATGGACTGCTCGACCTCGGCGAAGATGTTCTCCGGGTTGCGGTTGAGCTCCAGCTTGCCGATCTCGATCGGCGGGTAGTCCTCGTGCGGCCACACCTTGGTGAGGTCGAACGGGTTGAAGCGGTAGTTCGCCGCGTCGGCGTCCGGCATGATCTGGACCTGCACGGTCCAGGTCGGGAACTCGCCGCGCTCGATGGACTCGCGCAGGTCGCGCTGGTGGGAGTCCGGGTCCTCGCCGGCGAGCCGGTTGGCCTCGGCCTGGGTGAGGTTCTTGATGCCCTGGTCGGTCTTGAAGTGGTACTTGACCCAGAAGATTTCGCCGGCCTCGTTGTTCCACTGGAACGCGTGCGAGCCGTAGCCGTTCATGTGGCGGTAGGACGCCGGGATGCCGCGGTCGCCGAACAGCCAGGTCACCTGGTGTGTGGACTCGGGCGACAGGCCCCAGAAGTCCCAGACGTTGTCCGCCTCCTGCGAGCCCGTGTACGGGTCGCGCTTCTGGGTGTGGATGAAGTCGGGGAACTTGATGGCGTCGCGTATGAAGAACACCGGCGTGTTGTTGCCGACGAGGTCGTAGTTGCCCTCTTCGGTGTAGAACTTCAGCGCCCAGCCGCGCGGGTCGCGGCGGGCGTCGGCGCCGCCGAGGCTGTCCGCGACGGTGGAGAAGCGCAGGAAGGTCTCGGTCTGCTTGCCGACCTCGGAGAGGAACTTCGCGCGGGTGTACCGCGTGACGTCCGCGGTCACGGTGAAGGTGCCGTAGGCGCCGGCGCCGCGGGCGTGCACCACGCGCTCCGGGATGCGCTCGCGGTTGAAGTGGGCGAGCTTCTCCAGGAGGAGCTGGTCCTGGACGAGGACCGGCCCGCCGACCCCAGCGGTCTCGCTGTTCTGGTTGTCGGCGACCGGTGCCCCGGCCTCCGTGGTGAGCGGTCCCTGCGTCACGTGCGCCTCCTGCGTCATTCCTGCAAGTCCTGTCCTTGGCGTTTGCCGTATCCGATCCTACGATGGACTTTGTCTAAGTCAAGTAAGCATCCAAGTCCATATCGGTTCGGGATCTGCACCGAATCCCCACTGTTAGGCTGGCGTGTATGAGTGACCTGCTGGAACGACTTCGCGGACGCGGCTGGCGCATGACGGCCCAGCGGCGTGTCGTGGCCGAAGTACTCGACGGTGACCACGTTCACCTGACGGCAGACGAAGTGCACGCACGCGCTGTGATCAAACTGCCCGAGATTTCTCGAGCGACGGTGTACAACACCTTGGGCGAGCTGGTCTCGCTCGGCGAGGTGCTGGAAGTCTCGACGGACCGCCGGGCCAAGCGGTACGACCCGAACGCGCATCGCCCGCACCACCACCTGGTCTGCGCCCAGTGCGGCGCCATACGGGACGTGCACCCGTCGGGCGATCCGCTGGCCGACCTGCCCGCCGGCGAACGCTTCGGCTTCACGGTCTCCGCGGTCGAGGTGACCTACCGCGGGCTGTGCCCGAACTGCGCGGCCGGCTGATCCGGAAGACGGCGAAGGGCCGGGGACCCCGTCCCCGGCCCTTCCTCTGTGCCCACGTTCACGGTCAGAAACGACTCGAGGCCCGGATCCATGGGATCCGGGCCTCGGGCCTTCAGTAGCGGGGACAGGATTTGAACCTGCGACCTCTGGGTTATGAGCCCAGCGAGCTACCGAGCTGCTCCACCCCGCGTCGGTAAACAAGACTTTACGGGAGTCCACCCGGCAGATGCAAATCAGTGAACCGCCGCCCCGCCCGGCCTCAGACGGAGAGCTCCTCCGCGAGCGCGTCGCGCAGCCGCGCCGCCCGCTCGGCGACCTCCGCCGGACCGAGCTCCATGGCCCGCACGCACCACTTCTGCCCCTCCGCGAGGTCCCCGTGCCGGGCCGCGAGCAGCCCGAGCCGCAGGGCGGCCCGGCCGTGCCCGGCGACCGCCGCCCGGGTCCACCACAGGGCCGCCTCCGGCTCGTTCCCCTCGCGGGCGAGCAGCAGCCCGAGGTTGAAGGCGCCGTTGCGGGAGCCGGCCTCGGCCGCCTCCCGGTACCAGCGGGCGGCCACGGCCA
Source organism: Streptomyces sp. NPDC001373 (assembly GCF_042895815.1). Classification (NCBI taxonomy): domain Bacteria; kingdom Bacillati; phylum Actinomycetota; class Actinomycetes; order Kitasatosporales; family Streptomycetaceae; genus Streptomyces; species Streptomyces sp. NPDC001373. The sequence continues at coordinate 555,735 of NZ_JBIAWQ010000001.1, forward strand.
GGTCGCCCCGGGCCGCGGCCAGCATCCCGACCCGCACCTGGGCCCGGCGGTGACCCTGCTCGGCGGCGCGCTCGTACCAGTCCTCGCTCTCGCTGCGCGCGCTGCCGCCCACGGGCTCGCCCAGCGCCACCGGCTCCGGCGGCGGGGCCAGCGACTCCAGCAGGGAGGCCAGCCGGAAGGCCGCCTCCGCGCTGCCGCCGCTCGCCGCGCAGCGCAGGTGCCGCTCGGCGGCGCGCTCCTCGCCGTCGCGCACCAGGGCGATCCCGACCTGGAGGGCGGCGTCGGTGTGCCCGGCCGCGGCTGCGCGCTCGTACCACTTCAGGGCGGAGCGGTCCTCGTCGCGGCTGGCGAAGAGGATCCCGAGGTTGAAGGCGGCGTCCACGCTGCCGGCCTCCGCCGCCTTCGAGAACCAGGGCTCGGCGCCCGCCGCGTCCCCGGCCTGGAGCAGCATGATCGCCAGTGCGTTGGCGGCCTCGCGGTGCCCCGCGTAGGCGGCACGGCGGTACCACTGCTCGGCCTGGGCGGTCCGCTCCTGGGCGGCGCACAGCAGGGCGAGGTTGTAGGCGCCGTTGTGGTCGCCGGCGTCCATCGCGACCCGGTACCACTTCTCGGCCGTCTCGGTCTCGCCGCGCGCGGCGTGCAGCGCGCCGAGGGCGTTCGCCGCGTTCCCGTCGCCGTCCTGGGCCGCGCGGTGCCACCAGGCGGCCGCGCTCTCCTCGTCCCCGGCATCGCGCAGCAGGAAGCCGAGCGCGCAGGCCGCACGGGCCTCGCCCTGCTTGGCCGAGCTCAGGTACCAGCGGCCGGCCTCCTTCAGCTCGCCGCGCGCCTCCAGGAGGGCGCCCAGGTGCAGCCCGGCGCGCCGGTGGCCGCGGGCCGCGGCCTGCCGGTACCACTGCTCGGCCTCGGCGGGGTCGCCCTTGCGCAGGTGCCGGGCCAGCCGGTAGGCGGCCTCGCGGTGGCCCTGTTCGGCGGCGGCCCGGAACCAGCGCTCGACGCCCTTGTCCCCGCGGTGCTCCAGCAGGTCGGCCAGGCCGTAGGCGCCCAGGGCGTGGCCGGACTCGGCCGCCTGGCGCAGCCAGTACTCGGCGGCGGGCTCGTCCCCGCGCTCGCGGTAGTGGCGGCCCAGGGCGTGCGCGGCGGGGGCGGAGCCGGCGACGGCGGCGACCCGCCACCAGCCGGCGGCCTCGTCGGGGTAGCCGCGCTGGAGGAGGAGGACGCCGAGGTTGTTGGCGGCGGCGCGGTCCCCCGCGCCGGTCGCGCCGCGCAGGTAGGGCTCGGCCCCGGCCAGGTCGCCGCGGCGCAGCAGCAGGGCGCCGAGCACGCTCATGGCACCGGGGTCGCCCTTGTCGGCGGCCACCCGGTGGCGCGCCTCCAGTTCGGCGTCGGTGGCCCCCTCGGCGTCGCCGAAAGCCTCTTCCGCGAAATCCGCATCGGTCAGTGCGGTCTGCGCGTTGACAGCGGGAGCCGCCTTACCGGCCTCCGTGCCCGACCCGGCCTCCGCCCTCACAAACCGCCCTGTCTCCAGCAGAGTTGACCTGTCCCCCATAAATCCCATCGTCGCATCACCTGCTACCCGCGTACACCTGGTATGTCGCAGCCAGTGAGGTCACTACAGCGTTTTGTCGACATGCCCACAGAGAGACAAGTCAAACACGCTCACGCCCCAACTCACCCGCCCCGGTGACCCCATGTCGCCCAGCAGCCTGCCACCGGCCTCCGGGCCGGTCCCTCCGCACCGCTTCCGGGCATGACGAAGGCCCGGATCCCATGGGATCCGGGCCTTCGTCTTCAGTAGCGGGGACAGGATTTGAACCTGCGACCTCTGGGTTATGAGCCCAGCGAGCTACCGAGCTGCTCCACCCCGCGTCGGTGAAACCACAGTATCACGACGCGGGACGGAGCCATGACCGCCCGTCCAGCCGACCAGACACAGCCGGCAGGGCCGCCTAGCCCGCCGGCTTGGGGGCCGTCAGCTTCGCCTCGGCGTCGATCGCCCGCTTCAGCGCCGCCTGGAGGTCGCTCTGCGCCTTGCCGTAGGCGGTCCAGTCGCCGGCCTTCATGGCCTTGTCGGCCTCCTCGACCGCCTTCTGGGCGTCGGAGAGGGCCGCCTTGACCGTCGGGTCCTGCGCGGCCGGCGGGTTCCCCGTGCCCTCGCCCGGCTTGGCCGGCGGGTTCTCCGGGGGTACCGGCGTGGTCGGGGCCTCGGCTCCGAACACCACGTTCAGCGCCTTCTCCAGGGTGTCCTCGAAGGCCGTCTGGCCGCCGTAGGTCACGAGCACCTTGCGCAGCAGCGGGTACTTCAGACCGGAGCTGCGAACGTAGACCGGCTCCACGTAGAGCATCCCGCCGTCCATCGGCACTGCGAGCAGGTTGCCGTACTCGATCTCCGAGTCACCGCCGCGCAGCAGCCGGATCGACTCGGCGATCTTCGGCTCCGACTGGAACTTGCTCTGCACCTGGCCCGGGCCGTCCGGCGGCTTGCTGGTCGGCATCTTCAGGATCCGGATCTTGCCGTAGTCCGGGGTGCCCGGATCGGCGTTCACCGCCATGAAGGCGCTCAGGTTGGGCCGCTCGTTCGGCGTGAAGGTGGTGGTGAGCGAGAAGACCTGGTCCTTCTCCGTCTGGCCCGGCATCTTCATCGACAGGTAGTACGGCGGAACCGCCGTACCGGCCTTGGTCGTCGGGTCGTCCGGGACGGCCCACGCCTCGCTGCCGCTGAGGAAGGTCTGCGGGTCGGTGACGTGGTAGCGGGTCAGGAGCTCGCGCTGGACCTTGAACAGGTCCTGCGGGTAGCGCATGTGGTCCATGAGCGGCTTGGAGATCTCGCTCTTGGGCTTCACCGTGCCGGGGAAGGCCTTCATCCAGGTCTTCAGGACCGGGTCCTGGGTGTCCCACTGGTAGAGGTCCACCGTGCCGTCGTAGGCGTCGACGGTGGCCTTCACCGAGTTGCGGATGTAGTTGACCCGGTTCTCCTGGGCCACCACCGCGCGCTGGCTGTTGGTCAGCGAGTCCGCGGTGCTCTGGCCGAGCGTGGTGCGCGAGGCGTACGGGTAGCCGTTCGTCGTCGTGTAGGCGTCGACGATCCACTTGATCCGGCCGTCGACGACGGCCGGGTACGGGGCGCCGTCGATGGTGAGCCAGGGCGCGACGGCCTCGACGCGGTCCTTGGGCGTGCGGTTGTAGAGGATCCGCGAACCGTCGCCGATGGCTCCCGAGTACAGGATCTGCGGCTCGCTGAAGGCGAGCGCGTACGCGGCGCGGTTGACCGGGTTGTCCAGGTTGACGCCGGAGCCGCCCTTGTAGCTCGTCTCCTTCTCGCCCTTGTCGTCCGAGTAGTCGAGCTCCTTCTGCGGTCCGCCGACGATCGAGTACTGCTTCGTCTGCTCGCCGTAGTAGATGCGCTGCTCGAAGTCCGTGCCGAACATGCCCTTGGAGGGCAGGTCGGACTGCGTGAAGTCGGGGGCGCCGTCCTTGACGGTCGTGCCCTTGGCGGCGACCACGCCGTAGCCGTGCGTGTACTTGAAGTGGTCGTTGATCCAGTTGTTCTTCGGGATGCCGCCGATGTTCAGCTCACGCAGCCCGATCACCGTGTCCTGGCCGTTGTACCGGTCGACCGCCAGCGTGGACGGGAAGCCGTAGTAGCCCTTGACCTGCTGGAGCTGCTGGAAGGCCGGCGAGACGATGTTCGGGTCGAGCAGGCGCAGGCTCGCGGTGGTGTCGGCCACCGGCCGCAGCCTGGTCCGGTCGTCCGTCTTCGGGACGCCCGGGTAGTCCTTGACCTCGGCTCCGTCGATCCCGTAGGCGTCGCGCGTGGCCTTGATGTTCTTCTCGACGTACGGGGATTCCTTGGCCTGCTCGTTCGGCTGGACCTGGAACTTCTGCACGATCGCCGGGTACAGCCCGCCGATCAGGATCGCCGAGAGGACCATCAGGCCGAAGCCGATGACCGGCAGCTGCCAGGTGCGCCGCCACAGGGTGGCGAAGAACAGCACCGCGCAGATCGCCGCGATGGCGACGAGGATCGTCTTGGCCGGCAGGTAGGCGTTGGCGTCGACGTAGCGCAGGCCGGTCCAGTTGTCGGAGGCCTTGAAGTCGCTGGACTTCACGGCGAGGCCGTACCGGTCGAGCCAGTACGCGATCGCCTTGAAGGTGACGAACAGCCCGAGGAGCACCGACAGGTGGCCGGTCGCCGCGGCGGTGGCCCGGGCGCCCGGGCTGGTCACGCGCAGTCCGCCGTACAGGTAGTGGACGACGACCGCCGCCAGCACCGACAGCACGACCGCGGCGAAGCCGAAGCCGAGCAGGAAGCGGTACCAGGGCAGGTCGAAGGTGTAGAAGGACACGTCGAGGTGGAACTGGGGGTCCTTCTTCCCGAAGGGCACCCCGTTCACGTACATCAGCCAGGTCTTCCACTGGCCGGCCGCCGACGCCCCCGCGATCAGCCCGACGACCGCGGCGATGCCCAGGAGCAGCCACTTCCTGTACGGGGCGACGCTCATCCGGTAGCGGTCGAGGCTCTGCTGCTCCATCGACATCGCGCTGAGCGGCGGCCGCAGCCGGTAGGCCAGCCAGACGTTCAGCCCGACGGCGCCCGCCATCAGCAGGCCGAAGACGGCGAAGAGGCCGACCTTGGTCCACAGGGTGGTGGTGAAGACCGAGGAGTACCTGACGGAGCGGAACCAGAGCCAGTCCGTCCAGAACCCGGCGAACATGATGAACGCCATGGCCAGGACGGCCAGGACGCCCAGGGTCAGCAGAAGGGTCCGGGCGCGCCGGGAGGGGCGGCCGACTCTCATCCGTGGCCCGGAGGGGCCTCCGCCGCGGTCCGGCATCTGGAAAGCCAAGGTGCGCACCTCGAAAGTCGCTGTGTGGTCGTGGGCCCACGATCGTAGGTCCCACTCCTGCAACTTACTGAGGCTTTAGTCAGTTCCCGGTATCGGGGAGAAAGGAGGCAGGATGTTTCCCATGTCCAACCTTTCGCCCTCCCCCGGCACCCCCATGGCGGCCAGCCCGCTTACCCGCGCCGTCCTCGAGATCGACGAGTACGCCTCCACCCTCGGCTGGGACAAGCCCGCCCGCCTCTTCGCCCTGGTCGACACGGCCCGCCTGCGCCGCCAGGAGCCCGGCCTCGCCCATCAGCTCGGCCTCGACACCGACGACGCCGGCAAGGCCCAGCTCACCCCGATCGAGCAGGACGAGGTGCCGGCCGGGACCCCGCTGGACAAGTTCCTGGGGACCGTCGCCTGGCCCGACGCGGTCGTCGGGTGCGCCCTGACCGTGGAGCGGCTGATGCTGCCGCCGTCCGCCGAGGCCTCCGTACCGGAGGGGCTGAACGACAAGCAGCTGACCAAGTGGGTCGCCGGCCACCCCGAGCGGCAGGAGGTGCGCCTGACCGTCGGCGTCCTGCGCAACGGCTCGCGGGAGTCGGCCGTACGGCTGCGGGACAAGGACTCCTCCAGCGAGGTGCTGACCGGCGCGGGCCTGGTGCCGGGCCTGGCCGACGCGCTGGCGGCCACCTTCGCCTGAGGCCCCGCAGAGGCGGGGCCGGGGACGCGGCCGCAGCCACAGCCGCCGGATCAGGACGTCGTGCACCGCGGCAGTCCGGCCGCGTCCCCCTTGCCGATCTTCTGCACGGCCTTGGTGGCGTCGTCGATGGTGGAGACCTTCACCAGGGTGAGGCCGTCGGGGACCTGCGCGGCGGCCGCGGCGCAGTTCTCGGCCGGGGTCAGAAAGTACTCGGCCCCGGCCTGGCGGGCGCCGATGGTCTTCATCTGGATGCCGCCGATCGGTCCGACCTTGCCCGTGTCGTCGATGGTGCCGGTGCCGGCGATGAACTTCCCGCCGGTCAGGTCCTCGGGGGTGAGCTTGTCGACGATGCCCAGGGCGAACATCAGGCCGGCGCTGGGGCCGCCGACGTCGGCGAGCTTGATGTCGATCGGGAAGGGGAAGGTGTGGTCGGTCCCGGCCCGGATGCCGACGACGGCGTGGCCGTCGTCCGGCGCCTTGCCCGCGGTGATGGTCACCTTGGTGGTGGCGGTGGGCTCGCGGCCCGCCTTCTCGGCCTCCGCCGCCGCGGCGGCGGGCACGATGGTGAACTCGACGGGCTCGCCCGGCTTGTGCCGGGTGACGAGCTTGGCGACGTCGCCGGGCTGGGTGACGGGGCCGCCGTCGACCTCCTTGATCACGTCGCCCGCGTGCAGCCTGCCCTCGGCGGGGCTGCCCTTGACGACGGTGGAGACCACGACGCGGGCGCTGACCGGGATGCCGAGCTGCTTGAGGGCGGCCACCTTGGCGCTCTCCTGCGACTGGCTGAACTCCTCGGCGTTCTCCTGCGTGGACTCCTTGTCCGTCTTGCCGTCCGGGTAGAGGTTCTCGTGCGGGACGACGATGTTGTCGCCCGCGAGCCAGCCGTAGACCGCTTCGAGCAGGTTCATGTCGTAGTCGGCGCCGGTGACGCGGACCGTGGTCATGTTGAGGTGCCCGGTGGTCGGGTACGTCTTGTGCCCGGAGATGTTCAGGACCGGCTCCCCGTGCGACTCGCCCAGCGTGTTCACGGTCGGGCCGGGGCTCATCTCGGAGTACGGGACCTTGAGGAACACCCCTGCGCAGAGCAACGCGAACAGCACGAGGGTGGAGGCGAGCATCGTCGCGGGACGGCGTGGCATGGATCGACAGTACGGGACGGTTTCCGCGCGCGACCCGTGGGGCCGGTCCGTACGGGGCCCGCGGACGGAACTCTCAGGCGATTCTCAGCGGGGCCCCGCCCGGCCCGCCGGACGTGGACTCCGGGACGCGTCAGACGGCGTCGGAACCGGAGTGCGCCTTCTCCCTCTGCCTCGCCCCGTCGGCCCGGTCCATGGCCTCGCGGAACCTCGCGTAGCCGGCGAGCTCGGATATGTCCCCCTGGGTGCGGTCGCGTGCCGCCCAGCTGCCCCATATCGCCGCCCCGATCGCGGCGAACAGCGGAATCAGCAACCACGCCAGTGACGCCATGGACGTGCCTCCCTGCCCAGAAAGTACGTGTCGTCGGTGCTTTCAACGCTCGTGCCCGCGGGGGGGTTACGCAAATCGAGGGCGTGTTGCGCGGCCGAACGGGTGTGAGGCTACTCCCGCCCGGCGGTGCCTCCGCGACCGGGGGCCCGCGGTGTGCTCACGGGGCGGCCCGCGGCGCGGGCCCGGGGGCGGCAGGCACGGTCAGCAGGCGCCGACCCACTCCTCCGTGCCATCCGAGAAGGTCTGGTGCTTCCAGATCGGCACCTCGTGCTTGAGGTCGTCGATCAGCATCCGGCAGGCCTCGAAGGCCTCGCCGCGGTGCGGGCAGGAGACGGCGACGACCACGGCCAGGTCACCGACGGACAGGTCGCCGATGCGGTGGACGGCCGCCAGGGCGCGGACCGGGTACTTCTCCACGACGCGTTCGGCGACGCGGCGCATCTCCGCCTCCGCCGTGGGGTGGCAGGAGTAGCCGAGGGACTCGACGTCCGCGCCGCCGTCGTGGTTGCGCACCGTGCCGACGAAGAGGGTCGTGCCTCCCGTCGCGTCGTCGCCGACGGCCTGGAAGACCTCGTCGATCGAGAGCGGGGTCTCGCGGATCTCGAGCAGCCGGATCGGGTCCTGGGCGGCCTGCTCGCCGGGGTGGTCGAAGTGCGGTGCCATGCCGTCCATCGTGCCCTAGCGGCTGACGTGGCGGAATAGCCGTTTCGACCGTGCCGTGACCGGCCGGTTGGGAGTCTCCTACAGGAGGCCGCGGGGGCGGGGGGCGCGGGGCCCGGCTACGGGGCGCGTGCTCCGGCCGGGCCCGGACCCCTGGGGTCCGGGCCTGCGGCGGGGTGCGCGTCCCGGGTCAGAGGCCGCGGCGCCTGCGGGCCCGGCGGACGGCGGCCGCGGCGCCCAGCAGGGCCACCGTCGCGCCCGCGGCACCGGCGGCCGTGGCGGCGTCCTTGCGGCCCAGGCGGCGGCCCGCGACGGTGTGCCGGCCCGACACCTCCCGGAGCAGCTCGGCCAGCACCTCCTCGTTGGTCCAGCGGGGCCGCCAGCCGGCCGCGTGCAGCCCGCTGACGCTGACCACCCAGGGGTGCATGGTGTACGCGAGGTCCCCGGCCGGGGACGGGGTCAGGCCGATCCGGTGCAGCCGGGCCGCGGCGCCCAGCGCGACGGCCGAGGGCAGCTCCATGCGGCGGATGCCGCTGAGCTCCTCGACCTCCTCCTGCTCCAGCCAGCCCTCGCAGCCGACGGCCAGCTCCCCCTCCACCTTCTCCAGGGCTGCGTACTCCAGGGCGCTGACCAGGTCCTCGACGTGGCAGAACTGCCAGGTGGGCCGGGAGCCCGCGACGACGAGCAGGCGGGGGGACTCGAAGTACCGGGTCAGCGCGGTGTCCGTGCCGCCGACGAGCACGGCCGGACGGAGCACCGTCACGTTGAGGCCGGGGTGGGCGCGGGGGGCGCGGCGGCCCAGGCGCTCGATCTCCAGCAGGTCGCCGACGCCGGTCGCCTCGGCGGTGGCCCGCAGCTCGGAGTCCTCCGAGAGCGGGATGTCGTTGTCGGGCAGGGCCCCGTAGACCATCGCGGAGGTGCACAGGACGACCCGGTGCACCCCGGCCGCCGCGGCTGCGGTCAGCACGGTCTGGGTCCCGCGTACGTTGTACGCCGTACGGGCCGCGGGGTCGGTCTCCAGGTCGAGGTCGAGCGCGAGGTGCACGACCACGTCCGCGCCGCGCAGCCGGTCGGCGATCGCGGGGTCGCGGACGTCCAGGACGTGCCACTGGGCCTCGGCGCAGTCGCCGCGCCGCTCGTCGATGGCGATGACCTGCTTGACCTCGTCGGACTCGGCGAGCCGGGCCACGAGGGCGGCGCCGACGCCGGAGGCGGCCCCGGTGACCGCGATCACGGGGCTGCGTCGGCGGGGGCCGGCCTCGTTTCGCGACTGGCGAACGCCGGGGGCGCTGCCGCCGTGCTCAGGGCGGTTTTCGGCGTCGTGCGGCGCGCGAGCCTGCGGATCTGGGGAACTCACCGGGCGTCTCCAGCGGTTGTCTTCAGTGGGGGCGCGCCGTGACGCGTACCCACCAGGTGATGTCCATCCTGCCGCAGCCCAGGAGTCGGCGGAGCACCGAGCCCGGAAGCGGGAGTGGTGTCTAGGCTGGGTGGTGTTGTCGGACCATTGCCCGTCGGCGTCCGCCGGCGGCCCTACGAGCCGAGGAAACCCGTGAGCGACACCCCATTCGGATTCGGCCTTCCGCCGGAGGAGCCGGAGGACGGCGACAAGGGCAAGAAGGGGGGCCAGGGCGGCCCCGCGAATCCGTTCGGGTTCGGCCCCGGCGGCCTTCCCGGCGGAGCGGACAACCCGTTCGCCGCGATGTTCGGTTCGATGAACCCCAATGACCTGGGCGCCGCCTTCCAGCAGCTCGGCCAGATGCTGAGCTACGAGGGCGGTCCCGTCAACTGGGACATGGCCAGGGACATCGCCCGCCAGACCGTCGCGCAGGGCACGGCGGACGGCGTCAAGGACGCCAGCGTCGGTATCGCGGAGAAGTCGGCGGTCGAGGAGGCGGTGCGCCTCGCCGACCTGTGGCTGGACGGTGTGACCTCCCTGCCGTCGGGCGCCAACGCGGCCGTCGCCTGGAGCCGCGCCGAGTGGGTCGAGGCGACCCTCCCGGTGTGGAAGGAGCTGGTGGACCCGGTCGCCGAGCGCGTCGGCGCGGCCATGGGCAGCGTGCTGCCCGAGGAGATGCAGGCCATGGCGGGCCCGCTGCTCGGCATGATGCGCTCCATGGGCGGGGCCATGTTCGGCCAGCAGATCGGCCAGGCCGTGGGCGTGCTCGCGGGCGAGGTCGTCGGCTCCACCGACATCGGCCTGCCGCTGGGCCCGGCCGGGCGGGCGGCGCTGCTGCCGCTGAACATCGAGAGCTTCGGCAAGGACCTGGGCGTCCCCTCGGACGAGGTACGGCTCTACCTGGCCCTGCGCGAGGCGGCGCACGCCCGCCTCTTCGCGCACGTGCCGTGGCTGCGCTCGCACCTGTTCGGCGCGGTCGAGGGCTACGCGCGCGGCATCAAGGTGGACACCTCGAAGCTGGAGGACGTGGTCGGCCAGCTCGACCCGTCCAACCCGGAGCAGCTCCAGGAGGCCCTCCAGGGCGGTTTGTTCCAGCCGCAGGACACCCCGGAGCAGAAGGCCGCGCTGGCCCGGCTGGAGACGGCGCTCGCGCTGGTCGAGGGCTGGGTGGACGCCGTGGTCCACGAGGCGGCCAAGCCCCGGCTGACCTCGGCCGACGCCATGCGCGAGACGATGCGCCGCCGGCGCGCCTCGGGCGGTCCGGCGGAGCAGACCTTCGCGACGCTGATCGGGCTGGAGCTGCGGCCGCGCCGGCTGCGCGACGCCTCGCGCCTGTGGGCCTCGCTCACGGACGCGCGCGGGGTGGACGGCCGCGACGGTCTGTGGGAGCACCCGGACATGCTGCCGACGGCCTCCGACCTGGACGACCCGGACGGGTTCGTGCACCGCGAGCAGCTGGACTTCTCGGAGATCGACAAGATGCTCGGCGAGGCCGCCGAGAAGCGCGACCAGGGCGAAGGTGACGAGACGAAGTGAGCCTTCACGAGGATGCCGTCCTGGTCCTGAAGTCCTACGAGGGCCAGGACGGGCAGCAGCGCGCGCTGCGCGACGTCTACCTGGAGCACTTGGCGGAGCACCCGGACGGTGTCTACAAGCCCTGCGGGGCGGGGCACGTCACGGGCAGCGCGCTGGTGATCGACCCGGAGGGCGGCCGGGTCCTGCTGACCCTGCACAAGAAGCTCGGCCTGTGGCTGCAGATGGGCGGGCACTGCGAGCCCGGTGACGCCACGCTCGCCGAGGCGGCGATGCGCGAGGCGGTCGAGGAGTCGGGGATCGCCTCCGGGCTGACGCTGCTGGAGGGCGGGCCCGTACGGCTGGACCGGCACCCGATCCCGGCGCCGTGCAACTGGCACCTGGACGTGCAGTACGCCGCGCTGGCCCCGGCCGGCGCGGTGGCGGAGATCAGCGAGGAGTCGCTGGACCTGCGCTGGTTCCCGTGCGAGGAGGTCGCCGCGGTGGCCGACGCCTCGGTGGTGGAGCTGCTGGAGGCGACCCGGGCCCGACTGGGCGCCTGAGGACGCGGCGAAGGGGCGGACCCCCTGGGAGTCCGCCCCTTCGCCGTGCCGGTGCGGCCGCCGGGTCAGTTCCAGACGTTGTTCTGGTTCTGGGCGTGGGCGCCGTGCTGGCCCATGCCGAACTGGGCGGCGACGCCCTGGCCGAGCTGGGCGTTCTGCGGGGGCAGCACCTCGCTGGGCTGCACCAGGGCGAAGCCGGTGCCGAGGAAGCTGAGCTCCCAGCCCTCGCCGGTGTTGCCGCGGCGCCGCCAGACGCCGGAGGAGTGCGTCTGGGCCTGCATCTGCACGCGCAGGGAGGTGGACCAGGCCACGATCGCGTCGGCGTCGGCGTTGACGTACTTGTCCGGGGTGACCTGCATCATCAGCGGCTGTCCGGAGGTCATCAGGGCGACCTTGCCGCGGCCGGTGATGTTGAGCTGGTACTTGCCGGAGCCGGAGATCCCGTACTGGCTGTCCACCGCGATGACCTCGGTGTGCAGGGTGGAGTCCATGGCGAGGACGTAGCTGCTGTCGACGGTGAGGCCGTCGTGGTCGACGTCGAGGACGTGGACGTGCTGGGCGAGGTTGGCGAAGTAGACCGTGCCCTGCCCGGAGCAGCGCATCAGGTCGAGGCCCTCGCCGGTGCGCAAGCGGGCGCCGCGCTGGTTGCTGCTCTGGTACTCGCCGTCGAAGTCGACGATGCCCTGGTAGGCGACCATCGAGCCCTTGCGGGCGAGGACGTCGTCGGAGCCGGCCAGGGTGACCCGCAGCAGCTGCGGGTTCTGGACGGCGTACCGCTCCTGGGACTGCTGCTCGGCGTGGCCGAAAAGTGAGCTCTGCATGGTGTGTCCGCTCCCCCTCAGCCCCGGGTCCGGAGCCGGTCGGTGCTGTCCTCGCTGGGCTGTACGACGACGATGCCCTGGCCGGAGAAGGCCATCTGGTAGGCCTCTCCGCTGCCCCGGCCGATCAGTGACGAGGCCTTGAAGCTGCTCTTGCCCTTGACCTTGAGGTTCGGGGACCAGGCGACGAGCGCGTCGGGGTCGACGAACGTCTCGTCCTCCCCGCGGCCGCAGTCGACCACGATCGGGGTGCCGCGCGAGGTGATCGCGACCCAGCCGGTACCGGAGATCTGGACGTTGAACAGGCCCTGGCCGGCGAACTTGGCCATGCCCTTGACCCGCTCGACGCCCCACTGGAGATGGGCGTCGAAGGCGAGCAGGTTGGTGCCGTTGACGGAGAGGGCGTCGTTGTTGAGGTTGATGCAGACGACGTTCGCGCCGTAGTCGGCGAGGTAGAGCAGGCCGTCGCCGGTGCACTTCATCAGCGGGGCGCCCTCGCCGGTGAGCCACTGCGAGGCCATCTGGCGCAGGGCCGGCGGGTTGGGCTCGTACTGGACGAAGCCCTCGTAGGCGACCATCGAGCCGGTGCGCGCGAAGAGGTCCTGGCCGCTCTGCATGGCGACCTTGAGCATGGCCGAACCGTGGTTCTCCATGCGGGCCGTGACGGGGGTCGGGGCGTAGCCCGCGAGCTGCTGGTTCATGGGGTTCATGGCGTTCATGTCGGGCTCCCTCAGACCTCGTACGGCTGGACGACGATGAAGTTGCCGGGGGCGCCGCGGAACTGGAGGTTCACGGTCTCCCCGCTGTGGCCGGGGTAGGCGTTGCGGCGCAGCCGGACCTGGCTGGAAACGATCACCTGGGAGGCCGCCGACCAGGCCACGATGGCATTGCTGTCGGCGAAGGTGGTCGGGGTGACGGGCAGGACGACGGGGGTGCCGTGCGTCTTGACGATCACGGTGCCGGTGCCCTGGAAGAGCATCGTGAACAGGGCTCCGCCGGGGATGCCGTGGCCCTCGATGCGGCGTACCTCGTGCTGGAGGGACTCGTCGAAGGCGAGGACGCTCTCGGACGAGACGCAGATGCCGTCGCCCTGGAGCTCGATGGCGTGCAGGTGGGCGCCGTTCTCCGCGAGGAAGAGCTGGCCGCGGCCGGTGCAGCGCATCAGCTGCATCTCCTGGCCGGTGGCGTTGCCCACGATGCGGCCGGCGAAGCCCGCGCCCTTGTAGCTGAAGTCGACCTTGCCCTGGTAGAGGACCATGCTGCCCTGGCGAGCGAGGACGGGCTGGCCGCCGCCCGCCGCGAGGTCGACCCGCATGAGCTGGTGGTTCTGCGCGGTCCAGCGGGCGCCCGTGGGGGCCTCCTTGTACAGCTGGAGCGCGGCGGCGAGGCCTGGTCCGGCCTGCGGGGCGGCCGGGTGGCCGTAGGGGGCCGGGGGCTGCTGGCCGTAGGGGGCCTGCTGGCCGTACGGGGGCTGGCCGGGCTGGGGGTAGCCCTGCTGCTGGGGCGGGACCTGGCCGCCGTAGGAGGGCTGCGGCGGCTGGCCGTAGGGGGCGGGGGCCGGTCCCGGGGGCGGGACCTGGGCGCCGTACCCGTGCTGCTGCGGCTGGCGGCCGCCGTACGAGGGCGGGCCGGGCTGCTGCGGCGGGTGGGGCGGCTGGCCGTAGGGAGCCGCGGGGGCGTGCGGGGTCAGCGGGCCGACCATGGTCGGGGCCGAGTGCACGGGCGCCGTGGGCTGCTGCTGGGCCGGGGTGTACGGCGCGGGGGGCGGCGGCTGCTGCTGGTGGACCGGGGCGCCGTAGGACGGGGTGGGGGCCGGGGCCGGCGCGGCCGCCTGGGCCGGCGGGGCGAAGCCCGGAGCGGCGCCCTGCGGCTGGGCCGGGGCCTGCTGCTGCGGCTGCTCGTCCTCCTCGGCGACCTCGCCGCCGAAGTTCTCCAGGAGCGCGGCGAGCCCGCCGTCGAAGCCCTGGCCGACGGCGGCGAAGCGCCACACGTCCTTGCGGTAGAAGTCGCCGATCATCAGGGCCCGTTCGGTGCTGAACTCCGAGCCGGTGAAGGAGTACCGGACGACTTCCTCGCCGCCGGCCACGATCCGGATGTAGCCGGGGCCGATCTGCGACATCTGTCCGTCGCCGTCGAGGGTGGCGGTGAAGGAGAGCTTGTGGATGGACGCGGGCACGTGGTCGAGGGTCACCCGGAACGACTCGGTGTCCCCGGCCTGCGCGCCGAGCTGCTGGATGGACTCCTCGGGCGACTTCGGCTGGTTGTAGAAGACGAAGTAGCGGTCGTCCGACAGGCGCTCGTCGGCGTCGAGGCCGAAGCAGCTGATGTCGAAGGTGAGTCCGGGCCCGGCGATCTGGACGCCCACGTACAGATCGGTGCCCGCCGTCAGGTCACTGATCCTGGCCTTGTGGCCGCGTTGGAATTCCCTGGCCATACGTCCGACCGTCCCCCGTCCCGAGTGTGAGTGTGCGGCTGCTCGCCTGCCTGATCGTGTGCCGCCGGATGTCGTACCCGCGGTTGTGTGCCGCTCAGGCTAACGGCTCCGGACGACATCCGGGCAAGCCGGTACCAACCCGGTACACATCGCGTCCCGTCCGGGACGTCATTCCTCCCGGGCGGCCGGAATCCGGGGGAGCCGCTCGGCCGCGACCACTCCCTCCAGGAAGCCGCGGGCCCGCTCCGTCCTCGAGTACGCCTCCAGCAGCTCCCAGAAGCGGGGGCCGTGCCCCGGGACGAGGAGGTGCGCCAGCTCGTGCAGCAGCACGTAGTCGACGACGTACTCCGGCATCCCCTGGAGCCGGTGGGAGAGCCGGATGCTGCCTTCGGCGGGGGTGCAGGAACCCCAGCGCGTGTTCTGGTTGGTGACCCAGCGGACCGAACGGGGGCGGGCCCGGCCGCCGAGGTACTGCTCGGACAAACGCCCGGCGCGCTCGGTGAGTTCCGTGTCGCCGAGGGTGCGCCTGCTCTCCTGGGCGGCGAGCTTGTCCAGCATGACGCCCACCCAGCGCCGCTCCTCCGCCTCGGACATGCGGGCGGGGATCAGGACGACCGTCCGGTCGCCCTCGCGGTAGGCGGACACGGTCCTGCGGCGGCGGGCGCTCCGGCGTACTTCGACGGCGCGCCGGGAGGGGTCGGCGGACACGCCTCGACGGTACCCGGTCGCCGCGGCGGGCGTCCCGTACGTCCGCGGTTCGAACAGGATCGCCCCGAGGGTGCCCTCTCACACACCCCCTCGCATTCATCTCATATGACCGATAACCCCCGCCTGTGGACAAAATTCCGCGCCCGCCGCGGCCAGCGGGCATCGTGACGGAGGAACACCGGGAAACGGCGGCGGACGGTACGGGGACAGGAGGAGGCGGCGATGTATCCGAAGGTGAAGCCGGCGCTGGCGCGGGCGTGGCGGGACCTGCAGACGGTCCAGTTCGGGGTGACCCCGGCGCATGCGGTGGTGCTCGGCCCGGTGGACACGGCCACCGGCTCGCTCATCGACCGGATCGACGGGACCCGCGGCATGGAGCTGCTGCGTGCGGAGGCCCGGGGGATGGGGCTGCCGGAGGGTCTGGCGGACGGGCTGGTCCGCCGGCTCGCGGGGGCCGGACTGATCGACGACGCCACGGCGGGAGGGGCGCGGGCGCAGGCCGTGCGGAGCCGGCCCGAGGTACTGGAGCGGCTGGGGCCCGATCTGGGCTCGCTCTCCCTGGTGCACCCGGAGCCCGGGGGCGACCTGCGCGGGGTCGCGGCCCGCCGGGCGATACGGGTCCGGGTGCGCGGGAGCGGCCGGGTGGGGGCGCTGATCGCCGCCGTGCTGGCGGGGGCCGGGGTGGGCCGGGTCGAGGTGCTCGACGGGGGGCGGGTGGAGGCGGCCGATGTGGCTCCGGGCGGGCTGGGCCCGGGGAGCGTGGGCCGGCTGCGGGCCGAGGCCGCCCGAGCGCTCGTCCGGGACGCGGCTCCGGGGCGGGCTCCGCGCGAGGGCGAGGCCGGGGGGCCCGGGCCGGAGGTCGCGCTGGTGGTGGTCGCGCCGCGGGACGGTCTGCGGGCGTGGGCGCCCGATCCGGCCACGGCCGCCGACTGGGTGGCGACGGGCCTCCCCCACCTGTACGCGGGGGTGCTGGAGGGGACGGGGCTGGTCGGTCCGCTGGTACTGCCCGGGGTGACGGCATGCGCCGGGTGCATGGAGCGCGAGCGCGTCGACCGGGATCCGGCCTGGCCGCGGATGCTGGTCCAGTGGCGGTCGGCGCACCGGCGCCGGGAGCGGGCCGCCTGCGATCTCGGGCTGTCCACGGCGGTGGCCGGCCTGGCCGCGGCCCACGCCCTGGCCTTCCTCGACGGCCGGCTGCCGGCTTCCACCGGCTCCCGCTGGGAGACCGCCCTGCCCGCCCTGCACTGGGAGCGCTCGGGGCTGGACCCCCACCCGGACTGCCCGTGCGCGGCGGCGGTGCCGGCGGCGGAGCCCGGGGCGGTGCGGTCGTGAGCGGCCTGACTCCCGCCGGAACCCCGGAAGGAGCCCCGGTCCGGCGGGTGGGACGGCCATGGCAGGATGCGTCGGGGGCCGAGGGGCGCCCCGAACCGCCGCTCGCGGCACAGCAGTCTGGGAACTGGAGGGGCGTATGTCTGATCTTCCCCGGAAGGCGGTCACCCGCACGGTCAAGCTGGCCGCACTGCCGCTCGGCATCGCGGGCCGGGCCACCTGGGGGCTGGGCAAGCGGATCGGCGGGAAGTCCGCCGAGATCGTGGCCCGGGAGCTCCAGCAGCGCACCGCCGAACAGCTGTTCCGTACGCTCGGCGAGCTCAAGGGGGGTGCCATGAAGTTCGGGCAGGCCCTCTCGGTGTTCGAGTCGGCGCTGCCCGAGGAGGTCGTCGGGCCCTACCGGGCGGCGCTGACCAAGCTTCAGGAGGCGGCCCCTCCGCTGCCGGCCGCGCGGGTGCACCAGGTGCTGGCGGAGCGGCTCGGCGAGGACTGGCGGGAGCTGTTCGAGGAGTTCGAGGACAAGCCGGCCGCGGCCGCCTCGATCGGGCAGGTGCACCGGGCGGTGTGGCACGACGGGCGGCAGGTGGCGGTCAAGGTCCAGTACCCGGGGGCCGGGGAGGCCCTGCTGTCGGACCTCAAGCAGCTGGGCCGGTTCGCCGGGCTGCTGGGCCCGCTCATCCCGGGCATGGACGTCAAGCCGCTGATCACCGAGCTGCGCGACCGGGTCGCGGA
Organism: Streptomyces sp. NPDC001373; assembly: GCF_042895815.1. NCBI lineage: Bacteria > Bacillati > Actinomycetota > Actinomycetes > Kitasatosporales > Streptomycetaceae > Streptomyces > Streptomyces sp. NPDC001373. The sequence goes on from NZ_JBIAWQ010000001.1 coordinate 572,880, forward strand.
GGAGCTGGACTACGAGCTGGAGGCCGAGGCCCAGCGCACCCATGCGGACGCCTTCGACGGGGACGACGACGTGGTCGTCCCGGACGTGGTGCACCAGGGCGACCAGGTGCTGGTGACCGAGTGGCTGGAGGGCACCCCGCTGTCGGAGGTCATCGCCGACGGCACGCAGGAGGAGCGCGACCGGGCCGGCCAGTTGCTGACCCGCTTCCTCTTCTCCGGTCCCGCGCGCACCGGGCTGCTGCACGCCGATCCGCACCCGGGGAACTTCCGGCTCATATCCGGGGCGGACGGCCGGATGCGGCTGGGCGTGCTGGACTTCGGCACGGTGGACCGGCTGCCGGGCGGCTGGCCCAAGCCGATCGGCCGGTCTCTGCGGATGACCCTGGAGGGAGACGCCGAGGGGGTCTACGGGCACCTGTGCGCCGAGGGGTTCGTGAAGGAGTCCATCGAACTCGACCCGGACGCCGTGCTCGACTACCTCAAGCCGATCATCGAGCCCGCCGAGGCCGACGAGTTCACCTTCACCCGGTCGTGGCTGCGCGGGCAGGCGGCGCGGATCGCCGATCCCCGCTCCCCCGCCCACCAGTTGGGGCGGCAGATCAACCTGCCCCCGTCCTATCTGCTGATCCACCGGGTGACGCTCAGCACCATCGGGGTGCTGAGCCAGCTCGGTGCGACGGTGCGGCTGCGGGACGAACTCGACGCCTGGCTGCCCGGGTTCACTCCCGAGGACTGAGCGCCCGTCCGGGCGGTGGGGCGGGGACGGCCGGCTGAGCGGGCGTCACCACCAGGAGGAGTCGAGCCGGCCCTCGATCGCCCGGAGGTTGGCCCGCGCGCAGTCGACGCAGAAGTACTGTCTGGTCCCGTTCTCCACGGAGCAGGTCCAGGTGGGCGGGGCACCGTTCGGGGAGCGGGCGCCGCAGCGCGCGCAGACGACGGGCTGGTCCTCGGGTCCCCGCTGGGCGGGGTGGGGATTCGGCTGGTCCACCACCAGACGATATCCCCGGCGGGCCGCGCCGGGCCCCGCAACGCACCGGAGGGACCGGTCCGTTCGGACCGGTCCCTCCGGGGAGTGCCGCCGCAGTCGGCCGGGTTCGGCCGGCTGCGGCGGTGCTCAAGCGGCCTTCATGCCGTCCTCGAGCCGGTTTCCGGCCCGGTGCGGGACGGTCAGTGCATGACGGCCATGGCGAGCGCACGCCGGGCGCGCAGGGAAACGCGCTCGGCCTTGCGCTGCATGCGCCGGGCGGCGACCAGGCGCACGGCGTGACGCTGGGCGTCCACCTCGCGCAGCCGGTCGTCCATATGCGCACGGGCCAGGGCTTCTGGGATGAGTTGCATTTCGCGGGTCCTGTTCTGACGCGAGGTGATCGCGCCGGTGGTGATGAAGTCTGCGGTGGCGGAGCCGTTCGGCTGCTCGCTGGTGGTGGCGTAGGGGGACATGGGGGCCTGCTTCAAGGGGTCGTGCGTCAGAGGGCGGTCGATGGTTCCGATGGCGGTCATGCCGCAGCAACCGGGTTCTTGCGCGGGCGGCCGCGGGGCCGCTTGCGGGCCACGACCACGCCCTGGACGAAGAGCTCTCCGCCCCAGACGCCCCAGGGCTCGCGGCGCTCCTTCGCGCCGGCGAGGCAGGCCTCGACCAGCGGGCAGGTGCCGCAGAGGGACTTGGCGTACTCGACGTCCGCCGGGGACTCGGCGAAGAAGACCTCGGGGTCGAAGGTGCGGCAGGGTACCGGGACGCCGAGGTTCTCGATGGCGTCGTCGAGCGCGGTGAGCGCGGTGAGGGGGGTCAAGGCGGGGTCCTCCGGGACTGCGGGCGGGGAGATCGTTCGGGTCTGGGTCACGGACGGGGCGTGCGCTTCGAGTTGCACGGTTGTCTCTTCCTCGTCTTGTTCGGCTAGTCGTTCCGGCCGGTCGGCCGGGTGGCGGCTGCTACCTGGTCCTGCCAGTCCCGAGGCCCCTTCGCTCCGTCATCCCCGGTCGGGGACAAACAGAAGGGCCGCGGATCCCGGGTGGGGTTCCGCGGCCCTGAAGGCGCCGGCCTGATCATGCGATCAGGCTGGATCACTCCAGGGTTCGAGCCCACGGAAGGCCCACATCAGGTGGTGCTGCTGCTTCGTCGTCTTCGTCTGCTGCGTCTTGGATCCGGCATTGGCGGCACCGGCTGCGGCCGCGAAGCCATAGGCGCCATGCGCCTGCGGGGCTTCCGCTACTGCCACCAGTGCCTTGGTCGGTCGCTCGTTGCGCTCGCTGACCGGAAGGGTCGCCAGCAGGGCGGGCTTGTCGGCGCAAATCGCGGACAGACCGGTGCCCCGGAGGGAGACGGAACCGAGCAGGCAGGAAGCGGCGACCGAGCGATCGGTCATTTTGGTGAAGGTCATGAAGCTGGTCACTGATCTCGCCTCCTCTCGGCGTCTCGGGGACCCGGCCCGAGGGCCTGTCCCATGCGTATTCGGATAAGTACAGCACGGATCCGGGGCTTCGGAGAAGCCACCGTTTCCGTTGCTAAGAACCTATGGGGATCCGTGCGGCATGTGCAAACTATTTTTCCGACGAGTTTCTACGCGTCGTCAGGTTCCTCGCCCGCAGGCTCCTGGCCTGCGCAGATCGCCAGGACGTCGGCCCCGTACCGGTCGAGCTTGCGGCCGCCGACTCCAGAGATCATCGAGAGCTCGCCCGGCTCGGAGGGCGCGGCCTCCGCGATGGCCATCAGCGTCTTGTCCGTGAAGACGCAGTACGCGGGCAGCCCCTGGAGCTTCGACTGGCCGGCCCGCCACTCGCGCAGCCGCTCGTAGAGACCCTCGTCCATGTCGGACGGGCAGTCCCCGCAGCGCATCAGTTTCATGTCCCCGGCCTCGGTCAGGGTCCTGCCGCAGACCCGGCACAGCGCCGGCCCCCGGCTGCCGCGCCTGCGGGCCCCGCGTTCGGCCGGGACTCCCGTCCGAGCCGCGGGGGCCACCGAGCCCGGCCGCAGTCCGTTCAGGAAGCGGCTGGGGCGACGGGAGGCCCGGCCCCCCGGAGCCCGCGAGAGCGCCCAGGAGAGCGTCAGGTGCAGCCGCGCACGGGTGACCCCGACGTACAGCAGCCGGCGCTCCTCCTCGACCTGCTCGTCGGTCTTGGCGTAGGTGATCGGCACCATGCCGTCGGTGAGGCCGACGAGGAAGACGGCGTCCCACTCCAGGCCTTTCGCGGCGTGCAGTGAGGCGAGGGTGACGCCCTGGACGGTCGGGGCGTGCTGGGCGGCCCTGCGCTCGTCCAGCTCGACGGTGAGCTCGGCCAGGCCGGCGCCGGGCCGGCTGCGGGCGAAGTCCTCGGCGAGGCGGACCAGCGCGGCCAGCGACTCCCACTGGTCGCGCACGGCACCCGAGCCGGCGGGCGGCTCGGCGGTCCAGCCCGTGGAGCTGAGCACGGCCCGGACCTGGGAGCCGAGCTCCACGATGTCGTCGAGCAGCGGGTCGTTGCCGGCGGAGCGGGCGGCTCCGCGCAGGGCGAGGACCGCCTTCTGGACCTCGGCCCGCTCGAAGAAGCGCTCGGCGCCGCGCAGCTGGTAGGGAACCCCGGCGTCGGCGAGGGCCTGCTCGTAGACCTCGGACTGGGCGTTGATGCGGTAGAGCACGGCGATCTCGCCGGCCGGGACCCCGGCGGCGATCAGGTCGCGGACCCGGCGGGCGACGCCCTCGGCCTCGGCGGGCTCGTCGGGGTACTCGGCGTAGACCGGGTCGGGGCCGGGCTCGCGCTGGGAGAGCAGCTCCAGCCGGTGCTCGGCGGCCCGCCCCCGGGCCTGGGCCAGCAGGCCGTTGGCGAGGTGGACCACCTGGGGGGTGGAGCGGTAGTCGCGGACCAGCTTGACGACGGTGGCGCGGGGGTAGCGGCTGCGGAAGTCGAGCAGGTGGTCGGGGGTGGCGCCGGTGAAGGAGTAGATGGTCTGGCTGGCGTCGCCGACGACGCAGAGGCTGTCGCGCTCGCCGAGCCACAGTTCCAGGAGCCGCTGCTGGAGCGGGCTGACGTCCTGGTACTCGTCCACCACGAAGTGCTGGTACTGGGCGCGGATCTGCTCGGCGATGTCGTGCCGGTCCTGGAGGATGCCGACGGTGAGGAGCAGCACGTCCTCGAAGTCGATCATCCCGCGGTCGCGCTTGAGCTGCTCGTAGGTGCTGTAGATCTGGGCGATCTCGGCCGCGTCCCGGGGGGCCTCGCGGCCCGCCTTGAGGGCGGCGGCCGGGTAGTCGGCGGGGACGGTCTGGGTGACCTTGGCCCACTCGATCTCGCTGGTGACGTCGCGCAGCTCGCCCCGGTCGAGACGGACGCGGCAGCGCGCGCCGGCCTCGGCCACGAACTGGATCTTGCGCTCGAGGAGCCGGGGAAGGTCGCCGCCGACGGCCTTGGGCCAGAAGTACTGGAGCTGGCGCAGGGCGGCGGAGTGGAAGGTCCGGGCCTGGACCCCGCCGGCGCCGAGGGCGCGCAGCCGACCGCGCATCTCCCCGGCGGCGCGGTTGGTGAAGGTGACGGCGAGCACGCTGGCCGGCATGAGCTGCCCGGAGCGGACCCCGTACGCGATCCGGTGGGTGATCGCGCGGGTCTTGCCGGTACCGGCTCCGGCCAGCACGCACACCGGGCCGCGCAGGGTCGTGGCGACCTCGCGCTGCTCCGGGTCGAGGCCCAGGAGCACGGCGTCGGCGTCGGCCGCGTCGGTACCCGGGCCGGCCGGGAACGATGAGGAGTGCGTTGCTGCTGTCACCCCAACATGCTGCCAGGTCGGGTGGGGCGGCCGGGAAATCCGTCCACAGGACCGGGCAGGTTGTCGGATGGGTCATACCGGGCGGCGGCCGGGAATGGCCGGGGGGCGGCGTACGTTCGAGTACTCGGACCGGGCGGGGCTCCGGTACCCCCAGACCTCACAGAGGAGCGAGCATGCAGGACACGGGCACGGTCACGATGTACAGCACCACCTGGTGCGGCTACTGCCGTCGGCTGAAGACGCAGCTGGACCGCGAGGGCATCGCGTACAACGAGATCAACATCGAGCTCGACCCCGAGTCCGCCAAGTTCGTGGAGCAGGCCAACGGCGGGAACCAGACCGTCCCGACCGTGCTCGTGAAGTCCTCCGCCGGCAACGAGTCCGTGATGACGAACCCGAGCCTCGCCCAGGTCAAGCAGGCCCTGGCGGTCTGACGGCCGCCCGGCCCGCGGCAGCGGAAGGCCCCCGCCGAGGCGGGGGCCTTCCGCGTGTGAGGGACGTTACGGCGCGGGCTTGGGCAGCGGCCGGCCGTACCAGAGCTCGACGAGCCGGGCCGCGATCGAGATCCCCGAGGGCGGGAGGACCGCCCCGGACTCGAACGCCTCGCACAGTTCCTCGCGCGAGAACCAGCGGGCCTCCTGGATCTCCTCGCCGTCGACCGTGATCTCGGAGCTGACGGCGCGGGCGTTGAAGCCCAGCATCAGGCTGTACGGGAAGGGCCAGGGCTGGCTGGCGACGTACTCGACCTCGCCGATCCGCACGCCCGCCTCCTCCCACACCTCACGGACGACGGCCTGCTCGATCGACTCTCCGGGCTCCACGAACCCGGCCAGCGTGGAGAAGCGGCCCTCGGGCCAGTGCACCTGGCGGCCCAGCAGGGCGCGGTCCTGCTCGTCGGTGACCAGCATGATCACCGCCGGGTCGGTGCGCGGGTAGTGCTCGGCGCCGCAGCCGGGGCAGCGGCGGATGTGCCCGGCCGCCGCGACCACCGTGCGCTCGCCGCAGCGGGAGCAGAAGCGGTGCATGCGCTGCCAGTTCTCCAGCGCGACCGCGTGCACCATCAGACCGGCGTCGCGTGGGGACAGCAGCAGGCCGGCCTCGCGGAGCCCGGCGGGGCGGGCCGACTGGTCCATGCGGCCCGGCAGCGAGTCCTTCTGCAGGGCGAAGTACCGTACGCCGTCCTCGTCGGTGCCCAGGAAGTACCGGTGGGTCTCGGTGGCCGGGGCCTCGAAGGCCGCGGTCATCACGATGCCGGTGCCGCCGTCGGGGGTGTCGTCGATCAGCACCTGGCCGCCGGAGACGACGAAGACGCGCGTCGTCGGGTGGCTCCAGGCGGCGGCGAGCCAGGCCTCGTCGAGGCGGTGGTGCGCGGCGCGGTCTATGTCGCTGGGCGCGGTGAGAGACAGTGGGCGCTCGGTGTGCGTGCTCACGGGTACTTCCAACTCCCCCGGTGGATGGGACAAGGCAGGCGTACGGACGCGGGTGCGTGCGGTCAGGCGGTGGTGGCGGCCGCCGCGACGGGCGCGGGCGGGGCCCAGTTCTCGGCGAGGTCGCCCCACAGGTGGGCGGCGGTCTCGACGCCCTTGAGGAGCAGGTCCAGCTCGACCTTCTCGTTCGGGGAGTGCCAGCCGTCGGAGGGGACGGAGATCCCGAGGAAGAGGACGGGGGCGTCCAGGACGTCCTGGAGGTCGGCCGCCGGTCCCGAGCCGCCCTCGCGGGTGAAGCGGACCTGCTGCCCGAAGGCGCGGCCCATGGCGCGCACGACGGACTGGAGCGCGGGGTGGTCCAGCGGGGTGAGGCAGGGGCGGGTGGGCGCGCCGAAGGTGATCGAGTGCCGGATGCCGGCGGGGACGCGGGCCGCGACCCATTCCCGTACGGCGGCCTCGACCTCGTACGGGTCCTGCCCCGAGACCAGACGGAACGAGAGCTTCAGGTGGGCGGAGGCGGGGACGATGGTCTTGCCGCCGGGGCCCTGGTAGCCGCCGCCGATGCCGTTGACCTCGGCGGTCGGGCGGGCCCAGACACGCTCCAGGGTGGAGTAGCCGGCCTCGCCGGAGGCGGCGTGGGACTTGGCCGTGCGCAGCCACTCGGCCTCGTCGAAGGGCAGCTCGGAGATCAGCCGGCGCTCGGCGTCGGTGAGCTCGGTGATGCCGTCGTAGAAGCCGGGGATCGTGACCCGCTCGTCCTCGTCGTGCAGGGCCGCGACGAGGCGGGCGGCGACGGTGGCCGGGTTGGGCACGGCTCCGCCGAAGGCGCCCGAGTGGATGTCCTGGTCGGGGCCGTGGAGGTCGATCTCGCAGTCGGCGACGCCGCGCATGCCGGTGCAGACGGTGGGCGTGGTCTCGGACCACATGCCGGTGTCGGAGACGATCACGACGTCGGCGGCGAGCTCGGCGGCGCGGTCCTCGACGAGCGCGCGGAAGTTCGGGGAGCCGGACTCCTCCTCGCCCTCGATGAGGAGCTTGAGGTGTACGGCGGGGGCCCCGGCGCCGGTGGCGGCGAGATGGGCGCGCACGCCGAGGGTGTGGAAGAGGACCTGTCCCTTGTCGTCGGCCGCGCCGCGCCCGTACATCCGGCCGTCCTTGACGACGGGCTCGAAGGGCTCGGTGTGCCAGCCGTCGGCGAGGGCGGCGGGCTGGACGTCGTGGTGGCCGTAGACGAGGACGGTGGGGGCGGCCGGGTCGGCGGCCGGCCAGTGGGCGAAGACGGCGGGGGCGCCGGCCGTCTCCCGGACTTCGGCGACCGGGAAGCCGGTCTCCTTCAGCTTCGCGGCGAGCCATTCGGCGCTGCGGCGTACGTCGCCCGCGTGCTCGGGCTGCGCCGACACGGACGGGATGCGCAGCCACTCGGCGAGGTCGTCGAGGAAGGCCGTGCGGTGCGTGTCGATGTACGTGCGGACGACGTTGTCCGGGGTTTCGCTCATGGCCACGAGCCTAGCCGTCCACCTGGTGGGCACTGTCAGTGCCCGATTCTCCTTGGAGGATCCGCTCAAGACGCTCCCGTCCGGGGAGGTCGCGGGGGCGGACGACGCGGCCGCTGCGGACGTGGAGGAAGGCGGCGGCGACCCGGTCGAGGGGGGTGCCGGTGGCTTCCGCCCAGGCGAGGCGGTAGACCGCGAGCTGGAGGGGGTCGGCCTGCGTGGTGCGGCCGGTCTTCCAGTCGACGACCTCGTACGAGCCGTCGGGGTTGCGGTAGACGGCGTCGATCCGGCCGCGGATCACCCGGCCGGCAAGCGTGAGCTGGACGGGGGCCTCCATCCGGTACGGGGTGCGCTCGGCGTACTCGCTGCGCTCGAAGGCGGCCTTGAGGGCCTCGAGGTCGGCGGCGTCGGCGATCTCCTGGTCGGTGCCGGGCAGGTCGGTGGCGGGGTCGAGGACGTCGAGGTGGGGCAGGGGCAGCGCGTCGAAGCGGGACTCGACCCAGGCGTGGAAGCGGGTGCCCTGGCGGGCCGCGGGCTGCGGGGGCTTGGGCATGGGGCGGGCGAGGTCGCGGACGAAAGCCTGCTCGTCGGCGGCGAGGCGCAGGAGCTGGCTGGCGGAGAGGGCGGCGGGCAGCTCCACGTCGCGCACGGCGGCGCGGGCGCGCAGCAGCTCGCCCTCCAGGGCGTCGAGGTCCCGGTCCCAGGAGGCGATGGTCCGGGCCTCTTCGGGGGTGAGGGGGGCGCCTGCGGGGAGCTGGGGTACGTGCGGCTGCGGCCGCGGCGCGGCGCCCTCGGGTCCGGCGGCGTACGGGTACGGCTGCGCCGCCTGCTGCGGCCGGGCGGGGCCCGTGCCCTCGGGCCCCGGCCCGGCTACGGGCAGCACGGCCTCGCCGGCCCAGAGGTCGTCGGCCGGACCGCCTCGGGACGCACCTGGGCCGGCCTCGGCCGGGACCGTTCCCGGGACCGCGGGCACGGCTTCGCCCGCCCACAGGTCGTCGGGGGCTTCGGGTTCCTCCGGTGGGGGTTCGCCCTCGTAGGAGTCGTAGGAGTCGTAGGACGGGTCCTCGCAGTCGGGGGGCCAGAGGTAGGGGGGTTCCGCAGGGGGTGGTGCCGGGGTGGTCAGGTGGGATTCGACCAGGGCGGCGGCCCGGCGGCGCAGGGCGAGGGAGTCCGGGTCCAGCGGGAGGGGCCAGGAGTGGTCCGGGGCGCCGTCCTCGGCCAGGGCCGGGTTCTCGGCGTCGGGGGCGGGGGCGTCCGCCCAGGCCTCGATCTCGCCGTGGCCCCGGGCGCAGTGGTCGTGGAGGGCCTGGAGGAAGGCCGACGGGCCCCGGCGGCGCTTCTGGGTGGGGCCCCACCAGTGGCCCGAGGCCAGCAGGAGGGAGCGGGGGCGGGTGAAGGTGACGTAGCCGAGGCGGAGTTCTTCCGTCTCCTTGTGGGACTTCAGCGCCGCCTTGAAGGACTTCAGGCCCGCCGAGGTCCACGCCGGGTCGGCCGGGAGGGTGTCGGCGTCGCCGCGCAGGGCGTACGGGAGCACCTTCGGGTACGCCGTCCACGCCTCCGGGGCCTTCTCCTTCGGGAAGGAGCCGGCGCACAGGTCGGGAACGACCACCACGTCCCACTCCAGGCCCTTGGACTTGTGGGCCGTGAGGACCTTCACCGTGTTCTCGCCGCCCGGCAGGGCGTGGTCCAGGCCCTTCTCGTACTGGGCGGCCGTGCGCAGGAAGCCCAGGAAGGCCAGCAGGGTGGCCTCGCCGTCCAGCGCCGCGAAGCCGGCCGCGACGTCCAGGAAGTTCGAGAGGGTCTCGCGCCGGCGGGCCGCCAGGGCGTGCGGGGAGGCCTCGAGTTCCACGTCCAGGCCCGTGGTGGCCAGGACCCGGTGCAGGACGTCCATGAGCGGGTCGGAGAGGGAGCGGCGCAGGTCGCGGAGTTCCTGCGCGAGGTGCGCGAAGCGGACCCGGGCGGCCGCGGAGAAGGGGAGGTCCTGGGCGGCCGAGCCGTCCAGGAAGGTCTCCAGGGCGTCGGCGAGGGAGACGACCTCGGCCGGGTCGACGCCCTCGACCGCCGCCGCCAGGCGGCCGTCGGGGCCGGCGGAGGCGCCGGGGCGGGCGACCAGCTGACGGGCCAGGCGGCCGAGCAGCGCCAGGTCGCGGGCGCCGATCCGCCAGCGCGGGCCGATGAGGAGGCGGACCAGGGCGGCGTTGGCGCCGGGGTCCTGGAGCACCTCGCAGACCGAGACCAGGTCCGCCACCTCGGGCAGGTGCAGGAGGCCGGACAGGCCGACGACCTCCACCGGGACGTCCCGGGCGACCAGCACCGCCTGGATGCGGGCGAAGTCGGCGGCCGAGCGGCACAGAACGGCGATCTCGCCCGGTTCCGTGCCCGTCCGCACCAGGTGCGCGACGGAGTCGCCGACCCACTCCAGCTCCTCGGCGTGGGTGGGCAGCAGCGCGCAGCGGACCAGGCCGTCGTGTTCGGCGCCCGGGGCGGGGCGCAGCGCCTCGACGCCCTCGTGCATGGCGCGCAGCGGGGCGGCGAGCCCGTTGGCGAGGTCCAGCAGACGGCCGCCGCTGCGGCGGTTCTCGCTGAGCGAGAGCCGGGTCGCTGGGCTGCCGTCGGCGTGCGGGAAGTGCTCGGGGAAGTCGTCGAGGTTGGCGACGGACGCGCCGCGCCACCCGTAGATGGCCTGGCAGGGGTCGCCGACGGCGGTGACGGCGTGTCCCGTGCCCCCGCCGAAGAGGCCGGACAGCAGCAGCCGCTGGGCGACGGAGGTGTCCTGGTACTCGTCGAGGAGGACGACGCGGAACTCGTCGCGCAGCAGGGAGCCGACCTCGGGGCGGGTGGTGGCGAGCCGCGCGGAGAGGGCTATCTGGTCGCCGAAGTCGAACAGGTCGCGGGAGCGCTTGGCCTCGCGGTAGCGGACGACGAGCTCCAGCAGCTCCAGGCGGCCGCGGACGGCCGCGGGGGCCTTGCGCAGGTCCTCGTTGGTGAGCCGGGTGTCCGCGAGGACGCCGAGGAGGTCCGTGTCGTACGCGCGCAGCTCCGCCGGCTCGACCAGGTGCTCGGAGAGCTCCGCGTCGAGCGCGAGGAGGTCGCCGACCAGGTCGGGGAGCGACTTGGTGAGGGCGGGGTAGGGGCCGGGGGCCTCGCGGAGCACCTTGGCGGCGAGCTGGAAGCGGGTGGCGTCGGCGAGGAGGCGGGCGCTGGGTTCCAGGCCGATGCGCAGGCCGTGGTCCTTGAGGAGCTGGCCGGCGAAGGCGTGGTAGGTGGAGATCCGGGGCTCGCCGCCGGCCGCGTCGGGGCCGGCCGGGGCGGGGGTCTCCCCGGCGAAGCCGGGGGGAGGGTCGGGGTCGGTGATGCCGGCCCGTGCAAGGGCTTTGCGTACGCGTTCGGCGAGTTCGCCGGCGGCCTTGTTGGTGAAGGTGAGGCCGAGGACCTGTTCGGGGGCGACGGCGCCGGTGCCGACGAGCCAGACGACGCGGGCGGCCATGACCGTGGTCTTGCCGGAGCCGGCTCCGGCGACGATGACCTGGGGGGCGGGCGGGGCGGTGACGCAGGCCAGCTGTTCGGGCGTGAAGGGGATCCCGAGGAGCTCCTTGAGCTGCTCGGGATCGTCGAGGACGGGGGCGCGCCCGGAGTCGTACGCGGTCACCTCAAAAGGCTAGCCGCCCGCGCCGACACTCCCGGCCGCCGTCTCACTCCACGGTCTGGCGGCCCTCGGGGAGGGCGCTGCACGAGCTGCGGAAGGAGCAGCGCTTGCAGTGTTCGCCGGTGGCGGGTGCGAAGCGTTCGTCCAGGACCCGGCCCGCGGCGGTGGCCAGCAGGTCGCCGACCCACTCGCCGGAGCTGCCCGCGGACAGCGCCTCCTGCGCCTGGATCTTCGGGACCTCGTCGCCGCCGTCGCGCTGCGCGGCGCCCTGGCGCAGCTGGACGAGCTCGGCGCCGCCGGGTTCGGGGCGCCGGCCGTCGAAGACCTCGTCGACGGCCCCCTCGCGGACGGCGAGCTGGTAGACGGCGAGCTGGGGGTGGCGGGCGACCTCGTCGCGGGTGGGGGCGCCCTTGCCGGTCTTGAAGTCCACGACGTACGCGCGGCCCTGCGGGTCGGCCTCGACGCGGTCCATGGAGCCGCGGATGCGGACGGCGTACTCGCCGGCGTCGAGGGTGACGTCGAAGTCGTGCTCGGTGGCCACGGCGGTGCGGCCGCCGCGATCGGTGGTGTGCCAGCGCAGGAAGCGTTCCAGGGCGGCGCGGGCGTTGTCCTTCTCCTGGCGGGACTTCCAGGGCGCGTCGAAGGCGAGGGCGTCCCAGACGGAGTCCAGGCGCTCCATGAGGACGGCGAGGTCGGCGGGGGTGCGGCCGGAGGCGACCTCGTCGGCGAGGACGTGGACGACGTTGCCGAAGCCCTGGGCCGCGGTGGAGGGGGCGTCGGCCTTGACCTCGCGGCCGAGGAACCACTGGAGGGAGCAGGTGCCGGCCAGCTGCTCCAGGGAGCTGGGCGAGAGGTTCAGCGCCCGGTCGGGATCGCGGAGGGGGGCGGGGGCGCGGGTGGGCTCGTACAGGCCCCACCAGCGCTGCGGGTGCGCGGCGGGGACCAGGGGGCGGTCCTCGTCGTCGGTGAGCGCGGCGAGCCGGGCCAGGCGCCGGGCGGCGGCGTCGCGCAGGGCGGGCGAGGCCTCGGGGTCGACGGTGGTGGCGCGCAGCTCGGCGACGAGCGCGGCGACGGCGAGGGGGCGGCGGGGGCGGCCGGTGACGTCCTTGGGGGTGACGCCGAGCTCGGTGAGGAAGCGGGAGGGCTGGTCGCCGTCCTCGGCGGGCGCCTTGACGGCGGTGACGACGAGGCGGTGGCGGGCGCGGGTGGCGGCGACGTAGAAGAGCCGCCGTTCCTCGGCGAGGAGGGCGCCGGGGGTGAGGGGCTCGGCGAGGCCGTCGCGTCCGATGCGGTCGGCCTCCAGGAGGGAGCCGCGGCGGCGCAGGTCGGGCCAGAGCCCTTCCTGGACCCCGGCGACGACGACGAGGCCCCACTCCAGACCCTTGGAGCGGTGGGCGGTCATCAGGCGCACGGCGTCGGAGCGCACGGCGCGGGTGGTGAGGGTGTCGGCGGCGATGTCCTCGGCCTCGAGCTGCTCCAGGAAGTTGAGCGCGCCACGGCCGCCGGTGCGCTCCTCGGCGCGGGCGGCGTTGTCGAAAAGGGCGCAGACGGCGTCGAGGTCGCGGTCGGCGTTGCGGCCGGCGGGGCCGCCGCGGCGGGCCTGGCGTTCGAGGCGCTGCGGCCAGGGGGTGCCGTCCCAGAGGGTCCAGAGGGCCTCTTCGGCGGTGCCGCCGCCCTGGAGGAGCTCGCGGGTCTTGCGCAGGAGCAGGCCGAGGCGCTGCGCGCCGCGGGCGTACGCGGGGTCGTGCGCGGTGAGGCGCTCGGGCTCGGCGAGGGCGCGGGCGAGCAGGACGTCGGAGGGCGCGGGCACGGCGGCGCCGGCGGCCCGCTCCTCGTCCCGCAGGGCCCGCCCGAGGCGGCGCAGATCGGCGGCGTCCATCCCGCCGAGCGGCGATCCGAGCAGCTCGGCGGCGTCCTCGACCCCGACCCACCCTTCGCCTCCGGCGGTCACGGGCTCCGCGGTGGCGGCGGGGCCGGGGGGAAGGTCCGCCCCGCCCTGCCCGGAACCGTGAGCGGGCCCGTGCACGTCGGCGCCGTCGGCCCGACCGGCCGCCGCCGGGGTGCCGGGGTGCGGGGGAAGCGCCGACCCGCCCGCCCCGAAGTCGCGAGCGGGCTCGCGCTCCTCGGCGCCTGCGGCCGTCGGGGGTCCCGCCGGGACGGGCAGGCCCGCCCCGGCGGGTCCGGACCCGGTCGGTTCCGGTACGGCGGAGGCCGACCCCTCGACACCCGCGGCGCCCGGCGCCGAACCGCCCGGGTCCGCGTCCGGCGCGGCGGCAGCCGCGGCCGCGGCCGTGGCGGTGAGGCGGAGGGCCGTCAGGAGGGGGGACAGGGCCGGTTCGTGTCGGAGGGGGGTGGTCGTGGCGTCCGTCTCCGCCGGGACGCCCGCCGCGATCAGGGCGCGGCGCATCGCCGGCAGGGTGCGGCCGCCCGAGCGGACCAGGACGGCCATGTCGTGCCAGGGCACCCCGTCCTCCAGGTGGGCCCGGCGGAGGATGTCGGCGATGTTGTCCAGCTCGGCCCCGGCCGTCGGGTACGTGTACACCTCCACGCTGCCGCCCTCGCGGGTGGGCGCGAGGTCGCGGTGGGCCCGTACGGCGGCGGCGGGCAGGCGCGGGACCGGCATCCGGGCGGTGAGCAGGCGGGTGGCGGCCAGGAGGTTCGCGCCCGAGCGGCGGCCCACGGTCAGGGCCCGGACCTCCGCACCCGGGAAGGAGGACTCGAAGTCGAGGACGTTGTTGATGTCGGCGCCCCGGAAGGCGTAGATCGACTGGTCCGGGTCGCCGAAGGCGACCAGCGTCCCCGCCGGGCCGTTCAGGGCGCGCAGCAGCCTCAGCTGGGAGGCGTCGGTGTCCTGGTACTCGTCCACGCAGATCACGTCGTACGAGGAGGAGACGGACGGGGTCTCCTCCGCCAGCAGGACGGCACGGTGCACGAGCTCGGCGTAGTCGAGGGAGCCCTGGAGGTCCAGGACGTCGAGGTACTCGGAGAGGAAGGCGGCGGCCGCCTTCCAGTCGGGGCGGCCGATGCGGTCGGCGAAGCCGGCGAGGGCGCGCGGGCCCAGGCCCAGCTCGCGGGCGCGGGCCAGGACGGCGCGTACCTCGTCCGCGAAGCCGCGCGTGGTGAGCGCGGCCCGCAGGTCCTCTGGCCAGCGGATGGAGCGCAGCCGGCGCTGGCCCTCCAGCAGGGTGCGGACCATCACGTCCTGCTCCGGTCCGGACAGCAGCCGCAGCGGGTCGGCGAAGAGCTCGTGGTCCTGGTGGGCGCGGACCAGGCCGTAGCAGAAGGAGTGGAAGGTGGTGGCCTGCGGGGCGCGGGCGCCACCGAGCCGCAGGGCGGCGCGGTCGCGCAGCTCGACGGCCGCCTTGCGGCTGAAGGTGAGGATGAGGATGCGGGCCGGGTCGGTGCCGGCCTCGACGCGGGCGGCGGCCGCCTCCACGAGGGTGGTGGTCTTGCCGGTGCCCGGGCCGGCCAGGACGAGCAGCGGTCCGCCGGTGTGATCAACCACCGCCCGCTGGGCCGCGTCCAGAACAGGGGGGGCCACCTGCCGCGGGCCGGTGCGCACCAGGCGGTACGCGTCGGGCGTACGCGTACGCCGCTCCGAGCGGCCGGGAGAAGAGGTGATCACGTGGGGTGCCGGTCCTGGTGGGTCTGCGGGTGCGGTCAGCCGGGCGGCCGGCGCGGGCGCCGGAGCCGAAGAGGCAACGCTACGGCAACCGGGAGGGGCGCCGCAGTCCCTCCCGGTGGGCCCGGGCGTCGACCCGGCGGCCCCGCGGGCCGTCCCCCGTACGGGCCCCCGGGTGCCCGTCCGGATTCCGGATGGCCGCAGCCGTCAGGTGTGAGTCTCGTCGCCTCCGGCCGAGGCCCCGCTCCCGTCCCAGCGTGCCCGCCGCATCGCCAGACGCGGTTCGCCGGAGGGGGTCTCGCGCAGCGGGGTGCCCTCCGTGCGGTAGTGCTCCAGGGCGCGCCGCTCGTGTCCGGGCAGGGGGACGCCGTCCGCGCGCACCACCCGCCACCAGGGCACGGCTCCTCCGTACAGGGCCATGACGCGCCCGACTTGGCGGGGTCCGCCCTCGCCGAGCCACTCGGCGACGTCGCCGTACGTCATCACCCGGCCGGGCGGAATCCGCTCGGCCACCTCCAGTACCCGCTCCGCATACGCGGGCAGCTCTCCGCTCATTCGGCCCATGGTGCCGGATGCCGGGGGCGCCTCGGCGGAAGCTTCGGTTCCATACCGGCGCGCACCCTGATGCCCCGCGAGGGCGCCGGTCCGTGCCACCATCTTCCGGGCGGTGACTGGTGATACGTGATCAAGAAGAGATGGAAGTGACGGCGAAGGAGCGGGGTGTGAGCCCTCCGGACGGCGGCGCGGGATCGGGCGGGGACGCCCGCCCGCACGACGACGCGCCCGACGGGGCCGGCACACACCCCGGCGAGCCCGCCGCGGACACGCGCGGCGGGCCCTCCGAGGACGCCCCCGGGGCGGCCGCCGGGGACGCCGGCGCGGGCGGGAGCGCCCGGTCGGCCGGGCACGACCCGCACCCCGACGACCCGCCCGGCCACACCCCGACGGCGGCCGACCGCGTCCAGGTGGACGAGCCGCTGCTCGCCGCCCGCGTGCACCGCCCCTCCGACCTGGTGCGCCTCCTCGTCGGCGTCCTCGGGATCGCCGTCGTGCTCGGCATCGCCGCCTTCGCCCACGGCACGACCGTGGGCCTGGAGGCCGACATCAGCAAGGGCACCGGCCAGGCGCCCGACGTGCTGATCAAGGTCGCGGGCCTGGTGTCCAGCATCGCGGTGCTCCTCGTGCCCGTCGCCTTCGCCATCGAGCGGCTGATCAAACGCGACGGGCTGCGCATCGCCGACGGCGTCCTCGCCGCCGTCCTCGCGCACGGAGTCACCCTCGCCACCGACCTGTGGGTCTCCCAGGCCGCCCCGGCGACCATCCAGGACGCCCTGACCCGCTCCGCCGGCGGCGGGGCGCTCACCGACCCGGTGCACGGGTACCTCGCGCCCGTGATCGCGTACATGACCGCCGTCGGGATGACGCGGCGGCCGCGCTGGCGGGTGGCGCTGTGGGTGGTGCTGCTGCTGGACGCCTTCGCGATGCTGGTCAGCGGGTACACCACACCCTTCTCGATCATCCTGACGGTGCTGATCGGCTGGAGCGTCGCGTACGGGACCCTGTACGCGGTCGGCTCGCCGAACGTCCGCCCCACCGGGCAGCACCTCCTCGCCGGACTGCGCCGCGTCGGCTTCCAGCCGGTCAGCGCGATGCGCGCGGAGGCGTCCGACGGGGACGCCGCCGAGACCGGCGACCGGGGCCGGCGCTACCACGTCACGCTGGAGGACGGCCCGCCGCTGGACGTCACCGTCGTGGACCGCGAGCAGCAGGCGCAGGGGTTCTTCTACCGGGTCTGGCGGCGGATGACCCTGCGCGGGATCACCACCCGGCGCAGCATCCAGTCGCTGCGGCAGGCCCTGGAGCAGGAGGCCCTCCTCGCGTACGCGGCGATCGCGGCCGGGGCGAACGCGCAGAGGCTGATCGCCACCTCCGAGCTGGGCCCGGACGCCGTGATGCTCGTCTACGAGCACCTGGGCGGCCGCACCCTCGACGCCCTCCCCGACGAGGAGATCACCGACGAGCTGAGCCGCAACGCGTGGGAACAGGTGAGGGCCCTCCAGTCGCGCCGGATCGCCCACCGCCGCCTCACGGGGGACGCGTTGGTGGTGGATCGTTCCGGCAAGGTCGTCCTCACCGACCTGCGGGGCGGCGAGATCGCCGCCGGCGACCTCGTCCTGCGGATGGACGTCGCCCAGCTGCTGACCACGCTCGGCCTGCGGGTCGGCGCGGAGCGGTCGGTGGCCTCGGCGGTGTCGGTGCTGGGCCCGGACACGGTCGCGGACTGCCTGCCGCTGCTCCAGCCGATCGCGCTGAGCCGCTCCACGCGGGCGACGCTGCGCAGGCTGGCCCGGGAGCGGGCCGACCGGCAGCGGGAGGCCGTGCTGGAGTCCTCCCGGGCGGCGAAGGCGGCCCGCGAGGCGGCGTCGGGAACCTCCGGGACCTCGGCGGCCGCGGAGCGCAAGGCGGAGAAGAGGGCGCTGGACGACGCGCTGGAAGGGGCGCGGGAGGAGGACCTGCTGAGCCAGATCCGCCGGCAGGTGCTGCTGATCCGCCCGCAGGCCCCGGTGGAGCCGGCCCGGCTGGAGCGGATCCGGCCGCGGACGCTGGTGTCGTTCATCGCGGGCGCCTTCGGCGCGTACTTCCTGCTGACCCAGCTGGCCCACGTCGACTTCGCGACGATCGTCGGCGAGGCGCAGTGGGGCTGGGTGGGGGCCGCGCTGGCCTTCTCGGCGCTCACCTACGTGGCGGCGGCGATGAGCCTGCTGGGGTTCGTACCCGAGCGGGTGTCGTTCCTGCGGTCGGTGGTCACGCAGGTGGCGGGCTCCTTCGTGAAGCTGGTGGCCCCCGCGGCGGTCGGCGGGTACGCGCTGAACACGCGGTTCCTCCAGCGGGCGGGGGTGCGGCCGGGGCTGGCGGTGGCGAGTGTCGGCGCCTCGCAGCTGTTCTCGCTGGCCTGCCACATCCTGCTGCTGCTGTCCTTCGGATACCTGACGGGGACGGAGAAGACCCCCGAGATGACCCCGTCGAGGACGGTCATCGCGGGTCTGCTGACGGTGGCGGTGCTGGTGCTGGTCGTCACGGCGGTGCCGTTCCTGCGGAAGTTCGTGGTGACGCGGGTGCGGGCGCTGTTCGCGGGTGTGGTGCCGCGCATGCTGGACGTGCTCCAGCGGCCGCAGAAGCTGATGACGGGCATCGGCGGCACGCTGCTGCTGACCGGCTGCTTCGTGATGTGCCTGGACGCGTCCATCCGCGCCTTCGGGGGCGGGGACACGCTGAGCTACGCGAGCATCGCGGTGGTCTTCCTCGCGGGCAACGCGCTCGGCTCGGCGGCGCCCACGCCCGGCGGCATCGGCGCGGTGGAGACCACGCTGACGCTGGGGCTGATCGCGGCCGGGCTGGAGAAGGAGGTGGCGATCTCCGCGGTGCTGCTGTTCCGGCTGATGACGTTCTGGCTGCCGGTGCTGCCGGGATGGGTGTCGTTCAACTATCTGACGCGGAAGGAAGCCATCTAGCTCCGCGGGATCCCGGGGGCTTCGGGGCCGCCTCGCCGGCTCCGCCTCGGAAGGCCGGCAGCATCGTCATCGGCGTGGCTGCGTGCGCCGCCACCGGCCGCACGGCCGGCGGCCGTGTCCCGGGCGGGCTCCGGGCCGACCGGGCGGGTCACCCGGCTGGACCGTCAGCGGGCGGAGCGCGGGGCGGGCGCCCACGATGGGGGTATGCCGACGATCGCCCTCCGGACCGCCGCAGCCGCTGCCGTCGCCGCCGCGCTGCTCACCACCTGCGCCTGTTCGGGTGGGCAAGCCGGGCTGCGCAAGGCCCCGTCGGGGGGCGCCATGGACACGCCGCCCCTCAAGTGGGGGGAGTGCGAGGCACCGGACGCCGCCCAGGGCGGCGGGCAGGCCCCGCCCGCGGACTGGCAGTGCGCCACCCTCCGGGTACCGCTCGACTACGCCAAGCCCGAGGGGGAGACCATCCCCATCGCCCTGATCCGGGCGAAGGCCAGGAAGCCCAAGGAGCGGCTCGGATCGCTCGTCTTCAACTTCGGCGGCCCCGGCGGCTCCGGGATCACCACCCTGCCCGGCGCCGCCAAGGACTACGCGGCCCTGCGCGACCGGTACGACCTGGTGAGCTTCGACCCGCGCGGGGTCGGCCGCAGCGCTCCGGTCCTCTGCGAGAACGACAAGCAGCTGGACGCGTACTACGGACAGGACTCCTCCCCCGCCACCCCGGCGCAGGAGAAGGCCTTCACCGACGGGCTCCGCAGGTACCAGGAGGCCTGCAAGACCCGCTCCGGCAAGGTGCTCCCGTACGTGGGCACCGAGAACGCCGCCCGCGACCTCGACCGCATCCGCCAGGCCCTCGGCGACGAGAAGCTGAACTACTTCGGCATCTCCTACGGCACCGAGCTGGGCGGGGTCTACGCCCACCTCTTCCCCAAGAACGTCGGCCGGGCCGTCTTCGACGCGGTCGTGGACCCGACCAAGGACTCCGCGCAGGGCGCCCTCGGCCAGGCGAGGGGCTTCCAACTGGCCCTCGACAACTGGGCCCAGGACTGCGTGGACCGGGGCGAGCAGTGCCGGCTCCCGGGCACGACCGCCAAGGAGGTCGAGGCGAACATCGTCAAGCTGCAGAAGGCGCTGGCGGCCAAGCCCATCCCCGGCATCGGCGACCGGATGCTCACCGAGACGATGGCCACCAACGGCATCGCGCAGGCCCTGTACTCGAAGGAGCTGTGGCCACTGCTGGAACAGGGCCTGGACGAGGCCGAAGGCGGGCAGGGGCAGCTGCTGATGGCCCTGTCCGACGCCCTCAACGGGCGGGACCAGCAGGGCCGTTACAGCAACATCGGCGCCGCCAACACCGCCGTCAGCTGCGCGGACTCCAAGGACCGGTACAGCCTGGCGGAGACCAAGGCGAAGCTGCCGCAGTTCCGCAAGACCTCCGCGGTCTTCGGGGACTTCCTGGGCTGGGCGCTGCTGAGCTGCACCGGCTGGCCGGTGCCCGGGGCCTGGCAGACCCCGGACGTCTCCGCCCCGGGCTCCGCCCCGATCCTGGTCGTCGGCAACACCGGTGACCCCGCCACCCCGTACGAGGGCGCGCGCAACATGGTGGAGCGGCTGGGCAAGGGCGTGGGCGTGGAGCTGACGTACAAGGGCCAGGGGCACGGCGCGTACAACAGCGGCGACCCGTGCGTGCAGCGGGCGGTGAACTCCTACCTGCTGGACGGGAAGGTGCCGGGAGCGAACGCCGTGTGCACCCCCGGGACGGCGAACGACGAAGGGGTCGTACCGTCGAGCGGTACGACCCCTCCGGGGCAGGCCTAGTAGACCGGCTTCTCGGGCTCGATCTGGTGGACCCAGCCGATCACGCCGCCGCCGACGTGGACGGCGTCCGCGAAGCCCGCGCTCTTGAGGACCGCGAGGACTTCCGCACTGCGGACACCCGTCTTGCAGTGCAAGACGATCCGCCTGTCCTGCGGGAGGTCCTGGAGGGCGGTGCCCATCAGGAACTCGCCCTTGGGGACCAGCTTCGCGCCGGGGATCGAGACGATCTCGTACTCGTTCTTCTCGCGGACGTCGATGATCTCGATCTGCTCGCCCTCGTCGATCCACTCCTTGAGCTGCTTGGGAGTGATCGTCGAGCCGGCGGCGGCCTCCTGGGCCTCCTCCGAGACGACACCGCAGAAGGCCTCGTAGTCGATGAGCTCGGTGACGGTCGCGTTCGGACCGCAGACAGCGCAGTCGGGGTCCTTGCGGACCTTGACCTGGCGGTACTGCATCTCCAGGGCGTCGTAGATCATCAGGCGGCCGACGAGCGGCTCGCCGACGCCGGTGAGGACCTTGACGGCCTCGGTGACCTGGATGGAGCCGATGGACGCGCAGAGCACGCCGAGGACGCCGCCCTCGGCGCAGCTCGGGACCATGCCCGGCGGCGGGGGCTCCGGGTAGAGGCAGCGGTAGCAGGGCCCGTGCTCGGACCAGAACACGGAGGCCTGGCCGTCGAAGCGGTAGATCGAGCCCCACACGTACGGCTTGTTGAGCAGCACGCAGGCGTCGTTGACCAGGTAGCGCGTGGCGAAGTTGTCCGTGCCGTCGACGATGAGGTCGTACTGGCTGAAGATCTCCATCACGTTCTCGGCCTCGAGCCGCTCTTCGTGAAGGACCACGTTCACGTACGGGTTGATGCCCAGCACGCTGTCGCGGGCGGACTCGGCCTTGGAGCGGCCGATGTCCGACTGGCTGTGGATGATCTGGCGCTGCAGGTTCGACTCGTCGACCTCGTCGAACTCCACGATGCCCAGCGTGCCGACACCGGCCGCGGCCAGGTACATGAGGGCGGGCGAGCCGAGGCCGCCCGCGCCCACGGCCAGCACCTTGGCGTTCTTCAGACGCTTCTGGCCGTCCATCCCGACATCCGGGATGATCAGGTGGCGGGAGTACCGACGGACCTCGTCAACGGTGAGCTCAGCAGCCGGCTCGACCAGGGGTGGCAGCGACACGGGGACTCCGTAGATGGGTAAGTCTGAACGGTGGTTCTCCCCGTAACACTGCCACGCCCTTCTTCATTCCGAGACACCCGGTCCGATCCGTGAGACGAATTCGTCCCAGTACGCGGGCATCGACTCCCACGGGTCCCGGTCGGGGGTCGCGCGCCGGTCGGTGAACCAGATGGTTCCGGCGCCCTGCCAGCGGGCGATGCGGAGCGCCTCCTCCAGATGGGTGCGGGGCACCCCGTGGACGAGGTGGCAGAACCGCTCCGGCGCGTGGTCGGCCGTCCACTCCGCCACCTGCGACCAGCGGTAGTCGGTCCAGGACCCGGAGAAGGTCACCAGCTGGTCGGCGGCCTTCAGGTAGCCCTCGCACGGGTGCGTGCCGTGCCCGAGCACGATCCGCAGGTCCTCCCCGAGCCCCCGCAGGGCGTCGGTGAGCCGCTGGGTGGCGGCGAGCTCCGGCCGGTCCGAGGGGGCCTCGGCCAGGTAGAAGCCGCCGACGCCGTACCAGTCCCGGAAGCGGTGGGCGTCGGAGACCAGCTCCCCGAAGTTCCGGGTGCCGCCGCGCAGGGCGAGGTGGCCGAGAACGGTGCCGCCCGCGCCCCGGAGCCTCGCGGCCGCCTCGGTGCAGTGCGGATCGGGGCGGCCGCCGGGGCCGTCGGCGACGTTGAGCACGGCCCAGTGCAGCGGGGTGCCGGGGCGGGTCAGTTCGGCCCATTCCACGGGGGCGAGCAGCGGGTGCGCGTAGCCGGGGATGCCCAGGCCGAGCCGGCCGGACTCGGTGGCGGCGGCCGCGGTGACCCCGGGCGGGGTGGTCAGATGCGGCACGCCGCCTCCATCCAGATGTCCGCGAGGGATTCCTCGAGGTTGATCCGGGGCCGCCAGCCGAGCCGGTCCCGGGCGGTGCGGACGTCCGCCTGCTGCCAGGCGCCGCAGCCGTCGGGGTACGGGTACGGCTGGGGGGCCGCGGTCGCGAGCTGTTCGGCGGTGGCCTCGGAGCGGGGCGAGCCGATGCCGGGCAGGCCCTGCGGGCGGCCGGGGTGGCCGTGCGGGGCGTTGTGCGGTCCGCCGTGCGGGACGTCCAGCTCGTTGAGGGCGCCGCCGTAGCCGGCGACCCGGGCGAGGACGGCCGCGGCGTCGCGCAGCCGGACCGCGCGCCCGGTGCCGATGTTGACCACGCCCTGGGCGGCGGACAGGGAGGCGGCGTGCACGGCCCGGGCCACGTCCCGTACGTCGACGAAGTCGCGCTGCACGCCGAGCCCGCTGAGCTTGAGCTCCCCGTCCCCGGACTGCATGGCGCGCCGCATGGCCTCGGCGAGCCGGCCGAGCGGGGAGCCGGCCGGGGTGCCGGGACCGACGGGCGAGAAGACCCGCAGGACGACGGCGTCCAGCCCGGAGCCGAGCACCAGCTCGGTGGCGGCGAGCTTGCTGACCCCGTACGGTCCGCCGGGTCTCGGGACGGCGTCCTCGGCCGTGGACGAGCCGGGCTGGCTGGGCCCGTACTCGGCGGCGCAGCCGAGCTGGACGAGGCGGGCCCCGCAGCCGCTGCGGCGCAGGGACTCGCAGATGGTGGCGACGGCGACGGTGTTGTGCCGGGTGAGTTCGCGGGCTCCGCCCCGGGTGGCGCCCGCGCAGTTGATGACCACGCCGGGGTGCACGGCGTCCAGGAAGCGGGTGAGGGCGCCGGGACTGCCGGTGGCGAGGTCGAAGCGGACGTCGGCGTCGTCGCCACGGCCGAGCGCGGTGAGCTGGACGGCGGGGTCGGCGAGCAGCCGGTCCGCGACGTAGCGGCCGAGGTAACCGTTGGCTCCGATCAGCAGCACCCTCATCGCGCGGCCCCTCGGTTGGTTGGCTGGCCGGTCATCCTGTTTCTCCTTGGGTGGGTGGGGTCGGTAGGGGGTACGGCGCTCAGGGACGCGCGTGTGCGGAGGCACGGGAGAGCGCGGTGAGGGCGTGTACGAAAAGCCCCGCGACGGCCGCGTGCACCGCGACCGGGCCGGGGACCAGGGCGAGCGCCAGGGCCGCGGCCACCGGTGCGCGGTGGACGCCGTGGCCGAGGAGGAGCCGGACCAGGAACAGCAGCACCGCGAGCGGTACGGCCGTCGCCGGGGCGGCTCCGGCGAGCGCGGCGGCCCCCGTGGCGGCCGCGGCGAACAGCAGGAGCGCTCCGGCCGCCAGGGGCCGGGCCCCGGCGGCGAACTCGTCCAGGGCCCGGCTCCCGGCGAGCCGGCGCCGGACCCGGACGGAGTAGAGGGCGGCGGTGAGGTGGCCGGGGGCCACGGCCAGCGCGAGGGCCGGGCCGAGGGCGGGGCCGTAGCGGTGGACGGCCGCGCCGGCGGCGGCCGCCGCGAGCAGGTGGGCGGTCCAGGGGAAGCGGCCCCCGGCGGCCCGGCCGGGCCACACCAGCGCGGCGGCGGCGAGCAGCCCCGCGAGGAGCCCCGCCCACGGCAGCCCGGCGGCGGCCGCCGCGCACCCGAGGGCGCCGGGCAGCAGGGCGCACCCGAAGCGGCGCATCCCCGCCCGGTCCCCGGCCGGGACGGGGGCGGGCCCGTCGGAGGGCTCCTCCCCGCGCGGGGTCCGCGCGTACAGCTCCTCGGCGAGCGAGAAGACGTCCCGGTGCCGGAACCGCGCGGCGGTCCGGTCGGTGATCCCGTGCGCCTCCAGCCCGGCGGCGATCTCCAATGGGTCGACGGCCCGCGCGCAGAGCTCCCTGTGCCGGTGCAGCAGCGCTTTGACGGGATCCGCGCCCCGGAGCCCGGGCCGCGGCGCAGCCCCCTCCTGGCCGCGGTCCCCGCCGGCTCCGGCGCCGCGCGGTCCGGCCCCGCCCCGTCGGGCCCCGGCGGCGTCCGTGGCGCCGGGCGCAGCCCCGGCGGTGGCCGGGGGGCCGCCCGGCGGCAGGGGCCCCGGCAGCGGCGCCGTGCCCGCGATGTCCGACGCCGTCATACCGCCGCCTCCTCGATCCCGGCCGGCTCGACCGGCTCGACCGGCTCGACCGGCTCGGCGGCGATCCAGGTCGGGGTCGTCCAGTGGCCCGGGAGCCGCGCCTCCGCCGGCAGACCGAACGGGACCCCGCCCTCCCCCCGCGAGGAGCCCTTGGCCAGGAGCCTCAGGTAGCTCTCACGGAAGGCCTCCACGTTCTGTTCTACGGTGAACAGCTCCAGCGCCCGTGCCCGCGCCGCCGCACCGAGCCGCTGGGCCCGTTCGGGGTCGCCGAGCAGGGCGAGGCAGGCGTCGGCCAGGGCGCGGGGGTTGCGCGGGGGGACGACGAGCCCGGTGCCGCCGATGACCTCGCAGACGGCGCCGACGTCCGTGGACACGGTGGCCCGGCCGCACAGCATCGCCTCGGCCAGGGTGAGGGGGAAGCCCTCGATCACCGAGGACAGCAGCACGATCCGCCCGGCCGCGTAGGCGTCCGCGGCCGAGGGCGCCTCGGGTCCGCCGATCTCCTCGAAGGCGACGGGGTTCTCCCCGGCCGTCCGCGCGTCGGCGGCCTCGTCGGGGAAGAGCTGTGCGGCCAGCGAGCGGCAGTCGGCCAGGTATCCCGGGGCGGCGGCCGTGGCGAAGATCCGCAGCCGGGTCCGCGGCGCGGCCCGGCGGATCTCCGCGAAGGCGTGCAGCAGGCCGATCAGGTCCTTGGCCGGCTCCACCCGCCCGACCCACACGAGGGTGTCGGGGTCCCCGCAGCCGGGGTCCTCGCCGACGGCGGCGAATCGGTCCGCCTCCATCCCCGGGTACACGGTCCGCACCCGCTCGCGGGGCGCGCCGCAGCGCTCCTGCCAGCGGCGGGCGTGGGCGTTGCCGGGGGTCAGCAGGTCGGCGCGGGTGTAGATCTCCCAGGCCAGCCGGACGTGGAAGGCGGCGAGCAGGGCGCGGACGGCCGGCCTGGCGGCCCCCGCGGGCCCGGAGGGCCCGCCGGGACCCTGGTCCAGGTAGTGGGCGCGCAGCTGGACCCCGTACTCGGTGACCAGCAGCGGGACCCCGCAGAAGCGTTTGGCCAACAGTCCGGGGAGGGCGGCCGGCCCGCCGGCGGCGGCATGGCAGACGTCGACGGCTCCGAGCCCGCGGTCCCCGTACCAGTCGAGGGACAGCGGCCGCAGCAGGCGCTCCAGTTCGTCGGCGAACTCCAGCAGGTCGGGGACGCGTGCCGCCCGTACGGCCCGGCCCGCTCCGGGGGCCCGGCATCCGGCCTCCAGGGCCCGTACGGCGGTCTCCGAGCGCAGGGCCGCGTACATCCCGCCGTGCGCGCGGGCGAGGTCGGCGAGCCCGTGGAGCCCGGCCGCGAAGGCCTCGGCGGACTCCGGGCCTGCGGTGGCGCCGCCGCAGATGCCGCGCACCAGCTCCCGGAAGCAGTCGGCGAAGTGCCGCCGCTCGCGGCGCGCGTGGGTGCGGCCGTCGTCGGCGGGGGCCCACAGCGGGGCGGTGCGCACACGGGTGACGTGTTGCGGGAGCGGTACCCGCCCGCGCGCCTCCTGTTCGGCGCTGCGGCTCAGCGCGTAGAGCTCGAACTCGTGCTGCGGAAGTCCGCGCACGAGCCGGTCGCACCAGAGCCCCGCCTCCGCGGCCGCATACGGATAACCACCTTCGGTGAGCAGTCCGATCCGCACGAGTGGCACCCCCGTTCTCCCGATTCCTGGCGGTCGCCGCAGGCCCGGTGACCCGCTGCGGGAGAACTCAAGCGGATGCGCCGGTGGCGCGGCGGACGGTTGTCCGCCGCGCCACCGGAAGGGGTGAAGAGTCGTAACTTTCCCGTACGGTTCGCGTTCGAGCGCGCTAGGAAGGACGTGTTCGGGGCGCTACGCGTACACCTCCTGCCGGGCCGGGCGGCGCCGGGCGGCGAGCGCCGGGTCCGGTGCGGGCACGGCGTCGAGGAGCTGCCGGGTGCAGGGGTGGGCGGGCCGCCCGTAGACCTCGTCTGGGCCCTGCGGAGGTGACTTCGAGGGCAGGAGAAGAGGCCGCCCCTCCGCCTCGTCCGGTCAGTTCCCGGGAAATACCCATGGGTTGGGCAGACAGTGAATGTTGTCGATGTCGAGGGATTTCGTCTGCTGCTGCATGATCGGTGCGAGTGAGCCCGGTTTCCCGCAGCTCTCGTGCCCGTGTCCGAGCCGGTGGCCGACCTCGTGGTTGATGAGCATCTGCCGGTAGGCGAGCATCTGGTCGGCGCCGTAGGTCGGCGATCCCTGCCCCCAGCGGAAGGCGTTGACCATCACGCGTTCGGTGCTGGCGGAGTCGCAGGAGACGTTGTCGATGGTGGTGTCCAGGTCGGACTTGGCGCACCACGCGCCGGTGGTGCCGGGGCTGGCCAGGGTGATGACGAAGTCGGCCTTGCCGTCCGGCACCCGCTCGAAGGTCATCGCACCGTCGTGGCCCCAGCTGCGCGGGTCGTTGAGGGTGCGCTGGACGGCCTCCGCGAAGAGCTGCGGGTCCATGCCGAGGCCCTGCTCGACGTCCACGCGGTAGCGCACGACCTTGCCCTTGCCGGGGGCCTTGGCGATACCGGGGACGGTGTCGAAGACGCCCGTGCCGGTGAGTCTGGCGTCGATGGGCAGCTGCTGTGCCATCTGCTGCTCGTACGTCAGCGGCTGCGCGGACGGCGGGGAGGCGGGGGTGGGGCGGCCGTCGGAGCGGGAGGCGGCCTTGTCGCCGAGGGGCCGCTGGGGTGCGTCGTCCCCGGCGGCGCGAGCGCCGGAGGCGGCCGGGTCGCCCTCGGTGGTGACCTGGCCCGCGACGACGACGGCGAGCACGGCGGTGACGGCCAGCGCGGCGATCCCGGTGTAGGTGCGGATCCGGGTGGCGCGGCCGTTCGCGGGCCGGTCGGCGTCGGGGGCCTCGGGCGTGCGGGGGCCGGGCACGCGGCGGTGGGAGCCGGTGGAGGTGAGGGGGTCGGGCGCGGCCCCGGGCGCGGGGGCCTGGGGCTGTTCGGCGATCCGGGGGAAGCCTGCCGCGGGGGTTCCGAAGGCCGGGGTGTCGGTGTCCCGGGCCGGGGGTGCGGCGGGCGCGGCGGCGCGGGGGGTGCCGCGCCGGGCCCCGTACGGGGAGGCGGGGGCCGCTGCCGCGCCCCAGGCACCGCCCTCCTCGCGCTGTTCGGGGTGGCCGCCGGGGCGGGCCGCGGGCGGGGCGTAGCCCTGGTGCACGACGGCGGGCTCGGCGGACCGGCGGCGTCCGCCCGGCTCCCCCTGCCCGGCGGGCGCCTGCGGCGCGGGCTCGTGCGGCCCTGCCTGCGGCTGCGGACGGGCCTGCGGCGGGTAGGGGTCGGCCGCGTGGGGATCGGTTGCGTACGGTCCGTCCGGCCCGGGCCCGCGCGGCGACGGTGCGGGCGCCGGCTGCGGACGTGCGGGGGCGGGGGCCTTGCGACTATGTCGTCCCACGTCCTCAGCCCTTGCCGTCTGCGGTGTCTCGGTCGGTGTCCCGGGCGGCGGTGTCGCGCTGCAGCTCCCGGAAGGCGGCGGCCACCACCTCGGGGTACTCCATCATCGCCACGTGTCCGGCCTCGGGCAGGCTCAGCAGCCGCGAACCCCGGAAGGCCGCGGCGGCCTTGCGCGCCATACGGTACGAGACCAGCTGGTCCCGGCCACCGTAGACCAGCAGCGTCGGCGCGAGCACGCGCTGCGCCTGGCGCCACAGCCCGTGTTGACCGCCGAGGGTGTAGGCGTCGACGATTCCGCGCGAGGAACGGCTCATCGCCTCCCAGAAGTACGGGAGGGCCATGCGCCGTTCCATCTCCTCGACGGCGCCGCGGAAGCCTTCCGGTGTCACCCGTGAGGGGTCTCCGTAACAGAGGGCCGTCACCCCCTGGGTGCGCTGTTCGGCCGTCAGGTGCCGGGTGAGGCGCCCGAGCAGGGCGGGCGCGCCGGGCAGGGCCAGCAGGGCGGTGGGCACGGCCGAGCTCTGCACCCGCAGCTCGGGCAGCGCGGGCGAGACCAGCGTCAGCGTGCGCACGAGGTCGGGGCGGACCGCCGCGACGCGGGTGGAGACGGCGCCGCCAAGGGAGTTGCCGAACAGGTGGACCGGGCCGCGTCCCGCGGCGTCGAGGTGCCGGATGACGGCGCGGGCCATCGCCGTGATCGAGTAGTCGCGGTCGGCGGGCGGCGCGGACCAGCCGAAGCCGGGCAGGTCGAGCGCCTCGCCGTCGACGGCGCCGGCCAGCTGCTCCATGAGCGCCGACCAGTTCTGGGAGGATCCGCCGAGTCCGTGCACGAACAGCGCGGGCGGCAGACCCTCCCGCTGCGGTGGCCGGAAACGTACGTTCATCTCCAGGCCCGGCAGCGCGACGGTGCGCAGCCCCTCTCCGTCGCCCAGCCGGACGGCTCCCACCTGGGAGATCGGCTCGGCGGTGGACCGTACGCCCGGCAGCTCGGTCGAAGACATGGGCCAATGTTACGAGACGATCACGCTCGCCCCTCTGTGATCCTTTGTGTTCGCGGTCACAGGACCGCCTGGCGGCGGACTCCTCATACTCCTAGGCTCGTATGTGAACGAGCGAAGGCGAGGCGAGTGGAATGACTGTCGATCCTGCCGAACCGGACACCTTCCGGGACCGGCTCGCGGACCCGCCCGACGCCGAGGCTCCGGAGGCGGACGCCGCCGAACAGCTCACCGACATCCAGCCGCAGGAGGACGACCCGCTCGCCGGAGCGGACCGGGGGGAGGCCCCCGAGGCGGACGCCGCCGAGCAGGCCCGGGTGGTACCCCTGGACGAGGAGGACTACCGCTGACAGCATCTGACAGGCGCTGACCAGCGTGTCCGGGGTGTGCCCAGGCCGTCCGCACAGCGAGAAAACTGGGCTTGAACCCACCAGATTCGGTTACCGAAAAGTACGATGGCGGCGCGGCGCAGAGCGCACTGTGTTCTTAGAGAAAGTGGGAGGCGGCGTGACAGCCATCGAGCAGACCGAGGCAGCGCGTCCGCGGGGTACGCGACTGCCGCGCCGTGCCCGGCGCAACCAGCTGCTGGGCGCTGCCCAGGAGGTGTTCGTCGCGCAGGGTTACCACGCTGCGGCCATGGACGACATCGCGGAGCGGGCGGGTGTCAGCAAGCCGGTGCTCTACCAGCACTTCCCCGGCAAGCTCGACCTGTACCTGGCGCTGCTGGACCAGCACTGCGAGAACCTGCTCCAGGCGGTGCGCGGGGCGCTGGAGTCCACCAGCGACAACAAGCTGCGCGTGGCGGCGACGATGGACGCCTACTTCGCCTACGTCGAGGACGAGGGCGGCGCGTTCCGCCTGGTGTTCGAGTCGGACCTGACCAACGAGCCGGCGGTGCGCGAACGCGTCGACCGCGTCTCGCTCCAGTGCGCGGAGGCCATCTCCGACGTGATCGCCGAGGACACCGGACTGTCCAAGGACGAGTCGATGCTCCTGGCCGTGGGCCTGGGCGGGGTCTCGCAGGTCGTGGCCCGGTACTGGCTGTCGAGCGAGAGCCCGGTCGCCCGCGACACGGCGGTGGGCCTGCTGACCTCCCTCGCCTGGCGCGGCATCGCGGGCTTCCCGCTGCACGGCACGGAGGCCGCGGAGGCCTGACCGGCCGCTGTTCGCTGCGAGCGTGTCCGCCGCGAGCCGATCGTGTCCCCTCACCGGGCTAATGTGGACCGGGTACGGCGCGGCTGATCGCGCGAACCGGACCGTCGGAGGGACAAAGCCGTGGAGGTCAAGATCGGCGTGCAGCACGCACCCCGGGAGATCGTGCTGGAGAGCGGCCTGAGCGCCGAGGAGCTGGAGAGCATCGTCGCCGAAGCGCTGACCGGCATCGCGCCGCTGCTGAGCCTGACCGACGTCAAGGGCCGCAAGGTCCTGGTGCCGTCCGACCGTCTGGCGTACGTCGACCTGGGCGAGCCGGCGCAGCGCAAGGTCGGTTTCGGAGCGCTCTGAGGCACCGGAGTACGACTGGAGCGGCCCGGCGGATGGATCCGCCGGGCCGTTTCCGTATCTTCCGCTTCGGGTAGGACCGCAGTGACCCGGTGTGCCCTGACGTAGGGGAGTGACCAGATGATGCTGATGGAGGCGGTCGGCTCCGGCCTGCTGGGCCTCGCCCTCGCGGGCGTGGCCGTGCGCCTGCTCTCGAAGCGACTTCCCTCCACCAGAACGGTGCTGGTCAGCGGGGTGACGGGCGCCCTTTTCGGGGCCTATCTGACGCACATGTCGCTGGGGCCGGGGCACAACACCCTGTTCGCGACCCTGCTGGGCGGACTCGGGGTGTCGGCCGTCGTGCTGTCCCTGCTGCTGCGCCCGGCCGCCGGGGGCGGCCGGGGTCCGCGCCGTCCTCCGTTTTCACTCCCGTCGCGGAGCTGAGGGCGGGCGCGGACGACCGTGGCCGGGGAACCCTAGGCCGCGAGGCCGAGGGCGGCCATGCGCTTGGTGTGGGCCTTGGTGATCCGGGTGAACATCTCGCCGACGGCCGCCAGGTCGAAGCCAGCCGCCATCCCGTCCACGCCGCCGACCAGCATGGTGGACAGCGCGTCGCGCTCAGCCACCACGCGCTGGGCCTGCGAGAGGGCCTCGCCCATCAGGCGGCGCGCCCACAGCGCGAGCCGGCCGCCGACGCGCGGGTCCGCGTCGATGGCGGCGCGCACCTTCTCGACGGCGAAGCCGCCGTGGCCCGTGTCGTCGAGGACGCCGACGACCAGG
Source organism: Streptomyces sp. NPDC001373 (assembly GCF_042895815.1). Lineage (NCBI taxonomy): Bacteria > Bacillati > Actinomycetota > Actinomycetes > Kitasatosporales > Streptomycetaceae > Streptomyces > Streptomyces sp. NPDC001373. The sequence goes on from NZ_JBIAWQ010000001.1 coordinate 603,914, forward strand.
GCGCGGGTGTCGGTGTCGAGGTGGGTGGCGACCTCGCGGTAGAAGTCGCTGGCGATCGAGTCGCCGACGTAGGCCTTGACCAGGCCCTCCAGCCAGTCGGAGGGGGCGGTCTGGCGGTGGAAGTCGTCCACGCCCTTCGCGAAGGGCTCCATCGCGGCGGTGGGCTCGGCGTCGATCGCCGCGAGCCGGTCGCGCAGCCGCTCGAAGTGGTGGAACTCGGCGGAGGCCATCTTCGCCAGCTCGGCCTTGTCGCCCAGGGTGGGCGCGAGCTTCGCGTCCTCCGCCAGGCGCTCGAAGGCCGCGAGCTCTCCGTACGCCAGCGCGCCGAGGAGGTCCACGACGGCGGCCCGGTACTGCGGGGAGGCAGAGGCCGTCGCCCAGTCCTGGGCGGCGATGCCCTGCGCCCCGGCCTGGGCGTTGTCGTCGGCGGGAGATGCGTTTTCAACGGTCGACATGCTCCGCACAATAGCCCGCCGAAAGGCCGGACAAGGCACCACTCCTCCGTGCTCCCGTTCCGTGTAAACCCGCCTACGTGGTGAATTCACCCGACACACCTGCGCGATTCCGGGGTACAGTGGTAATGCGCCTGCCGAATACTCGGCGGGCCATCCGAATGAGGATGCCCGGTCGGTGGCCCGATCGGCTCCACCCGACCGCCCTCGTAGCGGGGAGTGCGCCCATGCGTACCGCCTCCACGAGGGGCCCCCTCAGCGGCATGAGCGCCTGAGCGATGGCAGTGGTCCCGCGCAGCTTCGTACGACCCGCCCCACCCCGGGCGGGCGCAGTACCGCAAGCCCGGCACGGTAGGACCCCCCTCGCCGCCTCGCGCCGCGTCTCACAGAAGAGGCAGCACCCTGACTACGTTCCGAGAACTCGGGATCTTCCCCGAGACGGCCGAGGCCCTGGAAGCCGTCGGCATCGTGTCCCCCTTCCCGATCCAGGAGATGACCCTCCCCGTCGCCCTCTCCGGCACGGACGTCATCGGCCAGGCGAAGACCGGCACCGGCAAGACGCTCGGTTTCGGCCTTCCCCTGCTGGAGCGGGTCGTCGTCCCGGCGGACGTCGAGGCCGGCCGGGCCACGCCCGCGCAGCTCACCGACTCCCCGCAGGCCCTCGTGGTGGTTCCGACCCGCGAGCTGTGCACCCAGGTCACCAACGACCTGCTGACCGCGGGCAAGGTCCGCAACGTCCGCGTCCTCGCCATATACGGCGGCCGCGCGTACGAGCCCCAGGTCGAGGCGCTCCAGAAGGGCGTCGACGTGATCGTCGGCACCCCGGGCCGCCTGCTGGACCTGGCCGGGCAGAAGAAGCTCGACCTGTCCCGCGTCAAGGCCCTCGTCCTCGACGAGGCCGACGAGATGCTCGACCTGGGCTTCCTGCCCGACGTCGAGAAGATCATGAACCTGCTGCCGGCCAAGCGGCAGACGATGCTGTTCTCGGCGACCATGCCGGGCGCGGTCATCGGTCTGGCCCGCCGCTACATGTCGCAGCCGACGCACATCCGCGCCGTCTCCGAGGACGGCGAGGGCGCGACGGTCGCCAACATCAAGCAGCACGTCTTCCGCGCGCACAACATGGACAAGCCGGAGCTCGTCTCCCGCATCCTCCAGGCCGACGGCCGCGGGCTCGCGATGATCTTCTGCCGTACCAAGCGCACGGCCGCCGACATCGCCGAGCAGCTGGAGCGGCGCGGCTTCGCCTCCGGCGCCGTCCACGGCGACCTGGGCCAGGGCGCCCGTGAGCAGGCGCTGCGCGCATTCCGCAACGGCAAGGTCGACGTGCTGGTGTGCACCGACGTCGCCGCGCGCGGCATCGACGTCGAGGGCGTGACCCACGTCATCAACTACCAGACGCCGGAGGACGAGAAGACCTTCCTGCACCGTGTGGGCCGCACCGGCCGCGCGGGCGCGAAGGGCACCGCCGTCACCCTGGTCGACTGGGACGACATCCCGCGCTGGCAGCTGATCAACAAGGCGCTGGAGCTGGACTTCCACGACCCGGTCGAGACGTACTCCACCTCCCCGCACCTGTACGAGGAGCTGGGCATCCCGGCCGGCACCAAGGGCATCCTGCCGCGCGCCGAGCGCACGCGGGCCGGCCTGAAGGCCGAGGAGCTGGAGGACCTGGGCGAGACCGGCGGGCGCGGTGGCCGTGGCGGCCGCGGCGCCGCCGCTCCGGTCGAGGAGCGTCCCGCCCGGACCCGTACGCCGCGCCAGCGCCGCCGCACCCGTGGCGGTTCGGACGTAGGCGCCGAGGTCGAGTCCACGGCCACCGCGGTGACCCCGGCCGTCGAGGCCCCCGCCGACGACGAGACGCGCCGCCCGCGCCGCCGCCGCACCCGGCTGACGGCCGCGGCCGTGGCCGCGGTCAACGAGGCCGAGGCCCCCGTCGCCGAGGCGCCGGCGGTCGAGGCCCCGGCTCCGGCCGTGGTCGCGGTCGCGGTCGAGGAGGCGGCGGTGGTCAGGCCGCGCCGCACCCGGACCCGCAAGGCCGCCGCGGCCGTGGAGGCCCCGGTCGCCGAGGCCCCCGTGGTTGAGGCCCCCGTGGTTGAGGCTCCCGTGGCCGAGGCCCCGGTCGTGGCCGTGGCTCCCGTGGCCGAGGAGGCTCCGGCGAAGCCGAAGCGCACCCGGACCCGCAAGGCCGCCGTCGCCGAGGCCCCGGCGGCCGAGGCCCCCGGGGCCGCCGCCCCGGTCGCCGGGGCGTCGGCTCCGGTCCGGCCGCGCCGGGTCCCGACCCGCAAGGCCGTGGCCACCCCGATCCCGGCCGTGGTCATCGACGAGGCGCCCGTCGCGCCCCGCCGCCGGACCCGCAAGGCGGCCGCCGCGGACTCCGAGCCGCAGTTCCAGATCGCCCCGCCGAGCGAGCCGGTCCGCACGACCCGCCGCTTCCGGTAGGCACGGGCGTACGACGGTACGGCCCCGGTCCCCTTTCGAGGGGGCCGGGGCCGTCCTCGTACCCGGGCCTACGGGCCGGTAGCCTCGGGCCATGAGCAAGCCGCCGCGCCTCACCCTGCCCCCCGCCGCCCGCGCGTACCGCCTGACCACCTCCCGCGGCGAGTTCGCCGTGCACGAGGCGGGCGAGCCCGTGCACGGCACCGCCCTGCTGGTCCCCGGGTTCACGGGCAGCAAGGAGGACTTCATCGCCCTGCTGGAGCCGCTCGCCGCCGCCGGGTACCGGGTGGTCGCCGTCGACGGGCGCGGGCAGCACGAGAGCCCCGGCCCGCGCGAGGAGTCCGCCTACGAGCTCCACGAGCTGGCCCTCGACGTCCTGGCCCAGGCCGGGGCCCTGGGAGGCGCGGCGCCGCTGCACCTGGTCGGCCACTCCCTGGGCGGGCTGGTCTCGCGCGCCGCGGTCCTGCGCGACGCCTCCCCCTTCACCTCCCTCACCCTGATGAGCAGCGGCCCCGCCGCGATCGCGGAGGAGCAGCAGACCCGGACGAAGCTGCTGGTCGCGGCGCTGGAGGCGATGCGGGAGGACATGCCGGCGGTCTGGGAGGCCATGCGGGCCCACGACTCCGCCGACGCCGTCCCCGACGCACCGGAGCTGGCCGCGTTCCTGCGCGGGCGCTGGCTGGCCACCGTCCCGGAGCAGCTGATCACGACCGGCCGGATCCTGGTCTCGGAGCCGGACCGGGTGGAGGAACTGGCGGCGGTGGCACTGCCGAAGCTGGTGCTGTCCGGGGTGGTCGACTACGCCTGGCCGGTGCCGCTGATGGACGAGATGGCCGCCCGTCTGGGCGCTTCCCGGGTGGTGGTCGAGGGCGCCGAACACTCCCCGAACGCGGAGAACCCGCAGGTCACGGCCGGATCTCTAGTGGCCTTCTGGCGATCCTCGACCGCCTGGTAGTTAGCTAAGGAAAAAATTTCCTTAGCGTAGGGAATGTTTCTGAGGGGCGTCTGGTTGAACCCTGTGCAAGGAGAACACCGACGAAGGGAGAAGCCGTGCGCTTCGAGATTCTGCGCCTGGACGACGTCGACGGAACCGCCGTGGACAGCACCGTCGTGGACGCGGCCTCCGTCAACCGGATCGTGCAGCAGGCGGCCGCCATCGGCCAGCGCATCCTGATCCGACCGGCCGAGAGTGCGTCCTCCTGATGCTTCCCGAAACGCCCCCGTACCGATCCGGTACGGGGGCGTTCGCATGCGCGGGGCGGGGCGGGGTCAGGCGCCGCGGACGACCTGGAGCACGCCGTTGATGATCTGCTGGACGGCGATGGCCGACAGCATCATGCCCGCGAGGCGGGTGACCAGGACGACGCCGCCGTCCTTGATGATCCGGATGATGACCAGCGAGTAGCGCATGGTCAGCCAGAGGACCACGTGCATCGCGGCGATCGCGGTCCAGACGGAGAGCTGTCCGCCGAACCCGTCGGCCTTCTGGACGGCCAGGATGACGGAGACGATCGCACCGGGACCGGCCAGCAGCGGCATGCCCAGCGGGACGAGCGCGACGTTCACGTCCTTGGTCTGCTTGGGCTCGTCGGTCTTGCCGGTGAGCAGGTCGAGCGCGATCAGCAGGAGCAGCAGGCCGCCGGCGATCATCAGCGCCGGGACGGAGACGTGCAGGTAGTCCAGGATCTGCTGGCCGCAGATGCCGAAGGTCGCGATCACGCCGAAGGCGACGCAGACGGCCTGCCAGGCCATGCGGCGCTGGACCTTGGCGGGGCGGCCCGAGGTCAGGGCGAGGAAGATCGGCGTGATGCCCGGCGGGTCCATAATCACAAAAAGCGTGAGAAAAAGGGATCCGAAGACGGCGAAGTCGAACACAGTGATGCCTTGCATAGAGGGGTGTTACGAAAAAGGGCGAGGGGGAAGGGCGCGCGTGAGCCCGGTGACCGCGTCACAGCGGCCGGCGGCGCTCAGGCGCGGGCGTCTCCGCCGGTGCCCGGAACGGGGAAGGCCCCCGTCGCACGGCGCGTGATCTCGCCGTAGATCTCGGGGTCGGTGGTGTACTCCCCGAGACGGCAGGTCTTGCGGCTGCCGTGGTAGTCGCTGGAGCCGGTCGTCAGCAGGCCGAGGTCCCCGGCCAGTCCTCGCAGGCGCGCGCGGGTGTCGGCGTCGTGGTCCATGTGGTCCACCTCGATGCCGTCCAGGCCCGCCGCCGCGAGGGCGCCGATCGCCTCCTCGGGCACGCACACGCCGCGCTTGACGGCGGCGGGGTGCGCGAAGACGGTGACCCCGCCGGCCGCCTTGACCAGGCGGATGGCGTCGAAGGGGTCGAGCTCGTGCTTCTCGGCGTAGGCACGGCCTCCGTCGGCGAGCCAGTCCGCGGTGAACGCGTCGGAGACCGTGGGGACGACCCCCAGCTCGACCATGGCGGCCGCGATGTGCGGGCGTCCGACGGAGCCGTCCCCCGCGATCCGGGCGACCTGCTCCCAGGTCACGCCGACACCGAGCTCCTGGAGCTTGCCGATCACGGCCTGGGCGCGCGGGGTGCGGTCGTCGCGGACCAGCTCCCGCTCGCGGGCGAGCTCGGGCTCCTGCGGGTCGAAGAGGTAGGCGAGCATGTGCAGCCCCACCCCGTCGAGCCGGCAGGACAGCTCGGCCCCGGTCACCAGCGTGAGGCCCCGCGGCACGGCCGCGATCGCCTCGGCGTATCCCCCGACGGTGTCGTGGTCGGTCAGGGCGACCACGTCCAGCCCCGCCGCGGCGGCATTGCGCACCAGCTCGGCGGGGGTGTCGGTGCCGTCGGAAGCCGTGGAGTGGGCGTGCAGGTCGATGCGCACAGCCGGGCTCCAGGGATCGGGCGGACGAGGGGGACACTCCAGGGTACCCGTGCCCCGACCTGCCGGAAGCCGCGGGCGTCGGGGCGGGGGTGCGGGGCTCGCGGCGGGGTGCGGGGCTCGCGGCGGGGGCGGGCCATCGCCCCGGCGAGGGGTGGCGGGCGGGCCATCGCCCCGGCGAGGGGTGGCGGGCGGGCCCCCGCCCCTCAGGGCCCCAGGATGCGGGGGCTCAGTGCTCCGCACGGCACCAGTTCGACTTCGGCGCCCGCGTCGCGGAGGTCGGCCAGGACGAGTTCGTCGTACATCAGGAGACCCGACTGCTCCGGCCAGACGATGGCCCACAGCCAGAGTCCTCGCGCCTCGCCCGCGAACACGGCCCGGTCCTCCGGGGCCCCCTTCACGTGCCACAGCGGGGTCGGGCGGCCGTCGGTGACGACCTTGACGTGCGGTGGACCCGAGACGTCGAGGCCCGGGCCGGGGTCGGGGCCGTCGATTCCCGCGAAGCGGGCGCCGAGGCCCACGCCCAGTTCCTCGGCGACCAGCAGCATCTCGCCCATTCCGCCCAGCGGGCCGGGGCCGGTGCAGGCCACGACCGTGGCCCGGCCGCCGGTCCGGTCGTCACCGGCGGACGCCACCCCGGTGAACAGCCATCCCACCGGCAGCGGCCACGGCATCCACACCGGCACCCTGGACCGGTTCGCCACCACGCCGAGGCCCTCCACGCTGGGCGGGAGGACGGGCTGCAGCGGATGGACGGGGCCGTGCACGGCGCACTGCCAGGAGTCGGAGAAAAGACCGGGCGCGCGGACCCGGCCACCACACTTCGGGCAACTCGGTTCGCCCCTCATAGGAAGCACGCTCCTCCCCGCCCGGCGCCCCGTCAAGACACGATCACCCGTCCGGATGGCGTCCGTACCCGCGGGCTCCGCGCTCAGTCCAGTGCGACGGCCGTACGCAGAGGGTCCCGCAGATCCGTGCCGCGCGCGAGCCAGCGCTCCTGGAGGGCGGCCGCACCGTGCACCCGCTTCCAGGCGGCCTCGTTCGCCGTCATCGGCAGCAGGGGGAGGAAGCGCACGGGGTCCATCGGCTCGTCCAGTTCGAGGTCCTCGACGAGTCCGCCCGGCTCGGCGACCAGGACCGAGGTGAACGGCGCCCCCTCCCACAACGGTTCCCCCACGTCCAGGGAGGCGCCAGGGGCCACGACGAGCCCCTCGACCACCGGGGAGGCGGCGAGCACGGCGAGCGGACGCAGCACCTTGTCGGTGGGTGCGAGCCCCGCCCGTACGGTCAGCACGAGCTCGGCGCGCGGGCCGCGCACCGGGTCGGCGACCACGGCGGTCGGGTCGGTCATGGGATGCGCGGACATGCCGAGGGTCGCGTACCGGACGAGGTCGCCCTCGGCGAAGCGGAGGACCTCGATACGGTCGGTGCCCAGGAAGGTGACGGCGGCGCGGGCGTCGGGCTCGCCGAACGCGCTGCGGAGCCGGGCTTCGACGAGGGCCGGAATTTCTGCCATGGAGCGAGCATAGAACTCCTATCCGCCGGGTAAAGACAGGCGTTTGACCATCCGTCGGCTGCTAGTGTTGACAGCTGGTCGGGGCCGCTGCGCAGAAGCGTTGTTTCCAGGCTCCGGCGACAGGACGTCCCCCACGGGGGACCGGCCGGAGGAGGTGGGGCTGCGATGGACCGAAGTCGATCGTGCAGTACCAATCGCTCTTCGGCGACTTTCCAGGGTGGCTCCAGCCCCCTTTGATCTTCTGATCAGCAGAAGAGCGACGGCAGAACTTTGTCCTCCCGTCCTGTTTCCCTCCGTCCGCACGGGCCTGTCCGCCTGCTGCCGGAGGGCCTCCCACCCGTGCGGTCCGCAGCCGCGCGCGAGAAGGAGCCTGCCATGTCGATGCTGCCCTACCTCCGTGCCGCCGTCCGTCCGGCACTGCGCAGGTCCACGCCTGTCCAGCCCGGCTACGACACCACCCGCGACCCCTCCGCGAGCAGCGCGGTGGTCGACTGCGCCGTCTACCGCGACGGCCGACGGGCGCAGGGCGACTGCCTGACGCCCCGTGAGGCGCTGCGCCGGGTCCGGGAGGACGGCGGGTTCGCCTGGATCGGGCTGCACGAGCCCACCGAGGCCGAGTTCGCCGGGATCGCCGCCACGTTCGGCCTGCACCCGCTCGCCGTGGAAGACGCGGTGCACGCGCACCAGCGGCCGAAGCTGGAGCGCTACGACGAGACCCTCTTCACCGTCTTCAAGACGATCCACTACGTGGAGCACGCCGAACTCACCGCCACCAGCGAGGTCGTGGAGACCGGCGAGGTGATGTGCTTCACCGGCCCCGACTTCGTCATCACCGTCCGGCACGGCGGCCAGGGCTCCCTGCGGACGCTGCGCCACCGCCTCCAGGACGACCCGGAGCTTCTCGTGCGGGGCCCCTCGGCGGTGCTGCACTCGATCGCCGACCACGTGGTGGACGGCTACATCGCGGTGGCCGCGGCCGTGCAGGACGACATCGACGAGGTGGAGAGCGCCGTCTTCGCCGCGCCCGCCAAGGGCGTCGCCCGGGGCGGCGACGCGGGCCGCATCTACCAGCTGAAGCGGGAGGTGCTGGAGTTCAAGCGGGCGGTCTCGCCGCTGCTGCGGCCGATGGAGCTGCTGAGCGAGCGGCCCATGCGGCTGGTGGACCCGGACATCCAGAAGTACTTCCGCGACGTCGCGGACCACCTCGCCCGGGTGCACGAGCAGGTGATCGGCTTCGACGAGCTGCTGAACTCCATCCTCCAGGCGAACCTGGCCCAGGCCTCCGTCGCCCAGAACGAGGACATGCGCAAGATCACCTCCTGGGCGGCGATCGTCGCCGTGCCCACGATGATCTGCGGCGTGTACGGGATGAACTTCGACCACATGCCGGAGCTGCACTGGCGCTACGGCTATCCGATGGTGATGGCCGCGATCGTGGGCAGCTGCTTCGCCATCCACCGGACGCTGCGGCGCAACGGCTGGCTGTAGCGGACGGGAGCTCAGCGCCTACGCTGTGCGCATGACTCTCAGCGCACTCGACCTGGCCCTCGTCGAGGAGGCCTCCAAGAAGTCCGGCCTGATCTGGGTCCGCGGTGCGGGCGCCGACCGGGCCCTGTGGCACGCCTGGGTGGACGGCGCCGCGCACGTGCTCGGCGACGGCCCCGGCGAGCAGCCGTTCCCCGGGCTCGCCGACGGCGCGGCCGCCGAGGTGACCGTACGCAGCAAGGACAAGGGCGGCCGGCTCGTGGCCTGGACCGCGGCCGTACGGGAGCTCGCGCCGCGCACCGGGCCGTGGGAGACGGCCGTCGCCGAGCTCAAGGGCAAGCGGCTGAACGCGCCCGACTCGGAGGCGATGACGGAGCGCTGGGCCCGCGAGTGCCGGCTGCTGCGCCTGGAGCCGGTGTCGGTGGCCGACCGGCTGCCCGAGGGCTCGCTGGCCGCGGCGCCGCTGGGCTCCCCGGCGACGACCCGCAGGCCGATCCCGGCGGGGCTGCCGAAGCTGCTGCTGAAGCGGAAGCGGAAGTAGCGGCCGGGCGCTCAGCCGCCGGTCGGGTTGGAGCCCTGGCCGGAGGAGCCGGCACCCGTGCCGCCCGTGCCGCCCGTGGTGGCGCCCTTCGACGGGGCCGGGGAGGCCGTTCCGGTGCCCGCACCCGTACCCGTTCCCGTGCCCGCGCCGTCCTTGGTGGTCGGCAGCTGGGAGCCGTAGTCCACGGTCTGGTCCTGCGCCGGCGCCTCCAGAGGGAAGGTTTTGCCCCACTCGGACAGCTCCACGCGGCCCGCGCCGCCCGCACGCTCCATCAGCAGAGGGTAAGGGGTCCCCTCCAGGGACACCGTCAGCTTGCCGCCCTTGCCCGCGTCGGCCGAGACCGGCACCGCCCTGGTGTGGCCGACGCTGGTGTAGCCGCCCTTGGTGAGCTTGCCCTGGAGGCCGAGGAGCCCGTCGAGCAGCACGTGCATGTCGGTGAACCCACGGAACTGCTTGTAGGTGGGGTCGCTCTCGGGAACCTTCACGTACTTGTCGCCGAGCTTGCCGGCCGAGTCCGACTTCCCCCAGAAGGCCGCGCTCGCCTTCAGGTACAGCTGCTCGCCGACCCGCAGCACCTGGAAGGTGTCCGACTGGGACTTCACCTGGCCGGAGCCGCCGTCCGCCTTGAGCCGCAGGTCGAGGGTGAAGGTTTTGCCGCCGCTGACCAGGGTGCCGGAGAGGCGGACCGAGTTGGCGGCGGTGGCCGCGGCCTTCGCCTGGCTCTCGATCTTCTCCGGGGTCTGCTTGCCGACCCCGTTCGTCCCCTTGTCGGGGTCCGCCTTCTCCGCGCAGCCCGTCCCGGTGACGGCGAGGCCCGCGCACAGGGCACCGATGAGGGCGGCCCGGCGCAGCCGTACGGCGGAGGGGTAGGCGGTCACGTCGGTTGCCTCTCGTCGTCGGTCGGCCGGGACACCTCCCGAGATGGCCGGGGGAGCAGCAGGCAGCGTACCCGCCTGCGGAACCGGGCCCGCCGGACCCCCGGCCGGACTGCCCCACCAGGACGCTTTCCCCCGGCAGGGGCTAGCCTGAGGCACGGTATGACTGGTGATCGACGCTCTAGGAGGCGCTCGGATGGGTGCAGGCGCCCCGCGGATCTTCGTCTCGCATCTGTCGGGTGTGCCCGTCTTCGACCCCAACGGCGACCAGGTCGGCCGGGTCCGCGACCTCGTCGCGATGCTGCGCGTCGGCGGGCGCCCGCCCCGGCTGCTGGGCCTGGTGGTCGAGGTGGTCAGCCGGCGCCGGATCTTCCTGCCGATGACCCGGGTGACGGGCGTGGAGTCCGGTCAGGTCATCACCACCGGCGTCGTCAACATGCGGCGCTTCGAGCAGCGCCCGACCGAGCGGCTGATCATCGGCGAGTTGCTGGACCGCCGGGTCACGCTGGTGGCCAGCGGCGAGGAGGTCACCGTCCTGGACGTGGCCATCCAGCAGCTGCCGGCCCGCCGTGACTGGGAGATCGACCGGATCTTCGTCCGCAAGGGCAAGGGGGGCGCGCTGCGCCGTCGCGGCGAGACGCTGACCGTGGAGTGGTCGGCGGTGACCGGCTTCTCGCTGGAGGAGGAGGGCCAGGGCGCCGAGAACCTGGTCGCCACCTTCGAGCAGATGCGCCCGGCGGACGTGGCGAACGTCCTGCACCACCTGACGCCGAAGCGGCGTGCCGAGGTGGCCAACGCCCTCGACGACGACCGGCTGGCGGACGTCCTGGAGGAGCTGCCCGAGGACGAGCAGGTGGAGATCCTCGGCAAGCTGAAGGAGGAGCGTGCCGCCGACGTCCTGGAGGCGATGGACCCGGACGACGCGGCCGACCTGCTCTCGGAGCTGCCCGAGGACGACAAGGAGCGGCTGCTGACGCTGATGCAGCCGGACGACGCGGCCGACGTGCGCCGCCTGCTGTCGTACGAGGAGAACACCGCGGGCGGTCTGATGACCACGGAGCCGATCGTGCTGCGGCCCGACGCGACCGTCGCCGACGCGTTGGCCCGCGTACGCCAGTCGGACCTGTCGCCGGCGCTGGCGGCGCAGGTGTACGTGTGCCGGCCGCCGGACGAGACGCCGACGGGCAAGTACCTGGGGACGGTGCACTTCCAGCGGCTGCTGCGGGACCCCCCGTTCACCCTGGTGAGCTCGATCGTGGACACGGACCTGCCGCCGCTGCCCCCGGACGCCTCGCTGCCCGTCGTGACGAGCTACCTGGCCGCGTACAACATGGTCGCGGCGCCCGTCGTCGACGAGAGCGGCTCGCTGCTGGGCGCGGTGACGGTCGACGACGTCCTGGACCACCTGCTGCCCGACGACTGGCGGGAGACGGACTTCCACTCCGAGGAGGCCGTCAGTGGCCACTGAACGCGGGCGCGGCGAGGCGGCGCGCGAGCGTCGGCGGGAGCGGCGCGAGCAGGCCCGCGAGGGGCTGTCGGAGCGGCTGGAGGAGGCGGCACGGCTGCGCGGCGAGCGGGCGGCGGAACGTTCCTCCGAGCGGGCGCGCGGCGGCGCGCCCTCGGGCGCCAGCGCGCTGACGCGGTCCCGGGTGCGGCTGGACCAGCCGCGCCAGGACCGGCGCAAGCTGCTGCCCGAGTACGACCCGGAGGCCTTCGGGCGGCTGTCGGAGCGGGTCGCGCGGTTCCTCGGCACGGGCCGGTTCATCGTCTGGATGACCCTGGTCATCGTGGTGTGGGTGCTGTGGAACATCTTCGCGCCGGAACACCTGCGCTTCGACCAGTACCCCTTCATCTTCCTGACGCTGATGCTGTCCCTCCAGGCCTCGTACGCGGCCCCGCTGATCCTTCTCGCGCAGAACCGGCAGGACGACCGGGACCGGGTCACGCACGAACAGGACCGCAAGCAGAACGAGCGGTCCATCGCGGACACCGAGTACCTGACGCGGGAGATCGCGGCGCTGCGGATGGGCCTGGGCGAGGTCGCCACGCGCGACTGGATCCGCTCGGAGTTCCAGGACCTGATCAAGGAGATGGACGAGCGGCGGCTGTTCCCCGCCGAAAGTGACGAAGGCGACCGCTGATCGGCTTACCGGAGCCCTGCTGCCGAGCCGTACCATCGGGGGCATGGCTACCGAGACACCCTCCGCCGCCGTGCCGGAGCAGGACGCGATCCTGGACGCGCTGGCGACGGTCAACGACCCCGAGATCCACCGGCCGATCACCGAGCTCGGCATGGTCAAATCGGTGGAGATCGGCGACGGCGGCGCGGTCGCCGTCACGGTCTACCTGACGGTGTCGGGCTGTCCCATGCGCGAGACCATCACCAAGAACGTCACCGACGCGGTCGCGAAGGTGGCCGGCGTCACCTCCGTGTCCGTCTCCCTGGACGTGATGAGCGACGCGCAGCGCAAGGAGCTCGCGGCCACCCTGCGCGGCGGCACCGCCGAGCGCGAGGTGCCCTTCGCCAAGCCGGGCTCGCTGACCCGCGTGTACGCGGTCGCCTCCGGCAAGGGCGGTGTCGGCAAGTCGTCCGTCACGGTCAACCTGGCGGCGGCGATGGCAGCCGACGGCCTGAAGGTCGGCGTGGTCGACGCGGACATCTACGGCCACAGCGTGCCGCGGATGCTGGGTGTCGAGGGCAAGCCCACCCAGGTCGAGAACATGATCATGCCGCCTTCGGCGAACGGCGTGAAGGTCATCTCCATCGGCATGTTCACCCCGGGCAACACGCCGGTGGTGTGGCGCGGTCCGATGCTGCACCGGGCGCTCCAGCAGTTCCTCGCCGACGTGTTCTGGGGCGACCTGGACGTGCTGCTGCTGGACCTCCCGCCGGGCACGGGCGACATCGCCATCTCGGTGGCCCAGCTGGTCCCGAACGCCGAGATCCTGGTCGTCACCACCCCGCAGCAGGCCGCGGCCGAGGTCGCGGAGCGGGCCGGCTCGATCGCCGTGCAGACCCACCAGAAGATCGTGGGCGTCGTCGAGAACATGTCGGGCCTGCCGTGCCCGCACTGCGACGAGATGGTGGACGTCTTCGGCACCGGCGGCGGCCAGCTGGTCGCGGACGGACTGACGAAGACCACGGGCGCCACGGTGCCGGTGCTGGGCCAGATCCCGATCGACGTGCGCCTGCGCGAGGGCGGTGACAACGGCGAGCCGGTCGTCCTGGCGGACCCGGACTCCCCGGCAGGCGCGGCCCTGCGCACGATCGCCGGCAAGCTGGGCGGGCGCGCCCGCGGCCTCTCGGGCATGTCCCTGGGCATCACGCCGCGCAACAAGTTCTGACGCGCCGGAACACGCACCCGCGGGGTCCGCACAGCGCACAGGGGCATCGCCGCCAGGCGGTGCCCCTTCCCCGTACCCCTGCCTACTCGTACAGCGCGAGGTCCGCGATGGCCGAGAAGCCCAGCCCGTACGCGCTCATCCCCCGCCCGTACGCGCCCAGGTGCACCCCGCTCCCGGTGGACCCGGCGAGCACCCACCCGAATTCCGACTCACGGTAGTGGAACGTCGTCGGCTCCCCGTCCACCGGCAGCGACAGCGTCGACCAGTCCGGCCCCTCCAGGTCGTCGGCGAGCTCCCACGCCGCCTCCGTCTGCTGGTCCAGCCAGTCGTCGCGCAGGGTGTGGTCCATCTGGGGCGGCCAGCTGTAGGCCAGCAGGCCCGAACCGGCCAGCCAGGCGGCCGAGGAGACCGAGGTGGCCTCCAGCACGCCGGTGCCGTCCCCGCTGCGGCGCAGGGGGTTGCTGGCGACGGTGACCACCACCGCGAACCGCTCCTTCTCGCCGGTGGCGATCTCCCCCCGGGCCGAGGGCTCGTCGCCGTGGCCGGTGGAGCCGTGCTCCACGGTGCCGTCGGCGGCGGTGCCGACCTGCATGAGCCAGCGGGGGCCGCTGAAGGCCCCGTCCAGCCCGTACCAGGGGAACCCGGCCCTCAGGTACCCCTCGGCCGCCCTGCGGGCCGCCGGGACGGGCGCGGTGCCGTCGGCGGGCGGCGGCGCCTGCTCGGCCGGCTCGGGCTGCGGGGCCGTGGCGCCGGGGGCTTCGGCGGGCTGTACGCCCACCCTGCTGCTGCTCGTGCTCGTCGTCTCCATGGGCGGCCTCTCGTTCCGTGGGATCCGGAACGGCCCTCCCCCTCGCTTCGCTGGGGGGACCCCCACCCTCGGGCGTCCTGGCTCCGGACAGATGGAGAATAGCCAGCCGGCCCGGGATCGACGGGCAGGCCGCGGCTCAGGTGGCGTCGGCGTCGAAGGGCGTACGCGGTTCCTGGGCCGGTGCGGCGGGCTTCTTCAGCAGATCGGGACCGGTACCGGCGGCGGGCGTGGCGGACGCCGGGGAGGCGGCGGGCGCCGAGCCCGGCTCGCGGCTGTTGACCGCGTCGGTGACCTCGTTCAGCTCCTTGCGGAGGTCGAAGCTGCTGCGCAGCTCCTGGAGGTCCTCGTTCTCGGTCAGCTGCTTGCGGATGAAGGTCTTCGGGTTCAGGTCCTCGAACTCGAAGTCCTTGAACTCGGGTCCCAGTTCGGAGCGGATGTCCTGCTTGGCGCTGTCCGAGAACGCGCGGATCTTCCGGATGAATCCCGAGACGTCCTGGATCACCTTCGGGAGCTTGTCCGGCCCGAAGATGAGGATGGCGAGCACCACGATGGTGACCAGCTCGAGTGCGCCTATGTCGTTGAACACCTTGCCGCTCCTCGGCTCTCTCCACATCCGGCGCGGTCAACGGTACCCGGCGTTCCCGGCCCGGCCCTACGCCGGTGCGGGCCCTTCGCCGGATTCACCCGGCCGTCGGGCCGTCCTCCCCCGCCGGCCGCCCGGGATCAGGAGCCGCTCGCCGAGCCGAGGACGACGTCGAGCGTGGTGTCGCGGCCGTCGCGGAGCACGGTCAGGGAGAGGCGGTCGCCGGGACGGTGGGCCCGGATCTTGATGATCAGCTCGTCGCCTCCGTGGACGCGGACCCCGTCCACCTTGGTGATCACGTCGCCGGGGCGGATCCCGGCGCGGGCCCCGGGGCCGCCGGCGACCACGGCGGGCTTGCCGTCCTCGCCCTTGGCGTCGACCCGTGCTCCGTCGCCCTGGTACTGCATGTCCAAAGTGACCCCGATGACGGGGTGGGTGGCGTGGCCGGTGCGGATGAGCTCTTCCGCGACGCGCTTGCCCTGGTTGACGGGGATGGCGAAGCCGAGGCCGATGCTGCCGCTCTGGCGGGTGCGGTCGGCGTCGTCGTCGCCCTTGTCGGCGCCCCGGATGGCGCTGTTGATGCCGATGACGTGGGCGCGGGAGTCGAGGAGCGGGCCGCCGGAGTTGCCGGGGTTGATGGGGGCGTCGGTCTGGAGGGCGTCGACGTAGCTGATGTCGCTGCCGTTGCCCTTGTCGCCGCCCGCCGTGATGGGGCGGCCGGTGGCACTGATGATGCCGGCGGTGACGGTGTTGGAGAGGTTGAAGGGGGCTCCGATGGCCACGACGGGGTCGCCGACGCGGACGTTCTCGGAGTTCCCCAGGGCCAGCGGGCGCAGGCCCCGGACACCGGTGACCTTCACGACGGCCAGGTCGTAGCCGCTGTCGCGGCCGACCAGCTCGGCGGTGACACTGTCGCCGCTGCTGAAGGTGACCGTTATGTCCTTGGCGTCGGCCACGACGTGGTTGTTGGTCAGGATGTGGCCCTGCTCGTCCAGGACGAAGCCGGTTCCGGTGCCGCCACCCTCGCCCCCGCTGACGTGCAGGGTGACGACGCCGGGCAGCGCGGTGGCGGCGATGCCGGCCACGCTGTCCGGGGCCCGGCCCTTGTGGTCGGCGGCGGCCTGCGGGAGCTCCAGGCGGGTGCCGGTGCGGCGCTCGGCCAGGATGCCCAGCCAGCCGCCGACGCCGCCCGCGAGGAGGGCGATCACCAGCGCGAAGACCGCCAGCTGCCACACCGACGGCGCGGCCCGCCGCGGCGCGCCCTCGGCGTCCGCCAGTTGGAGCGGCCGCTCGGCCCAGGGGTCGTACCGCGGCTCGGGGGCGGGTCCGTGCGACGCGTCCGGCGCCGGCCCACCGGCGGTGTCCGGGACGGCCCCGGGCATCGGATCCGCCGGGCCGCCCGCGGACTCCCCCTGCGGTACGGCCGGAGCCGCACCGCTCGGTGCGGGAGCGGCGGTGGCGGCGGTGGCGTCGGCGGGGGACTCCGGGCCGGGCTCCGGGTGCGGTCGTACCGGGTCGGCGGGCCGGCTCCACCAGGACGGGGCCGGGTCGCTCTTGGGACTGTCGGACATGTGCGCTCCCCCGCGGGCCTGGCGCGCCGCGGGGCGGCGCGTGTGTCGCAGATTCAACCAGGTGCCGCACGCCCGCGCTGGCCCGGGGCGGACCCGGCGGCCCGGCCGAGGGCCGGGTCCCTCAGCGGGAGAGGGAGGCCGGCCGGGCCGATATCGGGGGCGACGGGGAGGTCGTGGGCAGCGGGGCGGACGGGCTCGGGGTGCGCATCCCGTCGCGCAGGGGCAGGCGGTCGCGGACGGCGGCGTCGGTCAGCGGCACCGAGGGCCCGGGCCGGGAGGCGGGCGCCTCACCGCGGGCGTTCGGCTCGATGGCGTCCAGCGGGAGCGCACCGCCCAGCGCGATCGCGGCCAGCGACACGGCCCCGGCCGCGACGAAGGCGAACCGGCGTCTGGACCGCCCCACCTCATGGATGCGGAAGCCCTCGCGGGGGGCGGCCGGCGCGGCGTACCCGAACGTGGCGAAGGGGTCGGCGCCGGGTGCGGCCGGGGTGCGCGCCGCCCCGGGACCGCCAGGGCCGCCCTGCGGTCCCGCGGGGCCCTCGGGACCGGCGCCCGGCAGCCCCTGCAGCCGGGCCAGGAGGCCGGCGGACAGCGGCGGCGGAGCGCTCTCCACGAACAGCGTCTTCAGCCGGCGCTGCGCGTCGGCCTCGGCCTTGCACTTGGCGCAGGTCGCCAGGTGCGCCAGTACCCGCTCGCGGGCGTCGTGCTTCAGCTCCCCGTCCACCAGGGCGGCGAGGCGGTCGCCCAGGTGCTGGTCGGCGGGAGACGGACCGGCTCCGCTCACTCGGTTCCGCCCTCTCCCCCGGCACCCGGGGCGCCCACCGCCACACCCGCCAGGGCGCGCTGCTCGGCGCGCGCCTCGGGAGAGCGGTGCTTGAGCGCCTTGCGCAGGTGCGAACGGCCGCGGTGGATGCGGCTGCGGACGGTGCCGAGCTTCACGCCGAGGGTCGCGGCGATCTCCTCGTAGGACAGGCCCTCGATGTCGCAGAGGACCACGGCGGCGCGGAACTCGGGCGCGAGGGTGTCCAGCGCCTGCTGCACGTCGGCGTCGAAGTGGGTGTCGTGGAGCACCTGCTGGGGGGAGGGCTCACGGCTCGGCAGCCGCTCGGCGGCGTCGTCGGCGAGCGCGTCGAAGCGGATGCGCTGCTTGCGGCGGACCATGTCCAGGAACAGGTTCGTGGTGATGCGGTGCAGCCAGCCCTCGAAGGTGCCGGGCGTGTACGTGGACAGCGAGCGGAAGACGCGGACGAAGACCTCCTGCGTGAGGTCCTCGGCGTCGTGCTGGTTGCCCGTCAGTCGGTAGGCGAGGCGGTAGACCCGCGCGCTGTGCGTGCTGACGATCTCCTCCCATGAAGGAGGGGTCCACGCCTGGGAGCCCGCATCGGCGGCAAAGGTCGCGGTGGTCGCGGTGGGGGCGGAGTGGAAACGGTCAGCGGTGTAGGTCACGGATTTCGGCTCACCCGCCGACCAGAAGAGGCGTCTGAGTACGCCCCCACGATCCACAGGCGCAGCCGCACCTCCCCTGTCGGCTCTGGTGGTGTCCAGTGGAGCCCCTACCATAGCCACCCCTCCCGTCAGCTCCGGATAAGCATTTTTGCAGTAACTTTGCCCGGGACTCGGGTTCCGCGCCGCCGATCTGCCCGCCGGCGTCCCCTCTATCCCGCCTCTCACCCTCCCAACGCCCGGTCCCATCTGCGGGTTCCCGACGTCAGCGGATACAGTCACCGTTGCGCCAACTATGGGGACAGGAGAGGGTCATTACCGGCAACCGGCAGACGAGCTGGGCGTTCGCCGACGCGTTTGTCGCCGAGGACGACGCTCTGCGATGGGCCCGCGACCGGTCCAGGGAAGCGGGCCTGCGCTCCGTCTCCCCCGGCACCGGGGCCGCGCTGCGTCTGCTCGCCGCCACCGCGGACGCCAAGGCGGTGGCCGAGATCGGCACGGGAACCGGGGTCTCCGGCATCCACCTGCTGCACGGGATGCGCCCCGACGGCGTGCTGACCACGGTGGACCCGGAACCGGACCGGCAGGCCTTCGCCCGGCAGGCGTTCCGCGCGGCGGGCTTCGCGGGCAACCGGGCGCGGTTCATTCCCGGGCGGGCCCTGGACGTCCTGCCGCGGCTCGCCGACGGCGGCTACGACCTCGTGTTCTGCGACGGGGACCCGACCGAGTCCCTCGACTACCTCGCGGAGTCGCTGCGTCTGCTGCGGCCCGGGGGGCTGGTGTGCTTCGAGGGGGTCTTCTCCGACGGGCGCACCGTCGACTCCGCCGCGCAGCCGGTGGAGGTGCTGCGGGTGCGGGAGCTGCTGCGCAGCGTGCGGGAGAGCCCGGCGCTGGAGTCGGCGCTGCTGCCCGTGGGCGACGGGCTGCTCTGCGCCGTCCGGAGGTAGGTCCGGCCGTCCGGGGGCAGGGCCGGGCCGGGTGGCGGCGGGGGCCGCCGCGAAAACAACACCGCCCCCGCCGCGGGTGCGGCAGGGGCGGTGCAGAGATCAGTGGCCGAGGCTCAGCCGACGACCTTCTTCAGGGCGTCACCCAGGGCGTCCGCCTCGTCCGGCGTCAGCTCGACGACAAGCCGACCGCCGCCTTCGAGCGGTACGCGCATGACGATGCCTCGCCCCTCCTTGGTGACCTCGAGCGGGCCGTCGCCCGTCCGCGGCTTCATGGCCGCCATGCTCGTTCCCCTTCCTGAAACCAGCTCATCGTCAGCCGACGGCCCCGTTCAGGCGCCTAATACCCGGCATCGAACACATTGCTTCCCAGCCATTATCCCGCATGTCAGGACCCGATGACCAACATCGGCGGGGAACGCTTGCGCAACGCGCTCTCTCAAAACCACTCATTTCGGGGATCCGCCTGCGATACTTCGCCGCCGCTCCCCGGGAGGGCCTCCGCCGCGTTTGACGCACATCACATGCCCGGTGGTGGTCCCGTCCGCCATGCTGACCCTTGGACCGGCCGGTACCGGCCGGTAGCCACACCCGCGACGAAGGGGGACCCCCGCCATGGCCGACAGCGTGCTCTACGAAGTGACCGACGGACTCGCGAAGGTCACGATCAACCGGCCCGACGCGATGAACGCCATGAACACGGAGGCCAAGGTCGCCCTGCGCGACGCGGTGCGGGCGGCGGCCGAGGACCCGGCCGTGCGGGCGGTCCTGCTGACCGCCTCCGGCACCCGGGCCTTCTGCGTGGGCCAGGACCTCAAGGAGCACATCGGGAACCTGGCGGCCGACCGCGAGACCGGTTCGCAGCTCACCATGAACACCGTCTCCGAGCACTACAACCCGATCGTGCGGGCCCTCACGGAGATGCCCAAGCCCGTGGTGGCCGGGGTCAACGGCGTCGCGGCCGGGGCGGGCTTCGGCTTCGCGCTGGCGGCGGACTTCCGCGTGGTCTCCGAGACCGCCTCGTTCAACACCTCGTTCGCCGGGGTGGCGCTGACCGCGGACTCCGGCGTCTCCTGGACGCTCCCCCGCCTGATCGGCGCCTCGCGCGCCTCCGACCTGCTGCTGTTCCCCCGCTCCATCACGGCGCAGGAGGCCCGTGAGCTGGGCATCGTCAACCGCCTGGTGCCGGCGGAGGACCTGCACGCCGAGGCCGAGGCGGTGGCCCGGGCCCTCGCCGCCGGTCCGACGGTGGCCTACGCCGCGATCAAGGAGTCCCTGGCGTACGGGGCCTCCCACTCCCTCTCCGAGGCCCTGGAGCGCGAGGACGTCCTCCAGACCCGGGCGGGCGCCTCGGAGGACCACTCCATCGCCGTCCAGGCCTTCCTCGCCAAGCAGCCCCCGGAGTACCTGGGCCGCTGAACGTTCACGGAAGGTTCACCTCCCGCGGGACACGCAGCCCGCGAGGTGGTCGTCGACCAGGCCGCACGCCTGCATCAGGGCGTAGGCCGTGGTGGGCCCGACGAAGCGGATGTCCCGTTTCTTGAGGGTCTTGGCCAGGGCCGTGGACTCGGGGGTGACCGCCGGCACGTCGCCGGTCGTCCTCGGGGCCCGGCCCTTCCGTTTCGGGGCGTGGGACCAGATCAGGGCGTCCAGTTCCCCGGGCTCCCACCCGGCCAGCACCTTCGCGTTGGCCAGGGTGGCATCGATCTTGGCCCGGTTGCGGATGATCCCCTCGTCCGCGAGGAGCCGCTCGGCGTCGGCCGGGCCGAACGCCGCGACCTCCGCGATCCTGAAGCCGGAGAAGGCCTTCCGGAACCCCTCGCGCCGGCGCAGGATCGTCAGCCAGGACAGCCCCGACTGGAAGGCCTCCAGGCACAGCCGCTCGTACAGCGCGTCGTCGCCGTGGACCGGCTTGCCCCATTCGGTGTCGTGGTAGGCGACGTAGTCATCGGTGGCCAGCCCCCACGGACAGCGCAGGACGCCGTCCGGTCCGGCCAGCAGCCCGCCGCTCACCGCTCGTCCTTCGTGAGGTCGACGGCGGGGGCGTCCCCCTCGGCCGGAGCCGCCGCCCGGTCCTGGGGACGGTCCGAGGGCCGGTCCTGGGCCTGCGCCTGCCCGGCGGCCGGCGCCGCGGCGCCGGCGTGGGCCGCCGTCAGCTCCGCGATCCGCGCGTCCCGCTCGGCGATCTCCGCCGCGAGCCGGTCCAGTACGTCGTCCACCTCGGCCATCCGGTAGCCGCGCGGTCCGACCGGCAGCCGCAGCGCCTCGACGTCCTCCCGCACCACCGGACGGGTCTCGGGCAGGGCGTCGGCCACCCGGTCCGGCTCGGCCTCGGGCAGGACGGCCTCCGCGCCTCCGCCGACCACCGCGAGGGTGACCGCGGCCACGACCACGACCAGCGCGATCAGCAAGAACCAGAACACGATCAACTCCCCTGAGAGACTCCGGCCACCAGGTTAAGGTCGCAGACGAGGCGCGAGGGTCGCCGAAGGAGGAAAGAGCGGGATGCTGCGACTGGGCAGGCGCGAGTTCGACACCCACGAGCCGGTGATCATGGCCATCGTGAACCGGACCCCTGACTCCTTCTACGACCAGGGCGCCACCTTCCGCGACCAGCCCGCGCTGGACCGGGTGGAGCGGGCCGTCGCCGAGGGCGCGGCGATCATCGACATCGGCGGTGTCAAGGCGGGGCCCGGCGAGCACGTGGACGCGGCGGAGGAGGTCCGGCGCACGGTCGGCTTCGTGGCGCAGGTGCGCCGCCGCCACCCGGACGTGGTGATCAGCGTGGACACCTGGCGGCACGAGGTCGGCGAGGCCGTCTGCGAGGCCGGGGCCGACCTGCTGAACGACGCCTGGGGCGGGGTGGACCCGAAGCTGGCGGAGGTCGCGGCCCGCTACGGGGCGGGCATCGTCTGCACCCACGCCGGCGGGGTCGAGCCGCGCACCCGGCCGCACCGGACCGCGTACGAGGACGTGATGGAGGACATCCTGCGCGTCACGGTCGGGCTCGCGGAGCGGGCGGAGGCCCTGGGCGTACCGCGGGAGTCGATCATGATCGACCCGGGCCACGACTTCGGGAAGAACACCCGGCACTCACTGGAAGCCACCCGCCGCCTGGCGGAGATGACCGGAACCGGTTGGCCGGTACTGGTCTCGCTGTCCAACAAGGACTTCGTCGGCGAGACCCTCGACAAGCCGGTCAAGGAGCGGCTGCTCGGCACCCTGGCGACCACCGCCGTCTCGGCCTGGCTCGGCGCCCAGGTCTACCGGGTCCACGAGGTCGCGGAGACCAGGCAGGTCCTGGACATGGTCCGCTCGATCCAGGGCCACCGCCCTCCGGCCGTCGCCCGCCGCGGCCTGGCCTGAGCCGCCGCCCGCGGCGTGCCGCCCCGGGGCCACCCCGTCCCCGGCGGCCGGCCGCCGGGCGGCGGTGTGGTCCCTGCGCGCCGCGGCGCCTACTCCGCGGCTACTTGCCGACTTCCTTCGTCACCAGGGCGATCGCCTCGTCCACGTCGTCCGTGAGGTGGAAGAGGTAGAGGTCCTTCTCCGAGGCCTTGCCCTGGGCGATGACCGTGTTGCGCAGCCAGTCGACGAGCCCGCCCCAGTACTCCGTGCCGAAGAGCACGATGGGGAACCGGGTGATCTTCTGTGTCTGCACCAGGGTCAGCGCCTCGAACATCTCGTCCAGCGTGCCGAACCCGCCCGGCAGCACCACGAACCCCTGGCTGTACTTCACGAACATCGTCTTGCGGACGAAGAAGTACCGGAAGTTCAGCCCGAGGTCCACGTGCTGGTTGAGCCCCTGTTCGAAGGGGAGCTCGATGCCGAGGCCGACCGAGACGCCGTTCGCCTCGCGGGCGCCCTTGTTGGCCGCCTCCATCGCGCCCGGTCCGCCGCCGGTGATGACGGCGAAGCCGGCCTCGACGAGCGCGCTGCCGATCCGTACGCCGGCCTCGTACTCCGGCGAGTCCACCGCGGTGCGCGCCGAGCCGAACACGCTGATCGCCGGCGGCAGCTCGGCGAGCGTGCCGAAGCCCTCGATGAACTCCGACTGGATGCGCAGGACCCGCCAGGGGTCGGTGTGCACCCACTCGGAGGGGCCGGCCGAGTCCAGCAGCCGCTGGTCCGTCGTGCTGCCCGCCTGCACCTGGCTCCGCCTGCGCAGCACCGGCCCGAGCTGCTGCTCCTCGGGGCGCCGGCGTCCGTTTCCTTCGGAGTTGCCCATGATGTGCTCCCTCCTGCTGATCGTTGGATCAGGGTAGGCGCACAAAAGTGACGGGAGGGGGAATTTACGAGGTCAGCCAGGCGCGGAGTCGTTCCTCGCAGTGCAGGATCGCCTTGGTCTCGACCCGCTCGTCGACCTTGTGCGCGAGCAGCGCGTCGCCCGGACCGTAGTTGACGGCCGGGACGCCGAGCGCGCTGAAGCGGGAGACGTCCGTCCAGCCGAACTTGGGCATGGCCTGGCCGCCGACCGCTTCCATGAACGCCGCGGCCGCCGGGTGGGACAGGCCGGGGAGGGCGCCGGGCGAGGAGTCGTCGACCACGAACTCGTCGACGCCGCAGTCCGCGAAGACCTCCTGGACGTGGGCGAGCGCGTCGGCCTCGCTGCGGTCGGGTGCGTAGCGGAAGTTGACCGTGACCGTGCAGGCGTCCGGGATGACGTTGTTGGCGACGCCGCCCTCGATGCGGACGGCGTTGAGGCCCTCGTGGTACTCCAGGCCGTCGATGACCGGCTTGCGGGGCTCGTAGGCCGCGAGCTTCGCGAGGATCGGGCTCGCGGCGTGGATGGCGTTGGAGCCCATCCAGCTGCGGGCGGAGTGGGCGCGCTCGCCGCGGGTGCGCAGCAGGACGCGCAGGGTGCCCTGGCAGCCGCCCTCCACCTCGGCGTTGGAGGGCTCCAGCAGCACGGCGAAGTCGCCGGCCAGCCAGTCGGGATGGGCCGCGGCGACCTTGCCGAGTCCGTTGAGGTCGGCGGCGACCTCCTCCTGGTCGTAGAAGACGAAGGTGAGGTCGCGGTTCGGCTCGGGCACGGTCGCGGCGATCCGCAGCTGTACGGCGACCCCGGACTTCATGTCCGTCGTGCCGCAGCCCCACAGGACGTCGTTCTCGTCCAGGCGGGACGGGACGTTGTCGGCGATCGGCACGGTGTCGAGGTGGCCGGCGAGTACGACGCGCTCGGCGCGGCCGAGATCCGTACGGGCGACGACGTTGTTGCCGTGGCGGTCGACGGTGAGGTGCGGAAGGCGGCGCAGGGCGTCTTCCACGAGGTCGGCGAGCACCTTCTCGTCGCCGCTCACGGAGGGGATGTCGACGAGGCGGGCGGTCAGCCCGGCGGCGTCGAGGGTGAGGTCGAGCTCGGATTCGGACATGAACCGACCCTAACGCCCCGGGATGGGCGGGTACCGGGAGCGTCCGGTCGGTGGACGCGTTATCGGCCTCAAGTACGGTGGGCCGCGTGTCCGAGACCGATCGCCCCCGTCCCCGCCGCCGCGGGCCGCTCCGCGCGGCCGTGGGCCTGGCCGTCCTGCTCGCGGTGATCGGGTACGTCTTGGTGCACCACTATTCCAACGGCGGGGCGGGCGCCCCGCACTGCACGGTCACGGCGAAGGGCGCGGGCGGCGGCTCGGGTGGGGCCGTGCAGACGTACGAGATGAGCCCCGAGCAGGCGTCGAACGCCGCGACCATAGCCGCCGTCGGGATCTCCAAGGGGCTCCCGGACCGGGCCCTGACGATCGCTCTGGCGACGGCGATGCAGGAGTCGGGGTTGCGCAACCTCGACCACGGCGACCGGGATTCGCTGGGCCTGTTCCAGCAGCGGCCCTCGCAGGGCTGGGGCACCCCTGAGCAGATCATGGACCCGGTGTACTCGGCGGGGATCTTCTACGACCGGCTCGTCGAGGTGAAGGGCTACACCCGGCTGCCGCTGACGGTTGCCGCGCAGCGGGTGCAGCTCAGCGGGTTCCCGCAGGCGTACGCCAAGCACGAGCCGGACGCGACGGTGGTGACGGCCGCCTTCGGCGAGGGCGAGACCCAGGCCACCCTGGCCTGTGTGGGACCGGCGCCGCTGAAGGGCGACCCGGGGAAGGTGCGCACGGAGCTGGGGCGGGCGTTCGGCACGGAGGCCCTGTCCACCGGCCGGCCCGCGGTGCACGCCGTCCCGAAGGCCGGGGGGAAGACCGGCGCGGGGGCCGCGCCGAGCGCCGGACCCGCCCCGAGCGCCGCTGCCGCCCCGGCGTCGAGCCCCGCCGCGGACGCCCCGGCCGCCGTCCCGGAGGCCGAGGTGGACCTGTGGCTGAAGGACGGCGGCGGCGGTCCGGGCGAGGCCCGGCGCGGCCGGGCGATGGCCCACTGGGCGGTGGCCCGTTCGAAGGAGCTGGGCATCTCCCGGGTCTCGTACGACGGTTCCGCCTGGGTCGCGGGCCAGAACCGGGGCGAGTGGAAGCGCGGGGCGGCCGGCGGGACGAAGGGCGGTTCGGCCCCCGACCCGTACGACGCTCCCCCGGGCCAGCTCCGGATCTTCCTGGCCGGCAGCGCCCGCTGAGCCGTTCCGCAGGCCCACCGACCCGGCGGCGGGGGGCGCGCGGGCGTGCCGGGCGCCGTCCCGCCGACGGGACGGGGACCGCTCGCGTGTACGGCCCGTCACCCGGAAGGGCATGGCCGGGCATCCGGGCGGGCCGGGCCCGGGAGGACGGAATCCCTGGTGGGCACCGTCCGATGGGCTTGTCACGGAAGCCGATTAAACGATGCGTTACCGATCCTTTACCCGGTGGGTCCGCAACTCGGCGCCCCCCGGGAGCGGTTGTACAGGGCGTACTCAGCCGCTACCGCTTAGGAGCATCATGTCCCTCCCCCTGACCCGTCGGATCGCCCGCGCCGCGCTTCTCCTCGCAGCCGGTACCGCTCCCGTGGTCGGTGCGGCCGGCGCGGCCAGCGCCGCGGGCCTGGAGTCCGTGCCGCAGCTGGGCACGCTCGCCGCCCCGGACAGCGCCGACGCCACCGCCGCCACCGGGGCGGCCACCGGCGCGGCCGCCGACGTCGCGGGCACCGCCGCCAAGGCCGTCCCGGCCACCGCCCCCGCCGCCGACGTGGCCGGCGGCGCGGGCCGGATGCTGGGCGGCCTGCCCGTGTCCCAGCTGCCGGCGGGCCACGACCTGCCGGTCGGCGCGCTGCCGCTGGGCTCCCTGCCGCTGCAGGGCTGAGCCCGCCGCGGACGGAACACCGAGGGGCCGGGAGCGCACTGCTCCCGGCCCCTCGGGGCGTTCACCGGCCCGGCCCCGGACCGCTCAGCCCAGGCGCTTGACCGCGGCCGCGACCCGCTCGTCGGTGGCGGTGAAGGCGACGCGGACGAACCTCGCGCCGGCCTCGCCGTAGAAGTCGCCCGGCGCGACCAGGATGCCGAGGGAGGCGAGGTGGGCAACGGTGTCCCAGCAGGGCTCGTCGCGGGTCACCCACAGGTAGAGGCTGGCCTCGCTGTGCTCGACGCGGAAGCCGTGCGCCTCCAGGGCCGTGCGCAGCGCCTCGCGGCGGGCGGCGTAGCGGCCGCGCTGCTCGGCGACGTGCACGTCGTCGCCGAGGGCGGCGACGACGGCGGCCTGGACGGGGGCCGGGGTCATCATGCCGCCGTGCTTGCGGATCTCCAGCAGCTCGGCGAGGACGGCCTCGTCGCCGGCGATGAAGGCGGCGCGGTAGCCGGCGAGGTTGGAGCGCTTGGAGAGGGAGTGGACGGCGACGAGGCCCTCGTAGGAACCGCCGCAGACGTCGTCGTGCAGGACGGAGACCGGCTCGGCCTCCCAGCCGAGCTCCAGGTAGCACTCGTCGCTGAAGACGAGGACCCCGTGCTCGCGCGCCCAGGCGACGATCCGGATCAGCTCCTCCTTGCCGATCACCTTTCCGGTGGGGTTCGACGGGGAGTTGAGCCACAGCAGCTTCAGACCGGCCGGGTCGAGCTCGGTGCCCGCGGGGTCACTCGCGAACGCCTCGGTGTCGTAGACGACGGCCTCGGCGCCGCACAGGCGCGCGCCGACCTCGTAGGTCGGGTAGGCGAGGCGGGGGTAGGCGACCTTGTCGCCGGCGCCCAGGCCCAGCTGGGTCGGCAGCCAGGCGACGAGCTCCTTGGAGCCGACCACGGGCAGTACGTTGCGGTGTCCGACGGCGCTCGCGCCGAGCCGGCCGCGCAGCCAGCCGGTGATCGCGTCGCGCAGCGCGGGCGTGCCCCACACCGTCGGGTAGCCCGGGGAGTCGGCGGCGGCGATCAGTGCGTCCTGGATCAGCCGGGGCACCGGATCGACGGGCGTACCGACGGACAGGTCGACGATTCCGTCCTCGTGGGCCGCCGCCGTCTTCTTGTACGGCTCCAGCTTGTCCCAGGGGAACGTGGGAAGACGGTCGGAAACTGCGGCCACGGTGCTCTGCTCTCTCTCAGGGACGGAAAGGTGCGGGAAACGGCTCGGTCCCGCGCGGCAGCAGTGCCGTACGGGACCGAGAGGCGCGTCTGCCGTGAACGGTCAGTGCTCGCCGTTGATGCCGGCGGGCAGCGCGGCGATGAAGGGGTGGTCGCGCTCGATCAGACCGAGCTTGGAGGCACCACCGGGCGAGCCGAGCTCGTCGAAGAACTCGACGTTCGCCTTGTAGTAGTCCTTCCACTCCTCCGGGGTGTCATCCTCGTAGAAGATGGCCTCGACCGGACACACCGGCTCACACGCGCCGCAGTCGACGCACTCGTCCGGGTGGATGTACAAGGACCGCTGGCCCTCGTAGATGCAGTCGACGGGGCACTCTTCGATGCATGCCTTGTCCTTGACGTCGACACAAGGCTCCGCGATGACGTAGGTCACGCTCTCGTTCCTCCTCGGTAGGGCTGTCCATTCGCGCGGGAGCGCGGCGTCGTCGATGCCCGCACCTAGTATCTCCGTTCCCGGGCACGATCCGAACAGGAGGGGCGGACAGAGCTGTGGAAATCACTGCCGGTGGACTGCTGGAAATCCGTATTACCCAGGCTGACGTGGGTAAACGAGTCTCTGTGCGACGGGTGCAGGACCCTGTGGGGGGCTCTCCCGCCTTCACCGACGCGGTCGGGGTTCTCACATCATGGACCGGGGGTGTGCTGACGATCACACGCAAGGACGGGGTGTCGGTCCACATCCCGGAATCCTCGCTGGTGGCGGGCAAGGTGGTGCCGGCCGCGCCGGCCCGCCGCAGGGGTCCGGCGGCCTCTTTCGAGGAGCTGGCCCGGGTCACCGCGCGGGCCTGGCAGCCGCTGGAGAGCGAACCGCTGGGCGGGTGGACGCTGCGGGCGGCCGCGGGGTTCACCCGGCGGGCCAACTCGGTGCTGCCGCTCGGCGACCCCGGGATACCCCTGGACGAAGCACTCGCGCGGGTGACGGCCTGGTACGCGCAGCGGGACCTGCCGGCCTACGTACAGGCCGCGACCGGCGCCGCCGGCACCCAGGAGCTGCTCTGCGCGGAGCTGGAGCGGCGCGGCTGGGCCAACGAGGTCTCGGCGGAGGTCCGGATCGGGGGCCTGGCCCCCGTGGCCGACCAGGACGCGGACGTGTCGGGGGTCCGGCTGACCCGCGAGCCGGACGAGGAGTGGCTCGGCCGCTACGGCAAGGTGCGCGACCCGGAACTTGCGCGGCGGATGCTGGTCGAGGGCCCGTCGGTGTGGTTCGCCTCGCTGGACGGCGGCCGGGCGATCGGGCGGTGCGTGGCCGACGGCCGGTGGGCCGGCTTCGGCGCGGTGACGGTCGACCCGGAGCACCGGCGGCGGGGGCTCGCGACGGCGGTGATGACGGCGCTGGCCCGGCGGGCGCTGGAGGAGGGCGCGTCGGCGGCCTGGCTCCAGGTGGAGACGGACAATCCGGCCGCGCGGGCCCTGTACGACGGCATGGGCTTCGCCACGCACCACGCCTACCACCACTTCCGGGCCGGAGCCGGGGCGTGAGCGCGGCCTCGCGGGAGCTGTTCGCGGCGGAGGCCCGCGCCGAGCGGCCGGACCTGGCGCAGCTGTGCCTGCTGCTGGCGGCTGAGGCGGACCCGGAGCTCGACGAACGGGTGATGGACTGGGCGCAGATCGAACTGGACCGGCTGGCGGGGATGCTGCCGTACGGGCTGCACGGGGCGAAGGCCTGGGCGGCGGCGGTGACGGACCTGCTGGGCGGCCGGCTCGGCTTCCACGGCACCCCGAAGGACTACGACCGGCTGGAGTCCTCGCTCCTGCACGAGGTGCTGCGGCGCCGGCGCGGGCTGCCGATCCTGCTGTCGGTGGTCTGGCTGGAGGTCGCTCGGCGCGCCGGTGCGCCGGTGTACGGGCTTGGGCTGCCGGGGCACTTCACGGTGGGCTTCGGGGACCCGGAGGAGGGGGTGGTGGTCGACCCGTTCGCGGGCGGCGCCTCGCTGGGCGCGGGCCCGGCGGAGCTCGCGCGGGGTCCGCGGACGCCCGCGCGCACGCTGGACATCGTCCTGCGCGTCCTGGGCAACATCCGGGCCTGGGCGTCGGCCCGGCCGGAACACTCGGCGGTCGCCCTGTGGTCGCTGGACCTGTCCCTGCTGCTGCCGTCCCACCCGGCGGCCCTGCGCTACGAGCGGGCGCGGCTGCTGGTGGAGCGGGGCTCCTTCCAGGAGGGCGCGGCGGAGATGGACGCGTACGCGGTGGTCATGGACGCGATCGACCCGGAGGCGGCGACCCGCATCCGCACGGAGGCCTCCTCGGCCCGCGCGCTGCTCAACTGACGGGGGCTCCGCCGGGCATGGACAGGGTGGTCGCCGAGGACGGCCGCCGTGAGGGTGGCGAAGGCCGCCGCGCGGATCCAGTTCGCGCTCTGGGCCACCTTCCGGCGGTCGAGGCGGTCAGCCAGCGCCCCGGAGACGAAGGCCAGCACCAGCCAGGGGGCGCGCTGGGCCACGGTGATGCCGGCGATCAGCGCCGGGTCGCGGGTGATCGTGGCCGCCAGCAGGGGCGCCGCGGCCAGGCTCACCCCCGTCGGACAGGTTGGACGCGGCGGTCGCGGCCCACAGTCTTCTGAACATCGGAGCAGTCTCGTGAACCGCGCGGGTCAGAGCCAGCCCTTTTCGCGGGCCACGCGGACCGCTTCGGCGCGGTTGCGGGCCGCGAGTTTCTGGATCGCCGTCGAGAGGTAGTTGCGGACCGTGCCCTGGGAGAGGGAAAGGGCCGCCGCCAGTTCGGCGTTGGTCGCGCCGTTCTCGGCCGCGCGCAGGACCTCGCGCTCGCGCTCCGTGAGCGGGTTGGCGCCCTCCGCCAGGGCGGCCGCCGCGAGGGTGGGGTCGATGACGCGCTCGCCCGCGAGGACCTTGCGCACCGCCTGCGCGAGCTGCGCGGCCGGCGCGTCCTTGACGAGGAAGGCCGACGCGCCCGCCTCCATGGCCCCGCGGAGGTAGCCGGGGCGGCCGAACGTGGTCAGGACGACGATCTTGAGGTCGGGGAGGGTGCGGCGCAGGGCCGCCGCCGCCTCGATGCCCGTCATGCCCGGCATCTCGATGTCCAGGAGGGCCACGTCCACGTCGTGGGCCAGGGCCGCCGCCACGACCTCGTCGCCGCGCGCCACCTGGACCGGCACCTCGATGTCCGGCTCCAGCCCCAGGAGGGCCGCGAGGGCCTCCCTGACCATGGACTGGTCCTCCGCCAGGAGGATGCGGATGGGGGCCCGGGCGGCTTCGGTGGCTTCCGTCATGACGGGGATCCTAGGGGGACCCTCGCCAGCAGGCGGAAGCCGGTCTTCCCCGCCGGCCCCGCCCACAGGGTGCCGCCGACGGCCTCCAGACGTTCCGTCAGGCCCGTCAGGCCGTTGCCGGGGACCGCGGTGCCCCCCGTGCCGTCGTCGGTCACCGAGAGCTCCAGCACCGGTCCGGCGAGGGTCTGGCGGGGCGTCAGGGTGACCGTGCAGCGCTTGGCGTCGCTGTGCCGGACCACGTTGGTCACCGCCTCGCGCAGCGACCAGGCCAGCGCGCACTCCGGCTCCTCCGGGACGGAGTCGGTGAAGTCCGCGGGCAGGTCGGCTTTGACCCCGGCGGCCGCCAGTGCCGTGCGGGCGCCCGCGAGTTCGCCGGGCAGGGTGGGCCGCCGGTAGCCGCTGACGGCCTCCCGTACGTCGACCAGCGCCTGGCGGCAGACCTTCTCGATGTCCGCCACCTGCTGGGCGGCCCGGTCGGGGTGGTCGGGCAGCATCCGGCCGGCGAGCTCGCTCTTGAGCGTGATCAGCGACAGCGAGTGGCCCAGCAGGTCGTGCAGGTCGCGTGCCATCCTCAGGCGCTCCTCGTTGGCCGCGAGCTGGGCCACGGTGGCCCGGGCCTGCCGGAGCTCCATGGTCGTGCGGATCATCTCGCGGACCCCGACCATCGCGAACCCGCCCATCAGGGCCGGGATCAGCAGCCCGAACAGGTAGTCCCCGCCGTCCGGCACCATGAGGGCCAGCGCCGCCAGCAGCACCGTCGCGGCGGGCACCGTGAAGCGGGAGATCCTCCCGGGCAGCGCGGCGCCGGAGGCGATGGAGACGTAGACGAACAGCACGAGCCACTCGCGGCCCAGGGCCAGCGACAGCACCGCGGCCTCCGCGCTGAGCAGCGCCAGTGACAGCAGGACCGGCCGGACCGGCTTCTGCCGGTCCGGCCGGAACACCAGCACCAGATACCAGCCGACGAAGACCAGCAGGCCCAGTCCGCCGAGCACCCGGGCCCCGGTGCTGTGCCCGCCGCGCACCAGGTCGGTGACGGGGGCGCTGAGGTAGAAGAGCCAGATGGCGATCCAGAGGCTCTTGACCACCTTGTGGACGGTGCCCTCGGGTCCCCGGAGGGTGGTCCGGTCGGCGCCCCCGTCCTCGTGCGTCAGCGCCACGGTCCTACGCCTTCAGTGAGTCCTTGCGGTACAGCCAGGCGGCCGCACCCGTGAACAGTACGAAGTACACGGCGAGGATCGCCACGTCCTTGACGTGCGGGGCCCCGCCCAGCTCGACGGCCTGGCCCAGGCCCGCGTAGGCGTGGGTCGGCAGCCACTCGCAGATGTCCTGGAGCCACTGGGGGAAGGCGGCGGTGGGCATCCACAGGCCGCCGAGGATCGACAGGCCGAAGTAGAAGAGCATGCTCAGGGGCCGGACGTTGTCCGCGCTGGCGAGGTAGCCGATGGCCACGCCCAGGGCGGCGAAGACGAGACTGCCGGCCCAGATGGAGCCGGTCAGGGCGAGCCACTGCCAGACCTCGAAGCGGACGCCCTTGGCCACGGCGGCGACCGCGAAGACCACCAGGATCGCCGGCAGCGAGAGCACGCCCGCGCTGGCGGTCTTGCCGAGCACGTAGCCGTGGCCGGGCAGGGCCGTCAGGCGCAGCTGGCGCACCCAGCCGCTCTCGCGCTCCTTGGCGATCCGCTCGGCGTTGCCGACCAGGACGGCGGTCAGGGCGCCGAAGGAGGCCATGGCGACCATGTAGAAGGCGGGCATGGTCAGTTCGGTGCCCATGACCTTGGTGGTGCCGTCCAGCGTGCCGCCGAGCATCAGGAAGAGGGCGGCCGGGTAGAGCAGCGTGAAGAAGATGTACTTCTTGTTCCGCAGGGCGCGGGTGATCTCCAGCTTGACCAGGTTCAGCGTTCCGGTGTTCACGATGCGTCGGCCTCCTCGGCCTCGGTGAGGGCGATGAAGGCCTGCTCCAGGCCGAGGCCCGCGACCTCCAGGTTGCGGGGGTAGAGGCCGAGCGCGTACACGGCGTGGACGGTGGCGTCGGCGTCGCGCGACTGGAGCCGCACGGTGGAGCCGTTGACCTCGCAGGAGGTCAGGCCGGGGAGGGCGCGCAGGGCCTGGCGGTCGATGTCGCCGTCGAGGTCGAAGGCGACCTTCCGGGCGCCGGCCTTGGCCTTGATCTCGGCGGCGGTGCCGTCGGCGAGCAGCCGGCCCTTGTTCAGGACCAGTACCCGGTCGGCGATCGCGTCCGCCTCCTCCAGGTAGTGGGTGGCGAACAGGACGGTGCGGCCCTGGGCGGCCTGCTCGCGCATGGTGGCCCAGAAGGCCTGGCGGGCGGTGACGTCCATACCGGTGGTCGGCTCGTCCAGGATGATCAGGTCGTTGTGGCCGGCGGTGGCGAGCGCGAAGCGCACGCGCTGCTCCTGGCCGCCGGAGAGCTTGTTGACCATCCGTCCGGCGATCTCCTCGATGCCGGCGCGGGAGAGCACCTCCTCGACCGGGTACGGGCGGGGGTGCAGGGCGCAGCCGAGGGTGACGAGTTCGCGCACGGTCACCTCCTCCATCAGGCCGCCGCTCTGGAGCATGGCGCCGACCCGGCCGGCCGTGACGGCCTCGCGGGGGGTGGTGCCGAAGAGGCGGACGGTGCCGGAGTCGGCGGGGCGCAGGCCCAGGAGGAGGTCGAGTGTGGAGGACTTGCCGGCGCCGTTGGGGCCGAGCAGCGCCACGGTCTCGCCCGGGTGCAGTTCGAGGGACAGCCCGTCGACGGCCCGGACCTGTCCGTAGCTCTTGGTCACGTTCTGGAAGCTCACCACGGTGCCGCTGCCGGCACCGCGTGCGAGTCCGGAGGCTCCGGACTGTGTCGCGGTCGTCGTCGTCATGCACCGAGCTTCTCCCGGACGGGGGTGCGCGCGGCAGTGTCTCCAGTCGTGACAGCTGCATGACAGATGTCATACGGCTGGGGTGACACGCCCGGTCGGGGCGGGTCCGGGGAACGCGGGAGCCCCCCTCCCGGGAAGGGGGCTCCTCGTGGCGGCTGCCGGGGACCTCAGTCGGCGTTCGTGTCGATGGACACGACGCGCTCGGCCGCGGTCTTGCCGACGAGGCCCCTGCCGAGGGCGCCCGCGACGTCCTGCGGGGTGACGGGGGTCTTCTGGCCCGTGCCCCGGGTGATCAGGACCCCGTCGAAGGCGTTGCCGTAGGTGGCCTTGAGGGCCTCCAGGTCGTACTTCTCGACGAGCTTGCCCTGCACCGGCTGCATGCTGAGGATCTTGGGCAGGGACTTGGCGCCGAAGGCCAGGGACTTGGCGCCCGCCTTGACGGTCACGGGGGCGGACATGGCGGGCTCGGCGAACTCCTTCATGGCCCGGTTCAGTTCCGCCTGGCTGATCGTCGGTTCCTTGGTGGCGGTGGGGAGTTCGACGGGGGCCGCCTTGCCGTTGGCGACGAGCTCGCGGAAGGCCTTGGTGACCCGGTCCACGGAGCTGTCGACGTCCAGGCTGGTGCCGGCCTTGCCGGGGACGGCAACGGCCTTGCCGGTGTCGAAGGTGATGGTGCCCTCGGAAGCGGTGCCGGCGGTTCCGGCGAGCTCCTGAAGGGAGTCCTTCAGCTTCTCCTCGTCGACCGGCATGACGGCGGACGCCGTGCGCTCGACGCCGAACAGCGAGCCGATGACCGTGATCGGGTTGTAGTCGCTGCCAGTGGCGTTGCGGACGGTGGTCTGGCTGTCGAGGGTCAGGCCGGCCTTCTCGGGCTTCAGCTCGACGGACTTGCCGCCGACGGAGAGCTGGAGCGGGGTGGCCGAGCGCTTGCCGAAGGCCGTCTGGAGCTTGGCGACGGCGTCGTCGCGGCTGCCGCTGATGTCCACGCCGAGGACGGTGGTGCCCTTGGGGATGTCGGAGTGGTTCATGAGCAGCCCGGCGCCGTAGGCCACGCCGACGAGGGCGACGAGGCCGCCGCCGAGCAGGACCAGCTTGGAGCGGCCCTTCTTCTTGGCGGGCTTGCCGGACGGGGCCGCCGTGCCGGGCTTGCCGGACTTCCCGGCGGGGGCCGGGGCGGGCATCGGCAGGGGCGGCCGCGGGCCGGGGGGCGGGGCGGCCGGGCCGGTCCGGGGGCCCGGCGCGGGGGTGCCCAGGGCCTCGGGGCCGGGCCAGCGCGGGGCCTCGTCGGCGCCCACGGGCACGGTGCCCAGCGCGGGGCCGCCGGTGGGCCCGGCGGGCTCCGTGAAGGCGGGGAAGGCCTCGGTGGAGGGGCCGTTGTCGTACGCCGCGTACGCCTGGGCCGAGCCGGCGCCGGGGCCGCCGATGCCGGGGCCGGGGGCGGGCGCGAACCCGGCGCCGGGGCCGGTGCCGGGGGCCGGAGCGGGCGGCTGCGGGCGGCCGGGGGCCGCCGGGGGCGCGAAGCCCGCCCCGGTGCCGGGGCCGTCGAACGGGGCGGTGCCCGGGCCGGTGCCGGAGCCGCCGCGCGGTGCGGGGTCGAAGCCGGCGCCGGAGCCGCCGCGCGGGCCGCCGCCCGGGGCGGGGTCGAAGCCGTTGCCGGGGCCGGTGGCGGGCACGCCGCCCGGGCCGTTGCCGGGGCCGGGCGCGGAGGAGCCGTAGCTCGCGGCGGGCGCCGGGGCGGCAGGGGCCGCGGGCGGGGGCGTCGCCGCCTTGCGCGGGGCGAACCACCCGCCGTCCGACGGCGGCTCGGCGGGGGCCTTGGCGGCCGGGGCGGGCGCGGGCGCCTGGGCGGTGGGCCGCGCCGGCAGGGCGGCGCGCACGGGGGGCTGACCCTGGCCGCGCGAGGCGGGACCCTGGCCGCGCGGGGCGGGACCCTGGCCGCGCGGGGCGGGACCCTGGCCGCGCGGGGGCTTCGCCTGGCCGCGCGGGGACGGCTCGGGCTCCGTGGAGCCGGGGGCCGCCTCCGCGGAGGCGTCCTTCACCGGCTTGCGGACGACCACGGGCGGGATCGGCCGCGAACCCGGGATGTTGATCCGGATCCGGGTCGTCAGGGTGGTCTCGGTCTTCGGCCCGTCGGTGTCGGGCGTGGACGGGTTCGAAGTCACAGGATTCTCCTCCGGGGCGGTCGCCGCGCCAGGCCGAGGCGGCGGGGACGTGGGCGCGGACTGGCCGGTTCCATACGGCGGCGTACCCGAGGGGTAGGCGGCCCCGCCGAGCCCTCGGGGCCCGGGGGACGAACTGTCAGTTTCACGACTCAAGGCAGGTTCTCCCGGTTGGCTCCGCCGCCCGCGTGCCGTGCGCGGGCAGCTCGGCGGCCCGTCCACCATACTGGCCGCCGCCCGCACGCAACTGTCCCAGGGGAATGAAAGGTTCCTCTTAGCCCTCCCGGAACCCTTCTCCGAGGGTCCGTCAAACCCCCGCAAGCCGTCCCCGATCAGGGGGAGCGGGAGTTCGACGCCCGGTCAGCCGCCCGATTTCGAGGCCGAAACCGGCGGTTCCACGGGCCCGCGCATCGTGGCACAGATCACAGCGACCGCACTTCCCCCCAAAAGGTATGCGTACATACCCATTCCGGATGAACCGAGCAGGAAGTCCCCTTCGGCGCGCGGGACACCGAGCAGGACGTACGAGAGGAACCAGCCGGCCGCCGCGACGCCCACGCCGAGCCCCCCGCCGAGGGCGATCCGGGCCCCGAGGAACAGCCCGAGGAGGGCCAGCACGGCGAGCAGCAGCCCGGCCGGGAACCACAGGTCCACCACGAGCCAGCCGGCCAGGCCGGTGGCCGTCCCGGCGACCAGCAGGCCCAGCAGGGCGGCGATCCGCCCCGCGGTCATCGGAGCGGTCACACCCCCACCCCCGCGAAGAGGTCCCGCTCGCGCTCGCCGGCCGGGGCCCCGGACTCGCCGACGGCCAACTCGTAGTACTCGCGGGCGAACAGCGGCTGGGCCAGGTCGTTCGAGAGGGCGAAGAACGGGCCGTCGACGGCGATCTGGGTGACGTGGGCCCGCATGGCGGCCGCCTTGGCCTCCACCAGCCCCCGCTCCCCCTCCGCGTCGCCGATCTCGGCGGTGATCCGCTCGTCGGGGACCACGCCCGGCACGTCGGCCGGGGTCGCGAGGCCGGGGAAGGGCAGTGCGGCGCCCAGCGCGCGCAGCCGCGCGAAGCCCTCCTCGACGGCGGAGAGCGGGACCCGGTTCCAGTAGACCTTCGCGATGGCGTGCGGAGCGCCCAGTTCGGGGCGGTACGCCGGGTCGGCGGCCAGCTCCGCGCCGCGCATGGCGACGCGGTGGGCCTGGATGTGGTCGGGGTGACCGTAGCCGCCGTCCGGGTCGTAGGTGACGAGGACCTGCGGGCGCAGCTCGCGGATGACCTCGACGAGGTGGCCGGCGGCCTCGTCCACGCCGGTGGACCAGAAGGCGCCGGGGCGGGCGTTCTGCGGGGCGCCCATCATCCCGGAGTCCCGGAAGCGGCCGG
Source organism: Streptomyces sp. NPDC001373 (assembly GCF_042895815.1). Classification (NCBI taxonomy): domain Bacteria; kingdom Bacillati; phylum Actinomycetota; class Actinomycetes; order Kitasatosporales; family Streptomycetaceae; genus Streptomyces; species Streptomyces sp. NPDC001373. The sequence goes on from NZ_JBIAWQ010000001.1 coordinate 640,838, forward strand.
TGCCGCCGAGGAATCGGTGGTCGGCGACCCCGAGCTCCTTCATGGCCGCGGCGAGCTCGCCGACCCGGAACGGGCCCAGGGTGTCGTCCCGGTCGGGCGCGAGGTGGGCCAGCCCGGGCGGGATGACCTCGCCCTCCTCGCCGAGGGTGCAGGTCACCAACGCGACATGGGCGCCCTCGGCCGCGTACTTGGCCATGGTGACGCCGTTGTTGATCGACTCGTCGTCCGGGTGCGCGTGCACGAGGAGCAGACGACGGGCGGGAAGACCGTTCATGGGACCAGCCTACGAGCAGGACCTACAGCTTGAGGCCACTGATCATGTTCGCCACGTTCGACGTGAGCTGGCTGAGGGTGGGAGCCACAGTCGAACTCGCCAGGTAGAACCCGAGCAGTACGCAGACGAACGCGTGCCCCGCCTTCAGTCCCGACCTCCGGACCAGAAGGAAGACGACGATCGCCAGCAGCACCACGGCCGAGATCGATAGCGCCACGGCGTTTCACCTCCACGTCGAGCGGACATCGGTACGCGTACTCGTGCTCGGCGATTCATACCCACCGTGCGCTACGGATCATAACTATCCGTACCAGTGCATCGGTCGAATTCCGGCAGCACGAGGGGCGCATACCGCGCACGCCTGGGGGCGCGCGGGAGCCGGACCGGAGGCCCGCGCGCCCGCCCGCCGGGCCACCCGCGCCCGTACGGCCGTATCCCGCCCGGCCGGAGAGGCCCGGAACTCGGGGCAGAATCGGTCAAGTCGCCCTCGCGGCGCGCAGGTTGGGCGGGGAACGGGACGGTACGGACCGGGTCCTCGGGGTGGCTGGAAATCATCGGTCTCCGCGGCCCTCCCACGTCCTGAAACGTTCGAACGGCCCCGGCTACGGCCCCTCCCGGCGCGGCCCGCCCCCTACCCTCCCTCCGGCGGGGCATCCGGCGGCCCGGGTTCACCCGGGGCGGGGACCACCTGCCGCTCCGCCGCGAAGTGACAGGCCGACGGGTGCGCCGCCGGACCCGAGGGGAAGGCCGGCGGGACCGCCAGCGGCGGCACCTCCGTGGCACAGCGGGATTCGGCCTTCCAGCAGCGGGTGCGGAAGCGGCAGCCCGAGGGCGGGTTGGCCGGGGACGGTACGTCGCCGGAGAGCAGGATCCGGTCCCGGTGGGCGCGGGCCCGGGGGTCGGGCACCGGCACGGCGGAGAGCAGCGCCTGGGTGTACGGGTGGGTGGGGTGGTCGTAGATCTGGGCGTCGGTCCCGGTCTCGGCGAGCCGGCCCAGGTACATGACCCCGACCCGGTCGGAGATGTGCCGGACGATCGACAGGTCGTGCGCGATGAAGACGTACGACAGGCCGAGGTCCGCCTGGAGCCGTTCGAGGAGGTTGACGACCTGGGCCTGGACGGAGACGTCCAGGGCGGAGACGGGCTCGTCGGCGACGATGATCTCGGGCCGGAGCGCGAGGCCGCGGGCGATGCCGATGCGCTGGCGCTGGCCGCCGGAGAACTGGTGCGGGTACCGGTTGATGTACTCCGGGTTCAGGCCCACCACGTCCAGGAGCTCGCGGACCCGGCGCCGCCGGTCGCCCTTCGGGGCCACCTCGGGGTGGATCTCGTACGGCTCGCCGATGATGTCGCCGACCGTCATGCGCGGGTTGAGCGAGGTGTACGGGTCCTGGAACACCATCTGGATGTTGCGGCGCACGGCCTTGAGGGCCTTGCCCGACAGCTTCGTGACGTCCTCGCCCTTGTACGAGATCACCCCGGCGGTCGGGCGCTCCAGGTGGACCAGCAACCGGGCGACGGTGGACTTCCCGCAGCCGGACTCGCCGACGATGCCGAGGGTCTCGCCGGCCGCGAGGTCGAAGGAGACCCCGTCGACGGCCTTGACCGCGCCGATCTGCTTCTTGAAGAGGATGCCCTGGGTGAGGGGGTAGTGCTTGACGAGGTCGCGCACCTCCAGGATGGGCTCAGCCACCGAGGCACTCCTTCCAGAAGAAGCAGGCGCTGGCCCGGTCGGGGGCGACCCCGGCGAGCGGCGGGACCTCGGCCCGGCAGGCGGCGCGGGCCATCGGGCAGCGCGGGTTGAAGGCGCAGCCGGGCGGGATGGCCAGCAGGTTCGGGGGCAGGCCCTTGATGGCGTAGAGCTCCTGGCCCTTCTGGTCCAGGCGCGGGATCGAGTCGAGCAGGCCCCGGGTGTACGGGTGGGCGGGCGCCCGGTAGACGGCGTCGACGGGGGCGGTCTCGACGATCCTGCCCGCGTACATGACGGCGATCCTGTCGGCCACGTCGGCGACGACGCCGAGGTCGTGGGTGATCAGGATCAGCCCCATGTTGAGTTCGCGGCGCAGGTCCGCCAGCAGGTCCATGACCTGGGCCTGGACGGTGACGTCGAGGGCGGTGGTGGGTTCGTCGGCGATGATCAGGGAGGGTTCCAGGGCCAGCGCCATGGCGATCATGATGCGCTGGCGCATGCCGCCGGAGAACTGGTGCGGGTAGTCCGTCACGCGCTGCCGGGCGGCGGGGATCTTCACCCGGTCCATCAGCTCGACGGCCCGGGCGCGGGCGTCCTTGCGGGACATCCCGCGGTGGACCTCGAACATCTCGCCGAGCTGGGCGCCGACGGTGAGCACGGGGTTGAGGGAAGAGAGGGCGTCCTGGAAGATCATCGCCATGTCGGCGCCGCGGATCCTCCTGCGCTCCTCCTCCTTCATCTTCAGCAGGTCCTTGCCCTTGAAGAGGATCTGGCCGCCCGCGATCCGGCCGGGCGGGGTTTCGAGGATCCCCATCACGGCCTGCGCCGTCACCGACTTGCCCGAGCCGGACTCGCCGAGCACGGCGAGGGTCTCGCCCTCGTCCACCGAGTAGTCGACCCCGTTGACGGCCTTGGCGACCCCGTCGCGGGTGGTGAACTCCACGTGCAGGTCGCGGACTTCGAGCAGCATCTGGCGGCTCACTCCTCAGCGCAGCTTGGGGTCGAGGGCGTCGCGCACCGCGTCGCCGAGCATGATGAAGGCGAGCACGGTCAGGCTCAGGGCCAGGGCCGGCCAGAGCAGCATGTGCGGGGCGTTGCGGATCTGGGAGGCGGCGTTGGAGATGTCGATGCCCCAGGAGACGGTGGGCGGGCGCAGGCCCACGCCGAGGAAGGACAGCGTGGCCTCCAGGGCGATGTAGGTGCCGAGCGCGATGGTGGCGACGACGATGACCGGGGCGACGGCGTTGGGCGCGACGTGCCGCAGCAGGATGCGGGCGTTGCCGGCGCCGAGGGCCCGGGCGGCCTGGACGTAGTCGTTCTGTTTGGCGGTGATCACCGAGCCGCGGGCGATGCGGGCGAGCTGCGGCCACCCGAGGAGCACGATGAAGCCGACGACCGGCCAGACGGTGGTGCTGGTGACCACGGACAGGAAGACGAGCCCGCCGAGGATGACGGGGATCCCGAAGAAGATGTCCGCCACCCGGGAGAGCAGGGAGTCGCCCCAGCCGCCGAAGAACCCGGCGAGCCCGCCGAGGGCGGAGCCCAGCAGGGCGGCGCCGAGGGTGGCGCAGATGCCGACGGTGATGGAGGCGCGGGCCCCGTACACGGTGCGGGTGTAGACGTCGCAGCCCTGGGTGTCGTAGCCGAAGGGGTGTCCGGGTGAGGAGCCCTGCTGCGATCTGGAGAGCTCGCAGTGGAGCGGGTCGCCGCTCGCGATGAGCTGGGGCCAGAGGGAGATGACCACGAGGAAGAGGATGAAGAGGGAGGAGACGATGAAGACGGGGTTGCGGCGCAGCTGGTGCCAGGCGTCGGACCACAGGGAGCGGGCCCGTTCCCGCGGTGCGGAGGGGTCGGGCTCAAGGGGCTTCTCCAGGCTCTCGGCCTCGTCCAGCGCGAGGTCCATGACACCTCCCTGCCCGGTCGGGGCGACGGCCTCGTTCTCGCCCGGCCCCACCGGGTCGTATGGCTGTGGTTCGGGTTCAGGCATAGCGGATCCTCGGGTCCAGGACCGCGTAGAGCAGGTCGACGAGCAGGTTCGCCACGAGGAAGACGATGACGAGGATGGTCACGAAGCCCACCACGGTGGGCGAGTTGCCGCGCAGGATGCCCTGGTAGAGCTGGTAGCCGACGCCGTGGATGTTGAAGATCCGCTCGGTGACGATGGCCCCGCCCATGAGGGCGCCGATGTCGGTGCCGATGAAGGTGACCACCGGGATGAGGGAGTTGCGCAGCAGGTGGCGGCCGACGACCCGGCGGCGCGGCAGCCCCTTGGCGACGGCGGTGCGGACGTAGTCGGCCTTGGCGTTCTCGGCGATGGAGGTCCGCGAGAGCCGGGTGACGTAGGCGAGGGAGACCAGGGCGAGGACGATGCCGGGCAGGATCAGCTCGCCGAAGGGGGCGTCCGGGGAGACGGTGGGGCGCACCCAGCCCCATTTGACGCCGAGGAGGTACTGGAGCAGGTAGCCGGTGACGAAGGTGGGCACCGAGATGACGACGAGGGTGGCCACCAGCAGGGTGGTGTCGATCGTCTTGCCCCGGCGCAGTCCGCTGACCACGCCGAGGGTGATGCCGACGACGATCTCGATGAGGATCGCGACGCAGGTCAGGCGGAGGGTGACGGGGAAGGCGGTGGCCATCAGATCCGTCACCGACTGCCCGTTGAAGGCCGTGCCGAAGTCGCCCTTGAAGATCTGCCCCATGTAGTGGACGTACTGCTGCCACAGGGGGCGGTCGAGGTAGAGGTCCTTGCGGATGCGGGCGGCGGTGGCGGGGTCGGGGGCCTTGTCCCCGAAGAGGGCGGCCACGGGGTCGCCGAGGGCGTAGACCATGAAGAAGATCAGGAAGGTGCTGCCGATGAACACGGGGATCATCTGGAGCAGCCGCCGGATCACATAACGTCCCATGGATGCTCCGGGGTGTCGGGTGTGCCGGCGGGGGTCAGCTGACCTTGATCTCGTTGTAGACGGGGACGCTGAACTGGTTCAGGGCGACGTCGGTGATCCGCTCGGAGTGCCCGGCGCTGCCGTTCTGGTACCAGAGGGGGATGGCCGGCATCTGCTCGGCGAGGATCTTCTCGGCGTCCTGGAACTTGGTGATGGCCTTGGCGGTGTCGCTCTCCTGGTTGGCCTCGTCGACGAGCTTGTCGAAGTCGGGGCTGCTGAACTTGCCGTAGTTGGAGGAGGCGCCCGTGTAGTAGAGCGGCTGGAGGAAGTTCTGGATGAGCGGGTAGTCGGCCTGCCAGCCGGAGCGGAAGGGGCCGGTCAGCTTGTAGGCGCTCTGCTGGTTGCGGAAGTCCGCGAAGGTGCCGACGGGGTTGACGGTGCAGACGGGGCCCTCGCCCAGGGCGTTGTTGACGCTGTTGCAGACGGCCTCCATCCAGTCCCGGTGCGAGCCGGTGTCCACGTTCGACGTGAGGGTCATCTTCCCGCCGGGCAGGCCGCCGCCCTCCTGGATGAGCTTCTTGGCCTCGGCCGGGTTGAACTTGCAGGCGTCGCCGCAGAGCGTGGCGTTGAAGCCGCCCTTCGCGCCGAGGGCGGGCGAGGTCCAGTCCTTGGCCGGGGTGCGGGTCTCGCGGAAGATCTGCTCGGTGATCTCGTCGCGGTTGATCGCCATGGAGATGCCGCGGCGGACCTTGTCCGCCCCCTCCTTGCTCCACTGCGGGTCGTACAGGGGGAAGGTGAGGGTCTGGATGATGAGGGCCGGCTGGTTGATGTACCGGTCGCCGAGGTCGTTCTTGACGTTCTTCAGCTGCTGGGCCGGGATGTCGTCGACGAGGTCGAGGTTTCCGGAGATCAGGTCGGTGTAGGCGGTGTTGTTGTCGGTGTAGACCTTGAGGTCCACGCCGCCGTTCTGCGCCGGGTCGGGGCCGGTGTAGCCGTCCCACTTGCGCAGCTTCATGCCGGTGCCCTTGGTGTACGAGTCCACCGTGTAGGGGCCGTTGCCGACCGGCTTGTCGAGCCAGCCGGAGTGGTCGGTGAAGAACGCCTTGGGCAGCGGGGAGAAGGCCTGGTAGCCGAGGGTCTCGGGCCAGGTGGAGAACTTCGACTTCAGGGCGACGGTGAAGGTCCTGGGGTCCTTGACCACCAGCCCGGACATGGTCTTGGCCCTGGGTTCCCCGGAGGCGGGGTGCAGGTCGGCGTAGCCCACGATGTCGGCGAAGAAGGGTGCGTTGTTCTGCTTGTTGCGCACGTCGGCGCCGTAGTTCCAGGCGTCGACGAAGGACTGCGCGGTGACCGGTTCGCCGTTGCTGAACTTCCAGCCGTCCTTCAGGGTGATGGTGAAGTTCTGGCTGTCGGTGGTCTCGATCTTCTCGGCGACCATGTTGTGGGCCTCGCCGGTCTTGGCGTCGTAGCGCTTGAGCCCGCGGAAGAGCATGTCGAGGACCTTGCCGCCCTGGACCTCGTTGGTGTTGGCGGGCTCCAGGGGGTTCTGGGGGTCACCCCAGGAGGAGCTGACGATCCCCGCCGCACCGCCACCGCCGCTGTCGCTCCCGCCGCCGCAGGCCGTCGCCGCGAGGGCGACGGCCACCGCACATGCGGCCCACTGGGCGTGGGTGGCTCCGCGCATGGACTGCCTCCTAGGGGTCCCAAGACTCACTTAGGGGCAATGTCACCCCATACGGGACTCCTTTCGGTGATGGCTGGCCCGATTGCACCCTCGCGTCCCCCGCCTGTCACCCCTGGGGGTGCAATGGCAGGTCCCAGGTGTCGACGGCGTAGTGGAGGGCCATGCCGTGCGCCTCGTAGAGGGCCAGCGCGCCGGTCTCGTTGAGGGTGTCCACGCCCAGGCCCACGGTGGCCCGGCCGCGGGCGGCGTAGGCGGCGAAGCCGTGGCGCAGCAGGAAGCCGCCGACGCCGCGGCCGCGCAGGTCCTCGCGTACGCCGATGTGGCTGAGCCAGGCCATGCTGGTGCGGTCGTCGCGGGAGACGAGGACGGCCACGTCGCCCTGCCCGGGCAGGCTCGCGATCCACACCAGCGACCAGTCGAGGCGGCGGCCGTCGACGTGGTCCAGCCAGGCCTCGTAGTCGCGGCCGACGTGTCCGAAGTGGGCGGAGAAGGTCTCCTCGACCAGGGCGTGGGCGCGGCGGCGGTCGGCCTCGTCGGAAGCGCAGTCGCGCAGGACAAGCCCGGCGGGCGGCTCGGGGAGCGGGTCGGCGGCCGGGTGGAGGGTGCGGGTCATCACCTGGTAGCGGCGCACGCTGCGGTAGCCCCGGCCGGTGAGGAGGGAGAGGTCGAGGGTGGGCCTGGTGTTGAGCTGGATCCGCAGCCGGGCGGCGGGCGCCGCGCCGGCCATGGCGCGGGCGCGGGTCTCCATCAGTTCCAGCAGCCGCAGGGCCGCGGGGTTGCGGCCGGGCAGGACGTAGTGGTCGCCGTCGATCAGGCCCGGTCCGGAGTCGGCCCACACCAGGGCGTAGCCGACGAGTCTGCCGCCCTGGAAGGCGAGCCAGGAGTCGGCGGCCAGGTCCACGTCGGGGTGGTTGAGGTCGGCCTCGACCCCGCCGAGGTCGGTCTCGGGTCTGCCGATCTCCAGCACGTCGACGGCGTTGAGCAGTGCGCAGATGTCCGGGGCGTCCCCGGGTCCGGCAGGGCGGACGGTCAGCGTGTCGGTGGCCATCCGCCCACTCTCGGACGCCGCCGCGCGCGGCCGCAACCGGGTTTGCCCGCCCCCGCGACGGCGGGGGCGGGCGGGGGCTCAGCTGAGCTGGACGTTCGCGAGGTCCATGCGGCCCTGGGCGTCGACCTCGACGTGGGTGACGCTCTTGGCGTAGGCGGCGGCGGACATGTACGTGAAGACCGGGATGTACGGGAGGTCCCGGATGACGATGTCGTCGGCCTTCTGGTAGAGCTTGAGGCTGTCGGCCGGGTCGGTGGACCGGTCGGCCGCGGCGAGGGCCGCCTCGAACTCCTCGCTCTTGTAGTGCCCGAAGTTGGAGCCGTTGGCGATGGCCTCCTTGGAGAACACCGGGCGCAGGTAGTCCTCCGCCGCCGGGTAGTCCATGGCCCAGCCCGTGCGGAAGGCGCCCTCGAAGTTCTGGGCCTTCAGCTCGTCGAGCATGTCGCCGATCTTCGGGAAGGGCTTGGGGGTGACCTCCAGGCCGAGGTTCGTCTTCAGCTGGGCGGCGACGGCCTCGATCCACTCCTTGTTGTCGCTGTCGGCGTCGTAGCCGAGTTCCATCCTGTTGCCGGGGATGCCGCCGGCCCGCTGGAACAGCTCCTTGGCCTTGACCGGGTTGAACATCCCGGCCTCGCCCAGGGCGCCCTTGCGGTAGCCGGGCACGATGGGGCTGATGAAGTCGTCGGCCGGCTTGCGGGTGCCGTTGAAGATGCTCTTCGCGATGGCGTCCCGGTCGATCGCCATCGAGATCGCCCTGCGGACGTCGGCCTTGCCGAAGGACTCGCGGTTGGCCTCCAGCGGGAGGCCGATGTAGCCGATGGACGCCTCGGGCTTGTAGATGTAGCGCTCGCCGAACTCCTGGGAGACGGTGGGCAGCGCGGTGACCGGCAGCTTGTCGACGATCTGGAGCTTGCCGGCCTGGAGGTCGCTGTAGGCGTCGTCGAGGTTGTCGTAGATCTTGAAGGTGACGCCGTCGAGCTTCGCCCGGCCGTCGACCGGGTACTTGTCGTACTTCTTGACCTTGATCTGCTTGTTGTGCTCCCACCGGCCGTCCATCTGGAACGGGCCGTTTCCGATCGGCGCCTCGCCGAACTTCTGCGGGTCCGCCTCGAAGGCCTTGGGCAGGGGGTAGAAGGCGTTGTAGCCCAGCATGGTCTTGAACTGGGAGAACGGCGCCTTCAGCGTCACGACGAAGGTCTTGCTGTCGACGATCTTGAGGCCCTTGAGCTCCTTGGCCGTGGGCGTCTTCCCCTTGCCCGGGGCCAGCTCGTCGGAGCCCTCGATCTTCGAGAAGAAGCCCATCGCCTCCGCGTTGTTCTCCTGGTTTGCCCCCCAGTTCCAGGCGCGGACGAAGGACTGCGCGTCGACCTTCTCGCCGTTGTGGAAGGTGTACCCGTCCTTGAGCTTGACCGTCCAGGTCCTGGAGTCGGTCGTCTCGATGGACTCGGCGACCGCGAGCTTCGGCTCGCTGGTCTTGTTGTCGTACGAGACGAGGCCCGTGAAGAGCGCGTGGAGCACCTCGGACCCCTCGGACTCGCCGGTGTTCTGCCCCACCAGGCCGTGCTGCGGCTCGCTCAGCCGCACGCTGATGTGTCCGCCGGTCTTCACGCCGGCGGTGGGGTCCTCCGCACTGCTGCCGCAGGCCGTCGCCGCCATCGCCAGCACCACGGTGCCGGCGGCCCATTTGGCGCGCGTTGCTCCACGCATGGGAAATTGCCTCCTCAGGAGTCACTGTCGATGTGCTCGTGAGCCGACGCTCCCCACAGCGCTTGACCCGAGACGCGAGCTCGATGGGGCCATCCTCGGGGACGCCCGGACCTCTAGAACATACCTGAGCGGTCACGTTACCGAGGCGGTACGGGTACACCACCGGAACCCCCGGCTCCGGTCGGGCGGGGCCGTAAACGCCGACCGGGCACGGCCGCTGAGCGGCCGTGCCCGGTCGGGTGTACGGAGGGGTCAGACGGGCAGGACCGTCTTCTCCTCGGCGAAGTGGCACGCCGACTCGTGCGCGGCCGCCGTGTCCTGGCCCTTGAAGCGCTCCGGGACCGCCAGCAGCGGCACCTCGGTGGAGCAGATGTCCTGCGCCTTCCAGCAGCGGGTGCGGAAGCGGCAGCCCGACGGCGGATTGGCCGGGGACGGGACGTCACCGGTCAGGATGATCCGCTCACGGCCCTCACGGGCCGCCGGGTCCGGCACCGGCACGGCGGAGAGCAGCGCCTGGGTGTACGGGTGGGTGGGGTGGTCGTAGATCTGGGCGTCGGTGCCGATCTCGGCCATCTTGCCCAGGTACATGACGCCCACGCGGTCCGAGATGTGCCGGACGATCGACAGGTCGTGCGCGATGAAGATGTAGGACAGGTTGAACTCGTCCTGCAGCTTCGCCATCAGGTTGATGACCTGCGCCTGCACCGACACGTCGAGCGCGGAGACCGGCTCGTCGCAGATGATGATCTCGGGCTGGAGCGCGAGGCCGCGGGCGATGCCGATGCGCTGGCGCTGGCCGCCGGAGAACTGGTGCGGGTACCGGTTGATGTACTCCGGGTTCAGGCCCACCACGTCCAGGAGCTCCTGGACCCGGCGCCGCCGGTCGCCCTTGGGAGCCACCTCGGGGTGGATCTCGAAGGGCTCGCCGATGATGTCGCCGACCGTCATGCGCGGGTTGAGCGAGGTGTACGGGTCCTGGAACACCATCTGGATGTTGCGGCGCACGGCCTTGAGGGCCTTGCCCGACAGCTTCGTGATGTCCTGGCCCTTGTAGAAGACCTCGCCGGACGTCGCCGTCTCCAGCAGCATCAGCAGCTTGGCGACGGTGGACTTGCCACAGCCGGACTCGCCGACGATGCCGAGGGTCTCGCCCTGGTGCAGGTCGAAGGAGATCCCGTCGACCGCGCGGACGGCGCCGATCTGCTTCTTGAACAGGATGCCCTGGGTCAGCGGGAAGTGCTTGACCAGGTTGCGCACCTGCAGGATCGGCTCACCGCGCTCGACGGGCGCCTCGATGGCGGCCACGGCCGCCGTCTCGGTCGCCGCCTCGACGACCTCGACCTCGCTGATACCGGGGGTGGCGTCCACGGCGTCGTCCTTCTTGTCGGTCTCAGCCATGGAGCTGCTCCTCGCGGAAGTGGCAGGCGCTGGCACGGCCGGCCAGCTCGGTGCCGTCCTGCTCGGTCACCTGCAGCAGGGGCGGCATCTCGGTGCGGCAGATGTCCTGCGCCTTGGGGCAGCGCGGGTTGAAGGCGCAGCCCGAGGGGGCCTTCAGCAGGTTGGGCGGCAGACCCTTGATCGCGTAGAGCTCCTGGCCCTTCTGGTCCAGGCGCGGGATCGAGTCCAGCAGACCACGGGTGTACGGGTGCGCGGGGCGCTTGTACAGCTCGTGGACCGGCGCCTGCTCGACGATGCGGCCCGCGTACATCACGGCGATCTTGTCCGCGACGTCGGCGACGACGCCGAGGTCGTGGGTGATCAGGATCAGACCCATGTTGTACTCGCGCTGCAGGTCGGCCAGCAGGTCCATGACCTGGGCCTGGACCGTCACGTCGAGCGCCGTGGTGGGCTCGTCCGCGATGATCAGGTCCGGCTCCAGGGCGAGCGCCATCGCGATCATGATGCGCTGGCGCATACCGCCCGAGAACTGGTGCGGGTAGTCGTTCACCCGGCTCTTGGCCGCGGGGATCTTCACCCGGTCCATGAGCTCGATGGCCTTGGCCTTGGCGTCCTTCTTCGACATGCCCTGGTGGACGCGGAACATCTCGCCCAGCTGGTTGCCGACGGAGAACACCGGGTTCAGCGCGGACAGCGCGTCCTGGAAGATCATCGCCATCTTCGGGCCGCGCAGCTTGCGCCGCTCGTTCTCCGGAAGCTTGAGGATGTCCTCGCCGCGGAAGAGGATCTCTCCCTTGGCGACCCGCCCGGGGGGCGAGTCGAGGATGCCCATGATCGCCTGCGCGGTCACGGACTTGCCGGAGCCGGACTCGCCGAGCACGGCGAGGGTCTCGCCGGACGAGACGCTGTAGTTCACGCCGTTGACGGCCTTGACGACACCTTCACGGGTCGCGAACTCGACGTGCAGGTCGCGCACTTCGAGAACGGGCACCTCGGAGTCGCCGCCCCTCTGGCGGGGCACGTCTGCGGTGATGCTTGAAGCAGTCATTTCGGTGGTGCCGCCCTTCTAGCGCAGCTTCGGGTCGAGGGCGTCGCGGAGCCCGTCACCGACGAATACGAAGCCAAGGACCGTCAGCACGATCGCGATGCTGGGGTAGGTCCACAGGAAGTCCTTGACTCCCATGAAGTCCTTGGCGGCGGCGAGCATGTTGCCCCACTCCGGGACCTCCGGGCTGACGCCCACGCCCAGGAAGGACAGCGAGGCCTCGGCCACGATGGCGCCGCCGACGCTGAACGCGGCGTAGGCCATCACGGCGGCGATGGAGTTGGGGATGATGTGCCGCAGGATGATCCGGCGGGTGTCCGCGCCCAGGGCGCGGGCGGCCAGCACGTAGTCGGCCTCGCGGACCGACAGGATCGAGCTGCGCAGCAGACGGGAGACCGTCGGCCAGGAGAAGATCGCCAGCGAGATGATCACCGGCATCACGCCCCGGCCCATCGCGATGATGATGACGATGGCACCGATCAGCAGCGGGAAGGCGAAGAAGACGTCGGCGATGCGCATCAGCACCGAGTCGGTGGCGCGGCCGAAGTAGCCGGCCAGCGCGCCGATGACGATGCCGATGAGGCACGCCAGGAAGATCGACGCGAGACCGATCTCCACGGCGATGCGGGTGCCGTAGATGATGCGGGAGAACTGGTCGCGGCCGAGGGCGTCGGTACCCAGCAGGTGGCCGTTGCCCGGCTCCTGGAGGGTGTTGTTCAGGTCCTGGGCCAGCGGGTCCTGCGGGGCGATCAGCGGAGCGAAGATCGCGGTCAGGAACAGCAGCGCGACGAGGCCGAGGCCGACCACGGCCAGCTTGTTGGCGAGGAAGCGGTGGCGGATCTCGCCCCACTGGGTCACGCGGGCGACGGCCGGTTCGGCCTCCGCGTTCGCGGCCTGCGCCGGTGCGGTCGCGTCCCCCGCCACCGATGTGCTCTTGGTGAGCTCGGTCATGGGTAACTCCTAGAACGGGCTGCCTGGGATCAGGCGAGGCGGATGCGCGGGTCGAGGACCGCGTACAAGAGGTCGACGAGGAGGTTCAGCAGGACGAACACGGCGACGCCGAAGCTCACCACGCCGATGATGATCGGGTTGTTCTGCTGCTGGACCGCCTGCACCAGGGCGAGCCCGATGCCGTCCCAGTTGAAGATCGCCTCGGTGATCAGGGCACCACCGAGCAGCGAGCCGAAGGAGATACCCAGGTACGTGACGACCGGGATGATCGAGTTGCGCATGACGTGCTTGACGAGCACGGTCCGCCGGGGCAGACCCTTGGCGACGGCCGTCTTGACGTAGTCGGCCCGCAGCACCTCGAGCATGGTGCCGCGCATGAGCCGCGCCACGAGGGCGGCGTCGAGGATCGCCAGCGTGAAGGCGGGCAGGATCAGCGACTTCATCGTGCCGTCGGAGATCAGCGGGACCCACTGGAACTGGACCACGAAGACCTTCTGGAGCACCATGCCGATCACGAAGGACGGGAAGCCGACGGCCATGGTGGTCAAGAGCGTGATCAGCACGTCCCAGAACGAGTATCTGAACAGCGCGGCGATCAGACCCGCCAGCAGGCCGATCAGGATGTCCAGGACGATGGCCGCCAGGGCGAGCTGCGCGGTGTTCACGAGCTTCGGCCCGAGGACCTCCGTCACCGGCCGGCGCTGGGTGTAGTCCTCACCGAGGTCACCCTGCGCGAGGTTCTTGACGAAGTTCCCGTACTGCACGGGCAGCGGGTCGTTGAGGCCGTAGCGCTCGCGGAGCGCCTCGACCACGGCCGGGTCACGGGCCTTGTCACCACCGAGCGAACCCACAGGGTCGCCGGGGAGCACGAAAAGACAGCAGAAGAGAATAACCGTCGCACCGAAGAGAACGACAACCATCTGTCCGAGCCGCCGGATCACATATCTTCCCACGATGCCTCCTTCACATACCGGGCGTGGGGGTTGGCGGCATCATCCGATCGGGAGATTGGCCGCATCCGGGCGCGGATCGACGAGAAAGAGGGGTGCGCCCGGGACTGAGCGAAGGCCGTGGGGACCGGAGACGTTGCTCCGGGCCCCCACGACCTTCGCCTACCTGTTGATGAGGAGGCTCTTACTTGGCCGAGATCTCAGCGAGGTTCGGGTCCTCGAAGAAGTCCAGCTGGACGTTGTTGAACTTGTCCGTGGCCGCGAGGCGGAACTGGGTGCGCTTCCACAGCGGGATGAGACCCTGCTCGTCGTCGATCGCGAGCTTCTCGGCCTCCTTGTAGACCGCGGCGCGGGCCGCCGGGTCCTTGGTGCCGCGGGCCTTGGTGATCAGCTCGTCGAACTTCGGGTTGTTGTAGCGGCCGCGGTTGTCACCGGCCGCCTTGCCCGTCGCCGGGTCCTCGTTGATCGAACCGGAGTCGAGCAGCGGGTACAGGAAGTTGTCCGGGGTCGGGTAGTCCGCGCCCCACGCCGAGCGCCACAGACCGCCGGTGCCCTTGTCCTGCTGCTGGGCCAGGGCCTCCTTGAACGGCTTGCCGTTCAGCTTGACCTCGAGACCGAGGACGTCCTTCAGCTGCTGCGCGACGGCCTGGACCCACTCTTCGTGGCCCGCACCGGTGTTGTAGCCGAAGTCGAGGACGGTGCCCGGCTTCAGGCCGCCCTTCTCCGCGAACTGCTTGGCCTTCTCCTTGTCCTGCTTCACGCAGGAGGAGCAGACGCCGTCCACGTAGGTGTCCGCGAAGGACGGCGGCAGGACGGAGGTGGCGGGCTTCTGCATGCCCTGGAAGACACCCTTGGCGATGGCGTCGCGGTCGATCGCGTACGAGATCGCCTTGCGGGCGTCGGGGTTGTTCAGCGGCGCGGTCTGGTTGAAGGCGACCAGGTAGTTGATACCGCTGGTGTCGGCCTCGATCCACTGCTTCTTCGGCGAGAACTTGGCCTTCGCGACCGGAAGCTGCGGCGTGGGCATACGGGCCCAGTCGAACTGGCCCGACTGGAAGCCCTGGTACTCCAGGGTGGAGCCGTTGGCCGAGTTCAGGATCGAGATCTCGACCTTGGCGAGCTTCGCCTTCTCGAGACCGTAGTCGTCGTTACGGACGAGGGTGATGGACTTGTTGTGCTGCCACGAACCCTCCATCTTGAAGGGGCCGTTGCCGATCGGCGCGTCGTTGTACGCCTTGTTGCTGGCGGCGCCGGCGGCCTTCGGGACCGGGCTGAAGGCCTGGTGCACGGTCTTCTTGTCGAACTCGAAGTCGGCCTCGGAGAGCTCGACCTTCAGGGTGCCGGCGTCCGGCGCCGTCACACCCGCGAAGGTGGTGGCGTTGCCGCCGTTGAGCTCCTTGTAGCCGTTGATGCCCGCGAACGGGTAGGCGACGTCGGAGGCGGAGTCCTTGGCGACCACACGGGTCCAGCCGCGGACGAAGGACTCGGCGTCGACGGGCTCGCCGTTGGTGAACTTCGTGCCCTGCTTGATCTTGAAGGTCCAGGTCTTGCCGTCGTCGCTGGTCTGGACCGACTCGGCGAGTTCGGGCTTCAGCTTGCCGTCGACCGTGGCGCTGTACAGACCCGTGAAGAGGTTGTGCGTGACGAGCGCGCCCTCGGACTCCTGCGAGTTGTACGGGTCGATCGCGGTGGGCTCGGTGATGCCGAGGCGGAACGTGCCGCCCTTGGCGCCCGCGCCGCCGCTGTCCTTGTCGCCACTGCTGCACGCCGTGGCAGCCATCGCCACGATGACCGCACCCACGACCCACTTGGCGCTCGTTGCTCCGCGCATGGGTAATAGCCTCCTCAGGAGTCACTGTCGATGATGTGGGCCCGTCATCCGCTGACACCCCTGACAGCGAAATCCGGTCCCGTCGTGTGTGCTCGTGAGTCGACGCTCCCCACAGCGTGTGACCCATTGACCCGAGCTCAATGGAGCCATCCTCAGGGACGCCCAGACCGTAAACCACACTTAAGTGGTCTCGTTTTCACAACATCACCGTATGGCGAAAACCCGAAATCCGGACAAACGGATAGGAGACAGACACGTGCGAAACGGACGGTTAGTTCATCTTCCGGAGTGTCACGGTCGGTATGCGGACACTTGAGCGACACAATCCGTTTGACAAACGACGACGGCCTCTCCCCGCACCGAACCGGTGCAGGGAGAGGCCGTCGCCGATGGTATGCGTTTCGGCCAGAAGCCTACTCGCTTACTACTTGGCCGACTTGGCGCGGGAAGCGGTGCGCGAACGCTCCTTCTGGTCCAGGACGACCTTGCGGATGCGCACGGCCTCCGGGGTGACCTCGACGCACTCGTCGTCGCGGCAGAACTCCAGGGACTGCTCCAGGGAGAGCTTGCGCGGCGGGACGATCGCCTCGAAGGAGTCGGCGGAGGAGGAGCGCATGTTCGTGAGCTTCTTCTCCTTGGTGATGTTCACGTCCATGTCGTCGGCGCGCGAGTTCTCGCCGACGATCATGCCCTCGTACACCTCGGTGCCGGGGTCGGTGAACAGGACGCCGCGCTCCTGGAGGTTGGTCATCGCGAACGCGGTGACCGCACCGGCGCGGTCGGCGACCAGGGAGCCGTTGTTGCGGGTGACCAGCTGGCCGAACCACGGCTCGTGGCCCTCGTGGATCGAGTGGCCGATGCCGGTGCCGCGGGTCTGGGTCAGGAACTCGGTACGGAAGCCGATCAGACCGCGGGACGGGACGACGAACTCCATGCGCACCCAGCCGGAGCCGTGGTTCGACATGTTGTCCATGCGGCCCTTGCGGACGCCCATGAGCTGCGTGACGGCGCCCATGTGCTCCTCGGGCACGTCGATCGTCATGCGCTCGACCGGCTCGTGGACCTTGCCGTCGATCTCGCGCGTGACGACCTGCGGCTTGCCGATGGTCAGCTCGAAGCCCTCGCGGCGCATCTGCTCGACCAGGATGGCGAGCGCGAGCTCACCGCGGCCCTGGACCTCCCAGGCGTCCGGACGGTCGGTGTCCAGGACGCGCAGCGAGACGTTACCGATCAGCTCGCGGTCCAGACGGTCCTTGACCTGGCGGGCGGTGACCTTGCGGTCCTTGACCGCGGCCTTGGCGTCCGCGCCCTTGCCGGAGCCGCCGCGGCCGACCATCGGGGAGGTGTTGGTGCCGATGACCATGGAGATGGCCGGCTCGTCCACCGTGATCAGCGGCAGCGCGATCGGGTTCTCGGGGTCGGCCAGGGTCTCGCCGATCATGATGTCGGGGATGCCGGCGACGGCGCAGATGTCACCGGGGCCGGCGACCTCGGCCGGCTTGCGGGTGAGCGCCTCGGTCATCATCAGCTCGGTGATGCGGACGTTGGAGACCGTGCCGTCACGCTTGATCCACGCGACCGTCTGGCCCTTGCGCAGCTCGCCCTGCTCGACGCGGAGCAGCGCGATGCGGCCGAGGAAGTTGTCGGCGTCGAGGTTGGTGACGTGGGCCTGGAGGGGGGCCTCTTCGTCGTAGGTCGGGGCCGGGACGTGCTCCAGGATGGTGGAGAAGAACGGCTCCAGGTTGTCGCTGTCCGCCGGGACGGTGCCGTCCTCCGGCTTGGTCAGCGAGGCGATGCCGTCACGGCCGCAGGCGTAGACGATCGGGAACTCGATCTGGTCCTCGTCGGCGTCCAGGTCCAGGAACAGGTCGTAGGTCTCGTTGACGACCTCGTCGATCCGGGAGTCCGGGCGGTCCGTCTTGTTGATGCAGAGGATGACCGGCTTCCGCTGCTGGAGGGCCTTGCGGAGCACGAAGCGGGTCTGGGGCAGCGGACCCTCGGAGGCGTCCACCAGGAGGACGACGGCGTCCACCATCGACAGACCGCGCTCGACCTCGCCACCGAAGTCGGCGTGGCCGGGGGTGTCGATGATGTTGATCGTGATCGGGGCCCCGCCGTCCTTGGGGTGGTACTTCACCGCCGTGTTCTTGGCGAGGATCGTGATGCCCTTCTCACGCTCCAGGTCGTTCGAGTCCATCATGCGGTCGTCGAGCTGCTGGTGGGCGGCGAAGGCACCGGCCTGCTTGAGCATGGCATCGACGATGGTCGTCTTGCCATGGTCGACGTGGGCGACGATGGCGACGTTACGGATGTCGTGGCGCGTGGGCACTTCGGCGCTTCTCCCGGGATCGTGGATGGCGTCGCGTACGGCCTGGCACGCGCGCCTCGACCGGGCGGAAAACCTGCCACGGCCTTACACCATCGTACGTCGACCGGCGGGATCCGGCTGCCGGGGGGCTGTCAAGGGGCCGGACGACTGAGGACGGCCGGGTCGTGGGTGGGGGTTCCCGGCTGTCGGTACGGCCCGTGTTTCTGCGGGTCAACAGGTACGGACGACCTTGCCCGCCGGGAATCCGGCGGGCAAGGAACTTGAGTCACTTCTGAGCTTGCTACCCGCCGGTCAACCCGACAGGCCCCGTTTTTTCACCACTTCTTCGCCGCGTCGCCTTCCGGCCACCGGGGCCGTCGGCCGGCGGCCGCTCCTACTTCTTCTTCGCGTCCTTGGCGGCGGGCGGCTTCTTCCAGCCGATGTCCTGGAAGCGGGGCGCCCCGAGGCCGAAGGCTCCGGCGTTGGCCAGGCCCGGCTTGGCCGCGACCAGCTCCGGGCGCTGGTAGAGCGGGATGGAGCCGGCCGCCGCCCAGATCCGGGCGTCCGCCTTGCGCATCAGGTCGCGGGCCTTGGCCTCGTCCAGCTCGCCGGCCGCCTGGTCGAAGAGCTGGTCGATGTGGTCGGTGCCGACCCGCGTGTAGTTCTGCTCGACGAGCAGCGAGCCGTCGGCGGCCGGCTCCGGCTTGGCGAAGATGGGCCGGTCGTCGGTGGCCGGGAAGGCCGTCGCGGGCCAGGAGTAGAGGGCCAGGTCGTACTGGCCCGAGGCGATGTGGTCCTTGAAGAAGCTCTCGTCCGGGACCTTGGTGATCCGGGTGCTGATGCCGATCTTCCGGAGCGTCTGGGAGATCCGGTCGCCGACCGCGCGCAGGGCCTCCGAGCCGGGGCCGGCCGGCAGGACGAAACGCAGGTCGAGCTGCTTGCCGTCCTTGGCGAGCATGGCGCCCGAGGTGCGGGGGGCGACCTGCTTGGCCGGAGCCGGGGCCGGGGTGGCCTTCGCGGGCTCCTTGGCGTCCTCCCCGTCGCCCTCGGCCTCCGCCTTCCGGGCCGCCGCGGCGGCCGCGCGCTTGCCGTCCTCGATCGCGCCCGCCTGGGCCAGCAGCGCCTTCCCCTGCTGGGCGGCCAGGGAGGACGGGGCCAGCACGGGCGAGGGCCGTCCGCGCAGGGATCCCGGGACGAAGGCCATCCCCTCGTCGACGAGGTCCCCCTCGAAGACGGCGGGCCCCTCCTGGAGGATCCGCGGGCCGGAGGCGGGGGCGCTGGGCTGTCCCGGCCGGACCCGGCGGTCCGGGCGGTCCCGGCGCACGGCGCCGTTGCGGCCGTCGTCCTGGCCCACGATGTAGAGGCCGTCGTTGCCGGTGCCGTCACCCGGTCCCGGCTTGGCGCCCGACGGGGTCTTCGAGTCGTCGGTCGCCCCCTCTCCCTCCGGGCCCGCCTTCGCCTCGGGCGGCTCGGTCAGCTTGCCGTCCTTGCGCCAGCCCGCGTCCGCGAGGAGGGCCTGGGCGGCATGGGTGTCCTGGCCGCCGAGGGCGTCGCTGTTGTCGGCGTACGCCTGCTGCCCGGCCAGCGCCAGGTGGCTGCCCAGGGGCTTCGCCGGCAGGCCGAGCGGCTTGAGGACGATCTCCGCGAGCTCCTTGCGGTCCAGGGCCCGGGCGATCGCCCGGCGGACGCGCTCGTCGGAGAGCGGGCCGGAGGCCCCGTTCATGGCCAGCTGGGTGTACGAGGGCTCCAGCGACCTGCGGACCTCGAAGCCGCGCAGGGCCGACTGCTCCTCCGCGTACTTCTGCACCGCCTCGGCGTTCTTCTGCCGGTTCTCCTGCTCCTCCTTGGCCTTCGCCTCGTCGGCGCCGTGGGCCAGCGCCCAGGAGAGGGTCGCCTGCGCGGGGGTGAGGGAGGCGCCCGGGCCGTGCGTGCCGTCCACGCGGCCGGCGTCGCGGTGGGCGAGGGCGATGCGGTCGGCGCCCGCCCGGTCGATCTCCGCCAGGTCCACCTTCCCGGCGGCCAGCGCGGCCGGGCGGCCGGCCCGCGGGACCGCCGTCAGGACGAGGGTGTCCAGCTTGGCGCCCCGGCCCCACCAGCGGGGGTTGCGGGTCAGGGCCGCGGTGCCGGTCTTCTTGTCGATCGCCCCGAGGTTGAAGGGTCCGGCGGTGACCTTGAGGGCGCCCCGCGCCCCCTCGTTGAAGGCCTCCGGGGTGCCCATGACCTGCTTCGGGTAGAGCGGGCTGAACAGGGAGCGCCAGTCCGCGTACGGGCGGAGGAAGGTGACCTTGACCTCCAGGTCGGACTTGCCCCGCTCGATCTTCTCGATCCGCTCGTAGCCGGAGTTGCGGGCCGTCCAGTACGCCGAGTCCTTGCCGTTCAGGGCCCGCCACTGCGCCACGAAGTCGGCGGCGCCGATCTCGCGCCCGTCGCTCCACACCGCCTTCTGGTTCAGCCTGTACAGCACGACCTGCTTGGGCTCGCGCTCGACGACCTCGGCCTTCTCCAGGTAGTCGGGATTGGCCACCGGCCGCCCCTTGGCGTCCAGCGTGAACAGGTGCGGCAGGACCGCCCCCGCGATCCGGGTGGTGGTGGCGTCCGCGTCGGCCTGGAAGGCGTTCAGGGTCTCCGGCAGCGAGTCCACCGCCCAGCGCAGGACCCCGCCGTCGGCGACCTGCTCGCGGGCCGTCAGCCCGATGTCCGGACCGGCGGCGGCCGGCCCTCCGTCGTCCTCACCCGCCCCGCAGCCCGCGAGGAGCGGCAGTGCAAGGACTCCCGAGGTGAGGAGCGCCAAGGACCTGCGCCTTCTCTGGGTCATGGGTGGTACCTCCGGGACGGGGCGTGGAGCCGTGAAAGAGGGGGGTCTTGATCACGTTCGGCGGTATATGGAGCTGATCACACTGGTGTCGAAACCCACTGAAATAGACAGCCCGCCGGGTCCTCCGGAGCGGACCCGCGCCACGCCGCGAACCCCACCCGTGCGGACCAATCCCGGTTGCGTCCCGGACGGGCGGTCCCTCGTTCGAGGGATGAAAATGGGGGCAGGGAGGGGCGCACGGTTTGCGCCTGCGCGCCCGGAATCGCTGCACGTCCCTTCACAACCGGGGACGTGAGGCGCGACACTCGCAGGCGCCCGTGAGCGTTGCCACCGCACCCCCGCGGAAGTGAGGTCACGTCATGTCCCTGCAAGACGATCTGACGGCCGTACGACGCAACCTGAACGAGCTGGTCCGCTCGGTGGAACGGCTGGAGCAGGACGTCGCCCGGCAGTCGCCGGCCGCCGCCCCCAGATCGGCCGCCCCGGCCGGGATGGTGCCCGTCCCGGACACCCCGTACGACCAGTCCAAGTGGACGGACACCGACGACGAGGGCCTCGGCGTCCGCGACCGCCGCGCCCCCTGACGTCCGCCACCGGCCGTCCCGCGCAACCCGCACCCCCATCTGGCCCGGCCGCCCGCGCGGCCGGGCCTCCTGGGCCACCCTTCATCGCACTCCACCCGGAGTTCTCCTTGGCCACAGGCACGGAACCACACCGACAACGGCCCGGCGGGGTCCACTCCCCCTCCCGGGCCGCGATCGCGGCCGGGCACCTGCGCACCGACCGGTGGTGGCTGGCCCCCGCCGGCACCGCGGCCGGGCTGCTCGCCTTCGTCGTCTACTCGACCTGGCGGGCGTTCGCGAACGCCCACTACTACGCGGCCCCGTACGTCTCCCCGTTCTACTCCCCCTGTCTGGCGGAGAACTGCGAGACGATGCGCGGCGGCCCCAACCTCGACCTGTTCGGCAGCTGGTGGGGCCTGTCCCCCGCCCTGCTGATCCTGGTCTTCCCCCTCGGCTTCCGGCTGACCTGCTACTACTACCGCAAGGCCTACTACCGGGGCTTCTGGGCCTCGCCGCCCGCCTGCGCGGTCCCCGAACCGCACGCCGGCTACACCGGCGAGACCCGCTTCCCGCTGATCCTCCAGAACGCGCACCGGTACTTCTTCTACATGGCGCTCCCGGTCGCCGGGATCCTGACGTACGACACCGTGCTGACCTTCCGCGACCGGCACTACGCGTGGGGGCACATGGGCCTGGGAACCCTGCTGTTCCTCCTCAACATCGTGCTGATCTGGGCCTACACCCTGTCCTGCCACTCCTGTCGGCACATCATGGGCGGCCGCCTGAAGCACTTCTCGGCACACCCGGTGCGCTACCGCCTGTGGAGCTGGGTCGGCCGGCTCAACACCCGCCACATGCAGTTCGCCTGGGCCTCCCTGATCAGCGTGGCCGTGTGCGACTTCTACGTGTACCTGCTGGCCACCGGCACCTTCTCCGACCCGAGGATCTTCTGACATGACCCAAGTCGACCGGCAGCAGTGGGACGTGGTCGTGGTCGGTGCGGGCGGCGCCGGGCTGCGGGCCGCGATCGAGGCCCGGGAGCGGGGCGCCCGTACGGCCGTGATCTGCAAGTCCCTCTTCGGCAAGGCCCACACGGTCATGGCCGAGGGCGGGATCGCCGCCTCCATGGGCAACGCCAACGAGCACGACAACTGGCGGGTCCACTTCCGCGACACCATGCGCGGCGGGAAGTTCCTCAACCAGTGGCGGATGGCCGAGCTGCACGCCAAGGAGGCCCCGGACCGGGTGTGGGAGCTGGAGACCTGGGGCGCGCTCTTCGACCGCACGCCCGACGGTAGGATCTCGCAGCGCAACTTCGGCGGCCACGAGTACCCGCGCCTGGCGCACGTCGGCGACCGCACCGGCCTGGAGCTGATCCGCACCCTCCAGCAGAAGATCGTCCAGCTCCAGCAGGAGGACTTCCGCGAGCACGGAAACCACGAGGCCCGGCTCAAGATCTTCCAGGAGTGCACGGTGACCCGCGTCCTGAAGGACGGGGACCGGGTCTCGGGCACGTTCTGCTACGAGCGCGAGTCCGGCCGCTTCTTCGTCCTGGAGGCCCCGGCGGTGGTGCTCGCCACCGGCGGGATCGGCAAGTCCTTCAAGACCACCTCCAACTCCTGGGAGTACACGGGCGACGGCCACGCGCTGGCGCTGCTCGCGGGGGCCCCGCTGCTCAACATGGAGTTCGTGCAGTTCCACCCCACGGGCATGGTCTGGCCTCCTTCCGTGAAGGGCATCCTCGTCACGGAATCGGTCCGCGGCGACGGCGGGGTACTGCGCAACTCCGAGGGCCGGCGGTTCATGTTCGACTACGTCCCGGACGTCTTCAAGGAGAAGTACGCCGAGACGGAGGAGGAGGGCGACCGCTGGTACGAGGACCCCGACGGCAACCGGCGCCCTCCCGAGCTGCTGCCCCGCGACGAGGTCGCCCGCGCCATCAACTCCGAGGTGAAGGCGGGCCGCGGCTCCCCGCACGGCGGGGTGTTCCTGGACGTGTCGACCCGGATGCCGGCGGAGCGGATCAGACGGCGCCTGCCCTCCATGTACCACCAGTTCAAGGAGCTGGCGGACGTGGACATCACCGCCGAGCCGATGGAGGTCGGGCCGACCTGCCACTACGTGATGGGCGGCATCGCGGTCGACTCCGACACCGCCGCCACCGCCGGGGTACCGGGGCTGTTCGCGGCCGGCGAGGTCGCGGGCGGGATGCACGGCTCGAACCGGCTCGGCGGCAACTCCCTCTCCGACCTGCTGGTCTTCGGCCGGCGGGCCGGTCTGCACGCGGCGGAGCACGCGGCGGGCGGCGGGGAGCGGCCGGTGGTCTCCCAGGAGCAGGTCGACGCGGCGGCCGCGGAGGCGCTGGCTCCCTTCCACGCCGACGCGGGCGCGGAGAACCCGTACACGCTCCACCAGGAGCTCCAGACGACCATGAACGACCTCGTCGGCATCATCCGCCGCGAGGCGGAGATGGCGGAGGCCCTGGAGCGGCTGGCGTCCCTGCGCGTACGGGCCGCCCGCGCCGGGGTCGAGGGGCACCGGCAGTTCAACCCGGGCTGGCACCTGGCCCTGGACCTGCGCAACATGCTGCTGGTCAGCGAGTGCGTGGCCCGCGCGGCCCTGGAGCGCACCGAGAGCCGGGGCGGCCACACCCGTGAGGACCGCCCGGCGATGGAGCGGGAGTGGCGGCCGGTGAACCTGCTGTGCCGTCCCGTGGTCCCGGCCCCCGCCGATCCGGCCGCCGACCGGATCGTCCTCGAACGCACCCGGACCGATCCCATCCGCCCCGACCTGCTCGCCCTGTTCGAGAAGGACGAGCTGGCCAAGTACCTCGCCGAAGAGGAGCTCACCGGATGACCACCTACGACGCCCGCTTCCGGGTCTGGCGGGGCGACGCGGAGGGCGGCGGCCTACGGGACTTCACCGTCGAGGTGCACGACGGGGAGGTGGTCCTGGACATCGTCCACCGGCTCCAGGCGACGCAGGCCCCGGACCTGGCGGTGCGCTGGAACTGCAAGGCGGGCAAGTGCGGCTCGTGCAGCGCCGAGATCAACGGGCGTCCGCGGCTGATGTGCATGACCCGCATGTCCGTCTTCGACCGGGAGGAGACGGTCACCATCACCCCGCTGCGGGCCTTCCCGGTGGTCCGGGACCTGGTGACGGACGTGTCCTTCAACTACGAGAAGGCGCGCTCGGTCCCGGCGTTCGTGCCGCCGGCCGGGCTGGCGCCGGGCGAGTACCGGATGCAGCAGGTGGACGTGGAGCGCTCACAGGAGTTCCGCAAGTGCATCGAGTGCTTCCTGTGCCAGGACACCTGCCACGTGGTGCGCGACCACGAGGAGAACAAGGGCGCCTTCGCCGGCCCCCGCTTCCTGATGCGGGTCGCCGAGCTGGACATGCACCCGCTGGACGCCGCCGAGGAGGCGGGCCTGGACCGCAAGCGCACGGCCCAGGAGGAGCACGGGCTGGGCTACTGCAACATCACCAAATGCTGCACGGAGGTCTGCCCGGAGGGGATCAGGATCACCGACAACGCCCTCATCCCGCTGAAGGAGCGGGCCGTGGACCGCAAGTACGACCCCCTGGTGTGGCTGGGCAGCCGGATCCGCCGCCGTTCGCCGTCCGACCCCCGGTAGTTCACTTCGCGATGGACAATGCCCCCTGGACGACCGTCGGATGACATGGTGTCAGGGGGCTGCGCGGTGCGGGTGGGGGAACTGCTGGCGGACCGGTACCGGCTGGAGCGCCGGCTCGGCGCGGGCGGCATGGGCGAGGTGTGGGCGGGCCACGACCTGGCCCTGGACCGGCCGGTGGCGGTCAAGGTCCTGCTGGAGGCGGCGACCGACGAGGAACTGATCGCCCGCTTCCGGCGGGAGGCGACGATCGGGGCACGGCTCCAGCACCCGGGGATCACCGTCGTGCACGACGTGGGACAGCACGGGGGACGGCTGTTCATCGTCATGGAACTGCTCCCCGGCGAGGACCTGGGGGCGGTACTCGCCCGGGAGCGGGGCGGGCTGCCGGCCGCGGAAGCGGTGGAGCCGGCCGCGCAGGCGGCGCAGGCGCTGGCCGCCGCGCACGAACGGGCGGTGGTCCACCGGGACCTCAAGCCCCGGAACCTGTTCCTGCTGCCCGGCGGGCGGCTGAAGATCTGCGACTTCGGCATCGCGCACTCGGCGGACGCGACGGCGGGCTGGACGGTCACGGGCCGCCCCGGTCGGCCCACGGGGGCCGGCGCGGGCTGCTGGGACGGGGGGCGCCGCCGTTCGTGACGGGGCTGGAGGTGGCCTCGGGCCGCGCCCGGCGCCTGTGGGAGCACGAACCCCCGCAAGGCCCGGCCCCCACCCTGGCGGGCGACACCCTGGTGGCGGCGACCCCGGCCCTGACGGGGGTGGCGCTGCCGGGGTGATCCCGCCATCTCCCCCCAATCAGACGGGGTGGCCGCATGCCCGTCTTGCATCCGTCCCGTTCCTTTGGGGTTTCCCGGCAGTCTTCGGCTTTTCATGGCGGGACGGCCTGTCAAGGGTCGCCGCAGGCGATCGCGGAGCGACGCGACCGGAGGGAGCGCCCTTGGCAGGGCGGCCCGACGCGGAAGGACGATGAGACTGCCGGGAAACCCCCAAGCCCTCCCTATACCGCCCTGGGGGATACCGCCATTCCCAGGTCCCGGCCCGCCGTCTCCACTACCGCCCGGCCGTGTCCCGCCGCGAGGCGGGTGGGCAGCCGCCGCCCGGCCCCCGGCCCCTCGTGGGGGAGATGGCGGGCCCACCGCCGCACGGCTTCCGGGTGCGGGCCCCCACGACCCCCCATACCCTCCCAAATGTGCACCCGCCGAGAAGCTGGACGCCGCGACAGCGCCCCATGCTGCGCTTCGCCGCCGTGCTGCTGGCGTTCGCCGGCTGGTGGGGGGTGGCGGCCGCGCCCGAGGCGCGGGCGGAGGATCCCGTCACGCTCGATCGGGGGCAGATCACCGACCGCGTGGGCGCCCTCGGCAGCCGTCGGCCGGAGGTCACCGCCGCCCTGGAGCGGCTGTACTCGAACCGGCGGATCCAGCTCTTCGTCACCTACGTCCACGACTTCTCCGGCCGCTCCCCCCAGAGCTGGGCCGACGCCACCGCCCAGAAGAACGGCTTCGGCCAGGACGACCTGCTGCTCGCCGTGGCCACCGGCACACGCCAGTACGCCTATTCGGCCGATGTGGAGTCCGGTTTCACCGAGGCGCAGCTCGCGGACGTCGCCCGGACCGCCATCGAGCCGGCCCTGCGGCAGAACGACTGGGCGGGCGCCGCGATCGGCGCGGCGAACGGCTACGACGCGGCACTCGGCGGCAAGCCCGTCCCCACGCCCTCCGTCACCCCGGGCCCGGCCGACCCCGGCGGGGAGGCGGCCGGCGGGCAGGGCGGGGTCGGGGACTACGTGCTGCCGGTGGTCGTCGTCGGCGGGGCCGGGGCTCTCGGGGTGTACGTGTACCGTCGGCGCGGGCGCGAGGGGGCCGGGGGCGGCGGCCGGGGGACGGCGACGCGCCACCCGGGCTGGGACGGCCGGCGGGCGGAGCCCGCCCCGCTCCCCGAGCTCGATGCCCGGGTCAGGACCCTCCTGGTGGAGACCGACGACGCGGTCCACACCAGCACCGAGGAACTCGGCTTCGCCACGGCCGAGTTCGGCGAGGAGGCCGTCGCCGCGTTCACGGCGGCGGTGGCGTACGCCCGGGGCGAGCTGACTCAGGCCTTCCGGCTGCGCCAGCAGCTGGACGACGCCCACCCCGAGGACGATGCCACCCGCCGCCGGATGCTCGACGAGGTCCTGGCCCGCTGCGCGGAGGCCAACCGCCGGCTGGACGCCGAGTCGGCGGCCTTCGACCGGCTGCGGGACCTGGAGCGGAACGCCCCCGCGGCGCTGGCCGCCGTGGAGACCCGCTTCCGGGAGCTGAGCGGCCGGACGTCGACGGCCGGGGCCACGCTGACGGCTCTGGCCGGCCGGTACGCGGACTCCGCATCCGCGCCGGTCGCCTCCAACGCCGTGCAGGCCGAGGACCGGCTGCTGTTCGCGACGACCAGCCTCGACGAGGCCCGGGCGGCGCTGGACGGCGGGGACAGCGGCCGGGCCGCCGTGCACGTCCGGGCCGCCGAAGGGGCGGTGGACCAGGCGGCGACCCTGGTGGACGCGGTCGAGCGGCGGGCGCAGGAGCTGGCGGAGGCCGCCGGAAAGCTGCCGGGCGCCCTCACCGAGACGGAGGCCGACCTCGCCGACGCCCACGGACTGCTCACCGGGACCGCCGCGGGCTCCTCCACGGCGGACCTGCGGGGCCGGATCGCCCGGGCGGAGGCCGTACGGGACGAGGTGCGGCGGGAGCAGGCGGCCGGCCGGTACGACCCGATCGACGCGCTGCGCCGGGTGGAGGAGGCCGACGCGGCCCTGGACCAGGCTCTGACGGGGGCGCGCGAGCAGGAGTCGGGGCGGCGGCGGGCGGCGGCGCTGCTGGACCAGGCCCAGTTGTCGGCCCGCAGTGCGATCGGCGCGGCGGCGGACTACGTCACCACCAGCCGGGGCGCCGTGGGCAGTGAGGCCCGCACCCGGCTGGCGGAGGCGCAGCGGCTCCTGGAGCGGTCGGTGTCCCTGGCGGGGCCGGATCCGGCGGGGGCGCTGGCGCAGGCGCAGCAGGCGGACTCCCTGGCCCGGCAGGCGCAGCGGCTGGCGGAGCAGGACGTACGGGAGTACCGCAACCCGTACGCCGGGCAGCAGGCGGGCGGCGGCCGGGGCGGGGCCGTGCTCGGCGGGATCATCCTCGGTGAACTCCTGCGCGGCGGCGGCCGGGGCGGCTTCGGCGGCGGGGGTCAGGGGGGCGGCGGTTTCGGGGGCGGGGGCGGCCCGGGCTCCTTCGGCGGTGAGGGCACCCGGGGCCGCATGGGCGGCGGCGGCCGCTTCTGAGACGCCCCCGGCCCAGGCCCCTCCCCCGTCCCCCGTCCCACCCCACCGCGGCGCCCCCAGGAGAGACCCACCATGAGCAAGCAGACCGTCCTCGGCCGCGTCACGCAGCTGGCGAAGGCGAACATCAACGCGCTGCTGGACCAGGCGGAGGATCCGCAGAAGATGCTCGACCAGCTGATCCGCGACTACTCGAACAACATCTCGGACGCCGAGCAGGCGGTGGCCACCACCATCGGCAACCTGCGGATGCTGGAGGCCGACCACCAGGAGGACGTGGACGCGGCCGCCGAATGGGGCGTCAAGGCCCTCGCCGCGAGCCGGAAGGCGGACGGGCTGCGGGCGTCGGGCGCGGCGGCGGACGCGGACCGGTTCGACAACCTGGCGAAGGTGGCCCTGGGGCGGCAGATGCGGTCGGAGAAGGAGGCGGCGGTGGCGGAGCCGGTGATCGCCGCCCAGACGGAGGTGGTCGGGAAGCTGAAGGCGGGCCTGGCCTCCATGAAGGAGAAGCTGACGGGGCTCCAGGCCAAGCGGGACGAGCTGGTGGCCCGGGCGCGGACCGCACAGGCGCAGAACGCGATGCTGGACGCGGTCAAGGACATCGACGTCCTGGACCCGGCCAGTGACCTGAACCGCTTCGAGGAGAAGGTCCGGCGCGAGGAGGCGCTGGCCCAGGGGCGGCAGGAGCTGGCGGCC
This sequence comes from Streptomyces sp. NPDC001373, assembly GCF_042895815.1. Lineage (NCBI taxonomy): Bacteria > Bacillati > Actinomycetota > Actinomycetes > Kitasatosporales > Streptomycetaceae > Streptomyces > Streptomyces sp. NPDC001373. The sequence continues at coordinate 669,604 of NZ_JBIAWQ010000001.1, forward strand.
TCCTCGCTGGACGCGCAGTTCGAGTCGCTGGAGGAGCTGGGCAGGGCCTCGGAGATCGAGGCCCGCCTGGCCGCCCTCAAGACCGGGGCGGCCTGAGGCGGGCGGCCCCGGCCCGGAGGGGCGTCCGCCCTCCTCACCCGTACATGCTCAGCAGCTGCTCCGCGGAGAGCTCGGTGGCCGCCTCGCCCGGGGTGCCGCCGGGCATCGGGAGCGGGAGTTCGAACCAGACGGTCTTGCCGCGGTGGGTGCGCCGGGTGCCCCAGCCGGCCGAGAGCAGGCCGACCAACTGGAGGCCGCGGCCGCCCTCGTCGGTGTCCCGGGCGCGGCGGCGGCGCGGCTGGGCGAGGTTGGCGTCCCAGACCTCGCACACGAGGGTGCGGTCCAGCAGCAGCCGCAGCCGGATCTCGCCCTCCCCGTACCGCAGGGCGTTGGTGACGAGTTCGCTGACGAGCAGTTCGGTGGTGTCGAGGAGGCCCTCCAGGCCCCACGCGGGCAGTTTGGCCCGGGCGAGTTCGCGGGCCCGGCCCACCGAGCGGGCCTCGCGGGGCAGTTGCCAGTCTCCGACGGCGTCCACGGACAGTCCCTGGACCCGGGCCATGAGCAGGGCGATGTCGTCCTCGCCGTGGCGGGTGTGCAGGGTGTTCAGGACCTGGTCGCAGACCTCCTCCAGCGGGCGGGCCGGGTCGGCGACCGCGCCGCGCAGGCCGCGCAGGCCCTCCTCCAGGGGGTGGTCGCGGGACTCGACGAGTCCGTCGGTGTAGAGGGCGAGCAGGGCGCCTTCGGGGAGTTCCACCTCGACCTCCTCGAAGGGTTCGCCGCCGACCCCGAGCGGCATGCCGGTCGGGATCTCCAGCAGCAGGCCGGGGCGCGGGTCGGCGCCGTCCTCGGTGGGTTCGACGAGGACGGGCGGCATGTGGCCGGCGTTGGCGATGGTGCAGCGCCGGGTCACCGGGTCGTAGACGGCGTAGACGCAGGTGGCGAGGTAGACCTCCGAGCGGTCGGCGTCGCGGGAGTGCAGGGCGGAGCGGGAGGCCTGCTGGGCGCCGCCGGGGGCGCCGAGGCCGCGGGCGACCTCGTCGAGGGCGGTGAGCACTTCGGCGGGTTCCAGGTCCAGGAGTGCGAGGGTGCGCACGGCGGTCCGCAGCTCGCCCATGGCGACGGCGGCGCGCAGTCCGCGTCCCATGACGTCGCCGACGACCAGGGCGGTGCGGTGGCCGGGCAGTTCGATGACGTCGAACCAGTCGCCGCCGACCTCGGTGGCGGCGTTGCCCGGGAGGTAGCGGCAGGCGATGTCCAGGCCGGCCGCCTCCGGGTCGCCGGGAGGCAGCAGGCTGCGCTGGAGGATCAGGGCCCGCTCGTGTTCGCGCCGGTAGAGGCGGGCGTTGTCGATGCAGACGGCGGCGCGGGCGGCCAGTTCGACGGCGACGGCCCGGTCGCGCTCGCCGAAGGGCTCGCTGCCCTTCGTGCGGGAGAACTGGGCGAGGCCGACGACCGTGTCGTGGGCGACCATCGGCACGATCAGCGTGGACTGGACGAGGTCGTCGGTTCCGCCGCCCTCGATGAGCCGGGTCCGGGCGGTGCGCAGCGCGACGGCCCCGGGGGAGGCGGCCGGGTAGCGGTGGGTCTCCCCGACGGAGACCAGGGCGCCCGGTCCCGACAGGGGGGCGTCCGAGACGGCGGAGGCGAAGGCCACGCGCCGCAGTGGTGCCGAGGGGGCGCGGCGGGCGCCCTGCCCGGGGAGGGAGGGGAGTCCGGGGCCCTGGGGGCGGGCGGGGCGGTCGTCGTCGCCGAGGAGGAGTCCTTCGTAGAGGTCTACGGCGGCCAGGTCGCAGAAGCCGGGGACGGTGACGTCGAGAAGTTCGCGGGCGGTGGTCTCCAGGTCGAGGGAGTTGCCGATGCGGTGCCCGGCCTCGTTGAGGAGGGCGAGGTTGCGGCGTACGCCGGCCGCCTCGCGGGCGGCCAGGTGGCGCCGGGTGACGTCGGTGCCGAGGCCGGCGATGCCGATCGGGCGGCCGGTGCCGTCGTGCACCCGGTAGAGGTTGATGGACCAGTGCCGGTTGTCGCGACTGCCGGGGGCCGCGCCGGTGATCCGCAGGTCGGTGACGGACTCGCCGGTCTCCAGGACGCGGCGCAGGGCCGCCGCCATCCGGTCGGCCTCGTGCGGGGGCAGGTAGTCGTGCACGGTGCGGCCGCGGTGCTCCTCGACGGCGCCGCCGAACACGGTCGCGAAGCGCCGGTTGGCGCGCTGCACGGTGAGGTCCGTACCGAAGAGGAGGAAGCCGAAGGGAGATTGGCCGAATATGGCCTGCGAGGCGGCCAGGTCGGATTCGATGCGGCGCAGGGCGCGGACGTCGACCACGACGCAGAGCGCGGCCCGCTCGCCGGTCTCGGTCTGGGTGGGCATCACGTAGATCTCGGCCACGCCGTGCGCTCCGTCGCCGCCCGGGATGCGGAACGGGATCAGGCCGGTCCACTCCTTGCCGTCGAGGATCTCGGCGACCTTGCGGTGCCCGCCGTCGCGCAGCTCGGGCGGCATGAAGGCGTCGACCGGGTCGCGCCCGACGGCCTGGGCTGCGGGGAGTCCGAACAGTTCCTCGGCGCGCAGGCTCCACTGGTCGACGAGCCCGTCCGGGCCGATCGAGAACGACGCGACCTTTATGTAGTCATATATCGAGCCAGGCGGACTGCTGTGCCACAAGGAGTCGTGCCACGACTCCCCGGGCACGCGGGTCTGATGTGCCTGCGCAGGTATCTCGCTCACGCGACCGTCCCCTCCAGCTCACCGCAACCGGACCGGCCATGACCGAAGTATTCAGCACCACGGCCCCGTACGGCACGGCGTTCACGATCACAAAAGGGTCCCGTTGTTTTCCGGCCACGTCCGGTGGTCATCCCTGACGTGCTCCGGGAGACCCCCTGCCGCCCTTCACCTTGTTACTCACCAGGAAGAGCCAACTCGAACCACACGGTTTTCCCCGACTTCCCGTGCCGGGTGCCCCAGCGGCGCGCGGAGACGGCGACGAGGTGCAGTCCGCGCCCGCCCTCGTCATCGGCGGCGGCGACCCTTTCGCGGGGCGGATCCGGAAGCGGATCGGATACTTCCACGAGCAGCGCCGGGCCCTCGGCGAGGCCCGGCTCGGCGGGATCGCGCCGCTCCAGCCGGACGCCGATGGGGCCCGAGGCGTAGCGCAGGGAGTTGGTGACCAGTTCGCTGACCAGCAGGACGGTCACGTCACCGACGGCGTCCAGGCCCCAGGAGCGGAGGGCGCCGCGCACGGCGTGGCGGGCGGTGCGGACGGCACCGGGCTCGGCGGGGAAGGCCCACTCGGCACATTCACCGTCTGCGTCGATCACGCCGATCACTTCCCGGGCCACCAGCGACCCCAGTCAGGTTCGTCGGGGACGAATGGGGGACGAGATTGGGACTAATAGCGACATACCCGATATTCGGGGCGTCGTACCACCCGATCCCCCGCCCACCGGCGCACTGTGGCGCGGACGGCCTAGAACGGCGGGGTCATGCGCCCCGGTGCGCCCCGCCTGCCCCCTGGCCGCCGAGCCTGCGACCCGCTTCGGCGACGAAGGGGCGGTCCTGGTCGAGCCAGTCGACGGAGTCCAGTTCGTGGGGTGCGAGCCAGCGCAGCTCGTCGTGGTCCTCCAGCGGCGCGGGCTCTCCGGAGAGCAGCCGCGCGGTCCACACGTGCAGCACGAGGCCGGGCTTCAGTTGCCACTCCCCCGGGATCCGCTCCAGCGCCTCGGTCTCGACGCCGAGCTCCTCGCGCAGCTCGCGCACCAGCGCCTCGGGCACGCTCTCGCCCGGCTCGGCCTTGCCGCCGGGGAGCTCCCAGCGGCCGGCGAGCTCCGGGGGTGCGCTGCGACGGGCCGCCAGCAGGCGCCCGTCACGACAGAGGGCTCCGCCCACGACCACGCGTACAGTCATGGACGGAGCCTATGCCAGGCCCTGCGGGGGCCTTCAATTCCTGGTCGTGGCGGCCGGGCTGCCGTCCGCCTGCTCGATCCGCTCGACCCAGTAGAGCTGCTCGTGACCCCGGTCCTCAAGGCTGTCGACGACCTTCTGTGCCTCGGCCCGGGTGGGGTACCGACCCACCCGGTAGCGGTTGCCGTTGTCGTCCTGACGTATGACCAGCCATGGAAGCAGGGCACCGCTGTCGTTCATCGCGCTCCACCCTCCGCCGATGTTCCTGCCCAGGAAACCGCATTGCGCATATGCCCGAGCTTACGCCCGACCTTCACTGAGCGGATACGGGTTTTCACCAAGAGGCACCTGGGGGCGTATGCATCCGGCCAGGCGTGCGAAAGCGCCGCCGGGGCTCGTTCGGGACCCCGTCGGCGCTCCGGGCGCGGAACCCGCGGCTAACGGACCGGCAGGTGGTACGACAGCCGGTACCGGTCCGCCGGGACGACCACGTCCGCCGTCTCCACGGCCCGCCCGGACGCGTAGTACGTCCGCGTCACCACCAGCACCACGTGCCCCGGCACCCCGCCGAGGACCATGTTCTCCTCCGCCAGCCCCGGCCGGGCCCCGACCTCCTCGACCACGTTGTCCACGACCACGTCGATCGCGGCCATCCGGTCGACCACCCCCGAGCCCCCCAGCGGCCCCTCCTCCGGCAGCATCACCGGGGTCCGGCCGGTCACCGACAGCGGCTCCCAGGACGTGGACAGCATCATCGCCTCGCCCGCGTCACGGAAGACGTACCGGGTGCGCATGACCCGGTCCCCCGGCTCGATGCCCAGCCGCTTCGCGATGTCCGCCGGCGCCGCCGCCTGCTCGCTGTTCGACTCCCACGTGCCGTGCGCTCCCGACTCCGCCTGCTCCTGCCGGAACGGGGTCGACGCCCCGCCCGTGCGGTAGCCGGAGCGCGCGACCCGGCGCGGGACGGGCTGCTCGCGCACGTACGTGCCGGATCCCGAACGACCCTCGACCAGACCCTCCGCCATGAGGACCTTGCGCGCCTCCAGCGCGACGGTGTCGGAGACGCCGTACTCCTCGCGGATCCGGGCCTGCGAAGGGAGCCGGGTGTGCGGGGGCAGGGACCCGTCGACGATCTTCCGTCGCAGATCCCCGGCGACGCGAAGGTAGGCCGGCTGCTCACCGAAAGTCACGGGCCACTCCCATCAGGTTGACAGACAGCTACACCCTGGCAACCGACTGTTGAGCTGTGCAAGTGCGGGCCAGAGTTTCACCCGATGTGATGAAGCCTGGTCACTCAAACCCGTTACCGCGCGTTACCCGCAAGGCCCTCAGGCCGCGCCGGACGACGGCCCGGCCCCCGCTCCCGCCCGGTCCTCCTCGCGCCACTCCGGAACCCGCGTCGACAGCCCGTACGCACCCCGCAGCGCCTTCTCCCCCTCGACCGTCAGCGCACCCTCCGCCGCGTCCCACGCCTGCCGGAAGTCCGCCGGCCGGACCGCCCGCGCCGCCCGCTGCCACTCCGCGCGCGCCGCCGCCAGCTCCTTCAGCCGGGCCCCCGCCTCCGGATGCGCGGAGACGGCGTCCCGCAGCACGCGCTCCTGCGCGGCCAGCGCCTCGTCGACCTCCCGCGCCCACGACCGGTACTCCGGCAGCGCCTCGTCGAGCTCCCGCTCGGGGGCGCCCCCCAGCGCCCCGTCCGCCGCGTTGAGGGCGGTCAGGAGCGAGACCTGTTCGGGCGTCAGCATCCCCGCGTCCTTGCGCAGGCTCCCCGTGTGGTCGTGCCCCGACGTGCCGATCACGCACAACAGCCGCCGGTCGCCCGCGCGCCAGGAATCCCGCGTGGGGGCGAAGTAGTACATCTCCGCGTAGTCGGGCAGCGCCCACGTGTCCATCGCGTAGGCGTCCTGCGCCTTCCAGCACGCCTCCGTGGCGGTGTCCTTGAGCTTGGAGGCGCCCGGGAAGCCGCCGGGGCCGAGCACGGTCGCGGAGGTCACCTCGGCGTCGTGCACCCGGGCGCAGTCGATCCGGTAGGTGAAGGGGGTCTCGTCGAGGAGGTCCCCGCCGGGGACGTTGAAGCAGTCGCCCGCCCGCAGCCGGTCCATGTCGGTCAGCTGGCCCTCGACCGCCTCCGGGGCGGGCCCCGGGCCCAGCCGCTCCAGGAAGGGCCGGGCGTAGCTCGTGAGCCCGTACACCATCACCGACGTGGTCACCAGGGAGACCGCCAGTCCGGCGACCGCCAGCGCCCTGCCCCGCTCCCGCCCGCGCCGGATCTGCACCAGCGCCACCAGGCCGAAGACCACCCCGAGGGGCGGGAAGCAGAGCAGCCCGACCAGCAGGGAGGCGAGGGCGAAGCCGTTGAGCGCGGGCGGTCCCGCCGGGCCGGGCCCAGGCCCCCACCCCGGCTGCGGCGACGGCGGCGGCCAGGAGGGGCCGGGGCCGGCGGGGCGGGGCGGTTGCGGGGTGCTCACAGCGTGAGGTGCTCCATCACAGGGGGCTCGAAACGGCAGCGCGCGCACGACCTCACGCGAACGGCTGCCCGAAATAGTACGCAGCGGGGGCGACCCGGTGATCGGTCGCCCCCGCCTTCACCGGGCGCTCCCGCCCGGTGTCACGCCCCTTCGGCCCGGGCGGGTCAGAACTGCAGCGCCCAGGAGTCGATCCTTCCGGTGTCGGCGGCCGCGTTGTCGCTCACGCGCAGCTTCCAGACCCCGTTGGCCACCTCGGAGGAGGCGTTGACCGTCACCGTCCTCACGAGGTCGTCCGCGCTGCCGCCGGTGCGGTTGTGCAGGTTGTGGAGAGTGCCGTCGGGGGCGACCAGGTCGACCTTCAGGTCGCCGACGTAGGTGTGCTTGACGTCCGCGGAGACGCCCAGCGCGGCCGGCGCGTTGCCGTCGAGACCCCGCTGACGGTGATCGGGGACTCGACCGTGGCGTTGTCGCCCACCGCGTAGTCGGCGGTGCTCTCGAAGCGCGGGCCGGTGGGCGGGGTGGCCGTCGACGCAGGTGATGCCGGACGCGATGGAGTCGCGCACCGCGGTGTCGAGCGCCGGGGCGTTCCAGGCGACGAGGGCCCCGTACGGGCCCTCGGCCCAGACCCGGGCCCCAGGACCGCCCAACGGGCCGTGGCCGCCGTAAGGTTGGCCCACCCGTGCGCCATCCCACAAGAGCCCCACGGACGCGTAACATCCGTGCCATACGACGGCCATGAACGAGCAAAGGCGCTCCGCACATGACGCACGCACTTCCTGGTTATGTCTGCCCCGAGGACGGCACGCGCGCGGACGTGCGGACCGCCCCCTGGTGCTGCCCGGTCTGCGGCGGCCCGTGGGACCTCGACTTCACCCCGGATCCGGCCGTCGCCCTGGAGCCGGCCGCCGGCCCGCCCTCCCTGTGGCGGTACGCGCCGGCGCTGCCGCTGCCGGGGGCGTTCTCGGTGACCCTGTCCGAGGGGCACACCCCGATGCTGCCGCTCGGGGACCGGATTCACGCCAAGCTCGACTTCATGATGCCCACGCTGTCGTTCAAGGACCGGGGCGCGGTGATGCTCGCGGAGCTGGCCCGGCGGCTGGGTCCGGAGCGGGTCGTCGCGGACAGCAGCGGGAACGCGGGGACCTCCGTGGCGGCGTACTGCGCGCGGGCCGGCCTGCGTTGTGAGGTCTTCGTGCCCGAGGGCGCCCCGGAGAAGAAGACCGGCCGGATGCGGGCGCACGGGGCGGCCGTACGGGTCGTGCCGGGTGGCCGCGAGGCCGCCGCGAAGGCCGCGCGGGCCGCGGCGGACGAGCCGGGCGCCTTCTACGCGAGCCACGTCTTCAACCCCTACTTCCTGCAAGGCACGAAGACCTACGTGTACGAGGTCTGGGAGGCCCTCGACGGGCGGCTCCCCGAGGTGCTCGTCGTCCCCGTCGGCAACGGCACGCTGCTGCTGGGGGCGGCGCTGGCGGTGGCGGAGCTGGGCCGGCGCGGAGTACGGGCACCGGCGCTGGTCGGGGTGCAGGCGGAGGCGGTGTCGCCGCTGGCGGCCGCCTTCGCGGAGGGCGCGGAGGAGGCCGAGCCGGTGGAGCAGCGGCCCACCCTCGCGGAGGGCATCGCGATCCCGGCGCCGCCACGGGGCCGCCAGATCCTGTCGGCGGTGCGGAAGTCGGGCGGCGCGATCCTGACGGTCCCGGACGCCCGGATCCGCGAGGCCCAGCGGGACCTGGCCCGCCGCGGGCTGTTCGTGGAGCCGACGGCCGCGGCCTGCTGGGCGGCGGTGGGACCCGGCGCACCCTCCGACCCCCTGGAGGGCCGCACGGCGGTCATCCCCCTGTGCGGTGCCGGCGCCACGTCCGGACTGGCCCCCTGAGACCCCCGCACGGCCCCGGCCGGGCCGCGTCCATGTCGGAAATCCGCCAGCCGGACCCGCCGGATTCTGCTGGACTACCCCCATGACCGCCGCACTTGAGAAGGCCACCGCCTTCACCGCCCTGCACAGCCCCGCCGCCCCCCTCGCCCTCGCCAACGCCTGGGACGTGGCCGGCGCCCGCATCGTCGAGGCGGCCGGCGCCCCGGCCGTGGCCACCACCAGCGCCGGCGTCGCCTGGTCCCTCGGGGCGCCCGACGGCGACGCCCTCGCGCGGGACCGGGCCCTGGACCTCATCGCCCGTGTCGCCGGCGCCGTCTCCGTCCCCGTCACCGCCGACATCGAGGGCGGCTTCGCCGCCGACGCCGCGGGTGTCGGGGAGACCGTCGCCGGCGTCCTGGCCGCCGGCGCGGTCGGCGTCAACATCGAGGACGGCACGCGCGCCCCCGCCGAGCACGCGGAGCGCCTGGCCGCCGCCCGGGCCGCCGCCGACGCCGCCGGGATCCCGCTCTACATCAACGCCCGCGTGGACACCTACCTCTTCGGCCTCGGCGAGAGCGCCACCCGTCTGGACGAGACCCTCGCGCGCGCCTCCGCCTACCTCGCCGCCGGCGCCACCGGCGTCTTCGTGCCCGGCGTCACCGACCCCGCCATCGTCGCGGAGCTCGCCCGGGGCATCGACGCACCGCTCAACGTCCTCGTCGGCCCCGGCGCCCCCTCCGTCGCCGAACTCGGCGCCCTGGGCGTGGCCCGCGTCAGCCTGGGCTCGTGGGTGGCGGAGGCCGCGTACGCCGCCGTCCGCCGCGCCACCGAGGAGCTGCTCGCCGACGGCACCTACGGCTCGCTCGCCGGAGCGCTCCCGTACGGCGAGCTGAACGCCCTGCTCAAGGGGTGAGACACCAGGAAGCGTGCATGCACCACCGACCGTAGGATCCGGCCATGAGCACCTCGATACCGGCACGGCCGGAGGCGACGGAACAGGGCACCTCCCCGCGCGGGACCAGCGGCGCCGTCTGGGCGGCCCTCGGCGTCGTGTACGTCGTCTGGGGCTCGACCTACCTCGGCATCCGGATCGTCGTCCAGACCATGCCGCCGTTCCTCTCCGCCGGCGCCCGCTTCATCACCGCGGGCCTGGTGCTGGCCGGCATCGTCGCCTGGCGGTTCGGCCCGTCCGCGCTCCGCGTCACCCGCGCGCAGCTCGGTTCGACGCTGCTGGTCGGCCTGCTGCTGGTGCTCGGCGGCAACGGCCTGGTCGTGTTGGCCGAGACCTCGGTACCGTCCGGGCTGGCCGCGCTGCTCGTGGCGGCGGTGCCGATGTGGGTGGTGGTGCTGCGGGCGGCCACCGGGGACCGGCCGCCCGCGCGGACCCTGGCCGGGGTGCTGGTGGGGCTCGCGGGGCTGGCGGTGCTGACCAGCCCCGGGCTCAGCGGGGAGGTCCGGCTGTCGGGGGTGCTGCTCGTCCTGTCGGGCTCGATCGCCTGGTCCCTGGGCTCCTTCTCGGCGGGGCGGCTGCCGCTGCCGGGCAACTCGTTCACCGGCAGCGCGTACCAGATGGTGTGGGGCGGGCTCGGCGGGGTACTCGTCGGGCTGGCGCGCGGCGAGCAGCGCGGTCTGGACCCGGCCTCCTTCTCCACCGCCTCCTGGCTGGCCCTGGGCTACCTGGTGCTGATCGGCTCGGTCGTCGGGTTCACCGCGTACGCGTGGCTGCTCCAGTCGGCCCCGCTGTCGCTGACGGCCACGTACGCGTACGTCAACCCGGTGGTGGCCGTCGCGCTCGGCGCGCTGGTCCTGGACGAGCCGCTGACCCTGCCGATCGTGCTCGGCGGCGCGATCGTGGTGGCGGCGGTGGGCATGATCGTCAGCACCGAGCGCCGGAAGTAGGACGGAAGCAGGCCGCGGGAAGGGGGCGGGGGCCGCGGGACGGGGGCCGCGGGACGGGGGCAGCCTCAGCCCCGGGCCGCCGCCTCGTAGAGGGCCTTGGCCTTCCCGTCGTACAGCGCCGCCGTGGAGTCCACGTCGGTGTCCCCGCCGCTGAGCACGCCGATGAGCCGTCCCGGCTGGCCCGTGCCGCCGCGGTCGGCGATCCAGGGGCTGCCGCTGGTGCCCGTCCAGAAACCCGCGCAGCTGATGTACAGCATGTCGGGGTCGTCGGTGTCGTGGCGGGTCTGGGTGGTGCAGGAGACCGGCTTGTTCTGCGGGTTGTGGTCGGACTCCGGGTAGCCGATGACGGTGACCTCGCGCTCGTAGCCGGAGGTCCAGTCCGGCTTGGGCGCCTCGCCCTGCCCGACCCGCTGCTGGAGGCTGCGGCCTTCCTTGTCCGGCTCGATGGTGAGGAAGGCGAAGTCGGCGGTCTCGTCGCCCCACTTCGTCCAGCGCTCGTCCACGTGGATCGAGCGGACCTTCCACACCCCGAGGGGCTGGGTACCCGAGCCCTCGCCGGAGAAGGCGGGCGCGAAGGACAGCTCGCCGATGGCGAGCCCGTCGTGCGCCACCTCGCCCGGACGGCCGTCCTCCCCCGCGGGGGCCACGCAGTGCGCGGCGGTCGCGACGACGTTGCCCCGCGGGCTGTCGACCACGCTCGCCGTGCACCAGTGCTCCCCGTTCGCCATGAGCACGCCGACGGTGGGGAAGGGGTGGACCGGCTGCTCGCCGGACGCCCCGAGGAGGACCACGGCGGCCGCCGCCACGATCCCCGCGGCGGCGGCCGCGGCCGTCGCCCCCTTCACCACCGGGCTCATCGCACGGCGGGGTCGGGTGTCGGTGCCTGCATCACCTTGCTGATCCACTCCAGGGAGCCCTCCCTCATGCCACGTACGTACGATTTTCCGTTGTGCTCACCATCCTGGATCACCTGGAGCCGGGTGTGCACGGGTCCCTTCCCGTACTCCCGCATGAACTTCTCGGCCAGGTCCCGGCCGCTCTCCTTGGTGCCGATCTGGAAGCTGATGTAGACGTCGGGTCCACCCTGCCTGATCAGCTTCTCGGCGAGCTTCTCGGGGTTGTTCTCGTCCATCGCCTCCCGGTTCCCCCGCCACAGCGGGGAGTCGGGGACGAAGTCGACGCCGCTCGCGATGACCGCCTTGAAGCGGTCGGGGTACTTCAGCACGTCCTTGAAGGCGCCGAACCCGCCCGAGGAGGAGCCCATGAAGGCCCAGCCGTCGCGGGAGGTGAAGGTACGGAAATTGGCCCTCGTGAAATCCGGGACGTCATCGGCCATCCAGGTGCCCATCTTGGGCTCTCCGGGGATGTCGGAGCCGTCGTAGTGGTGCTTGGTGTCGGCGTTGATCACCGGCATGACCAGGATGAACGGGAGGCTGGTGCCCTTCTTGACCCCGTCGATCACGGCCTGCTGGAGGCCGAGGCCCGGGCCCGTGCCCCAGTAGTTCCTGGGGTAGCCGCGGCCGCCGGGCAGGGAGATCAGGACGGGGAAGCCGCTCTTGGCGTACCGCGGGTCGTCGTACTCCTTGGGGACCCACACCCACACGTCACCCGTGAAACCGGACTTCTTGCCGGTCAGGGTGGTCATCGCGATCTGCGTGCCGTCCGGCAGCCGGCTGGTGCGCACGAAGGAGGACTTGGGGCCGGTGGGCATCAGCACCCCCGGGCTGCCGATGTCCTCGGCGGCCGCCGACTCCTGGATCTTCCCGAAGGAGACGGGGTCCCCCATGTCGGAGAAGAGGCCGAACGCGTACGCCGCGCCGCCCCCGGCGGCGAGGGCGAGCGCGAGGGCGGCGCCGATCAGGATCCGGCGCTTCCGCGGGCGGCGGCCGGGGCGGCGGCCGCCCCCGGTCGCGGGGTCGCCGTCGCCGCCTTGCTGGTCATACTGCACGGATTTGTTCCCGTTCCCTCTCCGGCGCCCCGGTTGGGCGCGGGTCGGACCGAAAGGTCCCCCTTATCGCTTCTACAGAGGTGTCAACGACCGTAGGGGTTGCCTGGGACCGGGGCGACGTGGCGAGGGCCACGTGGCGGACGCCTGTACGGATGCCCTGTACGGACGCCCCGTGCGGGCGCCCCGTGCGGCGGCCTCCGGGGCGTCCGGGGGCGGGAACGAAGGCTCGGGAACGAAGGCGGGAACGGAAACGGGAACGGGGGTGGGGTGCGGCGGGAGCCGGGGCGGGGTGGAGCGGCTCAGCCGGCCTCGGGCTTCGGGCCCTTCAGCACCCTGCTGACCCACTCCAGCGAGCCCTCCTTCATACCGCGCACGTAGTGCCAGCCGTTGTGCTCGCCGTTCTGGATGTCCCGGATGGTCGTCTTGACGGGGCCCTTGCCGCACTGCTGCACGAACTTCGCCATCCGGTCCTTGCCGGACTCCTTGGTGCCGACCTGGAAGTTGATGTAGACGTCCGGGCCGCCGCTCGCGATCAGCTTCTCGGCGAGCTTCTCGGGGTTGTTCGCGTCCATCTCCGCCTGGTGGCCCTTCCAGAGCGGGGAGTCCGGGACGATCTCGCCGCCGCTGGCGATCACGGCCTTGAAGCGGTCCGGGTACTGCAGGAGCGTCTTCATGCCGACGAAGGCGCCGGAGGACGAGCCCATGAAGGCCCAGCCGTCGCGGGACTTGTACGTGCGGAAGTTGGCGCGGGCGAAGTCCGGGACGTCCTCGGCGATCCAGGTGCCCATCCTGGGCTGGCCGGGTATGTCGGCGCCGTCGTAGTAGTACTTGTTGTCCGGGTTGAGCACCGGCATGATCACGACGAAGGGCAGGCTGGTCCCGGCCTGGACGCCCTCGCTGATGGCCTTCTGGAGGCCGAGGCTGCGGTCGGCCCAGTAGTTCGTGGGGAAGCCGTTGCCGCCCGGCAGGGCGATGAGGACGGGGAAGGCGCTCTTGGCGTACTTCGGGTCGTCGTACTCCTTGGGCGCCCAGACCCAGACGTCCCCCTCGAAGCCGGACTTGGTGCCGGCGAGGCGGGTCTTGGCGATGACCGTGCCGTCGTCGAGCCTGGTGGTCTGCTTGAAGTCCGACTTCGGGCCGGCGGGCAGCTGCACGTCGGGGTCGCCGGTGGGCGTGGGCGAGGCGGAGGGGCTCGCGCCCTTCTGCGCCGGACCGCCGTCCGTCCCGGCGGCGGCGGGCTGGTGGTTCCCGCCGAAGCTGACGGCCTGGCCGTTCCCGTCGAACCACTCGTTCTTGTACGCGGCGAAACCCCCGCCGCCGAGGACCAGCGCGCCGACGACGCCGGCGCTGATCCCTATCGCGCGCCGCGACTTCCTGCGCCCCCCCGGCCCCTGGGGCTCGCGGCCGGACGACTGCTGAGGGTACTGATCCACGAACTTCGCTCCGAACGGTCTCGGCTGCCCCTGGGGCGGGGCAGCACACGGACATCCCCTTGACTGGTCCTGATGAGCGAATTCTGCGGATAGTTCCAAATCCCTGCAAAAACTTGCCTGGAACTTCAGGTTTCGACTCGCTCACCTCAGCGCGTCGAGCACCTCCGCGCACCGCCCCAGCAGGCCGATGAGCTGGTCGCGCTCCTGCGGCGTCAGGGCCGCGGCGAGCGTCCGCTCCACGCGCACGGCCCCCGCGTCCGCGAGCTCCATCGCGGCGCGCCCCTCGGGCGTGAGCCGGGTCTCCAGCACGTTGCGGTGCCACTCGTGCGGGGTCCGCTCGACGAGGCCGCGCTCGTGAAGGTTCTTCAGCACGGTGTTCATCGTCGGCGCGGTGACCCCGCACAGGCGGGCGAGGGCCGCGGCGGAGATCCCGGGCTTCTCGGCGAGCCAGAGCAGGGCCGCGTACTGCGGAACCGTCACCGCGGCCGGCTTGCAGGCGGTGGTCTTCGCCGCGACGAGCGCCTGCTCGGCGCGCTTGATGTGCGAGCCGATGCGCTCCTCGGCGGGCATGGAGGTCATGACGGCATCTTATGACCCTTGCCAAGTATTAGAACTCTAACTACTCTTCGAACCCACTCACTCAGAAGGATGCACCCATGCGCAAGCTGTCATATGCCCTGCCCGTCGCCGCCGCCCTGGCCCTCACCACGGCGCTCACCACCGGCGCCGCCCCCGGCCCGGCCCGCGTGTCGACGGCGTTCACCCTGCCCGGCGCGAAGGCCTACCCCGAGGGCATCGCCGCCGACGCCCGTACCGGCGCGGTCTACGTCGGCTCGTACGCCGACGGCACCGTCTACCGCGCCCGCCCCGGCGCCCGTGCGGCCGAGGTCTTCCTGCCCTCCGGCACCGACGGCCGGCACACGGCCAACGGCCTGCGCGTCGACGCGCGCGGCCGCCTGTGGGTCACCGACTCCACCGCCGGTGTCACGGTGTACGACACGGCGACCGGCATCCGCCTGGCCCGCTTCGACGTCGACGCCGCCACCCCGCACTTCATCAACGACCTGACCATCACCCCGGACGGCACCGCCTACCTGACGGACAGCGTCCGCGCCGTGATCTACCGCGTCACCCCGGCCCAACTGCGCGCCGGCTCGGGCGCCCTGACGGCGGCCTACGACCTGAGCCGGCAGGTCACCCCGCCGCCGCCCGGCAAGCTCACCCTGAACGGCATCACCTCCGACGCGGCGGGCCGCTACCTGCTGGCGGTGGACATGACCGCCGGGGAGCTCCACCGCGTCGACCTGGCCACCGGCACCCTGAGCCGGGTCATCCTCACGGGCGGCGACCTCAAGGCCGCCGACGGCCTCGACCTCTCCCCCGGCGGCACCCTCCGGGCGGCCCACAACATCACCAACACCCTGACCCGCTGGCAGCTCACCCCGGACGGCACCCGCGCCCGCCTGGTCCACAGCATCACGGACCCGGCCCTCCAGATCCCCACCACCCTGGCCCACACCCCGACCCGCACCCTGGTGGTCCGCTCCCAGTTCGACAAGGGCGGCCCGATGACCCCGTCGACGGGCACCCCGACCACCTTCTCGGTCGCCTCGGTCCGGGGGCTGTAGCCGCCTCCTCCACCGACCGGCGCGGTGACCCGCGGGGACCTAAAATGGCCTCAAGAGTCAGCAAGGCACGTCCGGCGGCTCCACGGCGCCCCCGCGGGCCGCCCGGCCCGCCCGGGAGGCGTGATGACCGTATCCCCCGACGCACCGGAGTACGCGCACACCGACCCCGAGGACACCCTCAAGGTGCTCGGGGGCTCATGGCACTGGGCACTGGGCCTCGCCCTCGCGACCCTGATCCCAGGCATCCTGATCCTCGTCTGGCCCGACGAGACCCTGCACGTCCTGGCCGTGATCCTGGGACTGCAGCTCCTGGTGGCCGGCGGCTTCCGCTTCGTGTCGGCCTTCTCGCACGGCAAGGAGTCGGGCGGCAGCAGACTGGCGGGCGTCCTGATCGCCCTGCTGGCCCTGCTGGCGGGCGTCCTGGTGCTTCGGCACCCCATGCAGACGGTCGGCCTGCTCGCCCTGATCGTCGGGGTCTCCTGGCTGCTGACCGGAGTCCTCGCGGCCTACGTCGCGATCGCCGACCGCACCCTCGCCCACCGCGGCCTGCGCTTCGGCCTGGGCGCCCTCGGCGTCGTCGCCGGAATCGTCGTGCTCTGCTTCCCGGTGGACTCCGCGGTCGCCCTGACCCGGCTGCTGGGCCTCTGGCTGGTCCTGATCGGCGCCTTCGAACTCGTCATGGCCTTCGCCCTCCGCTCCACCACCCGCAAACTCACGACCCCACCACCCGTCTGACCCCCGGGCGGAACCCGAAGGGGCCGGCCTCCGAGAGCCCGGCCCCTTCGGTGCGTCGCCGCGGTCGAACGGTGAAACTCCGCAAGTACGCGGAGGCCGGGATCCCGCACTGCTGGTGCATCGAGGACGAGGACGGCGCACCCGTCGTCCACGTCTACGAGCGCGACGAACCGACCGGCGCCTACGCGCCCGCCGGCATCTTCCGTGGCACCCTCCAGCGCCCGGTGCCGTTCGAGATCAGCCTGGACCTCGACAAGCCCACGCCGCCGCGACACGTTGAAGCGGAACGTTCAGCCCAGAGCTCCGACCTGCACAAAAAGGGTTCCGGAAGTGGTTATCCGGCACCTATCCAGCACGGTGCGAGTTCATGCAGCACATCCAGCACCACGCGACCCGCCAAGCTGGTGTACACATGACACACTCGGTACGCTTGAGCGCATGACACAGCCGCTGCCCATAGAGTCCATCCGCGACGTGCGCGCACACCTGGCTGAGGTCGTGGAGCGCGCGGATCGCGACGACGTACCCACAGTGATCACGCGCCGAGGCAAGCAAGTCGCCGCCGTCGTCTCCATCGAGGTGCTGCGCAAGTACCAGGAGTGGGAAGAGCGTGAGATCAACCGGATCATCGACGAGCGCATGGCCAACCCGACTCCCGGGATCCCGATCGAGGACATCATGAGGGAGACGCTGGCGCGAGGTGAGTGAGTACCGAACCGTCTTCCGGCCAGAGGCGCAGGCCGAGCTTCGGAAGATCCCACGCGACATGGCGCTGCGCATCCTGGCCAAGCTGACCGAGCTGGAGAGCGACCCCCTCGGCTTCAACACCACCGCGCTCGTGTCGCAGCCGGACCGCCGCCGGCTGCGAGTCGGCGACTACCGCGTCGTCTACACGCTCGACAACGGAGAACTCGTGGTGTGGGTCGTGCACGTCGGGCATCGCCCCACCGTTTACGACACCTGACGCCGGCCGATCCGGCGTCAGAATATCCAGCACCCCCACGCCTCCCGCCCCTCTCTGGCCTCCCCGCATCTTCCCACCGCCCACACCCGGCCTCGACGGGCCTTCGCAGCCCTGCGGACCGACCGAACCTCGGGTCAGTCATTCACACCCCCAGGCTTACGACCGCCGGTAGGATCGGCACCATGAGCGGTAGTAGGAAGTATTCAATCAGCCTGCCCGAGGATCTCGCCGAGGCCGTGCGTGCCCATGTCGGGCCCGGCGGTTTTTCCGCCTACGTCGCCGAGGCTCTCGAACAGCGGGTCGCCATGGACAAGCTGCGGGAGATCGTCGCCGACTTCGAGACCGACAACGAAGCTCTCACCCGCGAGGAGGTCGAGGCCGCCCGGGAGCTGCTGCGCCACGACCACCGGCAGGCCGGCGGGGCCGCCGCCTGATGCCCGGCACCCTCCTGCTCGACAGCGAAGGACTCTCGAAGCTCTACCGCAAGGACCGCACCGTCGTGGCCCTGGTCCAGGCGGCGTCGGAGGAGGGCGTCCGCGTCGCCACCAGCGCCATGACCACGCTCGAGGCCGGCTACGAGCACATTCACCCGGCCCGCATCAAGTGGGTCCTCTCCCGTGTCGACGTCCACGACGTCACGAAGGAGATCACCGGCCAGGCCGCCACACTTCTGCGCGCCCATCACCTCCACGGCCACAAGTACGCCATCGATGCCGCCTTCGCCGTCATCGCCCGCAACGCACCCCGGCCGGTCACCGTCCTCACGTCCGACCCCGAGGACCTGAGACTCCTGTGCGGCCCTTCCGTGGAGGTCGTCAAGGTCTGAGACCGCGTCGCCGCGACGCCGCCCGGCCAAAAGCTGTCACCGCATCGCGGGATCGAGGACTCACTGCGGACACACAGCTGTGCCCGACCCGGCAACAGGCGGGTCGGGCACAGGTATGGACATAGCGTCACACGTTGAAGCGGAATGTCCACCGCAACGCTCTCACCTGCGGAAACTGGCTTCTAAGAGATCCAAGTCAGCGCAGAATCAGCACGGGTGGCAGGTCTGGGACTCCGGGACGACAGAAAGGACAGTCCCTTGGTGACGATCTCGTGGCCCGCGCCTCGTCGAATCGCTACGGTTGAGCCATGACCGCACTGCCCGACTGGATGCGCCCGCCGCGTGAGGAAGGCTGGTTCGCGGAGGACCTGGACCGCCTTCCCGAGGCACCCCGCCACACAGAGCTGATCGACGGAGCGCTTGTCTTCATGATGTCGCCGCAGAGGTGGTGGCACGGCCACCTCGTCACCATGCTCACCGTCGCTCTCATGGAGCAGGCGCCCGGCGATGTCAGGGTCGGCCGCGAGATGACCATAAAACTCGACGAGCGAAACCGGCCCGAGCCGGATCTGCTGTTGACGACGGCCGACTACGACGGAGACCGCACCTGGTTCGCGCCGGACGAGGTGCGACTCGTCATCGAGGTCGTCTCACCCGAGTCCGCGCACCGGGACCGCACGGTCAAGCTCCGCAAGTACGCGGAGGCCGGCATCCCGCACTACTGGTGCATCGAGGACGAGGACGGCGCCCCCGTCGTCCACGTCTATGAACTCGACGAACCGACTGGCGCCTACGCGCCCGCCGGCATCTTCCGGGGCACCCTGAAGCGGCCTGTGCCGTTCGAGATCAGCCTGGATCTCGACAAGCTCACCCCGCCGAGGAGCAAGTAGGAGTCAGCACCACGTCAGCACGGGAACGCAGATGGGCCCGGACTCACAGAGCCCGGCCCCATCTGACCTGCACGTTTGACGAACCGTTTAGCTCACGGTAACGAAACCAATCACACGTTGAAGCGGAATGTCTGAAGCCAGATCCTGACCTGCGGCGGAGCCCCCTCCAGGGCTCTGACCTGGGACTTCCGTGTTGGCACGCGTTGGCTTCCGGCGGCCGTTTACGGGTGTCCTGCGGACTGGCTGCGGACCAGCAGACCTCCGCGATCCCCCGGTCAGCGGTTCGGCGGAACGCTTTCAGTGAGTTCCTGGTACGCGTCCATGACATCACCCACGTGCAGCGTGATGACTTCGTCCTCCGACGGGACTCCAGAGCTGCCGAGCGCGTCGTAGACCCGCAGGTCCCGCACTGCGGCAGCCTTCCGAGCGAGTTCGCGCGCGAAGCGCCCATTACCAAGCCGGTCGATCAGGCCATTGGTGACGACGAGGTCACATGACATACGCAGCGCAATCGCTGCCTCGTCGGTAAGGGCATCGCCTTGGGCTACCAGGAACGACTCCGCGATCAGCACCAGCTCGTCAGCCGAGTAGGCAGGGAAGTCCACCCGAGTATTGAAGCGGGAGGTGAGACCTGGGTTGGTGGACAGGAGGTCATCGATCTCGTTCGGGTACCCGGCGAGAACCACAACCAGACGGTGCCTGTCGTCTTCGGCTCGTTTGAGGAGCACCTGTAGGGCTTCCTTGCCGAAGGCGTCACCTCCCGAGTACCCGGTGTTGGACAGTGCGTACGCCTCGTCGATGAAGAGAACACCGTCCAGGGCCTCGTCGATGATCTTTGATGTCTTGATCGCCGTCTCTCCGAGGTGCTGTCCCACGAGGTCAACGCGCTGGGCCTCGACGACGTGGCCTCGGGCCAGCAAGCCAAGCCCTGCGAAGACCTTGCCTACGACGCGGGCCACCGTGGTCTTGCCCGTGCCGGGCGGCCCGGCAAATACCAAGTGCTGTGGAGCCGGTGCCGCAGCCAGGCCCTGGCCTCTTCGCACTGCCGCCATCCTCAGCTGTGCCGACAGGGTCCGCACCTGGCGTTTCACCGGGGCCAGCCCGACCATCTCGTCGAGTTCGGCCATCGCCTCATCCAGCAATGCCGAACGCTCCTCGTCGCTCAAAGTGACGCCGGAGGAGTCCTCACGTTGTTCTTGCGCAGCCCCAGCAGCCTGGGCGGGCAGGCGCGCAGCAGGCGGGGCCACCACCTTCGCCCGCTGGGCCACATCACCCAGGGTCGGGCTGTACCGGAACGCTGTCTGGAACTGCTTCAGGGCTTCCTCAGCCCGGCCGAGCTGCTCATACGCACGGCCACGCAAGTAGGCAATCTCCCCGAGAAATCCGGCGTTATCAGCCAGCGCTTGCGGAAGTGGGCTCAGCACGTTGAGTGCCTCGTGGGATACGCCTTGGGCGATAAGGCTGGCCGCAACACAGAGCTGCGACTCGTCCCGTAGGAAGGAGTTCCGGATTCCCTCGGCAAAGGTCAGAAGGAGTGGCCAGTCCTTCTTCAGGACGGCGTAGCGGGCGCAGACGAAGCGGGTCTCGTCACAGTCGAGCACTGCGTGGGAGAGCATGTTCCATGCTTGATCGAGTAGGCCGTCGTCCAAGAACTTCGCCGCCCTCGCGAGCCACAGGTCACGGTGCGTCTCTAAACGGAAGTTCACGTACCCCCCGATCTGAAACCGGGAGGACAGCGGGGTCTGGAGCTTCGTGCGCATGGCACCGAAGGACTGGGCTTGACCATGCATGGCCTCGATCGCCTGGCCCTGGAGCTGCCCCGCGGCATGCAGTCCTAGCCAGGCGTCAGCAGCAAGAGGGTTGTGCGCGACGGCCGCGTGAAAGGATGCAGCCGCAGCGGCCCGATTACCCACCCTCAGCTGCGCAACCCCTTCGAGCCACGCTTGCTCGCAATTCTTGATCGAACGCCGTGATACGGACGGCCCCTGCACTCAGGTCTCCAGTGCTGTCGTTGGTTGATTCAAGATTCGCCCGCCTTGGATAGGCGGGCTAGTTCCACCCGTCAAGTGATACCTGAGAGTTGCCGCCCAAGTACTGATGGAAGGCGCTGGCGGTGGTGTCCACGAAGTTCTCGGGGACAGCGTCAGCGTCGACCCAGCGGACCTGGGAGTGCTTGCGGGGTTCGCGGTTTTCGGGTTCGCCGGTCCATTCGTGGGCGGCGAACACGACCGTGAGGAAGCCGTTGGGGGCCTCGACACCCCAGGCGCCGTGGATGATGTGGGCGACCTTGAGAGACTCGGGCTTCACCGTGAGGCCCGTCTCCTCGTAGAGCTCGCGGACCGCCGTCTCCGTGATGGGTTCGCCCGGCTCGCTCTTGCCGACGGGCAGGTCCCACATGCCCTGGGCGAACTTGGCGTTCTCGCTGCGCTGGAGGAGGACGACGCGGTTGGCGGCCTTGTCGTGGACGATGACCGCAGCGACCAGCAGGGTCATCGATTCGAGCGCCGGCTTGAGGGCCTTCGGCTGGTCGTCGGTCTGCTGGGTCACGGTGTTCCCTTCGTCGGGCGGGTTGTTGGGCATGTTAGGCGAGGGCTTCGCGGGCGCGGCGGGCGAGATCTGCGGCGCCGGGGACACGGCGGCGCTGGTAGACCGCGAGGGTGGAGCGGATTGAGGTGATCGCCTTCCGGGTCCGGTCGGAGGTCATGCCCTCCATGAGGACCAGAGCCTGGGTCCAGGCGGCGACGGCCTCGTCGGCGCGGGCCTGAGCGGAGAGGCTGTCGCCGAGGTCGGCGTGGGTCAGGGCGTGGACGCGCTTGTACTTCTCCGGGTCCCAGCGGGTGAGAGCGTCGCGGTGCTGTCGTTCGGTGCCGATGTGGTCGGCGAGGTCGGTCAGGGTGCGGGCGGTGTGGCTGGCCACGGTGCCCGCGGCGGGGCCACTGACGCGGGAGTAGCTGGGCTGGGGGCCGTCGTCCCGGAGAAGGGCGTCCTCGGCAGCGAGCAGGGCGCGCGCGGCCAGGGAGTTCTCGTCGGTGGCGGCGTAGGCGCGGGCGTGGGTGATGTGGAGAAGTGCCTCGGTCTGGCCGTCGACGTGGCCGAGACCTGTGCGGAGGGCGCCTTCGACGAGGTCGACGCAGTGGTGGGGCTGTTTGAGGCTCAGGGCTTGGTGGGCGAGGGCGCGCATCATCCAGGCGGCGTGGCCGTGAGGGTCGGCTTCGCAGGCGAGCTTGTAGCCGACCTGGTAGTAGCGCTGGGCAGCGCCTTCCTGGCCGAGGTCGTGGTGTTTCCACCCTGCGAGGTAGGCGAGTTCGGCGACGGCGCCGAAGGCGGCCCGGCGTAAGGCTTCGCTGGGGAAGCGTCCGCGCAGCATGGGGGCGGCTGTGTCGGCGAGGTACGCCGTGACGGTGGTCAGGCCGTGCCCGCCGCCGAGGCGCTCGTCGGCGGCGCTGAAGGCTGCGGTGATCTGCCGTACGACGTCCACGTCCTCCGCGCCGACCAGGGACGTGCCAGTGCGGGCGCGAAGCATGCGGGCGGTGGCTTCGTGGTCGTAGCCGAGCGGCATGGCGACGCCCGCGGTGGTGAAGGCCGCGATGGCGAGGAAGCGGCGGCGCTCGACGTCGGCGCGGCCCAGGTCGGTGGCGGCGAGGACAGGGTCGGATTCCGCCGGCGCTTCGTCGTCGCTGGCCTGGAGGCCGATCTCGGACTGGGTGACCGTGCGCCCCGCTCGGCGGGACAGCGCCTCGGCCAGGTACTGACCTACCCGGCCCGACGGGGCGCGGGTGCCGTTCACCCAGTGCGAGATGGCCGACTTGTTGGTCTGGAGGATCTCGCCGTTCTCGGCCGCGATGCGCCGCACGTCTCTGGCGAGGGCCTCGCAGGTGCAGTCGACCGCCGCGATGACGTCGCGCAGACGGGAGTCGGGTGCTCTCGGCGCCGCCACGATCGCCTCCACTCCGGAGCTGTAAACCGCGTATACCGCTTCAACTGCCGTCCACCGTACCCACTGAGCGTGACCACCGGTTCACTTATCAGCAGCCGCCCGGAACGGCGCGACCGTGATCCAGGCTCCCCCTTGGTCCGGGCGGCACCCCGAAGTTCCGTACGCCCACACCAGGCTCGGGCATTCCTGTGCCCGAGACCGGCCAATCAGAGACGGAGACACGGTGACCACCATCGACACCACGGCCATCACGGTCGAGCTGCCCGAGGCGTTCGACCCGCGCTGGAGCCGCCTGCCCGGCATCCAGGTCGACGGCCGGCGCATCACCATCGATCCGGCCGAGTACTTCTTCCGCTTCGAGTCCAACACCTGGCTCGTCGCCGACTGGGAGCTGGTCAAGGCCCAGCTCCTGGACGTGGACGAGACGACCGAGAGCGCGGTCGAGCAGCTCGCGCTCGACTTCATCAAGCAGCACAGCGAGTCCACGTCCGACGCCGCCCGCGTCCTGGCCACCGCGTACGAGGTGTACGCGTACCTCTTCCGCGACGAGCACCTGGCCGGCCTCGGTCTGTCGCAGATGACCGCCGACCATCTGCGGATGCTCCGCGAGGCGGCCACGCTCATGGCGCTCAACAAGGTCGAGCTCGACGGGCACATCTCCAACGTCGGCCCGTGCTGGTTCTTCCCCGCCGCCACCTCCGTCGTCTTCGAGTTGGACGACGAGACGGGCGGGATGCTCGACGAGGTCTACCACGGAGGCTGGTTCAACGAGCACCGCCGGATCGAGTCCATCAAGGCCCACGCCGCGCTCGGTGGCCGGCTCGTGCACGGCTGCCAGTCCGTGCCGGACCAGTCCGGCGGCGTGGTCGCGCCCTACGGTGCCAACGTCATCCGCACCGGCCTGGTCACCCCCGTCTGGTGCACCAGCTGGCGGCAGGACGCCACCACCCTCATCGGCCCCCTCCTGGGCCTCCCGGACCTGCCGTACGTCGACCTGCCCCATCCCGAGATCACCACCAGCCACCCCAACGGATACCTGTGGAAACGCGACCACGTCGACACCTGGCTGGGCGACGCCCCCGCTGTGTGGATCGACGACGACTTCACCAGCCTCGACCACGCCTGGGCCACAGAGCGCACGACCCGCGGCGCGGCGACCCTCCTGATCCAACCCGAACCCCACGCGGGGCTCCAGGCTGAACACCTGGCCGAGGCCCGGGCGTGGGCGGGGCGGCTGGTCCCGGGCCTGGCAGAGGGGCAGGCCCCGGGCAGGGGCTTCGGAGCTGCTCCGTTGTCCAGTGGGGAGGCCGACTCAAGCTGGCGCCGCCTCCGCTCCGCCGGCACTGCCGTCCTGAAGCACCGTCGGCATCATCTCCACAAGCACCACCACCTCGGCCACATCCCCGTCAGCGGAACGCCCCACCCACACTGGGTAGGTACCGTCGCCGGTCGTCGCGAAGGCCACCAGCTCGCCGCCGGAAGCTTCGTCCTGAGTACGCAGGAAGTACATGGAGTCAGGGATGTCCTCCCCGACACCCGGCTCCCCGCGAACAAGGTGCCGCTCGAAGAGCCGGTGGAGCGACTCCCAGGCCCCGGCATCGGCGAAGCATCCGGTCGCACCGTCGGTACAGAAGCCGAAGACCTCGTTCTCCCCGAGCAGCCTGGGGTCGTCATCCGGCCCGAGGCCCATCTCCCACGAGGAGGCGGGGGTCTCGCTGATGCGCAGCCGAACTGCCGTGGTGTCCGTGCGGGTGACCCAGCCCTGGCTCCACTCACAGTCGTAGCCGACGCGGACCTGCGCTTCTTCGAGTACGTGCTCCCCCGGCGGGACGGGGACCATGATGGCGGGACCGTCGTCGGATAGGTTGTCCGGTCCGGATATGGCCAGCATGCCGCTCGGCACGCGCAGGGTTCCAATCCGGCGTGGCTCCACCACGGTCATCTCGGGGTGGTAGCCGTCTGTCATACGCGTTCCGGGCCGGAACAGCGCGTCGAGCGGCCCGGGCTGCGCGGGACGAGGTGGTCGCCAGCA
Source organism: Streptomyces sp. NPDC001373 (assembly GCF_042895815.1). Classification (NCBI taxonomy): domain Bacteria; kingdom Bacillati; phylum Actinomycetota; class Actinomycetes; order Kitasatosporales; family Streptomycetaceae; genus Streptomyces; species Streptomyces sp. NPDC001373. Next base: position 694,153 of record NZ_JBIAWQ010000001.1, read on the forward strand.
GGTGGCAGGGGCTTCGGATGCGTCCGACGCGCCTGCGCCTGAGGCGAGTGCCGCCGCCTGGAGCACCACCGGTCCCGGCAGCCTCCGCCAGAGGGCGGCGACCACCGGCCAGTCTTCGAACCGGGGGCGGACCTGCCAACGGCGTACATCGGCGTCGGGCACCGTGACGAGCTTCCGTCCGCGCTCGCCACGGGGCTCCTGCGCAATCGAGCCCTTGCCGTCCGGGAACAGCTGCATGGCGGAGCGGGGGCACTCGTCGTCGAACTCAGCCATCTCCGGGCCGGTGTACTGCCACTTGCGGGTACGTCGGCTGAGCAGCCGACTCTGATCGTCCAGCAGCCGCAGGTCCAGCTCGTCGGTGCGACGGCCCTGGTCGTCGTAGAGCCATAGGCCCACGTAGTGGTCCCGCCAGGAAACCAGCCGGACCTCCAGCGGAACCTCCCGCCCCGGGATCCGGTACACCACGACGTACGGCAGCCCCACGGCATCCCGCTCCCGCGCTTCCTCGGCGGTCAGGGGCCGCCACGGCGCGCGAGCCTCCAGATCCCACGCCAGCGCGTACGCCACCTCGACGACCGTACCCGGTCCCTGTTCCCCGCCCATACGGCCACCGTCCGCTCTGCCTGACTCTCACGCACACGGTAGACACCGCCGCTGACAACGGCGATGCGGGGCCGGATGCCGGCCTGGCTCAGCGCCATCGCGCTGTCGCCACACGAGGCGTACGCGGACCGGTCCGCCGATGCCCAGCCACAGGTCGACGAAGCGGCGTAGCCGCTCCCCCGCGCGCTGACCGAAGTCAGCACGCTGCGGACTCTGTGCGGACCGCAAAGGCCGCCCAACCCGCTCCGCCGCAGGTCAGACGGCCTTTCGCCGGACGTATTAGACGTTGAAGCGGAACTCGACCACGTCGCCGTCCTGCATGACGTAGTCCTTGCCCTCCATGCGGGCCTTGCCCTTGGCGCGGGCCTCCGCGACCGAGCCGCAGTCGACCAGGTCCGCGAAGGAGATGACCTCGGCCTTGATGAAGCCGCGCTGGAAGTCGGTGTGGATGACACCGGCCGCCTCGGGGGCCGTGGCGCCCTGCTTGATCGTCCAGGCGCGGGTTTCCTTCGGGCCGGCCGTCAGGTAGGTCTGGAGGCCGAGGGTGGCGAAGCCGACGCGGCCGAGGGTGGCCAGGCCCGGCTCGTCCTGGCCGACCGACTGGAGGAGCTCCAGGGCTTCCTCGTCGTCCAGCTCGGCGAGGTCCGCCTCCAGCTTGGCGTTGAGGAAGATGGCCTCCGCCGGGGCGACCAGCGCGGACTGCTCGGCCTTGAAGGCGTCGTCCGTCAGCTCGTCCTCGTCCACGTTGAAGACGTAGAGGAACGGCTTGGTGGTGAGCAGGTGCAGCTCGTGCAGGAGGTCGCCCTGCTCGGTGCCCTTGGTGATGCCCTGGGAGAAGAGGGTGTCGCCGTTCTCCAGGATCTTCTGGGCCTTCTCGGTCGCCGCCAGGACCGCGACCTTGTCCTTCTGGAGGCGGGACTCCTTCGTCAGGCGGGGGATCGCCTTCTCGATGGACTGGAGGTCGGCGAGGATCAGCTCGGTGTTGATCGTCTCGATGTCGTCCTTGGGCGAGACCTTGCCGTCGACGTGGACGACGTTCTCGTCCTTGAAGGCGCGGATGACCTGGCAGATCGCGTCGGACTCGCGGATGTTCGCGAGGAACTTGTTGCCCAGGCCCTCGCCCTCCGAGGCGCCGCGCACGATGCCGGCGATGTCGACGAAGTCGACCGTGGCCGGGAGGATGCGCTGCGAGCCGAAGATCCCGGCCAGGACCGCGAGGCGCTGGTCCGGAACGCCGACGACGCCGATGTTCGGCTCGATGGTGGCGAACGGGTAGTTGGCCGCCAGTACGTCGTTCTTGGTCAGGGCGTTGAACAGGGTCGACTTGCCGACATTCGGCAGGCCGACGATTCCGATCGTGAGCGACACGTTGGCGACTTCCCGTAGCTGAGTGGGGGCGGCGGCCCGGAGTGGGCCGTCGGACAGTTTACTTTCCTATGAGCGCGCACGTGGCTGTACGCGTGTCCGGGCGGGCTGGGCGGGGGGTCGGGCCTAGGTTGGTGGGGTGGAGCGATACAGGACGCGTTCGGTACGTCACCCCCAGGTGCCCGCACAGGCGGCGCGGCGCCCCCGGCCCCCCGTCCCGGCCGCCGCCGCCCGGCGGATGCCGCGGCCGCGGCTGACCGGCCTCGGCGGCGGGCTGTTCGCCTGTGTGGCGATGCTGCTGGTCGCCGGGATCGCCTGGCTGCTGTTCGACTCCTCGCTGTTCGTGTACGGGCTGCTGTTCCTGCCCGTGGCCGCCGCGACCGCCCTGTGGGTGCGCCCGGCGGACCTGATCACCGCGCCGGTGTGCGTGCCGATCGCCTTCGCCGCCGGAGTGTGGCCCGTGTCCGGCGGCTCCGGCGGCTTCGGCGGGGAGCTCATGGGGGTGGTGTCGGCGCTGTCCCTGCACGCCGGATGGCTGTACGCGGGGACGCTGGTCGCGGGCCTGATCGCGCTGGCCCGCCGCGCCGCGCTGAGCGGGCGGCGCCGGGCCGCCGCGGCCCGGCGCGGGAGCAGCAGCGCCGCCTGCTGACGGCCCCTACCGCGTCAGCCCGTCCCGCGCCGCCATCGCCGCTCCCACGATGCCGGCGTTGTTCTGGAGCTTCGCGGGGACGATCTCGGCGCGGACGTTCTCAATGAGGGGGAGGAACTTCTCCGGTTTGCGGCTGACGCCCCCGCCGAGGATGAACAGGTCCGGGGAGAACAGCATCTCCACGTGCGCCAGGTACTTCCCCAGCCGGCGGGCCCAGCGCTCCCAGCTGAGGTCCCCGTCGTCCTTGGCCTTGACCGAGGCCCGGGTCTCGGCGTCGTGGCCCTTGAGCTCCAGGTGGCCCAGTTCGGTGTTCGGCACGAGCCGGCCGTCGCGGAAGAGGGCGCTGCCGATGCCCGTGCCGAGGGTGAGGAGGAGGACCGTGCCCGGCACCCCGCGCCCGGCCCCGTACGTCATCTCCGCCACGCCCGCCGCGTCGGCGTCGTTGAGGACGGTGACCGGGCGGCCCCCGAGCCGTTGGGAGAACAGGGACGCCGCGTCCAGGCCGATCCAGGCCCTGTCGACGTTGGCGGCCGTCCGGGTCACACCGTGGGTGACCACTCCGGGGAAGGTGACGCCGACCGGTCCGTCCCAGGAGAAGTTCCGGACGACCTCGGCAACGCCTCCGGCCACCCCCTCGGGGGTGGCCGGATGTGGTGTCAGTACCTTGTGGCGCTCCTGCGCCGGCTCGCCGCGGTCCAGGTCCACGGGAGCGCCCTTGATCCCCGTACCGCCGATGTCCACTCCGAAGATCTGCATGGACTCACGGTACGAACGCGCCGCCGCGCGGGCTACTCGTCGGAGCCGGCGGCCATCAGTTCGGCCGCCTCGGTGCGCAGGTCGCGGCGCAGCTCCTTGGGCAGCGAGAAGGTGATCGACTCCTCGGCGGTCTTGACGATCTCCACGTCGGCGAAGCCGCGCTCCGCCAGCCACTCCAGGACCTCCTCGACCAGGACCTCGGGCACCGAGGCGCCCGAGGTCAGGCCGACCGTGGTGACGCCCTCCAGCCAGGCCTCGTCGATCTCGGCGGCGAAGTCGACCAGGTGCGCGGCGCGGGCGCCGGCGTCGAGGGCGACCTCGACGAGGCGGATGGAGTTCGAGGAGTTCTTCGAGCCGACGACGACGACCAGGTCGGCCTCGGAGCCCATGGCCTTGACCGCGGCCTGGCGGTTCGAGGTGGCGTAGCAGATGTCGTCGCTGGGCGGGGAGACGAGCAGCGGGAACTTCGTCTTCAGTGCGTCGACCGTCTCCATCGTCTCGTCGACGGAGAGGGTGGTCTGGGAGAGCCAGACGACCTTGGACTCGTCGCGGACCTCGACCTTGGCCACGTCGTCGGGGCCGTCGACGATCGTGATGTGGTCGGGGGCCTCGCCGGAGGTGCCGATGACCTCCTCGTGGCCCTCGTGGCCGATGAGGAGGATGTCGAAGTCCTCGTTGGCGTAGCGGATCGCTTCCTTGTGGACCTTGGTGACCAGCGGGCAGGTCGCGTCGATCGTCGCGAGCCGGCCGCGTGCCGCCTCCTCGTGCACCACGGGCGCCACGCCGTGCGCGGAGAACATCACGATGTTGCCCGGCGGGACCTCCTCCGTCTTCTCGACGAAGATGGCGCCCTTCTTCTGCAGCGTCTGGACGACGTACTTGTTGTGCACGATCTCGTGGCGGACGTAGACCGGGGCGCCGTACTGCTCGAGGGCCTTCTCGACGGCGATCACGGCGCGGTCCACGCCCGCGCAGTAACCGCGCGGGGCGGCGAGCAGGACGCGGCGGGAAGCGGGTGCGGGGGCAGTCATACGCTCCATCGTACGGGGGGCTCCAGGAGGCCGGACGTCCCCCGTCCGGCAGAGACTGGGTCGAACGTCCGTCCCCACAGCCCCCCGGAGGAACGATGGCAGCTGCTGTGGATCCCGGTACGGCCGCGCCCCCGGCGCTGCGCCGGAGCCTGGGCTTCCGGGACCTGGTGGTGTACGGGCTGCTCTTCATCGCGCCGATGGCCCCGGTCGGGGTGTTCGGCACCCTGGACGCGAAGTCGCACGGGGCCGTCGCGCTCGTCTACCTCGCCGCGACGGTCGCGATGGGCCTCACGGCGTTCTCGTACGCGCAGATGGTGCGGGTGGCCCCGCAGGCGGGGTCGGTCTTCACCTACGCCCGCAAGGGGCTGGGCGAGGGGGCGGGGATGGTCGCGGGGTGGATGGCGCTGCTCGACTACCTCCTGATCCCGGCGGTGGCGTACCTGTTCTCGGGGATCGCGATGAACGCGCTGGTGCCGCAGGTCTCGCGGTGGGCGTGGACGGCTCTGGCGGTGGCCGTGACGACCCTGCTGAACCTGTGGGGGGTGCGGGCGGCGGCGCGGGTGGGCTTCGCGGTGCTGGCGATGGAGATCGTGGTGCTGCTGGTCTTCCTGGTGTCGGCGGTGGCGGTGCTGGTGCGGGACGGGGCGCGGCGCGGCTGGCTCTCGCCGCTGGCCGGCGACGGCTCGCTGGACTTCTCGACGGCGGCCGTGCTGGGGGCGGTGTCGGTGGCGGTGCTGTCGTACCTGGGGTTCGACGCCGTCGTCTCCTTCGCGGAGGAGGTGACGGGGGGCGGTGCGCGGGTGGCCCGGGCGGTGCTGTTCTGTCTGGCTCTGACCGGGGTGCTGTTCGTCGCGCAGACCTATCTGGCGGCGCTGCTGGCCCCGTTCTCGGCGGCGGAGCTTGCGGCGGACCCGGCGCTGCAGGGCCCGGCCTTCTACACGGCGGTGGAGGCCTCGGTCGGGGGCTGGCTGCACGACCTGGTGGCGGTGAGCAAGGCGGTGGGGGCGGCGTTCGCCGCGCTGGCCGGGCAGGCGGCGGCCGGGCGGCTGCTGTTCGCGATGGCCCGGGAGCGGCGGCTGCCGGGGGTGCTCGCCCGTACCTGGGGAGGTACGCCGAGGGCGGCGCTGCTGGTGGCGGCCGGGGTGACGCTGGTGGCGGCGGTGTGGGCGGCGCGACGCGACGACGGGCTCGACCACCTGGTCTCGGTGGTGGACGTCGGGGCGCTGGTGGCGTTCACCCTGCTGCACGCCTCGGTGGTGGGCTGGTTCGTGGTGCGGCGGGCGGAGGGCGAGCCGCGCTGGGGCAGGCACCTGGTGGTTCCGGTGCTGGGTGCGGCGGTGACGGTCGCGGTGATCGTGGAGGCCTCTCCGGCGGCGCAGGCCGTGGGGGCGGTGTGGCTGGCGGTGGGGCTGGGGGTGCTGTTCTTCCAGCGGGGGCGCGCGGGCTCCGACACCCTGCCCGGTGCCTGAGACGCTGTCAGCGTCGGCGGATAGCCTGCCTGCATGGGTCTGAATACGTCGGCGGAGGCGCCGCTGCCGGTCGGTCAGGTGTCCCGGCTCATCGGGGGCTGGATCGACCGGCTGGGCCAGGTGTGGGTGGAGGGGCAGATCACGCAGCTGTCCCGGCGGCCGGGGGCGGGGGTGGTGTTCCTGACGCTGCGCGACCCGTCGCACGACATCTCGGTCAGCGTCACCTGCTTCCGGCAGGTCTTCGACGAGGTCGCGGACGTGGTCGCGGAGGGTGCGCGGGTCGTCGTCCTGGCGAAGCCGGAGTGGTACGCCCCGCGCGGTCAGCTGTCCCTGCGGGTCACGGAGATACGGCCCGTCGGCATCGGGGAGCTGCTGGCGCGCCTGGAGCGGCTCAAGCGGTCGCTGGCCTCGGAGGGGCTGTTCGCGCTGGAGCGCAAGAAGCCGCTGCCGTTCCTGCCGCAGCTGGTCGGGCTGGTGGTGGGGCGGGCCTCGGCGGCCGAGCGGGACGTGCTGGAGAACGCGCGGCGGCGCTGGCCGGCGGTGCGCTTCGAGGTGCGCAACGTGGCCGTGCAGGGGGTGCACGCGGTGCCGCAGGTGGTGCGGGCGGTCAAGGAGCTGGACGCCCTGGACGAGGTCGACGTGATCATCGTGGCGCGGGGCGGGGGCAGTGTGGAGGACCTGCTGCCGTTCTCCGACGAGGAGGTCGTGCGGACGGTCGCGGCGGCCCGTACGCCGGTGGTCTCGGCGATCGGGCACGAGCCGGACTCCCCGCTGCTGGACCTGGTGGCGGACCTGCGGGCCTCGACGCCGACGGACGCGGCGAAGAAGGTCGTCCCGGACGTCGGCGAGGAGCTGGAGCGGGTGCGCCAGCTCCAGGGGCGGGGGCTGCGGGCGCTGCGGGGGCTGCTGGAGCGGGAGGAGCGGGGACTGGCGCACGCGCTCGCGCGGCCGGTGTTCGTGCATCCGCAGCGGATGGTGGAGACCCGGGAGGAGGAGCTGGAGGCCCTGCTGGCCCGCAGCCGGCGCACGCTGGGGCACCTGCTGGACCGGGCGGAGTCGGAGCTGGAGCACACGCGCGCGCGGGTGGTGGCGCTGTCGCCGGCGGCCACGATGGAGCGCGGGTACGCGGTGCTCCAGCGGGCGGACGGGCACGTGGTGCGGGCGCCCGGGGAGGTGGCGCCGGGCGAGGAGCTGCGCGCGCGGGTGGCGGAGGGCGAGTTCACGGTGACCGTGCTGGAGGCCCGCTCGGGAATCGGTACAGAGCGGACGGACGGCCACGTTCCGGCAACGAAATCGCTGTAACACACATCTACGATGGGACACGGGAATGTCTGAGACCGATACCGCGCTGGGCTACGAACAGGCCCGCGACGAACTCGTCGAGGTCGTCCGCAGGCTGGAGGCCGGCGGCACCTCGCTGGAGGAGTCGCTCGCGCTCTGGGAGCGCGGCGAGGAGCTGGCGCAGGTCTGCCGCCACTGGCTGGAGGGCGCCCGCGCCCGGCTGGACTCGGCGCTGGCCGCCCGGGAGGCGGCGGACGCGGCCGGCGGGGACGGCCGGGAGGAGTGATCCGGATCACCGGCACCGGCAAGTAGTTGAAATTTCATCTATTTCTGCCTAAGGTCGGGGTACCGCTTCACCTCCGTACAGAAGAAGGCTTACCGATGTCTCTCGTGCTCGACGCCGCTGCTCAGGACCTGCTGTTCCGCGAGGCCCGCACCGCCAACTCGTTCTCCGACGAGCCGGTGACCGACGAGCAGGTCCAGGCCATCTACGACCTGGTGAAGTACGGCCCGACCGCCTTCAACGCGACCCCGCTGCGCGTGACCCTGGTCCGCTCGGCCGAGGCCCGTGAGCGCCTGGTGAACCTGATGTCGGACGGCAACAAGGCCAAGACCGCCGCCGCCCCGCTGGTCGCGATCCTCTCCGCGGACAACGAGTTCCACGAGGAGTTCGACACCCTCCTGCCGCACTACCCGCAGGTCAAGGGCTTCTTCACCGAGCGTCCGAACCGCGAGCGCTTCGCCGGCATGAACGCCGCGCTGCAGGCCGCCTACTTCATCGTGGGCGTGCGGGCCGCCGGCCTGGCCGCCGGCCCGATGACCGGTGCCGACTTCGAGGGCATCAACAAGGAGTTCCTCGACGGCGACCACTCCGCCCTGATGGTCGTCAACATCGGCAAGCCGGGCGAGGACGCCTTCCACCCCCGCTCGCCGCGCCTGTCCTACGACGAGGTCGTCACCACCGTCTGAGCCCCGGCCCGACGGAAACGCGCGGAAGGCCGCCCTCCCCGGTTCCCCCGGGGAGGGCGGCCTTCTCGCGTCGTCCGGCACGGCCGGGCGGGGGCCCGCAGGCCCCGCCGCACGGGGGCCCGCAGGCCCCGCCGCACGGAGGGCCGGCCGAACCCGCCGCACGGAAGGCCGGCCGACCCCGACGGCCTACTGGCCCTGCTTGAACTCCAGCGCCGCCGCCATCGCGCCCAGCCGCTCGAAGGAGGCCGTTCCGGTGACCACCGTGACGTAGCCCTGCTCCTGGCGCACCAGCGCGTCGTACTTCTCGCCGTCCCAGCGCTCCCACGCCCGGTCGCCGACCTGCTGGGTCTGCCCGGTGGGCGCGGCCTTCTGGGTGAGCTGGTCCAGGTTCTTCTTCGAGGCGTCCGTGGACTGCTCGACCGCCACGTACTGCTGCTCCGGGTCCAGGAAACCCAGGTGCCAGGCGTTGGCGTTCTTGCGCTCGAACGTCACCGACGTCGCCCGCCACTGCTCCGGGAGGCCCACGGGGGCCGCCACCGGGTACGGGGCCGCGCGCCGGGCCGTGAGGGTCTCCACCCGGTAGTCGACCGTGCGCGTCGGGTCGGCTTTGTCGTCGTGCGGGATGAAGATGTAGATCCCCGCCACCACGACACCGATCACCGCCAGCGACCGGACCATGTCCCAGACCGTCTGCTTGCCTTTCATACCTGCCACCCCACCATCGTCCCGCATGACCGACGGCGATCACCGCCGGGGTCGGCGTGGCGGGCCGGGGCGGGCGGCCGGCGAGGGGCGCGACGCGTCCGCTCAGCCGGACGGGCTGACCGATAATCCGCTCATACGTGACCCGCTCTGCTCAATATGTCGACGAACCGATAGAGTTTCAGCACCCTCACACTCCCGGCCGTCGTCGTACAGAAAGGTGCGCTCCGATGACCGAGCACAACCTGCCGCCCCAGCTCGAAGTAGCCCCCGACTCGCCTGACCGCAACCTCGCCCTCGAACTCGTACGGGTCACCGAGGCTGCGGCACTCGCCGCGGGCCGGTGGGTCGGCCGTGGCGACAAGATCGGCGCCGACGGCGCCGCGGTCAACGCGATGCGGACCCTGATCTCCACCGTCTCGATGAACGGCGTCGTCGTCATCGGCGAGGGGGAGAAGGACGAAGCCCCGATGCTCTTCAACGGCGAGCACGTCGGTGACGGCACCGGCGCCGAGGTCGACATCGCCGTGGACCCGATCGACGGGACCACCCTGAACGCCAAGGGCATGCCGAACGCCATCGCCGTCCTGGCGGCCGCCGACCGCGGCACGATGTTCGACCCGTCCGCCGTCTTCTACATGGACAAGCTCGTCACCGGCCCCGAGGCCGCCGACTTCGTCGACATCAACGCCCCGGTCTCGGTCAACATCCGCCGGGTCGCCAAGGCCAAGAGCATCGCCCCCGAGGACGTCACGGTCGTCATCCTGGACCGCCCCCGCCACGAGGGCATCGTCAAGGAGATCCGCGAGACCGGCGCCCGGATCAAGTTCATCTCCGACGGCGACGTCGCCGGCTCGGTCATGGCGGTGCGCGAGGGCACCGGCGTGGACCTGCTCATGGGCATCGGCGGCACCCCCGAGGGCATCATCTCGGCCTGCGCCATAAAGTGCCTCGGCGGCACCATCCAGGGCAAGCTCTGGCCCAAGGACGAGGCCGAGCGCCAGAAGGCCATCGACGCGGGCCACGACCTCGACCGCGTCCTGACCACCAACGACCTGGTCTCCGGCGAGAACGTCTTCTTCGTCGCGACCGGCATCACGGACGGCGAGCTGCTGCGCGGCGTCCACTACCGCTCGGAGACCGCGACCACGTCCTCGCTGGTCATGCGCTCGAAGTCGGGCACGATCCGGCAGATCGACTCCACGCACCGCCTGTCGAAGCTGCGCGCCTACAGCGGCATCTCCCTGGGCCGCGCCCAGTAGCGGGACCCGCGGCCGGTGACGGCACGCCCGAAGGGCGGCCCCTGTGCGGGGGGCCGCCCCTCAGTCGTCTCCGGTACGGGCAGGCCCGGTACGGGTCAGCCCGCCGCGGCGACCGGCCCGGGCGCGCCGGGCAGCAGCTCGGCGGCGCGGCGCCTCCTGCGGCCCAGCACCACCCGCCGCTCGGCGGCGGTCAGACCGCCCCAGACGCCGTACGGCTCGGGCTGGAGCAGGGCGTGCTCCCGGCAGGCGACCATCACGGGACAGCGGGCGCAGACCCGCTTGGCGGCCTCCTCGCGGGCCAGCCGGGCCGCGGTCGGCTCCTTGGACGGCGCGAAGAAGAGCCCCGCCTCGTCCCTGCGGCACACCGCCTCCGCGTGCCAGGGCCCGTCCTCCTCTTCCCTCGCCGGCACCCGCGGCCTCGGCACGGCGACCGGGCGCGTCTGAAGACTCTGGAGGGCTGCCTGCAGGGACTGATGCGGCGGATGCGGCACGGTCTACTCCTGACGACGTGTACGCGAGCGAGAGACGATGCACCTGTCCCTACCCGCTGCGCGTGCCCGTATGCACCGGGCGCGGCGCGCCCGCCGAGGATCGTCCGAAACCGAACCACTTGCGGGCGGGCCCGGCGGACGGCTCAGCGAAGCCGCTTGCGCAGCTTCTCCGCGAGGTCGACCAGGCGGGCGCCGAGCTTGGCGCGGGCCTCGATGTTGCCGAGCAGGGCGAAGCCGCGGACGATCACGACCGGCGCCTGGGGGTCGGCGGTCGCGCCCTCGCCGCGCACCTCGAAGTTGCCGAGGACCCCGCTGCCGTAGCCGCGCAGGGTGACGTTCTCCGGGACCAGGATCTCGACGTTGCCGAGGACCGAGACCACGTTGAACTCGGTGACCTGCTGCTCGAAGACGGCCTCGGTGAGGTCGATGGTGATGTCGCCCATGACGGAGACGGCGCGGGTGTGCGCGCCGGGGCGCCAGCGGCCCTTGCGGGCGGAGCTGCTGCACACGGCCACCACCGACTCGACCGGCCCGGCGCCCGGCACGGCGGGGACCGGGGCGGCGGACCGGTGCGCGGCGGCAGCGGCGGCTCCGGCCGGCAGGTCCTGCACGAGCACCTCCAGCTCCCCCACCGTCTTGACCGCGTAGAGGGTGTCCAGGCGCTCGGAGTGCTCCTCGGCGGTCAGCCGGCCCTCCGCGAGGGCGTCGGAGAGGATCTGCGCGATCCGGTCCCGGTCGGCGTCGGAGGCGCGCAGCCCGCCGACGGCCGGGGCGGCGGGCGTCCCGGGAGCGGGCGCGGGGGCAGGGGCGGCGGGGTGCTTTTCCAGGTCCACGCCGGCCAGCATAGCGAGACACGATAGATCGCGATACTGGCCGGTGAGCCCTACCTCACAGACGAGGCCGCACCGGGAGGTTCTACGCTGGATAGCCGCGCTGCCAAATCGGGCGTCAGCGCTGTCTGCCGAGTGAGGATTGGCCACCATGCCGGAGTTCGCGTACACCGACCTGCTGCCCTTGGGCGAGGACACCACCCCCTACCGGCTGGTGACCTCCGAGGGCGTCTCGACCTTCGAGGCCGACGGGCGTACGTTCCTCAAGGTCGAGCCGGAGGCGCTGCGCAAGCTCGCCGAGGAGGCCATCCACGACATCCAGCACTTCCTGCGCCCCGCGCACCTGGCCCAGCTGCGCCGCATCATCGACGACCCGGAGGCGAGCGCGAACGACAAGTTCGTCGCCCTCGACCTGCTCAAGAACGCCAACATCGCGGCGGCCGGCGTGCTGCCGATGTGCCAGGACACGGGCACGGCGATCGTGATGGGCAAGCGCGGCCAGAACGTCCTCACCGAGGGCGGCGACGAGGCGGCCCTCTCCCGCGGCATCTACGACGCCTACACCCGGCTGAACCTGCGCTACTCGCAGATGGCCCCCCTGACCATGTGGGAGGAGAAGAACACCGGCTCGAACCTGCCCGCGCAGATCGAGCTCTACGCGACCGACGGCGGCGCGTACAAGTTCCTCTTCATGGCCAAGGGCGGCGGCTCGGCCAACAAGTCCTTCCTCTACCAGGAGACCAAGGCGGTCCTCAACGAGGCCTCCATGATGAAGTTCCTGGAGGAGAAGATCCGTTCGCTCGGCACGGCCGCCTGCCCGCCGTACCACCTGGCGATCGTCGTCGGCGGCACCTCCGCCGAGCACGCGCTCAAGACCGCCAAGTACGCCTCCGCCCACTACCTGGACGAGCTCCCCCGCGAGGGCTCCGCGCTGGGCCACGGCTTCCGCGACGAGGCCCTGGAGCAGCAGGTCTTCGAGCTGACCCAGAAGATCGGCATCGGCGCCCAGTTCGGCGGCAAGTACTTCTGCCACGACGTCCGCGTGGTGCGCCTGCCCCGCCACGGCGCCTCCCTCCCGGTCGCCATCGCGGTGTCCTGCTCCGCCGACCGCCAGGCCGTCGCGAAGATCACCGCCGAGGGCGTCTTCCTGGAGCAGCTGGAGACCGACCCGGCGCGCTTCCTGCCGGAGACCACGGACGAGCACCTGGACGAGACGGCCGACGTGGTCCGCATCGACCTGAACCAGCCGATGGACGACATCCTGGCGACGCTCACCAAGCACCCGGTCAAGACCCGCCTCAGCCTGACCGGACCCCTGGTCGTGGCCCGCGACATCGCGCACGCCAAGATCAAGGAGCGGCTGGACGCGGGCGAGGGCATGCCGCAGTACCTCAAGGACCACCCGGTGTACTACGCCGGCCCGGCCAAGACCCCCGAGGGCTACGCCTCCGGCTCCTTCGGCCCGACCACGGCCGGCCGCATGGACTCCTACGTCGAGCAGTTCCAGGCGGCGGGCGGCTCCAAGGTCATGCTGGCCAAGGGCAACCGCTCGCAGCAGGTGACCGACGCGTGCGGCGCGCACGGCGGCTTCTACCTGGGCTCCATCGGCGGCCCGGCGGCCCGCCTGGCGCAGGACTGCATCAAGAAGGTCGAGGTCCTGGAGTACGAGGAGCTCGGCATGGAGGCGGTCTGGAAGATCGAGGTCGAGGACTTCCCGGCGTTCATCGTCGTCGACGACAAGGGCAACGACTTCTTCACCTCGCGTGAACCCGAGCAGCCGACGTTCACCACCATCCCGGTGCGCGGCCCCGGCCTGGCGTAGCGGCCCGCTTGCGGGTCCCCTGACCCGCGCCGAACGTTCACGCGCCCACAGAGCCCCTGGCAGCCGTCAGGGGCTCTGTCGCTGCCTGCCACACCGAGGGGGCAGTACCCGCCCGCCTCACACCGGTTTCCCGTAACGGAAACTGGAAGCCCTTGCGCCTGAGGCCAGTTGGTCGCCAGCATCGTCCGTGAGTAGACGCTGAAGGCCAAGAAGGGACCCCCGTGAAGGTCACCAAGCTTGTGAGTACCTGCGACCTCAAGGACTGCCCGACCATCTACGCCACGGACCGGGGCACCCTGCTGGTGCAGGGCGAGACCCCGACCGACCATGGTCTGGAAATTCCTGCACACGAAACCGTGGTCGAGATCCCGGAACAGCTGATCTTCGATCTCATCCGGAAGGGCCTTCGTGGCGCCTAAGAATCTTGGCGAGCTGTTCGACGCCTTCCAGCTGGAGGCGTTCCGCCTGGAGACCCTGGACGACTACGGCAAGTCAGGGAGCACGGATACCTATAGGGCGTTCCTTGCTGGCGAAGCCCAGCCACCCGATTACAACGAAACCTGGGTCTCGGAGCTGCGATCGCACACTGGCAAGGGCAAGCGCATCTACCGCGTGCACATCCTCTCCCGCCCCCTCACTCCGTATCTGCGGTTCGAACTCGGATGGGGTTACAGGAAGAACATGACGGGCGGTGAAGAGTTCTTCATTCTTGACACCACCGACCGCCACAACCCCCTTGAAGGCGTTCCGGATTTCTGGCTGATGGACGGCCTGACAGCCGGAGTAATGAACTACTCGGACGACGGGGCGTTCCTCGGGGCCGAAATTCTCCCCGAGGAGCGTGCAGGGGAGTTCCGCGCGTATCGCGACACGGCCATGGATCACGCCGCACCGTTCTCCGAATGGTGGGCGAAGCACGGCGCGTGAACAGAGGACAGCTGGGGGCCGCACTGCGGGCGCTACGGCTAGCATCCGGCAAGGAGGCAAAGGCCGTAGCCCGCAGTGCCGTCATGTCTGCAAGCAAGCTGAGCAAGATCGAGACTGCGAAGGTTGCTCCGTCCGTAGGGGATGTTGAGCGCATCCTCACAGCTATCGGCGTCTCAGATGAAGTCAAGGAAGAGTATCTAGAGGCCGTCAGGGCAGCAGCGACAGAGGCTACAGCGTGGCGACTCGTCCGCCGCATGGGAGTACACAAGGCCCAGCAGCAGACAAGGGCCCTTGAAGCCCAAATGGCATTACTGAGACTCTTCCAGCCGGCTTTGGTCCCCGGGCTGCTTCAAACGCCGGAATACATCAGGGCCATTCTGTCCCGTCATGACCTCGGCGAGGACGTGCTCACCAAGACCATCAGCGCCCGCCTCGAACGCCAACAGGCGCTCTACGACTCATCCAAGGAACTCCACTTCGTCATTACAGAACCCGTCCTCCGTTGGCGGATCGTGACGGCTTCCAGGATGGCGGAGCAGATCGATCGGATCGTTTCCCTCTCGCGCCTACCACACATAGACATTCGAATCGTCCCGTTGTCCGTGCGGCAGCATGACATACCCAATCACGCATTCGTTATCCGGGACGACCGAACCGTCACCGTCGAGACCACACACGCCGAAATAGTGGTTACAGACCCGAGAGACGTGGCCCTCTACGTCCGCAAGTTCGAGGGATTTTCCGCCACAGCAGTTTCCGGCGACGAGGCGCGCATGATGCTTGAGAGCCTTCGGGAAGAGTTCTTGCGCGAACAGGAAACCGGCTAGAGCCTGGTCCAGCACCCCGACACCATTGGTTGTCGGTTCCCGAAATGGCGAGGGGTGCGAAATGGCAACCATGACGGACACGTTCGAGTACGCGACGTTCACCGGCAAGCGCGAGACATGCCCGTCGTGCAGCATGCCCATCCCCCTTCACCACATCGCCCGGCGGGGAATGCTCGGCCAGAAGGACGGGCCGCCGAGGGTGGCCTACTGGCACACCCGGTGCGTGAACCCGGACGGGACGCGGCGGTGACGCGCTCAGTCCTCCGGTACGTCGAGCACCGGATCATCAGGGACCCCGAGACCGCTCCCACGGTACTGGCGAGTTGCCTCCATGAGGGCTGCGGCTGGGCGGCCGTGCCCGGGCCGGACGTGGCCGAGGTCGACCGGCAGTGCATGGCCCACACGGGCCTGAACGCCGGTCACGGCCGCTTTCTTCGAGGGTTCGAGGACATCGCCCTGGTCCACCGGGTCGACAGCCCCGAAAGGTGATCGGCTCATGGGAGATGAGAAGGCACACATGAGCCCCCCGCCTCGCTGCCACTTCACGCCCCAAGAGCGGGCGGAACTGGAAGGCGGATTTGCCCGCATCCTGGCGGCCAGGGAAGCGCGGGAATGGGCGGCGGCTTTGAAGGAAGCCTTTCACACGCTCGTTCAGGCGACGGTGGAGGCCGCACAGCAGGAAGCCAGAACCAATGACCAATAGGGACGAGCCGGCACAGCCTTCGTACTCCTCGTACGAACGGGCAGCGATCCGAGCTGTCGAGGACGCAGACGAAGCCTGCGTCACCTTCGCCAAGATTCCGGAGCCAGCTGCTCCCCGCGGCCCTGGCGGTACGGCGGCACGAAGCCGCCGCTGCCCCCGCACCGCGGCGCCTGCGGAGCCGGCGGTCGAGGCGGCGGTCGAACCGGCGGCGGTCCAGCCCGCGGCGGTCGAGGCGCCGACGCCCGAGCCGCCGACGCCCGAGCCGGAGGCGGTCCAGCCGGAGGCGCCCGAGGGGACGCCTCCGGGCCGGGGCGCCCCCGGTTCGGACCTGTGGGCGCTCGGCGCGGGGCCGTTGGATGGCCGTCTGCGGCGCCCCGCGCCCGGGGCGGGGCGGGGCCCGCAGCCCCCGCCGCCGGAAGCCGGGCCGCGGGGGCCGGGCGTCGGGCTCGGGGGCTGAGGCCTGCCCCGGCCGCCCCGTGCCCCCTGGTGGTGAGGGCCCCTCCCCCGTGCGGGGGAGGGGGCCTCGCGCATGTCGGTCCGGCGGTAGACGTCCTGGTCGGGGGGGGGCGGCGAGGCTGTTCACGTCAGCGGGACAGCCTCTTCGAAACCGGATTCCACGATGAAGAACCGTACGCGCGCCCTCGCCCTGGCCGGCTCTGCCGCCCTCGTCGCCACCCTGGTCGGGGCCGCCCCGGCCCCGGCCGCGCCCGCCGCGCCCAAGGTCGCCTCGGTGCACGGCGGCGGCACGGTCTCCTACCCGTACGTGCCGAAGGAGCACGACATCCGCATCACCGTCGACGCGGAGCAGGTCCCCTGGAGCCGGCCGTTCCAGGGCGAGGGCGGGGATCAGGGCATGCCGGTCGACGCGCGCGGCACGGTGACGGTGTACCACGCCATGCCCGACCAGAACTTCACCGCTGTCGCCGAGGCGCGGGTGGACTGCCTGGTCACCGGAGGGAAGACGGCGGTGGTCACGGCGGTGGTGACCTCCTCGAACGTCGGCTGGGAGGGCAAGCGGATCGGGATCAGCGTCCAGGACGGGGAGCGCGGCGCCCCGGACCGGGTCGGCTTCTCCTGGGGCATCGCCAACGTGGACGTGAAGCCCGACGGGACGGCGGAGGCGCCCCGCGTGGGCACCTGCATGGCCCCGGCCCCCTTCGCGGAGGTGGTCAAGGGCGGCTTCAAGGTCACCTCGGCGCCCCTGGCCCCGCGCCCCGCGAAGCCGTGACGGCGTCCTGGGCGTGACCGGCCCCGCGCCGGGTTAACGTCGGGGTCACAGGCCCGCACCCGGCCGTTCACCCCGGTTCGCAAGGATTCCCGCATGGCAGCGACGACCCCCGCCCCCTCCCCCGAGACCACCCGCGCGATCCGCGTGGTCGCGCACCGGGGGGCCTCCCACGAGCACCCCGAGCACACCATCGAGGCCTACCGGCAGGCCGTCGCCGACGGGGCCGACGCCCTGGAGTGCGACGTCCGGCTCAGCGCCGACGGGCGGCTGGTGTGCGTGCACGACCGGACGGTGGAGCGGACCTCCGACGGGCGCGGGGTGGTCTCGGAGCTGACGTACGAGCAGCTGGCCGCGCTCGACTTCGGCGGCTGGAAGGGGGAGGCGCACCGGGGTGCGCGGGTGCTGCTCTTCGAGGACCTGCTGAAGGAGGCCCTGGCGGCGGACCGGCCGGTCGGGCTGGCCGTGGAGACCAAGCACCCCACCCGGGCCGGGGGCCGGCTGGAGGCCGAGCTCGTGCGGGTGCTGAGGGAGCACGGGCTCGTGGACGGGTCCGACGGCCGTGTCGAGGTGATGAGCTTCTCCCGCACCGCGCTGACCCGGCTGCACCGGCTGGCGCCCGGGCTGCCCGCCGTCCACCTGATCGAGCGGCGGCTGCGCGCCCCGCGGCCGCCCTTCGCGGGGCATGCCGGTCCGGGGATCGACCTGGTGCGCAAGGACCCGGGGCTGGTGGGGCGGCTGAAGGCCAAGGGGCTGCGGGTGCGGGTGTGGACCGTGGACGAGCCCGCGGACGTGGAGCTGTGCGTCCGGCTCGGGGTGGAGACGATCATCACCAACCGGCCCCGCGAGGTGCGCGAGCAGCTCGAAGCGCTCTGAGCGGGGCTCCAGGACACCGGGTACACGGGGCGCGGGGCCTGCCGGGCGCCACGGACGCGTGTGCGGGCCGTGCGGTTGCGGACCGGCGAACACCCGGCCGGGAAGTCCGGCCGGGTGTGGGGGTTCTGGTGGTGCGGGGCCCCGGCTACGCGAAGCGCTGGTTGGCCGAGCCGTTGCAGGTCTGCAGGCGCAGCTGCTCGTGGGCGGCGGCGACGGTCAGGCACATGCCGGGGGCGGCGGCGGGGTGCAGGGTGGCTCCGTCGCGGACGAACTGCTGGTTGGCGCCGCCATGGCAGTTCCAGAGGATCAGGCCGGTGCCGGCCCCGTAGTCGGCGCCGGTGACGTCGAGGCAGCGGTCCTGGCTGAGTTCGACGTGCACGGACTTGTTCGCGGCGTCGTACCACCAGCCCTGGTTGCGTCCGCCGTGGCAGTCCCAGCCGACCACTTTGGTGTTGTTGGCGCTGGAGCCGCCGAAGGAGTCGAGGCAGTTGCCGGTGGCCTCGTTCTTCAGGGGCTTGTAGAGATCGTCCCAGGCTCCGGCCTGGAGGACGGGGGTGCCGGTGCTCGCGGGGTCGGCGCAGGAGGCCTCGCGCAGCCCGGAGTCGTAGAGCTGGGTGAGGCAGGACGCGAAGGCGCCGTGGCCGCGGTAGTTGGGGTGGAAGGACTGGCGGGCGGTGTTCTCGTCCCAGGGGAAGTGGTCCCCGAGGTCGAGGTAGAGGCCGCGGGCCCAGGTGTCCTCCATGCAGACCTCGTGGCCGTGGAAGAGCCGCGAGTTGTCCAGGTAGGTGGCGCCGGCGGCGAGGGCGGCGGCGCGCATGCCCTTCTCGAAGGCGGGGACGGCGTGGTTGCGGCCCCAGGCGGCGTCGGAGTCGTAGCCGGCGCAGCCTCCGGGGAGCTTGCCGGGGAAGTTCGGGTTGTCGTTGAAGTCGGGGCCGATGGGGCTGGGGTAGCCCATCACGACGAGCTTGTAGTCGGAGTCGGCGTAGCCGGCGTCGCGCATGACCGTCTTGAGGTCGCCGATCGTGGCCTCGACCTTGGGGCGCAGTCCGTCGACGCGGGCCTGCCAGCCGGGCCCGTACTTGGGTTCGCAGGTGCCCTGGCTGAGTACCCAGCGGGTGACGCAGTCGGTCATGACGGGGCCGAACTGGAGGTCGTCGTTGGCGCCGGCGACCAGCAGCACCATCTTGATCTTCGTGTTGCGGGCCTTGACGGCCAGGTTGTCGCTCTGCACCAGCTCGTCGGCGTACTGCTTGCTGCCGCCGATGCGGATGTTGCCGGTGTAGCCGCCGGAGCAGGCGACGTTGAAGGTCAGGTCGGCCGGGATGCCGGTGCGGTGGATCGCGGAGTCCGGCGAGCGGTGGCACTGGTTGGTGGGGGTGTTGGTGGCGGGATCGTAGTTTCCGACGCCCTCGCCCGAGATCTCGCTGTCGCCGAGGGAGATGAGCCCGGTCTTGCGCTCGGCGAGGGGGCGGATCGCCGGGTCCCCGTAGATCTTGGTGGCCTCGGCGGCGCGGATGGCTTCGAGTTCCGGTGAGAGGGGTGTGATCGAGCCGGATGCGGCGGGTGCCGCTTCGGCCACGGGGGTGATGGCGGAGACGCCCCCGAGGACGGCCGCGATCGCCGCGACCGCGGCGAATGTACATCTGAGCCTGGGTTTCGCATGTGAACGAGCCATGTACTGCCTCCCCGATAGCGGTGTTACCCCCGGTATTTACTGGCCGGTAGGGGAGATGGGAACAGTCCGAACAAGACAATTGCTCAACTTTCTGAGGAGGATGTGAAGATGACCGACGATCAGCAGTCAGCGGCGTTCCGGACCGAGCGCGACTCCATGGGCGAGGTACGGGTGCCCGCGCACGCCAGATGGCGCGCCCAGACCCAGCGCGCCATGGAGAACTTCCCGCTCTCCGGGCAGCGCCTCGAACGCGCCCACATCGAGGCCCTGGCCCGGATCAAGGCGGCCGCCGCCCTGGTCAACGCGGAGCTCGGGGTGCTGGACGAGGAGACCTCGGACGCCATCCGGTCGGCCGCGGCGGAGGTCGCCGAGGGCCGCTGGGACGAGCACTTCCCCGTCGACGTGTTCCAGACCGGCTCCGGGACCTCGTCCAACATGAACACCAACGAGGTGATCGCCACCCTGGCCACCGAGCGGCTCGGGCGCGAGGTCCACCCCAACGACCACGTCAACGCCTCGCAGAGCTCCAACGACGTCTTCCCCTCGTCCATCCACATCGCCGCCACCGCCGCCGTCGCCCACGACCTGGTCCCGGCCCTGCGCCATCTGGAGCTGGCCCTGGAGCGCAAGGCCGCCGCGTTCGCGGAGGTGGTCAAGTCCGGGCGCACGCACCTGATGGACGCCACCCCGGTCACCCTGGGCCAGGAGTTCGGCGGGTACGCCGCCCAGATCCGCTACGGGATCGAGCGCCTGCACGCCTCCCTGCCGAGGCTGGCCGAACTGCCGCTGGGCGGTACCGCCGTCGGGACCGGCATCAACACCCCGCCCGGGTTCTCCGCGGCCGTGATCGCCGAGGTGGCGCGGGCCACCGGGCTGCCGCTGACCGAGGCCCGGGACCACTTCGAGGCCCAGGGTGCCCGGGACGCGCTGGTGGAGACGTCGGGGATGCTCCGCACGATCGCCGTCTCGCTCACCAAGATCTGCAACGATCTGCGCTGGATGGCCTCCGGACCGCGCACCGGATTGGCCGAAATCAATCTGCCGGACCTCCAGCCGGGGTCCTCGATCATGCCCGGGAAGGTCAATCCGGTCGTCCCCGAAGCCCTCCTGATGATCGCCGCGCAGGTGACCGGCAACGACACGGCGGTCGCCGTGGCGGGCGCGGCCGGCAACTTCGAGCTCAACGTGATGCTCCCGGTGATGGCCCGCAACCTCCTGGAGTCGATCCGCCTGCTGGCCAACGGGAGCCGCCTGCTGGCCGACCGCACCGTGGACGGGATCACCGCCAACGCCGAGCGGGCCAGGGAGTACGCCGAGTCCTCGCCCTCCGTGGTGACCCCGCTGAACCGCTACATCGGCTACGAGGAGGCCGCCAAGGTCGCCAAGCGCTCGCTCGCCGAGCGCAAGACGATCCGGGAGGTCGTCCTGGAGTCCGGCTACGTCGACCGGGGCGCGCTGACGCTCCAGCAGCTGGACGAGGCGCTGGACGTCCTGCGGATGACCCGCCCCTGACCCGCCGCCGACCCTCCCCCGCAGGGGCCGAATCCGGTCGTTCGCATCCCCCGGCCCCCTCCGTGACCTGCACCGCAGCGTCCCGGAGGGGTGCCGCCCTAAGATCTGCGCATGACAGGTGATTTCAGGTCCGGGAGCGGCGCGGCGCACCCCGCGGCGCCGGGCGCGGCGGACGGCGTGCGCTGGGCGCCCGGCGACCGGATCCTCTGGCGCTACCGCGGCCACGAGCCCGGACTGGAGGGGCGGGTGCACATCGCCCGCCCGGTGACCGTCGTCCAGGACACCGACGAGCTGCTCGCGGTCTGGATGGCGCCCGGCACCGAATGCGTCAAGCCGGTGCTCGCCGACGGCACCTCCGTGCACGAGGAGCCCCTCGCCACCCGCTACACCGCCCCGCGCACCACCAGGCGGGCGCGCTGGTTCGGCACCGGGGTGCTCAAACTCGCCCGGCCCGGGGAGCCCTGGTCCGTATGGCTGTTCTGGGACCACGGCTGGGTGTTCAAGAACTGGTACGTGAACCTGGAGGAGCCCCGGACCCGCTGGTCCGGCGGGGTGGACTCGGTGGACCACTTCCTGGACATCGCCGTCCACCCGGACCGCGGCTGGAAGTGGCTGGACGAGGACGAGTTCGCACAGGCGCGGCGGATCGGGCTGATCGGCCCGGAACAGGCGCGGCGCGTGGAGGAGGCGGGCCGTGCGGCACTGGAGGTCGTCGAGGCCTGGGGGCCTCCGTTCTGCGACGGCTGGGAGGACTGGAGACCCGATCCCGCCTGGGAAGTTCCGGTTCTGCCCGAGGACTGGGACCGCACCCCGGCGCATATGACGTCATGAGACCCTTGATGCGCCCCCGGGGTTCAAACGTAGGATCGTCCTCCGCCGGTCGTACGCGGGGGGCCATCCCGGTCCCGCTTCCGTAAATGACCTGCGGCGACCGGGACTTGACCGGAGGTCGACGCGGAAGAAAGGTAACGAGCGGGACGCGGAACCCGGGGGTGGTGGTGCCCCCGCCGCTGAGCGGGTATACCGCGACTGACCGAGTTGAGTGCAGCGCACATCGAGCGCAAACGGACGGAATTCCACGCGTGACGGAGTACCCCACCTCCCAGGAGGGCCCGCAGCCCACCGTCGCCCCCGGCGGAGGTACGGACGAGCTCGGCCACGGCAAGGCCCCCATCGCGGCCGCCGAGGCCGTACGCACGCATGCCGACTTCCCGCGCCCGCGCGGCACCGCCGGCGAGGGCTCCTCCGGCCACGGCCCCGCGGACGCGGACCCCGAGGGCGCGCGGTCGCGTGACGGCGGGGCCGCCCGCAACGCGGGCCGGCCCGACGAGGCCGCCGCCGCGGCGGCCGGGACGCAGACGCTGCCGGGACCGGGCGCGGGCGGCCCGGGCCACGGCGCCGCCGAAGCGGGCACGGCCCGGCGCGAGGGCGACCGGCTGCGGTTCGTCGGCGCGGCCACGCGCCGCATCGCCCGCGGCATCGACCTCGACGAGATCGTGCTCGGCCTGTGCCGGGCGACCGTTCCCACCTTCTCCGACGCCATCCTCGTCTACCTGCGCGACCCGCTGCCCGTCGGCGACGAGCGGCCCGTCGGCCCGGTCGTTTTAAGGCTGCGCCGCACCGACCGGCTCCGGCCGATCGACGATCTGGGCCTGGCCGACGGCGGCGAGGCCGCCGGAGCCGCGGGGGGCGCCGGCGAACTCGACTTCAGCCAGCTGCCGCTGGTGGGCCCGCAGGGCGACCTGCCCGCGGCCGAGCTGTGCGAGATCCGGCCCGGCGGGGCCCTCGCCGAGGTGCTGCGCGGCGTACGGCCCGTGTTCGGGTCGGCCCCCGGCGCCCGCGACGCGCTGCCCGAACTGCTGGGCGCCGACCATCCGGTGCCGAGCGGCCAGCGGGCCATCCTCGCCCCGCTGCGGGGCCGCCGGCGCGTGATCGGCGCGGCGGTGTTCCTGCGCAGCCCGGACCGGGACGCCTTCGAGCAGAACGACCTGCTCGTCGCCGCCCAGCTGGCCACGCACACCGCGCTCGGCATCGACAAGGCCGTCCTCTACGGCCGCGAGGCCTACATCGCCGACGAGCTCCAGCGCACGATGCTGCCCGACGGCCTGCCCCAGCCCACCGGCGTGCGGCTGGCCTCGCGCTACCTGCCCGCCGCCGAGACGGCCCGGGTGGGCGGCGACTGGTACGACGCCATACCGCTGCCCGGCAGCCGGGTCGCGCTGGTCGTCGGCGACGTCATGGGCCACTCCATGACCTCCGCCGCGATCATGGGCCAGCTGCGCACCACCGCGCAGACCCTGGCCCAGCTGGACCTGCCCCCGGCCGAAGTGCTGCACCACCTGGACGAGCAGGCCCAGCGGCTCGGCTCCGACCGGATGGCCACCTGCCTGTACGCGGTCTACGACCCGGTCTCGCACCGGATCACCATCGCCAACGCCGGCCACCCGCCGCCGGTCCTGCTGCACCTGGGCGGCCGCGCCGAGGTGCTCCGCGTCCCGCCGGGCGCCCCCATCGGGGTCGGCGGGGTGGACTTCGAGGCCGTGGAGCTGGACGCCCCGGCCGGGGCCACGCTGCTGCTGTACACCGACGGGCTGGTGGAGTCCCGGCTGCGGGACGTGTGGACGGGCATCGACCAGCTGCGCGAACGGCTCGCCACCACCGCGCAGCTGACCGGGCTGGACCACTCGCCGCCGTTGGAGGCCCTCTGCGACGACGTGCTGGACATGCTCGGCCCGGGCGACCGGGACGACGACATCGCGCTGCTCGCGGCCCGCTTCGAGGGGATCGCGCCCAGTGACGTGGCGTACTGGTTCCTGGACCCGGAGGAGACCGCTCCGGGCCGGGCCCGGCGGTTCGCCCGGCGCGCCCTGGCCCGCTGGGGGCTGGAGGAGCTGAGCGACTCGCTGGAGCTGCTGGTCAGCGAGGTGGTCACGAACGCCGTCCGGTATGCCGAGCGGCCCGTGACCCTGCGCCTGCTGCGTACGGACGTGCTGCGCTGCGAGGTCGGCGACGACTCCCCGCAGCTGCCGCGCCAGCGCCGGGCCCGGGAGACCGACGAGGGCGGGCGCGGCCTGTTCCTCGTCAACCGCATGGCGCGGCGCTGGGGCGCGACCCGGCTGAGCAGCGGCAAGGTGGTCTGGTTCGAGCTCTCCCTGCCGGGGGCGCACGACCGGCGCTGAGCCGGGGGCCCACAGTCCCTCCTACGGAAAAACCGCCGCCCCGCAGCGTTCTCGCTGCGGGGCGGCGGTGTTCTCGTGCCTACTGCAACAGGCCCGGGCCGGGCGCCGGCGGCGTCGGCTTCTTCGTCGGCGGCTGCGGGTCACCCGTGGGCGAGGTCGGGTTCTTCGTCGGCGGGGTCGGGTTCTTCGACGAGGAGGACGGGTCCGGCTTGCCGGTGCCGCTGCCCGAGGGATCCGGGGTGCCCGAGGGTCGGGTGCCGGAGCTGGACGGCGTCGGGCTGACGGAGCCGGAGGGGCCGCTGGAGGGAACGGCGCTGCGGGTCGGGCCGACCGGGGTGCCCATCTTCGCGTCCGACAGGTCGAACTCGCCCGTGGTGACGCCCTTGAGCGCGGCCAGCGTGTAGGCCTGCCAGATCTGCGCGGGGAAGCTGGAACCGCCCGCACGGCCCTTGCCGGCCGTACCGGTCAGGGTGACCTGGCCGTGCGAGTTGGGGTCCTCGCCGAACATCGCGACGACGGTGACGAGCTCCGGGGTGTAACCGGTGAACCAGGCGGCCACGTTGGACTCGGTGGTACCGGTCTTGCCCGCGGCCTGGTAGGCGTCGCTGCGCACGGCCTTGCCGGAGCCGTCCTGGACCACGCCGGTCAGGACCTTGGTGACGGTGTCGGCGGTCTCGCGCTTGATGACCTGGGCGCCGATGGGGCTGACCGGCTTGAACTGGGCGTCGACGTGGTCGGCGCTCTTGACGATGGTCGGGGTGACCTTCTTGCCGTGGTTGCCGAAGGTGGCGTAGACGCCGGCCATCTCGACGGTGTTGGCGCTCATGGTGCCGAGCGACATGGCGGGCTTGTCGGCGGGCCAGCCGTCGCGGTCGCGCATGCCGAGGGATATGGCGGTCTTCTTCACCTCCTGCGGCTTGGCGTCCACGATCATCTGCGCGTACACCGAGTTCACGGAGGAGTTGGTGGCCTCCTGGACCGTGAGCATCGGGTCGCCGTAGTTGATGTCGTCCTGGTTCTGCGGGGCGAAGGGCGTGTCGCTGCCGACCACGGGGCGCTTGCTGGTGCCGTCGTAGAGGGCGTTCGGGGTGATCGGACGGCCGTCCTGGGTCTTCGCCCCGGTCTCCAGGGCGGTGGCCAGCACGACCGGCTTGAAGGTGGAGCCCGGCTGGTAGTCGGTGCGCAGGGCGTTGCTCTCGGCCTTCTCGGTCAGGCCCACGCCGCCGTACATGGCGACGATGTTCCCCGTCTTGGCGTCCACGGAGGTGGCGCCGGCCTGGACGCTCTGGTCCTGGGGGCGGTCCTTGACGTTCTTGCGGTCGAGCTTGGACTCCAGCTCCTCGTCGACGGCCTTCTCCAGCGCGGCCTGCTTCTTCTTGTCGATGTTGAGGGTGATCGTCCAGCCGCCGGCCGCGATGTCGGCCTCCTTGATGCCCTGGCGGCTCATCTCCGCCCGGGCGGCCTGCATCAGGTAGCCTTTCTGGCCGTCCATGCCGGGCTGCGGCTTGGGCTTGATGGGCTCCTGGAACTTCAGGGTGTCGCGCTTGGCCTTGTCGAGCTTGCCCATCTCGACCATGTTGTCGAGGACGGCGTTGAAGCGGATCAGGGCCAGCTTCTTGCCGTTGGGACCCGCGGTGGCCCAGTCGTACTGGCTGGGCGCCTGGATGACGGCGGCCAGGTAGGCGCCCTGCTCCAGGGTGAGCTTGTTGGAGTCCACGCCGTAGTAGGCCTGGGCGGCGGCCTGGATGCCGTAGGCGTTGCGGCCGTAGAAGTTGGTGTTCAGGTAGCCGGCGAGGATGTCGTCCTTCTCCATGCGCTGGTCGACCTTGAGGGAGATCACCATCTCGCGGAGCTTGCGGGTCGCCGACTGGTCCTGGGTCAGGTAGTAGTTCTTGACGTACTGCTGGGTGATCGTCGAACCGCCGGCCGTGCCCTTGCCGCGGAGGGTGTTGAAGACACCGCGGGCCACACCCACGAAGTCGACGCCCCGGTCTTTGTAGAAGGTCTTGTTCTCGATCGCGATGAAGGCCGTCCGGACGTCCTCCGGGATCTTGTCGATCGAGACGATCTCGCGGTTCATCTTGCCCGTACGGGCCATGACCGAGCCGTCGGCCCACTTGTAGGTGTTGCTCTGGAGGACCGCCGTCTTGTTCGGGTCGGTCGGCTCGTCCACGGAGAAGTAGAGGGCGACCGCGCCGGCTATGAGGAGCAGGATCCCGCCGAGGAAGGTCCCGAGGATGGTCTTCCAGGTGAAGAAGCGGCGTATGCCGCCGCGCTTCTTCCCGGTCGGCTTGTCCGCGCGCCCGGCGGCACGCCCGGTCGGCGCCTTCCGCCCACCGCGCTGCTGCTGCGCCCGTCGCGCATCTGCTCGGCCCATCGCTCCCGCTCCGCTCGATTACCCCCCCGACGTCAGCTCAGAAAACTAACACCGCAGGCTGTGACAAAGGTTGACTAACCCTGATCAATACCGGTCAATTCGGACGTGAGAATCAGCACCCACTCCAATGGAACCGACGCCCACGATGCCGGAAGGGTTGCGGTCACCGCAAAAAGTGATATCACTTTGCTAGGCGTTCCGGTCGACCGCGACCGGACGCGACCGACCAAACGGGGGTAATCCATGACAGCCACGATGACGGACGAACGACCTCTCGATGTACGGGAGTTCGCGGCGAACAGCGTCGGCGGCGGCCTCGCGCTGCTGTCGGGGCTGGTGGGGGCGGTGGCCGGGGCGGGCCTGATCGCCCTCGGTGCTTCGGCGGCCGCGACGGCGACGAAGGCGACCCTGATCCCGCTCGGCATCCTGCTGGTACTGGCCTCCGCGATGGCCATGAGCGGGCTGAACACGGTGGCTCCCGGCGAGGCCCGCGTGGTCCAGCTCTTCGGCCGCTACCGGGGCACGATCCGCACGGACGGGCTGCGCTGGGTCAACCCCCTGACCTCCCGCGAGAGGATCTCCACCCGCGTCCGCAACCACGAGACGGCGGTCCTGAAGGTCAACGACGCCTACGGCAACCCGATCGAGCTGGCGGCGGTCGTGGTGTGGCGGGTCGCCGACACCGCGCGGGCGGTCTTCGAGGTCGAGGACTTCACGGAGTTCGTCGAGACGCAGACCGAGGCAGCCGTCCGGCACATCGCGATCGAGTACCCCTACGACGCCCACGACGAGGGCGGCCTGTCGCTGCGCGGCAACGCCGAGGAGATCACCGAGAAGCTCGCGGCCGAGCTGGCCCTCCGGGTCGATGCGGCGGGCGTGGAGATCATAGAGTCCCGGTTCACCCACCTCGCGTACGCTCCGGAGATCGCCTCCGCGATGCTCCAGCGCCAGCAGGCCGGTGCGGTCGTGGCGGCCCGCAAGCAGATCGTCGAGGGCGCGGTGGGCATGGTGGAGCTCGCCCTGACCCGGCTGGCCGAGGAGGAGATCGTGGACCTGGACCCGGAGCGCAAGGCCGCCATGGTCTCCAACCTGATGGTGGTCCTCTGCGGCGACCGCGCGGCCCAGCCGGTCGTCAACACGGGCACCCTCTACCAGTGACCCCCGTCGGCGGCCCCCGGCCCGAGGACGCGGACGCGGACCCGGCGGGCGAGCCCAAGCCCGCCCGGGCCGGGCGGCAGGCGCGCAAGCAGGTGCTGCTGCGGCTCGACCCGCAGGTGTACGACGCCCTCGCGCGCTGGGCCGGCGAAGAACTGCGCAGCGCGAACGCGCAGATCGAGTTCCTGCTCCGCCGGGCCCTGTCCGAGTCCGGCCGCCTCCCGGGCGGCGCCGCCCCGATCCCGCCCCGCGGCCGCCCCCGCACCAACCGGGACACCTGACCGTCCCACCCCGGCCCCGGGCTCGGGCCCGGGCGCGACCCCGCGCCCGGGCCCCTTTGCGTCCACCTGCGCCCCCACCTGCGGAAACGAATCGACAGCGGATCTATACACCATGCGTATACACCCCGTGTATAGTCGCCGCCATGTCCATCGGCCACACCCTGCTCGGCCTCCTCGAGGCCGGCCCGCGCCACGGCTACGACCTCAAGCGCGCCTTCGACGAAACCTTCGGCCACGACCGGCCCCTCGCCTACGGGCAGGTCTACTCGACCATGTCCCGCCTCCTGAAGAACGGCCTCGTGGAGGTCGACGGGATCGAGAGCGGCGGCGGTCCCGACCGCAAGCGGTACGCCATCACCGACGCCGGGATCACCGACGTCGAGCACTGGCTCGCCGAACCCGAGAAGCCCGAGCCCTACCTCCATTCCACCCTCTACACGAAGGTGGTCCTCGCCCTGCTCACCGGCCGCAGCGCGAGCGGACTGCTGGACACCCAGCGGGCCGAACACCTGCGCCTGATGCGCATCCTGACGCAGCGCAAGCGCAAGGGCGACCTCGCCGACCAGCTGGTCTGCGACCACGCCCTGTTCCACCTGGAGGCCGACCTGCGCTGGCTCGAACTCACCTCCGCCCGCCTGGACCAGCTCGCCCGGGAGGTACGACGATGACCCCGGCGGGATCCCTCCTCATAGGCGCCGGCCTGCGCAAGGCGTACGGCACCGCCAAGGCCCTCGACGGCGCCGACTTCTCCATCCACCCCGGCGAGGTCGTCGCCGTCATGGGCCCCTCCGGCTCCGGCAAGTCCACGCTCCTGCACTGCCTCGCCGGGATCGTCGCGCCCGACTCCGGCACCGTCACCTACGACGGCCGCGACCTCACCGCCCTGGGCGATGCCGAGCGCAGTGCCCTGCGCCGCAGCCAGTTCGGCTTCGTCTTCCAGTTCGGGCAGCTCGTCCCCGAACTGACCTGCGTGGAGAACGTCGCCCTGCCGCTGCGCCTGGCCGGCGTCCGGCGCAAGGAGGCCGAGGCGACCGCCCTGGGCTGGATGGAGCGGCTCCAGGTCGAGGACATCGGCGCCCAGCGCCCCGGCGAGGTCAGCGGCGGCCAGGGCCAGCGCGTGGCCGTGGCCCGCGCCCTGGTCACCCGGCCCCGGGTGGTCTTCGCGGACGAGCCCACCGGCGCCCTGGACTCCCTCAACGGCGAACTGGTGATGCAGTTGCTCACCGAGGCCGCCCGGGCCGCGAGCGCCGCCGTCGTCCTGGTCACCCACGAGACCCGGGTGGCCGCCTACTCCGACCGGGAGATCGTGGTGCGCGACGGACGGTCGCGGGACATGGAGCACGCCCTGTGAGCGCCCTCCGGACCTGGGCCCGGGACCTCGCGCTCGGGGCCCGCTTCGCCTTCGGCGGCGGACGGCGGGGCTGGACCCGCACCCTGCTCACCGGCGTGGGCGTGGGCCTCGGCGTCGCGCTGCTGCTGATCGGCACCGCGGTGCCGGGGGCGCTGACCGCCCGCCATGAACGCGAGGACGCCCGTTCCCTCCTGGGCGCCACCACGGCCGACGTGCCCGGCCGGGACACCCTGCTGGCCGCCCGCGTCGACCAGACGTACCGCCGGCAGGAGATCAGTGGTCTGATGCTGCGCGCGGAGGGCCCCGACGCGCCCGTCCCGCCGGGGCTGAAGTCCCTCCCGAAGCCCGGTGAGATGGCGGTCTCCCCCGCCCTGGAGAAGCTGCTCGCCTCCCCCGAGGGGGCGGAGCTGCGCGAGCGCCTCGGGGCCCGGATCACGGCGACCGTCGCCGACCGGGGCCTGACCGGCCCGGCCGAACTCCGCTTCTACCTGGGCGGCGACTCCCTCCAGAAAGGGGGACCGGGCGACCACCGGGTCCAGCGGATCACCGCCTTCGCGGGGGATCCGGAGCCCCGGGAGCTCGACCGGGTGCTGATGCTGCTGGTCGTCCTGGCCTTCGTGGCGCTGCTGGCACCCGTCGCCGTCTTCATCGCCGCCGCCGTCCGCTTCGGCGGGGAGCGGCGCGACCAGCGGCTCGCCGCGCTGCGCCTGGTGGGCGCCGACGGCCGCACGGTCCGCCGGATCGCGGCCGGCGAGGCCCTGTGCGGGGCGCTGGTCGGGCTGGTGCTCGGCGCGGGCTTCTTCCTGGCCGGCCGCGGCCTCGTCGGATCCCTCTCGTTCCGGCAGCGCAGCGTCTTCCCGCAGGACCTGGCCCCCTCCGCGTGGCTGCTCCTGCTGGTGGCGCTGGCGGTCCCGGCGGCCGCCGTGGCCGTCACCGTCCCCGCCCTGCGGCGGGTGGTCATCGAGCCGCTGGGCGTCGCACGGACGGTGGCGCCGCGTCGGCGCCGCGTCTGGTGGCGGCTGCTGCTGCCCCTGGCCGGGCTGGGCCTGCTCGTCCCGCTGGGCAGGAGGAGCGAAGGGCACCGCGGCTTCGACCGGTGGCAGGCCGGCGGCGGCGTACTGCTGCTGCTGGTCGCCGTCACCGTCCTGCTGCCGTGGCTGCTGGAACGGGTCGTCGGACGGCTCTCGGGCGGACCGGTCTCCTGGCAGCTGGCCGTCCGCCGGCTCCAGGTCGACAGCGGCGGCGCCGCGCGCATGGTCAACGGCATCGCGGTGGCGGTGGCCGGGGTCATCGCCCTCCAGATGGTCTTCACGGGCGTCGAGGAGGACTACGAGCGGCCCACCGGCCAGGCCTCCGGCCGCGCGGCCGTGTCCGTCGTGATGCACCTGGGCACCGAATCCCGCCTCGAAGCCCTCGCCGGGAAGCTCGCCGCGACGCCGGGCGTCATCCGCGCCGTCCCCCTGACCGACTTCCAGGCGGCGCGCAGCACACCAGCCGACGGCGAGACCGTCCGCGGGACCGTCGGCACCTGCGACGCGCTGCGGGAGGTCGCCGACATCGGGGCCTGCGCCGAGGGCGACGCGTTCGTCCTGTCCGGCGGCGGCCTGTCCCCCACCGGTGAACCGCTGGCCCCCACGCCCGGCGAGCGCCTCTACGCGGGCAACATCACCTCGTACGGCGCCCGGGAAATGCCCGCGCAGAAGCCCGTCGAGTGGACCGTCCCCGCGGGCGCCCGCACGGTGCGGCCCATCCTGGACCCGGCGGGCAACCTCCGCGAGGGAGTGCTCGTCACTCCCTCGGCCGCCCCCCGCGACATGGGCAGCTGGCCGTCCGCCCAGGTCTATCTCCAGACCGGCGGGCCCCGGCCCGACACCCTCGACCGGATCCGCACGACGGTGTTCAGGGCGGAGCCCCTCGCGACGGCGATCCCCCTGGGGGAGAGCGCCGAGGACACCTCGTACGCGACGATCCGGACCGGGCTCTTCTTCGGCGCCGCGGGCCTGCTGGTGCTCATCGGCACGAGCCTGCTGGTCGCGCAGCTGGAGCAGCTGCGCGAGCGGCGGCGCCTGCTGGCCGTGCTGGTCGCCTTCGGCACCCCGCGGGGCACTCTGGGGCTGTCCGTGCTGTGGCAGACGGCCCTGCCGATCGCCCTCGGGCTGGCGCTGGCGACCGGCGCGGGCCTCTCTCTCGGATCGGCCCTGCTGTGGGTCGCGGACCGGCCGGTGCACGTCGACTGGGTCTCCGTGCTGTCCCTGGCCGGGGCCGGGGCGGGCGTGGTCGCGCTGGTCACCCTGCTGAGTCTGCCGCCCCTGCTGCGCCTGACGCGCCCGGACGGCCTGCGCACGGAGTGACCCCCGCGCCCGTGCGAGGGCAGTCGCGCCCGCTCCCTCCGGGTCCCGCCGCTCAGTCGGTGGGCCACACCGGGAGTGGGCGCACCGCCTCGCGCAGCGCGCCCGCGATGGCCCGGAACTCCTCCTGCCGGGCGGTCCCGGTCCGCATGGCCAGCGCGATCCGCCGCGAGGGGGCCGGCTCGGCGAAGTACCCGGTGGCCAGGGCCTCGTTGCGGGCCGTCTCCAGCCGCAGCGCGGTGCGCGGCAGCAGGGTCACCCCGAGCCCGCCGGCGACCAGCTGGACCAGCGTGGAGAGCCCGGCGGCTGTGGTGGTGACGTCCGCGCCGGCGGTGCGCCCGGCCTCCCGGCAGATGTCCAGGGCCTGGTCGCGCAGGCAGTGCCCCTCGTCCAGCAACAGCAGCTGGAGACCCCGCAGTTCCTCGCGCGGGATGTCCCTGCGGCCGGCCAGCGGGTGCTCGCGGGGGGCCAGCAGCACGAAGTCCTCGTCGAAGAGCGGCAGTTCGCTCACACCGGGTACGCCCAGCGGCACCGCGAGCAGCAGCAGGTCCAGGCGTCCGGCGGCCAGCCCTTCCAGCAGGGAGGCCGTCTGCTCCTCGTGGACCTGGAGGTCCATGCGCGGGTAGCGCCGGTGGAAGAGCCCGAGCACGGTCGGCAGCAGGTACGGGGCCACGGTCGGGATGACCCCGAGACGCAGCACGCCGGTGAAGGGTGCCCGGACCGCCTCGGCCTCCTCCAGCAGCCCGCCCAGCGCGTCGAGCACGCCCCGCGCCCGGACCGCGATCCGCTCGCCCGCCGGGGAGAGCAGCACCTTGCGGGTGGTGCGCTCCAGCAGCTGCACCCCGAGGGCCTCCTCCAGCGCGGAGACGGCGCCGGAGAGCGCGGGCTGGCTCATCCCGATCGCCGCGGCGGCGTCCCGGAAGTGCAGGTGCTCCGCCACCGCCGCGAAGGCGCGAAGCTGCGCCAGCGTCGGCTGCTTCTGTCCTCTACTACTCACAGCCACTGATAGGTACCTCCGATCACCCATCACAAGACTAGCTATTTCCCTAATCAATGCAGCTGTGCCAGCATGTGAGATCAGTCCAACCCCCTCGGAAAGCCCCCAAAAGGGTCTCTTTCCATTCCGCAAGGAGAGTTCGTGCTCACTGTCGGTGACAAGTTCCCCAGCTACGACCTGACCGCCTGCGTCTCGCTCGAAGCCGGCAAGGAGTTCGCGCAGATCGACCAGAAGACCTACGAGGGCAAGTGGCGCGTCGTCTTCTTCTGGCCCGCTGACTTCACCTTCGTGTGCCCCACCGAGATCGCCGCGTTCGGCAAGCTGAACGACGAGTTCCTCGACCGCGACGCCCAGATCCTCGGCGTCTCCGGCGACTCGGAGTACGTCCACCACGCCTGGCGCAAGGACCACGCCGACCTGCGCGACCTGCCCTTCCCGATGCTGGCCGACTCCAAGCACGAGCTGATGCAGGCCTGCGGCATCCAGAGCGAGGACGGCTTCGCGCAGCGCGCCGTCTTCATCGTGGACCCGAACAACGAGATCCAGTTCTCGATGGTGACCGCCGGTTCCGTGGGCCGTAACCCCAAGGAGGTCCTGCGGGTCCTCGACGCCCTGCAGACCGACGAGCTGTGCCCCTGCAACTGGAACAAGGGCGACGACACCCTGAACGCCGGCGCCCTGCTGGCCGGTGAGTGACGGATGTCCCTCGACACCCTCAAGTCCGCCATACCGGACTTCGCCAAGGACCTGAAGCTGAACCTCGGCTCGGTCATCGGCAACCAGGACACCCTCACCCAGCAGCAGCTGTGGGGCACCGTCCTGTCCTGCGCGATCGCCGCCCGCTCCCCGCGCGTCCTGCGTGAGCTGGAGCCCGAGGCGAAGGCCGCACTGTCCCCGGAGGCGTACACCGCCGCCAAGTCCGCCGCTGCGGTCATGGCGATGAACAACGTCTTCTACCGGACCCGGCACCTGCTCTCCGACCCGGAGTACGGCGCGCTGCGCGCGGGCCTGCGGATGAACGTCATCGGCAACCCGGGCGTGGAGAAGGTGGACTTCGAGCTCTGGTCGCTCGCGGTCTCCGCCGTCAACGGCTGCGGCCAGTGCCTGGACTCGCACGAGCAGGTCCTGCGCAAGGCGGGCGTGGACCGCGAGACGGTCCAGGAGGCCTTCAAGATCGCTTCGGTGATCCAGGCCGTCGCCGTCACCCTCGACGCCGAAGCGGCCCTGGCCGCCGAGTAGTCGCCCGTACGGGTGGACCCCGTACGCCCCCCTCCGCGCCCCCGCGGCCTTCCCGGCCGCGGGGGCGCGGTGCGTTCGCGGGGGCTACCGCCGGAGCCGGTCCATGAGGGCCCGCACGTCCTCGGCCATCGCGGCCCTGACGGCGTCCCCGTCGACGTCGCTGCCGCCGCCGTCCCGGCGGCCCCACCAGCGGACGGTGACGGTGAAGACCGCCCCGCCGTCCAGCACCTGGAGCCGGGGCGCCTGCACCCCGCCCGAGAACAGCGCCCGCTCGCCCAGCCCGGACACCCGCTCGGCCTCGGTGGGCGGCGAGCTCCCGAACGGGTCCAGCACCGGATCCGCGCCGAACTCGGGCTCCGGGTCCGCCTTCTTGTGCAGCTCGACCAGCACCGAGGCCTGATGGCTGAAGTCCTGCCCGACTCTGGACCCGGCGGCCAAGCAGTACGACCAGTCCAGCGCGGGCGCCTCCCCATGGCTGGGCATGCCCGCGCCCAGGTTGCCGAGGGCGGCGCCGACCGCTTTCAGCGGGGTCTCCGTGCACAGCTGCTCGCTGTGCCGGTAGCGGATCGGGGGCCCGGCCGCGGCGTAACGTTCCTGCACGACCAGGGCGCCGGAGAACACCACGGAGGCCGCGACCGCCCCGCCCAAGGCCCAGCGCCAGGGCGCCGCCCGTAAGGACCGGGCGCGCCCACCCGGCTCGGCGGTGTCGGGGGTGTCCGCGACCGTGTCCGAGGCCCACTCCCCCTCGAGCTCGGGCTCGCCGATCACTCCCCGCCCTCCCACGGGGACGACAGCGCCACGGTGGAGCCGTGCGGTCCGGGGCCGGACGCGCCGGGGGTGAGACGGCGTTCACGGGAGTACGCGCGCAGGTAGACGACCACGGTGTTGGTGACGGCGACCAGTGGCACGGCCACCACCGCGCCCCCGATGCCGGCGATCATCCCGCCGGCCGCGACCGACAGCACCACGGCGAGCGGGTGGACCCGTACGGCCCGGCCCAGGATGAAGGGCTGGAGCACGTGCCCCTCGATCTGCTGGACGGCCAGGACCACGAGCAGCACCATCAGCGCGGTGAACGGTCCCTGGGTCACCAGGGCCACGACCACGGCGAGGGCGCCGGAGACCACCGCGCCGACGAGCGGGATGAAGGCGAACAGGAAGATGAACACGGCGAGCGGCACCGCCATCGGCACCTTGAGGAAGTACAGGCCGAGGCCGATGAAGACGGCGTCGATCAGCGCGACGAGGACCGTGCCGCGCACGTACGCGGTCAGCGTGCGCCAGGCGCGCGGACCGGCTCCGGCGACGCCGGGGCGGGCGGGGGACGGGACCAGGCCGAGCACCCAGTTCCAGATCTTCTGGCCGTCGTAGAGCAGGAACAGCGTCGAGAACATCGCGAGCAGCATGCCCGTGAGCACCTCGACGAGCACCGTCACGCCCTGGAGGCCGGCGGAGGTGATCTCCTCGGTGTTGGTGCCGATGGTCTCGCTGAGGTTCTTCGCGATGTCGTTGATCTGCTTCTCGGTCACGTGGAACGGACTGTCCAGTGCCCAGCTCTTGAGCTCGTTGATGCCCTCGCGCAGCCGGTTGGAGAGGTCGTCGAGGTTCTCCATGACCTGCCAGACCACGAACCAGCCGACCAGCCCGATGACGACGAACCCGAGGATCGCGGTGACGGCGGTGGCCAGGCCCCGCGGCAGCCCGATCCGGCGCAGCCGGACCACGAACGGCTGGAGCAGGGCGGTGACGAGCAGGGCTGCGGCGAAGGCGAGGACGACCAGGCGGACCTCGCTGATCACCTTCATCAGCACCCAGACCATCCCGGCGAGCAGGAGCAGCCGCCAGCTGGCCTCGGCGGCGACGCGCACCCCCCACGGGATGACGGCCGCGGGGTCGGGCCGCACGGGCGGCGGGAGCTCCTCGAACGCGGCCGCGGCGGGGGCCTGCGCCTCGGAGGCCGGGTCCGCCGACGGCTCCACGTCGGCCGAGGCCTCCGCCTCGACCTCCGCCCGCCGCTCGTCCAGGCGCGCCTCCATCCGGCTCAGCCCTCTGCCGAGCCGGCCGAGCCAGCCCGTCCTCTTCGCCATGTCGTTCCTTTCCCCCCGCCCTGCGGTCAGACCTCGCACGACCGTACACGCGCGGAACCCCACACCGTAGGACGGTGTGGGGTTCCCCGAGGTTGTGCGCGGGCGTCTCCGCCCGGCCTCTAGTACCAGCCGTTGGCCTGGTGGAAGCTCCAGGCGCTGCAGGGGCTGCCGTAGCGCTCGTTCATGTATCCCAGGCCCCACTTGATCTGCGTGGCCGGGTTGGTGCGCCAGTCCGAGCCGGCCGAGGCCATCTTCGAACCGGGCAGCGCCTGGACCAGGCCGTAGGCGCCCGAAGAGGAGTTCACGGCCTGGTAGTTCCAGGTGGATTCCTCGTTGATGATGTTGGAGAAGCACTGGAACTGGCCCGAGGGGACCAGCTGCCGGGCGATGTCCTTGACCTGGGCGATCGTGTAGGAGCCCTGGACCGGGAAGTCGCCGGCGTCGCGCGTGGCCGAGCGGCTGGCGATGCCCTCCGCGGCGTCGCGCTCGTCCTTGAGCTTCTTGGCGTCCGCGTCCTTCTTTTCCTGCTCCGCCTTCTCGGCCTCGGCCTTCTTGGACTTGGCGTCCTCGGCGGCCTGGATGCGGGCGGCCTCCTCCGCCGAGCGCTTGGCGTCGGCGTCGGCGGCGTGGGCGATGGCGTCGGCCTGCTGGGTCAGGGACCCGCTCTGGACCTGGGCCTGCTCGCCGACCGGAATGTCCTGGAGGAGCGTCGCTCCGGACGCGGTCGTCTCGAGGTCGTTCGAGGTGGCGGCATCGCCAGTGGCGACGCCGACGACTGCGCCGACGGTGGTGACCGCGGTGGCCGAAGCCACTGCGAACCCCCGGACCGAGATCCGGCTCACACGGTGTCCTTCCAGCAGCGTCCGCAGTGACCGCGCGGGCGCAAGAGTGCCCCTTCGACACTGGACTCCGTGGTGTTCTGGTCACTGGAGACACGGGCCCGTGGACAACTCCCTTGCGGGGGCTGCCGCGTGAAACCGGGCGGCATACGGTCAACGGCTGTGGAGTTGTGGTGCTGCGCGTATCGCCAACCGGAGATACAGAGGTGCCGTATGCGGGGCCTGACGGAAAACAGACTCTGCCGGACCTCGACGCCGCAAGGCAATTCCACGTTGCGTGGGAAACGTCACACCAGGCATGTCGCCGCTGATTTCGAGAAAGGCCTGTGCGGAAGGGCGCCGTCCGGCTAGGCTCCTGCGCCTTTGCCGGACGGCGCCAACTCACCGTCCCGTTCTGGGGGATTTGACCCTTACGGGCCCTCCTCGCACCCCCTGGGCGATCAGAGCGATTCGAGCATCTCCGTGACGAGCGCGGCGATCGGGGAGCGCTCGGAGCGGGTGAGCGTGACGTGGGCGAAGAGCGGATGCCCCTTCAGCTTCTCAACGACGGCGACCACTCCGTCGTACCGGCCGACCCGGAGATTGTCCCGCTGGGCCACGTCATGGGTCAGAACGACCCGCGAATTGGACCCGATACGGGACAGAACGGTCAGCAGGACGTTGCGCTCCAGGGACTGCGCCTCGTCCACGATGACGAACGCGTCGTGGAGCGAGCGGCCGCGGATGTGCGTGAGCGGCAGGACCTCCAGCATCCCGCGGTTCAGCACCTCCTCGATGACCTCGCGCCCGGCCACCGAGGAGAGGGTGTCGAACACCGCCTGCGCCCAGGGACTCATCTTCTCGGAGGCGTCCCCGGGCAGGTAGCCGAGGTCCTGGCCGCCCACCGCGTACAGCGGCCGGAAGACCATCACCTTCTGGTGCTGCCGGCGCTCCAGGACCGCCTCCAGGCCCGCGCACAGCGCCAGCGCCGACTTGCCCGTGCCGGCCCGGCCGCCCATCGAGATGATGCCGATCTCCGGGTCGAGCAGGAGGTCCAGGGCGATGCGCTGTTCGGCGCTGCGGCCGTGCAGCCCGAAGGCGTCGCGGTCGCCCCGTACGAGCCTGACGTTGCCGTCGGCGGTGACCCGGCCCAGGGCCTTGCCGCGCTCGGACTGGAGGATCAGGCCGGTGTGCACCGGCAGTTCGGCCGCCTCCGGGACGTAGAGGCGCTCCTCGGAGTAGAGGAGGTCCACCTGCTCCCCGGAGAGGGCCAGCTCGCTCATGCCGGTCCAGCCGGCATCGGTGATGGCCAGCTCCGCCCGGTACTCCTCGGCGAGCAGACCCACGGACGAGGCCTTGATGCGCAGCGGGAGGTCCTTGGAGACGACCGTGACGTCGTAGCCCTCGGCCTGGAGGTTGCGGGCGACCGCCAGGATGCGCGAGTCGTTGTCCCCCTGCCTGAATCCCGCCGGCAGGACGCCGGGGTCGGAGTGGTTGAGCTCGACGCGCAGGGTTCCGCCCAGATCGCCCAGCGGGATGGGGGCGTCGAGGCGGCCGTGGCGAACCCGGAAGTCGTCGAGCAGGCGCAGGGCCTGACGGGCGAAGTAGCCGAGCTCGGGATGGTGCCTCTTCGCCTCCAGCTCGGTGATCACCACGATCGGGAGCACGACCTCGTGCTCGTCGAAGCGGGAGATCGCGTTGGGGTCTGCCAGCAGGACGCTGGTGTCGAGGACGTAGGTCCGCCTGTCGGACAGGCGGCGCTTTGTGCTGGTCACCACGGAAGGACGTACCCCCTCGGAAGAGGTCGGGCCATGAAGACCGGACCGGTCAACGGCGCCTGTGCCAGGGCCGCTTTCCGGCCCTCCATTCCGTCCGTGCGAACCGCACGCTCGTCCTGGTGCAAAGGGCCTCCCGGGCGGACGGCCCTGTGCCGTCCGCTGAGACTCGACACCCGTGGATCGGGCGTCGACCTGCAAGGCTTATGCCCTTGAACGGGGGCGCCCATGCCATGGCATATGACGGACGCTCGGTGAACCCCAGGTGAAGGCCTGACGAGGGGGGGAGGAGGGGCCGGAGGGGTTCCGAGGGGTTTCGGCCGCCGGGGTCAGGTGCCGTAGCGGCGGTGGCGGGCCGCGTAGTCGCGGAGGGCGCGCAGGAAGTCGACCTTGCGGAAGGCCGGCCAGAACACCTCGCAGAAGTAGTACTCCGAGTGCGCGCTCTGCCAGAGCATGAACCCGGACAGCCGCTGCTCGCCGCTGGTGCGGATCACCAGGTCCGGGTCGGGCTGGCCGCGCGTGTAGAGGTGCTCGGCGATGTGGTCGATGTCCAGGACCTCGGCGAGCTCCTCGAAGGAGGTGCCCTTCTCGGCGTGCTCCAGCAGCAGCGAGCGGACCGCGTCGGCGATCTCCTGGCGGCCGCCGTAGCCCACGGCGACGTTGACCAGTATCCCGCCGATGTCGTGCGTGGCCTGCTCGGCCTCCTTCAGCACGGTCTGCGTCCGGGACGGCAGGATGTCCAGGTTGCCGACGTGGTGGACGCGCCAGCGGCCGTCCGCGGCCAGGCCCCGGACGGTGTTCTCGATGATGTTGAGCAGCGGGCGGAGCTCGGCCTCGGGCCGGTCCAGGTTGTCCGTGGAGAGCATCCACAGCGTGACGACCTCGACGTCCGTCTCGGTGCACCAGCCCAGCAGCTCGGAGATCTTGTCGGCGCCGGCCTGGTGGCCCTGCTCCGTCGTACCTCCGGACGCCTTGGCCCAGCGCCTGTTCCCGTCCAGGATGACGCCGATGTGCTTGGGCGACGCGTCATGGTCGAGGCGACCTTCCACCCGGCGTGCGTAGAGCTTGTACACCAGGTCGCGCAGCTTCACGATCTTCCAGCCCCTCCGTGCAATGCCCCCGTACGAATTGCGGTCTCCCCCGAGTCCCCGCCACATTACTGCGCGGCGGGATCGGGTACCCAACTCGGTAGGTCACAAGTCCGTGATAGCAAGGACAACGTGACTGATACCAATCCCTATCGGGCAGACCACTCCCGTTACGACTCCATGCCCTACCGGCGCACGGGCCGCAGTGGCCTCAAGCTCCCCGCCATCTCCCTGGGCCTCTGGCACAACTTCGGTGACGACAAGTCCCTGGAGTCCCAGCGCTCGATCCTGCGCCGCGCCTTCGACCTCGGCGTGACCCACTTCGACCTGGCCAACAACTACGGCCCGCCGCCCGGCTCCGCCGAGCTGAACTTCGGCAAGGTCTTCGCCCAGGACTTCGCGCCCTACCGCGAGGAGCTGGTCCTCTCCACCAAGGCCGGCTACCTCATGCACCCCGGCCCGTACGGCGAGTGGGGCAGCCGCAAGTACCTCCTCGGGTCGCTGGACGCCTCGCTGAAGCGGATGGGCGTCGACTACGTCGACATCTTCTACTCCCACCGCTTCGACCCGGAGACCCCGCTGGAGGAGACCATGGGCGCCCTCGCCTCCGCGGTCCAGCAGGGCAAGGCGCTGTACGTCGGCGTCTCCTCGTACACGGCGGAGCAGACCGCCGAGGCCGTCCGGATCCTGCGCGACATGGGCGTCCGCCCGCTGATCCACCAGCCCTCGTACTCCATGATCAACCGCTGGACGGAGGAGGACGGGCTGCTGGACACGCTGGAGGACGCCGGCATGGGCTGCATCGCCTTCGCGCCGCTCGCGCAGGGCCTGCTGACCGGCAAGTACCTCCAGGGCATCCCGGAGGACTCCCGGGCCGCCGCCGGCAAGTCGCTGAACCCGGCGCTGCTCTCGGAGGACGTGGTGCGCCGCCTGGGCGGCCTCAACGACATCGCTGCCCGCCGCGGCCAGTCGCTGGCCCAGCTCGCGCTGAACTGGGTGCTGCGGGACGACCGGATGACCTCGGCCCTGATCGGCGCGTCGAGCGTCCGGCAGCTGGAGGAGAACGTGGCCTCGCTGACCGGGGCTCCCCTGTCGGAGCAGGAGCTGAAGGACATCGACTCCTTCGCCGTCTCCACCCCCGGCACCAACATCTGGGCCCAGCGCGGCTGACCTGCGCTTTTGCCCGTGAGGGAGGGGAAAGGAAAAACGGGCCGGTCCGTGGGGGGGATACGGACCGGCCCGAGGGGGGGGTTCCACCATAACCCTTCGTAAAGCGTCCTGCGTGCATTGGCGCAGAATGATTACGCTCCGAATCCGCCCAGGAGCACTCCGCTGAGGGTTCCGGCGGCCATGAAGGGCCCGAATGCGAAGCCCGTCTTCCGGGTCGCGCGGCTGGTCAGCAGCGCGCCGAGGCCGTACACGGCCCCGTAGAGCAGCCCGAGGAACGCCCCGGCGACCCATACCCCCCACCCGTACCACCCAAGAGCGACCCCGAGGGGAAGCGCGAGCTTGACGTCGCCGAGGCCCATGCCGGCGGGGTTGATCAGGAACAGCGCGAGGTACGCCGCCCCGAGCGCGGCCCCGCCGAGCAGGGCCCCGCGCCAGCTGCCCGCGGCGCCGGGCAGGAGGGCGGCCACGCCGAGCAGGGCGGCGGTGGCCGCGGCCAGGGGCAGGGTGAGCACGTCGGGCAGCCGGTGCACGGCGAGGTCGACCATCCCGAGCAGCACGCACACGGGCGCGGCCCCGACGAACACCGCCGTCTCGGGCCGCACCCCGCCGGCGGCCCCGAGCACCCCGCACACGGCCGCGCAGACGGCGGCGGGGGACCACCGGGAGCCGCCGTACGCGGCCGGCCGGCTGCCGGGGCCCTCCCGGCGCCCGCAGCGGGCGGCGCCGAACCAGCCGCCGAGCGGGTGGCCGTCGGGGCAGAGCGTCCGCCAGGGCCGGCCCGGCTCCACCGAGAGACGGTAGGCGGCGCGCGGCAGCCCGGACCCGACGGCCGCGCCGTACACGGCGGCGAGGATGATCACGACTGCGCCCATCCGGCGACGGTAGCCCGCGCGTCGCCCGACGGCATGGGCCTGTGGACCCCTGCTCGGCGGTCCTACCGCGGCCCGGCGGGCCCTGGCTAGGGTGGGCGCATGGCCTACCAGGACGGCACCGGGATCCTCCGCGTCGGGCACGACACCAGCGTCCCCCTGGAGGTGGCCGCCTCCTACCGCGCCCGCACCCGCGGCCTCCTCGGGCGGGACGGGATCGAGGGGGCGATGCTCCTCACCCCCGCGGCGAGCGTGCACACGTTCCGCATGCGGTTCCCCATCGACGTCGCCTACCTCGACCGCCGCCTGCGCGTCGTCGCCGTCACCACGATGCCGCCGAACCGCCTCGGCCTCCCCCGCCCCCGCGCCCGGCACGTCCTGGAGGCGCGGGCCGGGGCGATGGCGGGCTGGGGGCTGCGGCCCGGTGCCACGGTCACGCTGGAGCATCTCGTCCACCCCTAGGTCACGGCGCGCCCGGGCGGTAGGTTGGGGCGGTTGAGGTGGGGTGTCAGGGGAGCGGCGGGCATGACGGAGAACGCGCGGGTCAAGGCGCTGGAGCAGATCATGCCGGCGACGCACGGCGCCGACGAGGACATCGACTGGCAGACGGCCGAGGCCGTCTGGGGCACCCGTTTCCCCTCGGACTTCGTCGCCTTCATGGGCCGTTTCGGCGCCGGCTCGATCAACGGCGAGGCCGGCATCCTGCTGCCCCTGCCCAAGCCCGGGCTCCAGTGGGACCCCGCCGAGATGGCCGAGGAGACCGCCAACGCCCGGCAGACCTGGGAGGCCGGGGGCGGCCGGGCCGCCTTCGACGTGGACCCGGAGTCGATCATCGCCTGGGGGGTCACCGCCGGCTCCGACATCCTGTGCTGGCTGACCACCGACCCCGACCCGGACCGCTGGCCGGTCCTCGTCGTCGGGCGGCACACGGCCGAGGCCTTCGCGGTGTACCCGTACGGCATGGCCGAGTTCCTGCTGCGGATGTGCTCCGACGAGTTCGACGTGAGCCCCGTCGGCATCACCTTCTGGGACGCCGGCCACCTCAGCTTCGTGCACTGGCGCAAGGCACAGCGCCGCTGGCAGGAGGGCCGCAACCCGGAGACGGGTGAGCCCGACCCGTACGCCGGCGAGTTCGCCGACTAGCCCGGCCGGCGCCCCCGCCCCCTCAGCCCGTTTTCCGGAAGGAAACGGGCTTTTCGTCATGTCTACGCGCGTCCCATTCGATGGGCGCATATTCGAAAACACAAACACGGAAAAGCACTTTTGGAGCATTGGACACAAGTGCCGACCCAATGGAAACAACTCCGCCGCCCTCAGGAGAGAATTCCGGCCATGACGGGCCGCGGCGGGACACCCCAGCCCGGAGCAACTCATAAGTAATAACGGGAATCAAAAGAGAATCAGGGGTATCCACCCGTGCGACGAAAAATGTTCGGCGCGGCCGCCACGGCGACCGTTTTCGGCCTGCTCGTACCGCTGTCCGGCTGCGGTTCTTCCGACAGCAGTGCAGGTGACAGCGGTACGCTGCGCCTGGTGGCCGCGGAATACGGCGATACCGCAGCCAACAGCTCCAAGGGTTTCTGGGACAAGGTGACGAAGGATTTCACCGCCGCGAACCCCGGTATCAGGGTTCAGGTGCAGCTCCTGCCCTGGGCCGACATCGACCGCGAGGTCTCCCGTATGGTCAAGGCCGGCAATGCGCCGGACATGGCCCTCATGGGCTCCTACTCGGACTTCGCGGCCCAGGGAAAGCTGTATTCCGCGGAAGAGCTGCTCTCGATCAGCGCCGAGGCGAACTTCCTCCAGCCGCTCGCCGAGGCCGGCTCCGTAGGCAACACCCTCTACGGCCTGCCGTTCGTGGCCTCCAGCCGCCTGCTCTTCTACAACGACACCCTGTTCAGGCAGGCGGGCATCACCTCCGCGCCGAAGACCTGGTCCGACCTGAAGGCCGACGCCAGGGCGCTCAAGGACAAGGGCGTGAAGTACCCGATCGCCCTGCCGCTGGGACCCGAGGAGGCGCACGCCGAGGCGATGATCTGGGAGCTCAGCAACGGCGGTGGGTACGCCGACAGCAGCGGCAACTACAGCCTGGCCTCCGACCAGAACATCGCGGCCTTCCGCTGGCTCAAGGACCAGCTGGTCACCCCGGGCCTCACCGGCCCGACCCCGCCGTCGCAGCTCAACCGCGCCGACGCCTTCGCCGCGTTCCTGCGCGGTGAGGTCGGCATGGTCAACGGCTACCCCTCGCTGCTGCACGAGGCCCGCGCCAAGGGCATGACCGTCAACGCGGTCCCCATGCCCGTCTCGGACAGCCTCGGCTCGGGCGAGACCCCGCCGACCGTCGGCGTGGCCGACTGGATGATGGCGTTCAAGCAGAACGGGAAGGGCGAGGAGATCGGCAGGTTCCTGGACTTCGTCTACCAGGACAAGAACCTCTCGGACTTCGCCGGCCGCTACCACCTGCTGCCCTCGACGGTCTCGGCCTCCCGCACCCCCTCGGGCGGCGGCCTCGACCGCAACGACGAGCAGTTCCTGACCGCCCTGCGCGGCGCGCAGCTCTACCCGGTCAACGACCCGTCCTGGGTGACCGTCAGCGACACGATCAAGCGCAGCATCGGCCACGCCGTCGACCCGAGCGGCGACGCCAAGGCCGTGCTGGAGGGCATCGCCGCGAAGGCGGGCGAGGCCGGCCGGAAGAA
The DNA here is from genome assembly GCF_042895815.1 of Streptomyces sp. NPDC001373. Classification (NCBI taxonomy): domain Bacteria; kingdom Bacillati; phylum Actinomycetota; class Actinomycetes; order Kitasatosporales; family Streptomycetaceae; genus Streptomyces; species Streptomyces sp. NPDC001373. The sequence continues at coordinate 738,561 of NZ_JBIAWQ010000001.1, forward strand.
CGGCTGACATTCGGCCGAGACGGGCCCTTCGCCTCCCGTCCCGCCCCTTCCCGTACGGCAGAATGGCTTACGGCACCTGATCCAAGGGCCGTGGCCCGGTCGCCCGACGAGCGCCCACAAGGTGCGCAGGGCGGCAAGGCCTTTCCCTCCCCCGCGGCTACTTGCCGCCGTTCTCCGCGGAGAACGCCTTCCGGTACTGCTCGCAGCCGGAGTCCCAGCGCAGCGTGCCGCCGACCTTCGCGTATCCGGGACGCTCCAGCGTCCACTCCACGGTGTACTCGCCGGTGTCGCACGCGATCCGCTTGTTCCCCGCGACCTTCTGACTGCCCGTCGCGGCCTGCCCGGACAGTTTCCTGTCCACCTCCCCGACCACCGAGCGCCGCGCGTCGCGCAGCACGGCGTGCAGGCTGAGGGCGTGCTTGCCGTTCTTCGTGGTCAGGCCCTTGTTCACCAGGACGTCGGAGACCGTCCAGGTGAACTCGTACGAGGGCATCCAGGCCAGCGTGTTCGGGTCCCCGACCTTGCGCTCCCACTCCGGGGCGGCCTCGGGGCCGGGGCGGGTGACGGTCTGGTACTGCACCCCCGGGTGGAAGCGGACCTGTCCCTCCACCTTGTGCTTCTGGTCCTTGCTCCACGCCTTCCCGCTCCCCACCGGGTCCTGGGGGAGGTTCCCCTTCCCGTCGGCGGCGGTGGCGGCCACCTGGCCGAGGGCGGGGGTGAGGGCCGCGACGGCGGCGGCAGCGGTGAGAGCGGCGGTACGGGTGCGCTTCATACGCGGTCCAACGGGCCGCCGCGGCGCGCTGGAACGTCGTCGTGCGCGCGTTCACCCGTACGTGGGCGGGGCGCGCGGCCACAGGTGACAGATTCCGGCCACGGCGGGCATATGAACCGACCGGCTCTGGTTGTCTGTGCGCGAACGACGCAATGATCTACGGATGGCTACGGGGGATGTCATGACAGTGATGGTGAACGGCACGGTGGAAGCGGGCTGGGAGCCGGTTCGCGAGGAGTTCGAGGCCTTCGTGGCCGCGGAGCCCCACTCCCCGGAGGCACAGCTGGCCGTCCGTCACCACGGCCGGACCGTGGTGGACCTGTGGGGTGGCGAGGAGACCGACGGAGACACCCTGAGCGGCGTCTTCTCGATCACCAAGGGCGCCGCCCACCTGGTGGTGGCGCTGCTGGCGCAGGAGGGCGTACTGGACCTGGACGCGCCGGTGGTGGAGTACTGGCCGGAGTTCACGGGCGACGGCAAGGAGCGGCTGACGGTGCGACAGCTGGTCGCACACGGCTCCGGGCTGATCGCCGTGGACACGTTCTCGTACGAGCTGATCGCGGACGACGCGCTGGTGGCGGCCGCGCTGGCGGGGCAGAAGCCGCACTGGGAGCCGGGGACGGCCTACGGCTACCACGCCTTCGTGATCGGCGCGCTGACCGGTGAGGTGGTGCGCCGGGCGACGGGCCGCTCGATCCAGGAGCTGTACGAGGAGCGGGTGCGGGCGCCGTACGGGGTGGACCTGTACATGGGGCTGCCGGCCGCTCTGGAGGGCCGCTGGAAGCCGGTGCTGGAGATGCTGCCGACGCCGGCGCAGCTGGAGCTCCTGGCCTCGGGCGGGCCGATGCCGGAGCTGATGCGGGTGTCCTTCAACATGCACCACGAGCCGCCGATGGACGCGGTCGCGTACGCCAACCACCCGAAGGTGAAGGCGCTCGGCCCGGCCTCGGCGGGCGGCATCGGCACGGCGCGCGGTGTGGCGGCCCTGTACGCGGCCGCGATCAGCGGACTGGAGGGGCTGCCCGCGCTGCTGAAGCCGGAGACGGCGGCCGAGGTCGCGCGGCTGCACACGCCGGGCCAGGACGCGGTCGTGCCGGAGGCGGACCACTTCGGGCTGGGCTTCGAGAAGCAGCATGCGGTGGGCCCGGAGGCCTTCGGGCACTGCGGTGCGGCGGGCGCCAACGGCTTCGCCGACCCGGTGACGGGGATCGCGTACGGCTACACGCGTCGCCGCTTCGGCTTCCCGGGCGGGCTGGCCCCGGAGAACGGGCCCCTGACGGCGGCGGTGCTGAAGGTGGCGCGGGGGCTGTAGGGCCCCGGCCGTCGTGCCCGGCGGCCGTCGTGCCCGGCGGTGGGTCAGGCCTGGCCGGGGGGTCAGGCCTGGCCGGTTTCGAAGCGGCTGACGCGGCCGTCGGAGACGGTGAACCGCCAGGCGGTGCGCATCTCGCCCCAGGTGTCGTCGCGGTAGCCGGCGATCAGTGCGCGACCGCCGTCCGACTCGGACTCGACGTCCATGTGGCCGCCGGAGGAGAAGATCTCCCGCTCGGCCCAGTCGTTCAGGTCGCGGTCGCCGCCGTCGTCGGACATGGTCGCGCCGGGGGTCAGGGCGGCGGCGAAGGCCTGCTGGTCGCCGGCGTTGACGGCGGTGACGAAGGCGCGGACGGCGGGGTCGGTGAGCTGGTTCACGGGGATCACGGGGGCCTCCCGGTCGGGTGCGTGCGTACGGGCTGCGTGCGCGACCAGGGAACACCGCGGGCGGGGCCGGGGTTCCGGCCTTCACCCGTTCGCCGGGCGGCGGCGTGTCAGGGGGCGGTGCGGACGGGGAAGCCGGTCGGCCGCCCCTGCTCCCCCAGCCAGGCCAGGACCTGGTCGAGCGCGGCGACGGTCTGGCGGCGGTCGCCGCCCCCGTCGTGGAAGAGGACCGTGGGGCCGTTGCCGATCTCGCGCTTGACGTTGGCGACGATGGCGGCGGTGCCGGGCCGGCCGAAGTCCTTGGTGTCGACGTTCCAGCCGAGCGGGCGCATGCCGGCGGCCGCGGCGATCCGCCGGCTGTCGGGCGTGAAGGCTCCGCCCGGGGCGCGGTAGTACTCGACCTTCGCGCCGCCACCCGCGGCCTCCTCGATCAGCTTCTTCGCGTCGAGGATCTGCGCCTCCTGGTAGGCGACGGGCTTCCCGGCCATGCTCGTGTCGTGGTCCATGGTGTGGTCGCAGAGCCGGTGGCCGGCGGCGACGACCTTCTTGACCAGGTCGGGGTGGGCCCGGGCCTGCGGTCCGATCATGCAGAAGACGGCCTTCACGTCGTACTCGGCCAGGACGTCGAGGACCTGCGGGGTCCAGCGGGGGTCGGGGCCGTCGTCGATGGTGATGTTGACGGCGTTCCCGCCGGCCTCCGAGGCGTGGGCGATGCCGTCGGGCACGGCAAAGGAGGGCGCCCCGCCCGGGCCGCCCGGTTTCCCGTCGGCCTGTGCGGAGCCGTGGTCTGACGCGTTCTCGTGGCGGGGTGCGTGGTGGTCCTCACCCGCGGGGAGCAGGGTCGTGACCCCCCAGACGGTGGCGGCGACGGCGGCGGCCGAGGCCGCGACGGCTGTCCGGGCTCGGAGGCTGTGCTTCTGCGTGCGCGTCATGTGGATCAGGACGCCTTCGAACCTGAGAAAGTTCCTCGCAATTGCCCGATAAATTCCAGGTAATGACGACTTCAGCCCTTTATCATCGCAGTTGACGCGTGTGTCCCTAGGCCCCCTGGAGACACGCGAAGAGGCGGGTGGGGCCCGGGAAATCCCGGGCCCCACCCGCCTCTTGGGCCGTGCGCGGTCAGTGGGCGAACGAATCCGCCGGGGAGGCCGCGGCCTTGGCGCTGCCGCCGCCGGCCTGGGCCGGGCCCGCGCCCCGCAGCGGGACCTCCTTGACGAACCAGGCGAGCGCGAAGCCCAGGACGGCGATCGCCGCGCCGAGCAGGAACGCCGAGTGCGTGCCGGCGGCCACCGCGTGCTGGTAGGCGTCGCGGACGGCCTCAGGCAGCTTGGCCAGGCTGGCCGCGTCGAGCTGGGCGGAGCCGGCGGCCTGGGCGGCCTGCGGACCGAGGCGCTCGGACATGGTGTCCGTCACCTGAGAGGTGAACAGGGAGCCCATGAGGGCCACGCCGAAGGAACCGCCGAGGGTGCGGAAGAGCGTGGCCGAGGAGGAGGCGACGCCCATGTCCTTCATCTCCACGCTGTTCTGGGCGACCAGCATGGTGATCTGCATCAGGAAGCCGAGACCGGCGCCGAGGACGGCCATGTACACGCCGGAGATCAGGCGGGAGGTGCCGGTGTCCATGGTCGCGAGCAGGAACAGCCCGACGACCATGAGGGCGCCGCCGGCGATCGGGAACACCTTGTACTTGCCGCTGCTGGTGGTGATGCGGCCGACGACGAGCGAGACGACCATCATCGAGAGCAGCATCGGCAGGAGCAGCAGGCCGGAGTTGGTGGCCGAGGCGCCCTGCACCGCCTGCTGGAAGAGCGGGAGGTAGAGCACGCCGCCGAACATGGCGAAGCCGACGAGGAAGCCGATGACGGACATCAGGGTGAAGTTGCGGCTGCGGAAGATGTGCAGCGGCATGACCGGCTCGGCGGCCTTGGTCTCGGCGTAGAGGAAGGCGGCGATGGCGAGGACGCCGGCCGCGATCAGGCCGATGATCTCACCGGAGCCCCACGCGTACTCGGTGCCGCCCCAGGTCGTCACGAGGACGGTCGAGGTGATGGCCACGGTCAGCAGCGCCGCACCCAGGTAGTCGATCTTGCCCTGGGCCTTCTTCTTGGGCAGGTGCAGCACGGCGCTGACCATCGCGAGGGCGACGGCGCCGAGCGGGAGGTTGATGTAGAAGGACCAGCGCCAGCCCATGTGGTCGGTGATGGTGCCGCCGACCAGGGGACCACCGATCATGGCGAGGGCCATCACGCCGGCCATCATGCCCTGGTACTTGCCGCGCTCACGGGGCGGGATCAGGTCGCCGATGATCGCCATGACGCCGACCATCAGGCCGCCGGCGCCCAGGCCCTGGATGGCACGGAAGCCGATCAGCTGGCCCATGTCCTGGGCCATGCCGCTCAGCGCGGAGCCGACGAGGAAGATGACGATCGAGGTGAGGAAGGAGCCTTTGCGCCCGTACATGTCGCCTACCTTGCCCCAGATCGGGGTGGAGGCGGCGGTGGCCAGGGTGTAGGCGGTGACCACCCAGGAGAGGTGTTCGAGGCCGCCGAGCTCACCGACGATGGTCGGCATCGCGGTCCCGATGATCATGTTGTCGAGCATGGCGAGCAGCATGGCGATCATGAGTGCCATCAGGACGACACGGACGCTGCGCGGCTTCACCTCCTCCGGGGTTCCGGCCTGCTTCACTGCGTCGCTCATGTCCACTCCCCGTGACACCGGTTCTTCTCAGCCCTGCGCGGACACTTACTTGCCGCCCGGCTAGTTCACTACACTGGGGAAGGTAGACCCGTCACTAGCCGGGCGTCAAGCAAGTTCGTGGGGAGACACATGTCCAGCAGCTCCAGCGGCACCGGACCGCAGGCCAAGCGCGGGAACACGCGCCAGCGCATCCAGGACGTCGCGCTGGAGCTCTTCGCCGAGCAGGGGTACGAGAAGACCTCGCTCCGCGAGATCGCGGAGCGGCTGGAGGTCACGAAGGCGGCGCTGTACTACCACTTCAAGACCAAGGAAGACATCATCATCAGCGTCTTCGAGGACCGGACGCGGCCCATCGACGACCTGATCGAGTGGGCGCAGGAGCAGCCCCGGACGCTGGAGACCAAGCGCGAGGTCCTGCGCCGCTACAGCGAGGCGATGGTGGCGGGCGCACAGCTCTACCGCTTCATGCACGAGAACCAGGCGACGATGCGGGAGCTCAGCATCGGGGAGATCGTCAAGCGGCGGATCTTCACCCTGGTCGAGCTGCTGCGCACGGAGGACGGGCCACTGGCGGACCAGGTGCGCTGCGTGAGCGCCCTCTTCACCCTGCACGCGGGGATGATGTTCCTCCAGCACGTGGACGAGGCCGACCCGGAGGCGACCCGGCTGGCCGCCCTGGAGGTCGCGACGGACCTCATCACCCGCGCCCACGGCGGGGAGTAGCCCACGGGCCCGCGCCTCCGCGCGTCTGCGCCTCCGCTCCCATGAAGACCACCCCCGTGGGTGGTTTACGCCCAGATCCGCTACTCTCCGTTACCAAACGCGCTACGTTACGTCATATCCGCCGGTCGAGAGGGTCGCCCGGCGCCTGACAGGAGGACGTAGCCGTGAACGCCACCCCGCGGATCGCACTCGCCGCCGCCACCGCCCTCGCCGCGGCGGCCGCGGCACTCGCCCCGGCCTCGGCCGCCCCCGCGGCGGCCGCCCCGGCCCGCACGCTGAACTACGTGGCCCTCGGGGACTCCTACAGCGCGGGCGCCTTCGTCCGGCCCTGGGCCGAGGGCGACGGCTGCGGCCGCTCGGCGCTCGACTACCCGCGGCAGGCGGCCGGGCGGCTGAAGGTGCGGCTCACCGACGTCACCTGCTCGGCCGCCGAGGTCAGAGCCGGCGCGCTGGAGCCACAGACCGACCTGTCGGGTCCGCCGTCCGTCCCGCCCAAGGGCGGCTGGGCGCCCCGGCCGGCCCAGGTCCGGGCCGTGTCCGCCGCCACCGACCTCGTCACGGTCGGCCTCGGGGGCAACTCCGTCGGCTTCGCCGAGATCGTCCAGAAGTGCGTCGAGCGGGGACTCGCCTCCCTCGGACTGGGCCACCCCTGCTCCACCGCCTACTCCGGCGGCGCGGCCGCCACCACCCTGGAGGGGCGGTTCACCGCGCTGCGGGCCGACTTCGCCACCCTGCTGAAGGAGATCCGCCGGCGCGCCCCGCACGCCAGGGTGGCGGTGGTCGGCTACCCGGCCGTCGTCGACGAGGCGGCCGGCTGCCGCTGGGGCAGCTGGCCCCAGCTGGGCACGGTCGCCAAGGGCGACATGCCCTGGCTGGACTCCCTGGAACGGCGGGTCAACACCCTCCTGCGCGAACAGGCCGAACGGGCCGGCGCACTCTACGTGGACACGTACACCGGCAGCACCGGGCACGGGGTGTGCGCGGCCGGCGGACAGCGCTGGATGTACGGCATCAAGGACGACCTGACCGGCCAGGGCCGCCAGAAGGACACCCCCTCCGACCTGTGCCGCCTGATCCCCGCCCGGGGCGAGGCCTGCACGGTCCTCCACCCGAACCTCGCCGGGGTCGGGCATCAGGCCGACCTGGTCACCCGGGCGCTGACCGCGATGGGGGCGACCGTCCACTGAGCCCCGGCGGCCGCCGGCCCCCGGGCCCCAGCCGCGGTCCCGGTCCCGGTCCCGGTCCCGGTCCGTCAGTCTCCGGCCGGCCCGCTCCCCGCCGCCGCCAGGAAGGCGGTGAGGGTGGTGGCGTAGAGCTCGGGGTGGGTCGCCTGGGGGACGTGGCCGGCGCCCTCCAGGGTCAGGACGCGGGCCCGGGCGAGGGCGGCGGCGAGGCGGTCGGTGATCACCGGGAACCAGGGCGGGCTCTCGGTGCCCCGGGTCAGCAGCACGGGACCGGTGTACCCGGCCAGCCGGGTGAGGTCCAGGTGCGCCCAGCCGGGGTCCGCCTGTTCGTCGGCGAAGGTCGGGGCGTTGGCGGTGAAGGTCCGCCGGACGGGTTCCGGGAGCCGCTCCCAGCTGCCGGGGCCGAAGGCGACCTCGTCCACGAAGCGGCGGGCGGCCGCCTCGGCGTCGACCGCGCGCAGGTCGGCGAGGACCCGGTCGATGGCGTCCTGGGTGGCCCGCATCAGCGGTCCGAGCTCGGGATCGCCGGCCACGACGCCCAGCAGCGGGGGCTCGTGGGCGGTGACGCTGCGGAAGAGCCCGGGGCGGCGGGCGGCGAGGCCGAGTGCGGTGGCCCCGCCGAAGGAGTTCCCCGCGACGTGGGCCGGGGCGAGGTCCAGGTGCTCGATGAGCGCCGCGAGGTCGTCCTCGTCCTGCGTCCGGCTGCCCGGTCCGGGCGGGCTCCCGCTGGCGCCGTGGCCGCGGCGGTCGTAGACCACGACCCGGTGGCCACGGGCGGTGAGGAGCGGGACGGCGGCGTCCCAGCTGTGGTGGTCGACCCACGATCCGTGCACCAGGACCAGCGGCTCACCGGCCTCCTCGCCCGCGACCTCGTAGAAGAGGTCCACGCCACCCACCAGCGCCCGCGCCATACCCCGCTCCTCCGCGTCCCTGCCGCCGGCCGGGCCCGGCGGCGCAGGCAGACACATACCGCGGCGCGGGGCGTCTGGGCCGGGTGGGCACCGGCGCGTCGCGGGCCCGTCCCTCATGCGGAGTGCGGAGTACGGTGCGGGCGGCCCGCCGGCCTCAGTCCCGGAGCCTCCGCTCGGACTCCTCGATCGGGACGTCGTTGATGCTGGCCTCGCGGCGGCGCATCAGGCCGTCGTCGTCGAACTCCCACTGCTCGTTGCCGTGGCTGCGCCACCACTGGCCGTCCGCGTCGTGCCACTCGTACTCGAAGCGGACGGAGATGCGGTTGCCGGTGTAGGCCCAGAGCTCCTTGCGAAGGCGGTAGTCGAGCTCGCGCCGCCACTTCTCGGTGAGGAAGGCGCGGATCTCGGGGCGGCCGGTCAGGAATCGGTCGCGGTTGCGCCAGACGGAGTCCTCGCTGTAGGCGAGCGCGATCCGTTCGGGGTCGCGGGTGTTCCAGGCGTCCTCGGCGGCCTGCACCTTGGCGCGGGCGGTCTCTTCGGTGAACGGCGGGACCAGCATGGGAAGTTCCTCTCGTGGCGACGATTCGGAGAACGCTCGTTCTCAACGTAGAGAACGAGCGTTCTCAAAGCAAGCCGATCTGAACTACCCTTCACGCCATGGACGACGAAGAAGCCCGCACCCGCCTCCTCGACGCGGCCGAGGCGCTGTTCTACGCCGAGGGCGTGCAGGCCGTCGGCATGGACCGCATCCGCGCGGAGTCGGGCGTCCCGCTCAAGCGGCTCTACCGGCTCTTCCCCGCGAAGGACGCCCTGGTCGCCGCCTACCTGGAGCGCCGCGACGGCCGCTGGATGGGCGGCCTGCGGGAGGCGGTGGCCGCCGCCCCGGAGCCCGTGCCGGCGGTGTTCGACTGGCTGGCGGCCTGGTTCTCCGAGCCGGACTTCCGCGGCTGCGCCTTCCTGAACGCGTACGGGGAGCTGGGCACGGGCCCGGCCGCCGTCCTGGACGTCGTACGCCGCCACAAGGCGGAGCTGCGCACCCTCCTGGCGGACCTCACCCCCACGCCGGAGCTCGCGGAACAGCTCCTGATCCTGGCCGAGGGCGCGACGGTGGTGGCCGCCCTCGACCCCGGCCCGGCCCCGGCCCTGCACGCCCGCGCGGCGGCGCAGCGGCTCCTGGGGGCCACCGCCCACCCGGCCGGGTGAGCCTCCACGCGGCGGGGGGCCCGGCTCACCAGGGGGCCGCCGTCAGTTCCAGGACCTGGGCCGGGCCCGGGCGGAAGGCGGGGGCGGCCGCGTCGGCCTCGGTCATGTGCGGGGTGGCGTCGTGGGCGGCCAGGGCGGCCTTCGAGGTCCACTCCTCGATCAGGACGAAGCGGTCCGGGTCGCCCGCCACCCCGTGGAGGTCGTAGCGCAGGCACCCCTCCTCCGCGCGGACCAGCGGCGCGAGGCGCTCGTACGCCGCCTCCTGCTCCGGGCCGCGGCCGGGGAGGGTGGTGATCAGGATGACCAGCTTCACGGGCGGCTGGGGCTGGTGCGGCTGCTGCGACATGCGGTGCAGCCCAGGCGCCCAAGATCGGCCGCGGCAGGCCGATTTCGCCCTGTGAGATGGTGGACCGCGTGAACCTGGAGGACCTCGTCCGGCTGCGCCGGGCACGTGACGCGATGGACCGCGACTACGCCGAGCCGCTGGACGTCCCCGCCCTGGCGCGCATCGCGCTGATGTCGGTCGGCCACTTCCAGCGCAGCTTCCGCGCCGCCTACGGCGAGACCCCGTACGGCTACCTCATGACCCGCCGCATCGAACGGGCCAAGGCCCTGCTGCGGCGCGGCGACCTGTCGGTGACGGAGGTCTGCTTCGCGGTCGGCTGCACCTCGCTCGGGTCGTTCAGCTCCCGCTTCACCGAGCTGGTCGGCGAGACCCCGAGCGCCTACCGGGCCCGCGACCACGGCGACAGCGCCGCCATCCCCGCCTGCATCGCGAAGATCCACACGCGACCGGTCAGGAACGGAGAAGCCAAACCCGACACCCCCGCGTAGCGTCGGAGCCATGGGAATCAAGCTTTCGCAGTGCTTCATCGCCGTCGACGACCACGACAAGGCCATCCCCTTCTACCGGGACGTCCTGGGCCTGGAGGTCCGCAACGACGTCGGGTACGAGAACATGCGCTGGGTGACCGTCGGATCACCCGCGCAGCCGGACGTGGAGATCGTGCTGGAACCCCCGCTCGCCGACCCGAACGCCACCCCCGCCGACCGCCAGGCCGTCGCTGAGCTGTTGGCCAAGGGGATGCTGCGCGGGGTCATCTTCACCACGGACGACGTCGACGCCACCTTCGAGCGGATCCGCGCGGCCGGCGCCGATGTACTCCAGGAGCCGATGGACCAGCCGTACGGGGTCCGGGACTGCGCCTTCCGCGACCCGGCCGGCAACATGCTCCGCTTCAACCAGCCCCGGAAGGTCTGACGCCACCCCACCCCGGCGCTCCGGGCATCAGGGCCGACAGAGCCGGTCCTCCAGGGCGGCGGGCAGCGGGTAGACCCGTTCGGCGGGCAGCAGCCGCCGCGCCCTGGCGGCCTGCCCGCCCTGGATCAGCGCGGCGGCCTTGCGGACCTGCGGGGTGAGGTCCGCGATGCCGGTGATCCACTCGTCGGTGAAGGTCCGGATGAGGTGCCGGCCGAGGCCGACCTGGATGCTGTAGTGGTTCAGTGCAGCCCCGCGCACGGAGCGCTCGGGGTCCCACTGGACGTGCACCGTCGCGTCGGCGAGCGCGGCCGGGCCGGAGGTGGTGAGCACGGCCCGGGACAGGGCCTCCTCCCACCCCGCCCGGCTGATCCGCACGGCCAGCACCCGTTCCTGGCCTGGTTTGCGGGCCCAGTTGCTGCGGTGCATCAGCCAGAGGAAGGACGGCTTGATCCACGTCATCCGCCGGAACGAGAACGGCGCGACGAACCGGCCCGCCCGGAGGGCGGCATCCGCGAGGGCGGGGGCGTAGGCCTGGTAGACGACGATGCCGTGGGCGTCGTAGTCGGCGCGGATCTGGTATTGGGATGCCGTGGATGCCATGCCCCGGAGTATCGGATCCGCGCGGCCGGGCCCGCGACCGGGTTTCAGAGGGGCAGCGTGGCCCAGGTGCGGGTGCCCCCGCCGGGTTCGCGGGACGGCCCGACCCCCCATTCCCCGCCGTGGTCCCGCACGAGGGCGGCGAATACCCGCAGCGTGGCCCGGCGGCGCGCCTCGCAGAGGGCGGCGAGCCGGGGGTGGGCGTGGGCGGGATGGCCGTCGTACACGATGAGGCGGAGGGCGTCGTCGCGGTGGCGGAGGGAGAGGTACAGCTCCCCGTGGGGGTCCATCCGCCAGGCGGAGCCCATGAGTTCGGAGGCAGCCTGCACGGCGGTGGGTTCGAGCGGGTCGAGCGCGTAGGCGCGCAGGGCGGCCCGCACGGCCTGCCGGGCGATGCCCGCCGAGCGGGCGGAGGCGGGCAGGGTCATGCTGCACGACAGCCCGTCCGGCGGGGCCGGCTGCACGGGGTGGTCGGGCGCCACGGGGCAGGCGGAGGGGGTGCTGAAAAAGGGCGCGGTGAAGGGGGTGAGCATCTTCGGCTCCCAAGTCGTCTGGATAGACGCCGGTTCGGCGAGGAAGGCTCGACGCGCACGGATGGCTCACGCGGGGCGGGGAGGTGGCTCGTCACCGAGGCCGAGGCATGCTGCGGCGATGCACTTCGACTCCCCTGGGTGAGCGGTGCGCTACCTAAAGTAGCGCGTTGAGTGGGCTATTGACCACCTGGTCGCCGGGATCCGGCGACAGGATGGATCCGATGGGCCGTCACACGGCACACTGCACACATGCCGCCACGCACCTCGCCGACAGAACGGCAGAAGCGACTGGGCGCCGAGCTGCGCAGGATGAGAGTGGCAGCCGACGTATCGGCGGAATCCGCCGCCGGGTTGCTCGGGCTCGACCGGTCCAAGGTCTCCGCGATCGAGCAGGGAATCCGTGCCATCAGCGAGGCCCGCCTCCGCGCACTGGCCTGCCACTGCGACTGTACGGACGAGGAGTACATCAGCGCCCTCGTCGCGATGACGCAGACCCGCAAACGCGGGTGGTGGGAGCGCTACCGGGGCTCCCTGTCGGCCGGGATACTGGACATCGCCGAGGCGGAATCCCACGCGACACGCATGCGCTGCGCACATTCGGTCCACATTCCCGGCCTGTTGCAGACCAGCGAGCACGCCATGGCCCTCTTCCGGTTCGCCGTACCCGCGCTCCCGGAAGAGCAGCTGGCCGTGCGGCTCGCGCACCGATTGGAGCGCCAGCGGGTACTCGAAGGCGACTCGGCGCCCCCATACGTCGCGGTCGTGCACGAAGCGGCGCTGCGCATGCAGTTCGGCGGACGCAAAGCTGCGCGGGCACAGCTGGAGTACCTGGGGCACATGTCCGAGCGGGAGAACATCGTCCTGCGCGTGCTCACCTTCGACGCAGGCGGCTTCCCCGGCGCGGGTCAAACGGTCAACTACCTTGAAGGGACGGTCCCGCAGCTCGACACCGTGCAGGTCGACAGCACACACGGCCCGGACTTCCTGCACACCGACGCCCAACTGTCGAAATACCGCTGCCAACTGGACTGGATGGAGCGGCTCAGCCTGTCACCTGCCGCATCACGGGACTTCATCCACGACCTCGCCCGCCAACTCTGAGAGGACCTGATGGCCGACATCGACTGGGAAGACGCCTACTGCGCCGAAGGCGCCAGCTGCTACCGGATCGGCGTGGACGCGGACGGCAACAGCTACATCGCCGTCGCCGGGCGGGAAGACGCCCCCCTCACCGACACCCGCGAGGCCCTGTCCGCCCTCATCCGGGACATCAAGGCCGGCAAGGCCGATCACCTGCTGGACGGCGTGTAGGAGCGCTCACGCGGGCGGCGGTGTCGGGCCGAGCGCGGGCGGGCGGATCGCGTCGGCGGCGGTCGAGCCGCGGAGGAGTTCGGCCAGGTCGTGGGGCTGGGCCGGCTCGTCGGTCGGGGTCGCCGCCGTGATCCGGTCCAGGCGGAAGCCGCGGCCGGCCCGCCGCGTACGGCACCAGCCAATCAGGTACCAGCGGCCCTCGGCGGTGAGCAGGCCGGCCGGCTCGACGGCGCGGTCGCTCGCCCGGCCCGCCGCGTCGACGTACGCGAGCCGCAGCACGGTGCCGTCGGTCAGGGCCCGCTCCACCGCGTCGCGGACCGTCCGCTCCGTCCGGGACGGCAGCGCGACGATCCGGGCGGCCACCCCCTCGGCCGCCGCCGCGGCGGGGCCGGTCATCGACGCCACCAGCTTCTGGTAGGCCGTACGGGCCGCACCCGCGAAGGGGGTCTCTGCGGCGGCGAGGGCGGCGGCCAGGGCCGCGGCCTCGTCGGCGGTGAAGTGGACCGGGGGCAGGGTCATGGCCGGGTCGACGGTCCAGCCCCCGCCCCGTCCGAGGGCGGCGCGGACGGGGACGCCGGAGTCCGTCAGCGCCTGGAGGTCGCGCTGTACCGTCCGCGCGCTGACCTCGAACCGCTCGGCGAGCACCGCGACCGAACGCGGCCGCGGCGCCGCGGCGCGCAGTTCCTCCACGAGGGCGTAGAGCCGGGTCGTACGGTCCATGGGCCCGACGCTACCGGCCCGCGGCGGCCAGGAACTCCCGCTCGCGGGCGAACTGCCTTTCGGTGATGGTCAGGGGGAAGAGGGTGAAGCCGTGCATCGCGCCGGCGACGACCTCGAGGTCCACGGGCGCGCCCGCCGCCCGCCAGCGCTGTGCGAGGAACAGCGAGTCGTCCAGCAGCGGGTCCTCCGTGCCGACGACGATGCGGGCGGGCGGGAGGCCGGCGAGGTCGGCGTAGAGCGGCGAGAGCTCCGGGGAGCGGCGCTCCTCCGTGCCGGTGCCGGGCGAGAAGGACTCGTAACTGCCCTGCAGCGCCTCAGTGTTGCTGAGCAGCCGGCGGGAGCCGAACGCGCGCTGGCTCGGGGTCATGGACAGGTCGTACGGGCCGAAGAGGAGGTGGGCCCCCTGGAACGCCCCGTCGATGCCGTGGCGGTCACGCAGGCGCAGCAGCGTCAGGACGCCGAGGTGGGCGCCCGCCGACTCACCGCCGATCAGCAGCCGTTCGGTGCCGAACTCCGCGGCGGCGTGTTCGACGAGCCACCGGGCGGCTGCCTCGCAGTCGTCGGGGCCGGCGGGGAAGGGGTGCTCGGGCGCGAGGCGGTAGTCCACGCTCACGACGGCCAGGCGTACTTCCTCGGCGATCCGCCACAGCCGTTCGTCCTGGCCGTCGGCGGAGCCGAACGACCAGCCGCCGCCGTGGATGTGCAGGTACACCCCGTCGACCGGGCCGGCCGGGACGAAGGTCCGCACCCGCACCCCGCCGGCGACGACCCGGTCCCGGCCCTGCGGCAGCCGCACGGGCGGCGCGTCCCCGGCGAGCCGGTTGCGCCGCAGCCGCGCGAGGAGGTCGGCGTCCAGGGCCCGCCCGCGGGCGGGGCGGCTCGCGGCGGCGGCCTCGAACTGCCGGTTGAAGGCGAGGGTCTCGGCGAGGCAGTCCTGGTCGGTGAGCGGCATCGGGGGCGTCGGGGGCATCGGCGTCTTCGTCGTCGTCATGGGAAGAGGTTCGCAACGGCTCGCGACAGCCCCGTGTCACCCTTTTCCGGTGACCCGCGTCACATGCGCGCCCGCTACCGGACGCCGGTCGCCGGGGCGGGCCGCGACCGGACGCGGGCGGCGATGGTCCGGGCACAGGCCAGGGACTCGGCGCGGGTCGTGTCGACCTCCAGGTCGTAGTCGACGCCCCGGTGGACCGCCTCGGCCTGGGCGGCGGCCATCCCCCGCGGGCGGTCGCCCCGGGCGATCTCACGGGCCGCGGCGGCCTCGCCGTCGCACCGGACGCCGACCCAGAGCACGTTCAGCCCGTGCAGGGCCTTCTGCCACCGCTGCTGGGACTCCGGGCCGCCGAGGAACACGTCGTCGACGACGATCCGGGCCCCGGCTCGGGCCATGGCGGCGATCCCCTCGGCCCAGGCGGCGTCGAGGGTGCGGAAGGCTTCTCCGACCACGACCTCACCGCCGGGCTCGAACCCGATCCCGGCGTCGGAGGCCCGCAGGGAGGGCGGCATGGCGGCGACCAGCGTGTCCACCCCGAACGCCAGCCAGGGCTCGGGCAGGACGGCCTGCAGACACCGCACGATCCCGGACTTCCCGGAACTGGAACCACCGTTGAGGACGATCACCTGGGTCTCGGACATCAGAGCAGCCTAGGTCGAGTGTCTGGCCGTGATCAATCTGCGGGTTTCACCCTCGCGGTCGCGCCTGATGCGGCAGATCGTGTGGTGTGACGCGAGCGCAACTGATCGACGCGGCGTAGGAGTTCATCGGGCCACACCTGCCGATCGGTGAGTACGGCCCGTACCCCGATCGGCGCCTTACGGGTCTCGCGCATCAGCAGCAGGCCGTTGACCGCCATCAGTGTCGCGGTCAGGCCGTGGACGCCGAGCGCGGTGGCCGCGGAGCCGTGGTGGGCCAGCACGTCGGCCATGTCCCCGTACGCTGCGAGGGCCTCCACCAGCATCACCCAGCCCAGCGGCCGGCGGTGACCTGCCACCAGCAGGACACCCAGCACCAGGGCCATGACGACGTCGCGGGTTCCCTTGACGACCAGGAAGCCGCCGCTGTCGCCGGACGGCCGGCTCGGCAGGCCTTTCGGCCTCAGACGAGGGCGGTGACCAGGAAGGCGAAGGCGCCGACGATGACGGCGACGCGGACGTAGTGGTAGCGGTCCCAGCGGTTCATCTGCTCCTTCCAGTCCGCGGGCCGGTTCTCGGGGGTCCACGTCTTGCCCCGGTTGTTGATCGGGACGAGCAGCAGGAGCGACATGACCACGCTCACGATCAGCAGCGCGGCGGCGATGACGACGAGTCCGGCGCCGGGGCGGTCCCATCCGGCGATGGCCCAGACCGCGCTCAGGACGAGCGAGCCGATGTACCAGAACGGCATGAGGGCGCCGAGCATCCGGCCCCCGTGGGCGCGGGCGAGCTGGTCACTGTCCTCGGGAAGGGCGTTGAAGATCCGGTTCATCACGAAGGCGACGGAGAACTCCACCCCCACCATCAGGCCGACGATCACGACGGTGAGCACCTCGAGTGCGTTGAGCATGATGACCCCTCCTGGGATCTAGCGCCGCTAGATATTGAGGCAACGCTAAACTGCTGCCGCTCGATTGTCTAGCGGTGCTAGGATCGGAGTCATGTCGGTACAGGAACGCAAGCAGCGCGAACGGGCGGAGCGCGAGCGCCTCATCGTGGCGACGGCCCGCGAACTCGCCGAGCGACAGGGCTGGGACGCGGTCACAACCCGCCGGCTCGCCGAGCGCATCGAGTACAGCCAGCCCGTCCTCTACAGCCACTTCCGCGGCAAGCGGGAGATCATCGGCGCCGTGGCCCTGGAGGGCGCTGCCGAGCTGGCCGCGGCGGTGCGTGCCGCGACCTCCGCCGCGGACGGCCCTCGTGAGCGGGTCGCCGCGCTCGCCCGCGCCTACCTCGACTTCGCCGCACGCAACCCGGCGGTCTACGACGCCTTGTTCCAGCTCGACGGCGGCCTGGCGTACGCGCAGGAGGACACCCCGGAGCCGCTGAAGGACGCCTTCGCCGCGTTGCTGGAGAGCCTGGGCGAGGTCGCCGGGGACGGTGTCCACCCGGGGCTGTTCACCGAGGTGTTCTGGGCGTCCCTGCACGGCCTTGCGACCCTGACCCGGGCGGGACGGTTGCTGCCGCAGGACGCCGCACAGAGGGTGGAGCTGCTGGTGGACCGGCTCGCCGTGGTCTGACACGCCATCCCGGCGAGCACGCGGCCGGGGCCCTCAGGCCCCCGCCGCTGCCTGCGGCAACGCTTCCGGTCACTCGCGCCCACACGGCGCAGCCGCAGATCGCCGGGCCCCGTGCCCCGGACCGGCGCCCGCTCCGGAAGCTGCGACGCTCATTGACCGCGACCCGATACGCGGCCTAGTGAGGGTCCGCGCCGCGGGGGAAGGTGATCTCGACGCGGCGGTTCTTCTTGCGGCCTTCCTCGGTGCTGTTGTCGGCGATCGGGTAGTCCTCGCTGTAGCCGCGGACGTCGTAGGTGATGCCGGGGTTGGTGACGGTCTTGGCGAGTTCCGCCTGGACCGCGTCGGCGCGCTGCTTGGAGAGTTCCTTGCCGTGTTCGTAGCTGCCCTGGTCGTCGGTGAACCCGAAGACGCGGATGCGGGTGGCCTTCTGTGTGTTGATCTCCTGCGCGATGGCCTGGATGCGGGCGGCTGCCTGGGCGTTGAAGACGGCGCTGTTCTCGGGGAAGAGGACCTCGGACTGGAGGGCCATCATGACGTTCTGGTTGGTCTCCTGGCGGCGCTGCTCACCGCCGAGGTCTTCGACGACCTCGGCGATGTCGAGGACCTTGATGGGGGCGAGGGTGCCGCCTTGGGGGATCTTGAGGCCGGGCGCGTTGGAGTCGATGGGCACGGGGGCGGCGGGGGCGGGCTCGGTGCCGGGGGGTACAGAGGGCTTGGGCTCGTCGGCGTAGGCGCTCGTCGCGCCGAGAAGGTGGGCACCTGCGATGACGAGACCGGCGACGGCTGTCGCGGCGGCGGCGCGGTGGCGTTTGGTCATGGGGTCACCCGGAGATCTTGACGGTGGCCGGAGCGAAGGTGGGGAGGCTGAACTCGACCTCGCTCGTCGAGGATGGCGGCGTCGGGAACTGGGCGAAGAAGGGGATGGTCTGACCTGCGTCGACACTCGAGACTCCGGTCGTGCAGAGGCATCGGGACTCCGTGTCCCGCAGCACGTAGTAGCGCTTCTTACCGACCTTGTCGACCAGTGTTGCACCGGCTACGGACTCGCCTGTTCCCTTCAGCTCGATCCCGCGCCAGGCCACGGTGTCCTTATAGGACTGGCTGCCCGTGTTCTTGAGCTGGCCGCTGACGGTGAGAAAGCCACCCGGGTCCCTCGCGACGGAGTTGATCTCCAGGAGCATGCCTTCCTGCCCCTGGAGGGTGGCGACAACCACGGTTGGTGCAACGCTCTGCGCCTTGCCCGGAGAGGAGGCCTGGGCACCCGCGTTCTGCGACTGTGGCTGCGACGCCTTCGGGTTGCCCTTCGCGTCACCACTGCCGCCACCGCCACACCCGGCTGCGGTGAGGGCCAAGAGCGCAGCGACCACGAACGCCGCTCCCCCACGCACCTTTGCCATGTGCCGAATGCCCATCTATGACGCTTCCTTGTCTCTTGTGACCCGTCAATTGACGAGACGCACGCTGAAGAGCTTCCTACCCAACTCACGCAGGGAGCCCGGCTTCATCGGGTCGACCTTGATCGACCCGCCCTGGCCGCAGGTGAATATGACCGTGGGAGCCAGTGACACCGTCGGCGTGGGCTCCGGCCCATTCCGCCCGGTGGACGCTGTGGGTGTGGGGCTGGGATCGGCCACCTCGTCAAGGTGGCACTTCGACTCGACCAGAGCGGTGGCGGACGCCGTCCCGTGCATGCTGTCGGTGCCCGGAATCACGGACTCGCCGACCGTCCGGTTGCTCTCCACCTTCACGGTGAACTTGGGCGGTGACACCTCACATTGCGCCTTCGCGTCGTTGCGCGCCGCGAAGACGGCGGCCTGGGTGCAGGCGCCATTCGACTTGAGATGGTCCGCGTCAATGATTTTCGCCCAGTCCTCGGGCTTCAGCGCAGCGAGGTCGAGACCGAACAGGACCCGGTCCCGCGCCTCTCTTGCAGCCGCCAAGGCAGCCGCATCCGCTGCGCCTTGCGCACCGCTGCGGGTTACGGCTGCCTGGCCGACAACGAACAGAGCGAGTGCCACGAAGAGCAGGCCTGCCACCGCGACGACGTAGAATGGAAAGGCTTGCCCACCATCCGGCGACGACCGCACGCGCGCCCGCATCACCCGGCTTTGATGTCCGTCACGGCCTGCTTGATCCGCTTGGTGATCTCCGAACCGACGCCGGAGCCGACGATCGCGCCGATGATCACCACGACCACAAGGATGATGCCCAGGTACTCGAACGCCGTCTGCCCCCGGTCGAGGTGGGCGTACCGCTTGCGGATCCGGGACACCGCCGTGTCCGTCCAGCCGGTCAGGCGGATCTTCGCCTCGACCGACGCCTTCAGCAGCGAGTTGTGTGACATGGGGGTTCCCTCCCGGGCCGGTGCCGGTGCCGATTTGCGGACGGTACGGCGAGTGACGAGTGGTAACCAAGGGTCCCGGGGCCCAATTACGGACCCACTGCGCACCGCGTCTACCCATGTCCACTCACCCCCGGACGGGCGGTTCCGAGCCAGTGGGCTATCGCTTCGCTTCGGCTCGTGCTCTGGAGTTTGGCGAAGATGCGGTTGATGTGGTTCTTCACCGTCTTCTCGCTGATGAAGCACGCCGCCGCGATCCGCTGGTTGCTCATCCCGGACGCGATCAGGTCCATGATCTCCACTTCCCTCGAACTCAGGCCGAAGAGTACGGAGTTGTGCAGACGCTCCGGAGAGCTTGCCACAGTTCGTTGCGGTTGCGAAGAGGCGCGGAGCTCCGTGAGGAGGGTGCCGGCCGCGGTTGGCGTGAAGTGGGGGCGGCCTTCGCGGACGTCGTGGACCGCTCTCACCAGGCCGTCCGGCGTGAACTCGCCGTGGACCAGGTAGCCGCCCGCGCCCAGCAGGAGCGATTCCCGGACGATTTCCGACTCCCCGCTGTACGTGAGCATCAGGACCGGCGCCAGGCGGGCCAGGTGCGGCAGGGCCGAGATGCCGTCCACGCCTGGCATGCGGACGTCCAGCAGGACCACGTCCGGGGCGTGCCGGCGGGTGAGGCTGAGGGCCTCGCGGCCGTCCGAGGCCTGGGCGGTCACCGTGATGTCGCCCGCCGCCTCCAGGAGGGCGGCCAGGCCGGCCCGTACGACCGGGTTGTCGTCGGCGATCAGGACGCGGAGGCCGGGCATCAGGGGCTCCCTTCCAGGGGGAGGGTCAGGTGGATCCGGGTGCCCGGGTGGCCGTCCGGGTGGGGGCCCATGCGCAGGAGGGCCCCGAGCGTCGTGGCGCGCTCCCGCATGCCGAGCAGGCCGTAGCGGCCCGGGGAGCAGGCGGCCCCGGGCGGCAGGCCCCGGCCGTTGTCGGTGACCTCCAGGATGAGGCGCGTGGGGGTGGCCGTCGCCGTGAGGGTCACCCGGGTCGCGGACGCGTGCCGGCGGGCGTTCTCCAGGGCTTCCGAGGCGATGGAGAGGACGTGGTGGGCCGCCTCGGACGGGAGCGCGGGGAGCGGGCCCGGGGCGTGGACGTCCGTGTCGGGGCCCGCCAGGCGGTGCAGGGCCGGCAGCAGGGGGACGTCCGAGGGGGGCTCGCGGAGGTCGGTGAGCAGGGCCCGGGACTCCTCCACCGCGCGGCGGGCCGCCACCGCCAGGAGGGCGGAGCGGGTGCGGATCGCCGCCGGGTCGTCGGTGAGGGCCAGGGCGTCCGCCGTCAGGGCCAGGCCGTGCAGGGTCTTGGAGACCGAGTCGTGCATCTCCCGGGCCAGGCGG
This sequence comes from Streptomyces sp. NPDC001373, assembly GCF_042895815.1. Lineage (NCBI taxonomy): Bacteria > Bacillati > Actinomycetota > Actinomycetes > Kitasatosporales > Streptomycetaceae > Streptomyces > Streptomyces sp. NPDC001373. The sequence continues at coordinate 759,094 of NZ_JBIAWQ010000001.1, forward strand.
TCGCGTTCGGCGCGGACCGCCTCGGCCACCGCCAGCTGCGCGCGGGCCTCCGTCAGCCGGACCAGGAAGTCGCGGACGGAGGAGCCGGCGGCGCCCGACAGGACGCAGAGCAGGGACAGGACCAGGCCGCCGCCCAGCGCCGCCACCACCGCGGTCTGCACCGCCGCGTACACCGCCGAGCCGCGCCAGCCGTGGACGAGACCCGCCAGCAGCGGGGTGCCGAGGGCCACCAGGCCCAGCGGGGAGGAGGGGGTGGCGGTGATCAGCAGCAGGGTGCCCAGGGCCATGTCGGCGGCCAGCAGCCAGGGGTGGCGCAGGAGCAGGGGGCCGAAGCGCTCCCAGTCGCGGAAGAGGACGTACGAGAGCATGAAGGTGACGAGGACCGCCCCGGCCACGAGGCACGTCGGGGCGCCGTGCGCCGTGCGGGAGAGGGCCGGCGGGGCGCCCAGGGGGATCATCACCAGGCGCAGGGCGAAGACCTGGCGGCAGAGGGACTGGAGGGCGTTCGCCCGCAGGCGCAGCGGGGAGCCGCCGGCGGGCGCCGGTGCGGGGAGGGTCGGGGCGGCCATCGTCAGTCACCGCCCAGCAGGGCACCGAAGTCCACGTTCGCCCCGTAGACGAAGCCGCAGACCAGCAGGATCAGGGTCCCGGGCAGCATGAACACGGTCACCGCGAACGTGGCCTTGGGCACGGCGCGGGCGGCGCGGCGCCGGGCGTTCTGGGCGTCCGTGCGGCGCATGTCCTCGGCGATGGCGATCAGGGTGTCGACGATGGGCGATCCGAGTTCCTCGCCCTGCTGGAGGGCCGTGACGAACTGGGCGACCTGTTCGCTGTCGTTGCGGCGGCGCAGTTCGTCGAAGGCCTGGCGGCGGCTGACGCCCATGTCCATCTGCTGGAGGGTGATGCGGACCTCGTCCGCCCAGGGGCCCTCGTACTTCGCCGCCACGCGCTCCAGCGCCTGCCGGAAGCCGAGTCCCGCGCTGACGACGACCGCGAGGACGTCGAGGAAGTCGGGGAGGGTGCGCTCGATGTCGTCGCGGCGGACCCGGATCGCGGACCACAGGCCCGCCTCGATCCAGAACAGCCCGAACGCGACCATGAGGAGGGCGACGACCAGCCGGCCGTTGAGGAGCATCGCGAAGGCGCCGAGCCCGCCGAGGAAGCCGTAGACCGCGCGCCGGGCCGCGTACCGGTCGATGGTCAGGCCGGCCGGGTTGCCGGCGCGGTCGATCTGGGCGCGCTTGCGCGCCACCCGCCGGGGTCCCATCAGACGCAGCACCAGCGGCGCCCAGCGGATGCCGAGGCGGTCGACGAGCGAGCCGACGGCCGTCGTACGGGAGGAGCCGACCTCCAGGGCGAGGGCGAGGTCGGTCGGAAGGGCCACGTCGGCGCGGTAGAGGCGGATGCCGTGGAGGATGCCGAAGACCGAGAGGGCCGTCACGGCGGCCAGCAGGATCGGGAGGTAGGGGCTCATGGGTCTCGTCGTCCTCCCGTCAGACGTCGATCTTCGACAGGCGGCGGATGAGGACGAAGCCGAGCGTGAACAGGCCCAGGGCGATCAGGACCGCCGTCTGGCCGATCAGGGCGCCGGTCATCCGGTCCAGGGCGCCCGGCATCATCGCGTCGACCAGCAGCAGCGAGCCGAGCCCGATCGCCGGGACCAGGTAGGCCGTGACGGTGACCTGCGAGAGCTGCGTACGGATCTCCCTGCGCGTCTCCTTGCGCTGCTCCAGGGTCACCACCAGGTTGCGCAGGCTCCCGACGATGGCACCGCCGGCGCGCGCCGACAGGACGAGGGTGGAGACGAGGACGACCAGCTCGCGCGACGGCAGCCGGTCCACGATCTCCCCGAGCGACTCCTCGATGGAGTGCCCCACCGCGAGCCGGTCCGCGACCCGGGACAGCTCCTCGCCCGCCGGGGCCTCCAGCTCCTCGGCCGCGATGCCGATGGCCGTGCGCAGGGCGAGCCCGGCCTGGGTGGCGTTCGCGAGGATCCGGGCCAGCTCCGGCAGCTGGTTGACGAAGCGTTCGGTGCGCCGGGCCCGCTGCCAGGTGAGGAAGGCGTTCGCGGCCCACAGGCCGATCAGGCCGGCGACCGGGCCGAAGAAGGGCGCCAGGAGGGAGGCCGAGAGCAGCCAGAGCCCGGCGACCGCCATCAGCACGTAGACGAAGAACTCACCCGGGGTGAGGTCCAGACCGGTGGTCGCCAGCTTCAGCTCGATGCGCCGGCCGAGCCGTGTCCTGCGCAGGCGCCGGTCGACGCCCGGGAAGCGGCGCCGGCGGCCGGCCGGCTGCGGGGCGCCGTCGGCCGCGAGGCGTTCGACGAGGGCGGCGCGCTGGGCGAGGCCGGCGGAGTAGGCGTGCACCCCGAGGGAGACGAACAGGCCGGCCAGCAGGGTGGCGCCGAGGGTGAGGAGGACGAGGTGGGTCACAGGACGGTCCGTGGGGTCAGCGGGTCGAAGTGGTCCTCGGGCGGGGCGACCCCGAAGGCCTGGGGGATCGGCTGGTTGTTCATGTGGAGGCGCTCCGCGGTCCGGCGCGGCAGAGGGGCGTAGGCGAAGTAGCCGTGGACGCGCCCGTCGGCGGCCATGGGCTGGGCGACGTAGCGGCAGACCGTGGTGATCCGGAACGGTTCGCGGCCGTGCGAGTCGAGGACGGAGATCTCGGTGACGCGGCGCGAGCCGTCCCCGAAGCGGGTGAGCTGCACGATGACGTTGACGGCGCTGTTGATCTGGTCCTGGAGCGCCTCGAAGGGGATCTCGACCTCCGACATGGAGGCGAGGGTCTGGAGGCGCATCAGCGCGTCCTGGGAGCTGTTGGCGTGGACGGTGGCGAGGGAGCCGTCGTGGCCGGTGGACATCGCCTGGAGCATGTCGAGGGTCTCGCCGCCGCGCACCTCGCCGACGATGATGCGGTCGGGCCGCATGCGCAGGGAGTTGCGCACGAGGTCGCGGATGGTGATCTGGCCCTTGCCCTCGACGTTGGGCGGGCGGGATTCGAGCCGGATGACGTGCGCCTGCTGGAGCTGGAGCTCGGCGGAGTCCTCGATGGTGATGACGCGCTCGCCCTCCGGGATCAGGCCGGAGAGGGCGTTGAGGAGGGTGGTCTTCCCGGTGCCGGTGGCGCCGGAGACGATCACGTTCATGCGCGCCTGGACCATCCCGGAGAGCAGGAGCAGCATCTGCTCGTCGAGCGACCCGAGAGCGATCATCTCGTGCAGGGTGAAGGCGCGGGGGAAGCGGCGGATGGTGAGGGTCGCGCCGGTGAGGGACAGCGGCGGGATGATGACGTTGACGCGCTCGCCGCTGGGCAGACGGGCGTCGACCATCGGGTTGGACTCGTCCACGCGGCGGTTGACGGTGGAGACGATGCGCTCGATGGTCTGCATCAGCTGCTCGTGCGAGGCGAAGCGGATGGGCAGCTGCTCGACCCGGCCGGCGCGCTCGACGAAGATCTGGTCGGGGCCGTTGACCATGATCTCGGAGATGGAGGCGTCCTCCAGGAGCGGTTCGAGCACGCCGAGGCCGAGGGCCTCGTCCACGACGCGGCGGATCAGCTGGGCGCGTTCGGCGGTGGAGAGGACCGGGCCCTCGCGGCTGATGATGTGGCCGAGCACGCGCTCCAGGCGGGCCCGGCGCTCGGCGGGAGCGAGCGCGGACATCTCGGCGAGGTCGATCTCCTCCAGCAGCTTGGCGCGGTAGGAGGGGACGAGCCGGCCGTCCTCGCGGGGACCGTGGCGGTCGTCCGGGGTGGTGACCCGGGAACGCAGGCTCATGGGCGGGCTCCGGTCGGATCGTCGTTGGGCATCACGGCGGTGGCCTTCGCCGGGTCCACGGAGAGGCCGGGGACGATCGAGCTGATGGGGATCGTCACGGTGGCGGTGACCGCGTCGGCGGTCTTGGTCAGGCTCACGTCGGCGGTGAGGCCGCCCCGGACGGCGGCCTGTCCGGCCGCCTTCCCGCCCGAGCCCTTGCGGGCCTCCACGCGGGCGGCGGTGCGAGCGGCGGTGTCGGCCTGTTCGTGGACGTACGCGATCCAGCCCAGCTGGATCCCGCAGAGGGCGACGAAGAGGAGGATCGGGACGAAGCCGATGTACTCCAGCGCCACCTGGCCGCAGTCCCGGCCCCCGTGCCGGAGCAGGCCCCCGCGTCGGAGCCGACCCCCGTGCCGGTCCAGGTCCCCGTGCCGGAGCCGGCCGCGGTGCCCGTACCCGTCGCGGGCCCGGACCAGGTCCCGGGACAGCGCCCGGGGCCGGGGCCGGGTGCCCGGGCGGATGTGCGGTGAAGGACCCATGTCAGTCCGCCTCCCTCTCCATCGCCGCGCCCCCGGTGCCGGTGATCTCGCCGAAGTTCAGGCCGGGGTAGAGGACGGGGATCCTGAGCGTGACCGTGGTCTTGTAGACGTCGCCGGACCCGCCGCAGTCCGCCGTCATGCCCCACGCGCCCCCGATGTGCTCGGCGGCAGCCGCCCGGCAGGCCCCGTCGCCGTGCACGGCGCCCGCCCGCGCCCCCTCGTCGGCGGCGTTCCCGGCCAGGGAGAACGCGTACCCGATCAGTACGCACTCCCACACGGCCGCCACGAGCAGCAGGATCAGCGGCACCATGCCCACGAACTCCAGGGCCACCTGCCCCCGGTCCCGCTCCCGCTCCCCCCGCCGGCCGCGCATCCCTCAGCCCTCCCGGCCGCGCCGCAGCCGGGCCACCGGCCCAGCCGCGCGGACGGCCAGCGCCGAGCCGGCACCCGGGCCCGCGCCGGCCGCGGCGGACGCCGACCGCGGGGCCGACAGCAGCCCCAGCTCCCCCGCCAGGGCCCACAGGGCCTGCTTGACCGTCGAGCGGTTGTCGAGGTCCTGCACCCGGCCCGCGTCCACCACCCCCTGGAGCTCCTTGAAGGCGGCGGGGACCGGCGTGCGGGTCGGACGGGTCCTGGTGATCTTCTCGATCAGCGAGGGCTGGATCTCGGTGTGCCTGCTCCAGCGGTTGACCACCAGCGCGGTGTCCTCCGCCTTGCGCACCTGGAGCCGCTCCCACATCCGGACCATCCGCTTCGCCGCCCGTACGGCGACCACGTCCGGGGTGGTGACCAGGACCGCCACGTCGGCCTGTTCGACGGCGGTGGCGTTGGCGCCCGTCACCTGGGTGCCGCAGTCGACCACGACCAGTTCGTAGCGGGAGCGCAGGGCGCTGAGCACCTGCCGGGTGGCGCGTTCGTCGAGGTCCTCGCCGCGCTCCCCGTCCGCCGGCGCCAGCAGCAGGGCGAGGCCGCTGCGGTCCTCGTAGACGGCGTCCTGGAGGACCCGGGGCGAGATGTCCTGGATGCCGGCGAGGTCGGCGATCGAGCGGCGGAACTGGACGTCGAGGTACGAGCCGACGTCGCCGGCCTGGAGGTCGAGGTCCACGAGTGCCGTGCGCCGCCCCGAGGCGGCCGCGGCCAGGGCGAACTGGACGGCGGTGAAGGTGGTGCCCACGCCGCCCTTGGCCCCGCTGACGGTGACCACCCGGCCGCCCGGGCCGGAGACGGCCTCCGCGCCCCGGCCCAGGTGGCGGCGCACGCCCGCGGACCACTGGGCGGCCGCGCCGACCCGGGCGGCGAGCTCCTCGTAGTGCAGGGGCAGGCCGACCAGGCCCCGGGCTCCGGAGTCCATGGCGGCGGAGAACACCCCGGGCCCGGTGTCCGAGGAGAGCAGGACCACGCCGACGGCCGGGAAGCGCAGGGCAACCTCGCGGACGAGCTCCAGCGCGGGGACGGGCCCGATCCGCTCGTGGACGAGGACGACCTCGGGGAGTTCGTCGACGGAATCGGCGGCGAGGCGGCCCAGGGCGTCGAGCAGGGAGGTGGAGTCGGCGACGGGCGGGGCGGGCTCGGCGTCCGGGAGCTGGCTGAGCAGGGCGACGACGGAGCGGGCGGCGTCGGGATCGCCGGCCGCGGGCAGGATCCGAGTGGTCATCCGCGCCTCACCTGTCCCCGTCGAGGGTGTACGTGCGGTCGGCCGGGCCGGGCGTGGAGTCGGTGCCGGGGGCGACGAGGGCCAGGCGGACGTGCTCCGCGAAGGATTCGGCGTAGGCGACGCGCTGGGTGTCCTTGGTGTTCAGGGCAAAGGTGATCGGGACGGCCTCGGCCGGGCCCTTCCTGTCGCTGTCCTTGTCGAGGGCGGTCAGCTTGCCGACGCCCAGGACCCGGGCGTTGGCGACGATGATCACCGAGCGGGAGGGCTCGGACTCCTTGGCGCCCTTGAAGGTGGCGATGATGTTGACCTTGGCGCCGGAGGTGATCTTGCCGGCCACGCCGGTGGCCGCGTCGATCATGATGGCGATCTCCTGCTCCCCGGGCTGGAGCTGGGGTTTGTCGACGAACATGTCGCTCTGCAGCAGGGAGCCCTTCTTCAGCGTCGTGAGCGCGATCTTGCCCTGGAGGCTCCCGAGGTCGCTGACGGCGGTGTCGGACAGCCACCGCCTGGGGACCTTGACCTCCTCGAACTGGCCCGCGGTCAGGGCGCTGTACGGCGCGATGTCGCCCTTGACGCGGTACGCGACGACTTCGGCGCCGACCTTGGAGTTGACGTCGCCGATGACCACGAGCACCCCGGCGAACGCCGCGAGGGCGCACAGGGCCGACAGGAGCAGCAGGATGACGCCGCGGCGCTGGCGTGAGTTCATGAGCCGACTTACCTCGCCGTTCTTCGTTCGTTCGGGCGGTCAGGATCCGGATCTGGTGCGGGTGCCGGAGCGGGCGGCGGGGACCTCGGGCGGTGGTGCGGCGAGCGGGGCGGCGCAGAAGCCGCAGCGGTCGCCGATGAGCTCGAAGCCGCACCAGCGGCACTGCTCGCGGCGGACCGAGGCGACGAGCTGGTAGAGGACGGAGACGTCCGGGATGGCGGCGGCGAACTCGACCAGCCTGGGGGTGGCCCACCAGCGGGGCGAGTCGGCCGGGAGCGGGTTCTCCATCACGCCCTGCACCTTCCAGGCGGGGGCCAGTTCGGCCGCGACCCAGTCGGAGGACAGCTGTCCTCGGGCGAAGGTGAGGTGGGTGGCGAAGGCGGGTCCGGGGGGCAGCACCCCGGAGTGGGCCGCCGCCGCGGAGCCGCCGAGCCGGGCCAGGTGCGGCTGCGGGTGGGCGAGTACGGCGAACCGGGCGCTCGGCGACCAGGAGCGGGCGTGGGCCTTGAGCCCGACGGGGACCCGGTCCAGTTTGGCGACGCTGCCCAGCAGGGCGCCCGCGTAGATGTAGTGGGACAGCAGCCGGGCGGCGGAGGCGAGCACGCCGGGGCTGAAGTCGCTGACGGTGAGCTGGCGCAGCTGACGGGCCAGCACGGCCGTGCCCAGCGGCGGGAGGTCGACGTCGAGCAGCGCGATCCGGTCGGTCTCCAGGACGGCCCGGACGGTGTGCAGCCTGCGGACGGTGGCCGGGGGCAGCCAGGGCGGCACGAGGGCCACGAGGTGGCCGTGCCGCTCCAGCAGGGCGGTGGTCTCGGCGACCGCGCCCTCCAGGCCGGCCTCGCCGGGCGGGCTCAGGACGGCGGCTCCGGGGGTGTGCCGGTCGGGGGCCGGCAGCACCAGATCGGCACTGGTGACAGCGATGGCGGTCGGCACGCGAATCCCCCCGTTCACCCGGTGCGCGACGGCCGTTCCCCGGGCCGTCACGTACGCGCATGCGCACGCGGCCGCACGCATGACCCTGCGCGACCGCAAACATCCGACGCGCCTTCCCCCTTGCCCCAGCACCATATCCGCGTCACCCCTGGCTGGTCAGGGGCTTGGGGATTCCCGTGCCGGAAGGGTCGGTCGCAGGTGACGAAAAACCCGGACAACAGGGATCCGACAGCCATTCATTTCAAGCCACTTCGCAAACACCCTTGACACCAGGATTGGTCTGGACCAACTTGGCTGCGCCGGCACCTCCCCATGGGGACCCCACTCCCCCGCCCCTTCGACCCTCACTCGAACTCCTTTCCGCCCCACCCCTCCACTCCCCCCACGGAGTCCACGTGAACCGCATACGCTCCCTCGCCCTGCTGGGCGCCGCCACCCTTGCCGCGGGCGGGCTCTCCGCCCTCGCGACGGGCACGGCCCAGGCCGCCGACGTCGACGTCGCCCGCAACGGAGGCTTCGAGTCCGGCCTCACCGGCTGGTCCTGCTCCGGCGGCTCGGGCGCCGTCGTCACCTCGCCCGTCCACGCCGGCTCGGGCGCCCTGCGCGCCACCCCGGCAGGGCAGGACAACGCCCAGTGCAGCCAGACCGTCACGGTCAAGCCGAATTCCACGTACACCCTCAGCGCCCAGGTGCAGGGCTCGTACGTCTACCTGGGCGCGACCGGCACCGGCACCCAGGACGTCTCCACCTGGACCCCCGGCTCGGGCGGCTGGCAGAAGCTGTCGACCACCTTCACCACCGGCCCGAACACCACCCAGGTCACCGTCTGGACCCACGGCTGGTACGGCCAGCCGGCCTACCTCGTGGACGATTTCAGCGTCCTCGGCCCCGACGGGGGCGGCGGCACCGACCCCGGCCCGAGCCTCCCGGGCGCCCCCGCGGCGACCTCGGTCTCCGGCCAGGGCGACACCTCGCTCACCCTCGCGTGGAACGCGGTCGGCGGGGCGAGCGGCTACCACGTCTACCAGGACGGCGTCCGCGTCCGGACGGTGACCGGCACCTCGGCGCAGATCACCGGGCTCACCGCCGCCACCTCGTACTCCTTCCAGGTGAGCGCCTACAACGCGGCCGGCGAGGGGCCGAAGTCCGCCCCGGTGACGGGCACCACGACCGGCGGCGGGGGCAACCCGAACCCCGGCCCGTCCGTGCCCCGGCACGCCCTGACGGGCTACTGGCAGAACTTCGACAACGGGGCGACGGTCCAGAGGCTCTCCGACGTCTCCGCCCAGTACGACATCATCGCCGTCTCCTTCGCCGACGCCACGACCACGCCCGGGGCCATCACCTTCACCCTCGACTCGGCCGGGCTCGGCGGCTACACCGTCGCGCAGTTCAAGGCGGACGTCGCGGCGAAGAAGGCGGCCGGCAAGTCCGTCATCCTCTCCATCGGCGGCGAGAAGGGCACGATCTCGGTCAATGACTCCGCCTCCGCGACGAACCTGGCGAACTCGGCCTGGGCCCTGATGCAGGAGTACGGCTTCAGCGGGATCGACATCGACCTGGAGAACGGCCTCAACCCGACGTACATGACCCAGGCGCTGCGCGCCCTCGCGGCGAAGGCGGGCCCCTCCCTGGTCCTGACGATGGCTCCGCAGACCATCGACATGCAGTCCACGCAGGGCGGGTACTTCAAGACCGCGCTGGCGGTGAAGGACATCCTCACCGTCGTGAACATGCAGTACTACAACAGCGGTGCGATGAACGGCTGCGACGGCAAGGTCTACTCCCAGGGCCCGGTGGACTTCCTGACTGCGCTGGCCTGCATCCAGCTGGAGGGCGGGCTCGACCCCTCCCAGGTGGGCATCGGCGTCCCGGCCTCCCCCAGCGGCGCCGGCAGCGGGTACGTGTCGCCGACGGTCGTGAACAACGCCCTGGACTGCCTGGCGCGGGGGACGAACTGCGGGTCCTTCAAGCCGTCGAAGACCTGGCCGGGACTGCGCGGGGCGATGACCTGGTCGACCAACTGGGACGCCAAGGCGGGTAGTACCTGGTCGAACGCGGTGGGTCCGAAGGTCCACGGGCTGCCGTAGGCGGTAGGTGTGGGGGTGGCTGATTCGGTCCGGTGCGCAGTACCGGGTACGCCTGAGGCTATTGACCGGGACATGCCATAAGAGCACGCTGTGCGCGTCCGCACGGCTACCCCCACACTCCACCCAGGAGAACGCATGCGGCTCCACACCCGCCGGAGGGCCGCCGTCACGGCCGCCCTGCTGGCGCTCGCACTCGGCGCACCCGCCTACGGCATGAGCGCGACGGCAGCCCCGCCGCCCACCCCCTCGACGGCCACCCAGGACGAGGCGGTCGCCCAGTACGAGGTCAAGGGCCCGTCCACGGCCGCCGAGCGCACCGCCCTGCTGAGCAGCGGCGTCTCGATCGACGAGGTCGACGCCCGCTCGGTCGTGGTCAGCGCGAACCCGGCGCAGGCCAAGGCCCTGCGCGCCCGCGGCTACGAGCTGACCGCCCTGGCCGGCCCGCCGGACCGCTCCGAGCGCGGCGTCGCGACCCGCCCGATGGACTTCCCCTCGGCGGACTCCAAGTACCACAACTACGCCGAGGCGAGCGCGGAGATCGACCAGCGCATCGCCCAGTACCCCGGGATCATGAGCAAGCAGGTCATCGGCAAGTCGTACCAGGGCCGGGACATCGTCGCGATCAAGATCAGCGACAACGTCGGTACGGACGAGAACGAACCCGAGGTGCTCTTCACCGCCCACCAGCACGCCCGCGAGCACCTGACCGTCGAGATGGCCCTGTACCTGCTCCAGGAGTTCGGCTCCAAGTACGGCAGCGACTCCCGGATCACCGACATGGTGAACAACCGCGAGATCTGGGTCGTCCCGGACCTCAACCCGGACGGCGGCGAGTACGACATCGCCACCGGCTCGTACCGCTCCTGGCGCAAGAACCGGCAGCCCAACTCCGGCTCCACGGCCGTGGGCACCGACCTCAACCGCAACTGGGACTACAAGTGGGGCTGCTGCGGCGGCTCCAGCAGCAGGAAGAGCTCCGAGACCTACCGCGGAGCGGCCGCCGCGTCGGCGCCCGAGGTGAAGGTGGTCTCCGACTTCGTGCGCAGCCGGATCGTCGGGGGCAAGCAGCAGATCAAGGCCGCCATCGACTTCCACACCTACAGCGAACTCGTGCTGTGGCCCTTCGGGTGGACGTACAACGACACCGCGCCGGGGCTGACCGCGGACGACCTCGCGGTCTACAAGAAGATCGGCACCAGCATGGCCGCCAGCAACGGCTACACGCCGGAGCAGTCCAGCGACCTGTACATCACCGACGGCACGATCGACGACTGGCTGTGGGGCGACCAGAAGGTCTTCGCCTACACCTTCGAGATGTACCCGTCCGACACCGGCGGGGGCGGCGGCTTCTACCCGCCCGACGAGGTCATCGACCGCGAGACGGCGCGCAACAAGGACGCGGTGCTCCAGCTGCTGGAGAACGCCGACTGCATGTACCGCTCGATCGGCAAGGAAGCCCAGTACTGCGCGTAGCCGCAGCCGGGGCCGAAGGTCCGGGGCGCCCCGCCGCCAGGGGGGCGCCCCTCCCCTGTGCTCAGCCGAGGACGGCGAGGGCGTCGATCTCGATCAGCAGACCGGCGGGCAGGCCGACGTACACCGTGGTGCGGGCGGCGGGGACCTTGACGCCCTGCTCCTCGAAGTAGGCGTTGTAGATCTCGTTCATCTCGGCGAAGTGGGCCGTGTCGGTCAGGTAGACGCGGATCATCACGGCGTCGTCCCAGCCCGCGTCGCCCGCCTCCAGGACGGAGCGGACGTTCTCCAGCGTCTGGAGGGTCTGCTCGCGCAGGGTCGGGCCTGCGACGGCGGGCGGCCGGCCGTCGACGGCGGGGAGGTGGCCGACCTGGCCGGCCACATGGAGGATGTTGCCCTTGCGCACGCCGTGCGAGAACTTCGCAGGGGCGGCGGGGTGGGACTCGGGGTTGACGGCGGTCTTCTCGCTCACGGGATCCTCTGCTGGGTTCGTGGTGTCCGGTGCGGAGTGGTGCTCCGCACCGATGGTGTCAGCGGTACGGGGTGCGGGTGGCCGCGCTTCGAGCAGTTCGCTAGGGGCTGGTGCCCTCCGCCCCGCACCGGCGCCGGAACCGCGCGGCATTGACCCCTCGTCGTCACCGGTGTTACACCACAGGCACCACCCGCACCACCAGGAGGCCCCATGCCCAGCGACGCCGTCCGACGCCTCGCCGCCGAACCCGTCGACCACCGCTTCAAGGGCCTCCCCCCGGACGCCGAGGCCGCCGGCCTCACCGTCGGCGAGCTGGCCGCACAGGCCAGGGACCTGCACACCGGCGGGTTCACCACCCCCGTGCTGACCCTGGACGCCGACGCGCTCGACCACAACCTCACCGTCCTCGCCACCTACGCGGAACGCCACCACCTCGCCTTCGCCCCGCACGGCAAGACCTGCATGGCCCCCCAGCTCTTCGAACGCCAGCTGGAGCACGGCGCCTGGGGCATCACCGCCGCCGTGCCCCACCAGGCACGCGTCTACCGGGCCTTCGGGATCCAGCGGATCTTCCTCGCGAACGAACTCGTCGACCCCGCCGCCCTGCGCTGGGTCGCCGCCGAACTCGCGGCCGACCCCGCCTTCCGCTTCGTCTGCTACGTCGACTCCGTGCGCGGCGTCGAGCTCATGGACCGGGCCCTCCAGGGGCAGCCCGCCCGGGTCGACGTCGTCGTCGAGCTCGGCGCCGGCGAAGGGGCCCGCACGGGCGCCCGTACCGACGAGAACTGCCGGGCCGTCGCCGACGCCGTCGCCGCGGCCCCCGCCCTGCGCCTCGTCGGCATCGCCGGGTACGAGGCCGAGGTCCCCGACGCCGATCCGGAGAAGGTGCACGCCTGGCTCCGCCGGCTCACCGCCATCGCCGTCGAGTTCGACAAGGCCGGGCGGTTCGCGGCCGACGTCGAGGAGATCGTCGTCAGCGCCGGCGGCTCCGCCTGGTTCGACGCCGTCGCCGACGTCTTCGAGGAGCTGCCCGAGCTGTCGCGGCCGGTGCTCAAGCTGCTGCGATCCGGCGCCTACGTCTCCCACGACCACGGGTGGTACACCCGCCTGACCCCCTTCAACCGGGTCCCGGCGGAGGGCGGGCTGCGCCCGGCGTTCCGGCTCTGGACGCAGGTCGTCTCGCGCCCGTCCCCGGCCCAGGCCTTCGTCAACGCCGGAAAGCGCGACATCGCCTACGACCTCGGGCTGCCCGAGGCCGAGCTCGTCCGGGACGCGCTCACCGGCGAGGAGCGGGCCGCCGCCGGCGTGCGCGTCGTCAAGCTGTCCGACCAGCACGCCTGGCTGGAGACCGACTCCGCCGACGCCGTACAGGTCGGCGACTGGGTGGCGCTCGGAATGTCGCACCCCTGCACCATCTTCGAGAAGTGGCCGCTCATCCCGGTCGTCGGCGCGGACGGGGCCGTCCGCGAGTACGTGCGGACCTTCTTCTAGGAGACGGGCCTCCAGGAGGTGGACCTCGTCATCCGGGGAGCCCGGGTCGCCGACGGGACCGGCGGGGCGTCCTACCCCGCCGACGTCGGCGTGCACGAAGGGCGGATCGCCGCCATCGGACGGCTCCCCGGCGGCGGGCGGCTGACCGTCGACGCGCACGGGCTCGTCCTCGCGCCCGGGTTCGTCGACATGCACGCCCACAGCGACCTCGCGCTGCTCCGCGACCCGGACCACAGCGCGAAGGCCGCCCAGGGCGTGACCCTGGAGGTCCTCGGCCAGGACGGGCTGTCATACGCCCCCGTGGACGAGCGGACCCTGGCGCAGGTGCGGACCGCGATCGCCGGGTGGAACGGGACGGGGGAGGACATCGAGTTCGACTGGAGGACCGTCGGCGGGTACCTCGACCGGCTGGACCGCGCCCACGGCGGACAGGGCAGTGCCCTGAACGCCGCCTACCTCGTCCCGCAGGGGACCGTCCGGGCCTGCGTCCTCGGCTGGGAGGACCGGCCCGCCACCCCCGCCGAGACGGACCGGATGCGGCAGCTGGTGGCCGAGGGGATGGAGGACGGCGCCGTCGGGATGTCCTCCGGCCTCACCTACACCCCGGGCATGTACGCCTCGGGAGCCGAACTCGCCGAGCTGTGCGCGGTCGTGGCCCGCTACGGCGGCTACTACTGCCCGCACCACCGCTCGTACGGGCGCGGCGCCCTCGCCGCCTACGCCGAGATGCTCTGCCTGGCCCGGGAGACCGGCTGCGCCCTGCACCTCGCGCACGCCACCATGAACTTCGCGGAGAACGAGGGCCGGGCCCCCGAGCTGCTGGCCCTGCTGGACGCGGCGCTCGCCGCGGGGACCGACGTCACCCTCGACAGCTACCCGTACACCCCCGGCTGCACCACCCTCGCCGCCCTGCTGCCGGGCTGGGCGCACGAGGGCGGCCCCGAGGCCCTGCTGGCCCGGCTGGCCGACGGCGCCACCGCCGCGCGGATCCGGTACGCGCTGGAGGTGGAGGGGGCCGACGGGTGCCACGGGGTGCCGGTGGACTGGGCGACGGTCGAGGTGGCCGGGACCGGGGACCCCGCGTACGCGCACCACGTCGGCAGCCGCCTCCACGGCTGGGAGGACGCGCGCCGGCTCCTGCTGGGCGACCGGCTGGGTACGACCGTCCTCCAGCACGTCGGGCACGAGGGGAACGTCCGGGCGATCATGCGCCACCGCGTCCACACCGGCGGCTCGGACGGCATCCTGCACGGCGCGAAGCCGCACCCGCGGGCGTACGGTACCTTCCCGCACTACCTCGGCCGCTACGTGCGCGAGCTGGGCGTGCTCTCGCTGGAGGAGTGCGTCGCCCACCTGTCGGGCCGGCCGGCGGCGCGGCTGCGACTGCCGGACCGGGGGCTGGTGCGCGAGGGGTACCGGGCGGACCTGGTGCTCTTCGATCCGCAGACGGTCAGGGCCGGCTCCAACTACGAGAACCCGCGCACGCTGCCGGCCGGCATCCCTCACGTGCTGATCGACGGACGGTTCGTCATGCGGGACGGGCGCCGGACGGACGTCCTGGCCGGACGGTCCGTCCGCAGAACGGCCGTTGGGGCGTAGGACCTCCCTCTGCCGGCCCGGGTGTTCGCCCCCGCGGGGACCGGTCGGGCGACACATACGATGAACGGCATGGCCGCCTTCGTCCTCCCCGCCCTCCTCTTCCTCGCCCTGTGCGTCAGCGCGTTCAAGGACCGCCGCCGCTTCCGCAACGCGGTGCTGTTCGGGCTGACCCTCATCACGTTCTCGGCCGCCCTGCTCTTCCAGGTGACGGCGCTGCCGGGGTGGGCGGCGCTGACGATCATCGCGCTCGCCCTCGCCGCGCCCACGCTCGGCACGATGGCGATCGGCGCCTTCCTGATGGCCAACGGTGTGACGATGATCCGCAAGGAGGGACGCCGCCCGGCCAACCTGCTGTCGATGCTCGCGGGCCTCGGGATCTTCGGGATGATCGCGCTGCTGGTCGTCGTCCCGATGTTCCGCTCCACCCTCCTCAACGGCATGGCGGCGACCCTCACCCTGGTCGTCGCCTACGTCGCGTTCCTCTTCCTCTGCTTCCTCGGCTACGCCTTCCTCTACGGCCGGATCAAGGTGCGCGGCGACGTCGACCACGTGGTGATGCTGGGCTCCGGGCTGATCGGCGGGGACCGGGTGCCGCCGCTGCTGGCCTCGCGGCTGCGCAAGGGCAAGCAGGTCTACGAGGCACAGCTGGCCCGCGGCTCGCGTCCGCCGGTGCTGCTGACCTCGGGCGGCAAGGGGTCGGACGAGCGGGTCGCGGAGGCCCGGGCGATGGCGGACTGGCTGATCGCCGAGGGGGTTCCGGCGGAGCACGTCACGCTGGAGGACCGGTCCCGGACGACCGAGGAGAACATGCTGTTCTCGAAGGAGATCATGCTGGCGCACGACCCGGGCTACCGGTGCGTGGTGGTCACCAACAACTTCCACGCCTTCCGCGCCGCGATGCTCGCCCGCAAGACCGGGGTCAACGGGCAGGTCGTGGGCTCGCCAACGGCCCGCTACTTCCTGCCGAGCGCCATGCTGCGCGAGTTCGTCGCGGTGTTCTGGGAGCACCGGAGGGTCAACCTGTCGATCTGCGGGCTGCTGATCGCGGTCGGCGCGGCCGCGACCCTCACCGCCGTCTGAGGCGGGCGGGCGCGCGGGGCGCCCGGCGGCCCGGGCTTCCCGAGGTGCGTTCTTGGTGCCGGGGCCGGAGGATGGGGGCCTGGGGCACCGTAGGAGGTATCCGATGGACAGTGAAACCAACGAGCAGCCCACCCGGTCGGACCGGCTCTTCACCGGCGGTGAGCGGCCGTACGACCCCGAGGACCTGGTGATGGCGACCGGCCACGACCCGACTCCGGAGCGGGTCGAGAAGGCCCGGAAGCTGATCGAGGAGAAGGGCCCGTCCGTCATCGAGCGCTACCTGCCGTAGCCGGCGGCCGGCCGCACGCGCTGCTGTGGGCCACGGCCCGGGGTCGCACCCCGGGCCGTGGCCCGTCCGTGACCCCTCTGAAGAACGTCCGGTTCGCGGTGGCGATGGCCCGGACCAGCGCCCCGCACTCGGCGACCTCCCAGTTCTTCGTCAACACCGCCGACAACCCGACACTGGACCACACCGCCCCCACCGCGGCCGGCTACGGCTACGCGGTCTTCGGCGTGGTCAGCGAGGGGCGGGACGTCGTGGACTCCATCGCCGCGGTCCGCACGGGCCGGGCGGGCGGGCACGGGCACGTGCCGCTGGTGCCGGTGGTGATCGAACGCGCGGCCCTGCTGGGCTGAGCGGCGGAGATGCGCCGCGGGCGCGCCGCATCCAGAATCGGTGAAGACTCGTTAGCCGTAGGGGGGACGCCCTACGGAGGTCAGATGAACAGCGTCGCCGTCGCCGTCGACTGGGAGCACCCCACGGACCCGCGCCCGGGGCCGCGCCTCGAACACGTGCGCACGTACGTGTCGAGCGGGGGCACCGACGGACACCTGTGGCACGGGGTCCCCACCCTGCTGCTGACCACCCTCGACCGGGCCTCCGGCCGGGCGGTGCGCACCCCCCTGATCTACGGGCGGGACGCGGGCCGGCTGCTGGTGGTGGCCGCCGGCAGGGGCGGCCCGCACCATCCCTCCTGGTACGGCAACCTCGCCGCGCATCCGGAGGTACGCGTCCAGGTGGGCACGGCGGCCTTCCCGGCCTGGGCGCGGACGGCGGACCCGCAGGAGCGGGAGACGTACTGGGAGGCGATGACGGCACTGTGGCCGCTCTTCGACGACCACCAGGCGGCGGCACGGCCCCGGGAGCTCCCGCTGGTGATCATCGAGGGCTGAATCGAGGGCTGCCCGGGGGCCCGCTACGCCCCGGCGGGGGTGGCCACCGCGTGGTAGGTGCGGCCGGAGACGGTGTACTCGCCGAGCGGGGTCATACCGAAGGCGTCGACGTGCACCCGCCAGGAGGGGGCGTTGCCCGCCTCGATGAAGGCCACCAGGGCCTCGGCGCGTCCCGCCGACGCCTCGACGGCCCGCGCGAACAGGCCCCGGGCCACGCCGTGCCCCCGGAAGCCGGCGTCGACCACCACCGGTCCGTACAGCAGCCACGGCATCTCGCCCAGCGGGCGGCCCCGCCAGACCAGGCCGGCCTGGGCCCGCAGCAGCCCGGTCACCGCCGCCGGCGGGTCGGCCATGTCGGCGGCGACCGACAGCGCGAGCAGCCCGGCGATCCGGCCCTGCCCGTCGTCGGCCACCAGCAGCTCCCCGGCCGCTGCCATGTCCCGCAGGGTGGCGGCGTCGAAGGAGCCCTGGACGAAGCCCTGCGCGGCGCGCTGCTCCTCGGTCAGGGCGTCGTGGTGGTTGGCGGCGAACAGCAGGGCCAGGGCGGGCGCGTCGGCCTCGGTGGCGTATCGGTAGCGCATGGCGCCGATGCTGCCACGGCCCGGCGGCCGACGGCTCCGGCGCAGGGCGAGGCGGCGGGGGCCCGGGAGCCGGGCCGGACCCGTTCGGGTCACGGGGGGGGCGCGGCGGTGGCCCGTCGGGGGTGACGAGCGCAACACTGGAGTGAGCGCCGCCACCGATCGCCCATCCGATCCGCAGGCCGGAGAGGCCGGGAGGCCGCCGTTTCGAAGGGTGGACGGGGAGGCCACCCGTCCATCAGTTGAAACGGGACATTTCACTCCCTGGTGTCCGGCCGGAATGCCCCAGCGGACGAACAGAGAGGCCCGTAAGCTCCCGTCATGCAGGTGATCCAGTCAACGAAACTCGCCAATGTCTGCTACGAGATCCGCGGACCCGTCCTCGAAGAGGCGATGCGGCTCGAAGCGGCAGGTCATCGCATCCTCAAGCTGAACACCGGCAACCCCGCGGCCTTCGGCTTCGACTGCCCGCCGGAGATCCTCGAGGACATGCTGCGCAACCTGGGCAACGCCCACGGCTACGGGGACGCGAAGGGCCTGCTGTCGGCCAGGCGCGCGGTCATGCAGCACTACCAGACCAAGGGCATCGACCTGGACGTCGAGGACATCTACCTCGGCAACGGCGTCTCCGAGCTGATCCAGATGTCGATGCAGGCGCTGCTCGACGACGGCGACGAGGTGCTGGTGCCCGCCCCCGACTACCCGCTGTGGACGGCGTCCGTCAGCCTGGCGGGCGGCACGGCCGTGCACTACCGGTGCGACGAGCAGTCCGACTGGATGCCCGACCTGGCGGACATCGAGCGCAAGATCACCGACCGCACCAAGGCGCTCGTGATCATCAACCCGAACAACCCGACCGGCGCCGTCTACGACGACGAGATGCTGCGGGGCCTGACGGACATCGCGCGCCGCCACAACCTGATCGTCTGCTCGGACGAGATCTACGACCGGATCCTCTACGACGGCGCCACGCACACGAACACCGCCACCATCGCCCCGGACCTGATGGTCCTCACCTTCAACGGCCTCTCCAAGAACTACCGCGTCGCCGGCTACCGGGCCGGCTGGATGGCGGTCTGCGGCCCCAAGAAGCACGCCTCCTCGTACATCGAGGGCCTGACGATCCTCGCGAACATGCGCCTGTGCGCGAACATGCCCTCCCAGCACGCGGTGGCCACCGCGCTCGGCGGCCGGCAGTCGATCGTGGACCTGGTACTCCCCGGCGGGCGGCTGCTGGAGCAGCGCGACACGGCGTACGACCTGCTCACGCAGATCCCGGGCGTGACGTGCGTGAAGCCGAAGGGTGCGCTGTACCTGTTCCCGAAGCTGGACCCGGCGGTCTACAAGATCAAGGACGACCGGCAGATGGTCCTGGACCTGCTGCGGGCCGAGAAGATCATGGTCGTGCACGGCACGGGCTTCAACTGGCCCGAACCGGACCACTTCCGCATCGTGACGCTGCCCAACGCCACGGACCTCGCGGACGCGGTGACCCGCATCGGCCGCTTCCTGGACGGCTACGGCCAGCACTGACGGACGGGGCGCGGGGGGAGCCGTCCCAGACTCCGGATACAGCTCAACTTTAGAACGGATCCAAGGTAGGATGGTCTCCTGACCCCGCAGGAGGCCTCCTCATGTACGAGCCGATCCGCTCCAAGTCGGCCGTCCACGTCGTGGACGGCAACCGCGGCGAACCCCAGTACCCGCGCAGCAGCCGGGGCGAAGCCCTCGACATCCAGCTCGCCGGGCACCTCGCGGCCCTGCTGGCCGTCACCGACGAACTCGGCATGGAGGACGGCGGTGCCGCCCGCATCGCGGAGCAGGTGGCCCGCCTGCGCGGGTCCCAGCCGGTACGGGCCTCCTCCCCTCCCCTGTCCGACGACGCCGGCACCGCGGCCCTGCACCGACGCGCTCACGACCTCGCCGCCCGCGCCCTCCTCGTCGCCGCCTCCCGCGCCGACACCGCCGTGGCCATCCTCGCCGCCCAGCGCATGGACGCCCACGCCGCCGCCGCCAACCCGGCCGGCGCCCACTGACGGCCCCGGTCCGGCGCCGCGGAGGCTCCGGACCGGGCGCCACGAGTCCGAAGGCCTTCGGGCGGCAGATGAGGAAGAGAGCAGTCTCGCTGCCGAGTCCTCCGTTCCCCACAGCTGCTGCGCCAGCTCCTGCCGGGTTTTCAGGCGCTTCGCGATCGCGCGCAGTTTGCCGAGGTTCACGCCGTGGTCACCGCCGTGCCGCTCGTTCGCCGCCCGCGTCTTCGCGTCCTCCAGCCCGGCCCGCCCGGCCATCACCTCGGCCCCCACGTACGACGGCCGGTCGCGTGAGAGCGGGAAGCAGCCGCCGCGCGGGAGACGCAGGTCACATCCGGGCCGTGTCACAGGTCGCCGGAGTGCGGTGTCTTGAGGGCACAACGACACACAACGACGAAGGAACCCCACCATGAGCGCTCGCCTGGACCTCTTCGCCAACCCGGTCGCCGTCAAGGCCTGGAAGCACGTCATCGCGGCGAACAAGGCGCTCGGGGAGTCGGCCCTGCCGGCCGCGACGCGCGAGCTGGTGATGCTCCGTGCCAGCCAGATCAACGGCTGCGCCGGGTGCATCGACATGCACACCAAGGACGCCGCCGCCGCCGGCGAGACCTCCGTACGCCTCAACCTCGTGGTGGCCTGGCGGGAGGCCATGGTGTTCACCGAGGCCGAACGCGCCGCCCTGGAGCTGACCGAAGAGGCCACCCGTATCGCCGACGCCGCCGGCGGCGTCAGCGACGAGGTCTGGGGCAATGCCGCCAAGCACTACGACGAGGACCAACTGGCCGCCCTGGTCACCCAGATCGCCCTCATCAACGCCTTCAACCGCGGCAACGTCATCGTCCGGACGCCCGCCGGGGGCTACGAGCCCGGACAGCACCAGCACTGACGGCCTCCCCCGACTCCGAAGGACAACCGATGAACCTCGCCCTGTGGATCGTGACCGGACTGCTCGCCGCCGCCTATCTGCTCGGCGGAGCCTTCAAGGTGATCACGCCGAAGGAGAAGATAGCCGCCGCCGGCTCCAGCGGGAGATGGGTCGAGGACTTCAGCGACGGCGGTGTGAAGGCCATCGGAGCCCTTGAGGTCCTGGCCGCGGCGGGCCTGGTCCTGCCCGCCGTACTCGGCGTCGCCCCGGTACTGGTGCCGCTGGCCGCCCTCGGTCTGGTGCTGCTCATGCTCGGCGCGGCGCTCATCCGCTTCCGCCGTCACGAGACCAAGCTCGTGGTGGTGGACCTGGTCTACGTCCTCCTGGCCGCGTTCGTGGCGTGGGGCCGCTTCGGCCCCGAGTCCTTCATCGGGTGACGGGGCGGCCGACAGCGCGGACGTGCCGAGTGGTGACCCGGCGGGCCCTCACCCGACCGCCACCCCCGCCACCCCGCACCACGGCGGGGTCGACGGGGGCCAGACCGGGCCGATGGCTTCCGTGCGGGCCGGTGGGGTGTCCGGGGTGAGGCCCGGGAGGCGGACCAGGGCGCGGGACGTGCGGGCGTCCGGGAGGGACGGCCGGCGGTCGCGGAACTCGACCGTGACCACGTACGAGCCCTGCCCGCCCCGGGCCTCCACCACCGCCAGGACGCGCCGGCTCGCCGGGTCGATGCGGCAGTCGGTGACCCGGACCTGCGCAGGCGGAGCGGACGCGGCCGACGGGCGGGGCGGGCTGCTGGCCCACACGTACAGGCCCAGCGGGGCGAACACCAGGAGACCGGCCAGGACCACCAGGCCCACCACCCACCCCTGCCATTTCAGTGCCATGCCACGATCCTCCCGGCACACCCGCCGCCCCGCCAGCAACCACCCGCTCACACAGCATTTCGAAGCGGGACCGCCTGGACACCGGCCGGGGGACGTGAAGTCCCTGCGCCCGAGGGGGGCACGGCGGTGTACGGCAGCCTGAAGGCCGCCTAACAGCACCTGGGGCAGGGGAACGCCGACGCGTTCACGTCGATCGTCCTGATGACGGACGGGGAGAGCGGGGACAGGGTGCAGGACTTCGAATCCTTCTACGCCGGACTGCCCGAGGGGCAGAAGCACACTCCGGTCTTCGCCGTCCTGTTCGGGGACTCGGACCGCGAGGAGCTGGGCCACATCACCGGGCTGACGGGTGGCCGGCTCTTCGACGCCACCAACCCGGGGGTCCTCCCAGCGGTAGCTGGGGGGCGGGTCGCTGGACGGGGCCTTCGAGGAGATCCGTGGCTACCAATAGGCCCCTGGCGCGGGCGCTGGCCTACCTGGAGTCGAAGAAGAACCTGGCCGGCAGCGCCTGCGGTCTGGCCGGCCTGGCCCTGACCCTGGCCGGGGCGGCGGGGGCGTACTGGCCGGTGGTGATCGCGGGCCTGTACGGGACGGGGGCGCTGATCGCCCCGCCCGAGCGGGCCCCCGTGCCACTGTTCCCGTGCACCGCGGAGCAGTTGGGGGCCGTACGGGAGGACCTGGGCCGGCTGCGGGAGTACGTGGCGGAGGTCGAGCTCCCGGCGGCCGCCGGGGGGAAGCTGGGCGAGGTGCTGGACCTGTACGCGGCGCTGCTGGAGCCGGGCTGGGTCACGGAGGCCCTCGCGGCCGACCCGGACGCGGTGCACGCGCTGTCGCGGGCGATCCGGCTGGACGTGCCGGAATGCGTGGACACGTACAACCGGACCCGCTGGTGGACCCGGCTGGCGCCGGGCGGGGAGTCGCCGGAGCGGCACCTGGAGCGGCAGCTGCCGGTGCTGTTCGACGAGGCGGAACGCCTGACGGCGGGCCTCCAGGACAGGGAGGCCCGCCGTCAGCAGACGCACACGGCCTACCTCGAGGAGCGCGGGCGCTCCTGAGGGGCGGGACCGACGGCGGCCGGGACAGTGGCTTCCGTCGGCCGGTCAGGCGTGTGCTGCGATGGGAAAGCCTTGGTCGGGGATTCCCACAGCGGTGGGAGAACCTTGGTCGGGGACTCCCACGTTCATGTGGCCTGCGGCACCGGGCAGGCGGTCCGGGCTCAGCCCAGGCGCTCGACCAGCGCGTGGTACTGCTCCCACAGCTCCTTCGGCGTGTGGTCGCCGTAGGTGTTGAGGTGCCCGGGGACCAGGGCGGCCTCCTCGCGCCACACGTCCTTGTCGACGGTGAGGAGGAAGTCGAGGTCCTCGTCGGAGATGTCGAGGCCGTCGAGGTCCAGGGCGGCCTTGGTCGGCAGGACGCCGATCGGGGTCTCGACGCCCTCGGCGTTGCCGTCGAGGCGGCCGACGATCCACTTCAGGACGCGGCTGTTCTCGCCGAAGCCCGGCCACACGAACTTGCCCGCGTCGTTCTTGCGGAACCAGTTCACGTAGTAGATCTTCGGGAGCTTGGTCTGGTCCTTGTCGGCCGCGACCTTGACCCAGTGGGCCATGTAGTCGCCCATGTTGTAGCCGCAGAACGGCAGCATGGCGAACGGGTCGCGGCGCAGCTCGCCGACCTTGCCCTCGGCGGCGGCGGTCTTCTCGGAGGCGATGTTCGAGCCGATGAAGACGCCGTGGTTCCAGTCGAAGGACTCGGTGACCAGCGGGACGGCGGAGGCGCGGCGGCCGCCGAAGAGGATCGCGGAGATCGGGACGCCCTTGGGGTCCTCCCACTCGGGGGCGATCGTCGGGCACTGCGACGCCGGAACGGCGAAGCGGGCGTTGGGGTGGGCGGCCGGGGTCCCGGACTCCGGGGTCCACGGGTTGCCGCGCCAGTCGATCAGCTCGGCCGGGGGCTCCTCGGTCATGCCCTCCCACCAGACGTCGCCGCCGTCGGGGGTGAGCGCGACGTTGGTGAAGACGGTGTTGGCGTACATCGTCTTCATGGCGTTGGCGTTGGTGTGCTCGCCGGTGCCCGGGGCGACGCCGAAGAAGCCGGCCTCGGGGTTGATCGCGTAGAGGCGGCCGTCCTCGCCGAAGCGCATCCAGGCGATGTCGTCGCCGATGGTCTCGACCGTCCAGCCGGGGATGGTCGGCTCCAGCATGGCGAGGTTGGTCTTGCCGCAGGCGGAGGGGAAGGCGGCCGCCACGTACTTGGTCTCGCCCTCGCCCGCGGGCGGGGTGAGCTTGAGGATCAGCATGTGCTCGGCGAGCCAGCCCTCGTCGCGCGCCATGACGGAGGCGATGCGCAGCGCGTAGCACTTCTTGCCGAGCAGGGCGTTGCCGCCGTAGCCGGAGCCGAAGGACCAGATCTCGCGGGTCTCGGGGAAGTGCGAGATGTACTTGGTGGTGTTGCACGGCCACGCGACGTCGGCCTCGCCCTCGGCGAGCGGGGCGCCGAGGGTGTGGACGGCCTTGACGAAGAAGCCGTCGGTGCCGAGCTCGTCGAGGACGGCCTTGCCCATGCGGGTCATGGTGCGCATGGCGACCGCGACGTAGGCGGAGTCGGTGATCTCGACGCCGATCGCGGAGAGCTCGGAGCCGAGGGGGCCCATGCAGAAGGGCACGACGTACATCGTGCGGCCCTTCATCGAGCCGCGGAAGATGCCTTCCTGGCCCGCGAAGAGCTCCTTCATCTCGGAAGGGGCCTTCCAGTGGTTGGTCGGGCCCGCGTCCTCCTCCTTCTCGGAGCAGATGAAGGTCCGGTCCTCGACGCGCGCGACGTCGGAGGGGTCGGAGGCGGCGTAGTACGAGTTCGGGCGCTTGGTCTCGTCGAGCTTCTTGAACGTGCCCTTGGCGACGAGCTCCTCGCACAGGCGCTCGTACTCGGCTTCGGAGCCGTCGCACCAGACGACGCGGTCCGGCTGGGTGAGAGCCGCGATCTCGTCGACCCAGGAGATCAGCTCCTGGTGCGTCGTCGGGAGGGAAGGGGTGGGAGCCGCGTTGTCGCGCGCCACGATTGCTCCTTGTTGAGGGGTTTGTTTGGTGTATGCCCCGTGGGGGCCGCGACCCGGACGCTTCGCGCTCCGCTCATCCGGTGTCGACCGCACTCATCTGATCATCCGGTGGATGTGCGCATATGTCCAGGGGGCCTCTCACGTGAGCATCGCCACGTCAGTCAATCTTCCGTAAAGAGGACTAACGGAAACCTACGCTCCCGTAGGTAGCATGACGACCATGACTTCTGACGCCGCCGCCGTACCGGCCGCCCCGGCCGAACGCGCGGCTCCGGAGGCCAAGCCGCTGATGCGCGGCTGGCTGCACACCGGAATGTTCCCGGCCGTGGTCGTCGCCGGCCTGGTGCTGTTGGCCTTCACCGACTCGACGCGGGCGCGGGTCGCGTGCGGGGTGTACATCCTCACCGCCTGCCTGCTCTTCGGTGTCAGCGCCGTCTACCACCGCGGGACCTGGGGCCCGCGCGGCGAGGCCGTCCTGCGCCGGCTCGACCACGCCAACATCTTCCTGATCATCGCCGGCACCTACACCCCGCTCACCGTCCTGCTGCTGCCGGACTCCACCGGGCGGACCCTGCTGTGGGCGGTGTGGCTCGCCGCGGCGGCCGGCATCGCCTTCCGCGTCTTCTGGGTCGGCGCCCCCCGCTGGCTCTACACCCCCTGCTACATAGCGATGGGCTGGGCCGCCGTCTTCTTCCTGCCCGACTTCCTGCGCACCGGCGGCGTCGCGGTCCTGGTCCTGGTGATCGTCGGCGGCCTCCTCTACAGCGCGGGCGGGGTCATCTACGGGATCAAGCGCCCCAACCCCTCGCCCCGCGTCTTCGGCTTCCACGAGGTCTTCCACTCCCTGACGCTGGCGGCTTTCGTCGCGCACTACGTCGGCATCTCGCTGGCCGCCTACTCGCACTGAGCACACCGGCCGCCCAGCCGCGCCCCGGCCCGCGCGCGGGCGGGCGGTGGTCAGCAGGTGTAGCAAGTCGGCGTCCAGGCGCTGCGGGTCGCTGCCGTTGACCTTCATCCGCTTCGGGAAGCGGTGTGCGGCCAGCCAGTCGCAGCGGGCCGCGGTGGTCATTGGTGAGCAGGTGGGGCGCTCCGGCCGTGGCCTGCTGCGGGGCGGCGAGCAGCAGGCCGGCGGTCATCGCCCCGACGGCGGCCGGCGCGGCCCTGCGGCCCGCCCTCCGTCGGACCGTTCTTCGCATGCGGTGGTCCTTTCGGTGCGGCTCAACTCCTGGTCGTGGGACGGGCGCGGGGCGCCGCGCGTGGCCCGCGCGGCAGGTAGACGAGGGCTTCGGTGGCGGCGAAGCGCAGGACGAAGGTGGTGACCAGCGCCAGGGCCGTCGCGGGCAGGACGTCGAGGCCGAGCCGGGCGACGAACAGTGCGATCAGCGGGATGCGCAGCAGCAGGTCGGCGTTGGCGAGGAGGGCGAAGCGCCCGACGCGGTCGGCCCAGTGGCGGTGGCGGCGGCGGTCACGGAAGAGGAGGGTCTCGATGAGGAGGAAGTTCCACAGCACCCCGGCCTGGTTGGCCAGCACCTCGGCGGCCAGGTACTGCATCCCGGCGTGGGTGAGCAGCCACAGCGCGAGGAGATTGGGAACGAAGCCGGAGAGCCCGATCAGACCGAAGCCGATCATCCGGGCGAGCGGGCTCGCCGAGCGGAGGGCGGCCAGGTGGGTCAGGAAGCGCAGCCCTTCGCGGGCCGTGGACTTGGACTCGCCCGCGAACCGGTCCTGGAAGACGAAGGGGACCTCGGCGGTCTTCTTCGGCCGGCAGCGGACGGCCAGCTCCAGCAGGATCCTGTAGCCGAGGGGTTTCAGCGCCTCGGCGGTGACGGCCTGGCGGCGCACGGCGAAGAAGCCGCTCATGGGGTCGCTGATGCCGCGCAGGGCGCGCGGGAAGAGCCCCTTGGCCAGCCAGGTCGCGCCGCGCGAGACGGCGACGCGGTAGCCGCCGGCGAGTCCGGCGCGGCTGCCGCCGGGCAGGTAGCGGGAGGCGACGATGAGGTCGGCTCCGATGCGGTCGCCCGCGCCGACCAGCTCGGGGACCAGGTGCGGCGGGTGTTGGAGGTCGGCGTCCATGACGACGATCCAGCCGGAGCCGGCCCGCGCGATGCCCTCGGCCACGGCCCCGCCCAGGCCGCCCGAGGGGCTGTCGCGGTGCAGGACGGCCACCGGGAAGGGGCAGTCGGCCGCGGCCTTCCCGATCACGGCCGGGGTGTCGTCGGTGGAGTCGTCGACGAAGAGGACCTCGCAGGGCGGGCCGGCGGGCAGGGCGGAGCGGAGCTGCCGGAGCAGCTCGGCGACGTTGGCGGACTCGTTGAAGGTCGGGATGACCAGGGTGATGCTGCCGGACCCGGAGGACGCCGGCGGAGTGTCGACTTCCGGATCATCCAGGGCGTGCGGGGGCCACAGGTCCTCGCTCATGCTGGTTCAGCTCCCACTCTCGCGGTCGGTGCGGCGGATCTCGATACGGTCCACGCCCGTACCGAATGCTCCAGAGCAGCCTTCACGGTGGGCAAGTCCACCGCGTCGCGACGCACGGTGGGCGAGGACACCACGTAGTCGATGTCCCGCCGGCCGGCGCGGCAGGGTCCTGGTGACGGCCGGGTCGAGGTCCGCCTTGCAGAACCGGACGGCGCCCGGTCCGAGTGCACATCCGTGGTGACGGCATCGAGCCGGAGCGTGTCGTCGACGAGGACCCGGGTGTGCGCGGAGTCGGGCACCTCGCGGCCCAGCCAGGCCGCGGCCTCACGGCAGGGGGCGTTGGCGCCGGGGCCGCGGCGCCGGCCCAGGACGGCGTGGGTGACGCTGGCCGCCGCGGCGGCGAGGACCAGGGCGAGGAGGGGGCAGGGCCTGGATCACGTACATCGCCGGGAGGCAGCCGGAGGGCCGCATCGCGACCGCGGCTCACGGCGGCCGGCGCCGTCTGGGTGAAAACCACATCTCCGAGTCGACATACGCCAGGTGGAATTGACGCTACTCCACCCGTTTCAGGGATGAACCACACCCAACTGAGCAGCCAGCTCGACCAGTTCGGTCGTAGGCCGCGCGCAGACGAAGTGCCGGCAGACGTACGCCGTCGGAAGGTCGCGCACCATCGTGCGCTCGGCCAGGAGGGGGAACTCCCCTCCGCTCCCGTCCGCCGCGCGCGGCAGCCCGACCGCCACGACCGCCCCGGGAGCCGTCCCCAGCAGCGCGGTGCGGTGCAGGGCCGCCGTCGCCGGGTCCTCCGGGTGCCCGGCCACGGCCACCTCGCGGGGCCCGTCGACGAGGGCCTCCGCCACCGCCAGCCCGTGCCCGATGAACCGCGGGGCCCGCGGCCCGAGGGCCTGCACCACGGCGAGCGCCCGCTCGGCCGCCTCGCGGTGCGGCTGCGAGCCGGTGTGCGCGGCGTACGAGAGCAGCGCGCCGGCGGCGGCCGTCCAGCCGGACGGGGCGGCGGTGTCGGTGGGGTCCTGGGGGCGGCGGATCAGCCGCTCGGCGTCGTGCGCGGTGTCGTACAGCGAGCCGTCCTCCGCGGTGAAGCCGGCCAGCACGAGATCGACCAGGAACCCGGCGAACTCCAGCCAGACCCCCTCCCCGGTGACGGAGGCCAGGGTCAGGAACCCCTCGGCGACGTCGCCGTAGTCCTCCAGCACCCCCGCGTTCGCCCCGACCCGCCCGTCCTTGCTGGTCCGGGCCAGCCGGGCCGTCCCGTCCATGTGCACCCGCACCAGCAGGTCGGCGGCCTCGACGGCCCGCTCGACCAGGTCCGGCCGCTCGAAGAAGGCCCCGCACTCGGCGAGCGCCGCGATGGCCAGCCCGTTCCAGGCGGCGACGACCTTGTCGTCCCGCCCGGGCGCGGGCCGCAGCCCGCGCGCGGCGAGCAGCCGCTCCCTGATCGAGGCCAGCCGGCCGGCCTCCACCACGGGCCCGTCCTGCGGGAGTTGCAGCACCGACTTCCCGTGCTCGAAGGTCCCCTCCTCGGTGACCCCGAAGTACGCGGCGGCCAGCTCCCCGTCCGCCTCGCCGAGCACCTCCGCCAGCTCCCCCGGCGTCCAGGCGTAGTACGCCCCCTCGACATGGCGCCCGCTCCCCGCCTCCTCGCTGTCGGCGTCGAGCGCGGAGGCGAACCCGCCCTCCCGCGTCCGCAGTTCGCGCACCATGAAGTCGGCGGTCTCCAGCGCCACCCGCCGCGCGAGGTCCGACCCCGTGGCCCGCCACAGGTGCGCGTACACCCGGCAGAGCAGCGCGTTGTCATAGAGCATCTTCTCGAAGTGGGGCACCAAAGGCCCACCCGGCCGCGGCGTGAGTACGTACCGGTGGAACCCCCCTCCCACCTGGTCGTACAGGCTCGAACGAGCCATCGCGCCGCACAGCCCTTCCGCCATCTCCAGCGCGGCCACGGAGCCGGCCCGCGCGTGGTGACGCAACAGGAACTCGATCACCATCGACGGCGGGAACTTGGTGTCTCCCTTGAACCAGCCGCTCGCGGGGTCGATGTCCCGGGTCAGCTGGAGGAGGGCCAGGGCCTGGGTCTCCTCGGTGGGCGTCCCGGCATCCCCGGTGCTCAGCTCCCGCTGGGCAAGGTCCCGAGTGATCTTCCCCGCGACTTCTCCCACCTCGTCCCGTCGGCTCGTCCAGGCGTTGTGCACCCCTTCGAGCACCTGGCGGAAGGACGCCATGCCATGGCGAGCCTCGGGCGGGAAGTACGTGCCGAAGTAGAAGGGCTCCCCGTCCGGCGTCATGAACACGGACATCGGCCAGCCCCCCTGTCCGGTGGCGGCTTGCACGGCCTCCATGTAGACGGCGTCCACGTCGGGCCGCTCCTCGCGGTCCACCTTGACGGACACGAAGTGCTCGTTCATGTACGCGGCGGTGTCGGCGTCCTCGAAGGACTCGTGCGCCATGACGTGACACCAATGACACGCAGAGTAACCGACTGACAGCAGAACGGGCACATCGCGCCGTTTCGCTTCCTCAAACGCTTCGGGTCCCCACGGCCACCAGTCGACCGGATTGTCGGCGTGCTGAAGCAGATAAGGCGAGGTCATACCAGCCAACCGGTTCATACGACCCAGCCTCTCACAGCGCCTGCCGCGACCGGTGAATCGCTGACGAGCCCACCTCTACTTGGCCGAGATGCACTTGTGCGCCATCACGTGGTGGCGACTCCCTCCCCCTCCGGGTCGGGCGGCCCGGCACCTCGGAACAGTAGGCTGGGCGCAGCGGCGCTGGACCTGCCGAGGCTCCTCGAAGGAGGTACACCATGACCGCCGAGATGGTGGCGCCCGCGTGGATGCATTCGCAGATCAGCGCGGAACAGTACGACTCCTGGTCCGAGGAGCAGTGCGCCGGCATCGAGATCGTGGACGGGATGGTCGTCGTGAGCCCGAGCGCCTCCAAGCGGCACAACCGGCTGGCCCGACTCCTGGCCAACGCCTTGGACGCCGCCGCGGGCCCGGACTGGAACGCGGACGCGGACTTCGACGTCCGCCTGCAGGACGTTCCACTCACCAACCGCCGTCCGGACGTCATCGTCTACCGGGCGGAGACGATCGACCTCACGCCCACCCGCCCCGAGCACGTCCTTCTGGTCGTCGAGGTCGTGTCGCCCGGTTCGGAGACCACGGACCGGATCGTAAAGGTGGACCAGTACGCCAAGGCCGGCATCCCCTTCTACTGGCGGGTCGAGCAGGCCGCCACCGGTGTCCCGATCGTCTACACGCACGTCCTCGACCCCGCCACCAAGGCCTACAGGGACGGCGAGATGTTCACCGGCACGCTGAAGGCCACCGTGCCCTTCTCCATCACGGTCGATCTCGGGGTCATGTAAGAGCCCTCACCCCTCGTCAGTGCCGACACCTCAAGGCTTCTCGTTGTAATAGATGTCGTCTTACACTCCGGGTGTGAAGCAGACTCGAGCCGGGACCACTGAGAACATCTCCGTGTCCATGCCCGCCGAGCTGGTCAGCGAGCTCCGCTCCCGAACCGGCCGCCGCGGGCTGTCCAGCTACATCACCGAAGCCGTCAGGCACCAGCTCGCCATGGACGGACTTGCCGAGATTGTGGCGTCCCACGAGGAGGAGCACGGCGCGCTCACGGAGCAGGAGATCGAAGCCGCCCGTCGCGAGCTGTTCGGAGACGAGAACGAGGATGTCGAGCGGGGCGCTGCGTGA
Source organism: Streptomyces sp. NPDC001373 (assembly GCF_042895815.1). Taxonomy (NCBI): domain Bacteria; kingdom Bacillati; phylum Actinomycetota; class Actinomycetes; order Kitasatosporales; family Streptomycetaceae; genus Streptomyces; species Streptomyces sp. NPDC001373. The sequence goes on from NZ_JBIAWQ010000001.1 coordinate 789,622, forward strand.
AGGAGCAGCCAGCCCGCTCACTTGTGCTCGACTCCGAGGCGCTGTCGCTGCTGCTACGCAACGACCGCGGTATGGCGGCTCGCATCGAGGCATCCCGGCAGGTCGGGGTTCCCGTCCTCGTGTCTGCACTGACCATCGTTGAAGCCGTACAAGGGAAGACCGATCTTGCACGCTTGAAGTGGGTGCTCTCCCGGCTGCGGGTGGAACCGGTCAGCCAGGAGGACTCCCTGACCGCGGTGGCGTTGCTTCAGGACGCAGGTGGGCTGCACGGCCACAAGCACGCGATCGACGCCCTCGTTGCCGCGCTCGCGCTCCGCGTCCCGGCCCCCGTGATCGTTCTGACCTCCGACCGGGACGACTGGTCGAAGCTCTGCGGGAAGCGCGTGATCATCAGAGAGGTGTAAGCACCGCCGACTACGGGGTTTGGGAGTTCACTGGCACCAGCGGACGATCCACCCAGCGCGCGGGCACAGCACTTCAGCGCGGCCCTCCGGCTATACGGTCGCGCTTTCTCCGCGCGGCGAGGCCGCACCACGTTGCCGCCGCCGGCCCCAGCGTTTCGGACGGTGTACGAGCCGGTACCGACCGTCAGTGGGCGTCAGCCTCGGGTCGGGGCAGCTCGTCCAGGTCGAGGGTGTACGTCCGCCCGTCGGCCAGCTCGATGGGCAGTTTGCCGGAGCCGTACTTGTGGGTGTGGGCCGCGATGTAGCCGGAGCCGGCGGGCTGGGTGTGGACAACGACCTCAGCGGCGTACGGGTCCACCACCACGTAGACCGGGATGCCGTAGCGGCCGTACTTCGCGGTGCAGTCGTCGTAGTCCTTGCGAGCGGAGGAGACCGACACCACCTCCGCGATCAGCAGCACGTCCTCGAAGCCGTAGCGCTTGCCCTGCCGCTTCGCGTCCTCCCGCAGGATCGCGAAGTCCGGAGCCGAGTTCTCGTCGGCGGGGAAGTCGATGTACACGTCGGAGGCGGTCTTCGCGTGCCGGCCGAGTGAGAGCGAGTCGATCTGCATCGACTTGATCGTGCTGGAGTGCTCGAAGCTCTGCGGGGTCATGATCACCTTCCCGTCGACACCGAAGAGGACCACGTACCCAGCAGGAAACTCCGTGTGCATGACCGCATCGACGCTCATAACGGCTCCTTCCTGTCGTCTCTCAGGATATGAGGCCCGGGCCTCGTGCGGGGTTCACGACGAGGTTTCCGGCCCAGCAAGAGCGACAAGGTGTGCCCATGTTCTCACTCCGTCGCGCACAATACGCACCCCCAGCAATGCTCTCCGGGAACATCCCCGGTCAGGACTACCTGGTTGCGTTAAGTCACTGGCACCAGTGGCACGCGGAGTATCCGACCGACAGCAGAACGGCACATCGCGCCGCTTCGCTTCCTCGAACGCCTCGGGTCCCCACGGCCACCAGTCGACGGGGTTGTCAGCGTGCTGAAGCAGACATGGCGAGGTCGTACCAGCCAACCGATTCATACGACTCAGCCCCTCACAGCGCCCGGCGCGACCGGCGAAACCCTCGCGGGACCCTCTCACCCGGCCGAACGACGCTTGCGAGCCGTCATGAGCCGACGCCGACTCCCTCCCCTTCGAGCCAGGCGGCCCGGCGTCTCGGAACAGTAGGCTGGGGCAGCGGCGCTGGACCTGCCGAGGCTCCTCGAAGGAGGCACCCGATGACCGCCGAGATGGTGGCGCCCGCGTGGATGCATGCGCAGATCAGCGCGGAACAGTACGACTCCTGGTCCGAGGAGCAGTGCGCCGGCATCGAGATCGTGGACGGGATGGTCGTCGTGAGCCCGAGCGCCTCCAAGCGGCACAACCGGCTGGCCCGACTCCTCGCGAACGCCCTGGACGCCGCCGCGGGCCCCGGACTTCTGCGCGAGCACGGCGGCTGAGGCCAGGCGGTGCCCAGCGGTCCGTCTTCCACACACCGAGCGTCTTGGACTTGCCGTCCGTGATCGCCTGGGTGACCTTCTCGAACTCCCGCCGCCGCACGTAGGCCTTGGAAGCCGAAAGCTGCCCAAACCAGACATTCCGGATCTGAAGCCCATTCGCCTGCGCCCCAGCGCACCACGTCTCGTAGATGGCCCCGCAGCGTGGCCAGGTCTTCCTTCTTGTTGCTGCGCCGCAGGTAGGCATCCATGAGACCGGACGGGTCCGCAGTCGCGGGCTTGTCCAGTCCCAGGCTTTCCAGTTCCTCGGGACTGAGCCCCAACCCGACGAGCGTGGCGTGATCATCACGCATGACAACACCCTCTGTTCTCAGGGGAAATGCTCGGGAAACAATGGACCTTGCACTGCTACTTTCTTGAAATGCGGCGCGCGGACCGCGGGCGGCGGCCTGCGGGGCGGCGCCGGGCCCCCGCACCCGGGCCCGGCGTGCATATATGCGTGGTGTTGGCCGTTCTGGGCTCAACTCGCTCTGATCTAGCTCAGATTGCCTCGCGCTGCGGGGCGTCCCGCAGGACACTTGGCGCACGTTTGCGGAGCTCTGCGAGGAGGATGCCGATGCGGGACAGCCATCGTGTCGAGGCCGAGCGCGTGCTGGACCGGGCCGTCGGGGAGGAGGTCCGGCGGGCGGGGGGCGGGGTGGATGCGGAGGTGTTGCTCGCGCGGGGGCGGGAGGCGCTCGACGGGCTGGCCGGGGTGGCGCAGGAGGAGTACGCCGCGTACGTGGCCGCGCTGGACGAGGCCGCCACCGGGGAGCAGTCGCTCGGGGAGGCCTTCCGGCGGACCGGCAGCGGGACCGCCCTGCTGGTGACGGCCGTCGCCGCGGCGGCCGCCGCCGGAGCGGACATGGCCTTCGGGGTGGACGCCGGTACGGCGCTCAGCGCGGGCATCGTCGTGGGCGCGGCGGGGGCCGCGACGGCGGTGGCCCGGGCGGCGGCGGTGCACGTGCCGGCCGCGAACCGGCGGGCCGGGGCCGCGGGGCGTCCGGGCGGGCCGGAGCAGTTGAGGCTGAAGTGGCTGACGGCGCTGGAGGTGCGCGGGATCCGGCCCTTCCTGGAGCAGGAGCGGGCCGTGGCGGCGGCGACCGCCGCGGCCACGGCCACCGTGGTACGGGGTCCCGTGCGCGGCGATGGCCAGCCGGCCGTGCCGCCCCAGCTTCGCGGGGCGGACCGGAGTACGGAGGCGCGGCGACGCCGCGTGCTGGAGCAGTCGTTCGGGCAGCTGCCGGACGCCGACGCCCTGTTCACCGGGCGGCGGGCGGAGCTGGAGCGGATCGGGCAGTGGGTGCGGACGGCACGGGCCAGTACCGAGACCCGGCCGGTGGTGGTCGTGCTGCACGGCGAGCCGGGGGTGGGGCGAACGGCGCTGGCGCTGCGGGCGGCGCACGGTCTGCGGGACCAGTTCCGGGGGGCGTGCGTGGTGGACCTGCGGGGCGGGGCCCCGGCGGCGGGCGAGGCGCCGCTGTCGACGCGGGAGGCGCTGCTGCACCTGCTGAACCGGCTCGGGGCCCCGCGCGAGCAGCTGCTGTTCCGGGAGGGGGCTTCGGCCGAGCAGCAGGTGCGCCGGCTCGGGGAGCTGTACCACCAGCACCTCCAGGGGCTGCCGGTGACGGTGGTGCTGGACGACGCGGTGGATCCGGAGCAGGTGCGGGCGCTGGTGCCGGAGCGCTCGGAGAGCCTGGTGCTGGTCACGGCGCGGGAGCCGCTGGAGCTGCCCGCGGACCTGGGGGCGTGGGTGCACCAGCTGCCGGTGGTGCGGCTGGCGGAGCCGGAGGCGGCCGAGGTGCTGCGGGCCGGGGCGCGGGCGGCGGGCGAGGCGGTGCCGGGGCCGGCGGCGGAGGCGGGGTTGCTGGAGCTGGCGGCGGGGCTGCCGCTGGCGCTGCGGGTGCTGGCCCCGCTGGGGTCGGCGCGGGCCTCGGACGGGGGCGGGGGCGGTGCGCTGGAGCAGGCGCTGGAGCTGGCCTACGTACGTCTGCCCGAGGAGCGGCGGCGGCTGCTGCGCCGGCTGACGCTGGCCGGGCGGGCCTCGCTGGGCGCGTCCGCGGCGGCGGCGCTGGCGGACACGGAGCGGGTGGAGGCCGGGCGGCTCCTGGGCGAGCTGGCACGGGCGGGTCTGCTGGACCTCGTCCGCGGGGAGCGGTACCGGATGCACGACGCGGTGCGCGCGTACGCGGCGGCTCGGCTGGCGGCGGACGAGGACCGGGTGGAGGCGGCGGCCGCGCACGAGCGGCTGATCCGGGACTACGCGCGGCTGGCGGACTCGGTGATCCGGATGGTCGACGGGAAGATGTCGACCCGGGCGGGCCGGTTCGGGGGGCACGGGTTCGCGTCGCTGGACGCGGCGCTGCGCTGGCTGGACGAGGAGTCGAGTTTCATCACGGCGGCGCTGCGGCAGTCGGAGGGGGTGGACCAGCAGGCGGTGCTGGACCTGCTGGGGGCGCTGTGCGACTTCTGCCTGCTGCGCGGGGACCTGTACCGGCTGGGTGAGATCAACGAGCTGGCGCGGGCGGTGGACCAGGGGCGGCTGAACCGTTCGGTGCAGTGGCGTACGGGTATCGCGGCGCGGCAGCTGGGCGAGCTGGACAAGTCGCGGACGACGCTGACCTCGCTGGTGGACCAGTACAAGGAGGCCCGGCAGGAGGCGGGTGCGGCGATGGCGCTGCTGTCGCTGGGCATCACCCTGCACCACCAGGGCAATCTGCCGGAGGCGGCGGCGCGGATCCGGGAGGCGTTGGTGCTCCAGGAGTCGGAGGAGCTGGCGGGCGACCGGGCATGGTCGCTGCACGCGCTGGGGGCGGTCGAGCGCGACCGGGGGCACCTGGCGGAGGCGGTGGCGCTGCTGGAGCGGTCGCTGGCGCTGCACCGGGAGAGCGAGAGCGTGCACGGGGAGGCCTGGGCGCACTTCCAGCTGGGGCAGGTGCACCTGCGGGTGGGCGACGTGGGGCGGGCGGAGGAGGAGCTGCTGCTGGCGCTCGGCCTGTACGGGCGCACGCGCGACGACCGGGGTGAGGCGTGGGCGCTGACCCAGCTGGGCCGGGCCCGGGTGATCGCCGGGGATCCGGGGACGGCGCTGGAGCGGCTGCGGGACGCGCTGGCCCGGCACCGGCTGGCGGAGGACGCGCGGGGCGAGGCGTGGACGCTGTACTACCTGGGGCAGGCGCTGGAGGAGGACGGCGGGCTGGACCGGGCGGTGCGGGAGCTGGAGCGGGCCCGGACGATGTTCTCGCGGATGCGGGACGTGTACGGGCTGGCGCACGCCCGCTACCACTCGGGGCGGGTGACGCGGGACCTTCGGGCGGCGCAGACGGGCAACCTGCGCAACTCCGGGTTCGCGCGGCAGCTGCTGGTGGACGCGCGGGCCGATTTCCGGCGGATCGGGCTGGCCCACGGGGAGGGCTGGACATGCCTGGAGCTGGCGGTGGTGGACGCGGGGAACGGGCGGGTGCCGCAGGCGCTGGCGCTGTGCGAGGAGGCGGCGGGGCTGTTCGGCTCGTACGGGGACCGGCGCGGGGAGGACTGGGCACGCTTCCTGCGCTGCACGCTGCTGCCGTACGCGGGTGCGGGTGCGGGTGCGGGTGCGGAGGGGGCCCGGGCGGAGCTGGCCCGGCTGGCCCAGGGTGGGCAGGGGCCGCGGGGGGAGCGGCTGGAGGAGTGCGTGGAGGCGTACGGGGCGGTCCTGGCGCGGGGCGTGGATCCGGCGGAGGGCTGGCAGGCGTGGCGTCTGGGCCTGGTCCCGGACCTGCGCACGCGGGAGGTCATGGGGGTGGCGCTGCCGGCGCCGTCGGCATGAGCCCCGGCCCCGCGGGCGGGCCGCCTGCGGGGCACCCGGCGGCGGTCACTGCTCACGGGGGCGGGCGCCGCCCACCGGCGTGAGCACCGCTCACCGGGGGTGGACGCTCACACCGACGCGAGCACCGCACACCAGGGTGGACGCCGCACACCGGCGTGAGCACCGCACACCAGGGTGGACGCCGCACACCGGCGTGAGCACCGCACACCGAGGGGACGCCGCTCACCGATGTGAGCACCGCTCACGCGCGTGGGCGCCCGTCGCCAACAGGTGCGGTGCTCGCGTCGGCGGGCGCCGCACCGTGTTCAGGGCGCCGCTCACCGGTGTGAGCACCGCTCTCTCGCCGCGCCTGCGCCCCGCGCAGGAGCGCCCCGCCCCGCCGGTGTTCCGGCGGGGCGGGGTGCCCGCCCGTCGTGCGGGGTCAGGCCTTGGAGCCCTCGGCGGCCGCGGCCGGGGTCGCGGCGGCGGGCTCCGGGGCCTCCTCGAAGTCCACCCGCTTCATGTGCTTGCTCATCGACTTCATCAGGCCCCACACACCGAGTGCGAGGGCGGCGAACACGATGAACCCGAGGAGGCCCGGGGTCACCTTGTTCTTGTCGAAGGTGTCGGCGGCCAGCGGAACGAGCTGGGTGACTGCTGCCTGCATAGCGCTCATGGCTAGGCATTCTCCCGGATGCCCGCGAAGAGGTCGGACTCGGGGAGGGAAGTGTCGACGAGCGACTTCGCCAGCTCGTACTCCTCCGTGGGCCAGACCTCCTTCTGGATCTCCATCGGGACGCGGAACCAGCCGCCGTCCGGGTCGATCTGCGTGGCGTGCGCGATGAGCGCCTTGTCGCGGATCTCGAAGAAGTCCGAGCAGGGGACGTACGTGGTCAGGGTCCGCTCCTTGCGCTCGAACTCCTTCCACCGCTCCAGCCACTCGCCGTACGGGGACTCCAGGCCGCGCGCGAGGAGCGCCTCGTGCAGGGCGACGGTGCGCGGCTTGTTGAAGCCCTGGTTGAAGTAGAGCTTCTGCGGCTGGTAGGCGGCGCCGTACTCGGCCTCGGGGAACTTGTCGGTGTCGGCCGCGCCGTCGAAGGCCACCATCGTGATCTTGTGGGTCATGATGTGGTCGGGGTGCGGGTAGCCGCCGTTCTCGTCGTACGTGGTGATGACCTGCGGCTTGAAGGCGCGGATCTTCTTCACCAGCTCGCCGGCGGCCTCCTCCACGTCCGCGAGGGCGAAGCAGCCCTCGGGCAGCGGCGGCAGCGGGTCGCCCTCGGGCAGGCCGGAGTCGACGTAGCCGAGCCATTCCTGCTCGACGCCGAGGATCTCGCGCGCCTCGTCCATCTCCTTGGCGCGGACCTCGTGGATGTTCTCCTCGATGTACTTGTCCCCCTGGAGCTTGGGGTTCAGTACGGAGCCGCGCTCACCGCCGGTGCAGGTCACCACCAGTACGGGCACGCCCTCGGAAACGTACTTGGCCATCGTGGCCGCGCCCTTGCTCGACTCGTCGTCGGGGTGGGCATGCACGGCCATCAGTCGAAGCTGCTCGGTCAAGACAGGATCCTCTGCGATTCGGCGCGACGGTCAACCTCTATATTGACCGAATCGGGGGATGGAAAATTCCTGGGTGCCTCACCCTCCCCAGCGAGAGGAATCGATCATGAGCGCGGTGCGCGAAGGGCTCCCGGAAGGCCGCTACGGCCGGTCTGCGGACGAGCGTGCGGACCGGAAGCTCAAGATCGTCGGGTCGGTGCTCGGGGTCGGCCTGCTGGCCCTCGTCGGGTGGATCGGCTGGGACTACGTCGGCGGGCAGAGCGTCAGCGCCGAGGTCATCAAGTTCCAGATCGTCTCCGACACCGAGGTGAAGGTGCACCTGGAGGTCCGCAAGGACGCCTCCGTCACCGGCGTCTGCACCCTCGACTCCCAGGACGCGGACCACAGCGAGGTCGGCCGCGCGGACTTCACCTTCCCGCAGAAGGACAAGCGCATCGACGAGGTGGTCACCCTGAAGACCACGGCCCGCGCCACCATGGTGGAGCTGGTCGGCTGCCAGGCCGCGGGCACCGCCCGCTGAGGCGGGCCGCGGGCACCGCCCGCTGAGGCGGGCCGCGGGCACCGCCTGCTGAGGCGCGCCGGGCCCGGCGCGCCGCCCGCCGTGTCCGGTCCGCCGCCCGACGCGCCGACACGCCGCCGCCGGTTCCGACATCGCGCGACGGTCCGGACACGCGGCGCGACGGTCCGGGGGCGCGATGACACACTTCATACACATCGTGTCCTCCCCCTTTTCTTCCCGAATTGTTAGGCTCGTGGTTTCGCCCGCCGCTGGCGGCTTTGTAGTCCCCTGTACCGACGAGGAGCACCCGTGACCCAGACGAGCGAGAGCGTCACCTGGCTGACCCAGGCGGCGTACGACCAGCTGAAGGCCGAGCTGGACTACCTCTCTGGTCCCGCACGCACGGAGATCGCCATGAAGATCGCGGCTGCCCGCGAGGAGGGCGACCTGCGTGAGAACGGCGGCTACCACGCGGCCAAGGAGGAGCAGGGCAAGCAGGAGCTCCGCGTCCGCCAGCTCACCCAGCTCCTGGAGAACGCGAAGGTCGGCACCGCCCCCACCAGCGCCGAAGGCGAGGTGGCCCCGGGCATGCTCGTGACCATCGCGTTCGACGGCGACGAGGACGACACGCTGGAGTTCCTGCTGGCCTCCCGCGAGTACGCCTCCGACGACTTCGAGACCTACTCCCCCCAGTCCCCGCTGGGCGCGGGCGTGCTGGGCAAGCAGGTCGGCGAGGACGCCCAGTACGAGCTGCCGAACGGCAAGAAGGCCACGGTCAAGATCATGGCGGTCAAGCCCTTCAACGGCTGACCGGCCCCTTCGCCAGGACGCACCGCGGGACCCCGCCGGACCGGATCCGGCGGGGTCCCGCGCGTTCAGCCCATCACCGGGTAGCCCGCGGCGTGCAGGGTACGGGCGACCTCCTTGCAGTGCTCGGGCCCCTTCGTCTCCAGGTGCAGCTCCACCTCCACCTCGGTGAGTCCGAGGCGCGGGTCGGTTCGTACGTGGCTGACGTCCAGCACGTTGGCGTCCACCGTCGACAGCACCCCGAGCAGCCCCGCCAGGGCCCCCGGGGCGTCCGCCACCCGCAGCCGCAGCGACAGGTAGCGGCCCGCCGCCGCCATGCCGTGCCGCAGGATCCGCTGGAGCAGCAGCGGGTCGACGTTGCCGCCGGACAGCACGGCCACCACCGGCCCGGCCCCGTACAGCCCGGGCTCGCTCAGCAGCGCGGCCACCGGGGCACAGCCGGCCGGCTCGACGACCAGCTTGGCGCGCTCCAGGCACAGCAGCAGGGCGCTGGACAGGGCGTCCTCCGACACGGTCCGCACGTCGTCCAGCAGTTCCCCGATGATCGCGAAGGGAATGTCGCCGGGACGGCCGACCTTGATGCCGTCGGCCATGGTGGCCGGATGGTCGACGGACACCGGGTGGCCGGCCTTCAGGGAGGGCGGGTAGGCCGCCGCGCCCGCCGCCTGCACGCCGATGACCCGCACGTCCGGGCGCAGCGCCTTGATCGCCACCGCGATGCCCGCGGCGAGGCCGCCGCCGCCGACCCCGACGAGGATCGTGTGCACCTCGGGGCACTGTTCCAGGATCTCCAGGCCGACGGTGCCCTGGCCGGCGATGATGTCGCGGTGGTCGAAGGGGTGGATGAACACCGCTCCGGTGCGGTCCGCGTACTCCTGGGCGGCGGCCAGGGTCTCGTCGACGACCTGCCCCTCCAGGCGGACCTCGGCCCCGTACTCCCGGGTGGCGGCCACCTTGGGCAGCGGGGCGCCGACCGGCATGAACACGGTGGAGCGGACGCCGAGCAGGGAGGAGGCCAGGGCCACGCCCTGGGCGTGGTTGCCCGCACTGGCGGCGACGACCCCGGCGGCGCGCTGTTCGGGGCGCAGGCCCGCGATGCGCACGTACGCGCCGCGCAGCTTGAAGGAGCCGGTGCGCTGAAGGTTCTCGCACTTGAGGTGGACGGGGGCGCCCACGAGCGCCGAGAGGTGCCGGCTGCCCTCCATCGGGGTCACCCGGGACACCCCGGACAGCATCTTCTGCGCTCCCCGGACGTCGTCGAGGATGACCTGGGGGAGGGGCTGCACGCGGTAGTTCATGCGGCCAGTCTCGCAGCCCGCGGGGGCCCCGGCTCAGGGTTGGACGGGGCGTCCGGGGCGTCTTGAGGGGGCCGCCGGGCGGGCCCGGGGCGGGGGGCGAAATCCCGCCATGCGGAAGGGGCGGGAGGGGGGCGCGCCCACGGGGCGTATCAGTTGTCAAACGCGGCGTACGAGCCGCCGCAGGGCCGCGTACTCTGTCCCCCATCCTTGTCGGCCCCATGCGAAGAGAGCCACGGCCATGCCCTCCATCCCGGCCAGTTCCGACCTGCCCACGGCGGCCGAAGCGCCCGCCGGATCCGGACTCCTGGACGCGCTCCAGCACCAGGTGGCCGTCTTCGCGCGCCGGGCCGAGCAGACCCGCCTCGGCGGGGTCGGCCAGGCCCGCAATTCCATGGACCGCGCCGCGTACCTGCTGCTGAACAGGCTCGACCTCGAAGGGCCGATGGGCGTCAAGGCCCTCGCGGCCGGCATGGGGATCGACTCCTCGACCGTCACCCGGCAGGTGGCCCCCCTGGTCGACGGCGGGCTGGTCAAGCGCACCTCACACCCCGAGGACGGCCGGGCGGTGGTCCTCGCGCTGTCCCCGCGCGGGCTGGCTCGGCTGGAGGAGGTCCGCTCCTCGCGGCGCGAGCTGATGGCCCGGGTGACCGAGGGCTGGGCGGAGGAGGAGCGCGAGGTGTTCACGACGCTGCTGACCCGCTTCAACGGCTCGCTGTCGGAGCTGATGGCCGCCGCCTCCGAGGGCGGCCCCGCCTCCTGACGCGGCGCGCACCGGACGCCGGGATCCGGCCGCGTCCCACCCCTTGACCCGGGTGGTGCCGCAGGCCCCACCATGTGTGCTGTGGACCGGCGTTCGGGGCGCGACCCGGAATTCGAGGCCTTCGTCGCGGGCGCGGCGGGGCGGTTGCTGCACGTGGCGGTGCTGCTGACGGCCGAGCCCCCGGCCCGGGCGTTCGCCGCGCACCGCATCCTCGCCGGCGCGCTGGCCCGTACGTACGCGCACTGGGAGCGGCTGCGCGGCGACGACCCGTACGACCACACCCGCCAGGAGGTCTGCGCGGCGTACGCGCGCACCGCGCGGCGGCTGCCGGCCGGGAGCGGGGTCCTCGCGCCGCTGAGCCCGCCGCAGCGGCTGGTGGTGGTGATGCGGGTGTACGAGGGCGTCGCCGAGGAGGTCACCGCCGCGCAGCTGGGGCTGGCGCCGGAGCGGGTCGAGGCCCTGCGCAACCGGGCGGTGGCGGTCCTGCGCGAGACGGCGCGGCCCGCGGCGGAGCCGGGGGTGGCATGAGCACCTTCGACCGTAAGGAAGCACAGGTCAGGCAGCTGCTGGAAGGGCCGCACCCGGTGGTGCCGGCCGGTCTGGCTGCGGCCGCCGCCACACGGGGCAGGCGGCTGCTGCGGCGGCGCCGCGCCCTGCGCCGGTTCGGCTGGGCGTTCCTGTGGGCGGCGGCGGTCGCCTTCGCGGTGTGGGCGGCACTGACGCACCCGTGGGTGACACCGCCCAGCCACGTCTCGCCGCCCCTGGAGGGCTGGTAGCCCTTCCGGGGGCGGCGGGGGGACGGACTAGCCCCAATAACTACGCGGCATTGTGACTAGCCCAGGGCCTGGGTGAGGTCCGCGATGAGGTCGTCGGCGTTCTCGATGCCGACGGACAGGCGGATCAGGTCCGCCGGGACCTCCAGGGCCGAGCCGGCCACCGAGGCGTGGGTCATGCGGCCCGGGTGCTCGATGAGGGACTCGACGCCGCCGAGGGACTCGGCCAGGGTGAAGATCCGGGTGCGGCCGCAGATCGCGACGGCCTCCTCCTCGCCGCCGGCGACCTGGAAGGAGACCATGCCGCCGAAGTTGCGCATCTGCTTGGCGGCGACCTCGTGGCCCGGGTGCTCGGGCAGGCCCGGGTAGAGGACCTTGGTGACCTTCGGGTGGCGCTGGAGCACCTCCACGATCTTCGCGGCGTTCTCGGCGTGCCGGTCCATGCGCACGGCCAGGGTCTTGATGCCGCGCAGCACCACCCAGGAGTCGAACGGCCCGGCGACCGCGCCCATGGCGTTCTGGTGGTAGGCGAGCTCCTCGCCGAGCGCCTCGTCCGCGGTGACCAGGGCGCCGCCGACGACGTCGGAGTGGCCGCCCATGTACTTGGTCAGCGAGTGCACGACGACGTCGGCGCCGAGCGCGAGGGGCTGCTGGAGGTAGGGGGAGGCGAAGGTGTTGTCGACCACGAGCCGGGCGCCGGCCGTCCGGGCGATGTCCGCGACCACGGCGATGTCGGTGATGCCCAGCAGCGGGTTCGACGGGGTCTCGACCCAGATGACCTTCGTCTTCGGGGTGATGGCCGCGCGCACGGACTCGGCGTCGGAGGTGTCGGCGACCGACCACTCCACGCCCCAGCGGGAGACGACCTTGGCGAAGAGGCGGAAGGTGCCGCCGTAGGCGTCGTTGGGGATGACCACGTGGTCGCCGGGGGAGAGCAGCGTGCGCAGCAGGCAGTCCTCGGCGGCGAGCCCGGACGCGAAGGCGAGGCCGCGCCGGCCGCCCTCGAGCGCGGCGAGGTTCTCCTCCAGCGCGGTGCGGGTGGGGTTGCCGCTGCGGCTGTACTCGTAGCCGCCGCGCAGACCGCCCACGCCGTCCTGCTTGTAGGTGGACACCTGGTAGATCGGGGGTACGACCGCGCCGGTCTGCGGGTCCGCAGTGTTGCCCGCGTGGATCGCGCGGGTCTCGAAGCTCTGGTGCTCGTGGCTGTCGTCGCTCATGGGGCAGATGCTATGCCCCGCGCGCGCATCGGTCCTCTCCTGGCCTGACTCCGCTGTGACACGCCGCTGACCTGGCCGGGGAGGCGGCGGAGGGCCGGGGGGCATTCGCGTTTGCCCGGCCGAGTCTGGTTCGCTTGGCGGCATGCAGATTATCTGGGTCCTGATGGGGCTGGCCCTGGCCGGCGTCATGGTCTTCTCGTTCGTCCGGGCCAGGCGCGGGGGCGGCCTCCGCCTGGTCGCGCCGGGCAGCCCCGACGCCGCCGACCCCGCGGACTACGGGTTCGCCCGTCAGGAGGAGCTGGACGTCCGGGTGCCCGGGCCCGACCAGGACCTGATGGACGCTCTGGGGAACGTCCAGCGCGGCGGCGGGTGGCAGGCGGCCTCCGCCCTCCTCGCCGGGACCCCGAAGGACGGGGAGCAGCGCTGGCAGCGGGTGCAGGCCTTCGGCGGGGCGGCGGCGCTGGAGCTCGTCGAGCGGCCCGGGGCCGGTGCGCCGTGGCTGAAGGCGTGGCGGCTGGAGGCCGAGAAGGACGCGGGCGGCGCCCAGGTGCACGCGGAGCTGCTGGTGCAGCAGGCGTGGCGGTCCTCGGGCGGCGTCGGCTCGCAGGACCACCGGATCATGCTGGAGGAGGCCCGGGAGGCCTGCCGCAAGGCGGCGCTGCTGGCTCCGGGCGACCCGGTGCCGTTCATCACGGAACTGGCCGTCGCGCGGGGGCTCGGCTACACGGAGGCGGAGTTCGACGCGCTGTGGGCGAAGGTGATCGACGTGGCGCCCGCGCACATGGGGGCGCACCTGGCGGCCCTGCACTACTGGTGCGAGAAGTGGCACGGCTCGCGGGAGAAGGCCGCCGCCTTCGCGGAGGCGGCCGCGGCCCGCGCCCCACGGGGCTCGCTGCTGGCGGCGCTGCCGCTGTTCTCGGTGTACGAGAACCTGCCCGACCAGGTCCTGGTGAGCGACTTCGGGCGGACCGCGGTCGTCTCGCGGGCGGTGGAGGGCGCCCTGTACGCGGTGCACCAGGCGCGGGCGGACGACCCGATGCTGGCGCACGTACGGCACCTGCTGCTGTGGTTCCTGGTGCGGATGGAGCGCTGGGCGGAGGCGATGGAGCAGGTGCGGCACGTGGACGGCTACGTGGGCGCGCTGCCATGGTCGGCCTGCGAGGACCCGGCGCACGCGTACGCGGTGGTCCGGGCCCTGGCGGTGGCGGGGTACGAGGCGAACGGCGGCTCCCCGGCGACGCTGCCGCACTGATCCGCGGGGCGGGAATCGAATGGGGTTCCCGCCCGTTACCCCTCCCACAAGGAGGAGACCCATGTTCTCGTACCGCCGCACGCCCGAACTGCCCACCCGCGAGGAGGCCCTCAAGGGCCGCGCCGAGGCGCAGTTCTCCCTGCCCGCGCACCACACCGTCCTCGGCAACCCCCTGGCCGGGCCCTACCCCGCCCACCTGGAGGTCGCCGACTTCGGCCTGGGCTGTTTCTGGGGCGCGGAGCGCAAGTTCTGGCAGACCCCCGGCGTCTGGACCACCCTGGCCGGCTACCAGGGCGGCTACACGGAGAACCCGTCTTACGAGGAGGTCTGCTCGGGCCTCACGGGCCACACGGAGGTCGTCCGCGTGGTCTTCGACCCCGCCCTGGTCTCCTACGAGACCCTCCTGAAGCTCTTCTGGGAGTCCCACGACCCCACCCAGGGCTTCCGCCAGGGCAACGACGTCGGCACCCAGTACCGCTCGGCGGTCTACACCCACTCCGCCGCCCACCAGAAGACCGCCGAGGCCTCCCGCGACGCCTACCAGCGGGTCCTGACCTCCTCGGGCTACGGCACGATCACCACGGCCGTCCTCCCGGCGGACACCCGCCCCTTCTGGCCGGCGGAGCCGTACCACCAGCAGTACCTCGACCGCAACATTGACGGCTACTGCGGCATCGGCGGCACGGGCGTGAGCTGCCCGATCGGCGTGGCCCCGGCCCCGGCCCCCGAGGCATAGGGGAACCTGCGCCCCCGACGCCGGTCGGGTGCGGGGGGCGTCCTTTCGGACGGGACGGCCCCCCGCACCCTGGGACCTCCGTCGCCGCGGGCCGGGGTTGACCTTGTCGTTGGTGGCAGGGTTGTTCCCTCGGGGCATGGGCATCGACAAGCAGAGCAGCGGTCGTCGCGTCGTCCTCGTCACGGGGGCCGGGACCGGGATCGGGCGGGCCGTCGCGCGGGCCTTCGCCGCCGGCGGGGACCTGGTGGTGGGCGGCGGGCGGCGGACGGGGCCGCTGGAGGAGACGGCCGGCTGGCACCCCGGGATACAGGTGCTGGCCGGGGACGTCGGCGGGGCCGGTGAGCCGGAGCGGATCGTCGCCGAGGTGCTCGGGGCGTACGGGCGGCTGGACGTCCGGGCCCTGCTCGACGCGGGGCTCACCCTGGACGACGTACGGGTGTTCCTGCCCTGCCTGGACGGGGACGTCGCCGCCGGGCCGCCCTCCCCGGAGGGGCTGGCGGTGGCCCGGCGGCGGCTGGCCGTCCTGGAGGCCCGGATCGCCGTGCAGGCGGCCGCGCGCGACCGACTGCGGGAGGCGCTCGACGGGGCCGGGCCGTAGCCCGGCCGGGCCGGGCGGGTCAGATGGTGGAGGCGTCGATCACGAAGCGGTAGCGGACATCGCTCGCCAGGACGCGCTCGTACGCCTCGTTGATGCGGTCGCCGCTGATCACCTCGACCTCCGAGCCCAGCCCGTGCTCCGCGCAGAAGTCGAGCATCTCCTGGGTCTCGGCGATGCTGCCGATCATGGAGCCGGCCAGGGTCCTGTTGCCGCCGATCACCGAGAACAGGTTCAGCTCCACCGGTTCCTCCGGGGCGCCGACGTTCACCAGCGCGCCGCCGACCCGCAGCAGGGCCAGGTAGCGGTCGAGGCCGAGCGGGGCCGAGACGGTGGACAGGATCAGGTCGAAACGGCCCCGCAGCTCCGTGAACGTGGCCTCGTCGCCGGTCGCGTAGTAGTGGTCGGCGCCCAGCCGCAGGCCGTCCTCCCGCTTGCGCAGGGTCTGCGACAGGACGGTCACCTCCGCGCCCAGCGCATGCGCGATCTTCACGCCCATGTGGCCGAGGCCGCCCAGGCCGATGACCGCGACCTTCTTGCCCGGGCCCGCCCCCCAGCGCTTCAGCGGGGAGTACAGGGTGATGCCGGCGCACAGCAGCGGCGCGGCGACGTCGAGGGCGAGGCCGTCGGGGATGCGGACGGCGTAGTTCTCATCGACGACCAGGTGCGTGGAGTAGCCGCCGTACGTGGGCTCGCCGTTCCTGTCGAGGGCGTTGTACGTGCCGGTCATGCCCTTGACGCAGTGCTGCTCCTGCCCGGCGAGGCAGTACTCGCACTCCCGGCAGGAGTCGACCATGCAGCCGACGCCCACCTGGTCGCCGACCGCGAACTTCGTGACGCCCGCGCCGGCTTCGGTGACGACACCGGCGATCTCGTGGCCCGGGACCATGGGGAAGATGCCCTCGCCCCAGCCGTCGCGGGCCTGGTGGATGTCGGAGTGGCAGATGCCGGCGTACTTGATCTCTATGAGGACGTCGTGCTCGCCGACCGGGCGGCGCGGAACGGTGGTGCGCTCCAGCGGGGCCTTGGGGGCGGGGGCGGCGTAGGCGGCTACCTGGGTGACGGGCATGGGGGTGTTCTCCTCGGACGAGGACGCCGGGCCCGCCGGTCTTCGGCCGGCCGGGGCGTCCGTGCTGCGATGACCCCACCTTGCCCCGGCGCGGCCCGCCCACCCAGCCCCCTGCGGAGCCTAGGACTGCCGGACCTACCCCTGGCGGGGTCAGGCTGAGCGCCGCGCCGGGCCGCGTCGCCACGGATACTTGCGCCATGGACCACCACCTGGACCAACGAGCCGAACTGGGGGACTTCCTCCGCACCTGCCGCGCCCGGCTGCGCCCCGAGGACGTGGGCCTGCCCGACCACGGGCGGCGCCGCCGGGTGCCTGGGCTGCGCCGGGAGGAGCTGGCGCAGCTGGCCGGGGTGTCGGTGGCGTACTACACGCGCCTCGAACAGGGCCACGGGCACAACGTGTCGGCGGAGGTCCTGGACGCCGTCGCGCGGGCGCTGCGCCTGAGCGGCACGGAGACGGCGCACCTGAACCACCTGGCGAGCCCGCGCACCCGCAGGCGCGGCCGCACCCGGCGCCCGCAGCAGGTCCGCCCGGAGCTGCGCACGCTGCTGGACGCGATGGAGGGCGTACCGGCGTACCTGGTGGGACGGCGCCAGGACGTGATCGGCTGGAACCGGCTGGCGGCGGCCGTGTTCGGGGACTTCGGGGCGCATCCGGCGGCGGAGCGGAACCTGGTGCGGCTGGTGTTCCTGGACCCGGCGACGGCGGAGCTGTACGCGGACTGGGAGTGCCGGGCCTGCGAGGTGGTCAGCAACCTGCGGCTGTACGCCGGCCAGCATCCGGACGACGAGCAGCTGACGGCACTGGTCGGGGAGCTGTCGGTGAAGAACGAGGAGTTCCGCCGGCTGTGGGCGGCGCACACGGTGGCCGACAAGACGCACGGGGTGAAGCGGCTGCGGCACCCGCTGGTGGGCGAGCTGGTCCTGGCCTTCGAGACGCTGACCCTGCCGGACGACCCGGCGCAGTTCCTGGTCACCTTCCACGCCGAGCCGGGCTCGCCGTCGGCGGACGCCCTGCGGCTGCTGTCGTCGTGGACCGCGCCCACGGCCCCGTCGGCAGCCCCCTCCTCCGCCTCCGCCCCGGGGCCGGCCGCCGCCCCGTAGGCCCGGGCACGCGCGTCGCCGCCGGGCCTGGGGTTTCCGGCGCGGCGGCGCGCGCGGCTCAGGGGTTCTCGGTGACCTTCACCCGCCCGCGCTCGATCGTCGCGAGCCGCGGGGCCCGCTTGGCGAGGGCGCTGTCGTGGGTGACCATCACGAAGGTCAGCCCGTGGTCCTTCCAGAGGCCTTCGAGCAGGTCCATGACCTCGTCGCGAGTGGACTCGTCGAGGTTGCCGGTCGGTTCGTCGGCGAGGAGCACCTTCGGCTTCTTCACCAGGGCGCGGGCGATCGCGACGCGCTGCTGCTGGCCGCCGGACATCTCGGCGGGCAGGTGGCCCATGCGCTCGCCGAGTCCGACCGACTCCAGTGCCTCGGCGGCCCGGGTGCGCCGCTCGGCCGCCTTGAGGCCGAGGGGGACGAGGGCCGTCTCGACGTTCTCCTGGGCGGTGAGCGTCGGGATCAGGTTGAAGGACTGGAAGACGAAGCCGATGCTCTCGGCGCGGACCTTGGTGAGCCGGGCCTCGGAGATCGTGGCCAGGTCGACCCCGTCGAGGACGACCTGGCCCGCGGTCGGCCGGTCGAGTCCGCCCAGCATCTGGAGCAGGGTGGACTTGCCTCCGCCGGTGGGGCCCTGGATGACGAGCCGGCCGCCGTCCTCGATGGTCAGGTCGACGCCGGCGAGCGCGTCGACGGTCTGCTTGCCGCGCTGGTAGCGCTTGGTGACTCCGGTGAGCTGGTACATCTTCTTCCCTCGGGTGGTGGTGTGTGCGTACGGGCGGACGTGCGCGGGCTACTCGACACGGCGCAGGGCGTCCGCCGGCCGCAGCCGGGAGGCGCGCCAGCCGCCGAAGCCGCCCGCGACGAGGCCGCCCGCGACGGCCAGGGCCACGGCGAGGCCGATGGTGGAGAGGGAGACGGGCGCGGTGAGGGCCACGTCCACGGCCTTGGCGGCCGCGTGGCGGGCTCCCTGCCCGAACATGCGGCCCCCGCCGCCGCCCGCACCCCGGCCCCCGCCCCCGCCGCCGCCGAGGTGCGCGGTGAGGCTGGGGCTGGCGGCGGTGATGGCGTATGCGGCGGCGAGTCCGAGCCCGATCCCGAGGGCGCCGCCGATCAGGCCGTTGACCAGGGCTTCTCCGGCGACCTGGCGGGTCACGCGGCTGCTCTTCCAGCCGAGGGCCTTGAGGGTGCCGAACTCGCGGACGCGGCGGGAGACTGCGGAGGAGGTGAGGAGGCCCGCGACGAGGAAGGCGGCGGCGAGGACGGTGTAGGAGAGCCAGGTGCCGACGGTGGAGGCGAGGGAGGAGGCCGTGGACAGCGATCCGGAGACGGTGTCGGCGAGGTCGGCGGAGGTGGTGACGGTGGTGTCGGGGACGTTCTTCTGGATGGCCTGCTTGACGGAGCCGATCGCCTGGGAGTCCTTCGCCTGGACGTAGACCGTGGTGATCTTGTCGGGGGTGGCGGCGAGGGCCTGGGCCTGCTTGAGGGGGACGTAGAGGTTGGCGGCGGCGTCGCCGCTGTCGGCGGTGGCGATGCCGACGACCTTGAACTTGGTGTTCTTGACGGTGACTTCGGCGCCCACGTCGAGCTTGTTCTTCTGGGCGTAGGCACTGTCGAGGACGGCGACGGCGGCGTCGGCCTCGCCCGTCTGGAAACCGCGGCCCGAGGTGATCTTCGAGGTGGTCAGCGGGCCCATGGCGGGCTGGGCGACGTCCGTGCCGTACACGGAGAAGGAGTTGACGTCGAAGTCGGCTCCGCCGCCCTGCACGGTGTCGCTCCGGCCCCCGCCGGAGCGGCCGCTGCCCTGGCCGCCCTGGCCCTGGCCGCCTTCGGCGCGCCGCAGTTCGCCGCGCTTGAACTGGCCGTTGACCTTGACGACCTGGAGGCTGAGCCCGCCGACGGCCTTGGCCACCCCGTCCTGGCCCTCGACCTTGGCGACGGTGGCGGCGTCGAGGGTCTCGAAGCCCTGGGGGATCACCATGTCGCTGCTCTGCTCGCCGTCACCGCCTTCCCCCTCACCCTTGGCGTCGAAGCGGAACCGCGGGCGGTTGCCGTTCGCGCCTTCTTCCGGCGGCTTCTGGGCCTTGGTGACGGTCATGTCCGTGCCCAGGCCGTAGAGCGACTGGAGGACCTTGTCCTGCGCCGCGCTCATGCCGGCGGAAACGGAGGTGACGACGATGACGAGGGCGATGCCGAGGGCGAGCCCCGAGGCGACGACGAGCGCGGCCTTCCGGCGTCGGCGCAGCTCGCGCCGGAGGTAGGTGAAGAACATGCGGGCGAAGCTAGGAACGACCCGTGATGGACGGATAAGCCTCGGGTGAGAGAAGGATAAGAAGACGTCCCAGCGGGCGGATCCACAGCTCGCACACAGCTCCCACAGCTTCCGCACAGGATCCGCCTCCGCCCCCGGCCGGCGGCGGACGGGTCTGCGGCAGGGGCGGCGGCGGGGGCGGCGGGGGCGGCGGAAAAGCGGAACGGCGGGGAGCCCCAGAGGGCTCCCCGCCGTCGCCGTTCAGCGGTCCGGTGTCACCTCACGCGGACGGGCCGGCCTTCCACTCCGCCCAGCTCATGTTCCAGCCGTTGAGGCCGTTGTCCGGCTTGATGGTCTTGTCCGGGGAGTTCACCACGGTGACCACGTCGCCGATGAGCGAGTTCTCGAAGAACCACGCGCCCGCGGTGTCCGGGTCGTTGGCGCCCTTGGCGTCGTTCAGGCCGACACAGCCGTGGCTGGTGTTCACGCTGCCGAAGATCGAGTCGGCACCCCAGTAGTTGCCGTGGATGAACGTGCCCGACGTGGACAGCCGCATCGCGTGCGGGACGTCCTTGATGTCGTACTCGCCCTTGCCCTCACTGTTCTTGAAGCCGACAGTGGAGCCGTCCATCCGGGTCTCCTTGAACTTCTCGGAGATCACCATCTGACCGTTGTAGGTCGGGTTTTCCGGGGAGCCCGCCGAGATCGGGATGGTCTTGAGGACCTGGCCGTCGCGGGTGACCGTCATCTTCTTGGTCTTCGTGTCGACCGTGGAGACCTGGCTCCGGCCGATCTTGAAGGTGACGGTCTTGTTCTGCACGCCCTGAATGCCGGGGCCGCCCTGCACGCCCTGGAGCGCCAGCTTCAGGGTGACGGTGGAGTTCGCCTGCCAGTACTGCTCCGGACGGAAGTCCAGGCGCTGGTTGCCGAACCAGTGGCCGACGACCTCCTGGCCGCTGCTGGAGGTGACCGTGATGGCCGCCTGGACGGCCTTCGTGTCCTTGATCGGCTTGTTGAAGTTGATCGAGACCGGCATGCCCACGCCGACCGTCTGACCCTCTTCCGGCGTGTAGTCGCCGATGAAGCTGTTCTCGGGCGAGAGCGTCGTGAAGGAGGCGTTCTCGTGCGCCTCGCGCCCGGCCTCGTCCTTCGCGGTCGCCGCCAGGGCGTACTTCGTGGAGCGCTTCAGCGCGGCGTCCGGCTTCCAGCTCTTGCCGTCGGCGGATATCTTGCCCGCGACGGCCGCGCCGTCCGAGCTCTTCAGCTCGACCTTGGTGAGCGTTCCGTCACTGACCGCGACGCTCGCCCCGTCGGTCGTGGCTATGTTGGTGGCGCCGTCCTTGGGCGTGATCACTATCTTCGCCTTGGAGGCGTCCTTCGCCGCCGCCGCGTCGACATCGGCCTGCGACTTGGCCGCGTCCCCGCCCTGAGACTTGTCGGAACCCCCGTCGTTGCAGGCCGAAAGCATCAGTACGCCACCGAGCACGGCGGACACGGCCACCAGGGACCTTCGCCGCCGCTTGCTGTACGTCCTCACACGTCACTCCATCGTTGCCGGAAACCCCGAGGCTGCATTCCCGGGATCGGGCCGGGCAGGGGGGATCACCCCCTGCACGTCCTGACAACGCGTTAACGATGCGGTTCGGTTCCACACTCAGTTCGAATGTGTGCAACCCCACGGTCAGGCGTTGTCGGCCTCTTCTTCGAAGACCCCATCTTCCTCGCCCAGGTCCCACTCCAGGGACTCGGGGTCGTATGCGACGGGTTCGCTGCTCCAGGAGGCCTGGGCCAGCTCCACACCGGCGAGCTCGACGACCAGGTCGGTCGGGTCGACGAGGTAGGCCAGGGCCTCCGACTCGTCTTCCCTCACGGCGGACTCGGCGTGGCCGCGTTCCTCGTCCGGCATGAACTCGTCGGCCTTGATGTGGTCGAGGGCGGCACCGATGAGGGCATCGGAATCCGTCACCTCCAGCACCAAATCGACCCGAAGCCGTACGTATCGTGATGTCTCAGAAGGGTTCATACGACGGAGAGTAAGCCCCTGACAGCCTCGACTTTCCCGCGACCCGCCCCTTTCACTAGCATCTGCGCACACGGCCAATTCGCTGCTTCCGCAAGGGGGATCGCACCGTGTCCGCACCTCGACCGCTGCTCACCGCTCTCGGAGCGACCACCCTCCTCGCCGCCCTCTGGTTCGTCCCGTCGGCGAACGCCACGGCTCCGGAACCCGAGACCTCCTCCGGAGCCCCCGCCGCCGCCAACACGGGCACCGTCACGGGCGAGGGCACGGGCGACGGCACCATCGCCCCGGAGACACGCCCAGCGACGGTCACGGTCCTCTCCCTGGCGGACACGGGCAGCGTCGACACCACCCCGTACGTCATGGGCGGCACCCTCTGCCTGGGCCTGGGAGCCGGCTTCGTCACCTTCTCGATCCGCCGCTCCCGGGTGGCGTAGCCGGGCGGGCGGGGGGACGTCCTCACCCCTGGCAGAACCGGACAGCGGACCGGGACCCGGCAGAGCGGGGCCTCACCCGGCGGTCCGGGAAGGTCTCGCCCCCCAAACCGGTCGGCTTCTCTCGTCCGCCCGGCCGATTCACCGCCAGGCCCCCGCACCCCGCGAAAACACCGGAGGCCGCGCCCCCGGGCATCCGGGGGTGCGGCCTCCGTCGTCGGGGGGGATTACGCCAGCGGGCCCGTCACCGGTTCCACCGCCGCCACCAGGCCGCCCGAGCGGACGAAGGCGTCGGCCGCCGCGAGGTCCGGGGCCAGGAAGCGGTCCGGGCCGGGGCCCTCGACGCCCGCCGCGCGGACCGCCGCGAGGGCGGCCTGGCTGGCCGGGGCCGGGGTGAGGCCGTGGCGCAGCTCCAGGGCACGGGTGGCCGCGTACAGCTCGATGGCGATGATGCGGGTCAGGTTGTCGACCGCGGTGCGCAGCTTGCGCGCCGCCGACCAGCCCATGGAGACGTGGTCCTCCTGCATGGCGGAGGACGGGATGGAGTCGGCCGAGGCCGGGACGGCGAGCCGCTTCATCTCGCTGACCAGGGCGGCCTGCGTGTACTGGGCGATCATCAGGCCGGAGTCGACGCCGGCGTCGTCCGCGAGGAACGGCGGCAGGCCGTGCGAGCGGTTCTTGTCGAGGAGCCGGTCGGTGCGCCGTTCGGCGATGGAGCCCAGGTCCGCGGCGGCGATGGCCAGGAAGTCCAGGACGTAGGCGACGGGCGCGCCGTGGAAGTTGCCGTTGGACTCCACGCGGCCGTCGGGCAGCACGACCGGGTTGTCGACGGCGGAGGCCAGCTCGCGGGAGGCGACCAGGGCGGCGTGCGCCATGGTGTCGCGGCCGGCGCCGGCGACCTGGGGGGCGCAGCGCACGGAGTAGGCGTCCTGCACGCGGGGCGCGGACTCCTCCTGGAAGTGGCCGGTGAGCCCGGAGCCCTTGAGGACGGCGGCCATGTTGGCGGCGGCGGCGCCCTGGCCGGGGTGGGGGCGGATGGCGTGCAGTTCGGGCGCGAGGACCTTCTCGGTGCCGAGCAGGGCCTCGAGGGTGAGGGCGGCGGTGATGTCGGCGGAGGTGTAGAGGGTGCGCAGGTCGGCGAGGGCCATGACGAGCATGCCGAGCATGCCGTCGGTGCCGTTGAGGAGGGCGAGGCCCTCCTTCTCGCGGAGCTCGACGGGCTCGATGCCGTGCTCGGCGAGGAGTTCGCCGGCCGGGCGGACGACGCCGTCGGGGCCCTCGGCGTCGCCTTCGCCCATGAGGGCGAGGGCACAGTGGGAGAGCGGCGCGAGGTCGCCGGAGCAGCCGAGGGAGCCGTACTCGTGGACGACGGGGGTGATGCCGGCGTTGAGCAGGTCGGCCATGGTCTGGGCGACGGAGGGCCGTACGCCGGTGTGCCCGGAAGCCACCGTCTTCAGGCGCAGGAACATCAGGGCGCGGACGACCTCGCGCTCGACGTGCGGGCCCATGCCGGCGGCGTGCGAGCGGACGATGTTGCGCTGGAGCTGCGCGCGCAGCTCGGGGCTGATGTGCCGGGAAGCGAGGGCGCCGAAGCCGGTCGAGACGCCGTAGACGGGCTCGGGCTTGGCGGCGAGCGCGTCTACGATCTCGCGGGCGCGGCCGAGGGCTTCGAGCGCCTCGCCGGACAGCTCGACCCGCGCGTTGCCTCGGGCGACGGCGATGACGTCCTCGGCGGTGGTCCCGGAGGTCCCCACCACGACAGTGTGCATATCCATATTCAGCACCCTACGGACTGAATCCCTTCATGTCACTAGCCAGAAATGTCACGATCGGGTCCGCCGGTTACCCCTTACGGATCAACCCCGCCGGCAGCGCCCGCCCCACCTGCGCCTACAGCTCCTGCTGCCGCCCCCGGAACCGCCGCCGCTCGCCCGGAGCCTCCCGCGCCGCGGCGTCGGCCAGCCGGACCACCGCGGTGTCCCGCCCCGCGACCACCGGGCCTACCGACCGGGCGGCCTTCGCCTTGTACTGCGCGGCGTCCGCAAGCCGGAACAGCCGCCGGGAGGACTTCACCGGCCCGATCGGGTCCCCGGTGGAGGCCACCCCGCAGGCCACGCCCTCCCCCAGCTCCAGCGAGGCGGCCCGCGCGCACACCTCCTCGGTGACCCGCACCACCTCGTCCGCCGACGGGCCCACGCCGACCAGGCAGAACTCGTCCCCGCCCAGCCGTGCGACCAGTGCGCCCGCGAGCATGGCCCCGCACAGGCTGAGCACCGAGCCGAAACGTTCCAGCAACCGATCGCCCGCGGCGTGCCCGAGGGTGTCGTTCACCTTCTTCAGGCCGTTCAGATCGCAGACGACCAGGCTCACCACCGCACCCGTGCGCCGGTGCTCCTCCAGGGCCTCGTCGAGCCGCATGTCCACGGCCCGCCGGTTGGCCAGGCCGGTCAGCGGGTCGGTGAAGGCCAGCCGCCGGGCCTCCTCCAGGCGCTCGTTCTGCGCGAGCCCGGCCGCCACGACGGCCGCCAGGACGGTCGCGAACTCCGCGTCGGTGTCGTCGAAGCCGTCCAGCCCGGCATTCCGGGCGACGTACAGCTCCCCCCAGGCGCGCCCGCTGAGCACGATCGGCGCCACCACGCACGTCCCGCGCCCGCGCGCCCTCAGGGCCGCGCTCCGGCGCCCCGGCCGGCCGCCGTCGGCGCTGTCGACCCAGGCGTGCGGCCCGCCGCCGCCGACCCAGCGTTCGTGCAGGAACTCGGTGATCTCCGGGAAGTCGTGCACCGGGTAGGACTCGTCCTCGGGGAACTCCTCCTCCCCGGCCCGCAGCTCCCCCTCGTTCACCAGGACCCGCAGCCGGCCCCGCTCCCGCTCCCAGGCCGAGATGGCGGCGAAGGATCCGTCCATCGCCAGCCGGGCCCCCCGGGCGGCGGCCCGGACACTGTCCCGCGGCGCGCAGGCCGCCGCCATGGCCTGCGCGAGGCCCACGACGGCCCGAAGCCGCCCGTCAACTCCCATCACCCCAGACTAGGGAGTTTTATCCGATTTAGTGATGAAAACCACGATTTTGGGTGATCTCGAAACCGCACCACGCGGCGGCGCCGCACGAGCGGCACCACGGACCACCACCGCACGACCGGCACCACGGGCCACCGCCGCGCGGCCGGCCCCACGCCGGCCACCGCCGCGCGGCCGCCCCTGCCGCCCCTGCCGACGCCGCGCAGCCGGCCCGTCCTACTGCCCGGGCCACTCCGGCTTGCGCTTCTCGTTGAACGCCGCCACGCCCTCCGCCCGGTCGCCCGAGAAGGCCACCGTCCGCCAGGCCGCGTCCTCGATCTCCAGCCCGGCCGCCAGGTCCATCCCGTGCCCCAGCCGCAGCGCCCGCTTGGCCGCGCGCAGTCCGACCGGGGAGTTCGCCGCCATCGCCGCGGCCAGCTCCAGCGCCCGCGCACGGTCCTCGCCGGCCGGGGCCACCTCGTCGACCAGCCCCAGGGACAGGGCCTCGGCCGCCTCCACCCGGCGGGCCGTGAAGATCAGCTCGGCGGCCCGCGCCGCCCCGACCCGGCGCGGCAGCAGCTGCGTGCCGCCACCGCCCGGGATCACGCCCACCGACACCTCCGGCAGCCCCACGACCGCCGTCGCGTCGGCCACGATCACGTCGCAGGCCAGCGCCAGCTCGAAGCCGCCGCCCAGCGCGAAGCCGTGCACCGCCGCGATCGTCGGCATCGGCAGCTCCAGCACGCCCCCGTACGCACCCCGGGTGGTCGGCCGCTGGCGCACCAGCTCGGCGTCCGACAGCGAGTTGCGCTCCTTGAGGTCCGCCCCCACGCAGAAGGCCCGCTCGTGGGTCGAGGTCAGCACGACGACCCGTACGCCGGGATCGGCCGCGAGCGCGTCGCAGGCGGCGGAGATCGAGCGCGCCATCTCCGTCGAGACGGCGTTCATCGCCTTGGGCCGGTCCAGCACCAGCTCGGCGACCACGTCGCCGTCACCGTGCCGCCGCACCGCCACGAACTCGCCGTAACGGCTCTCGCTCCTGCCCACGGCACACTCTCCCCGGAAAAGTTAACGAACGTTACCCCGGGATCTTAGGCGTCCGCCGCGTCAACGACCAGGGCTCCACGACACCCAGTCCGCGCACCGGCCGCTGCCACATCGGCTGGAGCGCGAAACGGTACGAGCCGCCGCCCTCCTCCTTCTCCGCCGACTTCTCCGACACCGGCGCCGCGCCCACCCGGCCCAGCTCCTCGGCCATCGCGCCGTCCACCAGCACCGCGTCCTTCGGCGCTATCGACGTCAGCCGGCTGGCCAGGTTCACCGTCGTCCCGAAGACGTCGCCCATCCGGGTCGTCACCGTCCCGAACGCGATGCCCACGCGCAGTTCCGGCATCTGCGCGTCCGCCTCCATCGTCTCGATCAGCCGCAGCGCGATCTCCGCCGCCGTCGCCGCGTCGTCGGCGGCGTACAGCACCTCGTCGCCGAGCGTCTTGATCAGCCGGCCGCCGTGCGCGGCGACCAGGTCCGCCGCCGTCGTCTCGAAGGACTCGACCAGCTCGCCGAGTTCCTCCTCCTCCAGCCGCCGGGTCAGCCGAGTGAAGCCCACCAGGTCGGCGAAGCCCACCGCGAGCCGCCGGTCGACCATCTCCTCGTCGTCCGCGACCTGCACCACCCGGCCCGTGGCCGCCGCCAGCTGGCGCCGCCACACGTAGACGAGGAACTCCTCCAGCTCCGGCAGCAGCAGCTCGACCAGCGGGTACGTGACCTCCGTGCGGGTCATCCCGGGCTCCGGCGGCTCCGTCAGCCCCTCCAGGAAGGAGTCGATCTGCCATTCCGCCAGGCGGGCGGTGGTCTGCCCGGTGGAACGCGCCACCTGCACCGCCATCGGCTCGCTCAGCAGCCCCGCCTCCACCAGGCCGGCCAGGCGCCGCAGCGCCAGCACGTCGGCCTCCGTCAGCGCCTTGGCCTGCCCGATGTCCGCGAAGCCCATGGCCCGCCAGAAGCGGGAGGCCAGCTCCATCGAGACGCCGGCGCTGCGGGCCGCCTGGAAGGGCGTGTAGCGGCGCTCGGCGCCCAGGATGAGCTGCTCCAGCCGGATGGCGAGCGGGTCGGCCGTGGGCTGGGCCGCGTGGTCCACCTCGTGGAAGGGGGTGTGCCGGTCCCGCCCGATCGGGGTGCCGGGACCTCCCGCGGAGCCGGACGAGGACGCGCTGGACGTAGAGTCGTCGACGGTCAAGGGCCGCCTCCTGTCCATTCCGTGCGCACAGCCGAACCGGTTGATCACCGCGAGGACCGGGATCGCCTAAACCATACGGCAGGTGTGCCGTAGCTCACTCCCCCCTCTTCCGGGACGCTCTTCGCCTCCGGGGCGCCGGAGCCCGGCCCACGGGTCCGCGCGTGCCTGAAAACCGCTCGTTCCCGGCGGTTTCCCCCGCGCGCCCGGTCCCGTTCCCGGGCGCGCGCCTCCGCATCAGCGCCGCGTGACCGCTTCGGCCAGACAGGTCACCGGCGGGACCGGCGCCGCCTCCCGCCCCGGCCCGGCCCCTACCGCGCCGGCCTGAGGTGGACCACGTCGCCCGCTCCCACCGCCACCCGCTCGTCCTCGGCCGTCCGGATGACCAGGTGCCCGTCGGTGTCCAGCGCCTCGGCCGTACCGGTGAGCGTCCGGCCGCCCGGCAGGTCGGCCCGGACGTGCCGGCCGAGCGTGGCGCAGCCGGCGGCGTACGTCTCCTGGAGCCCGCTGTCCCCCGGGTCCCCGGCGGCGTCGCGCCAGCGCCCGTACCACTCCTCCAGCGACCGCAGCACGGCCTTCAGCAGCGGCTCCCGGTCCGTGACCGTCGCCTTCGCCAGGGCCAGGGAGCCCGCCCCGGGCACGGGGAGCTCGTCCTCGGTGAGGGTCACGTTCAGGCCGATCCCGATGACCACCCCGTCGCCCACCCGCTCGGCGAGGATGCCGCCGGCCTTGCGCTCCTCGCCGTCCACGGTCACCAGCAGGTCGTTGGGCCACTTGAGCAGGGTGTCCACGCCCGCCGCGCGCGAGAGCCCGGTCGCCGCGGCCACCCCGGCGAGCAGGGTCAGCCACGCCCACCGCTCCTCCGGCACACCCGGGCCGGGCTTGAGCAGGACGGAGACGAACAGCCCGGACCGGGCCGGCGCGACCCAGCTGCGGTCGAGCCGACCACGACCGGCGGTCTGCTCCTCGGCGACCAGCACGGCCCCCTCGGGCAGCTCGGCGGCCCGGGCGGCGAGATCGGTGTTGGTGGACCCGGTGGAGGCGACGACCTCCAACGAGGTCCACAGGCCGTCGGGGGTGACGAGCGCCTTGGTCAGCGCGGAGGCGTTCAGTGGCGGGCGGTCCAGGTTCGACCAGCGGCCCGCGCCCGCTCCGGCTGAAGCATCTTGTGGAGTCATGCAAGCCAATGTAGGTGTGTCAAACGCCGCACTGCCGAGCGCCATGCCCGCCGATACGCTACGCACCAGTAGCCAGCAGCAGTCAATCAATTGACCAGGCAGTTGACACCACACAGGGAGCCGCGACCCCGATGTCCCAACCCTCAGAGCCGATCGACATGCACACGACCGCGGGCAAGCTCGCGGACCTGCGGCGCCGAGTCGAGGAAGCCACGCACGCCGGTTCCGGGCGCGCCGTCGAGAAGCAGCACGCCAAGGGCAAGCTGACGGCGCGTGAGCGGGTCGCGCTGCTGCTGGACGAGGGGTCGTTCGTCGAGCTGGACGAGTTCGCCCGGCACCGGTCGACCAACTTCGGGCTGGAGAGGACCCGCCCCTACGGCGACGGCGTCGTCACCGGCTACGGCACGGTGGACGGCCGTCCGGTGGCCGTGTTCTCGCAGGACTTCACCGTCTTCGGCGGGGCCCTCGGCGAGGTCTACGGCCAGAAGATCATCAAGGTGATGGACTTCGCGCTGAAGACCGGCTGCCCCGTCATCGGCATCAACGACTCCGGCGGCGCCCGTATCCAGGAGGGCGTCAGCGCGCTGGGCATGTACGGCGAGATCTTCCGCCGCAACGTCCACGCCTCGGGCGTGATCCCGCAGATCAGCCTGGTCGTCGGCCCCTGCGCGGGCGGCGCGGTGTACTCCCCCGCCATCACGGACTTCACGGTCATGGTGGACCAGACCTCGCACATGTTCATCACCGGCCCCGACGTCATCAAGACGGTCACCGGCGAGGACGTCGGCTTCGAGGAGCTGGGCGGTGCGCGCACCCACAACTCCACCTCGGGCGTGGCGCACCACATGGCGGGCGACGAGAAGGACGCCATCGAGTACGTGAAGTCGCTGCTCGCGTACCTGCCGTCGAACAACCTGTCGGAGCCGCCGGCCTTCCCGGAGGAGGCGGACACCGAGGTCTCCGACGCCGACCTCGAGCTCGACGTGCTGATCCCCGACAGCGCGAACCAGCCGTACGACATGCACACCGTGATCGAGCACGTGCTCGACGACGGGGAGTTCCTGGAGACCCAGTCCCTGTTCGCCCCGAACATCCTCACCGGCTTCGGCCGGGTCGAGGGACACCCGGTGGGCGTGGTCGCCAACCAGCCGATGCAGTTCGCCGGCTGCCTGGACATCAACGCCTCGGAGAAGGCCGCGCGCTTCGTGCGGACCTGCGACGCCTTCAACATCCCGGTGCTGACCTTCGTCGACGTGCCGGGCTTCCTCCCGGGCACCGACCAGGAGTACAACGGAATCATCCGGCGCGGGGCGAAGCTCATCTACGCCTACGCCGAGGCCACCGTCCCCCTCATCACCGTCATCACCCGCAAGGCCTTCGGCGGCGCCTACGACGTCATGGGCTCCAAGCACCTCGGCGCGGACCTGAACCTGGCCTGGCCGACCGCCCAGATCGCCGTCATGGGCGCGCAGGGCGCGGTGAACATCCTGCACCGGCGCACGATCGCGGAGGCCGCACCGGAGGAGGTGGAGGAGACCCGTGCCCGGCTCATCACCGAGTACGAGGACACCCTGCTCAACCCCTACACGGCCGCCGAGCGCGGCTACATCGACGCGGTGACCATGCCGTCCGAGACCCGCGCCCACGTGGTGAAGGGCCTGCGGCAGCTGCGCACCAAGCGGGAGTCGCTGCCCCCGAAGAAGCACGGCAACATCCCCCTCTAGGTTCCCGAGGAGCTCACAGTGGTGATCAAGGTCGTCAAGGGCAACCCGACCCCCGAGGAGCTGGCCGCCGCACTGGCGGTGGTCCGACTGCGCGCGGCGGCGATGGCCTCGGCCCCGTCGGGCGCGCCCCGGGTCCCGGACGAGTGGGCCGCGCCGGCCCGGGTGGCCCGCCGGCACGCGCTGCGGCCGGGGCCGCGGGCGTGGGGCCGTACGTACTGGCCCAGCCAGGGCTGAGCCGTCCCCCGCCGGGGGAAAGATGGCGCGAACGGACGGTGGCGCCTGAGTACCCGTACTCAGGCGCCACCGGCGTGCCGGGGAAAGGATCGGAGCATGCTCTGGTCAGACCCGAAGGACGAGCCGCCGAAGGACATGCGCGACGCCCAGGCGATGCTGCGGCGGATGCTGGTGGTGGTGCTGCTGGCGGTGCTGGTCGGCGTGTACGTCCTCGGCGTGGCCCCGTTCTAGGTCCGCCCCCGGATCCGGTCCGCGGGCCGCCCTACGATGGCCCTCATGACCGTACGCACGCTCGTCCTCGCCTCCGCCTCCCCCGCCCGGCTGAACCTGCTGCGGCAGGCCGGTCTGGCCCCGCACGTGATCGTCAGCGGCTTCGACGAGGACACGCTGAACCACGACAACCCGGCCGACCTGGCGCTGGCCCTGGCCGAGGCCAAGGCGGGCCTGGTGGCGGAGCTCCCCGATGCCGCCGGCGCGCTGGTGATCGGCTGCGACTCGGTGCTGGAGCTGGACGGCGAGGCGCTGGGCAAGCCGGCGGACGCGGCGGAGGCCACGGCCCGCTGGAAGTCGATGCGCGGGCGGGCCGGCGTGCTGCGCACGGGGCACTGCGTCATCGACACGGCGTCGGGGCGCCAGGTCTCGGCGACGGCCTCGACGACGGTCCGCTTCGGCGAGCCGACGGACGCGGAGGTGGCGGCGTACGTGGAGAGCGGCGAGCCGCTGCACGTGGCCGGTGCGTTCACCCTGGACGGGCTGTCGTCGGCGTTCATCGACGGCATCGAGGGGGACCCCGGCAACGTCATCGGCCTGTCGATGCCGCTGCTGCGCTCCCTGCTGGGGGAACTGGACGTCTCCATCACGGAATTGTGGGTCTGAGCCCCTTCCCGGGTGCCGTCGGCGCCGCCCGGTCGGCGTGGAGGGTCAGGGTCAGCACGATCAGGCAGAAGACCGCCGTCGTCGCCGCGAAGGCGTCCCAGCCGACGAGTCCGACGGCGAGGGCGCCGAGCACCCCGTGGGTGACGGCGGCGGCGACCAGGACGGCCCGGGCGATACGGCCGGGCGGGCGGTCGCGCAGGGCGGCCACGGCGAGGAGTACGGCGGTCAGCAGGAGGAACGCGCCGATGGCAGCGCCCAGGCCGTAGGCGGCCTTGGACATGACGTCGGGATCGCTGCCCGCGACCGACATCGACTGGTCGGCGGTCGTCCGGCCGAGCACCAGATGGACGAGCACGAGCACCGCCGCCTCCGCGACGAGCGCGAGCGCGCCCAGCCCCGCCACGAGTCTGCGCAGCACGACGCCCCCATCCCTCCCACGCCACAAGCGTGTTCGACGCCACGGAGGCTACTAACGAGTAAACCTGCGGACAAGGGGTCGCGGCGGCTTCGTTACAGGAGGGGGGCCGTGACGGCTGTCACGCAAAGAATGCATAGGCCGTTCGTAGGGACTCCACAAAGAATCAGCAGGGGCCGCTGACCCGCCGAACAGAGACCTCCGACGCGCCACGGGGTTACTGTGCAGTCGGGGATCTCCCTGACCTGGGGCGACACAAGGGTTTCCACACTCAAGGGGCACTCGCATCACGCTCTGTGTGGGCAAGCTCACCACCGGGGAAGGGTCGAAAGGCCGTGTCGGCAGTCCCTAAACTCAGCTTGTTTCAAGGAGGGAGCCATCGTGCGCAAGGTGCTCATCGCCAACCGTGGCGAAATCGCTGTCCGCGTTGCTCGGGCCTGCCGGGACGCCGGGATCGCGAGCGTAGCCGTCTACGCCGATCCGGACCGGGACGCTCTGCACGTCCGCGCGGCAGACGAAGCTTTCGCGTTGGGCGGTGACACCCCGGCGACCAGCTACCTCGACATCGGCAAGGTCCTGCAGGCCGCCGCCGACTCGGGTGCGGACGCCATCCACCCCGGATACGGCTTCCTGTCCGAGAACGCCGAGTTCGCCCAGGCCGTCATCGACGCGGGCCTGACCTGGATCGGCCCGCCGCCGCACGCCATCCGCGACCTCGGCGACAAGGTGGCCGCCCGCCACATCGCCCAGCGCGCCGGAGCCCCGCTCGTCGCCGGCACCCCCGACCCCGTCTCCGGGGCCGACGAGGTCGTCGCCTTCGCCGAGCAGCACGGGCTGCCCATCGCGATCAAGGCCGCCTTCGGCGGCGGCGGCCGCGGCCTGAAGGTCGCCCGCACGCTCGAAGAGGTCCCCGAGCTGTACGAGTCCGCCGTGCGCGAGGCCGTGGCCGCCTTCGGCCGCGGCGAGTGCTTCGTCGAGCGCTACCTCGACAAGCCCCGCCACGTCGAGACCCAGTGCCTGGCCGACTCCCACGGCAACGTCGTCGTCGTCTCCACCCGCGACTGCTCGCTCCAGCGCCGCCACCAGAAGCTCGTGGAGGAGGCCCCGGCCCCCTTCCTGTCCGAGGCCCAGAACGCCGAGCTCTACGCCGCGTCCAAGGCCATCCTCAAGGAGGCCGGCTACGTCGGCGCCGGCACCGTCGAGTTCCTCGTCGGCACCGACGGCACCATCTCCTTCCTGGAGGTCAACACGCGCCTCCAGGTCGAGCACCCGGTGACCGAGGAGGTCGCCGGCATCGACCTGGTCCGCGAGATGTTCCGCATCGCCGACGGCGAGGAGCTCGGCTACGGGGACCCGGTCCTGCGCGGCCACTCCTTCGAGTTCCGCATCAACGGCGAGGACCCGGGCCGCAACTTCCTGCCCGCCCCCGGCACCGTCACCAGGTTCGAGGCCCCGACCGGCCCGGGCGTCCGCCTGGACGCCGGCGTGGAGTCCGGCTCGGTCATCGGCCCCGCCTGGGACTCGCTGCTCGCCAAGCTGATCGTCACCGGCGCCACCCGCGAGCAGGCCCTCCAGCGCGCCGCCCGCGCCCTGGCGGAGTTCAACGTGGAGGGCATGGCCACCGCCATCCCGTTCCACCGCGCGGTCGTCGCCGACCCGGCGTTCGCCCCGGCCGACGGCAACCCGTTCACGGTCCACACCCGCTGGATCGAGACCGAGTTCGTCAACGAGATCAAGCCCTTCGCGGCCCCGGCCGCCGAGGACGCCGAGGACGAGCCCGGCCGCGAGACGGTCGTCGTCGAGGTCGGCGGCAAGCGCCTGGAGGTCTCCCTCCCGTCCTCGCTGGGCATGACCCTGGCCCGTACGGCCGCCGCGGGCGGTGCCAAGCCGAAGCGCCGCGCCGCCAAGAAGTCCGGCCCGGCCGCCTCCGGCGACACCCTCGCGTCCCCGATGCAGGGCACGATCGTCAAGGTCGCCGTGGAGGAGGGCCAGCAGGTCAAGGAGGGCGACCTGATCGTCGTCCTGGAGGCGATGAAGATGGAGCAGCCGCTGAACGCGCACCGCTCCGGCACCGTCGTCGGCCTGACCGCCGAGGTCGGCGCGTCCCTCACCTCGGGCGCCACGATCTGCGAGATCAAGGACTGACCTCCCCGCACCTGACGAAGGCCCCCGCCCGGGTTCACCGGTCGGGGGCCTTCGCGCTTCCCGCCGCGTACCGGGCCCAGCGGGACGGAGTCCCCTGCCCACCCCTCTCCCGCTCACTGGGGGCTCCGACCCAGAGCCCCGCACCTCACACGCCGGCGGGGCCACGGGCAGCGTCGGCCGGTGTCCGACGGGCCGCCCTGGCGGGGACGGCCCGGTGGACACCGGCCGGCGGCTCGGGGTGACGCGCCTCTAGCGGCGCCGCATGTCCGCGACCCGCGCCCGCTCCCCCGCCTGCTGCTCCAGCATCGACGCGGGAGCGCTCCGCAGCTGGGCGGTGGGTCCGCCGCGCCGCTGGACCGGCAGCGGCGGCTCCCGGCGCTGCCTGCGCCCCGCCATGCCGTCCCCGGTGCCGCCGTGCCCGCCGGAGGCCGGGGCGGAGCCGGCCACGGTGATCTGCACGCCCTGGTCGGCCAGCGCCTGGAGCTCGGTGGCGGCCCGGTCGTCGTGCGGCGGGGGCTCGTCCGTCACGAGCCGGGTCATCACGTCCGTCGGCACCGTCTGGAACATCGTGTCGGTGCCCAGCTTCGTGTGGTCGGCGAGGACCACGACCTCCGCCGCCGCCTGCACCAGCGCCCGGTCCACGCTCGCGGAGAGCATGTTGGACGTGGACAGCCCGCGCTCGGCGGTCAGGCCGCTGCCGGACAGGAAGGCCCGCGAGACCCGCAGCCCCTGGAGGGACTGCTCGGCGCCGCTGCCGACGAGGGCGTAGTTCGACCCGCGCAGCGTGCCGCCGGTCATCACCACCTCCACCCGGTTGGCGTGCGCCAGCGCCTGGGCGACGAGCAGCGAGTTGGTGACGACGGTGAGGCCGGGCACCCGGGCGAGCCGGCGGGCCAGCTCCTGGGTCGTGGTACCCGCGCCGACGACGATGGCCTCGCCTTCTTCGACGAGGCCGGCCGCCACGTCGGCGATGGCGGTCTTCTCCGCCGTCGCGAGATGGGACTTTTGCGGAAAGCCGGACTCCCGCGTGAAACCACCCGGCAAGACCGCACCGCCGTGTCGGCGGTCGAGGAGTCCTTCTGCCTCCAGTGCCCGCACGTCCCGCCGTACGGTCACTTCGGAGGTCTGGACGACGCGGGCGAGCTCACGGAGGGATACCGCCCCGTTGGCCCGCACCATTTCGAGGATCAGTTGGCGACGTTCAGCAGCGAACACGAAACTGACAGTAACCCCAACGACCGTCTGCTTTCAGCTCCTTGCGCCGGAATACCGAAGTTGTCCATACGGTGGGGCGACAAGTGGTATACGCGTCCGAACCGACACCCCGCGTCCACCGGCGCGCCGCCGCCCGTATCCGAAACCCGCCCCAACCCCCGTGCGGGGAGGGCTGGTTGGCTCCGGGCGGCGCGGGCCCCTACGCCTCTCCGGCCGCCTTGCGCGTGTGCAGCTGGCGGGCGACCTCGGCGATCGAACCCGACAGCGAGGGGTACACGGTGAACGCGTTTGCGATCTGCTCGACCGTCAGGTTGTTGTCGACGGCGATCGAGATGGGGTGGATCAGCTCGCTCGCGCGCGGCGAGACGACCACGCCACCGACGACGATCCCGGTGCCCGGACGGCAGAACAGCTTCACGAAGCCGTCCCGGATGCCCTGCATCTTGGCGCGCGGGTTGCGCAGCAGGGGCAGCTTCACGACACGGGCGTCGATCTTCCCGGCGTCCACGTCGGCCTGGGTGTAACCGACAGTGGCGATCTCGGGGTCGGTGAAAACGTTCGAGGAGACCGTCTTCAGGTTCAGCGGGGCCACCGCGTCACCGAGGAAGTGGTACATCGCGATGCGCCCCTGCATGGCGGCGACGGACGCCAGCGCGAAGACGCCCGTCACGTCGCCGGCCGCGTAGACGCCCGGCGAGGAGGTCCGCGACACCTTGTCGGTCCAGATGTGCCCGGACTCCTTGAGGCGGACCCCGGACTCCTCCAGGTTCATGTCCTTGGTGTTCGGGATCGCGCCGACCGCCATCAGGCAGTGGGTGCCGCTGATGACCCGGCCGTCGGAGAGGGTGACCTCGACCCGGTCGCCGACCCGCTTGGCGGACTCGGCGCGCGAGCGGCCGATGACGTTCATACCACGGCGGCGGAAGACGTCCTCCAGGACGGCGGCCGCGTCCGGGTCCTCGCCCGGCAGCACGCGGTCGCGCGAGGAGACCAGGGTCACCCGGGAGCCCAGCGCCTGGTACGCGCCGGCGAACTCGGCACCGGTCACACCGGAGCCGACCACGATGAGCTCCTCGGGGAGCTCCTCCAGGTCGTATACCTGGGTCCAGTTCAGGATCCGCTCCCCGTCCGGCATCGCGTCGGGGATCTCGCGGGGGGTGCCGCCGGTGGCGATCAGCACGGCGTCGGCGGTGAGGATCGTCTCCGTGCCGTCGGCCGCGGTGACGATGACGTCACGCGTGCCGTCGATGCCCTGCGGCCCGCCGAGCTTGCCGCGGCCGCGCAGGACGCGGGCGCCGGCGCGGGTCACGGACGCGGTGATGTCGTGCGACTGGGCGAGCGCGAGGCGCTTCACACGCCGGTTCACCTTGCCGAGGTCGACGCCGACGACGCGCGCGGCCTGCTCGATGGGCGGGGTGTCGTCGGCGACCACGATGCCGAGCTCCTCGTACGAGGAGTCGAAGGTGGTCATGACCTCGGCGGTCGCGATGAGGGTCTTCGACGGCACGCAGTCGGTCAGCACCGACGCCCCGCCCAGGCCGTCGCAGTCGACGACCGTCACCTCCGCGCCGAGCTGGGCCCCCACCAGGGCCGCCTCATACCCGCCGGGTCCGCCGCCGATGATCACGATCCGGGTCACGAAAACTCCGCCTCACGTCTGCCCGGCCGGCTGCCGCCCCGGCCGGCGATCCGGGGGGTCTCCCCGGGGGATGCATTCCACGCCCATTGTCCCGCACGCTTCAAGGTGCTCCACTCCCGGTCCTTTCATCCGTGCGCCATCCGGGCACGCGTGCCGGGGCGCCCCTCCCGTACCCTCGACCTCATGTCGCTCTACGCCGCGTACGCCGGCAACCTCGACCCGCGGCTGATGACGCGCCGCGCTCCGCATTCGCCGCTGCGCGGCACGGGCTGGATCAACGACTGGCGGCTGACCTTCGGCGGCGAGCAGATGGGCTGGGAGGGCGCCCTCGCCACCGTCGTGGAAGCCCCCCGCCAGCAGGTCTTCGTCGCCCTCTACGACATCGCGCCGCTGGACGAGGACTCCATGGACCGCTGGGAGGGCGTCGGCCTGGACATCTACCGCCGCATGCGGATCCGGGTCCACACGCTGGACGGCGAGGAGGCCGCCTGGTGCTACGTCCTCAACGGCTACGAGGGCGGCCTGCCGTCGGCGCGCTACCTCGGCGAGATCGCCGACGCCGCGGAATCGGCGGGCGCCCCGCACGACTACGTGATGGAGCTCCGCAAGCGACCGTGCTGAAGCCGGGCGGGGCCTGAGGCGGAGCCCCGGCTTCCGTCCAGCCCCGCCGGGCGGAGGCTCCAGCCCGGCCGCGCGACGTCCCGGCCGGCAGGGGCCCGCCCCACCTCTCCGGACCTCCTCCCACTCCTCCGGAAAACCTTCCGGACCCCCTCCGGACCCCCTCCGGGCCCCCTCCGGGACGATTCGGCGGAAACGACAAGGCAACGATCCGAACACCGTGAGCTGTGCCATCTACGCGCGTAGGCCAACAGCGGCTACGCTCGTCTGCGTGAACGCATCTGTTACCGACCCCTTCGCCGCCGCCGACGCCGCCGCCGCCCGCCTCCGCGAGCTCACCGGCGTCGAATCCCACGATGTCGCCCTCGTCATGGGCTCCGGCTGGGCCCCCGCCGCAGAGGCGCTCGGGGCGCCCGAGGCCGAGTTCCCGGTCACCGAGCTGCCCGGCTTCCCGCCGCCCGCCGTCGAGGGCCACGGCGGCAAGATCCGCTCGTACAAGATCGGCGACAAGCGCGCGCTGCTCTTCCTCGGCCGGACCCACTTCTACGAGGGCCGCGGCGTCGCCGCCGTCGCACACGGCGTCCGTACCGCCGTCGCCGCCGGCTGCAAGACCGTCGTCCTCACCAACGGCTGCGGCGGCCTGCGCGAGGGCATGAAGCCCGGCCAGCCCGTCCTGATCAGCGACCACCTCAACCTCACCGCGGCCTCGCCGATCGTCGGCGCGAACTTCGTGGACCTCACCGACCTGTACTCCCCGCGCCTGC
Source organism: Streptomyces sp. NPDC001373 (assembly GCF_042895815.1). Lineage (NCBI taxonomy): Bacteria > Bacillati > Actinomycetota > Actinomycetes > Kitasatosporales > Streptomycetaceae > Streptomyces > Streptomyces sp. NPDC001373. The sequence goes on from NZ_JBIAWQ010000001.1 coordinate 827,743, forward strand.
GCGCGATGTGCAAGGAGATCGACGAGACCCTCGAAGAGGGCGTCTACGTCCAGTTCCCCGGCCCGCACTACGAGACCCCGGCCGAGATCAACATGATCCGCGTCATGGGCGCCGACCTGGTCGGCATGTCCACCGTGCTGGAGGCCATCGCCGCCCGTGAGGCCGGCGCCGAGGTGCTGGGCATCTCCCTGGTCACCAACCTGGCCGCGGGCCTGTCCGGCGAGCCGCTCAACCACGAAGAGGTCCTCCAGGCCGGCCGCGACTCCGCCGCCCGCATGGGCACGCTGCTGACGCAGGTCCTCGCCCGCATCTGATCGACGACCGACGACGTACGAGAGGCAAGGCGGAACTAGTGGAACAGGCACAGGACGACCTGCTCACCCGGGCCCGGACCTGGCTGGCGGAGGACCCCGACGAGGAGACGGCGGCCGAGCTGCGCGCGCTCCTCGACGCGGGCGACACCGCCGAGCTCGCGGACCGCTTCTCCGGCACGCTCCAGTTCGGCACCGCCGGACTGCGCGGCGAGATCGGCGCGGGCCCGATGCGGATGAACCGCTCCGTGGTCATCCGCGCCGCGGCGGGCCTGGCGGCCTACCTGAAGGCGGAGGGCCACGAGGGCGGCCTGGTGGTCGTCGGCTACGACGCCCGCTACAAGTCCGCGGACTTCGCCCGCGACACGGCGGCCGTCATGACGGGCGCCGGTCTGCGCGCGGCCGTACTGCCCCGCCCCCTCCCCACGCCCGTCCTCGCGTACGCGATAAGGCACCTGGGAGCCGTCGCCGGCGTCGAGGTGACCGCGAGCCACAACCCTCCCCGGGACAACGGCTACAAGGTCTACCTCGGCGACGGCTCGCAGATCGTCTCCCCGGCGGACGCGCGCATCGCGGCGGAGATCGACGCGATCACCACGCTCGCGTCCGTCCCCCGCCCCCCGGACGGCTGGCTGCAGCTCGACGAGGAGGTCCTGGAGGCCTACCTGGCGCGCACGGACTCCGTCCTGACCCCCGGGTCCCCCCGGGGCGTGCGCACCGTCTACACGGCCATGCACGGCGTCGGCAAGGACGTCGTCATGGCCGCCTTCGCCCGGCACGGCTTCCCCACCCCGGTGCTCGTCGCCGAGCAGGCGGAGCCGGACCCGGCCTTCCCGACGGTCGCCTTCCCCAACCCGGAGGAGCCGGGCGCGATGGACCTGGCCTTCGCGAAGGCCGCCGAGGTCCAGCCGGACATCGTGATCGCGAACGACCCGGACGCCGACCGCTGCGCGGTGGCGGTCCCCGACGACGGCGACTGGCGCATGCTGCGCGGCGACGAGGTCGGCGCCCTCCTGGCGGCCCACCTGGTCCACAAGGGCGCGCAGGGCGTCTTCGCCGAGTCGATCGTGTCCTCGTCCCTCCTCGGGCGCATCGCCGAGGCGGCGAACCTCGGCTACGAGGAGACCCTCACGGGCTTCAAGTGGATCTCCCGCGTGGAGGGCCTGCGCTACGGCTACGAGGAAGCCCTCGGCTACTGCGTGGACCCCGAGGGCGTCCGCGACAAGGACGGCATCACCGCCGCCCTCCTCGTCGCCGAGCTGGCCTCGGTGCTCAAGGAGCAGGGCCGCACCCTGACCGACCTGCTGGACGACCTGGCGATGGCCCACGGCCTCCACCACACCGACCAGCTCTCGGTCCGCGTCGAGGACCTGTCGATCATCGCGAACGCGATGGCGCGGCTGCGCGCGGAACCCCCGACGGCCCTGGCGGGCCTGCGGGTGGTCTCGGCGGAGGACCTGTCCCAGGGCACGGAGAAACTCCCCCCGACGGACGGCCTGCGCTACTACTTGGAGGGCGACTACAAGGCCCGGGTGATCTGCCGCCCGTCCGGCACGGAGCCCAAGCTGAAGTGCTACCTGGAGGTGGTCGTCCCGGTGGCGGAAGCCTCGGACCTCGCCTCGGCCCGCCTCCGCGGCCAGGAGATCCTGGACACGGTGAAGAAGGACCTCGCAGCGGCGATGGGCCTCTAGCCCCTCCCCCTCCCCCGACGGCCCCCTCGGCTCCCCCCGAGAGGGCCGTCGGCGTTCCGGCGGGGGGGGTGCCGGTGCCCGCGCCGGGGCGGTACTGAGCAGGAGGCCGGGACCCGGGAACGGGACCTCGGCCGGGCGGTCCCGGTCCGCCGTTGCGGTCCCGCCCCCGCGGGGCACCGCCCCGGCCCGACCACCCGCACGGCCGGCCCCGACCTCTCGCGGGGGCGATGACGGGCCCGCGCCGCGAGCCCCCCGTCGTGTCAGGACGCCGACGGGGACGGCGATGCCGTCGGGCGTACCAGTTCGCCCAGGGTCGGGGCCGATTCCGGTCTGGAGCGGACCGCGTCCGTGCACTCCCAGGCTCGGGGCGGGTCGGCGTCCGGGCCGCCCAGGACCACGGGGCCCGGGCCCGCCGAGACGGCGTCGCTCGCGGACAGGGTGCACACGATCTGCGCCAGGGCCACCGGCGGCAGGTCCTCGGGCTTGCGGCTGAGCCGGACCGTGCCCGCCGGGTCGCCGGACCGCGCCGGGCCGGCCGTCAGCCCGTCCGGTACCCCGGTGGTGAAGCCGCCCTCCCGCTCCTGCTCGGACGGGGTGCGTTCCAGCTCCTCCAGCAGGGCCTGCGCGACCAGCGTCGCGGGCTCGCGCCCGGTCCGTTTCTCGGGGACCGGGACGACCCGCTCCACCTCCACCAGCTGCGATCCGCAGACCAGCTCGATCCTGGCGCGGAACCCCTGCACCCCGCCCTGCCCGGACGGCAGGTCGGGGGTGTCGCAGGAGACCCGCGACGGGGCGGGGCCGACGTCGACCGGTACGGTCGTCGCCCGGATCCCGCACCCGGACAGCACCGCGGCCAGGGCGCCCGCGGCCCCCACCACCCACAGCGTCCTACGGGTCCTACGCGCCCCGCCCGTCGTCGTACGCGTCCCGTACGCCCTACGCGTCCGTGCCGCCACCGGCGATCACCTTCCCCACGTCCACCGGAAGCCGCAGCGTGAAGACAGCCCCGCCCTCCGGGCCGTTCGCGGCCGTGATGTCGCCGCCGTGGATGTGCGCGTTCTCCATGGCGATCGACAGGCCCAGGCCGCTGCCGTCCGACTTCGGCCGGGACGCGCTCGCCTTGTAGAAGCGGTCGAAGACGTGCGGCAGCACTTCCTCCGGGATGCCGGGCCCGTTGTCCTTGACCGCGACGACCAGCCACTCCCCCTCGACCCGCACCGACACCCGCACCGGCGAACCGCCGTGCTTGAGCGCGTTGCCGATCAGGTTGGCCAGGATCACGTCCAGCCGGCGCGGGTCGAGCCGTGCCACGATCCCGCGTCCGGCGTCGACCTCGACGGCGTCCAGCCATGCCCGCGCGTCGATGCACGCCGTGACCTGGTCGGCGACGTTCACGTCGTCGAGCACCAGCCGCGCCGTCCCCGCGTCGAAGCGGGTGACCTCCATCAGGTTCTCCACCAGGTCGTTCAGCCGCCGCGTCTCGCTGACCACCAGGCCCACCGCCGGCGCGATCATCGGGTCGAGGTCGTCGACCTCTTCCTCCAGCACCTCGGCCACGGCCGTCAACGCCGTCAGCGGCGTGCGCAGTTCGTGGCTCATGTCTGCGACGAACCGCCGGCTCGCCTCCTCGCGGGCGCTCATGTCTGCGACCTTCTTCTCCAGCGCCTCCGCGGTCCGGTTGAACGTGCGCGAGAGGTCGGCGAGTTCGTCGGTCCCCGACACCTCGAGCCGGTGGTCGAACTCCCCCTCGCCCAGCCGCCGCGCGGCCTCGCCGAGCCGCTGGACGGGCTTGAGGACGGTCCGCGCCGCCGCCTGGGCGAGCAGCGCCGACCCGAGCAGCGCCAGGCCCGTCGCGATGGTCAGCGACCAGCCCAGCGCGTTGAGGTCGTCCCGCTCCGTGGCGAGGGACTTGTACATGTAGCCGGTGGGTCCGCCGCCCACGATCCGCGTGCCACCGACCAGGTACGGGTTGCCGCCGGGCTTCGTGCGCTGCCAGTACATGTGGTACTCGGCGTCGTTGGCGGTCGTGGTCTTCTGGCGGTCGTTCACCGCGTTCTGGAGCGACTTCGGTACGTCGTCCAGCCCGAACGAGGCCGCTCCGGCCGCGCCGAACACCAGCCGCCTGTCCTTGCGTTCGTGCACGAGCAGCACGCTGTACCCGGGGCTGCTGCCCGCCATCAGCTCGGCGGTGCGCTGCAGTTCCTCGGGGGTGGGCTCGGCGGGCAGGGCCGCGGCCCGGTTCTGCATCTCCTGGCGGAAGTCGCCCAGGGCCGCGTCCTGGGTACGGGTGAGCACCGCCTCGCGGTTGAGCCAGTAGGCGATTCCGGAGGCGGAGACGGCGGCCACCAGGGCGACCAGGGCGAACACCACGAGCAGCCGCAACCGCAGGCTGGTCCAGCGTCGGCCCGCGAACAGGGCCTTGATCACTGCGGGGAGTCCAGCCTGTAGCCGACACCCCGGACGGTACGGATCAGTGTGGGCGAGGAGGGGACTTCCTCGACCTTGGCGCGCAACCGCTGCACGCAGGCGTCGACGAGCCGCGAGTCGCCCAGGTAGTCGTGCTCCCACACCAGGCGCAGCAACTGCTGGCGGGAGAGCGCCTGACCGGGCCGGCGGCTGAGTTCCAGCAGCAGCCGCAGCTCGGTGGGCGTCAGCTGGAGGTCCTCGCCGTTCTTGGTGACGGTCATGGCGGCCCGGTCGATGACGAGCGACCCGAAGACGGCGGAGTCGCTGGCCTCGCGCTCGCCGCGGCGCAGCACGGCCCGGATGCGGGCGTCGAGCACCCGCCCCTGGACGGGCTTGACGACGTAGTCGTCGGCTCCGGACTCCAGGCCGACGACGACATCGATGTCGTCGCTGCGAGCGGTGAGCAGGATGATCGGCAGCTGGTCGGTGCGGCGGATCCTCCGGCACACCTCGAAGCCGTCGATCCCGGGCAGCATGACGTCGAGCACGATCAGGTCCGGCCGCTGCTCGCGGAGCAGTTTCAGGCCGTCCTCACCCGTCGCCGCGGTGGCCACTCGGTGGCCCTGGCGTGTCAGGGAGAGTTCGAGGGCCGTGCGGATGGCGTCGTCGTCCTCGATCAGCAACAGGAAAGGCACGCGCTCATTCTGTCCCATCGGCCGTCGGGACTTCGACCGTCGCGCGCGACGGATCCGGCGGCGGGGGCGGCGGCGGGGGCGGCCAAAGGCGGCTGTGACAGTGCTGTGACAGTCGACGGACACGCCGGTTAAGTCGGCCGGGCAGTCTTTTGTCATCGAAACACGGACCGAAGCAGACTCCACGACGGGGGGCGCGAGATGAACACGCTGCACAGCACCACCACCAGCGCGGTTGTCACGCGGCTGCACGACGCGAACCGCCGGGCGGGTGTCCGTACGGTGCCGGGCTCCCGGCGGCAGGCTCATGTCGTAGCCATTGACGCGAAGCAGTACCAGGCGGTTCCCGCCCAGCGGACCCCTTCTTCTCCGGCCTCCTCCTCGGAGGCGGAGTTCACGGCGTACGTCCAGGAGCGGCGCGCGGCGCTGTACGCGACGGCCTTCCACCTCACCGGCGACCGCCACGAGGCCGAGGACCTGCTGCAGAGCGCGCTGTTCTCCACGTACCGCGCCTGGGACCGGATCAGCGACAAGGCGGCGGTGGGCGGCTACCTGCGCCGGACGATGACGAACCTGCACATCAGCGCGTGGCGCCGGCGCAAGCTGAACGAGTACCCGACGGAGGAGCTGCCGGAGACGGCCTCCGACACGGACGCGATGCGCGGGACGGAGCTGCGCGCGGTGCTCTGGCAGGCGCTGGCCCGGATCCCGGAGCCGCAGCGCACGATGCTGGTGCTGCGCTACTACGAGGGCCGCACGGACCCGGAGATCGCGGAGATCCTGGGCATCAGCGTGGGCACCGTGAAGTCGAGCATCTGGCGCTCGCTGCGCCGGCTGCGCGAGGACGAGGCGCTGAGCTTCGGGCGTGACGAGGCGGAGTCCTTCGGGGAGCTCGTCGCGTAACGGCGGGCACGTGACGGCGCGCAGCCGCGGCACGCACAACTCAACACCACAGACCACCGGCCAGGGGGTCCGTCCTACGGGGGTGGGACGGAGGCCATGGGGGGGATGGAGGCGGGATCAGGCGGACGGGGGTCCGCTTGGTCCCGCCTTCTCTTGTCCGGGTATTCGTCGGACGCCGGGGGCCCGTCGGACGCCGGACCCGTCGGGCTACGCCGCCGCGGCGCTCGCCGAGCGGTGGCGGCCGGCCGCGGCGGCCGCGAGGCGGCCCAGGGCCTCGTCGCGGGCGCAGGCGTGGGCACCGAGGGCGACGTGCCGGGCCACGATGCCGCGTTCGGCCCGCATCAGGCGCAGGCCCCGGCGGAGCAGGAACGGCAGGGACTTGCGGCCCTCGCGCAGGTCGCGGGCGAGCCTGCGGCGGAAGGTGGTGGAGGGCCGGCCGCGCAGGCAGATGGCGTCGGCGAGGAGGCCGAGCTCCTGGCAGCGGGCGGCGATGTCGGCGGCGAAGATGCCCTCCGCGATGAACAGCGGGGTGCGGGAGATGTCCAGGGTCTCCGTGCCGGTGCGGGAGCTGGTCGCGATGTCGTAGACCGGGACCTCGGTGCGGCCGGTCCGGCAGAGTTCGGCGACGGCGGCCACGGCGACGTCGGCGTCCCAGGACTGCGGGGAGTCCCAGTCGATGTCCGAGCTGCCCTCGACCAGGGGGAGGGACGGGTCCGTCGCCTCCTTGTAGAAGTCGTCCAGGCGCAGTACGGGCAGGCCCGAGCGGGCCGCCAGCGAGGACTTGCCGGAACCCGAGGGACCGGTCAGGAGCACGACGCGCGTCGGAAGGGGAGATGAACAGCTCACGGGAGACCAGTGTGAGGCATGACCGGGCGTATCGACACACTGCCGACAGCCCCTGCGACCGGTCTCACATGGCGCGTTGGAATCCGGCACACCCGCTCGACTACGCTGTGTGCGCACGCGACTACGACCACAGGCGGGAACCAATGGCACGTCACGCAGCCTCCGACCCCTCTCCGCAGCGGCTCCGCTCCGCCGGACTGACCCTCTCCCTGGCCGGGGCCGCCCTGGCCATGGCGGCCGGCGGGGCGCAGGCCGGCGAGTTGGACCCGGCGGCGGCCGTCTCCGGGGTCGTCGACCCGATCGCGAACCTGAAGGTGAACCCCCTCGCCCACACCGGCGTGGACCCCCTCGACAACGGGGTGGGCACGAAGGTCGCCGACTTCCCGGCCGTGGGCACCACGATGGTGACGGGGGTTCTGACGCAGGGGCCGTCGGTCAAGGAGATCCCGCAGGCCGCCGTCTCCTCCCTGCTGGGCCCGGTCCTCCCGAAGCGGTAGGACGGGCCCGGGACGCGCGACGGCCCCCGACGGCGATCGCCGTCGGGGGCCGTTCCACGGGGGCCTCCGGAGGAGGAGCCGCGGGCGTTCTAGTAGGAGGAGCCGCCCGAGCCCAGCGACCCGGTCGGGTGCCAGACCGTCTTGGTCTCCAGGAACGCGGTCATGCGCGAAGTGCCCGGGTCGGCGGCCCAGTCGTCCACAGGCTGTGGACGCAGGACGCGCTTGAGGTTGTCCGCCGCCGCGATCTCCAGCTCCTTGGCGAGCGCCGCGTCGGCGCCGGCCAGGTCGATCGCGTTGACGTCCTGGTGGGCCGCCAGGTGCGGGCCCATCTCGGCGGCCTTGCCGGAGAGGATGTTGACGACGCCGCCCGGCAGGTCGGAGGTGGCCAGCACCTCGCCCAGGGAAAGGGCGGGCAGCGGGGACTTCTCACTGGCGATGACGACGACGGTGTTGCCCGTCGCGATCACCGGGGCGATCACCGAGACCAGACCCAGGAAGGACGAGTCCTGCGGGGCCACGACCGTGACGACGCCGGTCGGCTCCGGGGTGGAGAGGTTGAAGAACGGGCCCGCGACCGGGTTGGCCCCGCCGACGACCTGGCCGATCTTGTCGGTCCAGCCCGCGTACCAGACCCAGCGGTCGACGGCCGCGTCCACGACCGCCGCCGCCTTGGACTTGGACAGCCCCTCGGCCTCGCCGACCTCGCGGACGAACTGGTCGCGGCGGCCCTCCAGCATCTCGGCGATGCGGTAGAGGATCTGGCCGCGGTTGTACGCGGTCGCGCCCGCCCAGCCGCCGAAGGCCTTGCGGGCCGCGACGACCGCGTCACGGGCGTCCTTGCGGGAGGACAGCGGGGCGTTGGCCAGCCACTTCCCCTTCGAGTCGCTCACCTCGTACACCCGGCCGCTCTCGGAGCGGGGGAACTTGCCCCCGACGTACAGCTTGTAGGTCTTGAAGACGCCCAGACGGGTCGCAGAAGACTCAGACATCGAGGTAGCCCTCCAGGCCGTGGCGGCCGCCCTCGCGGCCGAAGCCCGACTCCTTGTAGCCGCCGAAGGGCGAGGTCGGGTCGAACTTGTTGAACGTGTTGGCCCACACCACACCCGCGCGGAGCTTGCCCGCGACCGCGAGGATGCGGGAGCCCTTCTCCGTCCAGATGCCGGCGGACAGGCCGTACTGGCTGTTGTTGGCCTTGGCGACGGCCTCGTCCGGGGTGCGGAAGGTCAGCACGGACAGGACCGGGCCGAAGATCTCGTCACGCGCGACGGTGTGGGCCTGGCTGACGTTCGTGAAGAGCGTCGGGGCGAACCAGTAGCCGGAGGACGGCAGCTCGCAGGCCGGGGACCAGCGCTCGGCGCCCTCGGCCTCGCCCGTGTCGGCCAGGGCCGTGATCCGGGCGAGCTGCTCGGCGGAGTTGATCGCGCCGATGTCGGTGTTCTTGTCGAGCGGGTCGCCCAGGCGCAGCGTGGAGAGGCGGCGCTTGAGGGAGTCCAGCAGCTCGTCGTGGATCGACTCCTGGACCAGGAGGCGGGAGCCCGCGCAGCAGACCTGGCCCTGGTTGAAGAAGATGCCGTTGACGACGCCCTCGACGGCCTGGTCGATGGGGGCGTCGTCGAAGACGATGTTGGCGCCCTTGCCGCCCAGCTCCAGGGTGACCTTCTTGTCGGTGCCGGCGATCTGGCGGGCGATGGCCTTGCCGACCGCGGTGGAGCCGGTGAAGGCGACCTTGTTGACGTCCGGGTGGGCGACGAGCTCGGCGCCCGCGTCCCCGTAGCCGGGGATGATGTTGACGACGCCCTTGGGGAGACCGGCCTGGCGGCAGATGTCCGCGAAGAACAGCGCCGAGAGGGGGGTGGTCTCCGCCGGCTTGAGGACGACGGTGTTGCCGGTGGCGAGCGCCGGGGCGATCTTCCACGCGAGCATCAGCAGCGGGAAGTTCCACGGGATGACCTGGCCGGCCACGCCCAGCGGGCGCGGGTTCGCGCCGTAGCCGGCGTGGTCGAGCTTGTCGGCCCAGCCCGCGTAGTAGAAGAAGTGCGCGGCGACCAGGGGGAGGTCCGCGTCGCGGGTCTCCTTGATCGGCTTGCCGTTGTCCAGGGTCTCCAGGACGGCCAGCTCGCGGCTGCGCTCCTGGATGATCCGGGCGATGCGGAAGAGGTACTTGGCGCGCTCGGATCCGGGCAGCGCGGACCACTTCTCGAAGGCGCGGCGGGCGGCCTTGACGGCGCGGTCGACGTCGGCGGCGCCGGCCTGGGCGACCTCCGACAGCACCTCCTCGCTGGAGGGGCTGACGGTCTTGAAGACCTTGCCGTCGGCGGCGTCGGTGAACTCGCCGTCGATGAAGAGGCCGTACGAGGGGGCGATGTCGACGACCGAGCGGGACTCGGGAGCCGGTGCGTACTCGAAGAGGGAAGCCATGGTGATCAGTCCACCGTCACGTAGTCGGGTCCGGAGTAACGCCCGGTGCTCAGCTTCTGGCGCTGCATGAGCAGGTCGTTCAGCAGGCTGGAGGCGCCGAAGCGGAACCACTCGTTGGTCAGCCAGTCCTCGCCCGCGGTCTCGTTGACCAGGACCAGGAACTTGATGGCGTCCTTGGTGGTCCGGATGCCGCCGGCCGGCTTCACGCCGATCTGGATTCCAGTCTGCTCCTTGAAGTCGCGGACGGCTTCGAGCATCAGCAGGGTGTTGGCGGGGGTGGCGTTGACGCCGACCTTGCCGGTGGACGTCTTGATGAAGTCGGCGCCCGCGAGCATGCCGATCCAGGAGGCGCGGCGGATGTTGTCGTACGTCGACAGCTCGCCGGTCTCGAAGATGACCTTCAGCCGGGCGGCGGTGCCGTCCTCGCGGACGCACGCCTCCTTGACGGCCTTGATCAGCTCGTAGGTCTCCAGGTAGCGGCCGGCGAGGAAGGCGCCACGGTCGATGACCATGTCGATCTCGTCGGCGCCGGCGGCGACGGCGTCGCGGGTGTCGGCCAGCTTGACCGGCAGGGCGGCGCGGCCCGCCGGGAACGCGGTGGCGACGGAGGCGACCTTGACGTCGGCGCCGTGCAGGGCCGCCTTGGCGGTGGCCACCATGTCGGGGTAGACGCAGACCGCGGCGGTCATGGGCGTCGTCCGGTCGAGGGGGTCGGGGTTGACGGCCTTCGCGGCGAGGGACCGGACCTTGCCCGGGGTGTCCGCACCCTCGAGCGTCGTCAGGTCGATCATCGAGATGGCCAGGTCGATGGCGTACGCCTTGGACGTGGTCTTGATCGAGCGGGTGCCGAGGGCGGCCGCGCGGGCCTCCAGTCCGACTGCGTCGACGCCGGGCAGCCCGTGCAGGAAGCGGCGCAGCGCGCTGTCGGACGTCGTCACGTCAGCGAATGCGGTGAGGGTGGTGGGCATGGTCACCAGATGAGCATATCTACGCGCGTAGCGACCTGTCACCCCCCTCGTGCACATCTGCGCGTGACGTCCGCCATCAGTGCATCCGGCCCCCGTGCGCCGATGGCCGCCGCGCGGGCATGCGGCACAATCGGCGGCATGACCACACCCTCCCCCCATGAGCCCGCCTACGCCGACCGCGTCTACCGCTCCCCCATGGCCGTCGTGACCGGGGTGCTGATCCTGGCGATGATCGCGTGGCTGTGCGGGGACGCCGTCCTGCGGGGTGTGGGCAGCGGCCGGTGGATCGGGTTCGCCGCCGCGCTGTGCGCCGTGCCGCTGACCGTGGCGTTCACGATCCGGCCGGCCGTCTTCGCCAACGAGGACCGGATGCGGGTCCGCAACCCCTTCCGGGTCATCACGCTGCCCTGGGGCGTCGTGGACGCGGTGCGCGCCGGGTACTCGGCGGAGGTGCTGGCCGACGGGGCGAAGTACCAGCTCTGGTCGGTGCCGGTGTCGCTGCGCGAGCGCAAGAAGGCGAACCGCTCGGCCGGCCGGCGCGAGGCGGCGTCCGGCGGGGGCGCGGGCGGCCAGGCGGGCGGGCCGGTCGCGCGGGCCTCGGCCGACAAGGCCGTCGACGAGCTGACCGAGCTCGCCGAGCGCGGGGCCTCCCGGCCGGGCGCGCAGGGTCCGGTCGTGGTGCGGTGGGCCTGGGAGATCATCGTCCCGGCGGCGGTGGGCGCGGTCCTGCTGGCCGTACTGCTGGCCGTCGTCTAGCGAGGGCGTCACTTCCGGGGACACCGGGCACGGGCCGCGGGGTACGGGTCGCCGGCCGGGCCGCCACCTCCGGGCACGGGTCGGCGTGCGGGCCGGGCGGTACCGGCCGGGTCCGGGGCGGCGTGCGGGCCGGGCGGTGCGGGGCGGGTCCGGGGCGGCGTGCGGGCCGGGCGGTGCGGGGCGTCGGACGGGGCGCCGCTTCCGGGTCCGGGGGCCGGCCGTCGTAGGGCCGTCCGTTCCGGAGGGTGGCCGGGCGCGGGCCCGCGTACGGGACGGGACGGGACGGGACGAGATGACCGGAACCGCCACCGCCGGGGCGGGCGTCCTCGGTGGTGTGCACCGTCATGAGGGCAGCGGCAGCGCCGCCACCGCCACACAGCTCCCGGTCCGTCCCCGGCTCCTGAGCGGGGCCCTGCTGGCCGCGCATCTGCTGGTCGTCGGATGGCTCACCCTCAGTCCGCTGGACGTGCCCTGGGCCGCGGCGGCGAACCTGACCCCGCTGGAGGGGATCCGGGCGGACCTGGCGATGGGGCCCCTGGAGGCCGCGCGGCGGATCGGCGAGGGGCTGGCACTGCTGGCCCCGCTGGGGGTGCTGCTGCCGCTGGCCGGGGGCCGGCTGGCGGCCGGGCCGCTGGCCGCGTGGGTCTCGCTGGTGCGGACGGCGGCCGCGGCCGTGCTGATCTCGCTGAGCATCGAGATGCTCCAGACGGCGGTCCCGGGGCGGGTGCTGGACGTGGACGCCCTGCTGCTGAACACCGCCGGGGTGGTGATCGCGCACGCGGCGGTCGTACCGGTGCTGCGGGCCAGGCTCCGCAGGCCCCTTACCTCCCCCGACGCCGTTCCTCAGGGGAGCACCCCGAGAATTCCCAGGGTCGGGCTCGGCCCGTGGACCGACGTTCTGTCGGCGGTACCGCGCGAGTATTGATTCATCGCGCCGGACCAGGAAGAAAGCGCGCGAATTCCGATACGAAGGAGAACACCATGAGCGCGCTGACCCGCCCCCGCGACGGACGTCTGATCGGCGGCGTCTGCGCCGGACTGGCCAAGCGGTTCGGTATGAAGGCCCGCACGATGCGGATCATCTTCGTCCTGTCCTGCCTGCTGCCGGGCCCGCAGTTCCTGATCTACCTGGCGCTGTGGCTGCTGATCCCGAACGAGAAGTCCGGCGCCGGCCCGGCGAGCACGGCCTGGTGACGGCGGGCCCGGCCGCGCCGGGCCCCCTGGGATTCCGTCCGGGAACGCGAGCGGCGCCCCGGCGGGAATCAACCGGCCTTCCGGACCTTTTCCAGTTGCTTGTCGGCGACTTCCCGCGGGACCTCGGCCTTCCGGCCGGCGGCCGCGACGTTGAGCGCCATCAGCCGCACGACGGAGGAGCCCTCGCGGACGACGACCAGGTGGACCTGCGCCGAGACGCCCTCGGCGGCGGCGGTCGTGGTCCAGCTGACGCTCTCGTCGCCGGCGGCCTTGAACGGGACCGTCTTCACGTCCCGGTAGGTACCGGTCCGCTTCTGCACGGTGGCGGTGAAGCCGGAGCCGCAGGCCGCGAGGGCCTCGCGGATCCGGGAGACGACCTTCCTGGCGTCGCTCTCGTCGTAGGAGCTGACGGAGGCGGAGACGGCGAGGCCGACCTGCTTCTGGGAGCCGACGCCGCGGTTGACGGTCTCGTGCGCGGCCGGGTCGGGCTTGTCGCCCATGACGTCGGCGAGCGGCTGGCAGGCCTTCTTGTCGGCCTGCGGCTGGCCCACGGGGGCGCCCGGGTTCTTGCCCTGTGCGGAGACCTGGTAGCCGGGGAGGTCGCCCTGTTCGAGGGCGGAGCGCTCCAGGCGGGCGTCCTTGGCCTTGGGCGCCGGGGAGGCGGCAGCGGCGCCGGGCGCGCCGGAGGGCGCGGTGGCCGCGGAACCCTTGGGGTCGGGGCTCCTGCCGGCGGCGGGGGCGTCCGTGCCACTGCTGCAGCCGACGGCTCCGAGGAGCAGGGCGGGGAGCAGCGCGAACGTCGTCGCGGGCGCCTTGAATCGTGCCGTGATGCGCATGACCGGACCTCATACCCCGTGCGTCGGCGGGCAGTTGGTGGTGATCGTGGCACACCGTGCGACGCGGTGCACACCACCTCGAAAGGGTGTGCACCGCGCGGGCGGGCGTGCGAATCCGGGGTCCGGATCAGCCGCCGAGGCCGGGCAGCGGGGGCAGGCCGCCGAGCAGCTGGCTCACCGGGGCCGCGGGGTCGCTCTGGCCGCCCTGCTGGGCCTGGTCCGTCTGATTGGTGACGGCGCTGGCGGTGCTGGTGACGGTGCCGAGGGCGTCCGTCAGGTTCGGGGTCGGGAGCGCCGAGGCGGAGGCGGTACCCGCGGCACCCGCGGCGAGGGCGGCACCAATGACAGCGACACCGAGGGACTTGGCAGCAGACTGCTTCATGAAAAATCGTCCTTGCTACGGGGAATCGAGCGGCTCCGCAAACTAGTCACTTGAAACCCGGCCCCGCAAACATCCTCACATATGAGAAAGCACCCGGGGCGGAATGGCCCCGAGCGCTTCCCCTGTGTCATTCCGTGGCCTAGGCCGATACAGATCCGCTGGTGGAGGCGGTCTGACGGAAAAGCCACTCGGACTTCAGCTCGGCATAACCCGGCTTGATCACGTCGTTGATCATCGCCAGTCGTTCATCGAAAGGAATGAACGCGGACTTCATCGCATTGACGGTGAACCACTGCATGTCGTCGAGCGAGTAGCCGAAGGTGTCGACCAGGTGCTCGAACTCGCGGCTCATGCTGGTGCCGCTCATCAGCCGGTTGTCGGTGTTGACCGTCAGCCGGAAGTGCAGCTTGCGCAGCAGGCCGATCGGGTGCTCGGCGTACGAGGCGGCCGCGGCGGTCTGCAGGTTCGAGGTCGGGCACATCTCCAGGGGGATGCGCTTGTCCCTGACGTACGAGGCCAGGCGGCCCAGCTTCACGGAGCCGTCGGGGGCGACCTCGATGTCGTCGATGATCTTCACGCCGTGGCCCAGGCGGTCGGCGCCGCACCACTGGAGGGCCTGCCAGATCGACGGCAGGCCGAAGGCCTCGCCGGCGTGGATGGTGAAGTGGTTGTTCTCCCGCTTGAGGTACTCGAAGGCGTCGAGGTGGCGGGTGGGGGGGAACCCGGCCTCGGCGCCGGCGATGTCGAAGCCGACCACGCCGTTGTCCCGGTAGCGGTTGGCCAGCTCGGCGATCTCCAGCGCGCGGGCGGCGTGGCGCATGGCGGTCAGCAGGGCACCGACGCGGATGCGGTGGCCGTTGGCCTTGGCGCGGCGCTCACCCTCGCGGAAGCCGTCGTTGACGGCCTCGACGACCTCTTCGAGGGTCAGACCGGCTTCGAGGTGCTGCTCGGGGGCGTAGCGGATCTCGGCGTACACGACGCCGTCCTCGGCCAGGTCCTCGGCGCATTCGGCGGCGACCCGGAAGAGGGCCTCCTTCGTCTGCATGACGGCGCAGGTGTGCGCGAACGTCTCCAGGTAACGCGGGAGGGAGCCGGAGTCGGCGGCGTCGCGGAACCAGACGCCCAGCTTGTCGGCGTCGTTCTCGGGCAGCTTGTCGTAGCCGACCGCGGCCGCCAGTTCGATGATGGTGCCGGGACGCAGGCCACCGTCGAGGTGGTCGTGCAGGAGCACCTTCGGGGCGCGGCGGATCTGGTCCGGGGTCGGCGTGTTCGGGGTCTCGCTCGTCATTCCGGCACTCTACTCCTACGCGCGTAGAGCAACCGGTTGGCGGCGGGCGTCGATATGTAACAGAGACCGTACGGACGGGTGGCGTACACCCGCCGGTCTGAGACTGTTCCGCCATGGCACAGCATGCGCCGCCGGCGCGCGGGGCCCGCCTGGGGCGGGCGGCCGGCGCGAACGGCTCGGAGTCGATGGTCAGTGGTGTGGTCCTCCTGCTCCCCGGGGCGTCCAGGATCGCCCCCGGTCCGGTGCGCCCGCTCGCGCGGGCGCTGGCCCGGGCGGGCGGGGCGGAGGGGCTGGTGGCGCACGCGGTGCTGCACGGCCCGGAGGGCCGGGAGGCGGCCGCGCGGTGGGCGGCGGACGAGGCGGTGCGCCGGTACGGGGACGTGCCGGTCTGCCTGGCGGGCTACGCGGCGGGGGGTCGGGCGGCGCTGCGGGCGGCGGGGCACGGGGCCGTCAACTCGGTGGTGGCACTGGCCCCTTGTTTACCGGACGAGCTCCGCGGCGGCTCCCCTGAACCGGTGAAACAGCTCGCCGGTCGGCAGGTGCTGATCGTGCACGGGACGAACGACGCGCGCAGCGACCCGGAGTGCTCGTTCCGGCTGGCGGCCCGGGCGAAGAAGGCGAATCGTTCTACTTGCCGGTTCGAGGTGCACTCGGACGGGCACGGGCTGCGCGAGCACCGGGCGGAAGTGGTGGCGCTCGCGGTGGACTTCGTCCTCGGCGCCGTGTTCTCGGGGCGCTACTCGCGGCCGGTGACGGACGCGCTGGCGGCACCCCCGCCGCTGGGCCTGCGGATGCCGCTGGCCTCGGGGTTCGGGCGGTCGCTACGGGGGTGAGGGGCGGGCTGCGGAGGCCGTGCGGCGGGGCGGTCCGAGCGTAGAGTGAGGAGTGGACTCGGGGCCGTTTCTCTCCGGGAGGCGATGGGCCATGGCCGCAATGGTGCGCAGGAACTTCGACAGCGCCGACGAGACCCGGCCGTTCGAGGACGGCAAGGGCCGGCTGGACGTGATCGAGACCGAGAACGGGGCCGTCGGACGGGCGGTCTTCGAGCCGGGTTGGCGCTGGTCGGAGCACATCAAGCCGCTGGCAGGCACCGACAGCTGCCAGTCCGCGCACACGGGGTACATGCTGAGCGGCCGGCTCCGCGTCGTCATGGACGACGGGGAGCAGGAGGAGTACGGCCCTGGGGACTTCATGCAGATCGCGCCCGGGCACGACGCCTGGGTGGTCGGCGACGAGGCGGCCGTGGCGCTGGACTGGACGGGGTACGGCACCTACGCGAAGCCGCAGTAGGACGGGCCCCGCGGGACGGGGGCGGCACGCGGCGTCCGTCCGTGCCTGCCGCTCCGCCCCCTCACGGTCGGACGGCACCGACGGATGCGGCGCGACCGCCCCCGGCACGCCGTGATCCCCACTGTGCCGGTTCGTCATATGCCGGATGCCCGGATTCAGGCGTCGACTTGCCGCCTTGCGGGAACCCGAGGGGTTTACAAACGGTCACAGTCAGGGACGAATAGGCATATGCCAGTCGATGCCGACGGAGCCGATGGGTCCGGTCTGAGCCCTGCGGCGCGGCGCCTGTACGCCTTCGCCGTGGAGCGGTACGCCTTCACCCCCGCCGAGGCCACCGCCGCCCTGGGTGCGCGCGCGGGCGCCGCGGTCACGGAGCTGTCCGCCGCCCACCTTCTCCAGCGGGCCCCCGGCGACGGCCCGGAGCGCTGGACCGCGGTCGCGCCCCGCGCGGCGGCCGCCCGGGCGCTGGCCCCGCTCGCGCAGCTCGCCCGGGAGACCCATGACGAGATGGACCGGCTGCGCGGGCGGTTGGAGGCGCTGGTGCCGGCGTACGAGGCGGGCGCCGCGCACCGGGAGGAGGCCGGGGCGGGCCGGCTGGAGCTGGTGACCGACCTCGGGGCGGTGCGGGGGCTGATCGCCGAGCTGGTGGCGGGGTGCGAGCGCGAGCTGCTGACCTCCCAGCCGGGCGGCGGGCGTCCGCTGGAGGCCCTGGAGGAGGCGGTCGACCGGGACGAGTCACTGCTGGCGCGCGGGGTCCGGATGCGGACCATCTACCAGCACACGGCGCGCTACTCGCGGCCGACGGCGGCGTACGTGGAGCGGGTGACGGCGCTCGGGGCGCAGGTGCGGACCCTGGGCGACGGCCTGATGCGGATGCTGATCTTCGACGCGCGCACCGGCCTGATGTCGGTCCCGGACCGCCAGGGCGCGGCGCTGGTGGTCCGGGAACCGAGCGTCGTCCACTTCATGACGGCGGCCTTCGAACGCTCCTGGCTGGGCGCCCGCCCGTTCCCGACGACGGTGAGCCCGGACGCCGCCCGGTCCCTCTCGGACGAGCTCCGCCAGACGATCGTGCGGCTGCTGTCGGAAGGCCTGGAGGACAAGGTGATCGCCCGCCGCCTGGGCATGTCGGAACGCACCTGCCAGCGGCACATCGCGGAAATCATGCGCGCGGTCGGCGCCAAGTCCCGTTTCCAGGCCGGGTACTTGCTGTCGGCAGCCGCCTCATGCCAGGAGGCGGAGGAGGGGGCCGGGCGCGGCGACGGCCCGGCTAGGCGGGGGGTTCCAGTTCGGGGATCAGGCGGCCCCGGCGGGAGAGGAGGAAGCGTTTGAAGGCGGCCACCGGTGGGGTGTCCGGGTGGCCGTCCAGCCAGGCGACGCCGATCTCGCGGACCGCGCGCGGCGCCGTCACCGTCAGCTCGACCACCCCCGGGCGGGGGACGAGGGGCGGCGGGAGGAGGGCCACGCCCAGGCCGGCCGCGACCAGGCCGCGCAGGGTTTCGGCCTCCTCGCCCTCGAAGGCCACCTTCGGGGTGAACCCGGCCTCCGCGCACAGGTCGTCGGTGATGCGGCGCAGGCCGTAGCCGGCCTCCAGGGTGACGAAGGTTTCCTCGGCGGCCTCGGCGAGGCGGATGCGCTTGCGGACCGCGAGGCGGTGGTCGTCCGGGACCACCAGGCGCAGCCGCTGCTCGTCGAGGCGGCGGCCCACCAGGTCGGGGGCGTCGGGCACGGGCGAGGTCAGGCACAGGTCGAGCTCCCCGGCGCGGAGCTTCTCCAGCATGGCCTCGCCGTAGTTCTGGACCAGGGAGAAGCGGACGCGGGGGTGGTCGGCGCGGAAGGCGCGGATCAGGCCGGGTACGGTCTCGGGGCCCAGGGTGTGCAGGAAGCCGAACGCGACCTTCCCGAAGGCGGGGTCGGCGTCCTGCTGCACGGAGCCGGCGGCGCGGGCGATCCCGGCCAGGGCCTCCTCGGCCGAGGCGAGGAAGGTACGGCCGGCGGTGGTGAGGGCGACGGTGCGGCCCTTGCGGGCGAACAGCGAGACGCCCAGCTCCTGTTCGAGGCGGACCATCGCGCGGGACAGCGTGGACTGGGGTACGCCCAGCTCCTGGGCGGCGCGGGTGACGTGCTCGTGCCGGGCGACCGCGACGAACTGGGCGAGGCGCGGGGCCAGCCCTTGTGTCACGGCCATGTCTTCTTCGTAACGGTTCATTGATATCCGAAGCCCTGAGCTGTACTGATGCGTGGGTGGATCGATTATCGCGGATCTGTGCATTGGACGCATGAAAAGGAGGGGCCTACGGTCGACGTATGCCTCCCGTTCATACCGGGGCACCCGTCACCGTGGGTGCCTCTGCTCCGTCGTCCCCCGAGCCCCTCTCCCCCGGCCGCCCCGGCTACCGCCGGATGAGCCTCGCGCTCTTCGCCGCCGGACTGGCGACCTTCGCCCTCCTCTACTCCACCCAGGCCCTGCTGCCCGCGATCTCCGCCGGTTTCGGCGTGACGGCCGGTCAGGCCAGCTGGACGGTGTCCGCGGCCACCGGTGCGCTCGCCCTGTTCGTGCTGCCGCTCAGCGCGCTGTCCGAGCGGTTCGGGCGGACCCGGATGATGACCTGCTCGATGGTGGTGGCCGTCGGCGTCGGCCTGCTGGTGCCGTTCGCGCCGGGCCTGGAGTGGCTGGTGGCGCTGCGCGCGGTGCAGGGCGCGGCGATCGCCGGCATCCCCGCCTCCGCGATGGCGTACCTGGCGGAGGAGGTCCGGCCGAAGGCGCTGGTCGGGGCGATCGGGCTGTTCGTGGCAGGCAACTCCATCGGCGGCATGAGCGGCCGCATCGTCACCGGCTGGGGCGCCCAGCTGTGGGGCTGGCGGGGCGGTCTGGTGGCCGTCGGCGTGATGGCGCTGGTCTGCGCCCTGGCCTTCCTGGTGCTGCTGCCCCGGGCGCGGTTCTTCCGGCCGGCCTCGCTGAACCCGCGCGCGGTGGGCCGTACGGTCGCCGGGCACCTGCGGGATCCGCTGCTGCTGCGTCTGTACGGGATCGGCGCGCTGTTCATGACGGTCTTCGGGGCCGTGTACACGGTCATCGGCTACCGGCTGGTGGAGGCGCCGTTCTCGCTCGGCCAGGGCGTGGTCGGCTCGGTCTTCCTGATCTACCTGGTGGGTACGGCCTCCTCGGCGGCGGCCGGGCAGCTGGTGGCGCGGACGGGGCGGCGTGGCGCGCTGTACCTGGCGGTGACCACGACCGCGCTGGGCCTGCTGCTCTCGCTCGCCGACTCGCTGTGGCTGATCCTGCCGGGGCTGGTGCTGATCACGGCGGGCTTCTTCGCGGGCCACGCGGTGGCCTCGGCGGCGGTGAGCCGGACGGCGAGGGCGGGCCGGGCACAGGCCTCCGCGCTGTACCAGTCCGCGTACTACCTCGGCTCCAGCGCGGGCGGCACCCTGGGCGCCCTGGCGTACCACGCCTCGGGGTGGGCGGCCACGGTCGGGATCGCGTTGCTGGCGGTGCTGGGCGTCGTCTCGATCACCCTGTACGGGTCCCACGCGGCCCGCGTGGAGCGGCGGTTGCCGGCCGCTGCGGCGGCCGCGCGCTGAAGTCCCGTCCGAGGCCTACCCGGCGTGCCCGAGTCGCTCTAGCGTGGAGGACTCGGCGCCCCCAGGGTGCGGGCGCCGCAGGGGAGGCACGGATGGCGGGGACACGCGTGCGCGCGCGGCGGCGGGCTGCGGTGGTGTTCGGCGGGGCGCTGGCGCTGGCGGCGCCGCTGGTGGTCGCGGGGGGCGGTGCGGCGCAGGCCGCCGAGGCCGCCGCCTCCTGCAACGTGACCACGGGGCCCTACCAGCGGGAGGTGGAGGGTTTCCTGGGGCGCCCGGTCGACGGGGTGCAGTCGGCGGCCGACTGCACCGCGATCCAGTCCTTCCAGGCCACCCACGGGATCACCCCGACGATGGGGTACGCGGGGCCGCTGACCTGGCAGACGATGAGCGTCATGCTGGCGCAGCGTGCGGCCGGGAAGAACCCGAACGCCGAGGGGAAGTGCCCCACGAACCTGGGGCGGATCGCCTGCGTCGACCTGACCCGGCAGCTGAGCTGGATCCAGGACGGGTCGGTGCTGAAGTACGGGCCGGTCGCGGTGCGCACGGGCAAGGCGCAGACCCCGACGCGGACCGGGCTGAAGAAGATCTACTACCGCAACATCAACCACTGGTCGACGCTCTACAACGTGGCGATGCCGTACGCGCAGTTCTTCGACGGGGGTATCGCCTTCCACTCGGTGACCAAGAGCATGTGGAACCCGCCCGGCTCGGGCGGCTGCGTCAACATGACGACGGCCGACGCCAAGGCGTACTGGAACATGCTGGCCAACGGCGAGGACGTGTTCGTGTACGGGCGCAAGCCCGGCACCTGACCTGACGGACCGCGCGGCGCCGCGGCTGCCGTTGTCAGACCCCTCGGGTAGTTTCCGAAGGGACGGACGACACCCTGGGGGACAGCAGCCATGAGCGACCTCGCGACCACCTCACCGGAGCTCGACCCGGAGCTCGACGCGGCGATGGACCGCTACCGGGTCGAGCTGACCGGCTACTGCTACCGGATGCTCGGCTCGGCCTTCGACGCCGAGGACGCGGTGCAGGACACGTACGTGCGCGCCTGGCGGTCGTACGCGAAGTTCGAGGGCCGCTCCTCGCTGCGGTCGTGGCTGTACCGGATCGCCACCAACGTCTGCCTGGACCTGCTGAACGCCGGGAAGAGGCGGGCCCGGCCGATGGACCTCACCGCCCCGCAGCACCAGGCGTCCGCCGTGCTCAACGAGCGGCCCGAGGTGACCTGGCTGGAGCCGGTGCCGGACGGGCGGGTGCTGCCGCAGACCGCCGACCCGGCGGAGATGGCGCTGGCGAAGGAGTCCGTGCGCCTCGCGTTCGTGGCGGCGCTCCAGCACCTGCCGGCAAAGCAGCGGGCCGTGCTGATCCTGCGGGAGGTGCTGGCCTGGAAGGCGGACGAGGTCGCACAGCTCCTGGAGACCACGGTGGCCTCGGTGAACAGCGCGCTCCAGCGGGCCCGGGCGACCCTGTCGGGGCAGGCGCTGCGGGCGAGCGATCCGGCGGACCCGCTGGACGCGGACCAGGCGAAGCTGCTGGAGCAGTACCTGTCCGCCTTCGAGGCCTACGACATCACGCGGCTGACGTCCCTGCTGCACGAGGACGCCGTGCTGTCGATGCCGCCGTTCGACCTGTGGCTGCGGGGGCCCGCGGACATCGCGGCGTGGCACCTCGACCAGGGCATCGGCTGCAAGGGCTCCCGGCTGGTGCCGACCACGGCGAACGGGATGCCGGCCTTCGGCCAGTACCGTCCGCGCGAGGACGGCCGGCCCGGTCACGTGCCGTGGGCGCTCCAGGTGCTGGAGGTCTCAGGGGGGCGGATCGTCGGGCTGAACGCCTTCCTGGACACCGCCCGCTGGTTCCCGCTGTTCGGGCTGCCCGAGGAGCTCGACGAGGCCCACGAGGTGGAGCAGGCCCCGTAGGGCGGGATCCGCGCCGGTGACCTTGAAGGGGGTGCCGTGGCGGCGGGCGGTGAGCGCCATGCGGGCGAGGGCGTCGACGGTGGCGAGGGTGGGCGCGCCGACGGCCCGCGCGTCGCAGACGATCTCGCGCGGGCCGTTGCGGCAGGCCTCGCCGACGCGTGCGCAAAGGGCGGGGACGTCCGGCTGGGGCCCGTCCAGGGCCAGGGTTGTGAGCTCCACGGGTGGATGACCGCAGGCGGTCGCGGAACTCATCGGTGGGGCCCTGCGGGGCTGCCCCCAAGCCCCCCTGCCCGGGGAAGGCAGCCCCCCTGCCCGGGGAAGGCGCCGCGCAGCGGTCCTGCCCCGGGCCGAAGCCGGGCGAGGCCTGCTAGGCGATGCGGTCCAGGACGATCGGGTTCGCGGTGAACTCCGTGCCCGCCGGGGCGACGTCGTACGAGCCCTCCAGGGAGGCCAGGGCGTAGTCGAACTTCTCCGGGGTGTCCGTGTGCAGGGTCATCAGCGGCTGGCCGGCGGTGACGGTGTCGCCGGGCTTGGCGTGCAGCTCGATGCCCGCGCCCGCCTGCACCGGGTCCTCCTTGCGGGCACGGCCCGCGCCCAGGCGCCAGGCGCCGACGCCGACCGCGTACGCGTCGAGGCGGGTCAGGACGCCCGAGGCCGAGGCGGTGACCACGTGCTGCTCGCGGGCGACCGGGAGGGCCGCGTCCGGGTCGCCGCCCTGGGCGGAGATCATCCGGCGCCACACGTCCATCGCGGAGCCGTCGGCGAGGGCCTTCGCCGGGTCGGCGTCCTTGATGCCGGCCGCCGTCAGCATCTCCTGGGCGAGGGCGATGGTCAGCTCGACCACGTCGGCCGGGCCGCCGCCGGCCAGGACCTCGACGGACTCGCGGACCTCCAGGGCGTTGCCCGCGGTGAGGCCGAGGGGGGTGGACATGTCGGTGAGCAGGGCGATCGTCTTGACGCCGCTGTCGGTGCCCAGGGCCACCATGGTGGAGGCGAGCTCGCGGGCGTCCTCGATGTTCTTCATGAAGGCGCCGGAGCCGACCTTCACGTCGAGGACGAGGGAGCCGGTGCCCTCGGCGATCTTCTTCGACATGATGGAGGAGGCGATCAGCGGGATGGCCTCGACGGTGCCGGTGACGTCGCGCAGGGCGTAGAGCTTCTTGTCCGCGGGGGCCAGGCCGTCGCCGGCCGCGCAGATGACGGCGCCGGTGGTGTCGAGGACGTTCAGCATCTCCTCGTTGGAGAGCAGCGCGCGCCAGCCCGGGATGGACTCCAGCTTGTCGAGGGTGCCGCCGGTGTGGCCGAGGCCGCGGCCCGAGAGCTGCGGGACGGCCGCGCCGCAGGCGGCGACGAGCGGGGCGAGCGGCAGGGTGATCTTGTCGCCCACGCCGCCGGTGGAGTGCTTGTCGGCGGTGGGGCGGGAGAGGGAGTCGAAGTTCATGCGCTCGCCGGAGGCGATCATCGCGGCCGTCCAGCGGGCGATCTCGGACCGGTTCATGCCGTTGAGCAGGATGGCCATGGCGAGCGCCGACATCTGCTCGTCGGCGACGACCCCGCGGGTGTAGGCGTCGATGACCCAGTCGATCTGCTCGGGGCTCAGCTCGCCGCGGTCCCGCTTGGTCCGGATGACGGAGATGACGTCCATGAGGTGGCTTCCTTCTACGCGCATAGAGATGAGGGAGGGGGGTTCAAGGAGTTTCAGGTGGGGGTCGAGCCCGGCTCGAAGACGGCCGACGGCCCTCCGCCCCGAGGGGCGGAGGGCCGTCGTCACGGCTGTCTGAGGTGATCGGGCCCGAAGGCCTGCGGCAGCATCGCGCTCAGCGGAAGGATCCCGGCCGGTGTGTCCACCAGCAGGTCCGGGCCGCCGAACTCGTAGAGCAGCTGGCGGCAGCGGCCGCACGGGACGAGGCTCTCGCCCTTGCCGTCCACGCACGTGAAGTGGGTGAGGCGGCCGCCGCCGGTGGCCTGGAGGGAGGAGACCAGACCGCACTCGGCGCACAGGCCGAGCCCGTAGCTCGCGTTCTCGACGTTGCAGCCGGTGACCACGCGCCCGTCGTCGACCAGCGCGGCGACCCCGACCGGGAAGCCCGAGTACGGGGCGTACGCCCGGGTCATTGCGTCCCGGGCGGCCGCCCGCAGGGCGTCCCAGTCCACCGCGGGGTCCCGGGTCACTTGCCCTGGCCCTTGCGGTACGGCATGCCGTCCGCCTTCGGCATGCGCAGGCGCTGCGCCGAAAGGGCGAGGACCAGCAGCGTCGTCACGTACGGCGCGGCGTCCACGAACTGGCTGGGCACCTGGTCGGTGAGCGCGTACCAGACGAAGAGCCCGGCGGCGCAGACGGCGGCGATGCCGGCCTGGAGGTACTTCTTCTTGTACAGCTGCCAGGCGACGACGAGGACCAGCAGGATCGCGATGAGCAGGAGCATCGCGTGCACGTTCTCGGCACCGCCGCGCAGGCGGAGGCTGTAGGTGAAGCCGAAGAGGCCCGATCCGACGGCCATGCCGCCCGGCATCCAGTTGCCGAAGATCATCGCGGCGAGACCGATGTAGCCGCGGCCGCCGGTCTGGCCCTCCTGGTAGATGCCGGTGGAGACGATCGCGAGGAACGCGCCGCCGAGGCCGGCCATCGCGCCGGAGACGATCACGGCGATGTACTTGTACTTGTACACGTTGACGCCGAGGGACTCCGCGGCGATCGGGTTCTCACCGCAGGAGCGCAGGCGCAGGCCGAAGGCCGTGCGCCACAGGACCCACCAGGTGGCGGGGATCAGCAGCACCGCGACGACGGTCAGCAGCGAGAGGTCGGTGACCAGGCCGCCGAGCACGCCGGCGGCGTCCGAGATCAGGAACCAGTGCTTGCCCTGGATCGTCGCCAGCCCGTCCGAGAGCCCCGGGATCGTGATCTCCGTGATGGGGTCGATGCGCGGGGACTGCTTGGAGGAGCCGCCCGGGGCCTTGTCGAAGGTGAAGTTCGACAGGTACTGGGTGAAGCCGACGGCCAGGATGTTGATCGCCACACCGGAGACGATGTGGTTCACGTTGAAGGTCACGGTGATGATCGCGTGCAGCAGGCCACCGACGGCGCCGCCGACGATGCCGAGGACGACACCGGTCCACGGACCCCACTGGTAGCCGGCCCAGGCACCGAACCAGGTGCCGAGGATCATCATGCCTTCGAGGCCGATGTTGACCACGCCCGCGCGCTCGGCCCACAGGCCGCCGAGGCCCGCGAGGGCGATCGGCACGGCGAGCTGGAGGGCGCCGGAGACCTGGCCGACGGAGGTCAGGTCGTTGGCGCCGGAGATCAGGCGGACGACCGAGACCAGTGCGAGGCCTCCCGCGATCATCAGCAGGATCCAGGGGAGGGTGAGCTTGCGGCG
Source organism: Streptomyces sp. NPDC001373 (assembly GCF_042895815.1). Taxonomy (NCBI): domain Bacteria; kingdom Bacillati; phylum Actinomycetota; class Actinomycetes; order Kitasatosporales; family Streptomycetaceae; genus Streptomyces; species Streptomyces sp. NPDC001373. The sequence goes on from NZ_JBIAWQ010000001.1 coordinate 853,111, forward strand.
TCCGCCGCCCTTCTTGGGCGCGGCGCTCGTCGCGGAAACGGTGCTGGTGCTCACGCCGCGACCTCCTTGTTGTCGGTCTTGAGGGCGTGGCCGGCGGCCAGCTCTTCGCCGACCTTCTGCTGCTGGCGGCGGATGCCGTAGCGGCGGACGAGCTCGTAGCTGACGACGACCGCGATCACGATCAGGCCCTGCATGATCGTGCCGATCTCCTTGGCGTAGCCCTCGGTGTCGAGGCCCGCGGACGCCTTGTCGATGAAGGCGATCAGGAAGGCCGAGAAGAGGATGCCGATCGGGTTGTTGCGGCCGAGCAGGGCGACGGTGATACCGGTGAAGCCGATGCCCAGCGGGAAGGACAGGTTGTACGTGTGCGACTCACCCAGCAGCAGCGGCATGCCGGTCAGGCCGGCGACGGCGCCCGAGATGAGCATCGCGGTCATGATCATCTTCTTGGGCTCGACACCGGAGGCCTGCGCGGCGGACTCGCTGGCGCCGGAGGCGCGCAGGTCGAAGCCGAAGCGGGTGCGGTTGAGCACGAACCAGTAGACGAAGCCGAGCGCGAAGGCGACGAAGGTGAAGCCGTAGATGTCGCCGCCGGGCAGGGACAGCGCCGGGAACCAGCCGGACTCCGGGATGTCACCGGTGGTCAGGTCGTTCGAGCCGGGGGGCTGCACGCCGAGGTTCTTCGGCAGGATCAGCCAGGCGATCAGCGAGGTCGCGATGGCGTTGAGCATGATCGTGGAGACGACCTCGCTCACGCCGCGCCGGGCCTTGAGGACGCCCGCGATACCGGACCAGAAGGCACCGGTCGCCATGGCGACGAGCACGATCAGCAGGACATGCAGCGGGGCCGGCAGCGAGACCGAGGCGCCGACCACGGCGGAGACCATCGCCGCGAGGCGGTACTGGCCGTCGACGCCGATGTTGAAGAGGTTCATCCGGAAGCCGATGGCCACGGCCAGGGCCGCCAGGAAGTAGATGCCCGCCTGGTTGATGATCAGGACCTGGATGTCCTCGTAACCCGCCTGCTCGATCATGATCCGCAGCGGGTCGATCGGGTCCACGCCCGAGAGGGCGAGCACGATCATGGTCAGCACGAGGGCGCTGACCAGAGCGAGAACCGGTCCGGCGGCTGCGAGGAGCAGCCGGTCCTTGTCGAATTTCTTCATCGGGCCTCGTCCTCCGTGGCGTCGCCGTCGACCCCGGCGGAGTGGTTGTCATGGGCTTCGAGGTGCCCGCTGGCGGCTCCGGTCATGGCGGTGCCGAGCTCCTCGGGCGTGATGGTCGCCGGGTCGGCGTCGGCGACCAGGCGGCCGCGGTAGATGACGCGCAGGGTGTCGGACAGGCCGATCAGCTCGTCCAGGTCGGCGGAGATCAGGAGCACGGCCAGGCCCTCGCGGCGGGCCTCGCGGATGGCGTCCCAGATCTGCGCCTGCGCGCCGACGTCCACGCCGCGGGTGGGGTGCGCGGCGATCAGGAACTTCGGGTTGTGGCTCATCTCGCGGCCGACGATCAGCTTCTGCTGGTTGCCGCCGGAGAGGGAGGCCGCGGTGACGTCGATGCCGGGGGTGCGGACGTCGTACTCGCGCACGATCCGCTCGGTGTCCTTGCGGGCGGCCTTCGGATCGAGGATGCCGCCCTTGGAGTTCGGCCGCTCGGTGACGTGGCCGAGGATGCGGTTCTCCCAGAGGGGGGACTCCAGCAGCAGGCCGTGCCGGTGGCGGTCCTCGGGGATGTAGCCGATGCCGCCCTCGCGGCGCTTGCGGACCGGCATCCTGGTGATGTCGGCGCCGTCGAGGGTGATGACGCCCGCGTCGGGGGTGATCATGCCCATGAGGGCCTCGATCAGCTCCGTCTGGCCGTTGCCCTCGACACCGGCGATGCCGAGGATCTCGCCCTTGTGGATGGTGAAGCCGATCCCGTCGAGCAGGAGGCGGCCGGCGACCGGGGCCTCGCGCAGGTCCGTGTCGGAGTCGCCCAGGGCGGGCACCGAGGTCTCGGGGGTGGTGACGGTGCCGGACTCGGCGACGGTCAGGCCCTCGACCTTGAGCATCGGGGTGGTGGTCACCGTGGACTCGCGGGTCTCCGGCGAGGGCAGCTCGGTGCCGACCATCAGCTCGGCGAGCTGCTTGGTCGTGGCCGTCTTCGGGTCGGCGGTGCCGACCGTGGTGCCGCGGCGGATGACGGTGATGTCGTCGGCGACCTTCAGTACCTCGCCCAGCTTGTGCGAGATGAAGATGACGGTCAGGCCCTCGGCCTTGAGCTCGCGCAGGTTGTCGAAGAGCGCGTCCACTTCCTGCGGCACGAGCACCGCGGTGGGCTCGTCGAGGATGAGGGTCTTCGCACCGCGGTAGAGGACCTTGAGGATCTCCACGCGCTGGCGGTCGGCGACACCGAGGTCCTCGACCAGGGCGTCGGGACGCACGCCGAGGCCGTACGCGTCCGAGATCTCCATGATCTTCTTGCGGGCCTTGGAGCCGATGCCGAACAGCTTCTCGCCGCCGAGGACGACGTTCTCCAGGACGGTGAGGTTGTCGGCCAGCATGAAGTGCTGGTGCACCATGCCGATGCCGCGGGCGATGGCCTCGCCGGGGTTGTTGAAGGAGACCTGCTCCCCGTCGATGGCGATGGTGCCCTCGTCCGGCTTCTGCATGCCGTAGAGGATCTTCATCAGGGTCGACTTGCCGGCACCGTTCTCACCGATGAGGGCGTGGACCGTGCCCTTGCGGACGGAAATGGCGATGTCCTTGTTGGCGACGACGCCGGGGAAACGCTTGGTGATGCCGTGCAGTTCTACGGCGAGAGGGGGGCTGGACGCGTTGATGACGCACTCTCCTTGGCGCGGAAGGAGCCGGTAATGAGCCAAGTTGGCAGGAGGACAGGGCGGGGAGAGAAGGTATCGCGTCCACGATGCCTCTACGCGCGTAGCACTGTCGGAAGTGAAAACTTGCGGCCAACTGACCACAAGTTCTCACGGACTGGGCGGCAGACGAGGTGCGGGGTCCGGGAGCGGTAGAGACCGCTCCCGGACCCCGGAGACCACGACTACCTGTCAGACGACGGCCTTACGGCGTGGTCTTGACGGTGATCTGCTTCGCGATGATGGCGGCCTTGGCCTTCTCCACCGCGGCGATGAGGTCGGCCATCGACTTGTACTGCGGGTTGGACTCCGCCAGGCCGACGCCGTTCTTGTCCAGGCCGTAGCGGACCTCGCCGCTCTCCGGCTTGCCGTCCTTGACCGACTTGATCAGGTTGTAGACCGCGTCGGAGACGTCCTTGGTGACCGAGGTCAGGATGTGGTCCTTGTACTTCGACAGACCGGCCTGGTTGTACTGGTCGGAGTCGACGCCGATGGCCCACTTGCCGGCGGTGGCGGCGGCCTCGATGGCGCCCGAGCCCGCGAGGCCGGCGGCCGAGTAGATCACGTCGGCGCCGCTGTCGAGCTGGCCCTTGGCGGCGGCCTTGCCGAGGTCGGGCTTGGCGAAGCCCGAGAAGTCCGGCGGCTGGGTCAGGTAGGTCGACAGCACCTTGGCGTTCGGGTTGGTGTCCTTGACGCCCTGCTCGAAGCCGGCCTGGAACTTCTTGATCAGCGGGACCTCGACACCGCCGATGAAGCCGACCGTGCCGGACTTCGACGCCTTGGCGGCGGCGACGCCGGCCAGGTAGGAGCCCTGCTCCTCGTTGAAGACCAGGTTGGCGATGTTCTTGTCGGTCACCGAGGTGTCGTCGATGATGCCGAACGTGGTGTTCGGGAACTTCGCGGCGACCTTCTTGATGGCCGGGGCGTAGGAGAAGCCGACGCCGATGACCGGGTTGTTGCCCTTGCGCGCCAGCTCGGTGAGGCGCTGGACCTTGTCGGCCTCGCTCTCGCCCTCGGTGGGCTCGGCCTCGGCGGTCTTGACCTTGAGGTCCTTCTCCGCCTTCTCCAGGCCGGCGTAGGCGGCGTCGTTGAACGACTGGTCGCCACGGCCGCCGACGTCGTACGCGATGGCGGCGCCGGCGCTCTTCGTCTCGGAGGAGGACGACGAGGAGGACGAGGCGTCCGAGGACTTCTTTCCGCCACAGGCGGTGGCCGAGAGGGCCAGCGCCGCGGACGCGATGCCCACGGTGGCGATCCTGGTGATCCGGCGCAAGGGGAGGCTCCTTCAAAACCTGACCGAAGCGCCACGACCGGCGCTGGTTTCGCGGCGATCGTAACGCGCGTAGATGTCAGTTAAAGGCCCGTTCATGAGTCGTTATCGGATCGTCGCGAACCGGACAGTGACCGATTGGTAACCGCAGACCTGTCCAACCCTTGTGTACCAAGGGTTGGACAGGTCCGGCAGGGGACCCGCGGATGTTGTACAGAGCTTTGCTTGATTTTTTACGCGGAGGGCCTTGAACGGAGCCCGTCGAGCAGGGCGGCGGCCGTGAAGAACTCCACGCCGACCGCGATCGCGGACTCGTCGACGTCGAAGTCACCCCGGTGCAGGTCGCGCTTGGCGGTGTCACCGGGCTTGCGGACGCCGAGGCGGGCCATGGCGCCCGGGACGTGCTCCAGGTACCAGGAGAAGTCCTCGCCGCCGAGGCTCTGTTCGGTGTCCTCGACGGACTCGGCGCCGCGACGGGCCGCCATGGACTCCCGCAGCAGTTCGGCGACCACCGGGTCGTTCACCACGGGCGGCACCCCGCGCACGTGGTTGATCTCGAACTTGGCGCCGTGCATGGTCGCGACCTCGTCGATCGCGGAGTGGATCGCGTCCGGGGCCTCGTACCAGGCGTTCAGGTCCAGGCAGCGGACCGTGCCGGAGAGCTCGGCGTGCATCGGGATGACGTTGCAGGCGTGTCCGGACTCGATCCGGCCCCAGGTGACGGACATGCCCGAGCGGGCGTCCATCCGGCGGGCCAGCAGGGCCGGCACGTCGACGGCGACCCGGGCCGCGGCCGTGATCATGTCGGTGGTCAGGTGCGGGCGGGCGGTGTGGCCGCCGGGGCCCGTGAGCGTGACCTCCAGCCGGTCGCAGGCCGAGGTGATCGGGCCGGCCCTCAGCCCGATCCGGCCCGCGTCCACGCGCGGGTCGCAGTGCACCGCGATCATCTGGCCGACGCCCTCCAGCACCCCGGAGTCGATCGCCTCGGTCGCCCCTCCCGGAAGCACCTCCTCGGCGGGCTGGAACAGCAGCCGCACCGGGCGCGGCAGCAGCCCCTGCCGGTCGAGCTCGGCCAGCACCAGGCCGGCGCCGAGGACGACGGAGGTGTGCACGTCGTGGCCGCAGGCGTGGGCGCGGTCCGGGACGGTCGAGCGGTAGGGGGCGTGGGTCTTGGCGTCGGGGATGGGCAGGGCGTCGATGTCCGCGCGCATGGCCAGCATCGGCCGTCCCCGGTCCCAGGTGCCGACGTCGCAGATCAGCCCCGTGCCGGACTTCAGTACGCGTGGTCGCAGCCCCGCCTGCTCCAGCCGCGCCTTGATCGCCGCCGTGGTGCGGAACTCCTGGTGCCCTAGTTCGGGATGCATGTGCAAGTCGCGGCGGAAGGCGATCAGTTCGGCACGCAGGTGATCCGGAAGCTTGCCGGGCAGCTCGGGCCGGTCGGGCTTGCCGGGCAGGGCGGGCAGGGACTCGCGGGACATCAACTGGTTCACCCGTTTAAGGGTAGGCGCACGGATGGGTCAACTGTCTGGAGATCACCAGAAATTCATGCCGTTAGGGGAAAGAAAAGCGACCTCTGGACGCATGATCGGATGCGCCCGGGGGTAAACTCGCGCGCTCATCCGGCCGCAGGAGCCGCGCCGAGGGGGAGTCTGCGCACATCACGGGCGGTGTCGATGACGCCCGCGAGGAACCCGCGGGCCTTGGGCGAGGCGGTGGCGGTGAGCCAGGCGGGGTCGATGCCGCACACGGCGACCGTCACACCGGTGCCGGTGAGCGCGTACGGCAGCGTGTGGACGACCGTGGACGGAAAACTGACGACGGTACGCCCGATGGGGCCCCTCCGGGCGACCAGCTCCAGCGGCAGGTCCGGGCGCACGATCTCCAGCCCCGTCGCCTCGCTCAGCGCGCGCAGCTTCTCCGGCGACTCCCGGCGGTGCGCGAAGTACCGGGTCACCCCGTGCTCGCGGGCCAGGGCCCGTACCGCGTCCAGGTAGCGGAACGGGTCGACCACCCCGGTCTCCACCAGGGAGGTGCCGACCAGGTCGGTGCCCTTGGTCAGGCGGGGCGGGCCGAAGCGGGCCCGGGTCCAGGCGAAGTCGTTGACCCGCAGCCGGGCCCCGTCCGGCGGATCGACCGGCATCGAGGTGAACAGCTCGACGGCGTGCCCGGCGCGCGGGGTCAGCCGGCGCCGCGCGGTGCCCGACACCGGGGCGTACGCGAGCTCCCGCACCCGGGACGCGGCCCCGCCGCCGGTGCGGTGCCAGCGGCGCAGCCGCTCGCCGCGGCCGAGCTGCGCGACGAACTCCAGGGTCGCGGTGCCGTCGTCCACGACGACCAGCTCGGCGGCCCGGGCCGGGACCAGCAGCAGCTGGAGGAAGCGGGAGAAGGGGTCGCCGACCACGATCCGCTCCGCGCGGCGCACCGCGGGCGCGAGGGCGGCCAGGGCGCCCGCCGGAGAGCCGGAGCCGCCGCGGGCCTCCTGCCAGTGCACGGCGTGGCCCTCGCCCCGGGCGATCCCGGCGACCCGGCGCAGCTGGCCCCGGGACATCGGGTCGGTCGGGGGGAGGACGACGATGCGCAGCCGGTCGGCGGGCGGGCGCGGGTCGGTCCGGCGCCGGTCGGCGACGCCGGGCTGGCGGGGGACGGCGGTCAGCAGCGGGCCGCCCCCGCGCCGGGCGTGGGCCCACTCCAGCACGTTGAGGAGCTGGACCGGGCTCTCCACGAGGGCGAGGGTGGGGGCTGAGGTGTTCACGACGTACTCCGCTCTGGGGAGGAGGACGGGGACGGTCAGGACGCCGCGGGGGCGGGGGCCGGGAGGGTGCCCCGGACCCGGCGGAGCTTCTTCATGGGGGCGAGCTCGGAGTCGTAGACCTTCTTGACGCCGTCGCCGAGGGCGGTCTCGATGGTGCGGATGTCGCGCACGAGGCGGGCGAGGCCGCCGGGCTCGACGGAGGCGGCCTGGTCGGAGCCCCACATGGCGCGGTCGAGGGTGATGTGCCGCTCGACGAGGACGGCGCCGAGGGCGACGGCGGCCAGGGTGGTCTGCAGGCCCGTCTCGTGGCCGGAGTAGCCGACGGGGACGTTCGGGTACTCCTCCTGGAGGGTGTTGATCATCCGCAGGTTGAGCTCCTCGGCCTTGGCCGGGTAGGTCGAGGTGGCGTGGCAGAGCAGGATGTTCTCGCTGCCGAGCACCTCGACGGCGTGCCGGATCTGCTTCGGGGTGGACATGCCGGTGGAGAGGACGACCGTGCGGCCGGTGGCGCGCACGGCGCGCAGCAGCTCGTCGTCGGTGAGGCAGGCGGAGGCCACCTTGTGGGCGGGGAGGTCGAACTTCTCCAGGAAGGCGACGGCCTCCGTGTCCCAGGGGGAGGCGAACCAGTCGATGCCGCGCTTGGCGCAGTGCTCGTCGATGGCGAGGTAGTCGGCCTCGCCGAACTCGACGCGGTGGCGGTAGTCGATGTAGGTCATGCGGCCCCAGGGGGTGTCGCGTTCGACGTGCCACTGGTCGCGGGGGGTGCAGATCTCCGGGGTGCGCTTCTGGAACTTGACCGCGTCGCATCCGGCCTCGGCGGCGGCGTCGACGAGGGCGAAGGCGGTGCCGAGGTCGCCGTTGTGGTTGATGCCGATCTCGCCGACGACGTAGACCGGCCGGCCGGGACCGGCGATGCGCGGGCCGAGGGTGCGCAGGCGGGGGGTGAGGGGGGCGACGGTCATGGCCTCGGGTGTCCTTCGCTGGGGCGGGCGGGGTGGGCGGGGTGCGGGAGCCGGGTCGAGGAGGGGGCCAGGAGGCGGGCGCGGGCGAGGTCGTGCGGGTCGTCGACCTCCAGGACCCACGTCGGTGACGGTGGGTGCGGCCCGGCAGGCGCGTACGGCGCGGGTGACCAGCGGGACCCCGCCGACGCGTGCGGTGTTCTTGCCCGGGACCCCCTTGGAGCCGCCGCGGGCCGGGATCACGGCGAGGACCCTGCGGGGCCCCTGCCCCGCGGTGGTGCGGGCCCGGGCGCTCACAGCTCGCCCAGCCGGCGGATCGCCGGGGCCACGCGCTGCACCCCGTGCCGGTAGGCCCCCCGCGCGGCCTCGCGCAGCCGTCCCCGTACCCACCGCCGCGCCGCCGACCGCTCGTCCGCGCGCCGCAGGGCCCCCGGCAGCGGGGTCCCGTCGGGGGCGAGGTGCTGGCGGGCGAGGATCCCGGGGAGGTAGCCGGGGGCGGTCTCGGCGGTGTAGTACGGCGCCACGGGCGCGAGCCGCTCCCGCGCGAGCAGCCCGGCGACCCGCTCCCGGGCGCGCGCGTAGGGGTCGGGGCCGGGCTCCGCCGGCCCGGCGGCGGGGACGCCGTGGGCCGCGAGCCAGGCGGGGTCGCCCTGGGGCAGCAGGCCGGCGTCGAGCTGGTTCCAGGAGGCCAGGCAGCCCGAGCCGAGGAAGTGCTGGTTGCCGAGGGCCTCGCGGATGCCGAGGTCGGTCAGGACGGCGGTCGGGATGCCCCGGTGGAGGGACTCCAGGGCGGCCGTGGAGGAGACGGTGACCAGCAGGTCGGTGCCGTCGAGGACCTCGCCCATGTGCCCGTAGACGAGGCGGCAGTTGGGCGGGAGGCCGCCGGGGAGGCGTTCGGCCAGGCGCTGGTAGGGGTGTTCCTCCAGGTGGGTGGTGTGCTCCCCGGGCCGGCTGCGCAGTTTGACCAGGACCTCGCGGTCCGGGTGCAGCCGCGCGTGTCCGGCGGCCCGGCCCAGCAGGTAGGCCCGGTCGGCGCGGCTCTCGGGCACGGAGGGCTGCACCGCGAAGACCACCCGGTGGGTCCGGGCCCCGGCGGGCTCGTACCGGGCCCCCGCCAGGAACGGCAGGGCGGTCTCGGTGACGGCGTCCGGGTCGGCGCCCACGCCCGTGTAGACGGCGCGGAAGCGCTCGGCGTCGTGGCGGGAGTTGGCGAGGACCAGGTCGGCGCCGTGCCGCAGCAGCAGCCCGTCGGCGAGCTTCTCGTAGACGACGCCCACGTACCCGGTGACGAACACGGGCCGGGCCGACGGCTCCGGCCACAGGGCGCGGGCCCCGTGCAGGACGGCCTGGACGGCGCCGCCGACGAGGGCGAGGACGACCACGTCGTGACGTTCGCGCCCGAGCTCCGCGAGGAACTCCGCGCAGGTGACCTCCACCGGTGCGGTGTCCGCGCCGACCCCCGCCTCGCCGAGCTGGCGTGCGGTGGGGGTGGCCCGGCCGCGCAGGAGGTAGCCGGTGATCCGGTGGCCGGCGGGGGTGTCGGAGGGGGTGAGGCGGCGGGCCGTGTGGGCGCCCCATTTCCATCGCGTGTCGGAATCGGCGAGTACGGCGATCCGCTGATCGGCCGGGCTTCTTCTGAGTGGCACTGGCACCCGGCAGAAGCTATTCCGCATTTCCGGTGGTCGGCCCAACGAGCGCACAACGGCGGGTTAACAACCCGTCGACGAAATGCGAAAGCGCCCTGGTTAACGGGACCGCCCCGCGTCGTTCACACGGAATACGCGTCGGGGCCACGGTGAATGCCGGGCCGCACCCTAGGGTCTCGCGGGTGCTCAAGCTCTCTGTCGTCGTGCCGTTCTACAACGTGCGGACATACGCACCGGATGCCCTGAGGAGCCTCGGACTCAATGCCCGCGAGGACTTCGAGTTCCTGCTCGTCGACGACCGTTCGACGGACGGGACGCCCGCGCTGCTGGAGCGCGCCGCGGCGACCCTGCCGGGGGCGGTGCTGCTGAGACGGGAGCGCAACGGCGGGCTGGCGACCGCCCGCAACACCGGGCTGGACGCGGCGCGCGGGGAGTACGTCGCCTTCCTGGACGGCGACGACTGGCTGGCACCGGGCCACCTGTCCCGCACGCTCGCCGCCATCGAGGCTCTGAACTGCGACTTCGTCCGTACCGACCATGTGCAGGCGACGGGCCGGGAGCGGGCCGTGCAGCGGGTTCCGTACGGGCCGGAGCGGGTGGTGGCCGACCCCCGCGCCGGGATCCTGCCGGCCTCGCGGGCCACCGCGGTGGACTATCCGTACGCCTGGGCCGGGATGTACCACCGGCGGCTGCTGGACCGGGGGCTGCTGCACTTCACCGACGGGCTGCGGACGGCCGAGGACCGGCCGTGGATCTGGCGGCTGCACCGGGAGGCGCGGTCGTTCGCGGCGGTCGGCCTGCCGGGGATCTTCTACCGGCGGGGCATTTCCACCTCGTTGACGCAGATCGGGGACGAGCGCCAGCTCGATTTCATTCGGGCATTCGACCAGGTGATCGCGGACACGGCCGCCGACCGGGAATCCGAACTCCTGATCCCCAAGGCCGTCCGAACGTATTGCGCGATTATCGCGCACCATATCGGCTCGATCGAAAGGTTCGAACCGGCCGTGGCGAAAAAACTCCGGTCGATGAGTGCGGACGCGCTCGGCCGCCTGCCGCGCGCGGCGCTGGACGGGGCCCTGGACTCGATGGACGCCGACCGCTCCGCCCTGCTGCGCAGGCTGCGCCGCAGGACCGCCCCCGCCACCGCCGGGGCCCCGGGGGCCGCCGCGTGAACGTGACGCAGCTCTTCCTCGCCTCCACCCTCTACGGCACGGCCACCCTCGCCGCCGCCCTCGACGCCGGCTGCCTCCCGCCGGCCGGTCGCCGGATCCTGCTGACCAGCAACCACTCCCCAGCTCCCGAGATCACGCCGGGCCTCGACGCCATGCCGGGCTTCGCCGCGCTGCGCACCCGCTTCGACGAGGTGCTCGACTGGAACGCGGTCGTCGCCCCGCAGCACCCGAGCGTCTGGGCGCCGCGCCCGGAGGACGTCCCGCTGTGGGAGCGGCAGCTGCGGCGGTCGTGGGGCCTGGGCGAGGACCGGGTCGAGCTGGTCGTGGAGTCCCTCCAGGTGCCGCCCGCGCAGAGCCTGTGCCGGCTGTTCCCGGGCGCCGCGATCGACGTCTACGCCGACGGGCTCATGTCGTACGGGCCCACCCGCTTCCGGCTCGACCCGCAGATCGGGATGCGGGTGCGGCGGGTGCTGCACCTGGACCTGGTCCCGGGGCTGGAGCCGCTGCTGCTGACCGAGTTCGGGGTGCGGGGTGAGCTGGTGCCGGCGCCGGCCGCCCTGAAGGTCTTCGCCGAACTGGCCGACCTGGGGAACCCGCCCGGAGCCGGCCTCACGGCCGCGGGAGGGGACGGGGACGGGGCCGGGGAAGAGCCCCCCGCCCTGCTGCTGGGCCAGTACCTGTCCGCGCTGGAGCTGATGTCCCCGGACGAGGAGGAGGAACTGCACGCCTCGATGGTGCGCGGCGCCTACGAGTGGGGACACCGGGACCTGGTCTTCAAACCGCACCCCGGCGCCCCCGCGGCCTACTGGCGGCGAGCCGAGGCCGAGGCCGCCCGGCTCGGGGCCCGGCTGACCGTGCTGGACGCGCCGGTGCTGGCCGAGACCCTCTACCAGCGGCTGCGCCCGGCGCTGGTGGTGGGCTGCTTCTCGACGGGGCTGCTGACGGCCCGGGCGCTGTACGGGATCCCGGTGGCGCGGACCGGCACGGCGTCCGTGCTGGGCCGGCTGGTCCCGTACCAGAACAGCAACCGGATCCCGCTGACGCTGGTGGACGCGCTGGTCCCGGACCTGGACGGGCCGCCGCGGGATCCCCCCGCCGACCTGCCCGGACTGGTCTCGGCGGTGGGCTTCACCATGCAGCCCCGGATCCTGCCGGAGCGCCGCCCCGGGGCCGAGGCGTACCTGGCGCGGCACCTGGACCCGTACACCCGGCGCTACTTCGGACGCCGCAGGCTGACCGCCCTGGGGCTGCCGGGCGGGATCCCGCGGCGGCTGGCGTTCCTGCCGCGCAGCCGCGCCGTGCGGCGGGCGGCGCACCGGCTGCGCAGGCGGCTGGGCCGGCTGGGCGCCGGCTTCTGACGCCCCTCGGGCGATGGCCGGAGGCGGGCGCGGGCCGGTCAATGGCCGCGGGCGGGCGCGGGCCGGGCGGCGCCCGGAGGCCTGCGCGGGTCAGGCGGCGCCCGTCAGCTGACGGCGAGCTTGGCTGCGAAGCCCAGGAAGATCACGCCCGCCGCCGAGGTCGCCCCGGCCGACAGCCGCTTGCGGCGGCGGAAGGCGGCCGACAGGCGGGTGCCCGTGAAGATCAGGGTGGACAGGTAGAGGAGGCTGACCAGCTGGGAGACGGTCCCGAGTAGCAGGAACGACAGTGCGGGGTAGGCGTACCCCGGGTCGACGAACTGCACGAAGAACGACAGCAGGAACAGGATGGCCTTCGGGTTGAGCAGGCTGACCAGCAGCGCCCGCCGGTACGGGCGCTCGGCCGCGCCCGCCGCCTCCGGGCCGTCCGGCTCCGGCTCCTCGTCGCGCGTCCGGCGCGCCTGCCACATCGCCCACGCGGCCCGCATCATGCCGACGGCCAGCCAGCCCAGGTAGCCGGCCCCGAGCACCTTGACCACGGTGAACAGCACCGGGCTGGCCTGGAGCAGCGCGCCCGCGCCGACGGCCGCGAGCACCATGAGCACGGTGTCACCGGTGAACACGCCGCAGGCGGCCTTGTAGCCCTGCCTCACCCCGCGCCGCGAGGCGACGGAGAGGACGTAGAGGGAGTTCGGCCCCGGCAGCAGGACGATCAGCACCACGGCGGCGAAATAAGTAGGAAGATCTGTCACACCCAGCATGGGCAGGAGTGTCCCACAGGTACGCACCTGTCATGCCAGTGTGTTTCACGCACCGAGACCCGACGGCTCGTACGTCCCCCAGACCTCCCGCAGCACCCCGCACACCTCCCCGACCGTGGCCCGCGCCCGCAGCGCCTCCTTCATCGGGTACAGCACGTTCTCCTCCGCTCCGGCGGCCGCCTCCCGCAGCTCCTCCAGCGTGGACCGCACCGCCTCCGCGTCCCGCCCGGCCCGCAGCCGGGCCAGCGCCTCGCACTGCCGGACCTCGATCGCCGGATCGACGCGCAGCGGCGCGTACGGCTCCTCCCGTTCCAGCGCGAAGCGGTTGACCCCGACCACGGTCCGCGCCCCGGCCTCCTGCTCCCGCGCGATCCGGTAGGCGTTGGCCTCGATCTCCCCCTTCTGGAACCCGGCCTCGATCGCCGCGACCGCCCCGCCGAGGTCCTCGACCCGCCGCATCAGGGCCAGGGCCGCCTCCTCCAGCTGGTCCGTCATCCGCTCCACGGCGTAGGACCCGGCGAAGGGGTCGACGGTGTGCGGCACGTCCGTCTCGTAGGCCAGCACCTGCTGGGTCCGCAGCGCCAGCCGGGCCGCCTTCTCCGTGGGCAGGGCGATGGCCTCGTCGAAGGAGTTGGTGTGCAGCGACTGGGTGCCGCCGAGGACCGCGGCCAGCGCCTGCACGCCCACCCGTACGAGGTTGAGCTCGGGCTGCTGCGCCGTCAGCTGGACCCCGGCGGTCTGGGTGTGGAAGCGCAGCATCAGCGACCGGGGGTCCTTCGCGCCGAACTGCTCGCGCATGACGCGGGCCCAGATCCGCCGGGCCGCCCGGAACTTGGCCACCTCCTCCAGGAGGGTCGTGCGGGCGACGAAGAAGAAGGACAGGCGGGGGGCGAACTCGTCGACGGCCATCCCGGCGGCGAGCGCCGTCCGGACGTAGGCGATCGCGTCGGCCAGGGTGAAGGCGACCTCCTGGACAGGCGAGGCGCCCGCCTCGGCCATGTGGTAGCCGGAGACGGAGATGGTGTTCCACCGGGGGAGCTCGGCGCGGCAGTAGCGGAAGGTGTCGGCGGTCAGCCGCAGGGAGGGACCGGGCGGGAAGACGTACGTCCCGCGCGCGATGTACTCCTTCAGGACGTCGTTCTGGATCGTGCCGGTCAGCCGGGCGCCCGCGATGCCCCGCTCCTCGGCGACGAGCTGGTACATCAGGAGCAGCAGGGCGGCCGGGGCGTTGATCGTCATCGAGGTGGAGACGCGGTCGAGGGGGATGTCCTCGAAGAGCACGCGCAGGTCCTCGACGGAGTCGACGGCGACGCCGACCTTGCCGACCTCCCCGGCGGCGAGGGGGGCGTCGGAGTCGTGGCCCATCTGGGTGGGCAGGTCGAAGGCCACGGACAGGCCGGTGCCCCCGCCCTCGATGAGGCGGCGGAAGCGGGCGTTGGACTCGGCGGCCGTGCCGAAGCCGGCGTACTGGCGCATGGTCCAGGGCCGGGCCGTGTACATCGCGGGGTGGATGCCGCGGGTGAACGGGTACTCCCCCGGCGCCCCGAGGCTGCCCGCCGGGTCCCAGCCCGTCAGGGCCGATGGCCCGTAGACCGGTTCGATCGGGATCCCGCTCTCGGTGCGGGCCGTGGGACGGACCATGTCGTGCACCCTCCGTGTCCGTGGAGCCGACCGGCCCGGGGCCGGTACGACCGCGCCCGCGACGGCCGCTGGTCACAATGGCGCAACATCGCGGGTTCGTCCGCAACTGTCCACGCCCGTGAGGCATCACCCAGATACACGACGACGAATTCGGGGGAACCGCGAATGCACCGACAGAGAGTCACCATCCGCACGCTCGGCCTTGCCGCCGCCGTCGCGTTCGCCGCGACCGCCTGCGGTCCCCAGCATTCCGGTTCCGCTCCGGCGGCGCGGTCCGCACCGGTCGCTCCCCCCTCGGCGTCCCCGTCCGGGCAGGACGACAAGCCGGGCGCCTCCTCACCCGCTCCGTCGCCCTCGCCGTCCTCGTCCCCCTCGTCCTCCCCGTCGGCCCCGCCCCCCTCCTCGGCCCCGGCCCCGGCCCCGCCGTCGGGGTCCGCGGCCCCGGCCGTCAAGCCGGTCATGGCCAACGGCGACGAGAGCGACCAGGTCCGCGAGCTCCAGGCCCGGCTGAGGCAGCTGAAGCTGATGTCGGTGGCGCCCACCGGCTTCTACGGCTCGAAGACGACCGCCGCCGTGAAGACCTTCCAGTCGCAGCAGGGGCTCGGCGCGACCGGCGCGGTGGACGAGGCCACCTGGCACAGGCTCCAGGGCCTCAGCAGGAAGCCCACGGAGGAGGAGCTGCGCCCGCCGACCACCAACGAGCCGGCCGCCCCGGACCCGCACTGCCTGCAGGGCCGGGTGATGTGCATCAGCAAGGAGAGCCGCACCCTCGCCTGGATGATCGACGGCAGGGTGGTCTCCACGATGGACGTGCGCTTCGGCTCGGAGAACACGCCGACCCGCGAGGGCCTGTTCCAGGTGGAGTGGAAGGCGAAGGACTGGACCTCGACGATCTACCACACGCCGATGCCGTACTCGATGTTCTTCAGTCAGGGCCAGGCGGTGCACTACTCGGCCGACTTCGCGGCCCGCGGCTACGCCGGCGCCTCGCACGGCTGCGTGAACGTCCGGGACAAGCAGAAGCTGGCGGCGCTGTTCGACCAGGTGAAGGTCGGCGACAAGGTCGTCGTCTACTGGTGACGGTGATTCGGCCGGCCGACCGGCCGCAGCCGTGGGAGGAGAGAGGGCGCGGGCAGGGCCGGGGGAACGTGCCCCGCCCGCGCCGGGTGCGCAGAGCCCAGGGGTACGGGGGGAACCCCGGCTCTCGCGCGGCCGATGACCAGTCGGCTCGTTCTGTACTGCGCCGGCGGTTCGAAAAGTGTTACTGCCGTGCGCACGGGCCGGTGCGGAAACGATTCCGCCCCGTGTTTCCGGGTGTTCCGAGCCGCGTTCGCAGACCGGTTCCCGACCCCCGTCAGCGGGTGCGGAAGCCCAGCGGGCCGCCCGGGTCCGCCGTCGTCGGCGAGGGGAGGACGACGCTGCCCGGGTCGACGGAGCCGCCCTGCGGGGTGCCCGAGCGGGGCGCGTCCAGCAGGGTCGCGCAGAAGCGCGGCACCTTGGCGAGTCCGCCGGCGATGCGGGCGAGGTACTCCTTGCGGTCCTCGGCCAGCCTGTTCGCGAGGTGGTCCCGGCACAGGTTCTCGGGGCGGTCCTTGCCCGCCTCCTTGCCGTCCTCGTCGGCGCTGCCGTCGCCGCCGCCGTCCTTGTCGGTGAACGTGTTGCGGGTGCCGTCGGTGCCCGCCGCGCCGCCGCCTCCCGTGCCGGGCGTCGTCGCCGCGCCGGGCGGCAGCGACACGCTGGGGACGGTGTCCAGGGGGACACGGGTCTGCCCGCCCGGCGGCAGCGAGAAGCCGGGGCCGGGAGAGGCGAGCCCGCCGCCGCCCTCCGGGGTGGGCCGCAGCTGCGGGACCTCGGGGGTGGGGCCGGCCGTCTCCCCGGCGGGGGTGCGGTCCGAGTCGGCGCTGACCGACACGGCGGGCGCGGGGCCGGCCGTGAGGTGCACGGCCCGGTCCAGCAGGCCGGTGCCGGCGACGGCGGCGATACCGCCGACCGCGACCCCGGCCAGCGCGGCCGCCAGCCCGAAGCGGACGGGAGTGCCGTAGCGGCGCTGCGCGGGGATCCGTACGACGGGTATGGGCGCCAGGTCGATGACGGGCTCTTCGGGGGCTCCCGTCCCGGGCGCGCCGGAGCGGCCCGCCTCGGGCGCCGCCGCCGAGACCGCCGCCGCGGCCCGCGTCGCGTGCGCCGCGCGGAACGCGGCCAGGGCCGCGGCCTCGCCGGGCAGCTCACCGTTGCCCGCGGGCGGTGGGGTCAGGGCGTCGAGGGCGGCGCGCAGCCGCTCGGCCTCGGCGCGGGCACGGGGGTCGCCCCCGGGTACGACCGGCCCGGCGGCCCGTCCGCGCAGCAGCTCCTCCGCCGTGGCTCCGTCCAGCCACGCCTTGTGCTCGTCGGCCATCACATGTCCTTCTGCGTCCGCCAACGTGAATGCGTCACACCGGTTTGTTCGACGAGGGCCTTGGCCCGTGCCCGCTGCGCCGGTACGGCGTCGAGGTCACGGTCCCGCGCCAGGTCTCCGGCATTATGGCCGACCCGCGCCCGGGCCTCGCCCCCGCCCGCGGGACCCGACTCGGCGTTCAGCAGTTCGGCGAGCTTCTTCAGCCCCCGGTGCGCCGCCGTGCGGACCGCGCCGGGCCGTTTGCCCAGGGTCTCGGCCGCGCTCTTCGCGTCGAGGCCGACGACCACCCGCAGGACGACGGCCTCGGCCTGGTCCTGCGGGAGCTGGGCTATCAGCGCCATGGTGCGGCCCGTGGAGAGGGCCTCCATGGCCTCGCCGTAGGTGTCGGAGTCCGCGGCCCGTCCGGTCAGCTCGGTCTCGTCGCCGCCGACGGCGGGCCGGCGGCCGCGCATGCGGATGTGGTCGAGGGCCCGGTTGCGGGCGATGCGTGCCGCCCAGCCGCGGAAGCGGTCGGCGTCTCCGGTGAAGGAGCCGAGGTCGCGGGCGATCTGCAGCCATGCCTCGGAGGTCACGTCCTCGGCGTCGCCGTCCCCGACGAGCGTGCGTACGTATCCGAGCAGGCGCGGGTGCACGGCGCGGTACACAGTCCGGAACGCGCTCTCGTCGCCGTCCTGTGCCGCGAGCACCGCGGCGGTCAGCTCCGCGTCGTCCCCCAGCAAAGTCCCCAACCCGTTCGACGTCCTGTACGTGTGGCGCAAATCCGCACGTTACGGCTTTCACGTACCTCCCGTCCACGCGTTGTACAACCAGCAACCAACCCTGCGCGGAGCGAGGTGTGACAGAAAACGCACTCCGGACGCTGACACAGATACGGGCTTGTCGCACGAGCCCGTGACGGATGGCGACCGGGGCCTCTCCTGTGGGGGGTGGCGGCCTCGGTCGCCCTCCCCTCTCTTCGGCCGGTTCACACCGGCCCGGGTGTCATCCTTTCGGCTCACTTCCGGGTGAAAACCCCTTATGCATACGCCACCCCCACTCCGGGATCGCTAGCGTGGCGGTACACCCGCGCCGCGCCCCGAGGAGAACTCCGCTGTCCAGCCCCCTTCCGGCACAGGTCCGCGGCCCGGTCTCCACTCCGGGCGCCGGGCTGGCGCGGTTCAACGGCCTGCCGCCCGAGCACGCCCGGACGGCCCTGCTGCACTGCTGCGGCAGCGTCCGGTGGGGCCGGAGGGTGGCCGACCACCGCCCCTACCCGGACACCGCCTCCCTGCTGGCGGCGGCCGACGAGGCCGCGTACGACATGTCCCAGGACGACCTCTCCGAGGCACTGGCCCGCGAGTCCTCCGCGGAACTCGGCCACGGGGCGCCCTACGCCGCGCTGGTGGCGCTGGACGCGGCCCGGGCCGAGTACGAGCGCACCTTCGGGCACGCCTTCGTGATCTGCCTGGACGGCCATCCGCCGGAGGAGCAGATAAGCCAGCTGCTGGCCTCGATCCGCCGCAGGATGGGTCACGAGATCGACGAGGAGCGCTCGATCGCGGCCGACGAACTGCGGATGGCCGCCCGCTCCCGGCTGCTGGGTCTGCTCGACCGGCTGGCCGCATCCGGCCGCCAGGACCCGGACGACGGCCTGTCAGCGGCTGATTTCGGCCTATTTGCCCCTGCGGGATAGGCCGTCCGTGCCTGTTTGATCACACCAGCGGACCCCGCGCGAGGGAACCGACGAAGCGTCGCTACGATGTCCGGGGCCGGTGGACCGTACCCGGCCGGGCCCGACCGACAAAGAAGCCGGCTGGCCCCCGCCCCGCTTCCGGAGGGTTTTCCGTGCCGGCTGGAACGTTGTACCGCGGCCGGGAAGGAATGTGGTCCTGGGTGGCTCATCGAGTCACCGGCGTCCTCATTTTCTTCTTCCTGTTCGTACACGTCCTCGACACCGCTCTCGTCCGCGTCTCCCCTGAGGCGTACGACGATGTCGTGGCTACCTACAAGACTCCGATCGTCGCGCTGCTGGAGTACGGCCTCGTGGCCGCCATCCTCTTCCACGCGCTCAACGGTCTCCGTGTCATCGCCGTGGACTTCTGGTCCAAGGGCCCCCGCTACCAGAAGCAGATGCTCTGGAGCGTCGTGGGCATCTGGATCGTGCTGATGATCGGGGCCCTGTACCCCGTCCTCGGCCACGCCTACCGCGTTCTGTTCGGGGAGTGACACGCATGTCTTCTGACACTTCTTCCGCCCAGGCGATCGGCTCCGACGGCGCCGTGACGGGCCTGTCCCTCTACGACGCCGACAACCCGGCGCCCTACATCGAGGCCCCGCGCAAGCGGACCGGCAAGACCCCGCGCTCGACCCGCGGCAACTTCGAGATGGCCGCGTGGCTCTTCATGCGCCTCTCGGGCATCGTGCTGGTCGTCCTCGTCATCGGCCACCTGCTGATCCAGCTGGTGCTGGACGGCGGCGTCTCCAAGGTCGGCTTCGCCTTCGTCGCCGGCCGCTGGGCTTCCCCGTTCTGGCAGGTCTGGGACCTGCTGATGCTGTGGCTGGCCATGCTGCACGGCGCCAACGGTCTGCGTACCGTCATCAACGACTACGCGGAGCGCGCCAACACGCGGCTGTGGCTGAAGGGCCTGCTCTACACCGCCACGGTGTTCACCATCCTTCTGGGCACGCTGGTGATCTTCACCTTCGACCCGAACATCCGCTAGGCAACGGGCTGAGGCGAATCCAATGAAGATCCACAAGTACGACACCGTCATCGTCGGCGCCGGTGGCGCGGGCATGCGCGCCGCCATCGAGGCGACGAAGCGCAGCCGCACCGCCGTGCTGACGAAGCTCTACCCCACCCGCTCCCACACGGGCGCCGCGCAGGGCGGCATGGCCGCCGCGCTGGCCAACGTGGAGGACGACAACTGGGAGTGGCACACCTTCGACACGGTCAAGGGCGGTGACTACCTGGTCGACCAGGACGCCGCCGAGATCCTGGCGAAGGAGGCCATCGACGCGGTCCTCGACCTCGAGAAGATGGGCCTGCCGTTCAACCGCACCCCGGACGGCACCATCGACCAGCGCCGCTTCGGCGGCCACTCCCGCAACCACGGCGAGGCGCCGGTCCGCCGGTCCTGCTACGCCGCGGACCGCACCGGCCACATGATCCTCCAGACGCTGTACCAGAACTGCGTCAAGGAGGGCGTGGAGTTCTTCAACGAGTTCTACGTCCTGGACCAGCTGCTGGTCGAGGAGGACGGCGTCAAGAAGTCCGCGGGTGTGGTCGCGTACGAGCTCGCCACCGGCGAGATCCACGTCTTCCAGGCCAAGGCGGTCATCTACGCCTCCGGCGGCACCGGCAAGTTCTTCAAGGTGACCTCCAACGCGCACACCCTCACGGGTGACGGCCAGGCGGCCTGCTACCGCCGCGGCCTGCCGCTGGAGGACATGGAGTTCTTCCAGTTCCACCCGACGGGCATCTGGCGCATGGGCATCCTGCTGACGGAGGGCGCCCGTGGTGAGGGCGGCATCCTCCGCAACAAGGACGGCGAGCGCTTCATGGAGAAGTACGCGCCGGTCATGAAGGACCTCGCGTCCCGTGACGTCGTCTCGCGCTCCATCTACACCGAGATCCGTGAGGGCCGCGGCTGCGGTCCGGCCGGCGACCACGTGTACCTGGACCTGACGCACCTCCCGCCGGAGCAGCTGGACGCGAAGCTGCCGGACATCACGGAGTTCGCGCGCACCTACCTCGGCATCGAGCCCTACACGGACCCGATCCCGATCCAGCCCACCGCGCACTACGCCATGGGCGGCATCCCGACCAACGTCGAGGGTGAGGTCCTGGCGGACAACACCACCGTCGTCCCCGGCCTGTACGCGGCCGGCGAGGTCGCGTGCGTGTCGGTGCACGGCGCCAACCGCCTGGGCACCAACTCGCTGCTGGACATCAACGTCTTCGGCAAGCGCTCCGGCATCGCGGCGGCCGAGTACGCGGCGAAGCACGACTTCGTCGAGCTGCCGGAGAACCCGGCGCAGCAGGTCGCCGACCTGGTCGAGCAGCTGCGCAACTCCACGGGCAAGGAGCGGGTCGCCGACCTGCGCCTGGAGCTCCAGGAGACGATGGACGCGTGCGTGATGGTGTTCCGCACGGAGCAGACCATCAAGACCGCGGTCGAGAAGATCGCGGAGCTGCGCGAGCGCTACAAGAACGTGTCCGTCCAGGACAAGGGCAAGCGCTTCAACACGGACCTGCTGGAGGCCATCGAGCTGGGCAACCTGCTCGACCTGGCCGAGGTCATGGCCGTGTCCGCCCTCGCGCGCAAGGAGTCCCGCGGCGGTCACTACCGCGAGGACTACCCGAACCGCGACGACGTCAACTTCATGCGCCACACCATGGCGTACCGCGAGGTCGGCGCCGACGGCAAGGACTCCGTCCGCCTGGACTACAAGCCCGTCGTCGTCACCCGCTACCAGCCGATGGAGCGTAAGTACTGATGGCTACTCCGACCCTCGACAAGGTGGAGTCCGAGGCCGCGGCCTCGCACAACATCACGGTCACCTTCCGGATCCGCCGCTACAACCCCGAGGTCTCGGCCGAGGCGGAGTGGCAGGACTTCCAGATCGAGATCGACCCGAAGGAGCGCGTGCTCGACGGTCTCCACAAGATCAAGTGGGACCTCGACGGCACGCTGACCTTCCGCCGCTCGTGCGCGCACGGCATCTGCGGCTCCGACGCGATGCGGATCAACGGCAAGAACAGGCTCGCCTGCAAGACGCTGATCAAGGACATCAACCCGGAGAAGCCCATCACCGTCGAGGCCATCAAGGGCCTCACGGTGATGAAGGACCTCGTCGTCGACATGGAGCCCTTCTTCCAGGCGTACCGGGACGTCATGCCGTTCCTGGTCACCAAGGGCAACGAGCCGACGCGCGAGCGCCTGCAGTCCGCCGAGGACCGCGAGCGCTTCGACGACACCACCAAGTGCATCCTGTGCGCCGCGTGCACGTCCTCGTGCCCGGTGTTCTGGAACGACGGCCAGTACTTCGGCCCGGCGGCGATCGTCAACGCCCACCGCTTCATCTTCGACTCGCGTGACGAGGCCGGCGAGCAGCGGCTGGAGATCCTGAACGACAAGGACGGCGTGTGGCGCTGCCGCACGACCTTCAACTGCACCGACGCGTGCCCGCGCGGCATCGAGGTCACGAAGGCGATCCAGGAAGTCAAGCGCGCCCTGATCACGCGCCGCTTCTGATCCGCGTCCGTCTGACGCCGCGAGGCCCCGTACCCGGAGACAGTCCGGCTACGGGGCCTCGCCCGTGCCCGGGCCGCCTCCTTGGGCTGTTCGCCGAACGGACCGGACCCTATTCTTGCGCTTTGTGACTGACTCCTTACACGAGCACGGCACGACGGAGACGGGCGCGTTACGCCTGCGAGCACTCCTCGGCAGCGCGCTGGAAGAAGCAGGACGCCAGGCGCCCGGCACGGCAGGACGGATCCTGGTCGAACTGCTCAACGCCGCGGAAGCCCTGCTCCGGCAGAACCGGGAACAGTGGAAGCTGGAAGACGTCTCCCACGACCCGGCAACCGGCATGGCGCAGCTGGCCCGGACCAAGCAGATGATCGACCGGTCGAACGCGATCCGCACGGACCAGATCAACCGAATCGATCAACTGGCCCAGCAGCTGCAGCGCGATCGGACTTCGTCGGGCGAGTCTCCGCCCCTCCACCTCTCCGAGACCGTCGGCGAACTCACCGACCGGATCTGCATCCTGCTCCTCAAAGAGGAATACGCGGCCGACCACGAGGCCGGTGACTTCGCCGGCCGCAAATCCCGTCACCTGGCTCGCTCCCTGGAGTTGACCGTGACGGCGATGGTCCGGGGCCATGCCGCCCTCCCACCACGGGGGATCATGAAGTTCTACGGCCCCGCGGAGGAGCGGCCCACGTGAGCGAAGCCGAAAGCGTACGCCGTGTGCTGCTGGAGGCCGCAGACCGGTACCTGCGCAACCCCGACCGGACCGCCGAGATCAAGGGCGTCCGTGACCTGGTGACCGAGACCGACCGGGCGCTGGGCCGCTTCCTGGCCGACCGCCTGACCACCGTGCGCGGTGATGCGGCCGTGTACGCCGAAGACCTGCCCGGCGCTGCCCCCCACCGCGCCGCCTCGTCACCCGTGTTCCCCGACTGCCCGCGATGGCGCTGGCGGCTCGACCCCGTCGACGGCACCGTCAACTTCGCGAGGGGGCTCCCCTGGTACTCCGTGTGCGTGACCCTCGAACAGGGGGACCGCACCGAACTCGCCGTTGTCCTCGACGTCGAACACGGTCGGCTGGTGACGGCGGTCGCCGGCGGGGGCACAGTCCGTCACACCATCACACCGGGCGGCTTCGCAGCGGATGCCGGCCCCGCCGAACCGGTCCACACCGTCGCCCGGCCGATCGACGCGTCGCTGATCTCGGTCATGCTGACCCCGAAAATGAGCAGGGGCGCCCGCGCCGCCACCCTGCGCCTGATCGACCACCTGCTGGACCACACCCAGGGCGTGCGGATCGTCGTCAGTCAGGCACTGGAGGCAGTGCTGCTGGCACAGGGCCAACTGGACGCCGTTGTCAGTCTGGAGAGCAGTGGCGGCTGGACCCGTTCGGCCGCCATGCTGTTCGCGTGCGAGGCGGGCGGCCGAGTGACGGAGCTCCACGACATCAGCGGCAGCCGGACCGGCTTCCTGTTGTCGGCCGGGGAGGAGTTCACCCGCTGGCTCGGTGAGTGGTGCGTCAGCCACGGAATCACGCCCGTGGCCCGAGTGGAGGGATGAACATGAGCGAGTACGCCGTCGCCGTGGACTTCGGCAAGACGCGGCTGCGTGTGGCCTTGGCCGACGGACAGGGGAGGACCTCACACGTACAGGAGGTGGACTCCAGGGGCTTCACCTCGTCCTCGGACATCACCGAGGCCGTCGTGAAGGGTGTCGAGCGCTTGCGGTCCGGCCTTGAGGGGCCGGGTCTGGGGCCGCTCACGGGGGTCGGAGTCGGCTCGACCGGGGCGGTGGACCCGGCAACGGGGACGGTACTCAGCAGCGGCAGCCTTCCCTACTTGCGGGACTACGACATGGCAGCGCAGCTCTCGGACCGGCTGGGGCTGCCTGTCAGCGTGGTCAACGACGTCAGTGCTCAGGGCCTCGGTGAAGCCGTATACGGCGGCCACGGCGAGGAGGACCGCGTCGCGTTCGTCAACTTCGGTACCGGTGTGGGTGTCGCCCTGGTCCAAGGCCGACGGCTGGACCTCGGGGCGCACGGATCGCTCGGACTGATCTCGGCGCTGCCACTCCCGCCCGACGGCCGCACCGTCAACCAGCGAGCGGGGGGCAAGGCCCTCGCTCCCTTCGTCGGCGAGGATCGTGTGGAAGGCCCGGAGTGCGACGCGGCCTGTCAGGGCGCGGTGGAGGCGGCTGCGCTGGTGATCGGCTTCGTCGCAGGGCTGTGTGATCCGCACTCCGTTGCGGTCGGTGGCGGTGTGTGGCTGCACAACGCGTGGTTCAGGGAGGGCGTCAAGGCCCGGCTGCACGAGGTGCTCAGCGGGCAGACGACCGGGTTGTCCGTCCCGCACGTGGTGACCGCCCGGCTGGGTGACCGCGCCGGACTGGTGGGTGCCGGTCACCTGGGCCTGGCCGCCGGGAAGTCGCCGGCATTCGGTGCGCGGGCCGTCACGGTGCGTCCGTGACGGGACTGGTACCGGAAATCGTCGTCCACGACGTGTGCCTCGACGATGCCGCCGTGCTCCGCGGCACGGGCTGCGTGGCGGAGGTGGACGTTGCGTGCACGCAAGACGGGGTCGCCGTGGTCCTGCCGTGCGCGGCGCACCTCGCCAAGGAGACCGCGCTGCGGACCGTCGCCGACGCATCGGCCGAGGCCCTGGACCCGGCTGCGTTCCCGCCCGTCGAGGCGGCGTTGGCCACGCTCGGAGCGCTCGGCCTGCCCGTCGTCGTGGACCTGAAGGCCGGGCCCGGCGAAGAAGCGCGCACTGCGGCCGCCATGCTCGCGCAGGTGCCCCGGCCTGGGAACACACGGGTCATCGGCTTCAACCACCGCGTGGTACGGCTGGTCTCGGCCCAGTGGGGAGCGGCCGCGTGCGGGGCCCTGTTCGCCGGTTTGCCGATGGATGTCGCAGCCATGGCCACCGCGGCCGGATCCGGCTGGGTGGTCATGCAGAGCCGGTTCCTGGAGCCGGGATTGTGCTCGGAACTGCGCGCCCGGGGCATTCGGACGATGACCTTCGCGGCGTCCACACAGAAGCGGTGGGAGGAAGCGCTGGCCTCGGGTGCCGACAGTGCCATGGCCGAACTGGAGATCGCCACCGCCGCCGCAGGCGGCACATCGACCACAGGGGGAAGGGTTGAGCCAGGGAGTCCCGCAGAGCCGTCAGCCGCACACGCCGACGCGTCCGGGTGCCACCGTCCACAGCGACGCTGAGCTGGAACTCATCGGCGCCGCGCTGATAGCCGAGTACGAGGTGCTGCGCGAGGAAATAGGCCGCTATCAGGACCATCAGAAGCAGATCATGAACTTCGCCTTCATGGTGTCTGCGGCCATGGCCGCTCTGGCCCAGCCGCTGTTCAACGATTCCGGTCCGAAGGCGGAGAACATCCGCTCGGTACTGCTGTACTTCCCTCCGCTCTTCGCGATGCTCGCCGGTCTGTACTCGGATCGCACCATTCGAATCCTGCGACTGGCCGGGTACATCAACAACCATCTGCGCCGCAAGCTCGCCTCGCTGGTGTCCATGCATGTGTGGCAGTGGGAGGTCTACAAGGGGAGCCGGGCCCGCGGTGGCCATCCCTTCGCCTACACGCTGGACAAGGTCCGTTGGCTCGTGTTCGTCCTGCCGGGTGTCGGGTCGGCCGGTCTCTACTTCTGGCTGGGCGGCAACCTGGCCGGCTGGCGCTCGCGGTTCGGTCTGGCGGTCTCCGTCCTCGGTGTCGCCGCAGCCGTCCTGATCATGTTCCTGGCCGAGGAGACCAAGGGCGTGGGCACGCTCGACGAACCCGATCTCGACGCCCTCGACCACAGTCTGGTGCGTACGCCTCCCTCTCCGGAGTGACGGAGCAGCAGCCGGGCCTCGGGCGTTGCCGGGGCGAGCGGGTGGCAGCCTTGCCGGCGTCACTCCCCCGGCGGCTGCGGGCGGGCCGGGGGCCGGGGGCGGGTCTAGCCTCCGAAACGGGAGGGGAGCTCCTCCGACCCGCAGGGAGGCCCCGTGCGCCGTTGTTCCGCGAAGCCCGCGCTGCTGCTCACGATGGTCCTCGGTGCCGCGCTGCTGTCCGGCTGCGGGTCGACCCCGGCCGTGGGGGACGGGCCGGGCTGCCCGGCCGGGCAGGTCTCCCGGGGCGGTACCTGCCTGCCGGGGGACGCCGCCGGCTTCGCCGGGCGGCAGGTGCGGGAGTCTCTGGCAAAGTACCGTCTCACCGCCTCCATGGCCGAGGTGTGGAGCGGCGGCGAGCGGGTCGCCTCCGTCGCGGCCGGGGAGTCGATGGCCGGGATCCCCGCCACCCCGGACATGCGCTTCCGCAACGGCGCCGTCGCGATCCCCTACCTGACGACCGCCCTGCTGAAGCTGGTCGACGAGGGCCGGGTCTCCCTGGACGACAGCATCTCCCGCTGGCGCCCCGACCTGCCCCACGCGGACGCGATCACCCTGCGGATGCTGGCCTCCACCACCTCCGGCTACGCCGACTACGTCCGGGACCCGAGGTTCGTCGCCGCCCTGTACGAGAACCCGTTCCGGCAGTGGACGCCGCAGGAGCTCGTGCGCATGTCCGTGGACCGGCCGCTGGTGCGGGAGCCCGGCTCGGGCTTCGCGTACTCGCACGCCAACTGGCAGATCCTGGGCGACGTCATCGCCCGGGTACGGGACAGGCCGCTGGCCGAGGTGATGCGCGAGGAGATCATCGAACCGCTGGGGCTGACCGGGACCGCCAACCCGACCACCGCCGAGATCCCCCCGCCGGTGCTGCACGCCTTCGACAACGAGCGCAAGGTCTTCGAGGACTCCACGTACTGGGACCCGTCGTGGACGCTGGCGCCCGGGGCGGTGATGACGTCCACGATGGCGGACATGGCCACGTCCTTCGCGGCGATCGGAGACGGGAAACTGCTGAGCCCGCGCTCCCACAAGGCTCAGCTCGCCCCGGTCTCGACGATCGCGCCCGGGACCTCGTACGCCCTGGGCCTGGTCGTGCAGAACGGCTGGATCCTGCAGAACCCGTCCTTCGCCGGGTACGCGGCGACCGTGGCCTACCTGCCGGCGAAGAAGCTCGCGATCGCGACGGTGTCCACCCAGGGCCGGGGCAGCACGGTCCAGAACCCCAGCACGGACGTCCTGGTCGCCCTCGCGAACCACCTCGCCCCGGACCACCCCCTGAAACTCCGCTGATCCCGGCGCGAACCAGGCTTGAACATGTTCAAAACAAGGTCTACAGTCAGGGCCGTCAGCAGTTGAACGCGTTCAAAGGGGCTGGGGCAATGGACCTCACCGTGGTCGCCTACGTCATCTACCTGCTCATCAGCATCGGGCTCACGATCTGGGTGGCCCGCACCCTCAGCCGCAACGGGCGGATCTTCATCGCCGACGTGCTCCAGGGCAACGAGAAGCTCGCCGAGGCCGTGAACCACCTGCTGGTCGTCGGGTTCTACCTCGTGAACATCGGCTTCGTGACCCTCTACCTGCGCTCGACCGAGACCGTGCTCGAAGCGCGCGGGCTCTTCGAGGCCCTGTCGGTGAAGCTCGGCGTGGTCCTGCTGGTGCTCGGCGTCATGCACCTCGGAAACGTCTGGGTGCTGAGCCGGATGCGCCGCCGCGGGATCATGGAGCGGCAGGCCGCGCTGCACCCGCCGGTGCCGCCGGTCGCCCCGCAGGGGTGGACCGCTCCGGCCGGGGCCTGAGCCGTGGCCCAGCGGGCCGGCGTCCGGCACCTGACCGTCCTCTACGACCGCGACTGCCCGGTGTGCGTGCACATCCGGAACTGGCTGGGCCGACAGCGCCGGCTGGTCCCGCTGCGGCTGGTGCCGGCCGCATCCGCCGAGGCCTGGCGGAGGTTCCCGAAACTGGCGCACGCCCGGACCCTCCGGGAGATCACCGTGATCGGGGACCAGGGGCAGGTGTGGTGGGGGACGGACGCCCTCATCGTGTGCCTCTGGGCACTGGCCGACCACCGGGCGAAGGCCGACGGGCTGGCCACCCCGGCCGGCCGCCCCTTCGCCAGGGCGGCCCTGTACACGGCCGCCGCCGTCCGGCACGCGGTCCGTACCAAGTCCGAAGCGGAGCCCGGCGAACCGGCCTGTGACAAGCAGTGCTCCGCCTCCCGATAAGGTCGGACACCGTGACAGATCAGAAGGCTCCCAAGAGCGAGCAGACCCGCACGCTCATCCTCGAGACCGCGCTCCGGCTGTTCCAGGAGCGCGGGTTCGACAAGACGACCATGCGGGCCATCGCCAAGGAGGCGGGGGTCTCGGTCGGCAACGCCTACTACTACTTCGAGTCGAAGGAGCACCTGGTCCAGGGGTTCTACGACCGGATCGGCGCGGCCCACCAGGCCGCGGTCCGGCCGATCCTGGACCGGGAGCCCGATCTCCAGAAGCGGCTCGCCGGGGTGCTGACGAGCTGGCTCGACATCGCGGCGCCCTACCACGAGTTCGCCTCGCAGTTCTTCAAGAACGCGGCGGACCCGGAGAGCCCGCTCAGCCCGTTCTCCCCGGAGTCGGAGCCGGCGCGGCAGGCGGCCATCGGCATCCACCGCGAGGTGCTCGCCGGGGCGAAGACCAAGGTTCCGGACGAACTGGCCGACGTCCTGCCGGAGCTGATGTGGCTCTCGCAGATGGGCCTGGTGCTGTACTGGGTCTTCGACCGCTCGCCGGAGAGCGAGAAAACCCGCCGGCTCGCCGAGCGCGGCGCGCAGCTGACCACGCGGGGCATCGTCCTGGCCCGGTTCCGGGTGCTGCGGCCGCTGGTGCGCGAGGTGCACGAGCTGTTCGCGGACTTCCTGCCGGGCATGGCCCGGACGGCGGTGTCGCGGGGCGGGAAGCGGGCCTCGGACCCGAGGCCCGAGGAGGACTGAGCGGAGCGGCCCCCGGCTGCCGCGGTCAGGAGCCGAGAACCAGGAGGGTGGCGACCGCCGGGCCGAAGGCGCCGCCGAGCTGGTAGCAGAGGGTGAACAGGCCGATGGCGCTCGGCCGGTGGGCCTCGTCGGGAGCGGAGGCCACGGCGTGGGTCGACAGGACGCCGTTGGCGCCGGTGGCGGTGAACACGCCCACCCCGGTGGCCACCACCAGCAGCGGGCCGGAGGAGGCGAGGATCCCGGTGAGCGCGGCGGCGGCCCCCGCCGCGACGAGCACCGTACGGACGGCCGCGCGCCCCATCCGGGCCGAGGCGGCGGCCAGCGGCCAGGACAGGGCGGACCCGGCGAGCAGGGCGAGCAGCTGCCAGGCCCCGGCGGAGGCGGCGTCCCACCCGGCGCGGTCGGCGAGCAGCCGGGGCGCCGAGAAGAGCAGGGTGAAGTAGGAGGCCGACAGGGCCAGCGCGAGCAGCGCCGAGACCACGAACACGGGCCGGCGCAGCAGGGCGACGGGCACGAACCCGTCGGGGCGGCGACGTACGTGCAGGGTGAGCAGGACGGCGGCGACGAGGGCGACACACAGGGCGGCGAGCGGCTGGGTCGGCAGCAGTACGAGGGCCGTGGCGAGCCCGGTCAGCAGGGCGGCGCCGTGTGCGTCGAAGCGGCCCGCGGGGGCGGGCGCCCCGCCGCCGGCGCGGCGCAGGACGACGGGCACCGCCAGCAGGGAGACCGCCTGGACGGCGAGCGCGAGCCGCCAGGAGGCGCCGTCCGCGAGGGTCCGGCCCAGCAGCGGCCCGGAGGCGCCGAGCATGCCGAAGCCCGCGCTGATCACGCCCATCCGGCGGGCGGAGCCGGCGAGGCTCATCGCCGCCGCCACCAGCCCGGCGCCGCCGGCGGCCTGGGCGCAGCGGCCGATCAGCGTGAGCGGGAGCCAGGGGGAGGCGGCGACGAGCAGGGTGCCGGCCAGCACGAGGGCGGTGGCCAGCCGCAGTGCCGCGGCCAGGCCCCGGCGGCGCAGCAGCCCGGCGATCAGGGGGGTGCCGACGGCCATGGCCCAGCCGAAGGCGATGAGCAGCCAGGCGGCGGTGCCGTCGGCGACCCCGAGGGAGCGGGCCATGTCCGGAAGGATCAGCACCGGCGCGTTGGCCCCGGCGGCGATGGGGGTGGCCAGCAGGGCGAGCCAGAGGACGGGGACGGGGGCGGGGGACGTGCTCCTGGTGCTCCTGGTGCCCCTGTTACTGCTGGTGGTGGCGGTGACCGTCATGGACGACCCACTCCCCTTCACGTCTCAACCTTGACAATCTCAACGTTGAGATAAAAACAGGCAGACCCCTTCAACGTCAAGTGTCTTAACGTTGAGGTATTCTCAGGGTATGGAAGAGGCCCGTGAAGACCAGGACATGGTGGCCGCCGTCGTCGGCCAGTGGGAGAGGGAGCGCCCCGACCTCACGGAGGCGATGTGGCCGGTCGAGGTGCTGGCCCGGATCCAGCGCATGAACCGGACCATCGACAAGCACCTCAAGACCTTCACCGCCGAACGCGGCCTGGAAGTGGGCGAATTCGACGTACTGGTCACCCTGCGCCGGTCGGGCCCGCCGTACGCGCTGACGGCGGGCGCGCTGATCCCGGCCGCCATGGTGACCTCGGGCGCGATCACCAACCGGATCGACCGCCTGGAGGCCAAGGGTCTGGTCGAACGGGTCCGCGACGACGCCGACCGCCGCTCGGTGCGGATCCGCCTGACCGACAAGGGTCGCGCCCTGGCCGACTCCGTCATAGAAGAGCACCTGGCCCAGTACGCGCGGCTACTGGCCCCCCTGGACCGCGCGGACTGCGACGCGCTGGCCGCCGCCCTGCGCACGCTGCTGGTGGCCCACGGGGACACCATCGCGCCGCCTAGAGCCAGTTGAGCTCCCACAGGCGCCATACGCCCGTGCCGTCGGAGAGGTACTGGAGACCGGTGACGGCCTCGCGGGACAGGACGTAGTCCTTCTTCTGCCAGATCGGCAGCATCGGGATCTGCTGCGACACCACCCGCTGGAGCTCGCGGAAGTCGTTGGCGGCCTCCGCGCGGTTCTGGAAGGACTGGCTGCGGGCGATGAGGTCGTCGACGGCCTTGTCGGAGAAGCCGTTGTTCATGCTGGAGTCCTTGCCGACCAGCGGGGCGAGGAAGTTGTCCGCGTCCGGGAAGTCGGCGATCCAGCCGATCGTGTAGGCGTCGAACTCGCCCGCCGCGTAGGCCTTCTGGAAGTCCTCCCACGCCTCGACCGGCTTGATCTTCAGCTGGAACAGGCCGGTCGACTCCAGCTGCCGCCTGATCTCCTCGGCCTCGGCCAGGTTCGGGCCGCGCGTGTTGACCCCGAGGGTGACGGAGACCGGCGTGGCGACGCCCGCGTCCGCGAGGAGCTTGCGGGCCGTCGTGCCGTTGGGCGCCGGGTAGGTGTCGAAGAACGGCGTGCTGTGCCCGGCGATCCCGGCCGGAACGAGGGAGTAGAGCGGGGTGACGGTGCCCTTGTGGACGTCAGTGGCGATCTTCGACCGGTCCAGCGCGGCGGCCACGGCCTGGCGGACGGCCGGCTTCTGGACCGACGAGCCGGGGCGCACGTTGAAGACGATGTGGCGCGCCTCCGTACCGCCCGAGGTCTGGTAGCGGGTGTCCTTCAGGCCGGGGTTGAGGCCCGCGAGCACCGCCGGGGGCATGTCCCGGTGGGCGACCTCGATCTGGTGGTCGCGCCACGCCTGGTCCAGCTGGGCGGAGTCCTTGTAATAGCGGACGGTGACCGCCACGTTGGCGGGCTTGGCCTGGCCCCGGTACGCCGGGTTGGGCTTGAGCTCGGCGGTCGTACGGGCCTTGTAGCCGGTCAGGGTGAAGGGGCCCGTGCCGTCGGCCTTGCCGTCCTCGCGCAGCGCCTTGGCCGGGTACCGCTCCTTGTCCACGATCGAGGCGGCACCCGTCGCGATCTTGAAGGGGAAGGTGGCGTCGGGGGCGGAGAGGGTGAAGGTGACCGTGCGGCCCTCGGCCTTGACCGACTCCAGGGTGTTGAAGAGCGGGGCCGGGCCCTGGTCGGAGTTGATCTGCTTGATGCGGTCGAAGGAGAACTTCACGTCCTCGGCGGTGACCTGGCGGCCTCCGCCGAAGGTGAGGTCGGGGCGCAGCTCGCACCGGTAGGCGGTCAGCTTCTGCCCGACGAACGCGCAGGAGGACGCGGCGTCCGGGACCGGGGTGTCGGAGCCGGGCTTGATGGTCAGCAGCGACTGGTAGACGTTGCTGTACAGGGCCCAGGAGCCGGCGTCGTAGGCGCCCGCCGGGTCCAGCGCGGAGACGGTGTCGGTGGTCCCGACGCGGATCGCGCCGTGCTGCTCGCCGCCCACGGGCAGCAGCTGCCAGGCTGCCACTCCGCCCGCCACAGCGAGGACCAGACCGGCCGCGACCACCTTCGAGCGGACAGACCCCAACCCCATCCCCATGCCCCCCGACCCCCGGAATGCGAACGACCGATCCGACTATCGGACGGCCGTCGGCCACCCAATCACGGAAAACCAGCCACGGGAAGAGTCGCGATGCCCTGGTCGGACAGGGTCAGGCCTGGTATGAGGCGAGTTCGACGACCGTGATGTCGGACGGCGCGCCAACGCGGACCGGCGGCCCCCAGGCGCCCGCGCCACGGGACACGTACAGCTGGGTGTCCCCGTAGCGTTCCAGGCCCGCGACGGTCGGGTTGGCGAGTTCGGCGAGGTAGTTGCCGGGCCAGAGCTGGCCGCCGTGGGTGTGGCCCGAGAGCTGGAGGTCCACGCCGTGGCGGACGGCCTCGTCGATCACGATCGGCTGGTGGGCGAGGAGCACGGAGGTGCGGGAGCGGTCGCGGTCGCCGAGTGCCGCCTGGAAGTCGGGGCCCTTGCCCTCCTTCTCCCCCTGGACGTCGTTGACGCCGGCGAGGTCGAAGTGGGGCAGCTCGCGGCGGGCGTTCTCCAGGGGGGTCAGGCCGAGTTCGCGGACGTGGTCGACCCACTGCTGGGCGCCCGAGAAGTACTCGTGGTTGCCGGTGACGAAGAAGCTGCCGTGGCGGGCGCGCAGTTCGCGCAGCGGTTCGGCGGCGGGGCCGAGGTCGTGGACGTTCCCGTCGACGAGGTCCCCGACGACGGCGATGAGGTCGGGCTGGGTGCGGTTGACGGTGTCGACGATGCGCCGGGTGTGTGCGCGGCCGAGGACCGGGCCGAGGTGGACGTCGCTGACGACGGCGATCCTGAACCCGTGCGCGGCGCGGGGCAGCTTGGCGAGGGGCACCTGGACCCGCTTGACGCGCGGTCCGCGCAGGACTCCGTAGGTCCCGGTCCCGACCGTCAGCCCGGCGGCGGCGACGGCGGCCCCGCCGACGGTCCGCGCGACGAACACCCGCCGGGTGACCCCGTCGGCGGGGGCGGCGTCGGGGCTCCGTCCGGGCTCGGCGTCGGGCGCGGGCGGGGCCACCGTCGGCAGTACGTCGGGCTCGGCCGCGGGCGGGGCACCCGCCGGGGATGCGCCGGCCCCGCGCGCCGCGGGGACGTGGGAGGCGCGGCCCGCGGCCACTTCGGCGGCGGCCTCGCCCGTCCGGACGGCGCTCCGGGCCAGGCGTCGGAGCCACAGGCGTCGGACGGGCTCCGCCACCAGCATCGCCAGCGTCAGGTACAGCAGGACCGCGAGCCACATGAAGCCGGGCCAGGCCACCAGCCGCTGGAGCCAGAACGGGGCGCCGGCGCGGCCCGCCGTCAGGGCGGCCAGCGACAGCAGCGGCAGGACGAGGGCGAGGGCCGTCCCGGTGCGGCGCGCGGGCCCGCCCGGGCGGGTGGTGTCGCGGACCAGTCGCACCCACAGCCACCGATGGACCAGCCCCAGCAGCGCCAGGACCGCGACGACGGCCACAATCACCACAAACACGGTCATCGTGATGCGCGCCTCAGTACGAGGAGGCTGCGCAACCCGATCACACCGACGGCCGTCCCCAGGAGGAAGGACGTCACCGCGAGGAGGAGGTGGACCCAGAAGTAAGCCGTGGGCCGACCGTCATCGAAAGCCAGACCGCTGGCGTCATTGAAGAGGTTCTTGACGAACGTGGACCAGATCACCCAGGACCAAGCTCCGAACGCTGCGAGGAACCAGGACGCGGTGCGGCTGAGTTTCATGTCCCCAGTATCGGATTCGTCCCCGGGACGGACGCGGCGGGGTGGGCCGTACCGGGGGAGGTTCTCCCCGGTTGGCCGGTCCCGGACGCCGGGCAGTCCATCGGCATGTACGTTCACCTGCGTGTCTGCCAAGAAGACCGCACTGACGGTCCTTTCCGCCGCGCTGCTGGTTCCGGCGGTGCTCGTCCCGTCCTCGACCGCGCACGCCGCGCCGACGCCGCCGGCGGACGGGAAGGGAAGACCGCAGGCCCCGGTGGCGCCCGCACCGCCTCCGTCGATGTCCACGGTCGGCGGCGCACGGCTCGGCCAGCCCGGCACCCAGGTGAACCTGCTGCCCGGCGCGCCCGCGCTCCCCGCGAACCTCAGCGGCCGGTCCTGGATCGTGGCGGACGCGGAGACCGGCGAGGTGCTCGCGGCCCACAACGCGCACTGGCGGCTGCCCCCGGCCTCCACCATGAAGATGCTCTTCGCCGACACCGTGCTGCCCGCCCTCCCCAAGGACCAGGTGCACCACGTCACCGACCAGGACATGGACGGCGTCGGCCCGGGCAGCAGCCTGGTCGGCGTCAAGGAGGACCACGACTACTCCGTCCACGACCTGTGGCTGGGGGTGTTCCTGCGCTCCGGGAACGACGCGGTACACGTACTTTCGGCCATGAACGGCGGCGTCGAGAAGACCGTCAAGGACATGCAGGCGCACGCCGAGGAACTCCAGGCCCTGGACACCCACGTGGTCTCGCCGGACGGGTACGACGCCCCCGAGCAGGTGTCGAGCGCGTACGACCTCACGCTCATCGCCCGCTCCGGGCTCCAGAAGCAGGACTTCCGCGAGTACTGCGGCACGTCCGAGGCCCGGTTCCCGGGCCGTCAGGAGCCGGGCCGGCCGCGCGAGTACTTCGAGATCCAGAACACCAACCGGCTGATGACCGGCGCCGGCGGCATCACCCCGTACAAGGGCATCGCCGGGGTGAAGAACGGCAACACGACCATGGCCGGCTCGACCTTCACCGGCGCGGCCCAGCGGGGGAACAAGAAGCTGCTGGTCACGGTGATGAACCCGGACCACGGCGGGCTCAACACGGTCTACGAGGAGACCGCCGGCCTCTTCGACTGGGGCTTCGCCGCGCTCGGCAAGGTCAAGCCGGTCGGTGAGCTGGTGCCCCCGAAGAGCGCGGACACCAGGCCCTTCGGCTCCCCCGCCCAGACCCACGCGAACACCCCCGCGGCGGCCGGCCCGCCCGCGGGCGGGGGCAGCGGCCTCGGCACGGCGCTCGGCATCGCGGGCGGGGCGCTGGCGGTGGTGGCGGGCGGGGCCTTCGTGGTCAACCGGCGCTGGCCGCGCGGCCGCCGGAGCCAGGGGTAGGCGGCCGGGAGCCCGCCCCGGCACGGCCCTCCGCTTCCGGCGCCGCCCCTTCCGGAGCTTCGTCCTCCGCCGCCCCGGCCCGGGCCGTTTCCTCCTGCCGCTCCTCCCCGTCGTCGCGGGCGGCGGTCCAGGCGGCGCAGAACAGGAGCAGCTTCGCCGTGAAGTTGATCCACAGCAGCAGGGCGACCGGCACGCCGAAGGCCCCGTACATGCTCTTGCCGGCGACCCCCCGCATATAGCCGCTGAGCAGCAGTTTCAGGAGTTCGAAGCCCGCGGCGCCGATCAGCGCCGCCTGGAGGAGGCGACTGCGCGACGGCTCGACGCCGGGCAGCAGGGTCAGCAGGTAGAGCAGGAGCAGGAAGGCCGCCAGGACGCCGACGAGGAAGGCCCCGGAGCGCAGCAGCGCCCCGCCCGCGCCCTCGCGGGGAATGCCGAAGACCTCCGCGGACTTGCCGACCGCGCTGGCCCCGATGGTCGACGCGGCGGCCGAGGCCAGGGCGGCTCCGCCGAGGCCGAGCAGGACGAGGGCGTCCTTGCCCTTGCGGACGATCGGGTTGCCCGTGTCCTCGTCGTCCTTCTCCCATACCGCGCGCAGGCAGTCGCGCATCGAGCCGACCCAGCCGATGCCGGTGAGGAGCAGGAGCGCGCCGGCGACGAGGCCGACGGCCCCCGCGTTGGCGACGAGGCCGGGGAGGTCGAGCTGGTCGGAGATGCCGGGGACCTGCTCGGCGAGGCGCTTCTGGAGCTCGTCGAGCTGCTCCTGGCTGAGCAGTGCGGCGCCGACGGCGGCGGCGAGGGTGATCAGCGGGAAGAGCGCCAGGAAACTGATGAAGGTGATCGCGGCGGCGAGCCGGGACCAGTGCACGCGGTCGAGGCGCTCGTACGAACGCCAGGCGTGGGTCCGCAGGACGGCCGCCACGAGCGGGCCGATCACCGGGAGTTTCTTCAGCCAGTCCATGGGGGCCACCGTAATTGAGCTGCCGGAAATAGCCGATATTGCCGCTTTCGGGCATTACGGTCGTCGATTGTGACTTTTCGCCCTGTGTCGTCCCGACCGTTCCACGCCCTGGCCCTGAGGAGGATCCGCTTCCACACCTTCCGTGCGGTCCGGGGTCTGCGGCGGGCGCGTCAGGACCGCCGTATGGCGGTGTCCGCGGCGGCCGGGCCCGACTGTGCGGGGACGGCGGTCGCGGCGGTGCCGAAGGGGTACTCGCGCAGCTTGCGCCAGACCCCGTCCGAGCCCTGCTCGTAGAGGGCGAAGCCCTCGCAGTGCCAGTCGGCGGCGTAGTCGGCGAGCTCGGTGAAGGCCCGGTCCATCGCCTCTTCGGAGATCCCGTGGGCGACCGTGACGTGCGGGTGGTACGGGAAGGCCAGCTCGCGGCTGAGCGGCCCCTCGGGGTCGCGGATGCGGCCCTGGAGGCTGGTGCAGCCCTCGATCCCCTCGGCGAGCCGGACGAAGACGACCGGCGAGAGGGGCCGGAAGGTGCCCGTCCCCTCCAGGCGCATCGCGAAGGAGGGGAAGGACCGCGCGACCTCCGCGAGGTGCGCGCGGATCGCCGGCAGCCGGCCGGCCTCCACCTCGGTGGGCGGTACGAGGGTGACGTGCGTGGGGATGCCGTGCGCGGCGGCGTCCCCGAAGCCGGCGCGCAGCTGCTGGATCTGGCTGCCGTACGGCTCCGGGACCGCGATCGAAACGCCGAGCGTGACGGTCCCCACGTGATCTCCTCCGCGCGTGCTGGTGAGTGGTCGCGTCGATGTGGTCGCATCGACGGAGTCGCAGCGAGTGCTGCCGCCTCAGTGTGGCGGCAGCACCCCCTCGGCCGCCAGGGGCCTCGGTCCGTCAGTGCTTGGCGGGCACGAAACCGATCCGGTCGTAGGCCTGCGCCAGGGTCTCCGCGGCGACCGCCCGCGCCTTCTCCGCGCCCTTGGCCAGCACGGCGTCCAGGGTCTCCGGGTCGTCCAGGAACTCCTGGGTGCGCTGCCGGAAGGGTGTGACGAAATCGACCATCACGCCGGCGAGGTCGGTCTTGAGCGCGCCGTAGCCCTTGCCCTCGTACGCGGCCTCCAGGGCGGGGATGGACTCGCCCGTGAGGGTGGAGTAGATCGTGAGCAGGTTGCTGACGCCGGGCTTCTTCTCGGCGTCGAAGCGGATCTCGGCCTCGGTGTCGGTGACCGCGCTCTTGATCTTCTTCTCGGTGGCCTTGGGCTCGTCGAGGAGGCTGATCAGGCCCTTGGGGGAGGACGCGGACTTCGACATCTTGATCGTCGGGTCCTGGAGGTCGTAGATCTTCGCGACCTCCTTGACGATGTGCGCGGCGGGGAGGGTGAAGGTCCGGCCGTAGCGGTGGTTGAACCGCTCGGCGAGGTCGCGGGTCAGCTCCACGTGCTGGCGCTGGTCCTCGCCGACGGGGACGGCGTTGGCCTGGTAGAGCAGGATGTCGGCGACCTGGAGGATCGGGTACGTGAACAGGCCGACGCTGGCGCTGTTGACCCCGCCCTTGGCGGACTTGTCCTTGAACTGGGTCATCCGGCTGGCCTCGCCGAAGCCGGTGATGCAGTTCATGACCCAGGCGAGCTGGGCGTGCTCCGGGACGTGGCTCTGGATGAAGAGCGTGCAGCGCTCGGGGTCCAGGCCGGCGGCGAGGAGCTGCGCGGCGGAGAGGCGGGTGTTCGCGCGGAGGTCCTTGGGATCCTGCGGCATGGTGATCGCGTGCAGGTCGACGACCATGTAGAAGGCGTCGTGCGTCTCCTGGAGGGCGACGTACTGGCGGATCGCTCCGAGGTAGTTCCCGAGGTGGAACGAACCGGAGGTGGGCTGGATGCCGGAGAGCGCGCGAGGACGATCAGAAGCCATGGGGCCATTCTCTCAGGTAACGGCGCGGTCTCGGGCCATGCTCCCGAACCCGGGCCCGATCGCCGACGGGGGCCGGTACCCGCCCCCGCCGACGACCGGGGCGGGCCTAGGCCGACGGGAGGCCGGGGGCGGGGTGGGCGGACAGGAGCTCCGCCACCTCCGCGCGGATCTTCGCCAGGGCCGGCTCGTCGGACGCGGCCGCGGCGTCCACCGCGCGGGAGATCCAGTCGGCGACCGCCGGCATGTGCTCCGTCGACAGCCCGCGGGAGGTCAGGGACGGCGTCCCGATGCGGATGCCCGACGGGTCGAACGGCTTGCGCGGGTCGAACGGGACCGTGTTGTAGTTGACCACGATGCCCGCGCGGTCCAGCGCCTTGGCCGCCACCTTGCCCGGCACCCCGCGCGAGGTGAGGTCCATCAGGATCAGGTGGTTGTCCGTG
The DNA here is from genome assembly GCF_042895815.1 of Streptomyces sp. NPDC001373. NCBI lineage: Bacteria > Bacillati > Actinomycetota > Actinomycetes > Kitasatosporales > Streptomycetaceae > Streptomyces > Streptomyces sp. NPDC001373. The sequence continues at coordinate 891,825 of NZ_JBIAWQ010000001.1, forward strand.
CCGCCCGAGACGAGGTCGAAGCCCCGCTCCAGCAGCGCCGCGGCCAGCGCCTTGGCGTTGGCGACGACCGCGTGGGCGTAGGCGGTGAAAGACGGCTGGGCCGCCTCGTGCAGGGCCACCGCGATGCCCGCCGTCGTCTGGTTGTGCGGGCCGCCCTGGAGGCCGGGGAAGACCGCCTTGTCGATGGCCTTCGCGTGCTCCTCCTTGCACATCAGCATCGCGCCGCGAGGTCCGCGCAGGGTCTTGTGGGTCGTCGTGGAGACCACGTCGGCGTACGGGACCGGTGAGGGGTGGGCGCCGCCCGCGACGAGGCCCGCGATGTGGGCGATGTCCGCGACCAGGATCGAGCCCGCCTCCTTCGCGATCGAGGCGAAGGCCTCGAAGTCGATCGTGCGGGGCAGCGCGGTGCCGCCGCAGAAGAGGATCTTCGGGCGCTCCGCCAGGGCCAGGTCGCGCACCGCGTCGTAGTCGATCAGGCCGTCCTCGGCGCGCACGCCGTACTGGACGCCGCGGAACCAGGAGCCCGTCGCCGAGACGCCCCAGCCGTGCGTGAGGTGCCCGCCCATCGGCAGGGCCATGCCCATCACGGTGTCGCCGGGCTTCGCGAAGGCCAGGTAGACGGCCAGGTTCGCCGGGGAGCCGGAGTACGGCTGGACGTTCGCGTGCTCCGCACCGAACAGGCCCTTGGCCCGCTCGACGGCCAGGGCCTCGATCCGGTCGATGTTCTGCTGGCCCTCGTAGTAGCGGCGGCCCGGGTAGCCCTCGCTGTACTTGTTCTGCAGGACCGTCCCGGAGGCCTCCAGGACCGCCGCGGAGACGTAGTTCTCGCTGGGGATCAGGCGCAGGGTCTCGGCCTGGAGGGTCTCCTCGGCGGAGACGAGCGAGGCGAGTTCGGGGTCGGTGGCGAGCAGGGCGGGCTGGCGGTGCGCGGTCATCGCGGCTCCTCCGGGGTCGATGTCAGGTCTCGTCCCCGCGAGGCCCAGGCGAGCGGCCCTGTGTGCGGTGGTCCGCGCACGGCTCCCCCGGAGTTGGTTCCCCGTACGCCAGTCGCCGTGCGTACCGAACACCTTAGCGGGCGCGGCGCCCCGGAGGTTTCCGCGTCCACGATCCGAGCGACGATACAAAGGACGCCACCCATGTCACCCGCGTCACCAGCAGACGGACGATCGGAGACCCCGTGTCGAGAACAGCTGATGCCATCCGCTCCGCCGACGAGCACAGCGCGCACAACTACCATCCCCTCCCGGTCGTCGTGGCTTCGGCGGAGGGCGCGTGGATGACCGACGTGGAGGGCCGCCGCTACCTCGACATGCTCGCCGGGTACTCGGCGCTCAACTTCGGCCACGGCAACCGGCGTCTGATCGACGCGGCCAAGGCCCAGCTGGAACGGGTCACCCTCACCTCCCGGGCCTTCCACCACGACCGCTTCGCCGACTTCTGCACCGAACTCGCCGCGCTGTGCGGCAAGGAGATGGTGCTGCCGATGAACACGGGCGCGGAGGCCGTGGAGACGGCGGTGAAGACGGCACGCAAGTGGGGGTACGAGGTCAAGGGTGTCCCCGACGGACAGGCCAAGATCGTCGTCGCCGCGAACAACTTCCACGGCCGGACCACGACCATCGTGTCCTTCTCCACCGACCACGAGGCCCGCGACCACTACGGCCCCTACACCCCCGGCTTCGAGATCGTCCCGTACGGGGACCTCACCGCCCTCGACGCCGCCGTCACCGCCAACACCGTCGCCGTCCTGCTGGAGCCGATCCAGGGAGAGGCGGGCGTACTGGTCCCGCCGGCCGGCTACCTGGCGGGCGTACGGGAGGTGACGCGCGAGCGGAACGTGCTGTTCATGGCGGACGAGATCCAGTCGGGCCTGGGCCGCACCGGCCGGACCTTCGCGTGCGAGCACGAGGACGTCGTCCCGGACGTGTACGTCCTGGGGAAGGCGCTCGGCGGCGGTGTGGTGCCCGTGTCCGCCGTGGTCGCGGACCGCGACGTGCTCGGGGTGTTCCGGCCCGGGGAGCACGGTTCCACCTTCGGCGGGAACCCGCTCGCCTGCGCCGTGGCACTGGAGGTGATCGCGATGCTGCGCACCGGCGAGTACCAGCAGCGGGCCGCCGAACTCGGCGACCACCTGCACCGCGAGCTGAACCTGCTGGCCGGCTCGGGCGCGGTGACCGCCGTCCGCGGGCGCGGGCTGTGGGCGGGCGTCGACATCGACCCGGCACGCGGCACGGGACGGGAGATCTCCGAGAAACTGATGGAGCGCCGGGTTCTGGTGAAGGACACGCACGGGTCGACGATCCGGATCGCGCCGCCGCTGGTCATCGGCAAGGAGGACCTGGACTGGGGTCTGGAGCAGCTGCGGGCCGTCCTCGCCGGCTGAGGCCCCGGGGGTGCCCGGCCGGGCACCCCCTCGTCCGCCAGTGCGGTCAGAGCACTAGAGGATGACGTGCGGCAGGAAGCGGGCGTACTCGTCCGTGACCGGGCCCGAAGACTCGCGGATGCCGAGGCCGGCCGCCTCCTCCTCGACCACCCACGCGCCGAGGACCACGCGGTTGCCGTCGAAGTCGGGCAGCGGTGCCAGCGCCTGGAAGACGTACGTCTCCCCGTCGGCCGGCGCGAAGGGCTCGCCGCCGGGCTCGTGGAGGGTGACCCCCGCGCCCTCGCGGCCCAGCAGGGGCTTGGCGGCGTAGCCGCCGCTCTCGGCGAGTTCGCGCGGGCCGTCGAGGTAGGCGGGCAGGAGGTTCGGGTGCTCGGGGAAGAGCTCCCACAGGATCGCCAGCAGGGCCTTGTTGGCCAGCAGCATCTTCCACAGGGGCTCGATCCAGGCGGTGGTGCCGGTGCCGCCGCCGTGGTCGTAGCTGTCGAGGACGTGCGGGCCGAACTCGTCCTCGACCAGCCACTCCCAGGGGTAGAGCTTGAAGCAGCCCCGGATGAAGCGGAGCTTCTCGTCCACGAACCGGCCCGCGAGGGCGTCCCAGCCGATGGTCTCCACGGACAGGGCGTGGGTCTCCAGCCCGGCCTGCTCGGCGGTCTCCTGGAGGTAGGCGACCGTCATCAGGTCCTCGCCGAGCTCGTCGGTCTCGGAGTGCGCGAAGTGCAGCGGGCCGGGCGGCAGCAGCTCGGCCTGTCGGCGCCAGGCGTCGACGAGCCGCTCGTGGAGGGAGTTCCACTGGTCGGCGCCGGGGAAGCGCTCCTCCATCCAGAACCACTGCGGGCTCGCGGCCTCCACCAGGGAGGTGGGGGTGTCGGCGTTGTACTCCAGCAGCTTGGCCGGGCTGCCGGAGCCGTCGTAGCGCAGGTCGAAGCGGCCGTAGAGGGAAGGCTGTTCGGCGCGGCGCCGCCAGGACTCGGCGATGAGCGCGGCGACCTTCGGGTCGGTGATGCCGAGGTCGGCGAAGCGGTCGTGCTCGACGATGTGGGCGGCCGCGGCCAGGCACATGGCGTGCAGTTCCTCGACGACGTTCTCCAGCGCCTCGACCTCGGGGAGGGAGAAGGAGTAGTAGGCGCTCTCGTCCCAGTAGGGGCGCAGGGAGTCGTCGGGGAAGCGGGTCAGGGGGTAGATCAGGCCCTGCTCCTCGACGGTCTTCTGCCAGTCGGGGCGGGGTTCGATGATGTGCCGCTGCATGGTGCCGTGCTCCGTCGTGTCGCTCGTCCGCCGCCGGCTCAGCCGCCGGAGGAGCCGGAGTGGCTGCCGCCGCCGATGCCGCCGCGGGTGACGGCCGACTTGTCGAAGCTGCCGCCGGTCACCTTGCCGTTGCTGACGCTGCCGCCGTAGTAGTACGCCCCGCGGCCGCCGGTCCTGCACTCCTTGGCGTTGAGGTGCTCCAGCGTGGACCGGGACGCGCAGCGCTTGTCGGGCTCGCTGCTGCCGCAGGCCACGAGGGTGGCGGCGAGCAGGCCCATGCCGCCGAGGGCGACCGCGCCGGAGCGCATGCGTCGTCGGTTGGTGTCGCTGGTGTCCATGGCGTGTTCCGCTCCCCCTGGGTGGCGTGGGCTGCCGACAGACTAGAGCGGGGGTGTCGGAGGAGGGAATCCGGCCACCGTCACACCCTCGTCACGGCGGGGGCCCTAGAGTCGGTTTCGTGCTGATCGGAATGGTTTGTGCGCTGGGCGCGGCGGTGTGCTTCGGTACGGCCTCGGTCCTCCAGGCGGTGGCGGCCCGCGCGGCGGCCCGGCCGGAGGACGGCTCGGGGGTGGGCACCGCGCTGTTCCTGCGCGCGGTGCGGCAGTGGCGGTACCTGGCGGGGCTGGCGCTGGACGCGGTCGGCTTCGTGCTCCAGATCATCGCGCTGCGGCACATCCCCATCTACGTGGTGGGGGCCGCGATGGCCGCGAGCCTGGCGGTGACGGCGGTGGTCTCGGCGCGACTGCTGCGGGTGAGGCTGTCGCGGCTGGAGTGGGGCGCGGTGGGGGTGGTGAGCGCGGGGCTCCTGATGCTGGGACTCGCCTCCGGCGAGGAGGGGGACGGCGTCGGGACGCTCGCGCTGAAGCTGGGTCTGCTGGGGGTGGCGGGGCTGGTGCTGCTGGTGGGCGCGGTCGCGGGGCGGCTGCCGGACGGCTCGCGCGCACTGGTGCTGGGCCTGGCGGCGGGGACGGGGTTCGGGGTGGTGGAGGTGGCGGTGCGGCTCGTGAACTCCTTCTCGCTGCAGGAGCTGCTCAACCCGGCGCTGTACGCGCTGCTGCTGGGCGGGGCGGCGGGGTTCCTGCTGCTCACCTCGGCCCTGCAGCGCGGTTCGGTGACGGCGGCGACGGCCGGGCTGGTGCTGGGCGAGACGGTGGGCCCGGCGGTGGTGGGGGTGGTGTGGCTCGGCGACCGGACGCGGGAGGGGCTGGAGTGGCTGGCGGTCCTGGGGTTCCTGGTGGCGGTGGCCGGGTCACTGGCCCTGGCCCGCTTCGGCGAACCGGAACCGGAGCCGGAACCGGCCGGAACGGGCTGAGCGGTACCCGCCGGACGGGACGCTGAGCGGTACCCGCCGGACGGGACCACGGGGCACGGGCCCACGGGCCCACGGGCCACGAGGCCGCCGGAGGGGGAACGGGACCGCAAGACCGCAGGGAACACAGGGCCACAAGGCCGCAAGGCCGCAAGGGGCACGAGGCCGCAAGGGGCACGAGGCCGCAAGGCACGGGGCCGCAGGGCACGAGGCCGCAAGGCACGGGGCCGCAAGGCACGAGGCCCCAGGGCACGAGGCCGCAAGGCACGAGGCCCCAGGGCACGAGGCCGCAAGGCACGAGGCCCCAGGGCACGAGGCCCCAGGGCACGAGGCCGCAAGGCACGAGGCCCCAGGGCACGAGGCCGCGGGGACACGGGGCCGCGGGGACACGGGGCCGGAAGGACGCGGCGCAGGGCCGTAGGGCCGGGGGTTTACGGGAGGATGGCGGTCAGGGCGGTCAAGGCGGTCAGGGTGGGGGACCAGGCGCTGTCCGTCGGGGTGCCGTAGCCGAGGACCAGCGCCTCGCGCTCCGGCATCTCCGTCTCCGGATGCCGGTAGCGCGCCAGGCCCTCCACCTCCAGCCCCTGCCAGGCCGCGGCCTGGACGAGCGAGCGCTCCGTCCCCACCGGGAGGTCCAGCACCGCGTGCAGTCCCGCCGCGATCCCGGAGACCGGTCCGCCGCCGAGCGCGGCCACCAGCTCGTCGCGCCGGCGCCGGTAACGCAGCCGCATCGCCCGCACGTGCCGGTCGTAGGCCCCGGAGGTCATGAACTCCGCCAGCGTCAGCTGCTCCAGCGCGCTCGACATCCACTCCGCCCGGCCCTTCGCGTCCAGCACCTCCTCCAGCAGGTCGGGCGGGACCACCATCCAGCCCATCCGCAGCGCGGGGGCGAGGGACTTGCTGGCGGTGCCGAGGTAGACCACCCGGTCGGGGTCCAGGCCCTGGAGCGCGCCGACCGGCTGGCGGTCGTAGCGGAACTCCCCGTCGTAGTCGTCCTCCAGGATCAGCCCGCCCGTGGTCCGCGCCCAGTCCACCGCCGCCGCCCGGCGCTCGGGGGTGAGGGCCGCGCCGGTCGGGTACTGGTGGGCGGGCGTCAGCAGCACCGCGCCCACCCGGGGGCCGAGCCCGGCCAGGTCGGCGGTGCGGGCGCCGGCCCCGTCCACCCACAGCGGCCGGGTCCGCAGCCCGGCCCCGGTGAGCAGGTCCCGGTGCAGGTCCAGGCTGTAGCCCTCCACCGCCATCTCCCGCACCCGGCGGCCCCGCAGCACCCGCCCGAGCAGCTGGAGGGCGTGGGCGAAGCCGGCGCACAGCACGATCCGGTCCGGGTCCGCGTACACCCCGCGCGCCCGTGCCAGGTACCCGGCGAGCGCCTCGCGCAGCTCTGTCCGGCCGCGCGCGTCGGCGGCGTAGCCGAAGGCCTCGTTCGGGGCGTCGGTCAGGGCCCGGCGGGCGGCCGCCAGCCAGGCGGTGCGCGGGAAGCCGCCCACGTCCGGGGAGCCGGGCACCAGGCTGTAGGCCGGTGAGCGCCGTGCGGGCCGGCGGACCGGGGCAGCCGGCCCCGGGGCGCGGCGCGGCCGGGCCCGTTCGGCGACCCGCGTGCCGGAGCCCTGGCGGGCGGTCAGCCAGCCCTCGGCGACGAGCTCCGCGTAGGCCTCCGCGACCGTGTTGCGCGCGATGCCCAGGTCGGCGGCGAAGGCCCGTGAGGAGGGCAGCCGCGTCCCGGGCGCCAGCCGGCCGCTGCGCGCGGCCTCCCGCAGCGACTCGGTCAGGGCGGCCCGCAGGCCGCGCTCGCCCGCCGCCACCGCGGAGAGGTCCAGGTGCAGGTCGGCGCCGTAAGTGGCCCATGAGTCGGTCATGGATGTGGACCATATAGGCGGGCCGCCCGCTCCGTACGGTGGTGACATGAGCATCGACACGAAGACCACCGCACTCGCCGAAGAGCACACCCCCCGCATGGAGCTGTTCAAGCTCGCCCCGGAGGCCTACAAGGCCGCCGTAGCCCTGGAGATCGCCTCGACGAAGGGCCTGGACCCGGTCCTCGTCGAGCTCGTCAAGATCCGCGCCTCGCAGATCAACCACTGCGCGTTCTGCCTGGACATGCACACCAAGGACGCCCTCGCGGCGGGCGAGAGCGTCGAGCGCGTCATCCAGCTCGCCGCCTGGGAGGAGTCGCGGCACTTCTACACGGACAAGGAGCTGGCGGCGATCGAGCTGACCGAGGCCGTCACCGTGCTGACGGACGGGTTCGTCCCGGACGAGGTGTACGCGAAGGCGGCGGCACACTTCGAGGAGGCCGAACTGGCCCAGCTGATCACGGTCATCGCCATGATCAACGTCTGGAACCGGATCGCCGTCACCACGCGGCTGTCCCCGGGGCACTACACCCCGGGCTCGCTCAAGCACTGACCGCTCCGGGCGGACCCGTCCGCCGGAGCGCCTGCGCCCCGAACGCCGAAGCGCCCCGGCCGTGTTCGGCCGGGGCGCAAGGGTGTCCGCTCCGGTCGTGCCGGAGGGGCGGACCCTCCGGCCGGAGCGGGTGGATCAGATCAGGCCGAGCTCGCGGACCGCGTCGCGCTCCTCGACGAGCTCCGCCACGGACGCGTCGATGCGCGCACGGGAGAACTCGTTGATGTCCAGGCCCTGGACGATCTCGTACTTGCCGTCCTTGCAGGTGACGGGGAAGGAGGAGATCAGGCCCTCCGGGACGCCGTAGGAGCCGTCCGAGGGGATGCCCATGGAGGTCCAGTCACCGGCGGCGGTGCCGTTGACCCACGTGTGGACGTGGTCGATGGCGGCGTTGGCGGCGGAGGCCGCCGAGGACGCGCCACGGGCGTCGATGATGGCGGCACCGCGCTTGGCGACCGTCGGGATGAAGGTCTCGGCGAGCCACTGCTCGTCGTTGACGACCTCGGCCGCGTTCTTGCCGGCGATCTCCGCGTGGAAGATGTCCGGGTACTGGGTCGCCGAGTGGTTGCCCCAGATGGTGAGGCGCTTGATGTCGGTGAGGTCGGCACCGGTGCGCTGCGCGAGCTGCGACAGGGCGCGGTTGTGGTCCAGGCGGGTCATCGCGGTGAAGCGCTCGGCCGGGACGTCCGGGGCGGCGGCCTGCGCGATGAGCGCGTTGGTGTTGGCCGGGTTGCCCACGACCAGGACCTTGATGTCGTCCGCGGCGTGCGCGTTGATCGCGGCGCCCTGCGGCTTGAAGATGCCGCCGTTGGCGGAGAGCAGGTCACCGCGCTCCATGCCCTTGGTGCGCGGGCGGGCGCCCACGAGGAGGGCGACGTTGGCGCCGTCGAAGCCCTGGTTCGGGTCGTCGAAGATGTCGATGCCCTTGAGCAGCGGGAAGGCGCAGTCGTCGAGCTCCATGGCGGTGCCCTCGGCGGCCTTCATGCCCTGCGGGATCTCCAGGAGGCGGAGCTTGACCGGCACGTCCGCGCCGAGCAGGTGGCCGGACGCGATGCGGAAGAGCAGCGCGTAGCCGATCTGGCCGGCGGCGCCGGTCACGGTGACATTCACGGGAGTGCGGGTCATGGCCTTCTCCGTTAGACAGCTGGCGGTGGGGCGTCCCCGCCCCATGTGCTGGGTCCCAAGTACTGGGGAGGACGCCGCTTCCCTGTCCTGTGAATCTTGACGTGAAGAGACATCCGCGGTCAGGCTATCCGACCCGAGGGGTCCCGAACCCCCCGGACCCTGTGGTCCACGGCACACGACCCCCGGTTTCGAAGGTCCGAACGCACGCACGACCTGTACTCCAGCCCGGAAATCCGTACTCTCCAGGCCTCTTCGAGGGCCTGGGCGCGCCGCGCCGCGCGGGATCACCCCGGCGGCGCGGCGGCCGACGCCCGGTCAGCGGACGGTGAAGCGGACCACGTCCTCCAGGAAGGGGACGTTCAGACCGTGCGGCTGCACCACCAGCGCCAGCAGCGTGATCGCCACGCCCAGCAGCCCGTACGTGACCATGTCCGTGAACCGGGAGCGCACCGCGAGCATGCCCACCGAGGGCAGGACGCGCCGCAGCACCGCGGCCGCGATCAGGGCGACACCGATGACGAGGCAGCCGATGCGGGGGTGCCCGAACGCCGTGGTCAGCAGCCCGACGGCGGTGGCGCCGAGGACACTGAGCATCGGCCACTGGCGGGCGGGCGTGGACACGGCACCGGGGATGGCCCGGCCGGCGCCCTCGGGGCGCGCGGTGTCCTGGGTGACGGCGGGGAACCGCCGGGACCGCGCCGCCGGCCGGGCCGGGGTGGAGGCCCCCGCCGCCGCCGGGGACCGGCCCGTCCCGGACCCGGACTTCGGGCGGGCTGCCGGAGGGTGCTCCGGCAGCCCGGCGCCCAGCGCCGGCCCGCGGCCCTGGTCCGTACCCTCGCCCGTGTCCTTGCCCTTGCCCTTGTCCGTGCCCGTGCCCTTGCCCGCGTCCTCGTCCGTACCGCTGGTCCCGTCCGTACCGCTGGTCCCGCCGGCCCCGTTCGTGTCGTGCTCAGCCCGCACTGCCGGCCCGCTCCGCCGCCTCGACCACGTTCACCAGCAGCTGCGCCCGGGTCATCGGCCCGACACCGCCCGGGTTCGGGGAGATCCAGCCCGCCACCTCGGCCACGCCCGGGTGGACGTCCCCGACGATCTTCCCGTTCTCGTCACGGCTGACGCCGACGTCGAGGACGGCCGCGCCCGGCTTGACGTCCTCCGGCTTCACCAGGTGCGCGACGCCCGCCGCCGCGACGACGATGTCCGCCTGGCGCAGCAGCCCGGAGAGGTCGCGCGTACCGGTGTGGCACAGGGTCACGGTGGCGTTCTCGGACTTGCGGGTGAGCAGCAGTCCGATGGAGCGGCCCACGGTGATGCCCCGTCCGACGACGACCACGTGCGCGCCGTTGATCTCGACCCCGTGGTGGCGCAGCAGCTCGACGATCCCGTACGGGGTACAGGGCAGTGGCCCCTGCACGCCGAGCACCAGCCGGCCGAGCGAGGTCGGATGCAGGCCGTCGGCGTCCTTGGCCGGATCCATCAGCTCCAGGACGCGGTTGGTGTCGATGCCCTTGGGGAGCGGCAGTTGGACGATGTACCCGGTGCACTCCGGGTCCTCGTTCAGCTCGCGCACGACCGCCTCGATCTCCTCCTGGGAGGCCGTGGCGGGCAGTTCGCGGCGGATGGAGGTGATGCCCACCTCCGCGCAGTCCTTGTGCTTGCCGTTGACGTACCAGCGGCTGCCCGGGTCGTCGCCGACGAGCAGCGTGCCGAGGCCGGGGGTGATGCCCCGCTCCTTCAGCGCCGCCACGCGGGCGGTCAGTTCGGATTTGATCGCGGCCGCGGTGGCCTTGCCATCGAGAATCTGGGCGGTCATGGGGGCATCCTCCCGGATGGGGCGGCCCGGCTTCCAGTCGGGCGGTGGCCGGAACATGCTCTTCATTGCACTTGCACAACAAGTCTGGCCCGGCTTTGCAACTGGCTGGACAAGTTCGGTGCGGGCCCACGACGATGACGGGCAGCAAGACGATCGGAAAAGAGTGCCGCGGGCAGTGCCGGGGGGCGTACCGCAGAAGCAAGTGTCCTCCAGCGTGCCGTGCGTCCCCGCACTTCACGGAGGAAACACCCAGATGAGCTTCGGCGATCCCAACAACCCCTACGGGCAGCAGCAGCCGCCGCAGGGTCAGCCCGGCTACGGCTACCCGCAGCAGGCCCCGCAGGGCGTCCCGCCGCAGGCCGGCTACGGCTACCCGCAGCAGGGCCAGCAGCCGTACGGCGTCCCTCCGCAGGCCCCCGGCACGCTGCAGGCCAACAACGGCTACATCAACGTCGCGGGCCTGGGCACCGTCCAGGTCGCCACGATGGGCCGCCGCTTCGGCGCCCGCGTGATCGACGGTCTGATCATCGGTGTCCTGTACTTCATCCTGAGCTCCGTCGTGTTCGCGGGCGCCTTCAGCGCGGCCAAGAACGTCAAGGACTGCACGGGCATCGACCCGCTGTCCCCCGAGTACAGCACCTGCCTCAACGAGGCGTCGGCCCAGGCCGGCGAGGCCGCGGGCGGCATCTTCGCGGCCTTCTTCGGCGGTCTGCTCATCCTCGGCCTCGCCACCCTGCTCTACGAATGGCTGATGATCGCCTTCGTGGGCGCCACCGTCGGCAAGATGGCCCTCGGCCTGAAGGTCGTCAAGGAGAACACGGGCCAGAACCCCGGCATCGGCGGCGGCTTCATCCGCTGGATCATCCCGATGGTCGGCTCCGTCCTCTGTGGCATCGGCCAGCTCCTGGTCTACCTCTCCCCCTTCTTCGACAACTCGGGCAAGCTCCAGGGCTGGCACGACCGCGCCGCCGGCACGATCGTCGTCAAGAAGTAAGCACCAGGCAGCAGACACCGCTCACGGCGAAGGCCGCCACCCGCTGGTGCGGGTGGCGGCCTTCGCCGTATCGGCGTCCGGGTCTCAGTGGAAGAAGTGGCGCGTACCGGTGAAGTACATGGTCACGCCCGCCTTCTGCGCCGCCTCGACGACCTGCTCGTCACGGACCGAACCGCCCGGCTGGACGACGGCCTTGATGCTGGCGGCGGTCAGGATCTCCAGCCCGTCCGGGAACGGGAAGAAGGCGTCCGAGGCCGCGTACGAGCCCTGGGCGCGCTCGGCGCCCGCCCGCTCGACCGCCAGCTTGGCCGAGTCGACGCGGTTGACCTGGCCCATACCGACGCCGACCGAGGCGCCGTCCTTGGCCAGCAGGATCGCGTTGGACTTGACGGCGCGGCAGGCCCTCCACGCGAAGGCGAGCTCGGCGAGCTCCTCGGCGGACAGGGCGTCACCGGTGGCCAGGGTCCAGTTCGCCGGGTCGTCGCCCTCGGCCTGGAAGACGTCACTGTGCTGGAGCAGCACGCCGCCGCTGATGGGCTTGAGGTCGCCCGGCTGGTGCGGGGTGCCGTCCACCTTCAGGACGCGGATGTTCTTCTTCTTGGCGAGGATCTCGACCGCGCCGTCCTCGTACGCCGGGGCGGCGATGACCTCGGTGAAGATCTCCGCGACCTGCTCGGCGAGCTCGACGGTCACCGGGCGGTTGACGGCGATGACGCCGCCGAACGCCGACAGCGGGTCGCAGGCGTGCGCCTTGCGGTGCGCCTCGGCGACGTCCGCGCCGACGGCGATGCCGCACGGGTTGGCGTGCTTGATGATCGCGACGCAGGGCTCGTCGTGGTCGTACGCGGCGCGGCGGGCGGCCTCGGTGTCCACGTAGTTGTTGAAGGACATCTCCTTGCCGTGCAGCTGCTCGGCGTTGGCGAGCCCGCCCGGCCGGCCGTCGGTGTAGAGGGCGGCGGCCTGGTGCGGGTTCTCGCCGTAGCGCAGGGTCGACTTGCGCTCCCACGCGCCGGCCAGGAACTCGGGCAGCGCGCCCTCCTCGCCCTCCGGGGCGTACGCGTTCGTGAACCAGGACGCCACGGCCACGTCGTAGGCGGCGGTGTGCTGGAACGCCTCGGCCGCGAGCCGCTTGCGGGCGGTGAGGTCGAAGCCGCCGCCCTGGGCCGCGGCGAGGACGTCGGCGTAGCGGGCCGGGCTGGTGACGACGGCGACCGACGGGTGGTTCTTGGCCGCGGCGCGGACCATCGACGGGCCGCCGATGTCGATCTGCTCGACGCACTCGTCGGGCGTGGCGCCGGAGGCGACGGTCTCCCGGAAGGGGTACAGGTTGACGATCACCAGGTCGAAGGGCTCGACGCCCAGCTCGGCGAGCTGGCGCTGGTGGTCCTCCAGGCGCAGGTCGGCGAGGATGCCGGCGTGCACGCGCGGGTGGAGGGTCTTGACCCGGCCGTCGAGGCACTCGGGGAAGCCGGTCAGCTCCTCGACCTTGGTGACGGGCACGCCGGCCGCGGCGATCTTCGATGCGGTGGAGCCGGTCGAGACGAGCGCGACGCCCGCCTCGTGCAGGCCGCGGGCCAGGTCTTCCAGTCCCGTCTTGTCGTAGACACTGACGAGCGCACGGCGGATCGGCCGCTGGGTCGTAGCCGTCGTCGTTTCGTTGGCGGTCACTGGATTGTTACCTTTCGTCCCTCAATGCGGTAGCCGTGCCGGGCCAGGCGCCCCACGACGTCGACGAGCAGCTGGCGCTCGACTTCCTTGATGCGCTCATGGAGAGCGGCTTCGTCCTCCCCGTCGCGGACCTCGACGACACCCTGGGCGATGATCGGACCGGTGTCCACGCCGCTGTCCACGAAATGGACCGTGCAGCCGGTGACCTTCGCCCCGTACGCGAGGGCGTCCCGCACCCCGTGCGCGCCGGGGAATGCCGGGAGGAGGGCGGGGTGGGTGTTGACGAACCGGCCGCCGAAGCGGTCGATGAAGCTCTTGCCGACGATCTTCATGAACCCTGCGGAGACGACGAGGTCCGGCGCGTACGCGTCGGTGGCCTCGGTGAGGGCGGCGTCCCACTCCTCACGGCTCCCGTAGGCCTTGACCGGGCACACGAAGGTCGGGATCCCCGCCTTCTCGGCCCGTTCCAGACCGGCGATGTTCTCGCGGTCGGCCCCGACGGCGACGACCTCTGCCCCGAACCCCTCGGCTCCGCCGGGGTGGGCGTCGATGGCGTCGAGCAGGGCCTGGAGGTTGGTGCCGGAGCCGGAAACCAGCACGACCAGGCGGGAGGCGGCCATGGGAGGCCCTTTCTCACAGGGTTTGCGACGTTGGTCTTGTGTGGTCATACGAAACTTCGGGGTACCGATATACGGGGAACCATACGAAGCCACCGACCGCCTGCAACGATACCGGCACACGGGACCGCCCCCGAGGGACGGGGGGACGGGCGGGCGGTAGCGTCTGGTGTACAAGCCGTACGACCCGGCGCGCACCGGGTGCACGACGTCCACGACACAGGGGAAGTAAGCCACTCGATGCCGGACCGCCGTCAGCCCGACCCCTCCACCGACGACAACCCCTTCGCGGCGCCCCCGGAGGGCCGGCCCGACCAGCCGTGGCAGCCCCGGCAGCCCCAGGGCCCGCGCGGCGGCGGCCCGTCCGGCCCCGGCCCCGACCCCGGCTCGGAGCCCGGGGGGCCGGCCCGCTGGGACCCGATGGACCCGGTCCAGCGGCGCGCGCGGTACGCGATGCTGGCGGGCATGTGGGGGTTCTTCTTCGGGATCTTCGGGATCCCGTCGGTGGGGCTGCTGCTCGGGGCGCTGGCGATGTACTGGGGGATCAGCGCGCTGCGCGGCCGCCCCGCGACCCCGGCCGACCCGACGAAGGGCACCCCGGCCCGGCCGGGCGGCCTGTCCGCCCTCGGCCCGGCGGCCCGGCCGCAGCGGGCGGCGGCGATCAGCGGCCTGGTCTCGGCGACGCTGGCCCTGCTGCTGGCGGGCACCTCGTACGGGCTGCAGCTGGCGTACAAGGACTTCTACGTCTGCCGCGACGACGCGCTGACGCAGACGGCGGAACTCCAGTGCAACAACCTCCTCCCGGACAACATGATCGGCAACGTCCTGAAGGTCCAGCGCTAGCCGCTGCGCGGGGCTGACCGCCGAGCAGGGCTGGTCCCCTGCCCGCCCTTCCACCGTTCCCCCCGCAGCTACCGCCGGGAGGGGGCCCCAGGGGCTTCGCCCCGGACCCGTACGGGCGCTGCGCGCCCGTCGCCCCGAACGCCGGGGGGGGCTCCTTCATGGCCCCGCGGCGTTCAAGGCGTGGCAGTCCGGGGGCGAAGCCACCGGGGAACGGCGGAAGGGCGGGGCCGGGAGACGGCTCCGCGCAGCGGCCCCCGGCCCCGCTCAGCCTTCCGGCCGCCGCCGCGCGAGGACCCGGGCCCCCACCACCCCCGGCACCAACGGCCCCACCTCCACCGCACCCTGATCCCCCGCCACGTCCGCCTCCGGCGCAACCTCCGCAGCCGGCACGGCGACCTCCCCGCCCCGAGCCTCCCCGCCCGGGGCCTCCCCGCCCGGGGTCACCGCAGCCGGGGCCTCCGCAGGAGCCGGAGCGGCCGGCGCGGGAGCCGGATCCGGAGCCGGCGGAACCCCGCCCGCGGGAGCGACGATCGGCAACGCCGCCTCCCGCAGCGCCGCCCACCTCAGCTCCCGCGCTCCCGGGTCGTGCCACGCGTCCCCGCCCCCCGCCTCCCCGGCGGAGCCGACCGGCCGGTTCCGGAACCCGTGCACCCCCACCGCCACCGGCACCGCCAGCACCACCACCCACCCCGCCGCGGCCGCACCCACCGCCCACCACACCGGTCCGAACGCCGCCAGCGCCCGTGTTCCCAGCGCCCCCGCCGACGCCGCCGCCAGGCCCGCCATCGCGAGCCCGCACACCACCGCCCCCAGAGCGGCCGTCAGCGCGGTCTCCCCGTACGAGACGTCCCGCGCCCGCCGCACCGCGAACCACCCCACCACCAGGCCTGCCGCCACCGGCACCCCGGCGGCCGCCCACGTCAGCGGCGTCCCCGCGCCCTCCGGAGGCAGCGCCGCCAGCAGCGGGAACCTCGGCAGGGCCGCCGCCCCCTCGAACCCGAGCGGTGTCGCCGTCGCCCCGGTGCCCACCGAGAACCCGGGCCCCAGCCCGTACGCCGCCCCCCACACCACCGCGTTCGGCACCAGCGTCACCGCCAGCAGCAGCACCGCGAACCGCCCCGACCACACCCCGGTCAGCGTCAGGAACGAGGACTGCGCCTCCCCCGCGTGCCACACCAGCGACGCCCCGACCAGCACCGTCCCGCCGCCCAGCAGGACGAGTACCCCCGCCGCCCCCGACCGCAGCGCCAGCGCGTACCGCGGACGGGCCACCGCCCGCCGCAGGCCCCCGGGGATCCAGCCCGGCAGCGGCCCCGCCGGCCGGCCCTTCACCGCCCACACCCCGCCCGCCGCAGCGCACACGGCCACGAGCGGCAGGTGCCAGGCGGCGCTGAGCGGGTCCGCCGGCATCGGCCCGCCCGCCGCGTAGACGGTGACGAGCGCGCCCACCCCCAGGTAGCCGCAGAGCACGGCGGAGAACACCGCGCTCGCCGGCAGCACCTCCTCCGCCTCCGCTTCCGCTCCCACCCCGACTCCCACGCCGACCCCGGACGCGCTGCCCAGCCGGGCCGCGCGCCGCATCAGCAGCACGGGCAGCGCCACCAGCAGCAGCGGGGTCACTCCGACGGGGGCGGGCACCCCCGAGAGGGTGTCGTAGCGGACGAGTTCGGTCCCGTGGGCCATCAGCCACAGTCCGGCGGCGAGGTGCAGCGCCCCGCCGGGGCCGCTGTCCGGATAGGGGGAGCTGATCCACAGCACGATCACGAGCACGGCCAGGAAGCCGAGCCCCAGTCCGGCGGCCACAGCGCCGCCCAGCACGCAGGCCGCGGCAGCCGGTGAACGGCGCGGAGCCCGGGCCTGCGGAGCCGCCGGCAACGGGGCCCCGCGTTCGATCACTTGGGTCACACCGTCATGGTGCCAACGACACGCGCTATGGGTGGGTAACAGGCGATTGTCCGTTGTGTCGCCCAATATACGTTTATGTACTTTATCGCCCAGTGCTGTGCTGCCAGGTCGCGGGGAGTGTGACATGACACCGGACGTCGATACGGGCTCGGGCTCGGAGCGGGGCCTGCCGCCCCCCAAGGAGCGCCGCCGGCTGCGCGAGTCGGGCGAACTGACGCACGAACAGGTCGCGACGGAGCTGGGAGTCACCGCCGGCACCGTCCGCTCGTGGGAGACGGGCCGTACGGAGCCGGGCCCCCGCACGCGCGACGCGTACGCGGACCTCCTCAACCGCCTCGCGCGCGCGGGCGCGGGCCGCTCCGTCGGCCCGAACACCCGCCCCGGACGGGCCGCGAAACGCGCCCCGAAGCCCCCTTCCGCCCCGCCCCGCACCACGACCCCCCACCACTCCCCCGCACACCCGGCACCCGTCCGGGCCGCCGCCGCACCGGAACCCGTCCCCCCGGAGCCCCCCGGGCCGGCCCCCAGCGCACCTGCGGCGGGCGGCGCGGCACCGGCCACCGTGCCGGAGCCGTCCACACCGGACGCCGGGCCAGGGTCGTCCGCACCGGACGCCGGGGCACGGTCGTCCACACCGGCCGCCGGGGCACGGTCGTCCGCGGCGGACGCCGGGGCACGGTCGTCCACACCGGCCGCCGGGCCGGAGCACGACGCGCCGGCCGCCGCGCCCCCCGCACCCCCGCAGCCGCCCGCCGCCGCCCAACCTTCCGGTCCCGCCCCCACAGCCGCGCCGGAGCCCACCGTGGCGGCGCCCGCCCGGGCCCCGCGGCCGACGCGTCCCGCCGAGGCCTTCGACTCCCTCTACGCCTACTCCGCCCCCGCCCTGGTACGCCAGGTCTACCTGCTGACGGGCCGTCGCACCCTCGCGCAGGAGTCCGTGGAGCAGGCGTTCCGTCAGGCCTGGGCGCAGTGGCCCGAGGTGGCCACCGACCGCGACCCCGTCGGCTGGGTCCGCGCCGCCGCGTACGAGTACGCGCTCTCCCCCTGGCGCCGGCTCCGGCGCGCCCACCGGACCCTCGGCCGCCCCGACAAGTCCCCGGCCGACCCCAACGACCGGATCCTGCTCGGGGCCCTGCTCGCCCTGCCGCCCGTGCACCGGCGGACCGTGCTGCTCTACGACGGCGTCGGCCTCGACCTGCCCGACACCGCCGCGGAGACCGAGGCCAGCACCCCCACCACCGGCAACCGCCTGCTGCGCGCGCACGCCGACCTCGCCGCCCGGCTCCCCGGGCTGGCCGACGTGCCTCCCGCGGAGCAGTCGGCCGTGCTGCGCGCCTGGCTCGGCGCGGTGCGGCCCGCCGTGCCGCTGGAAGCCTCGCCGGCGGCCACCGTCCGCACCCTCAGCGAGCACCGCGCCCGACGCTGGGCGCGGGCCGCACTCGTCCTGACCACGGTGATCGCCGTCGCGACCGGGTACACCACCGTCACCGCGCCGGACCACTACGAGGCACCCGTCGCACCCGGCACCAGCGTCTCCGGGGTCCCGCCACTCGCCGGCCCGCCGCGGCTGACCGAGACGAGCCGGGCCCTCCAGGACAAACTCCGCGCCGAGCCGGCCGCCGGCCCCCACCGCCTCCACCCGACGCTGGAATGAGCGGGCGGGGCGGAACGCGGAAAGGGCGTGGCCCGCACCCCGGAGGGTGCGGGCCACGCCCGTACAGCCGTACGGCAGGAGCTGCCGCCTACTTCGCTTCGAGGATCTCGCGCGCCAGCTTGGCGGTCTCGGTCGGGGTCTTGCCGACCTTGACGCCCGCGGCCTCGAGGGCCTCCTTCTTGGCCTGCGCGGTGCCGGAGGAGCCGGAGACGATGGCGCCGGCGTGGCCCATGGTCTTGCCCTCGGGGGCGGTGAAGCCCGCGACGTAGCCGACGACCGGCTTGGTGACGTTCTTCGCGATGAAGTCCGCCGCACGCTCCTCGGCGTCGCCGCCGATCTCGCCGATCATGACGATGAGCTCGGTCTCCGGGTCGGCCTCGAAGGCCTCCAGGGCGTCGATGTGCGTGGTGCCGATGACCGGGTCGCCACCGATGCCGACGGCGGAGGTGAAGCCGATGTCGCGCAGCTCGTACATCATCTGGTACGTCAGCGTGCCGGACTTGGACACGAGACCGATCTTGCCGGGCTTGGTGATGTCGCCCGGGATGATGCCGGCGTTGGACTGGCCGGGGGTGATCAGACCCGGGCAGTTCGGGCCGATGATGCGGGTCTTGTTGCCCTTGGCGGTCGCGTACGCCCAGAAGGCGGCGGAGTCGTGCACCGCGATGCCCTCGGTGATGACGACGGCCAGCGGGATCTCGGCGTCGATGGCCTCGACGACGGCGGCCTTGGCGAAGGCCGGCGGGACGAAGAGGACGGAGACGTTGGCGCCCGTCTTCTCCATCGCCTCGGCGACGGAGCCGAAGACCGGGACCTCGGTGCCGTCGAAGTCGACGGACGTGCCGGCCTTGCGCGGGTTCACGCCGCCGACGATGTTCGTGCCGTCAGCCAGCATCAGCTTGGTGTGCTTCATGCCCGTGGCACCGGTCATGCCCTGGACGATGACCTTGCTGTCCTTGTTGAGGAAGATAGCCATGTGAGTCTGTGACCTCTGCCCTTACTTCGCAGCCGCGAGCTCGGCGGCCTTGTCGGCCGCACCGTCCATGGTGTCCACGCGCTGCACCAGCGGGTGGTTGGCGTCCGAGAGGATCTTGCGACCCAGCTCGGCGTTGTTGCCGTCGAGGCGGACGACCAGCGGCTTGGTGACCGCCTCGCCCCGGTCCTCGAGCAGCTGCAGCGCCTGGACGATGCCGTTGGCGACCTCGTCACACGCGGTGATGCCACCGAAGACGTTGACGAACACGGACTTGACGTCCGGGTCGCCGAGGATGATCTCGAGGCCGTTGGCCATGACGGCGGCGGAGGCGCCACCGCCGATGTCGAGGAAGTTGGCGGGCTTGACGCCGCCGTGGTTCTCACCGGCGTACGCGACGACGTCCAGGGTGCTCATGACGAGACCCGCGCCGTTGCCGATGATGCCGACCTCACCGTCGAGCTTGACGTAGTTGAGGCCCTTCTCCTTGGCGGCGGCCTCGAGCGGGTTCGCGGCCGCGTGGTCCACGAACTCCTCGTGACCGGGCTGGCGGAACTCGGCGTTCTCGTCCAGGGAGACCTTGCCGTCGAGGGCGATGACCTCACCGGAGGCGACCTTCGCGAGCGGGTTGACCTCGACGAGGAGCGCGTCCTCGGCGATGAAGGTCTGCCACAGGGTCACGAGGACCTCGGCGACCTTCTCGGCGACCTCGGCCGGGAACTTCGCCAGGGCGACGATCTCGCGGGCCTTCTCGATCGTGACGCCCTCGTTGGCGTTGACCGGGACCTTCGCGAGCTTCTCGGGGGTCTCCTCGGCGACCTGCTCGATGTCCATGCCGCCGGCGACCGAGGCCATGGCCAGGAAGGTGCGGTTGGTGCGGTCGAGCAGGTACGAGACGTAGTACTCCTCGAGGATCTCGGGAGCCGTCTCGGCGATCATCACCTTGTGGACCGTGTGGCCCTTGATGTCCATGCCCAGGATGTCCGTCGCGCGGGCGACGGCCTCGTCCGGGGTGGCGGCGAGCTTGACGCCGCCGGCCTTGCCGCGGCCGCCGACCTTCACCTGGGCCTTGACGACCGACTTGCCGCCCAGCTTCTCGGTGGCCTCGCGAGCCGCCTCAGGCGTGTCGATCACTTCACCGGCCAGCACCGGTACACCGTGCTTGGCGAAGAGGTCCCTCGCCTGGTACTCGAACAGGTCCACGCGCGTCCGTCCCTTGTCTTCAAAGATTCGCAGTGATTCGCGGTTTGTCTGCTATCTGCGTGGGCGTGCCGCGGAGGGCAACGTGACGGCGCTGTCACTGGGTAGGCGCACACGGTGACCGTGGACGCGGCATGTCCGTCTCGCAGGTTATCCCCGTGGGCCGTAGGACCCTAAATCACAGATCACACCTGAGCGGTGATACCTGTCACAGATCGCCTCACCGCGGAACTGCGTGTTCGTGTGATCCGCCGATTCGGCGCCGGGCCGCACCGGACCCGCTCGCGGCGGCTCACGGCACGGGCAGGGGGCGCTTCTCCAGCGCGGCCGCCATCACCTCCGGGAAGAGGTCGGGCGTGCAGGCGAAGGCCGGGGCGCCGAGCGCGGCGAGGGCCGCAGCGTGCTCGCGGTCGTAGGCGGGTGCGCCCTCGTCGGACAGCGCGAGCAGGGCCACGAACTCCACCCCGGCCGCCTTCATCGCGGCGACCCGCTTGAGCATCTCGTCGCGTATCCCGCCCTCGTGGAGATCACTGATCAGGACCACGACCGTGTCGGCAGGACGGGTGATCCTCGACTGGCAGTAGGCCAGGGCCCGGTTGATGTCGGTGCCGCCGCCGAGCTGGGTGCCGAAGAGCACGTCGACCGGATCGTCGAGCCGGTCGGTCAGGTCGACCACCGCCGTGTCGAACACGACCAGGCGGGTGGCGATCGCGCGCAGGGAGGCCAGGACCGCCCCGAAGACGGAGGCGTAGACGACCGAGGCCGCCATCGATCCCGACTGGTCGATGCAGAGGACCACCTCCTTCCTGACCGCCCGGGCGGCCCGGCCGTGGCCGACGAGCCGTTCGGGCACGACGGTGCGGTACTCGGGGAGGTAGTTCCCGAGGTTGGCGCGGATGGTCCGGTCCCAGTCGATGTCCCGGTGGCGGGGCCGGGCGGTCCGGGCCGAGCGGTCGAGCGCGCCCGTGAGGGTGGCCCGGGTCCGGGTCGCGAGGCGCTTCTCCAGTTGTTCGACCACCGTGCGGACCACGGCCCGCGCCGTCTCCTTCGCCGTGTCGGGCATGGCCTTGTTCAGCGACAGCAGGGTGCCGACCAGGTGCACGTCCGGTTCGACGGCCTCCAGCATCTCCGGCTCCAGCAGCAGCGCGGACAGACCGAGCCGCTCGATGGCGTCCCGCTGCATGACCTGGACCACCGGTCCGGGGAAGTAGGTACGGATGTCACCGAGCCAGCACGCCACCCGCGGCGCGGACCCGCCGAGCCCGGCCGACCGCTCCGCCGTGCCCCTGCCGTCCCCTCCCCCGCCTCCGTAGAGCGCCGCCAGCGCCCCGTCCATCGCCGCGTCCCGGCCGCCGAGCGCCCGGCCGGTCCCGTCGGCCTCGCCCCCGAGCACCATCCGCCACCGCCGCAGCCGCTCGCCGCCGGCGGTTTCCGCCCCGCTCTCCGTCATCTGCCGATCCCCCTCACCGCGTTGCCGTATGTACGGGGCCACGCCCCTCTGTGCCCCTGCGCGGGCCGTCCCCCCCGCCCCGCCCTTCACCCGTTCTCCGGGCTCCGCCCCGGACCCCGTTCCGGACGCCACCGCGCCCGGTGCGCTCGAACGCCGCGCGCGCTGGATGTGCCGGCACGGCAGTGCCCGCCCCGCCGGCGTGCGAGGCGCGGGGTCCGGGGCGAAGCCCCGGGGGAACGGGCGAAGGGCGGGTAGGGGACCGGCTTCGCCCGGTCAGGGCGAGGCCGGTCATGCCGCTCCGAGGAGGAGGCGGGCCACCCGCTCCGCCGCGTCCGCGCGGGCCGGGTCCAGGTCCGGGGCGAAGCCCTCGGGGGCCGCCCCGGCGCCGACGGGCGTCCGCCGTATGCCCGGGCCGCGGCGGGCCAGTTCGCCCAGGGTCCGCTTCACCCCCGGTTCGTACGCCCCGAACGTCCGCCGCAGCAGCGGCAGTACGTCGGTGAAGGCACGCTCCGGGACCGCCACCAGCCAGGCGTCGACCATGCCCCGCAGCCGCTCGTCGTGGACCAGCAGTGTGCCGCCGCCGGAGCCGCCGCCCGCGAACCCCTCGATCCAGCCGGCCGCGTCGGCCGGCGGAGCCGCCGGGGACAGGGCGAGGCCCATCAGCCGGGCCGTCTCCTGGGGCGGGAGCCGCCCGTCGTCCAGCAGCAGCCGCACGGCCCGGCCGCGTATCAGCCCGGGCACGGTGTCCCGTCCGGCCAGCTTCCGCAGTACGGCCGACCAGCGCTCCCGCAGCCCCTCCCCCGCACCGGCCAGCAGGGCGACCGCCCCGTGTACCCCGTCCAGGTGGCCCCGCAGCTCCGCCGCCCCGTCGGCGTCGAGCCCGGCCGCGCAGGCCGGCGGCAGGGCCACGCAGATCCGCTCGGCCAGCCCGGCGGCGACCGTTGCGAGCGCCGCCGAGTCCGTACCGCGTACGTCCCCGTACCGCAGCGAGCGGGCCAGCGCGGGCAGCGCCCCGGCGAGCCGCGCCACATCGGTGTCCAGCGCCGCCAGGTCGGCCAGCGCCCGCAGGACGGCGGGCAGCGCCTCCGGCAGTCCGGCCAGCAGGCACCGCTCGGCCAGCGCCGTGACCTCCCCCAGGTCCCCGGCCCGCGCCGCCTCGGCCTCCGCCCTGGCGGTGGCCGCCCCCGGGACGGTGGTGCCCCAGATCCCGGCCTCGGCGACCCGCACCGACAGCTCCGGCTCCCAGCGCAGCCGCCAGGTCTCCCGGAAGGTGCCCGTCCCGCCCCGGGAGGCGGTGGGCACGCCCCAGTCGACCCCGAGCATCCGCAGCCGGTGCAGCAGCAGGGACCTGGCCGCGTCCGTGTCCTTGCGCAGGTCCAGCTCCAGCTCCCGCTCCCGGGCCTCCGCCTTGAGCCGCAGCGAGCGCTGCCGGCGCGTGAGGTCCCGCTGGAGCGGCACGGCGGGCGCCGCGTCCGGCACCTCCCCGAGCACGTCACCGACGACGAGCCGGTCCTCGATCAGCGCGAGCGGTACGTCGGAGCCGTCGCACATCACGGCCCGCGCCGCCTCCAGGGTCTCGGCGAGCCCGGCCACCGGCCGGCCCCGGACGGCGGCCAGGGTCTCGGCCAGCCGCACCGCCTCGATGACATGCGCGGAGGAGACCTGCCGGCCCTCCTCCCGGAGCAGCCCGGCCACCCGGGTCAGCCAGCGCTCCACCGGCCGGTCGCGGGCCGCGAAGAGGTGCGCGTACCAGCCGGGAGAGGTGATGCCCGCGCCGTATCCGCCGGCCCGGGCGAGCCTGCGGTGGGTCCAGGGCACCCAGGTGGTCTCCACCCTGGTCCGGGGCAGACCGGCGAGCAGCGCCCGGTCCGCCGCGGCCGTCGTCCTCGCGCGGAGCGCCGGGACGTGCCAGGCACCGCAGACCACCGCGTAGTCCGCGCCGAACTCCCGGCGTGCGGCGCGCATCCGCTGCCGCATGTGGGCCTCGCGGACCAGGTCGCGGGGCCGGCCGCCGTCCCCGTAGGTCTCGCGCAGGGCCCCCATGGCCTCCGCGAGGGCCTCGAAGGGGGCCAGCGGGTCCCGTACCGCTCCACCGCCCCGGTGCTCGACCACGTCCTCCCACCAGAGCTCCGGGTCCTCGTAGCCCGCGGTCTGCGCGAGCACGGCGAGCGGATCCACCGGCAGCGCGCCGGCCGCACCCGCGCCCGGCGCTCCGGTCCCGGGCTCCTCGGCGCCCTCCTCCTCGCGCGCGGCCAGCGCGTGGGCGGCGGGCAGGTCGACGAAGCGGACCGGGACGTCCCGGGTCTGGGCCCAGCGGAGGGCGACCCACTCCGGCGAGAACTCGGCCAGCGGCCAGAACGCGGCCCGGCCCGGGTCGTCCGCCGCGTGGGCGAGCAGGGCGACGGGCGGGCGCATCCCCGGCTCGGCGGCCAGGGCGAGCAGCGCGTCCCCTTCGGGCGGCCCCTCGATCAGCACGGCCCGCGGACGCGCCCGGTCCAGCGCGGCGCGCACCGCCCGGGCCGAGCCCGGGCCGTGGTGGCGGACGCCGAGGAGCAGCGGCCCGGCGGCTCCCGGACTCATGCCGTCACCTCCCGGCAGGCGCGGTAGAAGTCCTTCCAGCCCTCGCGCTCGCGGACGACCGCCTCCAGGTACTCCTGCCAGACGACCCGGTCGGCGGCCGGGTCGCGGACGACGGCGCCCAGGATCCCCGCGGCCACGTCGGAGGGGCGCAGGACGCCGTCCCCGAAGTGCGCCGCGAGGGCGAGTCCTCCGGTGACCACGGAGATGGCCTCGGCGGTGGACAGGGTGCCGCTGGGCGACTTCACCCTGGTGCGGCCGTCGCCGGTGACCCCGTCGCGCAGTTCGCGGAAGACGGTGACGACCCGGCGGATCTCCTCCAGACCCTCGGGGACGGCCGGCAGGTCGAGGGCGCGTCCCATCTGGTCCACGCGGCGGGCGACGATGTCGACCTCGGCGTCGGCGGTGGCCGGCAGCGGCAGGACGACCGTGTTGAAGCGGCGGCGCAGGGCGCTGGACAGCTCGTTGACCCCGCGGTCGCGGTCGTTGGCCGTGGCGATGAGGTTGAAGCCGCGCACGGCCTGGACCTCCTCGCCGAGCTCCGGTATCGGGAGGGTCTTCTCGGACAGGACGGTGATGAGGGTGTCCTGGACGTCGGCGGGAATGCGGGTGAGCTCCTCGACGCGGGCGGTCATGCCCTGCGCCATGGCCCGCATGACGGGGCTGGGCACGAGGGCCTCGCGGCTGGGTCCGTGGGCGAGGAGGCGGGCGTAGTTCCAGCCGTAGCGGATGGCCTCCTCGGGGGTGCCGGCCGTGCCCTGGACGAGCAGGGTGGAGTCGCCGCTGACGGCGGCGGCCAGGTGCTCGGAGACCCAGGTCTTGGCGGTGCCCGGGACGCCGAGCAGCAGGAGGGCGCGGTCGGTCGCGAGGGTGGTGACGGCGACCTCGACGATCCGGCGCGGGCCGACGTACTTGGGCGTGACGACCGTGCCGTCGGCGAGCGTTCCGCCCTGGAGGTAGGTGGCCACGGCCCACGGGGAGAGCTTCCAGCGGGCGGGGCGGGGCCGGTCGTCGGCGGCTTCGAGGGCTTTCAGTTCGTGCGCGAAGGCGTCCTCGGCATGCGGTCGCAGTGCCTCGGTGCCGGTGCCGTTCCCGTGCGTGCTCATGGTCCCCCTCCGATGCTCCGCAGCCGCTCCCGACTGCTGGATCCACCGTGCACCATGCCACTGACAACACCCCTTCCCCACAGTGTCGTTGCAGGTCAGGGCGATTGTCAGTGGGGGTCTCTACGGTGGTTTCCATGACTGAGCAGGGGGTCCGCTGGACGGCGGAACAGGTACTGGCCCTGGCTTCTGACGACGCGTCGCGGAAGGCGGGGGGCCGACTCGGCGTGGCGGGTCCGTGGTCACGTACCGGAGGTTCCGCTTCCGGTGCGGTGTGGGGGTCGTGCAAGGGCAGCGGCAGTACGCCGTACCGGACGGTCGTCGACCTGACGGGTCCCGCCTACCAGTGCTCCTGCCCGAGCCGGAAGTTCCCGTGCAAGCACGCGCTGGGGCTGCTGCTGCTCTGGTCGGCGCAGGGCCTGGGCGATCCGGCCGAGGCCCCGGACTGGGCGGCGGCCTGGCTGGCGGAGCGCGCGGCGAGGGCCGCGCGGCCGGCGGCCGGACCGGTCGACGCCGAGGCGGCCCGCAAGCGGGCCGAGCGGCGCGCCGAGCGGGTGGGCGCGGGTGTCGCCGAGCTGGAGCGCCGGCTCGTGGACCTGCTGCGTGACGGGATCGCCGGGCAGGCACAGGCGGGGTACGCGCCCTGGGAGGAGACCGCCGCCCGGATGGTCGACGCCCAGGCCCCCGGACTGGCCTCGCGGGTGCGGGAGTTGGGGGCAATACCCGGTTGCGGCCCCGGCTGGCCCGCCCGGATGCTTGAGGAGTTCGCGCTGCTGCACCTGCTGGACCGGGCCTGGACGGGGGTGTCCGGACTGCCGGAGCCGCTGGCCGCGACCGTCCGGAACCGGGTGGGGCTGCCGTACTCGGCGGAGGGGGAGACCGTCCGGGACCGCTGGCTCGTACTCGCCCAGTACGACTCGGTGTCCCCGGACGGCCGCCTCACCACCCGCCGGACCTGGCTGCGCGGGCTGGAGAGCGGACGGCCGGCGCTGGTGCTGGACTTCGGGCCGCCCGGGCGGGCGCCGGGGCTGGCGCTGCCCGTCGGACGGGCGCTGGAGGCGGAAGCCCGCTTCCGGCCCGGGACGGCGGGGCTGCGGGCGGACCTGGGGGACCGCACCGCGGCCGTGGCGACGGACGCCGGGGCCCCGGCCGGGGTGGGCACCGCCGAGGCCCTGGAGGCCTACGGGGCCGGGCTGCGGGAGGACCCGTGGCTGGAGTCCTGGCCGGTGGTCCTGGGACCGGTGATCCCGATACCGGGTGAGGCGGGCGACGGGGCCTGGCAGCTCGCGGACGCGGAGGGGGCGCACGCGCTGCCGGTGACGACCGGCGGGGGCCGTTCGCGGTCCGCGCCGTGGCAGCTGGCCGCCCTCTCGGGCGGCGGCCCGGTCACGGTGTTCGGCGAGTGCGGCCACCGCGGCTTCACCCCGCTGACGGCCTGGCAGCCCGGCTCGCCCGAGCCGGTGCCGCTGATCTGAGGCAGAGCTCGGCCAACCGAAAAACGCAGGGGGCCTGGGGGGATCCATGCCGTCTCGCAGACCGACATGGAGGACGCGGAGGCGCGGGGGCGCCGACGCGCGGACGAGAAGCCGGGGGCTTTCATGAACGACAACCACGCCAGCTGAACAGGGTCGTGCGGCAGGTCCGGGGTCCGGTCCCGCGGAGGGGGCGGGACCGGACCCCGGGCCGCCGGCACGACGCACGACGGACCACAGGCGACCGACGACCGACGACCGACGACCGACGACCGACGGGGAACGACCAGGGAGGGCCTGATGGGCAAGGCCGACGAGGGATACGCGGACGGGGACTGGGAGGAGCTGGTCACCGCCGCGCTGTTGGGCACCGAGCGGCGGGGCGGAACACCGGAGGCCCTGCTCGACGCGGCCGCCGTCCGGACGCTGCGCCGCCGCGCCGGGCTGCGGCCCGCGCCGGCGGCCCGGCGGCCGGACCCCGCACCGCGGGATCCGCGCCCCGCGCCGCCGGAGGCCGCCGGGCGGCGGCTCGCACTCCTGCTCGCCGGCCGCACCGGCACGGCCGGCACCGGACGGCGGGGGGCCGCCCCGGATCTGACGGAGCTGCTCCCGCAGTGGCTGGCCGCCGCCGGACGGCACGGCTACCGGGCACCCTCGGCGCTGCTCCCGGCACTGCTGGACGCGGCCCGGGCCCGCACCGACCTGCGCCCGCAGGCCCTGGCGCTGGCCGGGGCGCGGGGGCTCTGGCTGGCCCGGCTGAACCCGGAGTGGCGGTTCGCCCTGCGCGGCACAGCGGGCGGCACCGGGGAACTGCCCGACCCCGCCGACGGGGAGGCGGTGGCCCGGCTCTGGGAGGAGGGCCTGTTCGCGGAACGGGTCGCCCTGCTCGGCGCCGTCCGGGCCCATGAGGCAACGGCCGCGACCCGGCTGCTGGCCACGACCTGGGCCGGCGAGCGGGCCGAGGACCGGCTGATGTTCCTCGACTCGCTGCGGACGGGGCTTTCGATGGCGGACGAGCCCTTCCTGGAGGCGGCCCTGGGCGACCGCAGCCGCAACGTCCGGGCGACGGCCGCGGAACTGCTGTCCGCCCTGCCCGGGTCGGCGCTGGCCGGGCGGATGGCGGAGCGGGCGCTGGCCTGCGTGGGCCCGGAGGGGGTGCAGCCGCCGGCCGAATGCGACGCGGGGATGCTGCGCGACGGGGTGGTCAGGCGGCCGCCCGCGGGGCGCGGGGAGCGGGCCTGGTGGCTGGGCCAGTTGGTGGAGGCGGCTCCGCTGTCCTGCTGGCGGGACCGGTTCGGCGGACTGGACCCGGCGGAGTTGGTGGCGCTGCCGGTGGCCGAGGGCTGGGCGGAGGAGATACACGCCGCCTGGTGCCGGGCGGCGGTGCGGCAGCGCGACGCGCAGTGGTCGAAGGCGCTGCTGGGCGCGGCGTCCGCGCCACCCGCGGCGGGGCCGGGCACGGCGTCGCTCGCGGAGCGGGCCAGGCTGCTGGAGACCCTGCCGGAGGGGGAACGGGCCGAGTGGGTCGCGGAGTTCGTCCGGGCGCACGGGCTGTCGGAGGCGTTCCAGCTGCTCGGGGTCTGCCGGGTGCCGTGGGCGGGGGCGCTGGGTCGGGCGGTGGTGGACGCACTGGACGCGGCGCGGGCCGCGGGGGGCTATCCGTGGAGCTTCAGCGGGGTGATGGGGTTGGCGGAACGCTGCCTCGATCCCGCGGAGGCGGGGCGGCTGGAGGCGCTCACGGCCACCGTCGAGGAGGCGCGGGAAGGGGGGCCCGGGGCCGCCGCGTACTGGGCCGAGGCCTTCCAGCGGCTGGTGGCGACCCTTCGCCTGCGGGCCGCGATGCTCGCGGAGCTGGCGCCGGCGTCCTGACGCGCGTACGCCGGGGTCCGACCGCGGCGCGTGCGCCGGGCTCCGACCGCCGCCCGCGGGTGGCTTCCGCTGCGCGGGCCGAGGTCCCCTGCCCGCCCCACGCCCGCTCCCGGAGGCCCCGCCCCCGACCCCGCTTCCGTACGCTCCGCGCCCGGTCTCCCCGGCCGCCGCCGTGATGCGCCCCCCGGCACGGGCCGGCCTTTCGCTGCGCGAAGTCCGGCCCCGCCGGGGGTCGGGGCGCCGGCCGCGGGTGCGGTGCGGGTGCGGCTGTCGTCAGAGTCCTGCCGTCGCCCGGAGGCCGGTCCCGAGGCAGGAGTACGACGCCGGCTCCTAGGCCGTGCGGACGTTCGCGTTGACCCAGTCGACGATCGCCGTCGTCGTCGCGCCCGGGGTGAAGATCGCGGCCACGCCCTTCTCCTTCAGGGGGGCGATGTCGTCCTCCGGGATGATCCCGCCGCCGAAGACCTTGATGTCCTCCGCGTCGCGCTCCTTCAGGAGTTCCAGCACGCGCACGAACAGCGTGTTGTGCGCCCCCGAGAGGATCGAGAGGCCGATGGCGTCGGCGTCCTCCTGGATCGCGGTGTCCACGATCTGCTCGGGGGTCTGGTGCAGGCCCGTGTAGATGACCTCCATGCCCGCGTCCCGCAGCGCCCGCGCGATCACCTTGGCCCCGCGGTCGTGGCCGTCGAGACCCGGCTTGGCCACCACCACACGGATCGGACCGGTCACACCCATCGCACTGCCTCCCGAGTGAACGAACGTTAAGTACAGCATTGCGCACCGCACCGTTTCACGGTCAACGGGGAGGGGGAAATCACACGTGGGACGCCGTTGATTCACCTCGCCCAGTGGCCCCGCCACCGCGCCGCCAGCCGCACGGCACGGTGGCGGGGCCACGTCGGCAGCCGGCACGGCCCCGCACCCGAGAGGTCCAGGGGAGGCCGTCGATGGGGCTGACGATCACACCGCTGCCCGTCCCGCTCTCGGGGGCCGCCCTCCGGGCCGCGGTCCTCGAGGCGGTGGTGCTCGCCGGGCACATGCTCCTCTACCCGAGTGGAGTCCGGGAGGAGCGCAGGGCCGGACACCGCGCCGGATCCGGGCAGCTGCCCCCCGTGCTGCTGCTGCACGGCTTCACCGACAACCGGTCGGTGTTCGTCCTGCTGCGCCGCGCCCTCGGTGCGGGCGGCCGGCGGCGCGTGGAGACGTACAACTACTCCCCCTTCTCCGTCGACCTGCGGGTCACCGCCCGCCATCTCGCCCGCCGCGTCGAGGAGCTGTGCGAGCGCAGCGGCCAGGACCGGGTGGACCTCGTGGGGCACAGCCTGGGCGGGCTGGTCGGGCGGTACTACGTCCAGCGCCTGGGCGGCGACGCCCGCGTGCGGACGCTGGTCACCCTCGGCACCCCGCACGGCGGGACCCGGGTCGCCCCCTTCATGGACGCCCACCCCCTGGTCCGCCAGATGCGCCCGGACTCCCCGGTGATGGCCGAGCTGCGCGCGCCCGCGCCCGGCTGCCGGACCCGGTGCGTGGCCTTCTGGAGCGCGTTCGACACGCTGATGGCGCCGACCGGCACGGCCCGGATCGAGCACCCGGACCTGGACGCGACGAACATCGAGGTCACCGGGATCGGACATCTCGCCCTTCCGGTGCATCCCGCCGTCATCACCGCCGTGCGGCGCGCCCTCGACGGCCCGGTGCGCGACGCGGACGCCGCGCGGGGGCCCGTGAGGAACCTCGGATCCGCCGGAACCGACGAGGAGGAGATGGTCGTCTGAGCCCCGGGGTTCGCCGCGCGGGAACGGACGCGCGGGGGGCGGCGGCCGCTCGGGTCCTCGTGTTCGCCTACAACACCGGACGACTTCCAGTCGAACGAATTTCGAACTCAAGGCCAAGGCTCGGTCTTTCGGCGACCGAAAGACGGCCGAATGCCCGGTTCCCCCGAGGACGAAACCCTCCGAAGATTGTCGAGGCGAGTAACCGCCGGGTACAGTCACGCCACTGCTCTCCTCCGGTGAACCTCGAGTTCCCGGCCACCCAGGCCCCCACTGCCGAGGCGAAAGAGAACTGGTGAACGACCGCCCGACGTCGGGCCAGTACCCCGAAATGGGGCACGACGGCCTTTCCACCACCACTTTCGCTGGTGACCAGGCCTACGTTTCCTACGAAACGCAGGGCCAGGGCTATCAGTACGTCAC
The DNA here is from genome assembly GCF_042895815.1 of Streptomyces sp. NPDC001373. NCBI lineage: Bacteria > Bacillati > Actinomycetota > Actinomycetes > Kitasatosporales > Streptomycetaceae > Streptomyces > Streptomyces sp. NPDC001373. Next base: position 922,623 of record NZ_JBIAWQ010000001.1, read on the forward strand.
CGACTACGCCGCTTCCGGCAGTTACGGGACCTACGACGCGTACGGCTCGTACGCCTCGTCCGCCGACACCGGTGCCTACGACACCACGGCCTGGACCTCGCAGGAGTCCTACCTGTCCAGTGTCCCGGCCCAGACCGCCCCCGAGGACACGACGGGCTCCTGGGACGCGAGCGCCTGGAACTCCGCGCACTCCGGCGGTACCGCCCACGCGGCGGCCCCCTTCGGGTACGACACCGCCGGCGCCGAGCAGACCGGCCAGTGGGAGTTCACCGGTCACGCGCACGGCCAGGACACCGGCGCCTACGACGCCACCGCCTGGAACAGCGCCGGCGGTACGGATCAGGGCCTGGAACAGGAGCCCCCGGCCGCCGGGTACGACGCCACGGCCGTCGTCCCGGTGTTCGCCGACACCGACGCGTACGCCGACGACGAGACCTCCGTCTTCGAGCCCCTGGGCCCCGCCCTCGCCACCGCCGAGGACGACGAGCCGCAGTTCATCGACGCCGCGCACGACATGCCCACACAGGCGGTTCCCCTCACCTCCGCCGCCACCGAACCGCGCTCGGCGCGCCGGGCCGACGGCCGGGCCGGGGCCAGGGCGAGCGGCAAGGCGGCCGCCAAGGACAAGGCGGGCAGCACCCGGCGCCGTACGCCGGCCAAGCGGTCCGCCCTGCTGACGGTGGCCGTCCCCTCCGCCTGCGTGATGGGCGTCGCCGGGATCGCCGCCGCCTCCGTCGGCGGTCTCACCGGCGGTGACAAGCCGTCCGAGGACACCACCACGATGGCCGCCCCCGACCCGGCGTCGGTGAAGCCGGTCGCGGCGAACAACAAGCTCGACACCCAGCTGGCCGCCCTCAGCGCCGACGCCGGCGACTTCGCCGACCGTGCGAGCCGCACCCAGGAGCGGATCGACCTCAAGCAGCGCCAGGACGCCGACAAGAAGAAGCGTGCCGAGGAGGCGGCGGCCAAGGAGGCGGCCCGCCCGAAGTTCGCGATCCCCGTCGCCCAGCACGGCCTGAGCGCCATGTTCGGCCAGGCCGGCGGCATGTGGATGTCCGTGCACACGGGCATCGACTTCCCGGTCTCCTACGGCACCCCGGTCATGGCCGCCACCGACGGCACCATGCGCACCCAGTGGAACAGCGCCTACGGGAACATGGCCATCCTGACCTCCCCCGACGGCACCGAGACCTGGTACTGCCACCTCAGCAGCACCAAGATCCGTTCCGGGCAGGTCAAGGCCGGCGACGTCATCGCGTACTCCGGCAACTCCGGCAACTCCACCGGCCCGCACCTCCACTTCGAGGTGCGGCCCGGCTCCGGCTCCGCCATCGACCCCCTGGCCTGGCTGCGCAGCCACGGCCTGGACCCGACGTAGGAGCCGGGTCCCCAGGGGCCGTCCGACCCCTGATCCGCCGGACAGGCTCTAGAGCTTCTGAACCGGCGCGTAGCGCAGGAGCAGCCGCTTCGGCTTGTCGTCACCGAAATCGATGGTGGCCTGCGCGTCCGCGCCGGTGCCCCGGACCTCCATGACCGTGCCCAGGCCGAACTGGTCGTGCGTGACCCGGTCCCCGACGGCCAGCGCGATGACCGGCTTGTCGGTGGCGCGTCGCGTCGCGAACCCGGAGGGGCCGGACGGCCGGGAGCGCGAGGAGGACAGGAAGGCCTCGGGCGAGGTCCCGAAGGAGGCCTTCCCCGAACCGGAGGACGACGAGCCGTAGCCGCGCATCGGGCCGGCCGGCTTCTGCGCGGCACCCGTGCGCTTCCACTGGAGGTACTCGGCCGGGATCTCCTCCAGGAACCGCGAGGGCGGGTTGTACGACGGGGTGCCCCACGCGCTGCGCATGCTGGAGCGGGTCAGGTACAGCCGCTCGCGGGCCCGGGTGATGCCGACGTAGGCGAGGCGGCGCTCCTCCTCCAGCTCCTTGGTCTGGCCCAGCGCGCGCATGTGCGGGAAGACCCCGTCCTCCATGCCGGTCAGGAAGACCACCGGGAACTCCAGGCCCTTGGCGGTGTGCAGGGTCATCAGCGTGATGACGCCCGTGCCCTCGGTGTCCTCGTCGGGGATCTGGTCGGAGTCGGCGACCAGCGCGACCTGCTCCAGGAACTCGGCCAGGGTGCCGGGGTTGTCCTCGTCCCTCGCCTGCTCGAACTCGAGGGCGACGGCCGCGAGCTCCTGGAGGTTCTCGATCCGGGTCTCGTCCTGCGGGTCGGTCGAGGCCTGGAGCTCGGCGAGGTAGCCCGTACGCTCCAGCACCGCCTCCAGCACCACGGCCGGGCCGGCGCCGGAGTCGACGATCGTGCGCAGCTCCTCCATCAGGGTGTTGAACCGCTTGACGGCGTTGGTGGAGCGGGCGGCCATGCCGAAGGCCTCGTCGACGCGGCGCAGCGCCTGCGGGAACGTGATCTTCTCTCGGAGCGCGAGGGCGTCGATCATCGCCTCGGCCCGCTCGCCGATGCCGCGCTTGGGGACGTTCAGGATCCGGCGCAGCGGGACGTTGTCCTCGGGGTTGGCCAGGACGCGCAGGTAGGCCAGGACGTCCCGGACCTCCTTGCGCTCGTAGAAGCGGACGCCGCCGACGACCTTGTAGGGCAGTCCGACGCGGATGAAGATCTCCTCGAACACGCGGGACTGGGCGTTGGTCCGGTAGAAGATCGCGACGTCGCCCGCCTTGGCGTCGCCCGCGTCCGTCAGCCGGTCGATCTCGTCGGCGACGAACTGGGCCTCGTCGTGCTCGGTGTCGGCGACGTAGCCGGTGATGACGGCGCCGGCGCCGGCCTGGGTCCACAGGTTCTTCGCGCGGCGGTTCTCGTTGCGCTCGATGACGGCGTTGGCGGCGGACAGGATCGTCTGCGTGGAGCGGTAGTTCTGCTCCAGCAGGATCGTCGTCGCGTCCTTGTAGTCCTCCTCGAACTGGAGGATGTTGCGGATGGTCGCGCCGCGGAAGGCGTAGATCGACTGGTCGGCGTCGCCCACCACGCACAGTTCGGCGGGCGCCAGGTCCGGGTAGCCGGTGCCGACCAGCTCGCGCACCAGCGTGTACTGGGCGTGGTTGGTGTCCTGGTACTCGTCGACCAGGACGTGGCGGAAGCGGCGCCGGTAGTGCTCGGCCACGTCCGGGAAGGCCTGGAGGAGGTGGACCGTGGTCATGATGATGTCGTCGAAGTCGAGGGCGTTGGCCTCGCGCAGCCGCCCCTGGTACATCGCGTACGCCTGGGCGAGCGTCCTTTCGAAGCCGTCGGCGGCCTGGGCGGCGAAGGCGTCCTCGTCGATCAGCTCGTTCTTGAGGTTCGAGATCTTGGCGTTGAAGGACTTGGGCGGGAACTTCTTCGGGTCCAGGTCCAGGTCGCGGCAGACCAGCGCCATGAGCCGCTTGGAGTCGGCGGCGTCGTAGATCGAGAACGAGGAGGTGAAGCCGAGCCGCTTGGACTCGCGGCGCAGGATGCGCACGCAGGCGCTGTGGAAGGTGGAGACCCACATGGCGTTCGCGCGCGGGCCGACGAGGTGCTCGACGCGTTCCTTCATCTCGGCGGCGGCCTTGTTGGTGAAGGTGATCGCCAGGATCTGGCCGGGGTGGACGTTCCGCGCGGACAGCAGGTGGCCGATGCGGTGGGTCAGCACCCGGGTCTTGCCGGAGCCGGCGCCGGCCACGATGAGCAGCGGGGAGCCCGCGTGCACCACGGCGGCGGCCTGCTGCTCGTTCAGCCCGTCCAGGAGGGCCGCGGGGTCGATGACCGGCCGGGGGGCGCCGTCGCGGTAGTAGGCCTCCCCGCTCACGGGCAGGTCGAAGCGGCCCCCGAAGAGGTCGTCCGCGCCCTCCACGGGGGCGTGGTGCTCCTCGGGCGGCGGGGGGACCTCGTCGGAGGGGGTGAGGTCGGCCAGGAAGCTGTCGTCAAAGAGGCTGCTCATCGCCATCCGAGTCTAGGGGTCGGGACCGACACCCGGTCGCGCCCCGGGGAAATCCGCCGTCGGAAGGGAAAGGGGCACCCCGTAGGCTCGGCGCCATGACTGTCCTCACCAACGTCTTCGTCGGCCTGCACATCATCGGCATAGCCTCCCTCCTGGGCGGCTTCCTGACCCAGATGAAGGCGATGGGCGCCGGCACCGCCCGCTTCGTGCCCGCGATGCTGCACGGCGCGCTGACCATGCTCGTCACCGGCGTGCTGCTGGTCGGCTTCCACGAGATGGGCGACGGCGCGCCCCTGAACAACATCAAGATCGGCGTGAAGCTCGCGGTCCTCTTCGTGGTCCTGGCGCTCGTCTACGTCAAGCGGGACGAGGAGCAGGTGGAGAAGGGCCTCTTCGGCGCGGTCGGCGCCCTGACCACCGCGAACATCTTCATCGCCCTGCTCTGGCACTGAGCCGCGCACGGCACCGGGCCCCCTGCGGCACCGGCCGCGCACGGCACCGGGCGGCGAAACGGCCCCGACCGGTCAGCCGCGGACAACACGCAGCCAGTTCCGATCATCCCGTCCTTCGCCCGTGACCTCCAGGTTTAGCGTCCTCCCCCGAGACCTGCGGGACCGACGGAAGGACGTGAGGCCCTCGTGGCCAGTCATCGAAAGCCCAGGCAGCGCCCGCTCTCCGGCGGCACCGTCCGGACCGCCGCCACCCTCGCCCTGGCGGGCGCTGCCACCGCCACCGCCTTCGAAGGCACCTCGCACGCCGAGCCCCGGCAGACCCCCGCCCAGATCAAGGCCGAGGCCGACCGGCTCTACGGGGAGGCCGAGGAGGCGACGGAGCGGTACAACGGGGCGAAGGCCCGGGCCGACGAGGCCGAGCGGGCCCTGAACGGTCTCCAGGAGGAGGCCGCCCGCCGCGCGGACCGGCTCGGCGCCGCCCGCAGCGCGCTCGGCGCGGTCGCCGCGGGCCAGTACCGCAGCGGCGGCCTGGGCCCCGCGCTCCAGCTGGCACTCGCCTCCGACCCGCAGGACTACCTGGAACGGGCCGCCCTCCTCACCCGGGCCGGCGACCGCACCGCCGCCGGGGTGGCCTCCGTACGACGCGGGCTCGACGAGGTCGGGCGGCTGCGCGCGCAGGCCGACGGGCGCCTGGCGGAGGTCCGCGCCCGGCGGGACGAACTCGCCCGGCAGAAGGCCGTGGTCGAGGACCGGCTGGCCGCCGCCCAGCGGCTGCTGGCCCGGCTCGGTGCCGAGGAGCGGGCCGCGTACGAGGCACAGCACGGCGGGACCGGGGCCCCCGGAGGCCGGCCCGGGGCGGAGGCCCCCGCGGGGCGGGACCGCTCCCCCGCGCAGGCCCCTGCCGACGGTTCGCGCGCCGCCCGCGCGGTGGCGTTCGCGTACGGGGCGATCGGCAAGCCGTACGTCTGGGGGGCGACCGGGCCGGGCTCGTTCGACTGCTCGGGCCTGACCCAGGCGGCCTGGCGCGCGGCCGGAGTCTCCCTGCCCCGCACCACCTACACCCAGATCAACGCCGGCCGCCGGGTCTCCCGCGACCAGCTGGCCCCCGGCGACCTGGTGTTCTTCTACTCCGGGGTCACGCACGTGGGCCTGTACGTCGGCAACGGCCGGATGGTCCACGCCCCCCGCCCCGGCTCCACGGTCCGGGTGGCCCCGATCGACTCGATGCCCTGGGCCGGCGCGTCCCGCCCGGCCTGATCCGAAGGCACGGCCTGATCCGAAGGCACGGCCCGGGCCCGGACGGACCGGCCCGGAGCACGGCCCTACGGCGCCTTGACGGTCTGGCTCAGCCAGCCGAAGGTCTGCGGCAGCTGCTTGGACCAGGAGTCGAGGTTGTGCCCGCCGGTGACCTTCTCCGCGTGCACGGTGGTCGGGTTCTGGGCGAGCCCCTTGAGGTCCATGCCGGACAGGTAGCCGTCCTGCTCGGCCCCCGACATCCACAGGGCGACGGCCGGCGGCGCGGGCTGGGCCTTGAGGAGTTCCTTCAGGTTGTGGGTGCGGCGCAGCTCCGGGTCCTTGGCGACCAGCGAGGTGGGCTCCTGGCCGGGGTCGTTGTACCCGGACAGCGAGACGGCCGCGCCGTAGCGGTCGGGGTGCAGGATGGCCAGCTTGGCGGCGCAGTAGGCGCCGGCCGAGTAGCCGGCCACGCCCCAGGTGCGGGGCTCGTCGGAGACGCGGAAGTTGTCGGTGACCATCTTGCGGACGTCGACGCTGAACCAGCTGTCGGCGTTGACCTTGCCGGGGATGTTGGCGCAGCCGGTGTCGGCGTTGCCCAGCAGCATGGCGCGCGGGGAGACCAGGATGAAGGGCTGGACCTTGCCCTCCTTCATCAGGGGCTCCAGCACCTCGTGCGCCTTGAGCCCCTGGAACCAGGACTTGCCCGTTCCGGGTATGCCCGGGATCAGCTCGACGACCGGGAACTTCCGGTCCTTGTAGGCCGGGTCGTCGTACTGCGGCGGCAGCCACACCATGACATCGCCCTTGACGCCGGAGATCTTCCCGTCGAGCTCGGTCTTCCTGACCCGCCCGCCGAGCCCCTCGACCGGCTGGAAGTCCTGGCGGACCTTCGGCTCCTGCCTGACCTGCTCGGCCTTCTTGCCGCCCATCCCGTCGGGGCCGAGGTCGGGCGCGGCCTGGACGTAGGAGCCGGTGCCCATCAGGTCGCCCCAGGAGGCGTAGAAGTTCATGTCCCGGTTGATCGCGACGAAGACCAGGGCGACGGCGGTGACCTGGGCGAACAGCACCATCAGCCCGCGGACGGCCACCCGTGCGACGGCGGGCCCGCGCACCTTGCTCCACACGGTCAGCGGCAGGACGACGGCGATCACGGTCAGGCCGGTCACCATCGCGAAGAGGGGCGTCCCCGTCAGGCTCATCACGCCACCCAAGAGTCCGGCGCGGCGCCGTCCGGTTGCCCTCCCCGCCTGCGTCGTGGATCACACCCCGGGGCCGGGCCCCGGGGTGTCACTCCTGGTTCACCCGCAGGTCAGACCAGGCGGCGGGCGGTGGCCCAGCGGGTCAGCTCGTGCCGGTTGGAGAGCTGGAGCTTGCGCAGCACGGCCGAGACGTGCGACTCGACCGTCTTCACCGAGATGAACAGCTGCTTGGCGATCTCCTTGTACGCGTACCCGCGCGCGATCAGCCGCAGCACCTCGCGCTCGCGCTGGGTGAGCCGGTCCAGGTCCTCGTCCACCGGCGGCGCGTCCGTCGAGGCGAAGGCGTCGAGCACGAAGCCGGCCAGCCGCGGCGAGAACACCGCGTCCCCGTCCTGGACCCGGAAGACGGAGTCCACCAGGTCGGTGCCGGTGATGGTCTTGGTGACGTAGCCGCGCGCACCTCCCCGGATGACGCCGATGACGTCCTCGGCGGCGTCCGACACCGACAGCGCCAGGAACCGCACCGGGTTCTCGGCCGCCGCCATCAGCGGGGCGCAGCGCCGCAGCACCTCGACACCGCCGCCGCCGGGCAGGTGCACGTCGAGGAGGACCACCTCGGGGCGGGTGGCGGTGATGACGGTGACGGCCTGGTCCACGTCGGCCGCCTCGCCGACGACCTCGACGCCGGTCCGGGCCGTCTCCCCGATCTCGGCCTGCACGCCCGTGCGGAACATGCGGTGGTCGTCGACGAGCACCACCCGGACCCTCCTGGCCCCGTCGTTCACAGCGCTGCCCTCGGTCATGCCGCGTTCGCCACCCTCTCCATCTCCAGTTCCACTTCCGTACCGCCGTCGGGCGCGGAGCGCAGCCGGGCGGTCCCGCCGTTGCGCTGCATCCGGCCGATGATCGATTCTCGTACGCCCATGCGGTCCCCCGGTACCGCGTCGATGTCGAAGCCCGGCCCCCGGTCACGTACGGACACGAACACCGTCCGCCCCTCGACCTCCGCGTACACCTGGACCGGCCCGCCCTCGCCACCGTACTTGGCGGCGTTGACCATCGCCTCGCGCGCGGCCTGCATCTGCGCGCCCAGCTTCTCGTCGAGCGGGCAGTCGCCGACGACGACGACCTCGATCGGGACGCCGTGGTGGTCCTCGACCTCGGCGGCGGCCTTCTTCACGGCCTCGGCGAGGGTGGCCGGCTCCTCGGCCTCGTCCTTGCCGGTGCCCTCGGGCTTGTACAGCCAGTTGCGCAGCTCCCGCTCCTGGGCGCGGGCGAGGCGGCGGACCTCGCCGACGTCCTCGGCGTTGCGCTGGATCAGGGTGAGGGTGTGCAGCACGGAGTCGTGGACGTGGGCGGCGACCTCGGCGCGTTCCTGGGCGCGGATGCGCATCAGGCGCTCCTCGGAGAGGTCCTGGGTCATCCGTATCAGCCAGGGCCCGGCGAGCAGGGCGATGCCGACGAGGACGGCGAGGACGGCGGTCAGGAGGTTGCCGAGCTGCGCGGCGGAGCCCCGTACGACGATGAAAACGGTCAGGCCCACGCCGACGAGGACCACCCCGGCGAGCGCGCGGGCGACCTGGAGCAGCCGCTTGCGGCGGTCCCCTGCGGGGTTCCAGTGGGCGCGGCGGGCGTTGTCGGCCTGGCGCCAGACGAGGACGACGCCGGCCCCGACGAGCAGGGTGGGCCAGATGTAGCGGCCGCCCGTGCCGCCGACGCGGAGCTGGGAGAAGAAGATGCCGGTGCCGACGGCCAGCGCGATCAGGCCGGAGACCGCACCCTTGTCGGGCTTGCGCAGGCGCCGGCTGCCGTCGGCGAGGGTCTCGAAGAAGGAGTGGTGCCCGGAGCTGCCGCCGACGCCGAGCGGGACGAAGACCCAGAAGGCGGCGTAGAGCAGCACCCCCAGCCCGTCGCCCCACAGGAACATGGCGAGGAAGGCGAGCCGGATCCAGAGGACGGGCAGCCCGAGGTGCCCGGCGAGACCCCGCGCGACCCCGCCGAGCATCCGCCCGTCGGCGCTGCGGTAGAGCCTGCGCGGCGGGGTGTCGTCGGTGTCGGGAGCGTGCGGGGTACGGGCGGCGGCTGCTGCGGGCATGTCACCAAGGGTCACACGGACGGGCGCGGAGCGGCATCAGGGCATCCCCCCAGTTCCGTCGGGGGGATATCAGGGTTGCGCCAGGGTCGGGCCCGGTGCCGGGCGGCCGGGCGGGCCGTCACCATGGAGCCATGACCGACGTACACGACGCCCCGCCCGGGGGTACTCCGGGACGCGTTCCGGGGGATGATCCCGCGGAACCGGCCGCCGCCGAGCGGCCGCCCCTGCGCCGCAGCAGGCGCGACAAGGTCCTCGCGGGCGTCTGCGGCGGCCTGGGCCGGTATTTCGACCTGGATCCGGTGGTGTTCCGGATCGTGCTCGGGGTACTCGCCGTCACCGGCGGCGTCGGCCTGGTCTTCTACGGCTTCGCCTGGCTGCTGCTGCCCCTGGAGGGCGAGGAGGACAGCGAGGGCCGCAAGCTCCTGACCGGCCGGGTCGAAGGGGCCACCCTGGCCGCGGTGTTCAGCGCCCTGGTGGGGTGCGCGCTGTTCCTGTCGATGCTCGACAACGGGGTGATGGGCGGCTTCTCCGTCCTGGTCGTCCTGGCCCTGGGCGGGGCCGCGTACTGGTCCCGGCGCCACCGCCGGGCCGCCGTCCCCGAGGCGGAGGCGGCGGGGGCGCACCGTCCGGCGCCGCCGGAGACCCAGGCGCCGCCCGTGCCGAGCAGTCCGTCCTGGTGGCGCGATCCGCTGGTGAAGGACGGGACGACGGGCCCGGTCGGCTCCTCCGGCTACCTGTGGGGTCCCGACGACAGCGTCGACGAGCGGCCGGGCGCGGCGCCCGGCGGGGCCCCGGCGAAGCCGAAGCCCGCGGACGCGTACGGACGGGGGCGCGGCGGGATCGGCGGCCGGGTGTTCGTCCTGGCCGTGCTGGCGGGCGGCCTCGGGACCGCCGCGGTGTGGCACGGCAGCCCGTTGGGACACGCCCTCCAGGTCGGCCTGGCCTGCGCGCTGGCCGTCTTCGGGCTGGGCCTGGCCGTCAGCTCCCTCAAGGGCCGTACGGGCTTCGGCACCATCCTGCTCGGCCTGATCACCGCCGGGCTGCTCGCGGCGGCGACCGCCCTGCCGCGCGAGGTGAGCACCGACTGGCACAACGTCGACTGGCGCCCGGCGGCGGTGGCCGACGTCGCGCCCCGCTACTCCTCCGGGACGGGCCTGGCCACGCTCGACCTGAGCCGCCTGGACGTGCCGAAGGGCGCCACCGTGTCCGTCCGGGCCTCCATCGAGGCGGGCCGGCTGAAGGTGGTCGTCCCCCGGGAGGTCACCGCCGAGGCCGACGCCTCGGTCCGCCTCGGCGACATCCAGCTCCCCGGGGACCGCTCCGTGCGGATCAAGAGCGGTGGCGAGAACAGGCGGGCGACCCTGCCCCCCGCCGCCGGCACCGAGGCCGGCGGGACGATCGAGCTGCACCTGGACGCGGGTGTGGGACAGGTGGAGGTGGCCCGTGCGGCGTCATGAGTTCCAGCCGGGAAGGCTGCTGGCCGGCCTGGTGCTGACCGCGGCGGGCGTGCTGTACCTGCTCGACGCGGCCGGGAAGACCGACCTGCCGTGGTTCCTGGTGGTGCCGATGGCGGTCGGCGGACTGGTCCTGGCCGCCCTGGTCGGGCTGGTGACCTACGCGGTACGGCGCGACCGGCGCGACCGGATCAGCGCGTCGAGGGACCAGTAGGACGCCCCGGCGAGCACCAGCGGGAGCCAGGCCACCAGGTACACCAGGTCGTTGCCGTAGTAGTACGGGGTCACGGCCCAGGAGACCGTGAGCCACAGGCTCAGCGAGATCAGCGCGCCGCCCGCGGCCGCGATCCGGGTCAGCAGCCCGGCGAGGACGCCCAGGCCGACGAGGAGCTCGCCGAGGGCGATGGCGTAGCCGAAGCCGGCGGGAGCCTTCAGGGCGAGGTCCACCAGGGCGGGGATCGCGGCGGTGTCGCGCACGCCGCGCATCTGCTCGCCGATCGAGGCGGAGCCCTCGGTGGCGAAGAAGCCCGGGGTGGTCAGTTTGTCGAGGCCCGCGTAGACGAAGGTCACGCCGAGGAAGATCCGCAGCGGGAGCAGTGCGTGGCGGGAGGCGAGTTCTCTCCACGGTGTGGACCGCACACCGGAGGGGACGTCAGTTCGGTTCACGCGGCCATGTCTACCCGCTTCATTCGGCCACGTCGATGACGCAACGGTTGGATTCCACCCCGGCGGCGGTCACCACCTGGACGTCGACGCGGCCCGGCTCCACCTCGGCGGGCACCGGCACCGTCAGCACCGTGTCCGAGGGGTTAACGAACCCGCCGGCCACCGGGACCAGCGGAACGTGCACGTGGACCGTGCCGACCCGCACCACCAGCCGGGCGAGCATCTCCGGCGTCTGCGCCCCCGGCGGGACGAAGCCGACGCCCCGGATCTCGATGTCGTCGCCGGGGCGTACCGCCGCGTCGATGTCCCCCGGCTCGCGTCGGCGGACCACCGACAACACCAGCGGACGGCTCCCCTCGGCGTACTTCGCCGCCAGGTAGACCGCCGCCGACAGCGCCACCAGCAGGGCCAGCGCCCACGGCAGCTGCGGCAGCCGGTCGGGGAACCGGGCCAGGGACACCGCGGCGTAGGCCAGCACCACCGTCGAGACGAGGACGTACTGCGCGTCCGGGAAGCTCCCGCGGCCGTCGTCGCCCGTCAGCAGGTCCACCCCGCGCGGCCGGTCCGCCGGCAGCTTCTGCAACCGCTGCCCCATGATCCGTACGGAGACCACCCGGCGCACCAGCACCGCGACCCCCGACGTCAGCGCGACCACCGCCAGCAGCGGCAGCGCCCGCCCCAGCGCGAACCCCTGGTACAGGGCGTCGCGTTCCGGCCCCGGTGAGGAGGCGGCCAGCCGCAGCGCGGGCAGCAGCGCCGCGAACGCCGTCAGTACCACCCAGGCGCTCGGCACCGCCTTGGAGGTGGACAGCCGGTTGTCCTCGCCGACCAGCGGGGCCAGCAGCCCGCCCCGCAGCGACTGCGCCCGGGCCGCGGCCGTGAGCAGCCCGGCCAGCACCAGCGCGGCCAGCAGCCCGGCGGTGCGTGCGGTGGACCAGCCGGTGCCGAGGGCGGTGCCGACCTGCACCAGCAGCAGCGTCCCGGCGGCGATCCACAGCGCGAGGACGGCCCGCCGGGAGAACAGGTACAGCCAGGAGTTCCCGGCCTCCCGGCCGCGTTCGGCGGCCGTACGGGCGGACAGGGTCAGTTCGTCGGAGACCCACTGGCGGGAGGCGCCGAGGGAGTGGGCCACGGCTGGCGGCACCCCTTGTCCGGCGGCGAACTCGTCGCGCTTCTCCAGGAACGCGGCGACCGCGCGCCGGTGCCCCTCCCGCGCGCAGTCGTCGCAGGCGCAGACGGCGGTATGGGTACTCCGGGACATCTCTTGGACAGCCACGTGCGTGCCGCCTCTCTGAACTACGGTGCAATGCCAGCGAATTGTGCACCACTGCGGCAGTGCTCCGGATTGCGCACGATGTCAGAGCAGGTGATTAACGGTTCATGATGTTGACGTCAGCGGCCCGCCACCGCCCGCGACCGTCTGCCACAGCGGCTGGTAGCTCGCCCAGGCGGCCAGGTCGCCCCCGAACCGCTCCCGCGTGGCGACCGCGCCGTGGTGGTCGATGAGCACCGGCTTCCCGGCCGCCCGTGCGATCAGCTGCACCTGCGCCGCCCGCTCCGCCGCGACGAACCACCACACCGCCGCGTCCACCGACCCGCCGACCGTCAGCAGTCCGCGGTTGCGCAGGACCAGCGCCTTGTGGGGGCCCAGCGCCCGCGCGACCCGCGCCGGGTCCTCCGCCCCCGCGTACTCGTCCATCAGGGCGTGGTCCTCGTAGAAGCAGCAGGCCTCCTGGCTGACCGGGGCCAGCAGCTCCCCGAGGCTGGCCAGCGCCCGCCCGTACGGGGCCTGCGTGCGGACCACGGACACCACCCCGGGCCGCGCCCGGTGCACCGCCGCGTGCACGGCGAAGGCCAGCTGGTTCACCCGCCGCCCGCCCCGGACCACCCTCCCGTCCCCGTCGACCAGCAGCAGGTCCTCGGGGCCCAGGCCTGCGAAGGCCCGCCCGAAGGGGTTGACCCAGTAGCAGTCCTCGAACTCCGGGTCGCGGGCGGTGACGTGCCCCGCGACCCCGTCCTCGTATCCCAGCCGGCCCAGCAGCCGCAGCGCGCCGGCGAGCCGCTCCCTGCGGTACGTGCGCTCTTCGGCCGGGTCCTCGTGCACGGGCGGCATCTCGAACGCCAGCCGGTCCACCGGCACGGGCGGGGGCTGCTCGGGCATGGGCGCGTCCCTCCTCCTGGTCGGGCCGGTCGCCGCGCAAGGTACCGGTGCGGCCGCCAAGAGGCCAGAGGCGGGGAGCCGCGGAGGGGAAACGGCGAAGCCGCCGCTCCCCGGGAAGGGGAACGGCGGCTTCGCGTCGGGCTCGGGGGAGGGGTGACCCTACTCCCACTCGATGGTGCCCGGGGGCTTGCTCGTGCAGTCCAGGACCACGCGGTTGACGTCCTTGACCTCGTTGGTGATGCGGGTCGAGATCCGGGCCAGCACCTCGTACGGCATCCGGGTCCAGTCGGCCGTCATGGCGTCCTCGGACGAGACCGGGCGCAGCACGATCGGGTGGCCGTAGGTGCGGCCGTCACCCTGGACGCCCACGCTGCGGACGTCGGCGAGCAGGACGACCGGGCACTGCCAGATCTCCCGGTCCAGGCCGGCGGCGGTCAGCTCGTGGCGGGCGATGGCGTCGGCCTCGCGCAGCAGGTCCAGGCGCTCCTTGGTGACCTCGCCGACGATGCGGATGCCGAGGCCGGGGCCGGGGAAGGGCTGCCGCTGGACGATCTCCTCGGGCAGGCCGAGCTCCTGGCCGACCATCCGGACCTCGTCCTTGAACAGCTGGCGCAGCGGCTCGACGAGCTCGAACTCGATGTCGTCGGGGAGGCCGCCCACGTTGTGGTGGGACTTGATGTTGGCGGTGCCGGTGCCGCCGCCGGACTCCACGACGTCCGGGTAGAGGGTGCCCTGGACCAGGAAGGAGACCGCCGGGCCGTCCTCCTGGAGGATCTCCAGCTGGGCCTGCTCGAAGACGCGGATGAACTCGCGGCCGATGATCTTGCGCTTGGTCTCCGGGTCGGAGACGCCGGCCAGCGCGTTCAGGAAGCGCTCCTGCGCGTCGACGACCTTCAGCTGGACGCCGGTGGCCGCGACGAAGTCCTTCTCGACCTGCTCGGTCTCGCCCTTGCGCATCAGGCCGTGGTCGACGTACACGCAGGTCAGCTGGGAGCCGATGGCCTTCTGGACGAGGGCCGCGGCCACCGCGGAGTCCACGCCGCCGGACAGGCCGCAGATGGCGCGCTTGTCGCCGACCTGCTCGCGGATCGCCGCGATCTGCTCCTCGACGATGTTGCCGGTGGTCCAGGTGGGCTCCAGGCCCGCGCCCCGGTAGAGGAAGTGCTCCAGGACCTGCTGGCCGTGCGTGGAGTGCATCACCTCGGGGTGGTACTGCACGCCGTACAGCTTCTTCTCGTCGTTCTCGAAGGCCGCGACCGGGACGACGTTCGTCGACGCGGTGACGGTGAAGCCCTCGGGGGCGGCGGAGCAGGCGTCGCCGTGGGACATCCACACCGACTGGTGCTCGGGGGTGCCCTCGAACAGGGTCGAGCCGGGCTTGGAGACGGACAGCGGGGTGCGGCCGTACTCGCGGGCACCGGTGTTGTCGACGGTGCCGCCGAGGGTGGTCGCCATCAGCTGGAAGCCGTAGCACATGCCGAAGACGGGGACGCCGGACTCGAACAGGGCGCGGCCGTCGTCCAGGCGCGGGGCGCCCTCCTCGTACACGGAGGACGGGCCGCCGGAGAGGATGATCGCCTTGGGGTCCTTGGCGAGCATCTCGGCCACGGGCATCGTGCTGGGCACGATCTCGCTGTAGACGCGGGCCTCACGGACACGGCGGGCGATGAGCTGGGCGTACTGCGCGCCGAAGTCGACGACGAGGACCGTGTCCGGGGCGCTGTCGTGGGCGGCGGAGGGTGCTTCTGGCACGGGACGGCCTTCCGGCGGAAGAGGTGGCTGTTTTGTCGATTCTACCGGTGGCGCCGGCCGCCTCTTTGTCGCACCATCCTAGGCCCACGTCACGACGGGGCGCGTCTCAGCATCCGGGCCCGGTTGGCCGGGAGGCGGGCGGGGGGACATAATCCACACCATGCGCAAGCAGCTGAGCTTCCTCTTTACCTATGGCACCGGCCGGTCCGGTCGCCATGGGTCATCGTGATGCTCGCTTGAGCCGCTGACTTCCCAGAGCGCCCCGGTCCGACTGGACCGGGGCGCTCTGCGTTTCCGCTCCTGTCGGCCACGACCACAGGAGAAACCCCATGAGCACCGTCACCACCACCGCCGCCACCCCCGAGCAGCTGATCACCGACTCCCGCGAGCGCATCGACGCCCTCGACGACCGGATCATCGGGCTGATCCAGGAGCGGATGGCCGTCTCGTCCGTGATCCAGCAGGCCCGGATCGGGGCGGGCGGGCGGCGCGTGCACCTCTCTCGGGAGATGGAGGTGCTGTCGCACTGGAGCGACGCCCTCGGCAAGCCCGGGACCGCGCTCGCCATGACCCTGCTGGAGCTGTGCCGGGGCCGCGTCTGACCGCACGGGCGCCCGTTCGTCACCCGTCCGGACCGTGACCGGCCCCGGAGGCCTTCGTTGAGGGGGGTGTCCGCGCCGGCCAGGTGCGGGAGCGCACCATCACGCAGGGCTCGGCGGAGCGGTGGGACGTGACGCCCGACGGCGTACGTCGTGGGACCCCGCTCCTGCGCGTGACCGGACGGCAGGGGACAGCGGCCCGGTCACCCCAGAAGAACGGCCGGCCCGGGGGACGCCCCGGGCCGGCCGTTCCGCTGTGTGCGCGGGTGCGCCGTTACGCGCGCGCGGGCTTGCGCCGGAAGGACAGGTACAGCGCGCCGCCGACGGCCAGCAGCCCGGCCGCGCCGAGGCCGACCAGGCCGGCCTGGCTGCCGGTGGAGGCCAGCGGGCCGCCGCTCTTGCCGCCGTTCGCGGTGGTGCCGCCGCCCGCCGAGGGGCTCGGGGAGGCCGAGGCGCTCGCGGAGGCGCTGGGCGACGGGGAGCCGGAGGGGCTCGGGCCGGGGCCGGTGGACGTCGGGTTCACCACGACGAGGGCGATGTCGTTGGCCAGGATCGGGTCGAAGGACTGCCGCTGCGGCTCGCCCTTCGGGCCGGGCGCGCCGACGCGGATGGCGCCCTTGGCGTCCTTGACCGCCGTCTCGACCTTCAGCTCGAACGGGAACTCGACGTTCTCGCTCTCCAGCACGGTGTGCGCGGTGGCGCAGAGGTAGTGGGCCTCGCCCGCGGGGCGGCAGGCGGCGGGCACGGTGACGGCCTTGAGACCCTTGGGGAGCTCCACCTCGACGACGGCCGCGGGGCCGTCGCCCTTGCCGGCGATCCAGGCCGGGCCGTTGTTGCGGATGGCGACGACGCCCTTGGCGGTGGTGCCGGCGGCGCCCTTGACCGTCAGGGGCTCGGCCTCGAAGTCCGCGGTGTTCTGGACGGTGAGGACGGCCTCGTGCTTGTTGTCGGCCGGGTTGAGGTCCGGGCCGTGCTCGGCGAGCGGGGCGAGCGCCGCCTTGCGGGCGGCCAGCTTCCGCTTCGGCGCCTTGCCCGCCGCGTCGCCGGTCTTCGACGTGTCCGCACCGGTCGTGCCGGAGTCGGCCTGGACCTTCTGCGGGGCGGGCGCCGGGTGGACGCCGTAGGCGAACCGTTCGTTCAGGGCGTTCGCGCCGGCCTTGAGGTGCAGCGGGCTGTCGCCGGCCAGCTCGTAGGAGGCATTGGCCTCGAAGTCGCCCTCGACGGTGCAGACGGCGGTGGTCGCGGTGCGGGTGGTGCGGTAGGTGCAGTTGTCGTACCGCTCCGGGAGCTCCAGGCCGTGGCTGGCCTCCAGTTCCAGGACGATGCCCTTGGCCGGCTGGGTGCCGCGGTTGCTGAAGGTGAGGGGGAGGGACTGGTTCTCGCCCGGCTTCAGGTCCGTCTTGAGCTTCATCTCCCCCATGACGAGGTCGGGTCCACCGACCTGGAGCCCGGTGGCGGCGGGGGTGACGGTGGCGCCCGCGGCCTTACCGGTCACCTGGATCACCCCGACCCGCCCGTTGGGGGCGTCCTTCGCGGTGGTGACCTCCAGGTCCACGCCGGCCGGGACGCCGGGGCGCAGGCCCTGCTGCTTGCAGACGAGCGTGCTGCCGGCGGGGACGCACTTCTTCGCGGCCGTGCCCGGGCTCTCCTGGACGGTCGCCGCGCCGTTGAGCCGGGAGAGGTCGACGGTGAGGGTGAACTCCCCGTCGAAGGCGCCGGTCCCGGCCGGGGCCTCCAGCCGGTAGTTCAGCGCCACCGGATTCGGGGATCCCGTCGCGGGGTGGAGCGGAAGGAGGACACCGGGCGGTCCGGCCAGGCGGAAGACGGGTTCCGCGGCGTTGGCCGCGGCGGCCGGGAGGGTGACGAGTCCCGCGGCCGCCAGGCCGCACGCGGCCAGCAGGGAGATGCGCTGTCTCATGCCCCGTGTGACCCCCGGACGCCCGACTCGGTTGCACGAATGACCATGTGACCGACACCACAGCTCCACCCGAAGCATTCCGGTACAACCTTTTCCGGCGACCGCCTGTCACTTCTGTACTGCGGCGGGTACCGCGCTCGGAGGGGGAGCGCGGTACCCGCCGCGGTCGGTTCAGGAGCTCAGCCCTTCGCTTCCGGTTGTCTCGGGGGGATCTCCGGGACGGTGAGGAAGGGCAGCCGCAGTGCCCCGAAGGCCTCCTCCGGGACGGCCGGACGGACCGGTTCCACCGCCGCGAGGCGCTCGTACGCCTCCCCCTGCGCGGGCCGCGGGTCCGCCTCGCCCTTGTTCGGCCAGTACGACATCGCCCGCTCGGCCTGGGCCGTGATGGTCAGGGACGGGTTGACCCCGAGGTTGGCGGAGACCGCCGAGCCGTCGACCACCGAGATGCCCGGGTGCCCGTACAGCCGGTGGTAGGGGTCGACGACACCCTCCTCGGGCGTGGCGCCGATCGGGCAGCCTCCGAGGAAGTGCGCCGTCAGCGGGGTGCCCATCAGCTCGCCGACGTTGCTGCCGGGGAAGCCGTTGATCTCCTCGGCCAGGAGGGTCGCGGCCTCGGTGGCCTCCGCGATCTGCACGGGGTTGGGGGCGCCGTGGCCCTGGCGGGCCGTCAGCAGGCCCTTCCCGAGGCCGCCGGGCCTGCGGTAGGTGGTCAGCGAGTTGTCCAGCGACTGCATGACCAGGCCGATGATGGTCCGCTCCGACCAGCGCCGGTTCGACAGGGACCGCGCCAGCTGCACGGGGTGGCGGGCGGTGCGCGCGAGCCAGGCCCGTACCCGGTGGGCGCTGTGGGGCACCTGGAGGACGGTCAGGAGGCCCATGGCGTTCGAGCCCTTGCCGTAGCGGACGGGCTCGATGTGGGTGTCGGCGTTGGGATGCACGGACGAGGTGATCGCCACGCCCCGGGTGAAGTCCGCCCGGGCCGCGCCGGGGTGGCGCCTGCGGTAACGGCGGTCGTCGGTCTGGGCGCCGACCAGGCCCTCGGAGTTGGTGCGGGTCAGGTCGCCGAGCCGGTCGGAGATGCGGGGCAGTTCGCCGCGGTCCTTCATGGTGTGCAGCAGGGTCTGGGTGCCGTACGTACCCGCCGCGACGACCACGTAGCGGGCGCGCAGCACCCTGGCGCGGCCGGAGCGGCGGTGGTCGGTGGGGACCGTGCGGACCCGGTAGCCGCCGTCGGGGTGCTCGGCGAGCGCGGTGACGGTGGTCATGGGGTGGATGACGGCGCCCGCCCGTTCGGCCAGGTGCAGGTAGTTCTCGCCCAGGGTGTTCTTCGCTCCGTGCCGGCAGCCGGTCATGCACTCGCCGCACTCGGTGCAGGCCCTGCGGGCGGGTCCGGCGCCGCCGAAGTAGGGGTCGGGGACCTCCTGGCCGGGGCGGGCCTTCCGGCGGCCGTCGGCGTCCTCACCGTCGCCGAAGAAGACGCCGACGGGGGCCATGTGGAAGGTGTCGCCGACGCCCATCCTCTCGGCGGCCGCCTTGAGGTGGACGTCGGAGGGGGTCATCGTCGGGTTGAGCCGTACGCCGAGCATCCGCCTGGCCTGCTCGTAGTACGGGGCGAGTTCCGCGTGCCAGTCGGTGATGGAGGCCCACTGCCGGTCCTCGAAGAAGGCGGCGGGCGGCACGTAGAGGGTGTTGGCGTAGTTGAGGGAGCCGCCGCCCACGCCGGCGCCCGCGAGCACCATCACGTTGCCGAGCAGGTGGATGCGCTGGATCCCGTACAGCCCGAGGGCGGGTGCCCACAGGTAGTTGCGCAGGTCCCAGCTGTTGCGGGGCAGGCTCTCGCGGGTGAAGCGGCGTCCTGCCTCCAGGACGCCGACCCGGTAGCCCTTCTCGGTGAGCCGCAGCGCCGAGACCGACCCTCCGAAGCCCGATCCGATGACGATGACGTCGTAGTCGTATGCGTGGTCGTACGACACTGAGCGGTGCCTCCCGGCGGTCGGTTCGTGCCTGTTGCCCTGGGGTGCTGGTGCGGCGGCGCTGGACGGCCCGGCCGTCTAGCGGAAGCGGAGCGCCTTGAGGACCTTGAGGCTGCGGGTCATGAACTCGGCGTACTTCGCGTCGTCCATGCCCAGCGAGGGCGCCATCGGCAGCAGCCGCTGGTGGGCCACGGTCTGGGCCTCGGTGTACTTGAGGATGCCCTCGGAGCCGTGCCGGCGGCCGAGCCCGGAGTCCTTCATGCCGCCCATGGGGGCCTGGGCGCTGCCGTAGGCGGGGGCGTAGCCGTCGTTGATGTTGACGGTGCCGGTGCGCAGCCGGGCGGCGACGGCGTGGCCGCGGCGGGCGTCCTTGGTCCAGACGCTGGAGTTGAGGCCGTAGGCGGTGGCGTTGGCCTGGGCGACGGCCTCGTCCTCGTCGGTGAACCGGTAGACCGAGACGACCGGGCCGAAGGTCTCCTCGGCGCAGACGGCCATGGGGGCCTCGACGCCGTCGAGGATGGTGGGCTCGTAGAAGAGCGGGCCGATGTCGGGCCGGGCCGTGCCGCCGGCGACGAGGGTGGCGCCCTTGGCGACGGCCTCGTCCACGTGCCGCCGGACGTTCTCCAGCTGGCGTTCGCCGACGAGCGAGCCCATGTCGGCGCCGTAGGCGAGGGAGCTGCCGAGCCGCATGGCCTTGGTGCGGGCGGCGAAGCGCTCCAGGAAGGCGTCGGCGATGGAGGCGTGGACGTAGAGCCGCTCGATGGAGATGCACAGCTGTCCGGCGGAGGAGAAGCAGGCGCGGACGGCTCCGGCGGCGGCCTTCTCCACGTCGGCGTCGTGCAGGACGAGCATGGCGTTCTTGCCGCCGAGTTCGAGGGAGACCCCGACGAGGCGGGCGGCGGCGCCCTGGGCGACCTCGCGGCCGGTGCGGGTGGAGCCGGTGAAGGAGACGTAGTCGGCGTGGCGGACCACCTCGGGGCCGACGACGGGGCCCTCGCCGAGGACGACCTGGAAGACCTCGGCGGGCAGCCCGGCCTCGATGAGCAGGTCGCGGGCCCACAGGGCGGTCAGCGCGGTCTCGGTGTCGGGCTTCATGACGACGGCGTTGCCCGAGACGAAGGCGGGCAGGGCGTCGCCCACGGAGAGTTCGAGGGGGTAGTTCCAGGGGGCGATCTGGCCGACGACACCGCGCGGCTGGCGCAGCTCGGTGACCTTGGTGAGGGTGGGCATGGCGCCCGTGTGGCCCTTGGGGCGCAGGTACGAGGGGGCCTTGCGGCCGTAGTGGCGGGCGGCGACGGCGACGGCCTGGACCTCTTCGTGGGCGTGCAGGCGGGCCTTGCCGGTCTCCAGCTGGATGAGGTCGAGGACCTCGGACTGGCGGGCGAGGACCAGGTCGTGGAAGCGCAGCAGGACGGCGGCGCGCTGCCGTACGGGGACGGCGGCCCAGCCGGGCTGGGCGGCGCGGGCCTTCGCGAAGGCGGCGGCCACGTCCTCGGGGCCGGCCTCGGGGAGGTCCGCCAGTTTCTCCCCGGTGAAGGGGGTGTGGTTGGCGGTGCTGCCGGATCCGGTGACTCCGCGGGTCAGGCGGGCGATCAGGGCGGGCGTCACCACGTCGGCCGCGGTGCGGGCGCCCGCCGGGGCCGGGGCGACCGGGTTGGTGGGCCGGGGCGCGGAGCGGAGGGGGGCGGCAGCAGCCTTCGAGTCCGTCATGGCGGTGAGCGTATGCCGCCCCGGGGCCTTTGGGTACCCGTGGGTAACCGGATTTTGCCAAGTCTGCCAGCAATCGCTGGCACGATGGCCGGGGACGGTGCCCCCGGCCTCCCGCTCAGCCCTTACCCGGCCCCCCGCTCAGCCCTTCTTCGGCGCCGGCTCCCAGCCGCTGAGGACCACGTCGAACTGGGTGCGGGTGGTCTCCCAGTCGGCGGCCGGACCCGACATGTACACCCCGTACTCGGTGCCGTCCGGGGCGATGTACATCTGGTCGATCGCCCGCCGGGGCCCGGCGAGGGCCCCCTTCTCGGTCCAGCTGAAATCCCACAGCGCCGCGCGGGCGCTGTCGTGGAAGGTGTTCTGGTTGAGCGCCTGCCGCTTGTAGTCCGTCCGCTCCTTGAGCTGCTTCTCCATGTCGAGCAGGTGCATGTACGGGTTCGGGTAGTCGGGCGTGGTGTCGACGGCGACCCGGATGAAGTGCTTGCCCTCGTCCGGGGTGTAGTCGATCTGATTGCCGTTCATCCGCCGCTTCCAGCCCTGCGGCACGTACAGCGTGAAGCCCGCCGGGTCGGTGACCTCGGTGTAGCCCGACGGCGGCGCGTCGGTGCCCTCGTCCTGCCCGTCGGGCGCCGAGGCGCCCTTGTCCGAGCCGGTGTTGTCCTGCTCGTCCCCGCCGGTCAGCTTCAGCAGGCCGAAGACCCCGCCGCCGCCGAGCAGCGCCGCCACCACGGCGACCGCGGCGACCTTCTTGACCCGCCCCGGCGGGCGCCCGGCGGATGCCGCCGCCGGCTCGGCCAGGGCAGTGGTCGGCGAGGGCACGGGGTCGGGCTGCCGCCGCGGCTGCGGGGCGGCGTCCGCCCGGGCCGGGGCGCACTCCTCGGCGCTCACCGCGCGCGTGGGCACGTACGCCTGGGCCGCCTTGGGCTCGCGGCCCTCCATGGCCTCGATCAGCATCCGCTCCGCCTCGGCCGCCGAGGGGCGCTCTGCCGGGTCCTTGCGCAGCAGCGCGGTGATGACCGGCCCCAGGGGACCGGACTGGCGCGGCACGGGCGGCTCGTCGTTGACCACGGCCTGGAGGCTGGAGATCGGCGAGGTCCGGCGGAAGGGCGAGCGGGCCTCGACGGCCGTGTACAAAGTGGCGCCCAGGGACCACAGGTCCGAGGACGGGTCGGGGGCGCCACCGGTGACCCGCTCCGGGGCCAGGTAGTCGATGGAGCCGACGAGTTCACCCGTCCTGGTGATGGACGAGTCGCCCTCGATGGCCGCGATCCCGAAGTCGGTGAGCAGCACCCGGCCGTCCTTGGCCAGCAGCACGTTGCCCGGCTTCACGTCCCGGTGCATGACGCCGACCGCGTGCGCGGCGCGCAGCGCACCCAGGACGTGCAGGCCGATCCGCGCCGCCTCGCGCGGTTCGATCCGGCCGGCGGCCTTGGCGGCCTCCGCGAGGGAGGGGCCGTCGATGTGCTCCATGACGATCCAGGGCCGGTCGTCGTGCTCCAGCACGTCGTGCACGGTGACGACCGCCGGGTGCTGGATCCGGGCCGCCGCCCGGGCCTCCTTCTGCGTACGGGCGTGCAGGACCTCCCGGTCGGCCTGGGACACGTACAGACCCGCCGTCAGTTCCTTGACCGCGACCGTCCTGTGCAGCAGCTCGTCATGGGCGCGCCACACCTTGCCCATGCCGCCGCTGCCGATGGGCTCCACGAGCCGGTACCGGCCCGCGAGCACCGCGCCCGCGCCTGTCTGCTGTTCCACGAATTCCCGCCGCTCTGTGCACTCCGGGCCAGATTACGGAGCCTGCGGGCGGTGCCGGAACCGGGCGGGGCCGGTGAGACAGCACTGTGACGCAATCGCCGTACTGATCGGCCGTCAGCCTCCGGCCTGGTAACTGGCCGTGGCCTTCTCGAAGACGTCGGTGACCTTGTCCTGGTTGTCCTCCGGTCCCGTGACCATGACCACGTGGTATCCGCCGCCGAGCGCGACGACGAAGTTGCGGGCGAACAGGGAACGGCCGGCCGCGTCGATCCACGTGTAGCGGCCGGTCACGCGCAGCTGCTGGCCCACCCGGGTGGACTTCACGTCGCCGCCGGAGGCCCAGGTGGAGTTGCGGTACGGGGCCAGTTCGGCCTCCTTGTCCTTCTGGTACCCCAGCGGGTCCGGGGACCCGCCCTCCACCCGGTCCCGGCCCGGGACCACGATCAGGGTGAACTGGCCCTGGGTGTACCGCACCTGGCCGGCCTCGTTGATCGACTGCCGCTCCCAGCCGTTGGGGACGGCGATGGTGAAGTGCGCCGGGTCCTGCTGGAGGGTGTAGCCCTCCGGGGCCGGCTGGGCGGGCGGCTGCGCGCCGGAGGACGCGGGGGCGGGCGGCGACTGCTGCGGGGACTTCCGGGTCGTCGGCGCCGCCGAGGGGGACACCGGGCTCTGGGCGGCCGTGGGCTGCTGGGCCCGGCCGGCGTCCTGGCCGTCGGAGCCCGGCAGGAACAGCATCGCGTACGCCACCCCGCCCGCGAGCAGCACCAGGACGGCGACCAGCAGGGTCCGGACCGGTGAGCGCGGCCTGCGGGGTGCGTCGGGGCTGCGGTGGCGGCCGTGCAGGTCCGCGCGCCGGCGCACCTCGGGCAGGCGGGCGGGGTCGGGCTCCGGCAGCGGGAACACGACGTCGCCGTCGGGCTCGGGGGCGGAGCGGACCAGCGAGCGCAGCCAGCCGCGCAGCTCCTCGAAGTCGGGCCGCTCGGTGGGGTCCTGGCGCAGCAGGGACTCCACGACGGGGCGCAGCGGGCCGCACTCCTCGGCGAAGGCGGGCGGCTCCGCGCAGACCATGTCCACGAGCTCCGCGACGCTCTCCTCGGGGTACGGGGCGTGGCCCTGGACGGCCCGGTACAGCAGGGCGCCGAGGGCCCAGAGGTCGGTGGCGGGGCCGACGGGCGCGGCGAGCTGCCAGGGGCCGCCGTGGACGGGGCCGGCCTGTTCGGGGGCCCAGCGCTCGGTGACGGGGCCGACGACGGCCATCCGGGTCTGGCGGGCCCGCTCGGCGTCGAGGCCGGTACGGGGGCCGCCGCCCTGACCGGGGCCGCCGCCCCAGGCCCCGGCGGACGGGGCGGGCACGGGACGGACCGCGGGGCCGGGGGGCCGGGGGGCGGGGGGTGCCGGCGGTTGGGTCCCGGGGGCGGAGGGGACGGGCGTACGGGCCTCGGGCGCGCGGGTTCCGGGAAGGCCCTGGGCGACCGGTCCGGCGGCCTCGGGGGCCCGGGTCCCCGGAAGGCCCTGGGCGACCGGTCCGGCGGCCTGGGAGGCGTGGGTTCCGGTGGCTCCGGGGGTGCGGCTCTCCGGGAGCGCGGGCGGAGCCGCGGGCTGCTCCGCCCGGGTCCCGTCCCCGGCCTGCGGGAGGCGGGCGGGCGCCGGGGGGTCGGCCTGGCGGTAGCCCTGGGGGAGGGCGAGCTGCGCGGGGAGCGCGGGGCGGGGCGGGGCCGCGGGGGGCTCGGGCCGCTGCGGCTCGGGCTCCGGGTGCGGGAGCCGCTCCTGCCGTGGCTCCTCGGCCCGCTCCTGCCGCGGCTGCGGCTCGGGCTCCTGCCGGCGGCGCGGGGCGGCCCCGTGCCAGGGCGTGGGGGCGGCGGTGTCCGGGCCACCGTACGGGTACGCGTACTCCTGCGGCAGGTTGGCTCCGGTCGGCGGGAGCTGCGGGACGACCACCTGTCCCCGTGCCCCGCGCTCCTGCGCCACCTTCTCGGCGGCAGCCCGGGAGCCGGCCCGGTAGGCGGCCACGGTCCGGGCGCGGGCCGCGGCCATGGCGTCGTCGCGGATCCCGGCGGGCCGGGCGGGGGGCCCGGGCGGAGTGGCCGGGGCCGGGGGCTCCGGCGGGGCGGACCACTCGGGTTCCGGATGCGGCCCGGACTCGTACGCGGGCTCGGGCTCGTACGCGGGCGCGGGCTCGGGCTCGGGCTCGGGCTCGGGCAGGATGTGGTCGGAGTAGCGCGGCCCGGTGTCGTACCCGGGCGCCACCAGCGGGGCGTACGCGGGCTCCCGTCCGCCGGGGGCGGGGGGCGGCGGCTCCCAGGGCGCGGCCGGAGCGCCCGTGCCCCCGTCCCAGGGCTCCCCCGCCGGCACCGGGTCGTAGCCGGACAGGGCGTCCTCGGCGGCGCCGGCGGCGAGCCCGGTGAGGACGACGCGGCCGTCCTCGCATATCAGGACCGTGCGGACGGTGATGTTGCGGTGCGTCCAGCCATGCGCGTGCAGCACCCGCAGCGCGGTCAGCACGTCCGAGGCCACTTCCGCCGCCCGGTAGGGCGTGAGCGGTTCGTCGGCGATCAGCGCGGCCAGCGGCCTGGCGGGGACGAGTTCGCTCACGATCCACAGCGAGCCGTCCTCGGCGAACACGTCGAAGACCTGGTCGAGGCGGGGATGGTCCGGTACGGACGCGGCGGCCTGGGCCGCGGCGATCGCCCGGCGCACCGCGGGGAGTTCCCCGGCCGCGGCCGGCGTCGCGCGGGTCCCGTCGAGCAGTTCGGCGTCCACGACCTCGGGCAGCGGCACGTGCCGGACGAGGACCTCCTGCCCGCTGCGGGTGTCGAAGGCGCGGGTCTCCACCAGCTCGTACTCGTCGGTCGGCGGTAACGGCAGACGGTAGCGGTCGGCCAGGATCCGGCCGGCGTAGTCCTCCACTTCGCCTCCCCCGAGTGCGGTGGGTCCCCCATGGCCCCCGCTGACACGATACGTGGCCCGGGCCGCCCGCGTCCCGGGCTTGGGAGGGCCGTCAGCCCAACTGCTGGAAGGTGTCGAAGGCGGTGTTGCGCATCTGCGTGCATTCGGGGCCGTCCCACTGGTCGGCCGCACAGGTGATCATGATGGCGTAGCCGTTCTTGGCGTCCGCCCTGAAGCCGCGGTCGAGGACGCGGACCTTCGTGCCCTGCTGTTCGCGCTCGAACTCCCAGTCGGCGACGGTCGGGTAGTTCCGGTAGCCGACGGGTTCGAGGCGGATCAGGTGGTAGTTCCTGCTGCTGCCGGCCACGGCCGGGGCCAGTTCGGCCCAGGCGGCGCGGGCGTCGGTGCCCGGGCTGTCGGTGTGGTCGACCTGGATACGGGGGAAGCCGCCGGAGCGGCTGTATATCGCGCCGGAGTCACTGCCGGCGGTGTCGGTCTGGTGGAAGCCCTCCGGCATCGCCATCGCGAAATGGAACCGGGGGTCGGTCACCGTGGTGAACCCGGCGGGGACGCCCGCCCCGCCCCCGGCGCCGGCCGGGCTGGTGCCCTGGCCCTGGCTGCTCTGCCCCTGGCTCTGGGCGGGGTCGGTGCCGCCGCCGGGAGTCGCGCCGGGGGCGGCCGGGCTCGCGCTGCCGGCCGGGCTCGGGCTCGGCGGCGTCGGGCTCGGCGAGGTGGCCTGCGACGCGGCCGGGGCGTTGCCCGGGGACTGGCCGGCGGAGGCCGCGGGGGTCGGGCCGCCCTTGCCCTCGTTCTTCCGGCCGCCCTTCTCGTCGTCGCCACTGACCGCGTACGCGATGAGCGAGCCGATGACGGCCAGGACCACGAGCACGCCGGCTATCGCGAGGGCGATGGTGCGGCGCGGCATCACGTCGGTGAGCGACGCCGGGGCCGCCGTCTTGGGCCGCTGCGGCGGGGCCGCTGCGGCGGAGGCGGCCGCGGCTTCGGCGGCCGCCGCCTTGCGGGCCGCCTTCAGCGCGGCGCGGGTGCGGTCGCGCTGCTCGCGTTCGCGCTGTTCGCGCTCCTTCTTCGCCGCCTTCTCGGCGGCCTTCTCCGCCGCCTTCTGCGCCTCCACCTCGGCCTTGGTGAAGGAGATCGGGCGGGTCTCCTCGACCGGGGGGAGGGGCGCGGGGGCCGGCCGGGACTCGGGGGCGTTGATCACGGCGGTGAGCATCGTCCGGGCGCGGTCCTCGTCGAGCCGCAGCGCCGGGTCCTTGACCAGCAGCCCGTAGATGACCTCGGTGAGCGCCGGACCGGCGTTCTTGGGCGGGTCCACGGCCTCGGTCATCACCGCCGTGAGGGTGGCGAGCGCGGAGCCCTTGTCGTAGGGGGGCACGCCCTCGACGGCGGCGTACAGCAGTCCGCCGAGGGACCACATGTCGGCGGGCGGGCCGGGCTTGTAGCCGCGGGCGCGCTCGGGGGAGATGTACGACGGGGCGCCGACGAGCATGCCGGTGGAGGTGATGGAGGGGTCGCCCTCGACCTGGGCGATGCCGAAGTCGGTGAGGACGACGCGGCCGCTGCCGGCGATGAGCACGTTGGACGGCTTCACGTCGCGGTGCAGGATCCCCTGGCGGTGCGCCGCGCGCAGGACGTCGAGCACGGCGAGCCCGACCTCGGCGGCCCGGTGCGGGGTCAGCGGGCCGTTCTCGCGGACGAACTCGGCGAGGGAGGGGCCCTCGATGAGCTCCATGACGATCCAGGGGCGGGCGTCCTCGTCGACGACGTCGTAGACGGTGACGGCGCCCTCGTTGCGGATGCGCGCGATGGCCTTGGCCTCGCGGAGGGTACGGGTGATGAGGCGGCGCTTCTCGTCCTCGTCGACGCCGCCGCCGAAGCGGAGTTCCTTGACGGCGACGGTCCGGCCGAGGACCTCGTCCTCGGCCCGCCACACGGTGCCCATGCCGCCCTTGCCGAGGACGGCCCCGAGCCGGTACCGGCCCGCCAGCAGCCGCCCCTTGTGCTTCGCGTCCCGATCGGCCGGGGCTTCCGCGTCCTCGGCGTCCGGCGCGGACGCGGTGCCGGTCCGGGCCTTCCCGGCGGACGCGGGCACCGCGTCAGAACCGTTGCCGGCAACGGGCTTCGCGCCCTCGGCCCCGCCCCCCGGAGCCCCCTTCGCGGCCGGCTTCCGGTCCGCGGGCACGGGCTTCGCGTCCTGCGGCTCGGCCTTCGACTCCACCTCCGCGGCCGGCTTCCGGTCCGCGGGTACGGGCTTCGCGTCCTGCGGCTCGGCATTCGAGACCGCCTCCGCGGCCGGCTTCCGGTCCGCGGGCGCGGGTTCCACGTCCCGCGGCTCACTCTCGGGGGTCTTGTTCGCGGCCCGTATCCGGTCCTCGGGCGCGGACTTGGCGTCCTGCGGCCCGGGCTCGGTCCGGGCTTCCTCCGCCGCCGCGTCAGAACCCTTCCCGGCGGCCGGCTCGGCACGCCCGGGCGCCTTCGGCGCCGCCTTCCCGGACCTCGGCCGGGGCACGGCCGCCGCGACGGGCTCGGCCTGCGCGGCGTCAGATCCGGGCTCCGAGGCCGAGTTCACCACACCACCGCCCTCGGAGGCACCGACACCCTCAAGCTTCGCCGCAGGCGCCTCGGCAGGCGACTCGGTGTGCTCCGGCTTCGACATGCGTCCCCTCTGCGATCGTGCAGCCTGCCCCGGCTGCCCCCGGCAGCCGCCGGGGGCAAGGTAACCCACCCCGGCAGAAACCTCATTGTTGCTCACCCCGCATCGGACGGGAGCCCCGGGTCCGGCGGTTCCCCCATCCGGACGGCGGAGTCACGACGGAACGATGTCGGGCGCCCCCAGCCGTGCCGCGTCGGCGGTCTGGTCGTCCGGCTGGCGCTGCGATTCGCGCTCCGCCTGGACCCGCTTCTCGTAGTGTTCCACTTCGTTCTCGATCTGTCGCTTGTCCCAACCCAGCACCGGAGCCATCAGTTCCGCGCACTCGCGCGCCGACCTCGTCCCGCGGTCGAAGGTCTCGATCGAGATCCGGGTCCGCCGCGTCAGCACGTCGTCCAGATGCCGCGCCCCCTCGTGCGACGCGGCGTACACGACCTCGGCCCGGAGGTAGTCGTCCGCACCGGTCACCGGCTCGCCCAGTGCCGGGTCGGCCGCGATCAGGCCGAGCAGTTCCTCCGTCAGCGCCCCGTACCGGTTCAGCAGGTGCTCCACCCGCACCACATGGAGCCCCGTCCGCACGGCGATGCGGGCCCGGCCGTTCCACAGGGCCCGGTAGCCCTCCGCTCCCACCAGCGGCACGTCCTCCGTTACGCACGGCGCCACCCTCTGGTCCAGCCCGTGCACCGCCTCGTCGACGGCGTCCTTCGCCATGACCCGGTACGTCGTGTACTTGCCGCCGGCCACCACCACCAGGCCCGGCACCGGATGGGCCACCGTGTGCTCGCGCGAGAGCTTGCTCGTCGCGTCCGACTCCCCCGCCAGCAGCGGCCGCAGGCCCGCGTAGACCCCCTGGACGTCGTCCCGGGTCAGCGGCACCGCCAGCACCGAGTTCACGTGCTCCAGCACGTAGTCGATGTCGGCGCTCGACGCCGCCGGGTGCGCCTTGTCCAGGTCCCAGTCGGTGTCCGTGGTGCCCACGATCCAGTGCCGCCCCCAGGGGATCACGAACAGCACCGACTTCTCGGTCCGCAGGATCAGCCCGCTGTTCGAGTGGATCCGGTCCTTCGGGACCACGAGGTGGACGCCCTTGGAGGCCCGTACGTGGAACTGTCCGCGCTCGCCGATCAGCGCCTGGGTGTCGTCCGTCCACACCCCGGTCGCGTTCACGACCTGCTTGGCGCGGATCTCGTACTCCCCGCCGCCCTCCACGTCCCGCACCCGCGCCCCGACCACCCGTTCGCCCTCGCGCAGGAAGCCGACCACCCTCGCCCGGTTCGCGCACTGTGCCCCGTACGCGGCGGCCGTGCGGACCAGCGTGGTCACGTAGCGCGCGTCGTCCATCTGGGCGTCGTAGTACTGCAGGGCGCCCACCAGGGCGTCCTTGCGCAGCGCCGGTGCGACGCGCAGCGCCCGCCGGCGCGAGAGGTGCCGGTGGGTGGGCAGGCCGCGGCCGTGTCCGCTGGAGACGGCCATCGCGTCGTACAGGGCCACGCCCGATCCGGCGTAGAAGCGCTCCCACACCTTGTGCTGGAGCGGGTACAGGAACGGGACCGGCTTCACCAGGTGCGGCGCGAGGCGCCCCAGCAGCAGCCCCCGCTCCTTGAGCGCCTCGCGGACGAGGGCGAAGTCGAGCATCTCCAGATAACGCAGACCGCCGTGGATGAGCTTGCTGGAGCGGCTCGACGTCCCCGACGCCCAGTCGCGCGCCTCCACCAGGCCGGTGGACAGGCCTCTGG
Source organism: Streptomyces sp. NPDC001373 (assembly GCF_042895815.1). Taxonomy (NCBI): domain Bacteria; kingdom Bacillati; phylum Actinomycetota; class Actinomycetes; order Kitasatosporales; family Streptomycetaceae; genus Streptomyces; species Streptomyces sp. NPDC001373. Next base: position 952,793 of record NZ_JBIAWQ010000001.1, read on the forward strand.
TCACCGCGTCGAGTGCGGTACCCGCGCCGACCACGCCGGCGCCGACGACCAGCACGTCCAGTTCCCGCTCGGCCATCCGGGCGAGGGCCTCCGCGCGCTGCGCGGGTCCCAGTGTCGCTGTCCTCACGGCTGCCTCCCGTCGGTACGGGCCGCACCCGCTCGGCGCGGGTGATCCCGATCACATCTCCCGTCTCCGATTCTGACCGGCCTCGCCGACATCAGCCACCGGCTGTGGACAACACAGCGCAACCATGTGCCCACAATGCGACATATCTGTCATATATACGCCTAGTGTGACATTGCGCCAGCTCCGTTCGTCCACAGGACTTGCGCGCACCGCCCCCTCATGCATGCCAGGGAAGGGAAGGGACGGCCCCCCATGCCCGCAGATCTCGCCGTCATCGGACTCGGCCACCTCGGCCTCCCCCTCGCCCAGGCGGCCGTCGCCGCCGGGATCGAGACCGTCGGCTACGACAGCGGCCCCGCCACGGACAGCCCCCTCACCGCCGCCGAGATCCGCCGGATGTCGGCGGCCGGCTTCCGCGTCACCACCAACCCCGCCGAGCTCGGCCGGGTCCGCACCGCCGTCATCTGCGCACCCACCCAGCTCGGCGCCGACCGGGCGCTCGACCTGGGGGCCGTCGGCGCGGCCGGCCGCACCCTCGCCGCCCGGCTGCGCCCGCACACCACCGTGATCCTGGAGTCAGCCGCCCACCCCGGGGTCACCGAGGAGTACCTGCGCCCCATCCTCGAAGAGGGCTCCGGCCTGCGCGCCGGACGCGACTTCCACCTGGCCTACTCCCCCAGCCGCCTCGACCCCGGCAACCGGACCCACACCATCGCCAACACCCCCAAGGTCATCGGCGGCCTCACCCCCGCCTGCACCGAGTCCGCGCACGCCTTCTACGCCCGCCTCACCGAGAAGGTCGTCCGGGCCCGCGGCCTGCGCGAGGCCGAGACCGTGCAGCTCCTGGAGACCAACTACCGGCACGTCAACATCGCCCTCATGAACGAGATGGCGGTCCTCTGCCACGACCTCGGCGTCGACCTCTGGGACGTCATCCGGTGTGCCGAGACCAAGCCGTACGGATACCAGGCCTTCCGCCCCGGCCCCGGCGTCGGCGGCCACGGCGTCCCCCTGGACCCGAACTACCTCCCCCACACCACACGCACCCCCGGCCACCCCCTGCGCATGGTGGGCCTGGCGCAGGAGATCAACAACCGGATGCCGCAGTACGTCATCCAGCGCTGCGCCACCCTGCTGAACGAGCACGGCAAGTCCGCCCGCGGCGCACGCGTCCTCCTCCTCGGCGTCACCTACAAGCCCGACCTCGCCGACCAGGAGGGCTCGCCCGCCGGCGAGATCGCCAGCCGTCTCCTCGACCTCGGCGCCCTGATCAGCTACCACGACCCGTACATCCCGGCCTGGCGGGTCCGCGACCGGCCCGTACCCCGCGCCGACTCCCTCTACGAGGCCGCCGCCAACGCCGACCTGACGATCCTGCTCCAGCACCACCGCACGTACGACATGCAGGGCCTGGCCGTGAAGGCCCAGCTCCTCCTCGACACCCGCGGCGCCAGCCCGGCCGGTGCGGCCCACCGCCTCTGACCGGGAATCCACCCCAGGTCACGGGCCGATTCCGGTTCGATCATCCGGCCGAAATCCCCTCCAGGAATGTCGCAGTCCCCTGCTAGCCTGCGGCGTCACTTATCTCGCACTTATGCCCCCGGGGCACACGTGCGCCCGAATCCCTGGGGGGGATTTCCTTGAGCCAGAACGTCCAGCCGCCCGCACCCGCGTCCTACACCCCGGCCCCCGCCCCGGCACCGGCCCGCAGCGGCAACGCGGTCCTGGGGATCGCCGCCGCCGTCGTGGCCGGCCTCGTGGCCGCCGGTGTCTACGGCGCGATCGTCAAGGCCACCCACCACGAGATCGGCTACGCGGCGGTCGGCGTCGGCGCCCTGGTCGGTTTCGCCGCAGGCAAGGCCGGCGGGCGCAACGCCGTCCTGCCGGTCGTCGCCGCCCTGGTCTCCGTGGCCGCCGTGCTCGCGGGCCAGCTGTTCGGCATCGCCCTGGACGGCGCCGACCAGCTCTCCGAGAGCGTCGTGGACGTGCTGACCAACCGCACCTCCGACGTGATCGAGAGCTGGAAGGAGAACCTGGACCCGCTGACGTTCCTCTTCCTCGCCATCGGCGGCTACGCGGCCTTCCAGGTCGGCCGCAAGACCGCCGCCTGACGACCACAAGGCGCTGAGCAGGCAATTTCGCCCCGAACCGGCGCCCCGGAAACCCCTGTCGGAATCCGTGGCGCCGGTCATATGATCCGCGGCGTGTCTGCTCTCACGCCGCCGCTCGGCCGGCCACTCACCGAACCCACTGAGCACTTCCGGGACCTGGCCGTCCTGCGCTCGGCAGTCCAGCTCCGCGACGCGAAGGCCGTCGCAACCGCCTTCGAGGCCCTCCCCGACGAGGACGACCGCGCCCTCGCCTCCTGGACCGTGGCGGAGACCCCCGACTGCGCGGACTTCCTCCGCGAGACCGCGGCGTGCCGCCCAGGCGACCCGCTCTTCCGCACGCTGTACGCCAACCACCTGATCAGGGCCGGATGGAGGATCCGCAGCGGGGCTCGGGCCGAGCACGTCAGCCGGCAGCAGTTCGACTCCTTCCACGCGCACCTGCGCCGGGCCGAGGTCCTGCTCATCGACGTCTGCGCCGAGTACCCGGCGTACGCCCTCGCCTGGTACCTGCGCGTCACCACCGCACGCGGGCTCGAACTGGGCCAGGGCGAGGCCAGGCGCCGCTACGAGCGCCTCGCCGAACACCACCCGCACCACTACTCCGGCCAGTCCCAGCTGCTCCAGCAGCTCTGCCCGAAGTGGAGCGGCAGCTGGGAGGAGGCCGAGGGCTTCGCCCGGGCCTGCGCGGAGGCCGCGCCCGAGGGCGGCCCGCAGGGAGCACTGGTCGCCGTCGCCCAGCTGGAGCGGTACCTGGAGATCGAGCGGGACGAGAACACGCCCGCTGCCGAAACGTATCTGCGCGAGCCCGCCCAGCACACCGCGCTGCAGGAGGCCGCCGCCCGCTCCGTCCTCCACCCCACCGCCCGCGCCGACGCCTTCCAGTACGTCGGCGCCCACAACGCCTTCGCCGCCGCCCACAGCGCGGCGGGCCGCCACGCCGAAGCCGCCCCGCACTTCCGAGCCCTCGGCGACCGCGCCACCGAGTTCCCCTGGGGCTACGTCGGCGCGGACCACTCGGCCACGTTCGCCCGCCACCGCAAGACCGCCCTGGCCAAGGGCTGAGGAAGACCACGATGACCACCGACACCCCGCCCGGGCACGTCACCGAAGACGGCGTCACCCACACCACCGTCGACGGTGTCCGCACCGTCCTGGCCCCCGGCTCCGGCCCCCTCACCGCCGGACTGCTCTTCCGGGTGGGACGCGCCGACGAGACTCTCGCCACCAGCGGCGTCACCCACCTCGTCGAGCACCTCGCCCTGCACCACCACGGCCTGAGCGACCTCCACTACAACGGCGCCACCGCCGCCGCCTACACCCACTTCCTCGTCTCGGGCACGCCCGCCGAGGTCGTCGAGTACCTCAACGGCGTCTGCGCCGCCCTGCGCGACCTGCCCATGGACCGCCTGGAGACCGAGAAGGAGATCCTGCGCACCGAGGCCGCCGGCCGTGCACAGGGTGCCGCCCACAGCCTGCCCCTGTGGCGCTACGGCTCCCGGAGCTACGGCCTCACCAGCTACGCCGAGACAGGCCTGCACCGGCTCACCGCCGACGACGTCCACGACTGGGCCCGCACCCGCTTCACCACGGAGAACGCGGTGCTGTGGCTCACCGGCGACACCGTGCCCGACGGCCTCGACCTCACCCTTCCCTCCGGCACCTGGCACCCCGCACCGCAGCCCACCTCCGCGCTGCCGAGCACGCCCGCCTACTTCCAGGGACCCGACGGCGTCGCCGTACTCACCTCGGTCGTCCCCCGCTCGACGGCGGGAAACCTGTTCGCCGAGGTGCTCGGCAAGGAGCTCTTCCGCGAACTGCGCCAGAAGGGCGGCTACTCCTACACCGCGGCCGCCGACTACTGCCCGCGCGACACCGACTGGGCGACCGTCACCGCGTACGCCGACGCGCTGCCGCGGAAGCAGGACGCGATGATCGGCGCCTTCGTGGACGTACTCGCCAAACTCCGTGCCGGCCGCATCGAGCAAGCCGACCTGGACGCCGTACGGACCTCCGCACTCAGCCAGTTCGACCATCCGGAGCCGGCCGCGGCCAGGCTCCCCTCCGAGGCGATGAACCTGCTGCTGCGCCGCCCCTCCCTCAGCAACGCCGAGAGCCGTGCCGAGATCGAGGCGGTCACCGTCACCGACCTCCAGCGGATCGCGCGCGAGGTGTGGGCGAACGCCTTGATGCAGGTCCCGGGGCGGGGCGTGGACTGGGCCGGGCTCACGGAAGCCCCCACCTGGTCGTCGGACCTGGTCACCGGACGGCGCTACGCCGCGGTGGAGGACCGGCAGACCACCCTGCTGGTGGCGCGCGACGGGCTCAGCCTGGTCCGCCCGGACGGCCACCTGACCATCCGGTACGCCGAGTGCTCCCTGATGCAGGCCTACCCGGACGGCGCCCGCCACCTCGTCGGCCACGACGGCTTCAGCATCACCGTCGAGCCGACCCTGTTCGGGATCACAGCGGCCGAACTGGCCTCCGTGGACGCCGGCGTCCCGCCCGCAGCGGTGGTCCGCATGCCGCCCCGCGACCCATCCCGCATCCCGCAGCCCCGTCCGGTCCAGCCGGCACCCGACGCGCCGCAGCCGCCCAAGCGCTGGTTCACCGTCGTCCTCTGGGTGCTGGGCATCCCGGCCCTGCTGTTCGGCGGCCTCTCGTCCATGACCACGCTGGCGCTGCTCAGCAAGGGCACGGAAGACCCCGACGACTGGCTGGTCCTGGTCGCCCTGTGGGTGTTCTCGTCCTTCTTCCTGGTCCCCTGGGGGATCTGTCTGCGCCGCCGCAAGCAGGGCAAGAGCTGAGGAACGCCGGAGGGCCGGCACCCCGTTCGGGGTGCCGGCCCTCCGGCGTGCGTGCGTGGCGGGGTCAGCGGCGGTGCTGGGAGTCCGCGACCGTGACCTCGACGCGCTGGAACTCCTTGAGCTCGCTGTAGCCGGTCGTGGCCATCGAGCGGCGCAGGGCGCCGAAGAGGTTCATCGAGCCGTCCGGGGTGTGCGACGGGCCGGTCAGGATCTCCTCGGTGGTGCCGACCGTGCCGAGGTTGACCTTCTTGCCGCGCGGCACGTCCTCGTGGACGGCCTCCATGCCCCAGTGGTGGCCCTTGCCGGGCGCGTCGGTGGCGCGGGCCAGCGGGGAGCCCATCATCACGGCGTCGGCACCGCAGGCGATGGCCTTGGGCAGGTCGCCGGACCAGCCCACGCCGCCGTCGGCGATGACGTGCACGTAGCGGCCGCCGGACTCGTCCATGTAGTCGCGGCGGGCCGCGGCCACGTCCGCGACGGCCGTGGCCATCGGGACCTGGATGCCGAGGACGTTGCGCGTGGTGTGCGCGGCGCCGCCGCCGAAGCCGACGAGGACGCCCGCGGCGCCGGTGCGCATCAGGTGCAGGGCCGCCGTGTAGGTGGCGCAGCCGCCGACGATGACCGGGACGTCCAGCTCGTAGATGAACTGCTTGAGGTTCAGTGGCTCGGCGGCGCCCGAGACGTGCTCGGCGGAGACGGTGGTGCCGCGGATGACGAAGATGTCGACGCCCGCGTCCACGACGGCCTTGGAGAACTGCGCGGTGCGCTGCGGGGAGAGCGCGGCGGCGGTGACGACGCCCGAGTCGCGCACCTCCTTGATCCGCCGGCCGATGAGGTCGGCCTGGATCGGCGCGTCGTAGATCTCCTGGAGGCGGCGGGTGGCGGCCTCCTCGTCCAGCTCCGCGATCTCGTCGAGCAGCGGCTGCGGGTCCTCGTAGCGGGTCCACAGGCCCTCGAGGTTCAGCACGCCCAGGCCGCCGAGCTCGCCGATGCGGATGGCGGTCTGCGGGGAGACCACGGAGTCCATGGGGGCGGCCAGGAAGGGGAGCTCGAAGCGGTACGCGTCGATCTGCCAGGCGATCGAGACCTCCTTCGGGTCCCGCGTGCGCCGGCTCGGGACGATGGCGATGTCGTCGAAGGCGTACGCCCGGCGGCCGCGCTTGCCGCGCCCGATCTCGATCTCAGTCACGTGTGGTGGCCTTTCCTCTGGGTCTGCCCGTCCAGTATCCCCGAACCCCGGGGACCCGCGTTCCGATGACCGCTGTACGGACGCACGCGCGTGCCTCCGCGGACGCGCCGGAGGGGCGGGCCCGGGCGGGCCCGCCCCTCCGGGCGGTCATCCTGTTCAGCCCTTGCGGCTGTAGTTCGGCGCTTCCACCGTCATCTGGATGTCGTGCGGGTGGCTCTCCTTGAGGCCCGCCGAGGTGATCCGGACGAACCGGCCGCGGTCCTGGAGCTCCGGCACCGTACGGCCGCCGACGTAGAACATCGACTGGCGCAGGCCGCCGACCAGCTGGTGGACCACCGCGGAGAGGGGGCCGCGGTAGGGGACCTGGCCCTCGATGCCCTCGGGGATCAGCTTGTCGTCGCCGCCGACGCCCTCCTGGAAGTAGCGGTCCTTGGAGAACGACTTGCGGTCGCCGCGGGACTGCATCGCGCCGAGCGAGCCCATGCCGCGGTACGACTTGAACTGCTTGCCGTTGATGAAGAGCAGCTCGCCGGGGGACTCCTCGCAGCCCGCGAGCAGCGAGCCGAGCATCACCGTGTCGGCGCCCGCGACCAGGGCCTTGGCGATGTCGCCGGAATACTGGAGGCCGCCGTCGCCGATGACGGGGACGCCCGCGGCCTTGGCGGCCAGCGAGGCCTCGTAGATGGCGGTGACCTGCGGGACGCCGATGCCGGCGACGACGCGGGTGGTGCAGATGGAGCCGGGGCCGACGCCGACCTTGATGCCGTCGACGCCCGAGTCGATCAGCGCCTGGGCGCCGTCGCGGGTGGCGACGTTGCCGCCGATGACGTCGACGGAGGAGTTCGACTTGATCTTGGCGACCATGTCGCCGACCAGGCGGGAGTGCCCGTGGGCGGTGTCGACGACGATGAAGTCGGCGCCCGCCTCGATCAGGGCCTGGGCGCGCTCGTAGGCGTCGCCGGCGACGCCTACGGCGGCGCCGACCAGCAGGCGGCCGTCCTTGTCCTTGGCGGCGTTCGGGTACTTCTCGGCCTTGACGAAGTCCTTGACCGTGATGAGGCCCTTGAGGACGCCCGCCTCGTCGACCAGCGGAAGCTTCTCGATCTTGTGGCGGCGCAGCAGCTCCATCGCGTCCACGCCGGAGATGCCGACCTTGCCCGTGACCAGCGGCATCGGGGTCATGACCTCGCGCACCTGGCGGCCGCGGTCCGACTCGAAGGCCATGTCGCGGTTGGTGACGATGCCGAGCAGCTTGCCGGCGGGGTCCGTGACCGGGACGCCGGAGATGCGGAACTTCGCGCAGAGCTCGTCGGCCTCGCGCAGCGTCGCGTCCGGGTGCACCGTGATCGGGTCGGTGACCATTCCGGACTCGGAGCGCTTGACCAGGTCGACCTGGTTGGCCTGGTCGGCGATGGAGAGGTTGCGGTGCAGGACGCCGACGCCGCCCTGGCGGGCCATCGCGATCGCCATGCGGGCCTCGGTGACCTTGTCCATGGCCGCGGACAGCAGCGGCACGTTCACCCGGACGTTGCGCGAGATGAGGGAGGAAGTGTCGATCTCGTCGGGAGCCATGTCCGACGCGCCCGGCAGCAGCAGCACGTCGTCATAGGTCAGTCCGAGCGCGGCGAATTTGTCGGGTACTCCGTCGGCGGTCATGACACCTTCCCAAATGGTCTTGCTCAGCGCGGATGTCCATGCTAACGGGATCCCGACGCGTCTCATTCCACGACCAAGGCCGAGCGGAAGATTCGTGGTTTCCTACGAGACTCCCTGCGGGCGGGATCGTCGGCTCACTGCTCCGCGAGCGCGCGCAGCCGGCTCAGTGCGCGGTGCTGTGCGACCCGCACCGCACCCGGGGACATGCCGAGCATCTGGCCGGTCTCCTCGGCGGTCAGCCCGACGGCCACCCGCAGCACGAGCAGCTCGCGCTGGTTCTCGGGCAGGTTGGCCAGCAGCTTCTTGGCCCAGGCGGCATCGCTGCTGAGCAGCGCCCGCTCCTCCGGACCGAGGGAGTCGTCCGGCCGCTCCGGCATCTCGTCGGACGGCACGGCGGTGCTCCCCGGGTGCCGCATCGCGGCCCGCTGGAGGTCGGCGACCTTGTGCGCGGCGATGGCGAACACGAACGCCTCGAAGGGGCGCCCGGTGTCCCGGTAGCGCGGCAGCGCCATCAGGACGGCGACGCACACCTCCTGCGCGAGGTCCTCGACGAAGTGACGGGCGTCACCCGGGAGCCGCGACAGCCGGGTGCGGCAGTAGCGGAGGGCGAGGGGGTGCACGAAGGCCAGCAGGTCGTGCGTGGCCTGTTCGTCGCCGTCGACCGCACGGCGTACGAGCGCGCCGACGGCCCCGGCGTTGCCGCCTTTGGCGGCGCCGGTGGGGCCTGTGGCCGGGGGCGACCCCAGGGCCTCGTCGTCGCGCATCGATCCATGGTGCCTTGGCGCCGGAGCGTTCGTGGCATCGCGGTCCGTGTTGTGCATCGAAGCGTTATGAGCGGGTGCGCCGGAGCTCATCTTCTGCGCCCTCCCCTCCGCTCGGCCCGAATCGTCGTCCCCGAGGACTCGACCTCTCCAAGAATGCGGCACACCATCAAGGATGCGGCATCGCGCCCGAAGCGACACGTCCCCCGGATTGTGCCCCGTCAATCCCCGACGGGACACCGGCCGGGACGGGACTTTTCGCGCGCCGCCGCCGACCGGGGCCTGCCGCCCCGCCCGCCATCGGCGGACGGGACCGCTCCGGTCAGCGGACGAGACCCCAGCGGAAGCCGAGCGCCACGGCGTGCGCCCGGTCCGAGGCGCCGAGCTTCTTGAACAGCCTGCGGGCGTGGGTCTTGACCGTGTCCTCGGAGAGGAAGAGCTCGCGCCCGATCTCCGCGTTGGACCGGCCGTGGCTCATGCCCTCCAGCACCTGGATCTCGCGCGCGGTGAGGGTGGGCGCCGCGCCCATCTCCGCCGAGCGCAGCCGGCGCGGCGCCAGCCGCCAGGTCGGGTCGGCGAGCGCCTGGGTGACCGTGGCCCGCAGCTCGGCGCGCGAGGCGTCCTTGTGCAGGTAGCCGCGGGCGCCGGCGGCGACCGCGAGAGCCACGCCGTCCAGGTCCTCGGCGACCGTCAGCATGATGATGCGGGCGCCCGGGTCGGCCGACAGGAGCCGGCGGACGGTCTCGACACCGCCGAGGCCGGGCATCCGTACGTCCATCAGAATCAGGTCGGACCGGTCGGCACCCCAGCGGCGGAGGACTTCCTCGCCGTTGGCAGCCGTCGTCACACGCTCGACGCCGGGCACGGTGGCAACCGCGCGACGGAGCGCCTCTCGGGCAAGCGGGGAGTCGTCGCAGACGAGGACGGAAGTCATGACCGCCCTCCGCAGCTGCTGATGCGCGTCACCTTGAGCCTCCAGGCTGGTACGTATCGTCACCTGTGCGATCGACGTCCTCGGACACCTGTCCGGGAACTTCTCGTTTCAACCGCACTCGCTCTCTCAACGATGGTCACTCGAAAGAGTTACGGGTCGGACGGACACCTTCGGCACTCTACGTGAGGAAGCGATCACGACGCTGGAGCCACCCTCCGCGCGTCCTCCATCTGGAGCTATGCCCTATTTGGCGGCTTTTCTTCCGTTCGCCATGTGTCTGAGGCTAGATTCCCAATGAGTCATATTTACATCTACTACGACAGTAGGTGTGGAGACATGGACCCTATCCGCCTCAGTACCGGCACCAAGAGGACTACCCATGGCAGATTTCTCCCGCCTCCCCGGACCGAACGCCGACCTCTGGGACTGGCAGCTGCTCGCTGCCTGCCGCGGAGTCGACAGCTCCCTGTTCTTCCATCCGGAAGGCGAGCGGGGCGCGGCCAGGAGTGCGCGCGAGGCCTCGGCTAAAGAGGTCTGCATGCGCTGCCCGGTGCGCTCGGAATGCGCCGCGCACGCACTCGCCGTCCGCGAGCCCTACGGGGTGTGGGGCGGCCTCACCGAGGACGAGCGCGAGGAGCTGATGGGCCGCGCACGGCACCGCCTGATCCCCGCCTCCAGCACGATCGGCCCCAGCGCGCCGAACTGACCGCCGGTCGCACGGCGCACGAAGGGGCGCTCGGATAAACATACGAAGGAACGTTTCTCCTCCGCCCTTCGAACCCTTCCGGATCCGCCCGCGCACCGGGCGTGTCGCACCGACGCGCACCCGCAGGGCGCGCGTCCGGTCAGCGGGCGGCGGCCCGCACCAGCTCCCCCAGGGTCGCCGCCACCGCCGGCACGCGCGCCAGGTCGGGCAGCGTCAGCGCCACGACCTCCCGCTCCACCGCCGGCTCCACGGCCAGCGTGCTCACGCCCTTGGCCCGTACGGACTCCACCGCCAGCTCCGGCAGCACCGCCACGCCCAGCCCGGCGCCGACCAGGCCGACCACGGCCGGGTAGTCGTCGGTGGCGAAGTCGATGCGCGGGGTGAATCCCGCGCCCTCGCAGACCTCCACCAGGTGGCGGCGGCAGCGCGGACAGCCCGCGATCCACGGCTCGTCGGCCAGCTCCGCCATGCCCACCCGGCCGGCACCGGCCAGCGGGTGCGCCTCGGGCACCAGCCCGACGAGCCGGTCGGTGAGCAGCGGGGTGACCACGAGGTCCTCCCACTCGGCCGCAGCCGAGGCCCCCGCGTAGCGGAAGGCCAGCGCGAGGTCGCAGTCCCCCTCGCGCAGCATCTCCACCGAACGCGGCGGCTCCGCCTCCACCAGGGAGATTCGGGTGCCCGGGTGCGCGGCGCGCATGGCCGCGAGCGCGGTCGGCACCAGCGTGGAGCTGCCGCTGGGGAAGGAGACGAGCCGTACCCGCCCCGCGCGCAGCCCGGCGATGGCCGCGACCTCCTCCTCGGCGGCGGTCAGCCCGGCCAGGATTCCGGCGGCGTGCCGCACGAGGGCCTCCCCCGCCTGGGTCAGCCGCATCTCGCGGCCCGTGCGGACCAGCAGCGGGGTGCCGGCCGACTGCTCCAGGGCCTTCATCTGCTGGGAGACGGCGGGCTGGGTGCACCCGAGTTCACGGGCGGCGGCGGAGAAGGAACCGGTCCCGGCGACAGCGCGCAGGATCCGCAGGTGGCGTGCCTCAATCACCCTTCGAGCATAAGCCCGCCTTTTGCCGCGGCCGTCCTGTCCAGCCGGGCCTTTGGGAAGGCCGCGCAGGGGTACGGGAGTCGGCGCGGGCGGCTATTTTGCGCACATGACGACTGCGTTGATCACTGGATCCACGGCGGGCATCGGCGCCGCCTTCGCCCGGCGGCTCGCCGCCCAGGGGCACAACCTCGTACTGGTGGCCCGGGACACGAAGCGGCTGGCCGAGCAGGCCACCGAGCTGCACGACCGGCACGGCATCGAGGCGGAGGTACTGGCCGCCGACCTCGCCACGGACGAGGGCATCGCGGCGGTCGAGGCCCGCCTCGGCGACCGCACGCACCCGGTGGACCTGCTGGTCAACAACGCCGGCTTCGGGAACAAGGGCCGCTACCTGGAGGTCTCCATGGCCGACGAGCTGGCCATGCTCAAGGTGCACATCGAGGCGGTGCTGCGGCTGACCTCGGCGGCGACGGAGTCGATGCGCTCGCGCGGCCGGGGCGGGGTCGTGAACGTGGCCTCGGTCGCCGCCTTCGTCCCGCGCGGCACCTACGGCGCGAGCAAGGCCTGGGTCGTCCAGTTCACCCAGGGCGCGGCCCGGGACCTGGCCGGATCCGGGGTGCGGATGATGGCGCTGTGCCCGGGCTTCGTGCGCACCGAGTTCCACCAGCGGGCCGGCATGGGCACCGACAACATCCCGGGCTGGCTGTGGCTCGACGCCGACAAGCTGGTGGCCGCCGCGCTGGCCGACCTGGCGCGCGGGAAGACGGTGTCGATCCCGGACCCGCGGTACAAGGCGCTGATGGGTGTGGTGAAGCTGACGCCGCGCGGGCTGCTCGGCGGCGTGTCCTCCCGGACGGGGCGCAAGTACGGGCCGCAGTGACGGGCCGCAGCGACCCCTGCCCGACCACCGACAAGCGCAGCAAAAGGGCGAAATCTCCCTAAAATGGACGTGTCTCATCCACTGCGGGAGGCGACCCGATGACGTTCGTACAGGTGATCGACTACGAAACCAGGCGGTTCGACGAGATGAACGCGCTCATCGACCGCTACGCGGAACAGACCAGCGGGAGGCGCACGGTCACGCACACCATGATCGGCAGGGACCGCGAGGCCCAGAACCACTACGTGGACCTCGTCGAATTCCCCTCCTACGAGGAGGCGATGAAGAACTCCCACCTCCCCGAGACGGACCGGATGTTCCAGGAGATGGTCGCCCTCTGTGAGGGGATGCCGAAGTTCATGAACCTCGACGTGGTCCGCGACGAGTACCTCAACAAGCTCGTCGTGAACCGGATGTTCGAGGAGTGCATCCACAAGGGCGACTTCGCCGCCCTGGAGGAGTGCCTGGCCATGGACTACACCGACCACGACGTCATGGAGGGCGAGGGTCAGAGCGACGGCCGCGACGGCATGCAGCAGACCATCAGCAAGTGGAGGGAAGCCTTCGACTTCTCCTTCGACCAGACCCGCCAGATCGCCGAAGGCGACTGCGTCACGACGCTCTGGAACTGGAAGGGCACCCAGAAGGGCGCGTTCATGGGCGTCGCCCCCACGGGCAGGGAAGTGACGATGTCGGGGTGTACGACCTTCCGCCTCGACAACGGCCGGATCGCCGAGGGCTGGTGGTACTACGACGCGCCCGGCCTGATGCGCCAGATGGGCATGCTGCCCGAGTAGGCCGGCACGCAAGAGGCCCTGGTCACCCCCGCGTTGCAGCGGTGACCAGGGCCTTCTCGGCTAGCGCTCAGGCATCAGCCTCAGTGGCTGTGACCGTGGCCGTGACCGTGACCGGCCTCGGCCTCCTCCTCCGCCGGCTTCTCGACGACCAGGGTCTCGGTCGTGAGCAGCAGGGAGGCGATGGAAGCGGCGTTCTCCAGCGCGGAGCGGGTGACCTTGACCGGGTCGATGACGCCGGCCTTGACCAGGTCGCCGTACTCGCCGGAGGCGGCGTTGAAGCCGTTGCCCTTCTCCAGCTCCGCCACCTTCGAGGTGATGACGTAGCCCTCGAGGCCGGCGTTCTCGGCGATCCAGCGCAGCGGCTCGACGGCGGCGCGGCGGACGACGGCCACACCCGTGCCCTCGTCGCCGGTCAGGCCGAGGTTGCCCTCGAGGACCTTGACGGCGTGGACGAGCGCGGAGCCACCACCGGAGACGATGCCCTCCTCGACCGCGGCGCGGGTCGCGGAGATGGCGTCCTCGAGACGGTGCTTCTTCTCCTTGAGCTCCACCTCGGTGGCGGCGCCGACCTTGATGACGCAGACGCCGCCGGCGAGCTTCGCCAGGCGCTCCTGGAGCTTCTCGCGGTCCCAGTCGGAGTCCGTGGACTCGATCTCGGCCTTGATCTGGTTGACGCGGCCCGCGACGTCAGCGGCGTTGCCGCCACCGTCGACGATGGTCGTGTCGTCCTTGGAGATGGTCACGCGGCGCGCGGAACCGAGGACGTCCAGACCGGCCTGGTCGAGCTTGAGGCCGACCTCCTCGGCGATGACGGTGGCACCGGTGAGGGTGGCCATGTCCTGGAGCATCGCCTTGCGACGGTCGCCGAAGCCCGGGGCCTTGACGGCGACCGCGTTGAAGGTGCCGCGGATCTTGTTGACGACGAGGGTGGAGAGCGCCTCGCCCTCGACGTCCTCGGCGATGATCAGCAGCGGCTTGGAGCCACCCGCCTGGATGACCTTCTCCAGCAGCGGCAGGAGGTCCTGGATGGAGGAGATCTTGCCCTGGTTGATCAGGATGTACGGGTCGTCGAGGACGGCCTCCATACGCTCCTGGTCGGTGACCATGTACGGCGAGAGGTAGCCCTTGTCGAAGGCCATGCCCTCGGTGAACTCCAGCTCCAGGCCGAAGGCGTTGGACTCCTCGACGGTGATGACACCGTCCTTGCCGACCTTGTCCATCGCCTCGGCGATGAGCTCGCCGACCTGCGAGTCCTGCGCGGAGAGCGCGGCCACGGCGGCGATGTCGGACTTGTCCTCGATCGGGCGGGCGGTCGCGAGGAGCTCGTCGGACACGGCCTTGACCGCGGCGTCGATGCCCTTCTTCAGGGCGGCCGGGGAGGCACCGGCGGCGACGTTGCGCAGACCCTCCCGGACGAGCGCCTGGGCGAGCACGGTGGCGGTGGTGGTGCCGTCACCCGCGATGTCGTTGGTCTTGGTCGCCACCTCCTTCACGAGCTGGGCGCCGAGGTTCTCGTACGGGTCGTCCAGCTCGACCTCGCGGGCGATGGTGACACCGTCGTTGGTGATGGTGGGGGCGCCGAACTTCTTGTCGATGACGACGTTGCGGCCCTTGGGGCCGATCGTCACCTTGACCGTGTCGGCAAGCTTGTTGACGCCGCGCTCGAGGGCGCGACGGGCGTCCTCGTCGAACTTCAGGATCTTCGCCATGGGAGCGGTTCAGCCCTCTCGAAAACTCGGGTTTAACGAACCGCGCCCCTCGCCGCCCGGCAATCAGCGGGGTGACCAGGGGCGCAGTTCAAAGCAATGCGTGAGAAGTGATTACTTCTCGACGATCGCGAGCACGTCGCGGGCCGAGAGGACGAGGTACTCCTCGCCGCTGTACTTCACTTCGGTGCCGCCGTACTTGCTGTACAGCACGATGTCGCCGACGGAGACGTCCAGCGGGAGACGCTGGCCGTCCTCGAAGCGGCCCGGGCCGACCGCGAGGACGACGCCCTCCTGGGGCTTCTCCTTCGCGGTGTCCGGGATGACCAGGCCGGAGGCCGTGGTCTGCTCGGCGTCGAGCGGCTGGACCACGATGCGGTCCTCAAGCGGCTTGATGGCAACCTTGGAGCTGGCGGTCGTCACGATCCGACCTCCCCCTTCGGAGATCCGGGGTTAACTGTCTGAGGTGGCGACCAGGTCGATCCGTCGTCGCGGGTGCCGGACCTGCCTGTCGCTGTGTTGGCACTCACCGGGGGCGAGTGCCAGGTGTGACACTATTCCGGCGATTAGCACTCGGTCAAGCGGAGTGCCAACACGCTCCGCTGGATCCACGTATTCCGGCCGCCGAACCCCCCACTTGGCCCAAACCCGGCCCCCGCCGCGTCCGGCCCCGCCGCCGAAAACCCGTCCCCGGCGGGGGACCGCTCGCGGCGACGGCCCCGCAGGGCCCGCCCCGGGCCGGTCCGGCGCCCGGTATGTGAGGCTTGGCGCGTGCGCATCCTGGTCGTCGAAGACGAAGAGAACCTGGCCGAGTCCCTCCGGCAGGGCCTGTCCGCCGAGGGCCACCGCGTCGAGGTCGCCCACGACGGGCACCGGGGGCTGGAACTGGCCCTCACCGGCGGGCCGTACGACGTCGTCCTCCTGGACCTCATGCTCCCCGGCCTCGGCGGCGCCGAGATCTGCGCCCGCATGCGCGCCCACGGCGACCCCACCCCCGTCCTGGTGCTCACCGCCAAGGACGGCGAGTACGACGAGGCCGAGGGCCTCGACGCCGGGGCCGACGACTACCTCACCAAGCCGTTCTCCTTCGTCGTGCTCGGCGCCCGCCTGCGCGCCCTCGCCCGCCGCGCCGCCGGCCCCGCCGGCCCCGCCGGCCCCGGACCCGCCGTCCTGCGGGCGGGCGACCTGCTCCTCGACCCGCACGACCGCCGCTGCCGCCGCGGCAGCCAGGACATCGAACTCACCGCCCGCGAGCTCGGCGTCCTCGCCTGCCTGATGGAGCGGCCCGGCCGGGCCGTCGCCAAGCAGGACATCCTCGACGAGGTCTGGGACTCCCCGCACGGCGTCGACCCCAACATCGTCGAGGTCTACGTCTCCTCCCTGCGCAAGAAGATCGACGCGCCCTTCGGCCGCCGCTCCATCCTCACCGTCCACGGCACCGGCTACCGCATGGCCCCGGACGGCGGCTGACGGTGGTGAGCAGCCTCCGCGCGCGGACCGCGCTCGCCGCCGCGCTCGCGATGGCCGCCGTGCTCGCCACCGGCGGCCTGTGGCTGTACACCCTGATGCGCGGCAACCTCCTCGACAACACCACCGGCCGCACCGAGCTCGCCGCACGGAAGGTCGCCGCGCAGGTCGACACCCGGACCCTCCCGCCCGGCGGCCGGCTGCCCGCGCCCGAGACGGGGGTCGACCTGGTCCTCGTACGCGACGCGCAGGGCCGGACCGTGGCCAGCACCGCGGCGGGCGGGGAGCCCCGGGACATCCCCCGCCTCGACGGGCTGCGCCCCGGGCCCGGGCAGGACTCCCGGTCGGCCGTCCTCGCGCCCGCGCACCCCGGCGGTCAGCGGCGGGTGGTCGTCGCGGTCGCCGCCCCCGGGCCGCCCGCGGCGCACGACCCGGCCGCCCCGCACACCGTCTACGCGATGACCGTCCTCGGCGACGTCGACGACGCCACCCGCGCCGTCGCGGTCGGACTGCTCGCCGGCGCCCCGCCACTGACCGCCTTCGCGGCGGCCCTGGCCTGGTGGGCCACCGGGCACGCGCTGCGCCCCGTCGCCGCGATCCGCTCCGGGCTGGCCGCCGTCACCGCGAGCGAGCTGGACCGCCGCGTCCCCGACCCGGGCGGCGCGGACGAGATCGCCCAGCTGGCCCGGACCGTGAACGACACCCTCGACCGGCTGGAGCGCTCCGACGCCCGGCAGCGGCAGTTCACCGCCGACGCCTCGCACGAGCTGCGCAACCCGCTGGCCGCCGTCCGCTCCCGGCTGGAGGTGGCCCTCGCCATGGAGCGGCCCGACCGGGCGTCGGTGGCCGCCGCGCTGGCCGACACCGAGCGGCTCCAGCGGATCGCCGCCGACCTGCTGCTCCTGGCCCGCCTCGACGGCGGGCCCGCGCCGCGCCCCGAGCCGGTGGACCTGGCGCTGCTGGCGGCGGAGGACGCGGCGCGCCGCCCCGCGCCCCGGGTGCCGCTGCGGCTGGAGGCACCGGCGCCGGTCCCGGCGTACGGGGACGCGGCGCGCCTGGAGCGGGCCCTGGCCAACCTGGTGGACAACGCCCTGCGGTACGCCCGGGGAGGGGTCGTGGTGCGGGCCCTCACACGGGACGGGTGGGCGGTGCTGGAGGTGGCGGACGACGGCCCGGGGATCCCGGAGGCCGACCGGGGCCGGATCTTCGAGCGGTTCGTACGGCTCGACGCGGACCGGGGCCGGGCCAGCGGCGGCACCGGCCTGGGCCTGGCGATCGCCCACGAGATCGCGCGGGCGCACGGGGGCGACGTGCGCGCCCTGGCGGCTCCGGGCGGGGGCGCCCTGCTGGAGCTGCGGATCCCGTCGGGGCGGCGCTGAGCCGCCCGGCTCTCAGGATTCCTTCAGCGGGGCCGGGCCAGGATCGACCGGCATGAGCGCACGGCGGAGGAAACCCGGCACCTCACGCACACGGACCGCCCGAAGGAACCATGGGGAGGACATCAACGTCGTAGATGATATGAAGATAAAGCGCCTCATTGCCGAGCAGATCGGTCCTCGGACCGCCCCTGCGACGACCCCGAGTGCACCGGGCGCCGCGTCTCCTTCCGCCCTCCCCTCATCGCCGTCAGCCCCTCCGCCGTCACGGCCGGAGCCGGACACCATCGACGGCGGCGGCGTTCCGTGCGTGGACTGAGGCCGCTGACGGCGGCGGGCGCCCGACGCCGCACCGAAGCGCTCCTGCTGGTCCTCGTCGTCGGCATCGCCGTCTTCGGGCACGTGAGTGCGGGCCTGGCCATGAACGGCGAGCTGCCGCAGCACCTCACCAGCTTCGTGATCAGCATGACGCTGCTCTCCCTGGTGGGACATCTCGGCATCCGCCGGTTCGCCGCGTACGCCGACCCGCTGGTCTTCCCGCTCGCCATGCTCCTGACCGGGCTGGGCCTCGTCCTGATCCACCGGCTCGACCAGGGGTACATCGAGCGCTACGGCTCCGACGCGAACGCGCCCGGCCAGCTGATGTGGACGGTGGTCGGCGTCGCCGCCTGTCTGCTGGTGGTGGCACTGCTGCGCGACCACCGGCTGCTCCAGCGGTTCATCTACATCACGATGGCCGTCGCCCTGGTGCTGCTGATCGCGCCGGCGTTCTTCGGCGCGGACACGTACGGCGCGAAGCGCTGGATCATCCTCTTCGGGTTCTCGCTCCAGCCCGGCGAGTTCGTGAAGATCATGATCGCGATCTTCTTCGCGGGATATCTCGTCATCCACCGCGACTCGCTGGCCCTGACCGGCCGGAAGTTCCTGGGCATGCGGCTGCCGCCGATGCGCCAGCTCGGACCGATCATCACGGTGTGGATCATTTCGCTGCTCGTGCTCGTCTTCGAGCGCGACCTGGGCACCTCACTGATCTTCTTCGGGGTGTTCGTGGTGATGCTGTACGTCGCCACCGAGCGCACCAGCTGGATCATCTGCGGCCTGGTCATGGCGGCGGGCGGCGCCTTCGTCGTCGGCGCCACCGAGCCGCACGTCAAGGCGCGCGTGGCGGCCTGGCTCAATCCGCTGTCCTACTACTGGGAGAACCGCCCGCCGGGCGTCACCTCCGACCAGTCGGCGCAGGCGCTGTTCAGCTTCGGCACGGGCGGCGTCACGGGCACGGGCCTGGGGATGGGCCACCCCGAGCTGATCAAGTTCGCGGGGCGCAGCGACTTCATCCTGACGACGGTGGGCGAGGAACTCGGCCTGGCCGGCGTCATGGCCGTCCTGCTCCTGTACGCCCTCCTCGTGCAGCGGGGCCTGCGGATGGCCCTGGCCGCGCGGGACCCGTTCGGCAAGCTGCTCGCGGTGGGGCTCGCGGCGGCGCTGGCGCTCCAGGTCTTCGTGGTGGCGGGCGGTGTCACGGGCCTCATCCCCCTGACCGGCAAGGCCCTCCCCTTCCTGGCGAAGGGCGGCTCGTCACTCCTGGCCAACTGGATCATGATCGCCCTCCTCCTGCGCATCAGCGACAGCGCGGAACGCCAGCGGGAGGCCGACGCCCGGGGCCCGGTGGAGACGACGATCACGCCGGTGATGGCGGGGTAGGGGGCGCGGCGCGGGTCGGCCATCCGGGCCCGCCTCATCCCTGATCCCGCCGTATGCCCATCAATGGACCGTGCCGTTCTTTTGGGGGTTTCCCGGCAGTCTTCGGCTTTTCGTGGCGGGACGGCCTGTCAAGGGTGGAGCGCAGCGACATCGCGAAGCGACGCGACGAAGGAGCGCCCGTGACAGGGCGGCCCGACGCGGAAGGACGATGAGACTGACGGGAAACCCCCAAGCCCTCCCCACACCGCCCGGCCGAGGTCCCGGCCTCCCCGGTCCCGGTCCGCCGTTGCGGCCCCCGCCACGGGCCGAGCCCCTACAGGTAGTCCTCCAGGCGGGCGATCCTGTAGCCCTGCTCCTGTATGTGCTGGAGCATCCGCGTCGTCATGTGGATCTCCGTCGCGCCCTTGAGTTCCGACGGGCCGCGGAAGTGGGCCAGGATGATGTCACCGGGCTTGAGGGCCGAGCCCTCGGCGTACTGGAAGTCGTTTATCTGCATCGACGCCCGCCACAGCACCACCGTGTTGATGCCGCACTCCGAGGCGGCCTTCAGGGTGTCGTCGTTGTAGTTGCCGAACGGCGGGCGGAAGAGGACGGGGCGCTTGCCGAAGCGCTTCTCCAGGCGCTCCTGCTGGCCGCATATCTCCTTCTTCTGCGCCGCGAACGCCAGCGTGCGCATGTTCGGGTGCGTCAGGGTGTGGTTGTTCACCGTGCTGTTGGAGCCGTTGTCGCGGATCTTCTCGAAGTAGCCGTAGTCCGACGAGGCCACGTTGTCCGTCAGGAACATACTGATCGGCAGCTTCAGATCGGCCGCCATCTTCAGGAACTCGGGGTCCTTCTCCGCGCCGTCGTCGAAGGTCAGGAAGACGACCTTGTCGTTCGGGGCCACGGGTATTCGGTCCAGCACCACCGGCTTGCCCGGCCCGGCCGGCTTGGGGAGTTGGGGCTTCTGCGCGGGCTTCGGGGCGTACTGCAGCGGGGCGGTCAGCCCCCACTTGCGGTACGCCTCGTCCCCGGGGGTGCCCGCCTGGGGGGAGGCGGCCGCGGAGGCCGGGGCGGACGGGGAGGCCGACGGGGCCCCCGGCGTCTGCCCGGCCTTGCGGCCCAGCCTCTCGATCGGATCCACGCTGTTCCCGCATCCCGACAGGGACAGCGCGAGCGCGCCGGCCGTCAGCGTCCCGGCCACCAGCCGGCGCGCGTACTTCACAGGTAATCCTCCAGGCGGGCCACGGCGTACCCCTTGTCCGTGACGGTCTTCATGACATGACGGATCATGTCAGGCATCGTGCCCTTCCAGTCCTCTCGGCCCCGGAAGTGCGTGAGGATGATGTCCCCGGGGTGCAAGTCCCTGTCCCACTCACGGTAGTCCATCCGGTTCGGGAAGGCTTCCGCGTTCCACAGCGGAACGGCCTTGATGCCACAGGACTTCGCCGCGCGCAGCGTGTCCTGGTTGTAGTTCCCGTACGGGGGCCGGAAGAGCTGGGGCCGCTTGCCGAACTGCTTCTGGATGGTGTCCTGCTGACCGCAGATCTCCTCCCGCTGCTGCTCGTAGTTGAGACCGGGCATGTAGCGGTGGTTGAGGGTGTGGTTGTTCAGGGTGACGCCGGCGGCCTGCATCTCCTTGAAGTACGGGTAGTTGTCGCGGACGAGGTAGTCGCTGAGGAACGCCGTGTACGGGAGCTTCAGTTCCTGCATCATCCGGATGAACTCGGGGTCCTTCTCGGCCCCGTCGTCGACGGTCAGGAAGACGACCTTGTCCTCGGTCGGGACGGTGGTGAAGACCGGGGGCAGCTCGTCCTGGCCCTCGACCTCGAAGCCCTCACGGGTGGTGATCTCGGGCTTCGCCTTCGGCCCGGCCGGGGCCATGAGCGGGGTCTTGGCCAGGCCCCACTTCTTCGCCATGGCGACGCGGGCCTGCTGCGCGGCCTTGAGCTTCTCGGCGGAGTCGGGGAGGGCGCCGGCCGCGCCGGAACCGGCCTCGGCGGCGGCCTTGTCCGGCTTGCCCTTGACCGGCGCGGCCGGGTCCGCGGCGCCGCACCCCGTGCCCAGGGCGGCGACCAGCAGCGCGGCCGCGGCCACCCCGTACCGGGCGCGCGGGCGTGCCGCGGACCGGTGACCAAACTGCGTGGGATTTCCCTTTTGTCGTACTAGCTGCATAGCAGCGGATCCTTGCATCCCGCGGCCCGGCTCCCCGGCCGACACCACGGCCGCAGTCCGCCCTTCCACCGACTGGCCGACAATGGAGCCGTGACTCCCGAAGACTTCGCCGCGCTCCTCACCTCCGAGGGCCGCGCGCTCCTCGACTCGCTCCGCGACTACGACCCCTCCCAGGAGCTGGCCGTGGCCACCCGGCTGCGCCGCGAGCACCCCGCCGGGCTGGTGTCGGCCGCGCTGGGGCAGGCCCGGCTGCGGCAGCGGGCGGTGGCGAAGTTCGGGTCCGAGGACGCGTTCCGGATGTTCTTCACCCCCGGCGGCGGCGAAATGGCCACCCGCGCGTCGGTGGCCTCGTACCGGGCCGACCGGCTCGCCGAGCTGGGTGTAGGGAGCGTCGCGGACCTGTGCTGCGGGATCGGCGGAGACGCGCTGGCGCTGGCGCGGCGCGGGATCCGGGTGCTGGCCGTGGACCTCGACCCGCTGACGGTGGCGGTCGCGCGGGCCAACGCCGAGGCGCTGGGGCTGGCGGACCTGATCGAGGTCCGCCAGGCGGACGTGACGACGGTGGACGTGTCCTCGTACGACGCCGTCTTCATCGATCCGGCGCGGCGCGGCGGACGGGGCCGGATCTTCGACCCGGAGTCGTACTCGCCGCCGCTGTCGTGGGCGGTCGGGGCGGCGCGGGCGGCGAAGTACGCCGCCATCAAGATCGCGCCCGGGATCCCGCACGAGGCGGTTCCGGCGGAGGCCGAGGCGGAGTGGATCTCGGACCACGGGGACGTGAAGGAGGCCGTGCTGTGGTTCGGCACCGCGCCCGGCACGGTACGGGCCACCCTGCTGCCGGGGCCGGTCGGGCTGCACACCGCCGAGCCGCTGCCGGACCCCGGGGCGGGGCCGGTGGGGCGCTGGCTGTACGAGCCGGACGGGGCGGTGATCCGGGCGCACCTGGTCGCGGAGGTGGCGGAGCACCTGGACGGGCGGCTGATCGACCCGACGATCGCGTACATCACGGCCGACGAGCTGCGGGCCACGCCGTACGCGACGGCGTACGAGATCACGGACGTGCTGCCGTTCGGGCTGAAGAAGCTGAAGGCGCTGCTGCGGGAGCGGGAGGTGGGGGTGCTGACGGTGAAGAAGCGGGGGTCGGCGATCGAGCCGGAGGAGCTGCGGCGCAAGGTGAAGCCGTCGGGGCCGCGTTCCGCGACGGTGTTCCTGACGCGGGTGGCGGGGGCGCCGTCGATGCTCATCGGCTCGCCGGTGGCCCAGGGGCTGTAGGGCTCCGCCCCGGACCCCCGCGCCCGATCACAGGCGGGGCCGGTTCTGGCCAGGTGCGGCGCTGCCGCGTGGACGGCCCCGGGCTGTGCCCGGCTTTCGGGGCTCCGCCCCGGACCCCGTACCTCGATCGCAGGCGGGGCCGGAGGGTGCCGGCCCCGGTGGCCGGGTGCCGCGGCGTAGCGGCTCAGACGCCCGCGAGGCTGGAGTTCGCCGGCCTCGCCGTGCCGGGGCGACCCCGCCGGCGCGTGGACACGCCGGACGGCACGGCCGCCGCGCCGCCCCGGGGCGTGCGCGCACGCAGGGACCAGCTGTAGTGGGTGGCGGCCTTGGCCAGGCCCAGGAGGGCGGTGATCCACAGGATCATGCCGAGGCCCATGACGTACGCGATCTGCCCGACGGTGTCCGTGTCCGGCCGGGCGCCCGCCGCCGCGGCGAAGGCCGTCCAGAGGCCGACGGCGCCCAGGGCCAGTGAGGCCACCAGCCACACGAGGCTCCGGCCCGGGGCGCGCAGGACCGCGTCCGTCCCGGGGTCCCGGCCCGCGACGACCCAGGCACACAGCAGCCGGTGCACCCGGCGCTCTTGCCGGGCGCCCCGGACGAACCAGTACCCGGCCGGTCCCAGCACCCCCAGGCCCATCACCGCGAAGACGGCGCCGGAGAGGTGGTCCGGCCCCGCACCGGACTCGAAGGTCATCACGGCCATGCCGACGAAGGTCCAGCCGAGCGCGAAGACCGCGGCCACCAGCCAGAGCAGCGCCAGCCGTCCCAGGCCCAGGCTCCGGCGGCTCAGGTCGGCGAGGAAGCGCGCGCGGTCGGCCCGTACGACGCTCTCGTCCAGCCAGTCGCGCAGGTGCGCGGGCGGCGGCGGGGGCGGCAGGTCTCGGCGGCTAGGCATGCGGACGACCCTAGCGGCGCCCCGTCGAGCTTCACCGCAGCGCTCCTGGACCCGCGGTCAGCCGCCGTCCGTGACCTCGACGGACTCGAACCGCCAGCGGTGCACGGCCCGGGTGATCAGGTCCGCGGCGGGTTCCGGCAGCTCGGGCAGTCCGGACGCCGTGCCGCCTTCCGGGATCTCCCACCAGGTGATCACGAGGACCCGGTCCCGGGCGGCGCGCAGCACCTCGCGGCGCAGCGGCTCCCGGGCCAGGACCTGGGCACGGGCCCACTCCAGCAGCTCGTTGCCCCGGCCCTCGACGGCCCGGGCCTCCCACATCAGGGCGACGACGGTGTTCACGAGTAGAGGTTGTCCTTGCTCAGCTCGTGCACGTGGTCGTGGGAGTGGGGGTGGGAGTGGGTGCCGCCTCCATGGGCGTGGTCATGGTCGTGGGCCGTGCCCGGGACGTGGGGGTCCGTCACCGGGAGGGAGGAGTCCGCCGACAGGTCCCAGTCCGAGGCCGGACGGTTCCGCTTGACCATCTCCGCGCCCAGGGCCGCGACCATCGCGCCGTTGTCGGTGCACAGCTTGGGCCGCGGGACGCGCAGGATGATGCCGGCGTCGTCGCAGCGCTCCTGCGCGAGCGAGCGCAGCCGGGAGTTGGCCGCCACGCCGCCGCCGATCATCAGGTGGTCCACGCCCTCGTCCTTGCACGCGCGGATCGCCTTGCGCGTCAGCACGTCCACCACGGCCTCCTGGAAGGACGCCGCCACGTCGCGCACCGGCACCTCCTCGCCCGCGTTCCGCTTCGCCTCGATCCAGCGGGCCACGGCCGTCTTGAGGCCGGAGAAGGAGAAGTCGTACGCGGGGTCGCGCGACCCGGTGAGCCCGCGCGGGAAGTGGATGGCCCTGGGGTCGCCCTCCTTCGCCAGCCGGTCGATGACCGGGCCGCCGGGGAAGCCCAGCTGGAGGACGCGGGCGATCTTGTCGAAGGCCTCGCCGGCCGCGTCGTCGATGGTGGCGCCGAGCGGCCGTACGTCGCTGGTGATGTCCGGGGCGAGGAGCAGCGAGGAGTGGCCGCCGGAGACCAGCAGGGCCATGGTGGGCTCGGGCAGCGGGCCGTGCTCCAGCTGGTCGACGCAGATGTGCGAGGCGAGGTGGTTGACCCCGTAGAGCGGCTTGCCCAGCGCGTAGGCGTACGCCTTCGCGGCCGAGACGCCGACGAGCAGGGCGCCCGCGAGGCCGGGGCCCGCGGTGACGGCGATGCCGTCGAGGTCGCGGGCGCTGACGCCGGCTTCCTTCAGGGCGCGCTCGATGGTCGGGACCATCGCCTCCAGGTGGGCCCGGGAGGCGACCTCGGGCACGACCCCGCCGAAGCGGGCGTGCTCGTCGACGCTGGAGGCGACCGCGTCGGCGAGCAGGGTGGTGCCGCGGACGATGCCGACGCCGGTCTCGTCGCAGGAGGTCTCGATGCCGAGGACGAGCGGTTCGTCAGCCATGGGTCTCACTGCTCTCAGGGTGTTCGTGGGTCTCAGTGGTCGAGGTGGCCGGGGCGGCCCGGTCGGCCGGGCCGGCGGGATCGACGGAGTCGGCCGGGGCGGCCGTGCGGGCCGGGTCCGTCAAACGCATCACCAGCGCGTCGACGTTCCCCGGCTGGTAGTAGCCCCGCCGGAAGCCGATCGGCTCGAAGCCGAAGCGCTCGTAGAGCCGCTGGGCGCGGGTGTTGTCGACCCGGACCTCCAGCAGCACCTCGGCGCATTCGAAGGCGGTCGCGGCGCGCAGCAGTTCGGTGAGGAGCCGGGCGCCGAGTCCGGTGCCCCACTGGTCCTTGGCCGCCGCGATGGTCTGTACGTCGCCCAGGTCGCCGGAGGCCGCGAGGCCCGCGTAGCCGACCAGGCGGCCGGTGGCCCCCTCGGCGGAGCCGCTGTCGGGCGGGATCTCGGCGACGACGTAGCGGCGGGTGGCCCGCGGGCCGCGGGCGTGGGCGAGCTCGGACCAGAACATGCCGGCCGACCAGGCGTCCTCGGGGAAGAGCTCGTGCTCCAGTTCCAGCACCGGTGCGATGTCCCACCAGCGCATCTCGCGGAGCACTGCGGTCGGGGCCGTCACTGCGGGGTGACCACCTTGTAGTTCTTCGGCACCTGGGCGTCGGGGCGGCGCAGGTAGAGGGGGGCCGGGGCGGCGCCGTCGGCGTTCTCGAACGGGATGCCCGCCGCGAGGCGTTCGGCGGCCAGGGCGGCCAGGGCCGCGGCGGACTGGTGCTCGGGGCCGCGGGCGTCGGTGAAGACCTCCGGGTACAGCCGGGCGCCCTGGCCGACCGACGGGAGGCCGGCGACCTGCTCGGCGATGTCGGCGGGGCGGTCGACGGCGGGCTCGCCGACGCGGGTGCGCGGGTCCTCGTAGCGCGCCCAGTAGACCTCCTTGCGCCGCGCGTCGGTGGCGACGGTGAAGGGACCCTCGATCCCGGCGGCGCCCGCGGCGTAGGCGAGGCCGTCGAGGGTGCACAGGCCGTGCACGGGGACGCCGAGAACGGCGGCGAAGGTGGAGGCGGTGACGAGGCCCACGCGCAGCCCGGTGTAGGGGCCGGGGCCGACGCCGACGACGATGCCGGTGAGGGCTTCGAGCTTCACCCCGGCCTCGGCGAGGACCCGGTCCACGGAGGGCAGCAGGAGCTCCCCGTGGCGGCGGGCGTCGACCTGGTGGGACTCGGCCAGGACGGACTCCCCGTCGTGCAGGGCGACGGTGACGGCGGGCGTGGCGGTATCTACGGCGAGCAAGAGCACGCGAACAGCCTACGACTCCCCGGGCCCCGGGCCTTGCGGCCGGTCGGAACAGGGCCCGGCTGCTACCTTTCGACCGGGAGTACGACGCGGCGGCGGGCAGCAACGGCCCGGCGGCGCCGCAGAACCGGTACGCGCAGGCGCGGAGAGGTGGAGCAAGGTGTCACGCAGCAGCTCGGGAATCGTGGCCGGGCTCACCGCCGCGGCGATCGCCGCGATCGGCTTCCTCGGCTACCAGGCCCACGCGACCGCTCCCGCGCACCCCGCGAAGGCCGCCGAGAAGGCCCCGGCGGCCCCGCAGCAGCAGGCTCCGGCGCAGCAGGACGCGGCGAAGCCGGCGGCGCTGCCGGCCGAGTCGGGGGCCGGGCAGCGGGTCGTGTACTCGGTGTCGCAGAAGCGGGTGTGGCTGGTCGCCGAGGACGGCAAGGCCCCGAAGACGTTCACGGTGGTGCCGAGCACCGTGCAGCCCGCGCCCGGCAGCTACCTGGTCAACTCGCGCGCCGGGACGGTCACGGGCTCGGACGGGGTGCCGATCGAGCACGTCGTGCGGTTCGCCAGCAGCACCGAGGGGATCGCGATCGGTTTCAGCGCCCGTGTGGACGGTGCGCTGCCGCAGCCGGACCCGGCGAAGAAGACGGGCGGCATCCGGATGTCGCGTGCGGACGGCGACGCCATGTGGGCCTTCGCGCTCTACAACTCGAAGGTCGTCGTCGTCCAGTAGGACGCCCCCGGCCTGAGGCCGGGCACGCTTTTCACCCGTACGTGGGCGCCGTGCGCGGGCCCTGGCGGGCTTCAGGCCGCTTCCGGTTCCGTGGAGGCGGCCTGTTCCCTGTCCGCGGCGCCCTCGCCCGCGGGCTCCTGGGGAGCCGGCTCCGAGCGGGCGGGCGGCGTGGACACCGCGGTGGCGGCCGCGCCCGCCGCGAGCAGGGCCCGCATGGACACGATGGGCGCTCGCTCTGCTCCTGCTGCCGACATGGCTGCCTCCTGGGGCCCCGGGACGCGGTACTTAGGTACACCTAACCAACGCTCCGTACCATGTCATCACGCGGGCCCGCACCGGCGCAATATTTTCCCGACGGGTTGTCGGTACCTCGTCGGGAAGACCGGCTGCGCGGGCGACGTCGGCACCTCTCGTCGGGGAAACCGGCTACGCGGGCGACAGCGCCGCCAGCTGCGGCCCGGCCTGCGCCCAGCGGGCGCCGACGCCGCGCAGCGCGACCTCGCGCACGTCGTCCAGGACCTCCTCGTGGCCCACCGCCCGCCCGATGACCACGTGCAGCCGGTCGTCGGAGAGCTCCTCCACCTTGCCGTCGCCCCACTCGACGACGACCACGGACTCGGGCAGCGAGACGTCGAGGTCGAGGTCCTCCATCTCGTCCAGGCCGCCGCCCAGCCGGTATGCGTCCACGTGCACCAGCGGCGGCCCGTCGCCCAGGGACGGGTGCACCCGGGCGATCACGAAGGTCGGCGAGGTCACGGCCCCGCGCACGCCCAGCCCCTCCCCCAGTCCGCGGGTCAGGGTGGTCTTGCCCGCGCCGAGCTCACCGGTCAGCAGGACCAGGTCGCCGGGGCGCAGCAGGCCGGCGATCCTGCGGCCCAGCTCCTGCATGGAGGCGGGCGAGTCGACGGTGATCAGGGTTTCGGCGGCGGCCTGGGCCAGGGCCTCAGCGGCCGGGCTGCGCGGCGCTTCCCGCTGTACGTCTTCCATGCGCCCCAACGTTAGTCGCTGCGGGGACGGCTCCGGCGCGGGCCAGCAGGCCGGTGAGCAGCCCCGTCACGATCTCGGGGCGCTCCAGCATCATCAGGTGCCCGGTCTCCTCCAGGACCACGAGCTCGGCGGCCGGCAGCTGCTCCTTGATCGCCACGCTGTGCTCGGCCGGGGTGATCATGTCCCGGTCCCCGGCGACGACGGTGACGGGCACGCCGGCGAACCGCTGGAGGGCGGCGCTCTTGTCGTGGGCCTGGAAGGCCGGGTAGAACTCGGCGACCACGTCGATCGGGGTGGCCTCGATCAGCCGCTCGGCGAAGCGCGCGACCCCGGGGTCGACGTCGCGGGAGCCGAACGAGTAGAGCTTGATCATGCCGGCGAAGAGGTCGGCGGTGGCCCGGCGGCCCTTCTCCACGAGCTCCACCTGGGAGCCGAGGGCCTTGAGCACGCCCGGCAGCAGGCGGCGCACCGCGCCCTGTCCGATGGACGGCAGCCCGTAGGTGACCTCGTCGAGGCGCCCGCTGGACGTCCCGATCAGGGCCACGCCGAGGACGCGGTCGCGCACCAGCTCCGGGAACTGCTCGGCGAGGGCCATGACGGTCATCCCGCCCATGGAGTGGCCGACGAGGACGAGCGGGCCCTCGGGCGCGGCGGCGTCGATGAGGGCCTTGAGGTCGCGGCCGAGCTGGTCGATGGTGACGGGCTCACCGTCGGCCTGGGCGAGGCCGCGGGCGCTGCGGCCGTGGCTGCGCTGGTCCCAGTAGACGGAGCGGACGACGCCGCGCAGGGCGGCGCGCTGGAAGTGCCAGGAGTCCTGGCTGAGGCAGTAGCCGTGGCAGAACACGACGGTGGCCGGGGCCGCGCCCTTGCGCCGCGGCCGGCGCTTCCCGCGGCCGCGGGCGGCCGCCGCGGCCGTTCCGGCCGTTCCGGCCGTTCCGGCCGTTCCGGCCCCGTCGAGCTCGTCGACCTCGTAGTAGAGCTCGGTGCCGTCCTCGGTGCGGCAGGTGCCCTCGGACCCGCGCAGGGAGCCGTAGTCCCCCGCCGCGTCCAGGGCGAGGCGTGCCTTCCTGCGGATGCCCCGGCCCACGGTGATCCTTTCGACGGCGACACCGGCCGCGGCGCCCGCCGCTATGACACCGATGGCGGCGCCGGCCCAGCCGGCCTTGCGCCAGTTCTCGCTCACGACGTCGCCGTCCTCACTCAGCCTCAGCCGCCGAGGTAGACCCGGGGCACCCGAGCTCCGATACGGGTGACGATCTCATACGCGATCGTATGCGCCGCTTGAGCCCAGTCCTCGGCGGTCGGCTCGCCGCGTTCGGCGTCGCCCAGGATGACCACCTCGTCGCCCGCCCCGGCGCGGTCCTCGCCGAGGTCCACGACGAACTGGTCCATGGCGATCCGCCCGGCGGCCCGGCGGATCTTCCCGGAGACGAGCACGGGCCCGCGGCCGGAGGCGTTGCGCGGGATGCCGTCGGCGTATCCGGCGGGGACGAGCGCGAGGTGGGTCTCGGACTCGGTGACGTAGTGGTGTCCGTAGCTCACGCCGTGGCCGGCGGGGACGGTCTTGACCAGCGCGAGGGAGGCCCTGAGCGTCATCGCGGGCCGCAGGCCGAGCTGGGCGGGGGTGCCGAGCTCGGGCGAGGGCGAGACGCCGTAGACGGCCAGGCCGGTGCGCACGAGGTCGAAGTGGCTCTCGGGGAGGGTGAGGGTGGCGGGCGAGTTGGCGATGTGCCGGACCTCGGGGTCGACGCCCTCCTTCTCCGCGTGGGCCAGCATGTCGCGGAAGGCGTCGAGCTGGAGCCGGATGGAGGGATGGCCCGGCTCGTCGGCGCAGGCGAAGTGGGACCAGACGCCGGTGACCCGGACGGTGCCCTCGGCCTGGGCGGCCACGGCCGCGCCGACGAGGTCGGCCCAGTCGGCGGGCTGGCAGCCGTTGCGGCCGAGGCCGGTGTCGGCCTTGAGCTGGATCCGGGCGGTGCGGCCGGCCGCGCGGGCGGCCGCGCGGACCTCGTCCAGGGCCCACATCCCGCTGACGGACACGTCGATATCGGCCTCGACGGCCTCCCGCCAGGGCCCGCCGGGGGTCCACAGCCAGCACATGATCCGCCCCTGGATCCCGGCGGCGCGCAGCTCCAGCGCCTCCTCGGGGGTGGCGGTGCCGAGCCAGGTGGCCCCGGCCTCCTGGGCCGCCCGGGCGCACTGGAGGGCCCCGTGCCCATAGGCGTTCGACTTGACGACCGCCATCAGCTCGGCCCGGGGTGCCCGTGCGCGCAGTGCGCGCACGTTCGCCCGTACCGCGTCAAGATCGATCTCGGCGTACACGCGCATCGGTGTCTCGTTCATCGCCCACAGTCTCTCAGAACCCCCACCACTCGGTGATCGGGCATGGTTCGCGCCTCCTTGTCCGACCCGCCGGACGGGAACGCAGGGCCGACGGCGGGCCGACGGCGGGGCGGCCGCGCCCGGCGCCGCACCTCGCCGCCCTGGCGGCGCACCCCATACGTCCAGTACGACGGCGCCCCGCCAACCCACCGGTGCACGGCACCGGACGACGCGGGCCTGACCGGCAGGATCCGGAAGAGGCCGCCTACGCCATGACGCTCCGCCACGCCCGCGGCAGCGCCGCGGCCACCTCCTGCGCCACCACCGGCGCGCCGTCCGCCGCGAACCGGCCCGCCAGACCGTGCAGGTACGCCGCCACCGAACCCGCGTCCACCGCGCCGAGACCCCCCGCCAGCAACGCCCCCGCCAGCCCCGACAGCACGTCCCCGCTCCCGGCGGTGGCCAGCCAGGGCGTCCCCGTCGGATTCACCCGCACGGCCCCGCCCCCGGCGGGGGCGACCAGCGTGGTCGACCCCTTCAGCAGCACGGCCGCCCCGTACCGCCCCGCCAACTCCCGTACGGCGGCCAGCCGGCCGGCCTCCACCGCCTCCCGCGCCACGCCCAGCAGCGCCGCCGCCTCCCCCGCGTGCGGGGTCAGCAGGGTCGCGGCCCGGCGCCGGCGCACCACCGCGCCGTCCAGCCCGCGCAGCCCGTCCGCGTCGACCAGTACCGGCACGTCCGTGTCCGCCAGGGCCCGCTCGGCCTCCTCCGCGCGCTCCGAGCCCAGTCCGGGCCCGACCACCCAGGACTGCACCCGCCCCCGCCCGACCAGCACCTCGGGAAAGCGCGCCAGCACGGCGTCCGCCGCCGGTCCCACGTACCGCACCGCGCCCGCGCCGCCGCGCAGGGCCCCCGCCACGGCGAGCACCGCCGCGCCCGGGTACTGCAGCGATCCGGCGACGACCCCGACCACGCCCCGCCGGTACTTGTCGCTCGACGCCGTCGGCACCGGCAGCAGCCGCGCCACGTCGGCGTGTTGCAGCGCCTCGGTCTCCACGGGGGCGGCCGCCAGGTCCAGTCCGATGTCGACCAGCCGCACCGCCCCCACCCGCGAGGCCCCCGGATCGGTCAGCAGCCCCGGCTTGTACGCCCCGAAGGTCACGGTGACGTCGGCCGTCACCGCCGGGCCCGCCACCTCCCCGGTGTCCGCGTCCACCCCGCTCGGCAGGTCCACCGCGACCACGGGCGTCCCGGCCGGGATCCGCTCCACCAGCGCGGCGGCGGCCGGCCGCAGGCCGCCCCGGCCGCCGATCCCGAGCAGCCCGTCCACGACCAGGTCGGCCCGCTCCGGCACCGACGCCCCGACCCGTCCCCCGGCGGCCCGCAGCGCGGCCAGCCCGCCCGGGTGCATCCGCTCCGGGTCCATCGGGACCGCCGTCACCGCGACCCCGCGCCGCGCCAGCCGGGCGCCCGCGTACAGGGCGTCGCCGCCGTTGTCGCCGGGCCCGACCAGCAGGACCGCGCGGGCCCCGTGCACCCGGCCCCGGCGCCGGGCCAGCAGCTCCGCGCACACGACGGCCAGCCCGGCCGCGGCCCGCGCCATCAGGGCACCCTCCGGCAGACGGGCCATCAACTGCCGCTCGGCGGCCCGTACGGTCTCCACGCTGTAAGCAGTACGCATACCACCAGCGTGCCGCACGCGGGGCGTCAGCCCTCGGCGATCACCACCGCCGACGCGATCCCGGCGTCATGGCTCAGCGAGATGTGCCAGGACTTCACGCCGAGCGCCCGGGCCCGGGCCTCGACGGTGCCGGACACCCGCAGCCGGGGCTGCCCGGTCTCCTCGACGTACACCTCGGCGTCGGTCCACAGCAGCCCGCCGGGCGCGCCCAGCGCCTTGGCCAGGGCCTCCTTGGCCGCGAACCGGACGGCGAGCGAGGCGACTCCGCGCCGCTCGCCGCTCGGCAGCGTCAACTCGGTGTCGAGGAAGAGCCGCTCCGCCATCTGCGGCGTCCGCTCCAGCGCCGCGCCGAACCGCTCGATCTCGGCCACGTCAATCCCCACACCGACAATCACAACGACAACTCCAACTACTCCACCGTCACGGACTTCGCGAGATTACGCGGCTGGTCCACCTCGTTGCCGCGCGCGGTCGCCAGCTCGCACGCGAACACCTGGAGCGGGACCGTCGCGACCAGCGGCTGGAGCAGCGTCGGGGTCGCCGGGATGCGGATCAGGTGGTCGGCGTACGCCACGACGGCGTCGTCGCCCTCCTCCGCGATCACGATGGTCCGCGCCCCGCGCGCCCGGATCTCCTGGATGTTGGAGACGATCTTGTCGTGCAGGACGGACCGGCCGCGCGGCGACGGGACGACGACCACCACCGGCAGGTCCTCCTCGATCAGCGCGATCGGCCCGTGCTTGAGCTCGCCCGCCGCGAAGCCCTCGGCGTGCATGTACGCCAGCTCCTTGAGCTTGAGCGCGCCCTCCAGGGCCACCGGGTAGCCGACGTGGCGGCCGAGGAAGAGCACCGTGTCCTTGTCGGCCAGCGAGCGGGCCAGGGCCCGCACCGGCTCCATCGTCTCCAGGACCCGGTCCACGGCCTCGGCGATGTCCGACAGCTCCCGGATCACCGCCTCGATCTCGTCGCCCCACTTCGTCCCCCGCACCTGGCCGAGGTACAGGGCGACGAGGTAGCAGGCCACCAGCTGCGTCAGGAACGCCTTCGTCGAGGCGACCGCCACCTCCGGCCCGGCGTGCGTGTACAGCACGGCGTCCGACTCGCGCGGGATCGTCGACCCGTTCGTGTTGCAGACGGCCAGCACCCTGGCCCCCTGCTCTCGCGCGTGCCGCAACGCCATCAGGGTGTCCATGGTCTCGCCGGACTGGGAGATCGCGATCACCAGCGTCCGCTGGTCCAGGATCGGGTCGCGGTAGCGGAACTCGCTGGCCAGCTCGGTCTCGCACGGGATGCGGGTCCAGTGTTCGATGGCCAGCTTCGCGATCATGCCCGCGTGGTACGCCGTACCGCACGCCACGATCACCACCTTGTCGACCTCCCGGAGCACCGAGGCGGGGATGCGCACCTCGTCGAGGGTCAGCAGGCCGCCCGCGTCGATCCGGCCCAGGAGGGTGTCGGCGACGGCCTTCGGCTGCTCGGCGATCTCCTTGAGCATGAAGTAGTCGTACCCCCCCTTCTCGGCCGCCGAGGCGTCCCAGTCCACGTGGTACGCCCGCACCTCGGCGGGCCCACCGTCGAAGCCGGTCACCGTGACCCCGTCGCGGCGGAGCTCGACGACCTGGTCCTGCCCCAGCTCGATCGCGGACCGGGTGTGGGCGATGAACGCGGCCACGTCCGAGGCGAGGAAGTTCTCGTCCTCCCCGACGCCCACCACCAGCGGGGAGTTCCGGCGCGCCCCGACCACCACGTCCGGCTCGTCGGAGTGCACCGCGACCAGCGTGAACGCGCCCTGGAGCCGCCGGCACACCTGCCGCATCGCCTCCGCCAGCCCGGCGCCCGCCGGGCCGCCGGCGGCCCGGACCGCGTCGAAGCGCTCGGCCAGCAGGTGCGCGACGACCTCCGTGTCCGTCTCGGACTCCAGCCGGTGCCCCCGCTCGGCCAGTTCGGCGCGCAGCTCGGCGAAGTTCTCGATGATGCCGTTGTGGACGACGGCCACCCGGCCGGAGTTGTCCAGATGGGGATGGGCGTTGACGTCCGTGGGCCCGCCGTGGGTCGCCCACCGGGTGTGCCCCAGGCCCGTGGAGCCCGCCGGAAGCGGCTGTGCGACCAGCTCCTTCTCCAGGTTGACGAGTTTTCCGGCCTTCTTGGCGCTGGAGAGCTTCCCATCGGCGAGGACGGCGACGCCGGCCGAGTCGTAGCCGCGGTACTCCAGTCGCTTCAGTCCGGCGATGACCACATCGAGCGCCGACTGCGCTCCCACGTATCCCACAATTCCGCACATAGGCCGCAGGGTACGCCTGAGTTGGGCGCCTGTCGGGTACCCGAACAGGACGAAAACCCGCCCGTCGAACCCGCCCTCCGGATCAGCCCGCCGGATCCGCCCTCCGGATCCGCCCGCCGGATCAGGCCGGGCACGGTCGACCCCCCTGCCGAACCGCCGCCCTGTCGAAGCGTCAGCCCAGCCGTCTGACCTGCGCCTCGATCGCGGGCGCCGCCAGCTGCGCCTCGCCGGACAGCCGGTCCGCGTGGAAGTTCACGAGCGTGCCGCCCTTGCGGACCACCATGAGCTCCGTCTGGTACGGCTCCCCGTCGCGCTCCGCCTCGACGGTGTACGCGAGGGCCTCGTCGCCGCCGTACGCGGCGTGCGGGACGACCCGGGTCACCGTGACGCTCTCGCCGCCCGCGGTCGCCGTGTACCCGCCCTCGCAGGCCCGCCCCGCCGTCTGCAGCTCGGCGAAGTGCCCGCGGGCGGCGTCCCCCGCGTACGAGCCGAGGGTCACCACCGTCACCGTCGAGCTGGCGGCGTCGAGCGCGGCCGCCCGCTTCTGCCCCTCCGGCGCGTCGTCCGGCAGCGCCGACGCCACCGCGACCACCGCGGCCCTGGCCCAGCCGGTCCGCCCCGCCGGCAGGTACCCGGTCATGGCGTGGGCCAGCTCCAGGCACTCGGGCCGGTCCACGGCCCCCGGCACGCTGTCGTGGGCCTCGGGGGTGACCTTGTGGTCCAGCAGGTCCCCCTGCGCCACCAGCAGGCGCTCCGGAGCCGGCTGCGGCCTGCCCTTCTGCGGGGGGACGACCTGCTGCCCCTTGTGCGCGGGCCCGGCGTCCGCCCCGGAGGCCGGCGCCTCGGCGGCCGGGACGCCCTCCTCCACCACGATCACGGTGGGCCGGCCGGCCCCGCACCCGGTGCCCAGCAGGGCCAGCGCCAGCCCCGAGACGGTCAGTGCGGCCGCGCGCCGCACGCGCACCGCTCTCATACGGGCTTCTCGGCCCGCGCCCCGAAGGCGGCCGGCAGACGCAAGGACGCGCCGGACACGGCCCGCACGCCGCGCCGCACGAACGTGGTACCCACGTAGAGCTCTCCCCCATGAACCAGATCACCGCCAGGACGCCGGTCAACGCCGCAGTGACGAACAATGTACGACTTGCTCGATCACGCGACCGGTGTTAATGACACATACGCAGGATCTTCCTGGTCACACGGGGGAATCGTGACCGGCACGAGACAGGACGGGCTTCCGATCGAGACCCGGTCGGAACGCCGCCGCCCCACCTGGGCGTTTCCGCCTCCCCGGCCCGCCACGTGACCGACCCCACCACCCACGCGGGGCCCCGAGCCCCGACAATGGCGGTGTGATCACATCGCCGACGCGCTGTACGCCGGAGCACGCAACGGAGCGTCCCGGCCCCCGCCGGGTGCCGGAGCCCTCGCCCTACGTCGACCTCACGCGGGCCGAGTGGAGCGCCCTGCGCGAGCGCACCCCCCTGCCCCTGACGGCGGAGGAGGTCGAGCGGCTGCGCGGCCTCGGCGACGTCATCGACCTCGACGAGGTGCGGGACGTCTACCTCCCGCTCTCCCGCCTGCTCAACCTGTACGTCGGCGCCACCAGCAACCTCCGCGGCACCCTGAACACCTTCCTCGGCGACGCCGGCGGCAACGGCCACGGCGCCCAGCAGGGGACCCCGTTCGTCATAGGAGTCGCCGGTTCCGTCGCCGTCGGCAAGTCCACCGTGGCCCGCCTGCTCCAGGCCCTCCTCGCCCGCTGGCCCGAGCACCCCCGCGTCGAACGGGTGACCACGGACGGCTTCCTCTACCCGATGAAGGAGCTCCAGCGCCGCGGCCTGACCTCCCGCAAGGGCTTCCCCGAGTCCTACGACCGCCGCGCCCTCACCAAGTTCGTCGCCGACATCAAGGCCGGCAAGGACGAGGTCACCGCCCCGGTCTACTCGCACCTGATCTACGACATCGTCCCGGACGAGCGGCTGGTCGTGCGGCGCCCGGACATCCTCATCGTCGAGGGGCTCAACGTCCTCCAGCCGGCCCTGCCCGGCAAGGACGGCCGGACCCGGGTCGGCCTCGCCGACTACTTCGACTTCAGCGTGTACGTGGACGCCCGCCCCGAGGACATCGAGCGCTGGTACCTCAACCGCTTCCGGAAGCTGCGCGAGACCGCGTTCCAGAACCCGTTCTCCTACTTCCGCAAGTACACCCAGGTCTCCGAGGAGGAGGCCCTGGAGTACGCGAAGACGATGTGGCGGACCATCAACAAGCCCAACCTGCTGGAGAACGTCGCCCCCACGCGCGGCCGCGCCACCCTCGTCGTCCGCAAGGGTCCCGACCACAAGGTCACGAAGCTGAGCCTGCGCAAGCTCTGAGGGCCCGCCGCGGGCGGCCCCGGAAACGGCCGTGGCGCACCCGGTGGGGGCGGAAGCTCCGCCCCCACCGGGTGCGCCACACAGGTCCTGCGGGGTGAGGTCCTAGCCGAGGGCCGACTTCACCACGTCCGCGAGCCGCCCGGCGACCGCGCGGGCCTGCTCGATGTCGGCGGCCTCGACCATCACGCGGACGAGGGGCTCGGTGCCCGAGGGGCGCAGCAGCACCCGTCCGGTGGAACCGAGCTCGCGCTCCGCCTCGGTGACGGCGGTGGCCAGCTCCGCGGAGGTGGAGACGCGGGACTTGTCGACGTCCTTGACGTTGATCAGGACCTGCGGGAGCCGCGTCATGATTCCCGCGAGCTCGGCCAGCGAGCGGCCGGTGGCCGCGACCCGGGCGGCCAGCATGAGGCCGGTGAGGGTGCCGTCGCCGGTGGTGGCGTGGTCGAGGATGATCACGTGGCCGGACTGCTCGCCGCCCAGCGCGTAGCCGTGCTCCTTCATCGACTCCAGGACGTACCGGTCGCCGACCGCGGTCTGGACGAAGGCGATGCCCTCGGCCTCCATGGCCAGCTTGAAGCCCAGGTTCGACATGACGGTGGCGACGACGGCGTCCTCGCGCAGCTGGCCGGCCTCGCGCATGGCGAGGGCGAGCACCGCGAGGATCTGGTCGCCGTCGATCTCGTTGCCCTCGGCGTCCACCGCCAGGCAGCGGTCGGCGTCGCCGTCGTGGGCGATGCCGAGGTCCGCCCCGTGCTCGACGACCGCCTGCTTGAGCAGGCCGAGGTGGGTGGAGCCGCAGCCGTCGTTGATGTTCAGGCCGTCGGGCTCGGCACCGATGGTGACGATCTCGGCGCCGGCCCGGGCGAAGGCCTCGGGCGAGACGCGGGCGGCCGCGCCGTGCGCCTCGTCCAGGACGATCTTCAGCCCGTCGAGACGGTTGGGCAGGACCCCGATCAGGTGGGCGACGTACTTGTCGAAGCCCTCGTCGTAGTCCGAGACGCGGCCGACGCCGACGCCGGTGGGCCGGTCCCACGGAGCGCCGGTGCGGTGCTCCTCGTAGACGGACTCGATCCGGTCCTCCAGTTCGTCGGCGAGCTTGTGGCCGCCGCGCGCGAAGAACTTGATGCCGTTGTCGGGCATGGCGTTGTGGCTCGCGGAGAGCATCACGCCGAGGTCGGCGCCCAGCGCACCGGTGAGATACGCCACCGCCGGGGTGGGCAGCACACCGACGCGCAGGACGTCCACGCCGGCGCTGGCGAGGCCCGCGACGACCGCGGCCTCCAGGAACTCGCCCGAAGCGCGGGGGTCGCGGCCGACCACGGCCGTGGGGCGGTGGCCCGCGAAGGTGCCCGCCTCGGCCAGTACGTGCGCGGCCGCCACGGAGAGGCCGAGCGCGAGCTCGGCCGTCAGATCCGCGTTGGCGACGCCTCGTACACCGTCCGTCCCGAAGAGTCGTCCCACTGTTGTCCTCCCGAGTTCACGCTTCGCTAGGTGACCGCTAGTGACAGATGTTTGCCGCTTTTGGCGGTAAACGAACCGCCCCGACAGCACGGAGAGTGCTGCCGGGGCGGTTTCGTTGCTGAACAGCAGGCGCAGATTAACGCTTGCTGTACTGCGGAGCCTTACGGGCCTTCTTGAGACCGGCCTTCTTGCGCTCGACCGCACGGTCGTCGCGGGAGAGGAAGCCGGCCTTCTTCAGCGCCGGGCGGTTGTTGTCCACGTCCGCCTCGTTCAGCGCGCGGGCCACGCCGAGGCGCAGGGCGCCGGCCTGACCGGAGACGCCGCCACCCGAGATGCGGGCGATGACGTCGTAGCGGCCGTCGAGCTCGAGGAGCTTGAAGGGCTCGTTGACTTCCTGCTGGTGCACCTTGTTGGGGAAGTAGTCCTCAAGGGTGCGACCGTTGATCTTCCACTTGCCGGTGCCCGGAACGATCCGGACGCGGGCGATGGCGTTCTTGCGACGGCCCAGGCCGGCGGCCGGCTGGGGGTCACCGAAGCGACCGGCAAGGGACTCGGAGGTGTAGTCGCCCTCGACGACGACGTCCGACTCGGTGGTGTACTCCTCGACGCCCTCGAACTCGTCGACGGGGGTCTCGGCGGTGGTCTCGGCCACGATGCTCCTCAGAATTCTCTGTGTTTAGGGGGTGGCCGGAACTACTGCG
The DNA here is from genome assembly GCF_042895815.1 of Streptomyces sp. NPDC001373. Lineage (NCBI taxonomy): Bacteria > Bacillati > Actinomycetota > Actinomycetes > Kitasatosporales > Streptomycetaceae > Streptomyces > Streptomyces sp. NPDC001373. The sequence continues at coordinate 991,650 of NZ_JBIAWQ010000001.1, forward strand.
CGACCTGGGTGATCTCGAACGGCACCGGCTGCTGCGCAGCGTGCGGGTGCTGGTCGCCCGAGTAGACCTTCAGCTTCGAGAGCATCTGACGGCCCAGGGAGTTCTTGGGGAGCATGCCCTTGACGGCCTTCTCGACGGCCTTCTCCGGGTTGTTCGCCAGCAGGTCGTCGTAGCGCACGGAACGCAGACCACCCGGGAAACCGGAGTGACGGTAGGCCATCTTCTGGGACGCCTTGTTGCCGGACAGGTGAACCTTGTCGGCGTTGATGACGATGACGAAGTCGCCCATGTCCATGTGGGGGGCGTAAGTCGGCTTGTGCTTGCCCTTCAGGAGGGTAGCGGCCTGAGTCGCCAGACGGCCGAGGACGACGTCCTGGGCGTCAATGACGAGCCACTGGCGCGAGATGTCGCCGGGCTTGGGGCTGTACGTACGCACGCGTATGCCTTCGCTTCTTCAGTGGTGGGTCATCCCATAGGGCGCAAGCCCTGCGGGAAGGGTCCTGACAGGGTCACCACGGACGATCACGACAGCCCTCGTTCACAGCGGGGACGCACCCGCGTGAACTGCTGGTCATCGGTCCGGTGGACCGGCGTAAGGCCCTTTCACGTGAGAATGAGAAAGCCCATACGCATAACAAACCAGCAGGATACCCAAGCAGACCCGTATGGGTCAAAACGCGGTCCGCGATGCCGACACTGCCGGCGCCGCGGCGCACTCCGGTTCGGTCCTGGGTGGGGACCCCGCAGTTGTTACGGGCTCCAGAATAACCCGGCCGGAGAGCAGCGCACGACGCACCAGCAGTCCCGCGAGCCCGCACAGGGTCAGACAGTCCCGGAAGGCCCGCCTCTTGTGCGCGATCTCCGAGGGCCACGGGATCCCCGCCGCCTGGGGCACCAGGGCCGCCCAGAACCAGCCCGAACGGGGTGCGGAGCCCTCCCGGACCCCCGACGCCAGCAGCGGCGGCAGCACCAGCAGCAGGTAGTGGTCGAAGGACGGACGTGAGACGAGGAACACGGCGAGCATCACCGTACAGGCGGTCTCCACCAGCCGCAGCTCGCCCCCGTCGCCCTGCGGATCCGGCCGCCGCCACCGCCGCCACGCCGCCCACAGCCCGGCCGCCGCCCCCGCGCCCGCCACCGCCACCGCCACCGGCTGCGGCACCCCCAGCCGCGGCAGCACCGCGATCGGCGAGGCGTCCCAGGGCAGCGCGTACGCGTCCTGCCCCTGGAGCAGGAACGGCAGCGTCCTGGTGAAGAACAGCGTCGGGCTCGGCATCAGCAGCGCCCCCGCCAGCGACAGCCCCACCGGCACCAACACCGCCACGGCCAGCCCCCGCCAGCGCCGGGCCAGGACGAAGAGCAGCCCGACCGGCACCAGCATCGGCTTGCAGGCGATCGCCAGCCCCACCACCAGGCCCGCCGCCGCCCAGGACCTCCGGTGCGCCAGCAGCAGCGCCACCGGCAGGGCCGCCACCGAGATCGCCGTCCAGTTCCCGATCAGGACCAGGTTCAGGTACGGCTTGTACGCCAGCCCCAGCAGCCCGAGCCCGCCGACCGCGAAACGCGAGCACAGCGGCACCGAGAACAGCCGCAGCGACGCCCACCACCCGACGGCCACCAGCCCGGAGATCCCCGCCGGCAGCAGCCAGCGCAGCACCTCCCGGGGCACCAGCGCCTCCGGCACCGCCATCAGCACGGCACTGGGCAGGTACAGGAAGCGCTTGTCCTCGTACGGGGAGACCCCCTCCAGCAGCGCGTCCGCCGCCTTGACCACGAACGCGTTGTCCGAGCCCCAGTTCGCCCGCAGGCTCGTCGACACCGACACGGCCAGCAGCACCACGAGTGCCACCGCCCGCCAGGACCGCGGCGCCGGCCCGAGCAGCCAGGCCACCCGTCGGCCACCCGTGACCCGACGGCCACCGCCCGTCACCCAGATGCGCATGAGCCAGATGCTAGGCCGCAGCCCCACGACGCCTCCCCCTCGACCCGCGCGGGGGAGGTCCCGCCCCCTAGCGCTTCCGGTCGACCCTACGTTCGTCCCACACGGGCTCCTGAGTCTCCCGCACAACACCGTCCGAACCGAAGACCAGGTAACGGTCAAATGTGCGCGCGAACCAGCGGTCGTGCGTCACGCACAGCACCGTGCCCTCGTACGACTCCAGGCCGTCCTGAAGGGCCTCCGCCGACTCCAGGTCGAGGTTGTCCGTCGGCTCGTCCAGCAGCAGTGCCGTGGTCCCGGCCAGCTCCAGCAGCAGGATCTGGAACCGCGCCTGCTGGCCGCCCGACAGCCTCTCGAACGGCTGCTCCGCCTGGCGCTCCAGCTCGTAGCGGCGCAGCGCCCCCATCGCCTGCCCCAGGGGCTTGGCCGCCTCCGTCCACAGGATGTCGACGAGGGTCCGGCCGAAAAGCTCCGGGTGGGCGTGGGTCTGCGCGAAATGGCCGGGAACCACCCGTGCGCCCAGCTTCCAGTCACCGGTGTGCTTGACGTCCTCACCCGCCAGCAGCCGCAGGAAGTGCGACTTGCCGGAGCCGTTCGAGCCGAGCACCGCGACGCGCTCCCCGTAGAAGACCTCCAGGGAGAACGGTTTCATCAGCCCGGTCAGCTCCAGGTTCTCCACCGTCAGCGCGCGCACGCCCGTACGGCCGCCCTTGAGCCGCATCTTGATGTCCTGCTCCCGCGGCGGCTCCGGCGGCGGGCCGGCCTCCTCGAACTTCTGGAAGCGGGTCTGCATCGCCCGGTAGCGCGAGGCCATGTCGGGGCTGCTCGCGGCCTGGTTGCGCAGCCGCAGCACCAGGGCCTTCAGCCGGGCGTGCTCCTCGTCCCAGCGCCGCTTGAGCTCCTCGAACCGGGCGAAGCGCTCCTTGCGGGCCTCGTGGTAGGTGCCGAAGCCGGCCCCGTGCACCCAGACGTCGGAGCCCGTCGGGCTCGCCTCCAGGCTGATGATCTTCTGGGCGCCCTGGGTCAGCAGCTCCCGGTCGTGGGAGACGAACAGGACCGTCTTGCGGGTGGCCCGCAGCTGCTCCTCCAGCCAGCGCTTGCCCGGGACGTCGAGGTAGTTGTCCGGCTCGTCGAGCAGCAGCACCTCGTCCGGCCCGCGCAGCAGCGCCTCCAGCACCAGCCGCTTCTGCTCACCGCCGGAGAGGGTGCGCACCTCGCGGAACTGCGCCTGGTCGTACGGGATGGCAAGCGCGGCCATCGTGCAGACGTCCCAGAGCGTCTCCGCCTCGTAGCCCTGGACATCGGCCCAGTCGCTCAGCGCCTGGGCGTAGGCCATCTGGGCGGCCTCGTCGTCGACGGTGAGGATCAGCTCCTCGGCCCGGTCCACGGCCTTGGCCGCCTCCCGGATCCGCGGCTGGGACACCGAGACGAGCAGGTCCCGGACGGTCGTCTCGTCGCGCACCGAGCCCACGAACTGGGACATCACGCCGAGGCCGCCGCTGTGGGTGACCGCGCCGCCGTGCGGCTGGAGCTCACCGGAGATCAGCTTGAGCAGGGTGGTCTTGCCCGCGCCGTTGGCCCCCACGAGGGCGACCACCGCCCCCTCCCCCACCCTGAAGGAGACGTCGGGGAGGAGGACCCGCCCGTCGGGAAGGTAGTACTCCAGGTGGCTGGCTTCGAGATGTCCCATGCCGGGCATTGTCCCGGTCCCGCGGGGCCGGACCCAAACCGATTAGCAGCAGCCCTTGCCGGGCAGGGTGCGCAGGTTCCGCGCCTCCTTGCTGCGGGCGGCCAGCAGCTCGTCCGCCGGGTAGCCGACCTCCTCCAGGGTCAGCCCGTGCGGCTTGACCACGTGCACCGAGGAGTCCCGCACGGCCGCGGCCAGGACCCGGCCGGGCCACTCGACGGGCCGGTGCCCGTCGCCGACGTGCAGCAGCGCGCCGACCAGCGAGCGGACCATGTTGTGGCAGAAGGCGTCGGCGCGGACGGTCGCGGTGACGATCCCGTCCTCGGCCCGCACCCAGCTGAGCTCCTGGAGGGTGCGGATCGTCGTGGCGCCCTCGCGCTTCTTGCAGTACGCGGCGAAGTCGTGCTCGCCGAGCAGGGCGCGGGAGGCCTCGTTCATGGCGTCCACGTCCAGCGGCCACTGGTGCCACAGCACGTGCCCGCGGCGCAGCGGGTCCACCCCGCCCTGGTGGTCGCCGACCCGGTAGGCGTAGCGGCGCCAGATCGCGGAGAACCGCGCGTTGAAGCCCTCGGGGGCCTCGGCGACCTTCCACACCCGGATGTCGTGCGGGAGGCGGCCCGCCAGCCGGCGCAGCAGCTTGTCGTGGTGCTCGGCCCACACCTCCCCGGCGATGTCGAACTGCGCGACCTGGCCGCGGGCGTGCACGCCGGCGTCGGTGCGCCCGGCGACGGTCAGCTCGACCGGGTCGGGCAGCCGCATCACGGTCTTCAGGGCCGATTCCAGCTCGCCCTGGACGGTCCGCAGCGTGCGCTGCTTCGCCCAGCCGGAGAAGTCCTTGCCGTCGTAGGACAGGTCCAGCCGTACCCGGACGTGCCCGGGCTCCACCTCGTCACTCACGTGACAGATCCTCTCAGACGCACAGAAATGCAGAACGGGCCCGCCCCGGGAAGGGGCGGGCCCGTTCAGAGCCGATCAAGCAAGCTCGATCCCGGAGCGGGATCAGGCCTCCTTGGTCTCCTCGACAGCCTCGGTCTCGGCAGCCTCGGCCTTGGCCTCGGCCTCCTTCACCGCACGCTTGGTCGCGGCCTCGGCCTCGCCGGTGGCCTGCTGGGCGACCGTGAGGGCCTCGACGAGCTCGATCACGGCCATCGGGGCGTTGTCGCCACGACGGTTGCCGATCTTGGTGATGCGCGTGTAACCACCGGGGCGGTTCTCGTAGCGCGGGGCGATCTCGGTGAACAGCGTGTGCACGATGCTCTTGTCCGTGATCGTCTGCAGCACCAGGCGACGGTTGTGGATGTCGCCCTTCTTGGCCTTGGTGACCAGACGCTCGGCGTAGGGACGCAGGCGGCGGGCCTTGGCCTCGGTGGTGGTGATGCGGCCGTGCTCGAAGAGCGCCTTCGCGAGGTTCGCGAGAAGGTGCTTCTCGTGCGCGGCGGAGCCGCCCAGACGGGCACCCTTAGCGGGACGCGGCATGGTGTTACTCCTTCATTTCTGCACCGGCCGTGTCAGGTACCGGTGTCAGTTCCCCCGGGGCGGACGCCCCGGGAAAGTCATTTCCTAGTACTGCTCGGTCTCGACGAAACCGGCGTCCGCGTCGTCGTCGGCGCCGAAGGCGTCGGCGGCGGCGGTCGGGTCGAATCCGGGCGGGCTGTCCTTGAGGGCCAGGCCCATGCCGGCGAGCTTCGCCTTGACCTCGTCGATCGACTTCGCACCGAAGTTGCGGATGTCGAGCAGGTCGGCCTCGGAGCGGGCCACGAGCTCACCCACGGAGTGGATGCCCTCGCGCTTGAGGCAGTTGTACGAGCGGACCGTGAGCTCGAGCTCCTCGATCGGCAGCGCCAGGTCGGCGGCCAGGGCGGCGTCCGTGGGGGACGGGCCCATGTCGATGCCCTCGGCGTCGATGTTGAGCTCGCGGGCCAGACCGAACAGCTCGACCAGGGTCTTGCCGGCGGACGCCATGGCGTCGCGCGGACGCATGGCCTGCTTGGTCTCGACGTCGACGATGAGCTTGTCGAAGTCGGTGCGCTGCTCGACTCGGGTCGCCTCGACCTTGTAGGTGACCTTCAGGACGGGCGAGTAGATGGAGTCGATCGGGATACGGCCGATCTCCTGGCCCACCTGCTTGTTCTGGACGGCGGAGACGTAGCCGCGACCGCGCTCGACGGTCAGCTCCATCTCCAGCTTGCCCTTGCCGTTGAGCGTGGCGAGGACCAGGTCCGGGTTGTGCACCTCGACACCGGCCGGGGGCGCGATGTCGGCAGCGGTGACCAGGCCGGGACCCTGCTTGCGCAGGTACATCACGACCGGCTCGTCGTGCTCCGAGGAGACGACCAGCTGCTTGATGTTGAGGATGATGTCCGTGACGTCTTCCTTGACGCCCGGCACGGTGGTGAACTCGTGCAGGACGCCGTCCACGCGGATGCTGGTGACAGCGGCACCCGGGATGGAGGACAGGAGGGTACGGCGCAGGGAGTTGCCGAGGGTGTAGCCGAAGCCCGGCTCCAGCGGCTCGATCACGAACCGCGAGCGGTACTCGTCGACGACCTCTTCGGTCAGCGAAGGACGCTGAGCGATAAGCATGTCTGTTCCTTCAGTCGTGGACGCCCACTATTTGACGCCCGACAGGCGCGGCCCGGAGGCCGCTGACTTACAAGGGTACGGGCGGTACGTCCCCCCGAGGGGGTGCGTACCGCCCGGACACTCAAAGACGCACAGGTGCGTCCGCTGCGTCAGACGCGGCGGCGCTTCGGCGGGCGGCAGCCGTTGTGCGGGGTGGGGGTGACGTCCTGGATCGAGCCGACCTCGAGGCCGGTGGCCTGGAGGGAGCGGATCGCGGTCTCACGGCCGGAGCCGGGACCCTTGACGAAGACGTCGACCTTGCGCATGCCGTGCTCCTGCGCGCGGCGGGCGGCCGACTCGGCGGCCATCTGCGCGGCGAAGGGGGTGGACTTGCGCGAGCCCTTGAAGCCGACGTGGCCGGCGGAGGCCCAGGAGATCACGTTGCCGGACGGGTCCGTGATCGAAACGATGGTGTTGTTGAACGTGCTCTTGATGTGGGCGTGCCCGTGAGCGACGTTCTTCTTTTCCTTGCGGCGCACCTTCTTGGCAGCGCCCTGACGACCCTTGGGGGGCATCTCTTACTCCTACGGGAGGTGGTCGGTCCTACAGCGCAAGACCGCTGAACAGGACTACTTCTTGCCCGGCTTCTTCTTGCCGGCGATCGCGCGACGCGGGCCCTTGCGGGTACGCGCGTTCGTGCTGGTGCGCTGACCGTGCACGGGCAGGCCACGGCGGTGGCGGATGCCCTGGTAGCACTGGATCTCGATCTTGCGGCGAATGTCGCCCTGGATCTCGCGGCGGAGGTCACCCTCGGTACGGAGGTTGGCGTCCACGTACTCGCGGATCTTGACGAGGTCCTCTTCGGCCAGGTCACGAACGCGGGTGTTCGGGTTCACGCCGGTGGAGGCGAGGATCTCCTTGGACCGGGTGCGCCCGATACCGAAGACGTAGGTGAGTGCGATCTCCACACGCTTTTCGCGCGGGATGTCAACACCGGAAACGCGTGCCATTCAATGGCTCCTGTGTGTTCGGGGGTCTTCCGCAGAACCACTCCCGACCGCCGACCACCGCGAAACGGGTGGTGGTACGTCCGGGTCCCCGGCCCCCGCCGGAGGTGCCGCCGGCCCCTCTCAGGGCTGGGCGGGCTCTGCGTATGTACGTTTTGTTACGTCGCGCGAAGAACTGCGTAAGGCAGGTCGGTCGGCGTGCGTCAGCCCTGGCGCTGCTTGTGGCGCAGGTTGTCGCAGATGACCATGACCCGGCCGTGACGGCGGATCACCTTGCACTTGTCGCAGATCTTCTTGACGCTCGGCTTGACCTTCATGTGGGTGAGGTTCTCCGGGTCAGTGCCACCACCCGCGCCGGAGCGGGGTGCGGGGGCAAGATCTACTTGTATCGGTAGACGATCCGGCCACGCGTCAGGTCGTACGGAGACAGCTCCACAACGACCCGGTCATCGGGAAGGATGCGGATGTAGTGCATACGCATCTTGCCGCTGATGTGCGCGAGGACCTTGTGACCGTTCTGGAGTTCCACCTTGAACATGGCGTTCGGGAGGGACTCGATCACGGTGCCCTCGATCTCGATGGCACCTTGCTTCTTGGCCACGCTTCGCCTTTCGAATCGGCTACCTTGATCGGCCCACGGACATGCGAATGCACGTGAGCCGACGAGTCAGTCTACGTCAGGGCACCGAGAAAGACGAATCCGGAAAGTTTGCCCCAGAGTCTAGATCATTAACCGACGGCTACCCGAGGGGGTCCGGCGCCGTGGTGACGCCGTACTCCGCGAGCTTCGCCTTGCCGCAGTCCGGGCTGGTCAGGACGATCGGACCGGCCTCCGTGAGGGCGACCGAGTGCTCCCAGTGCGAGGACCAGGTGCCGTCCGTGGTGATGACCGTCCAGTCGTCGGCGAGTACCTCCGTCTGGGGGGTGCCCAGGGACACCATAGGCTCGATCGCCAGGCACAGGCCCGGGACCAGCTTGATGCCCTTGCCCCGCTTGCGCGAGACGTAGTTCAGCAGGTGGGGGTCCATGTGCATCTCGGTGCCGATGCCGTGGCCGCCGTAGTCCTCGATGATCCCGAACTTGCCGAGGCTGTGCTCACCGGTGGACGGGCGGGGCTGGCGCTTGATGTAGCCCTCGATGGCCTTCGAGATATCCACGAGGCGGTTGCCCGCCTTCATGGCCGCGATGCCGGCCCACATCGACTCCTCGGTCACCCGGGAGAGCTCGACCAGCTCCGGAGCGTGGCCGGTGCCCACGAAGGCCGTGTACGCCGCGTCCCCGTGCCAGCCGTCGACGATGGCGCCGGCGTCGATGGAGATGATGTCGCCGTCCTTGAGGACCGTCTTGTCGTCCGGGATGCCGTGGACGACGACCTCGTTCACCGAGGTGCAGATGGTCGCGGGGAAACCCCCGTAGCCGAGGAAGTTCGACTTCGCCCCGGCGTCCGCGATGACCTTGCGGGCCACCATGTCCAGGTCCCGCGTCGTGGCGCCCGGCACGGCCGCCTCACGGGTCGCCGCGTGGATCGCGGCGACGACCAGCCCTGCCTCGCGCATCTTCGCGATCTGCTCGGGGGTCTTCAGCTGAACCATGAAACGGCCTTCCACCTTCGAAAAACGGGGTCTTCCCAACAGTACGGCCGCGATGCCCGAAGGACACCGCGGCCGTACTGTCGGTCACGAACAGGAGCGACTACTTCTTCAGGGCGTCCATCGCCCGCTTGGTGATCTCGTGCACCTCGCCGAGGGCGGAGATGGTCACCAGCAGGCCCTGGGCCTTGTAGTAGTCGATGATCGGCTCGGTCTGCGTGTGGTAGACCTCCAGCCGGTTGCGGACCGTGTCCTCGGAGTCGTCGCCCCGCTGGTACAGCTCGCCGCCGCAGTGGTCGCAGACGCCCTCGGCCTTCGGAGCCGCGTAGATCACGTGGAAGACGTGCGCGGAGTTCTGGCGGCAGATCCGCCGGCCGGCGATCCGCTTGACGACCTCGTCCTCCTCGACCTCCAGGTCGAGGACGGCGTCCAGCTTCATGCCGGCACCGGTCAGCATCTCGTCCAGGGCCTCGGCCTGGGCGACGTTGCGCGGGAAGCCGTCGAGCAGGAAGCCACCCGCGGCGTCCGACTGCTCCATGCGGTCCTTGGCCATGCCGATGGTGATCTCGTCGGGAACGAGCTCACCGGCGTCCATGAACGCCTTGGCGCGCAGGCCGAGCTCCGTGCCCTGGCTGATGTTGGCGCGGAAGAGGTCGCCCGTGGAGATGTGCGGGATCGACAGGTTCTTGGCGAGGAACGCGGCCTGCGTTCCCTTGCCCGCCCCGGGGGGTCCGACGAGGACGATTCGCATCAGCGGAGGAACCCTTCGTAGTTGCGCTGCTGGAGCTGGCTCTCGATCTGCTTCACGGTTTCCAGACCCACACCCACGATGATCAGGATGCTCGTCCCGCCGAACGGGAAGTTCTGGTTCGCTCCGAAGCCGGCCAACGCCATTGTCGGCACTAGAGCGATGAGACCCAGGTACAGCGACCCCGGCCAGGTGATCCGGTTGAGTACGTAGCTCAGGTACTCAGCGGTAGGCCGGCCGGCGCGGATGCCCGGGATGAACCCACCATACTTCTTCATGTTGTCGGCAACTTCCTCGGGGTTGAACGAGATCGCCACGTAGAAGAACGCGAAGAAGACGATCAGGAGGAAGTAGGCGGCGATGTAGTACGGGTGGTCGCCCTTGACGAAGTGCTTCTGGATCCAGGTCGCCCAGCCGGCGGTCGAACCGCTGAACTGCACGATCAGGGCCGGGATGTACAGCAGCGACGAGGCGAAGATGACCGGGATGACACCGGCCTGGTTCACCTTGAGCGGGATGTAGGTGGACGTGCCGCCGTAGGCACGGCGACCGATCATGCGCTTCGCGTACTGGACGGGAATCCTGCGCTGGGCCTGCTCGACGAAGACCACCAGGGCCACCATCGCGAGACCGACGAGGATGACCACCGCGAACTCCACCCAGCCATCAGCGATCTTGCCCTGGAGCTTGATCGTCCAGAGAGCGGTGACGAAGCCGGCCGCGATCGAGATGAACATCAGGATCGACATGCCGTTGCCGATGCCGCGGTCGGTGATGAGCTCGCCGAGCCACATGACGATGCAGGTACCGGCGGTCATGGTGATCACCATCGTGACCGTGGTGAAGATCGAGCGGTCCGGGACGATCTCGCGAGCGACCGGGCAGGTGCCGAACAGGGCGCCGGTACGCGCGGTGGCGACCAGGCCGGTGCCCTGGAGGATCGCGAGGGCGACCGTCAGATAGCGCGTGTACTGAGTGATCTTCGCAGTGCCGGCCTGCCCCTCTTTCTTGAGGTTCTCCAGCTTCGGAATGACCACGGTCAGCAGCTGCAGGATGATGCTCGCCGTGATGTACGGCATGATGCCGAGCGCGAAGATCGTGATCTGCAGCAGCGCACCGCCGCTGAACATGTTGACCAGACCGAAGAGGCTGTTGCTGCTCCCCATCTGGTCCACACAGATCTGAACGTTCTTGTAGCTCACGCCGGGTACCGGGATGTGGGACCCGAGCCGGTACAGCACGATGATGCCGAGCGTGAAGAGCAGCTTCTTGCGCAGGTCGGGCGTCTTGAACGCCCGGGCGAACGCGGTGAGCACGGTGCCTCCTGCGACCCCCGCGCTACTGCGTCAGAGGTGACGGTCTGAGGATCGACGATTACGTACAAGCAAAGGTGCAGGCCACCTTACCGGCGACTGCGCCCCCCGTGGAACGACCAACCGGGGATGCCCCATATGTGAGGCATCCCCGGTCAGGTTTTAACTATTTGTCACAGAGTTCGTCTTAGACGAGCTCGGTCACGGTGCCGCCGGCGGCGGCAATCTTCTCCTTGGCGGAGGCGGAGACGGCGTCAACCGAAACCGTCAGCGCCACGGAGATCTCGCCCTGGCCCAGGACCTTGACGAGGCTGTTCTTGCGAACCGCGCCCTTGGCGACCAGGTCGGCCACCGTGACCTCTCCACCCTCGGGGTAGAGGGCACCGAGCTTGTCCAGGTTGACCACCTGGAACTCGGTGCGGAACGGGTTCTTGAAGCCCTTCAGCTTCGGCAGGCGCATGTGGAGGGGCATCTGCCCACCCTCGAAGCGCTGCGGAACCTGGTAGCGGGCCTTCGTACCCTTGGTACCACGACCAGCCGTCTTACCCTTCGACGCCTCACCACGACCGACACGGGTCTTCGCGGTCTTGGCGCCGGGGGCCGGACGGAGGTTGTGAGCCTTCAGCGGGCTGTTCTCAGCCATGATTAGTCAACCTCCTCAACCGTCACGAGGTGGCGGACGGTGTGCACCATGCCGCGGAACTCGGGGCGGTCCTCCTTGACGACGACGTCGTTCAGGCGCTTGAGCCCGAGCGAACGCAGCGTGTCGCGGTGGTTCTGCTTGCTGCCGATGTACGACTTCGTCTGCGTGATCTTGAGGCGAGCCATCAGACACCCGCCCCTGCACGCGCACGAAGGAGAGCCGCGGGGGCGACGTCCTCGAGGGGCAGACCACGGCGAGCCGCGATCTCCTCGGGACGCTGCAGGCCCTTGAGGGCCTCCACGGTCGCGTGCACGATGTTGATCGCGTTGTCGGAGCCGAGCGACTTCGACAGGATGTCGTGAACGCCGGCGCACTCCAGAACGGCGCGCACCGGGCCACCGGCGATAACACCGGTACCGGGGGAAGCAGGCTTCAGCAGGACAACGCCGGCCGCCTTCTCGCCCTGGATCGGGTGCGGGATGGTGCCCTGGATGCGGGGAACCTTGAAGAAGTTCTTCTTGGCTTCCTCGACGCCCTTGGCGATGGCCGCGGGAACTTCCTTGGCCTTGCCGTAACCGACACCTACGGTGCCGTCACCGTCACCCACCACGACGAGCGCGGTGAAGCTGAAGCGACGACCACCCTTGACAACCTTGGCGACGCGGTTGATCGCGACAACGCGCTCAACGTAAGCGGTCTTCTCGGCGGCAGCGCCACCGTCGCGACCCTTCCGGTCCCGCCGCTCGCCGCCACCGGCACCGCTGCCGCGGCGCTGGGGTCCAGCCATTGGATTACCTCTCTCTGTTACGTCCGTGAGTCCCGGAACCGGGGCTTAGAACTTCAGCCCGGCTTCGCGGGCGGCGTCAGCCAGAGCGGCAATGCGCCCGGCGTATCGGTTGCCACCGCGGTCAAAGACGACGGTCTCGACGCCGGCAGCCTTCGCACGCTCGGCCACGAGCGCGCCGACGGCCTGGGCCTGGGCGCTCTTGTCGCCTTCGCCACCGCGGATCGAAGCGTCCAGGGTCGACGCGGACGCCAGGGTGTGGCCCTGGAGGTCGTCGATGACCTGAGCAACGATGTTGCGGTTCGAACGCGTCACGACGAGGCGCGGACGCTCCGCCGTACCCGAGACGTTCTTGCGGATGCGGATGTGGCGGCGAGCCTTGGCAGCGCGCTTGTACGCGTCGCCCTTGGCGATCTTCACACCGTATGCCATGGCTACTTACCAGCCTTTCCGACCTTGCGGCGGATGACCTCGCCGGCGTACTTGACACCCTTGGCCTTGTACGGGTCGGGCTTCCGCAGCTTGCGGATGTTGGCGGCGACCTCGCCGACCTTCTGCTTGTCGATGCCCTCGACCGAGAACTTGGTCGGCGACTCGACCTTGAACGAGATGCCCTCGGGCGCCTCGACCAGGATCGGGTGGCTGTAGCCGAGCTGGAACTCCAGGTCGGAGCCCTTCGCGGCCACGCGGTAACCGACACCGCTGATCTCGAGAGCCTTGACGTAACCCGCGGTCACGCCGGTGATCATGTTCGCCACCAGCGTGCGGGACAGGCCGTGCAGGGCCTTGTTCTGACGCTCGTCGTTCGGACGGGTGACGTTCAGAACGCCGTCCTCACCCTTGACGATCTCGATCGGCGCCTTGACGGTGTGCGTGAGGGAACCCTTGGGGCCCTTCACCGCGACCGTCTGGCCGTCGATGGTGACGTCCACACCGGCGGGAACCTGGATGGGGAGCTTGCCGATTCGCGACATTGCTTTTCCTCCGTTCCCGACTACCAGACGTAGGCGAGGACTTCCCCACCTACGCCCTTCTTGCCTGCCTGCTGACCGGTCAGGAGACCGTGCGACGTGGAGATGATCGCCACGCCCAGGCCACCGAGGACCTTCGGCAGGTTGGTGGACTTCGCGTACACGCGCAGACCGGGCTTCGAGATCCGCTTGATGCCCGCGATGGAGCGCTCACGGTTCGGCCCGAACTTCAGCTCGAGGACGAGGTTCTTGCCGACCTCGGCGTCCTCGACCTTCCAGCCGGTGATGAAACCCTCCTGCTTGAGGATCTCCGCGATGTGCGACTTGATCTTGCTGTGCGGCATCACGACGGTGTCGTGGTACGCCGAGTTAGCGTTCCGCAGACGCGTGAGCATGTCTGCGATCGGGTCAGTCATGGTCATGAAAGTGGCCTTCGGCCTCTCTCGCCGGGGTTTCCTGTATGCGCCATCCCTCTCCCCACTCGGTGGCGGGACGGGTGCGGCACGGGGACCTACGGCGTAGTAAGTCGGTAGGGCGGCGGACGCCCAACCCCACAAGCCTACGGCATGCGGGCAGGGCGGTCCGCCGACCTGATGCTTACCGAGAGCGTCTGGAAAACCTCAACACCCAAAGGGTGAGGGGGATTTACCAGGAGCTCTTGGTCACGCCCGGCAGCTCGCCACGGTGAGCCATCTCACGGAGGCACACGCGGCAGAGGCCGAACTTGCGGTACACGGAGTGGGGGCGACCGCAGCGCTGGCAGCGGGTGTACGCACGCACACCGAACTTGGGCTTGCGGGCAGCCTTCGCGATGAGAGCCTTCTTCGCCATCTCGCTTACGCCTCCTTGAAGGGGAAGCCGAGGTGACGGAGGAGCGCGCGGCCCTCAGCGTCGTTGGTCGCCGTGGTCACCACGGTGATGTCCATACCCCGGGTACGGTCGATCTTGTCCTGGTCGATCTCGTGGAACATGACCTGCTCGGTGAGACCGAAGGTGTAGTTGCCACGGCCGTCGAACTGCTTCGGCGACAGACCACGGAAGTCACGGATACGCGGCAGCGCGAGCGACAGCGTACGGTCCAGGAACTCCCACATGCGGTCACCACGGAGGGTGACGTGGCAGCCGATCGGCTGACCCTCACGCAGCTTGAACTGCGCGATGGACTTGCGGGCCTTCGTGACGGCCGGCTTCTGACCGGTGATCGTCGTCAGGTCGCGGATGGCACCGTCGATCAGCTTCGAGTCACGGGCGGCGTCGCCGACACCCATGTTCACGACGATCTTGACGAGGCCGGGAATCTGCATGACGTTCTCGTAGGAGAACTCTTCACGCATCTTGCCCGCGATCTCCTCGCGGTACTTCGTCTTCAGACGCGGAGTGGTAGCCATCAGATGTCCTCACCCGTGCGCTTGGCAACGCGGATCTTGTTGCCCTCGTCGTCGAAGCGGAAACCGACGCGGGTGACGACCTTCTTGCCGTCCTTCTCCACGACCAGCTGGACGTTGGACACGTGGACGGGGGCCTCGGTGATCACGATGCCGCCGGCCTGGTTCTGCCCAGCCTTGGTGTGCTTCTTGACCCGGTTGACACCCTCGACCAGGACGCGGGACTCGGTCGGGAAGGCCGCGATGACCTTGCCCTGCTTGCCCTTGTCCTTACCGGTGATGACCTGGACCAGGTCGCCCTTCTTGATCTTCATGCTTACAGCACCTCCGGCGCGAGCGAGATGATCTTCATGAACTTCTTCTCGCGCAGCTCACGGCCGACGGGGCCGAAGATACGGGTGCCGCGAGGGTCGCCGTCGTTCTTCAGAATGACGGCGGCGTTCTCGTCGAAGCGGATGTACGAGCCGTCCTGGCGGCGGCGCTCCTTGACGGTGCGAACGATGACGGCCTTGACGACGTCACCCTTCTTCACGTTGCCGCCGGGGATCGCGTCCTTGACGGTGGCGACGATGACGTCACCGATGCCCGCGTAGCGGCGACCGGAGCCACCGAGAACACGGATGCAAAGGATCTCCTTGGCACCAGTGTTGTCGGCGACACGCAGTCGCGACTCCTGCTGGATCACGTCTATCTCCTGTTTGTCTGCCGGTTCCCGGCCGGGGCTCCTTCACGGAGCCCCGGCCGAGCCTGGCGGAACGAATCCGGGGGAAACCCCCCGGAGTGATTACTTGGCCTTCTCGAGGATCTCGACGATGCGCCAGCGCTTGCTCGCCGACAGCGGACGCGTCTCCATGATGAGGACGCGGTCGCCGACGCCGGCAGCGTTCTGCTCGTCGTGAGCCTTGAGCTTGTTCGTACGGCGGATGACCTTGCCGTACAGGGCGTGCTTGACGCGGTCCTCGACGGCGACGACGACGGTCTTGTCCATCTTGTCGCTGACGACCAGGCCCTCACGGGTCTTGCGGAAGCCGCGCTCGGTCTTCTCAGTCACGTTGTTCTCGCTCATCAGGCGCTCTCCACCGTCTCGATACCGAGCTCACGCTCGTGCATCAGGGTGTAGATGCGAGCGATGTCCTTACGGACGGACTTGAGCCGGCCGTTGTTCTCCAGCTGACCGGTGGCCGCCTGGAAACGGAGCTTGAACAGCTCCTCCTTGGCCTCGCGCAGCTTGGCAACGAGCTCCTCGTTGCCGAGCTCGCGGAGCTCGGACGCCTTGGTTCCCGTCGCCATCACGACTCACCTGCCTCGCGCTTGACGATGCGGCACTTCATCGGCAGCTTGTGGGCCGCACGAGTGAGAGCCTCACGCGCAATCTTTTCGTTCGGGTAGGACAGCTCGAACATGACCCGGCCCGGGTGCACGTTCGCGATCCACCACTCCGGGGAACCCTTACCGGAACCCATGCGGGTCTCGGCGGGCTTCTTCGTCAGCGGACGGTCCGGGTAGATGTTGATCCAGACCTTGCCGCCACGCTTGATGTGGCGGGTCATCGCGATACGAGCCGCCTCGATCTGGCGGTTCGTCACGTAGGCGGGGGTGAGCGCCTGGATGCCGTACTCGCCGAACGAGACCTCAGTACCGCCCTTGGCCATACCGCTGCGCTTCGGGTGGTGCTGCTTGCGGTGCTTGACCCTACGAGGGATCAGCATGTCGGTCAGGCCTCCGTTCCGGTGCTCTCAGCCGGAGCGGCGGCGGGGGCGTCGGCCTTGGGGGCCTCGGCACCAGCAGCCTGCTGCGGCTTGCGGCCACCACGGCCGCCGCGCTCGCCACCACGGCCACCACGGCCGGCGGGACGGTCGCCAGCGCCGGCACCACGGGCCGGGCGGTTACCCGCACGGGCCGCAGCGTTCTCGGCGCGAACCTCGGCGATGTTCTTGACGTCGCCCTTGTAGATCCAGACCTTCACGCCGATACGGCCGAAGGTGGTCTTGGCCTCGAAGAAGCCGTAGTCCACGTTCGCGCGCAGCGTGTGCAGCGGCACACGACCCTCGCGGTAGAACTCGGAGCGGGACATCTCGGCGCCGCCGAGGCGGCCGCCGCACTGGATCTTGATGCCCTTGGCGCCGGCCTTCATGGTGCCCTGCATGCTCTTGCGCATGGCACGACGGAAGGAGACGCGGGAGGAGAGCTGCTCGGCGACGGCCTGAGCAACCAGCTGAGCGTCGAGCTCGGGGTTCTTGACCTCGAGGATGTTCAGCTGGACCTGCTTGCCCGTGAGCTTCTCGAGGTCACCGCGGATGCGGTCGGCCTCGGCGCCGCGGCGGCCGATGACGATGCCGGGACGAGCGGTGTGGATGTCCACACGCACGCGGTCACGGGTGCGCTCGATCTCCACCTTCGAGATGCCGGCGCGCTCCATGCCGGACGTCATCATCCGACGGATGGCGACGTCTTCCTTGACGTAGTCCTTGTACAGCTTGTCGGCGTACCAGCGGGACTTGAAGTCCGTGGTGATGCCGAGTCGGAACCCGTGCGGGTTTACCTTCTGGCCCATTACCGGGAACCTTCCTTGCTGCTGACGACCACGGTGATGTGGCTGGTCCGCTTGCGGATCCGGTAGGCACGGCCCTGGGCACGCGGACGGAACCGCTTCAGGGTCGGGCCCTCGTCCACGTACGCCTCGCTGATGACCAGCGTGGAGGCGTCCGGGTGGTTGTAGTTGTGCGCGGCGTTGGCGATGGCGCTGTCCAGCACCTTGCCGACCGGCACGCTCGCGGCCTGCGGGGCGAAACGCAGGACCGCCTGAGCCTCCGTGGCATCCATGCCACGGATGAGGTCCACCACGCGGCGGGCCTTCATGGGCGTGACGCGGATGTACCGCGCCTGGGCCCTGGCTTCCATGGTTGTCCCTTCGGTGTTAGTCATAGTCGTAACCACCCCGCGATTAGCGGCGCTTCGACTTCCGGTCGTCCTTGACGTGGCCGCGGAAGGTGCGAGTCGGCGAGAACTCGCCGAGCTTGTGGCCGACCATCGACTCGGTGACGAACACCGGGACGTGGGTCTTGCCGTTGTGCACCGCGATCGTGTGACCCAGCATGCTGGGGATGATCATCGAGCGACGGGACCAGGTCTTGATGACGTTCTTGGTGCCGGCTTCGTTCTGGGCGTCCACCTTCTTTACGAGGTGGTCGTCGACGAAGGGCCCCTTCTTGAGACTGCGCGGCATCTAAACCCGCTCCTAGCGCTTCTTGTTCGTCTTGCGGCGGCGGACGATGTACTTGCTCGAAGCCTTCTTCGGCGAGCGAGTACGACCCTCCTTCTGACCCCACGGGGAGACCGGGTGGCGACCACCGCTGGTCTTGCCCTCACCACCACCGTGCGGGTGGTCAACCGGGTTCATCGCGACACCGCGGACGGTCGGGCGGACGCCCTTCCAGCGCATGCGGCCGGCCTTGCCCCAGTTGATGTTCGACTGCTCGGCGTTGCCGACCTCGCCGACCGTGGCGCGGCAGCGCGCGTCGACGAGACGGATCTCACCGGACGGCATGCGGAGGTGGGCCATCACGCCCTCCTTCGCGAGCAGCTGCACGGAGGCACCGGCCGAACGCGCGAACTTGGCGCCGCCACCGGGGCGGAGCTCGATCGCGTGGATCGTGGTACCGACCGGGATGTTGCGGAGCGCGAGGTTGTTGCCCGGCTTGATGTCGGCCGTGGGGCCGTTCTCAATCCGGTCACCCTGCTGCAGACCGCGCGGCGCGATGATGTAGCGCTTCTCGCCGTCGGCGTAGTGCAGCAGCGCGATGCGCGCGGTGCGGTTGGGGTCGTACTCGATGTGCGCGACCTTGGCCGGCACGCCGTCCTTGTCGTGACGACGGAAGTCGATCACGCGGTAGGCGCGCTTGTGGCCACCGCCCTGGTGGCGAACGGTCACACGACCGGTGTTGTTACGGCCGCCCTTGCTGTGCAGGGGGCGGACCAGCGACTTCTCCGGCGTGGACCGCGTGATCTCGACAAAGTCGGCGACGCTGGAGCCACGACGGCCCGGGGTCGTCGGCTTGTACTTGCGGATACCCATTTCTCAGTCCTCGTCCGATTCCGGACGACTAGACCTCCGTTAGGAGGCCTGGCCGCCGAAGATGTCGATACGGTTGCCCTCGGCAAGGGTCACGATGGCGCGCTTGGTGTTGGCGCGCTTGCCGAAACCGGTCTTGGTGCGCTTGCGCTTACCCTGACGGTTGATCGTGTTGACCCCGGTGACCTTGACCGAGAAGACCGCCTCGACGGCCTGCTTGATCTGGGTCTTGTTGGCGCCGGGCGCGACGATGAACGTGTACTTGTTCTCGTCCAGCAGCGCGTAGCTCTTCTCCGAGACGACCGGCTTGATCAGCAGGTCGCGCGGGTCGGTGAAGGTCTTGCTGGTAACGGTCGCCTCAGACATCAGGCCTCGTTCCCTTCGGTCTCATCGGCCTTGGGGCCAGACACGAAGGACTCGAGCGCGGCCTGGGTGAAGACCACGTCGTCAGAGACGATCACGTCGTACGTGTTCAGCTGGCCCGGCTCCAGGATGTGAACCTGGGGCAGGTTGCGGGCGGACAGCCACGCCAGCTCGTCAGAGCGCTCGGCGACCAGGAGCAGGTTCTTGCGCTCCGAGATCTTGCCGAACAGCGTCTTCGCGGCCTTGGTGGAGGCGGCACCCTCGACCACGCCGGTGACGACGTGGATGCGGGAGTGACGCGCACGGTCCGAGAGGGCACCGCGGAGGGCGGCGGCCTTCATCTTCTTCGGGGTGCGCTGCGAGTAGTCACGCGGCTGCGGGCCGTGGACGACGCCACCGCCGGCGAACTGCGGAGCGCGGGTCGAACCCTGACGGGCGCGGCCGGTGCCCTTCTGGCGGTAAGGCTTCTTGCCACCACCACGGACTTCGCCACGGGTCTTGGTCTTGTGCGTGCCCTGACGGGCAGCGGCCAGCTGGGCGACGACGACCTGGTGGATCAGCGGAACGCTGGTCTTCGCGTCGAAGATCTCCGCGGGGAGCTCGACGGTACCGGCCTTGTCGCCAGCCGGCGAAAGGATGTCAATGGTGCTCATTACCTCAAGCCCCCTTGGCCGCGGTACGGACCAGGACGAGGCCGCCGTTCGGACCGGGGACCGCGCCCTTGATGAGGAGCAGACCCTTCTCCGCGTCAACCGCGTGGATGGTCAGGTTCTGGGTGGTGACGCGCTCGTTACCCATGCGACCGGCCATGCGCATGCCCTTGAAGACACGCCCAGGGGTGGCGCAGCCACCGATCGAACCGGGGGAGCGGTGCTTGCGCTGCACACCGTGACCGGCGCCGAGGCCCCGGAAGTTGTGGCGCTTCATGACACCGGCGAAGCCCTTGCCCTTGCTGTTGCCCGTGACGTCAACCTTGACGCCGGACTCGAACACGGCAGCCGTGATCTCCTGGCCCAGCGTGTACTCGCTGGCGTCGGAGGTACGGAGCTCCACCAGGTGGCGGCGCGGGGTCACGTCGGCCTTGGCGAAGTGGCCCTTGAGGGGCTTGTTCACCTTGCGCGGGTCGATCTCGCCGAAGGCGATCTGGACCGACTCGTAGCCGTCGATGTCGTTGGTACGGACCTGGGTAACGACACAGGGCCCGGCCTTGACGACGGTAACCGGGACGACACGGTTGTTCTCGTCCCAGACCTGGGTCATGCCGAGCTTCTCGCCCAGGACGCCCTTGATCTGCTTAGCCATCTTCTCGACGCCTCTCAGAGCTTGATCTCGATGTCAACGCCGGCCGGAAGGTCCAGGCGCATCAGCGAGTCAACGGTCTTGGGCGTCGGGTCGAGGATGTCGATCAGGCGCTTGTGCGTGCGCATCTCGAAGTGCTCGCGCGAGTCCTTGTACTTGTGCGGCGACTTGATGACGCAGTACACGTTCTTCTCAGTGGGCAGCGGCACCGGGCCCGCGACCGACGCACCAGTGCGGGTCACCGTCTCGACGATCTTCTTCGCCGAGGAGTCGATGACCTCGTGGTCGTAGGCCTTGAGCCGGATGCGGATCTTCTGTCCCGCCATGGCTACTCCGTAGTCCTGTCTCGTGTGGAAACGCTCTGGCTCCCGGTCGGCTGCGGAACGGGGTTCCGCCGCCTCTCCTCCGACCCACGCGGTCGGGCGTGTCGCACTCCCTCCGAAAAAATCCCCATACGGGACTCCCTCATCAAAGGGGGTGCGGCCCTGGGCCGCGCATCGGGGGGAGAAACACCCACCGAGTGCCTGGTGCGGACCGTGCTGACACTTCCCAGAAGATTCCCGTACGTCCGCCCTCATTGCTGCCCCGAGAGGCAGATTAAGGACGACGAGTACCGTGGGACTCGCTTCCGGTCCTCCCGGCGGGAGGCGCGCAGCATCGGCACACAGCCGAGCAACTTGAGTAGTCTGCCATACGAGACACGTACCTGGCCAATCGGGCCGAAGAGAATACCCCGCCGCGCGATCACGTCAAACCACGGCCCGCGACGGGGATCCCTGGTCAGGACCGGGAGGCCGTCGCGCACTCCTTCGGCATGTCGGCCACGCTCCCGCTCCGGTCGTACGGATCGACGACCGGCCCGGACGGGCCCGTCCCCGCCGCCACGCGCTCGCTGTCGAACGTCGGGTGCAGGAACCCTGCGCCGCCCCGTCGGCAGTCGTCGTTCCCGGCGCTCTCCAGCCACTCCACCACCTGGAGCCTGCCCGGGGTCGCGACCACCTTGAGCGGGTCGTAGAGGGCCATGGTCAGCGTCCGCCGCACCACGGTGCGGGCGACCTCGTCCGAACCGGGCTTCGCCCGGACCAAGGGGTAGACGAAGGTGTAGTCGGCGTGGACCCTCACCTCGCCGTCCCGGCCGCTGTCGAAGCTCATCCGGCCCCGCGTCTTGACCACGTCGCCGACCACCCTGACCTCCGCCGGGTCGAACCGGCTGAACAGCCACAGCGGGTTCGCCCCCGCCGAGGGGGCGGCCAGCCCCCTCTCGATGAGGGGCCGCCCGTCGTCCTGACGGGGGTCCAGCAGGTCAAGCGCCGCCTGGGGCCGCTCGCCCCGCAGGGTGGCGGGGTCCAGGTTCGACGCGATCAGCAGCTTCTCGGTCATGGCCAGCGCTTCCGCGACCCGCTCCTTCGCCATCCCGCCCACGGCTGCCGCCTCCGGGACTTCGATGCCGGCGGCGCCGTCGGCCCACTGCGCGGCCGGCGAGCCCCGGAAGGGCTCCTCGGGCGTCGGGCGGTCGGCGGGCACCGCGCCCGGGGCCGCCGTCGGACGCCCGGTCTCCGCGGCCAGGGGGCCGGCGTCACGGGCCTCCTGGCGGGCGGCCGCCTTGCCCGTCAGCCGGTCGATGACCAGTTCCGGCCGCAGGGCCACCAGCGCGAGCCCCGCGATGGCGACGATCGCCGCCGCGGCCTTCAGGCGCCGCTTGCGCCGCCCCCGGCCCTCCCCCTCCCGCCAGGCGGGCCCCGTACGCCAGCCGGGCGGATCCCCCGCCCCCGGCCTGGGCGCCCGGCCGAACGCCCGGCGCCCAGCGCGCGCCCGTTCCTCGTCCTCGCGCCGCAGCCGCCCGGTGACCATCCGCGCCCGCGCCGAGGACTCCCTCGGTGCGGCGGCGCTCTCCCGCGCGACCTCCTCGCTGAAGCGCGCCCACTCCTCGTCGGATATCCGCGGCCGTCCGCTGTCCTGCTGCTCCATGCTCCCCACCCCTGAACGCTCGTCCTCTACGCAGAAGGGCCCCTTCCCCGCCGCCGGAGCGGTGGGGAAGGGGCCCTCCCGTCAAACTTGGTGCCCGCAGGAGCGAGCTACCAGGTCAGAACACGAATTACTTCGTGATCTTGGTGACCTGGCCGGCGCCGACCGTACGACCACCCTCACGGATGGCGAACTTCAGGCCCTCCTCCATGGCGACCGGCTGGATCAGCTGGACGGACATGTCGGTGTTGTCGCCCGGCATGACCATCTCGGTGCCCTCGGGGAGGGTCACGACGCCGGTCACGTCCGTGGTACGGAAGTAGAACTGCGGGCGGTAGTTGTTGAAGAACGGGGTGTGACGGCCACCCTCGTCCTTCGACAGGATGTACGCGGCGGCCTCGAACTCGGTGTGCGGGGTGACCGAACCGGGCTTGATGATGACCTGGCCGCGCTCGACGTCCTCGCGCTTGATGCCACGGAGGAGCAGACCGACGTTCTCACCGGCCTGGCCCTCGTCGAGCAGCTTGCGGAACATCTCGATGCCGGTGACCGTGGTGGTGGTCTTCTCCGGCTTGATGCCGATGATGTCAACGGTCTCGTTGACCTTCAGGACACCACGCTCGATGCGGCCGGTGACGACGGTGCCACGACCGGTGATCGTGAAGACGTCCTCGACGGGCATCAGGAACGGCTTGTCGGTGTCACGCGGCGGGGTCGGGATGGCCTCGTCCACGGCGTCCATCAGGCCGAGGAGCTTGTCGCCCCACTCCTTGTCGCCCTCCAGCGCCTTCAGCGCGGAGACCTGGACGACCGGCAGGTCGTCGCCCGGGAAGTCGTACTCGGAGAGCAGCTCACGGACCTCGAGCTCGACGAGCTCCAGGATCTCCTCGTCGTCCACCATGTCGGCCTTGTTGAGGGCGACGACGATGTACGGAACGCCGACCTGGCGGGCCAGGAGCACGTGCTCCTTGGTCTGCGGCATCGGGCCGTCGGTGGCGGCGACCACGAGGATGGCGCCGTCCATCTGCGCGGCACCGGTGATCATGTTCTTGATGTAGTCCGCGTGACCCGGGCAGTCGACGTGGGCGTAGTGACGCGCCTCGGTCTGGTACTCGACGTGCGCGATGGAGATGGTGATACCGCGCTGGCGCTCCTCAGGAGCCTTGTCGATCTGGTCGAACGCCGACGCCGCGTTCAGGTCCGGGTACTTGTCGTGCAGCACCTTGGTAATGGCGGCCGTGAGGGTCGTCTTACCGTGGTCAATGTGACCGATGGTGCCGATGTTGACGTGCGGCTTAGTCCGCTCGAACTTCGCCTTCGCCACGGGGGTCCTCCTGAGAGTGGTTCTGTACGCCTTGATCGTCGGCGCCAGGTGATCTTTGCTGGATAGCCGGCTCCCCCGGGGCAACGGGAGGGTTGCTCCTGTTGCCCCAGAGGCTCCGGTGGCAAGCCTAAAGCGTGTACTCCGAAGAGTTACTCGCCCTTGGCCTTCGCGATGATCTCCTCAGCGACGTTCCGGGGAACCTCGGCGTAGGAGTCGAACTGCATCGAGTAGCTGGCGCGACCCGAGGTCTTGCTGCGGAGGTCTCCGACGTAGCCGAACATCTCCGAAAGCGGCACGAGGCCCTTGACGATCTTGGCTCCGTGACGGTCCTCCATGGCCTGGATCTGGCCACGGCGGGAGTTGATGTCACCGATGACGTCGCCCATGGACTCCTCCGGCGTGGTGACCTCGACGGCCATCATCGGCTCGAGGAGCACGGGAGAAGCCTTGCGCGCGGCCTCCTTGAAGGCCTGCGAACCGGCGATCTTGAAGGCGAGCTCGGAGGAGTCGACCTCGTGGTAGCCACCGTCGAGAAGCGTGACGCGGACGCCCGTCATCTCGTAGCCGGCCAGGATGCCGAACTGCATGGCCTCCTGCGCACCGGCGTCGACCGAAGGGATGTACTCCTTCGGCACGCGGCCACCGGTGACCTTGTTCACGAACTCGTACGCCGGACCATCGGCGTCCGTGATCGGCTCGATCGCGATCTGCACCTTGGCGAACTGACCGGTACCACCGGTCTGCTTCTTGTGGGTGTAGTCGTGACGCTCGACGGCCTTGCGGATCGTCTCACGGTACGCGACCTGCGGCTTGCCGACGTTGGCGACGACCTTGAACTCGCGCTTCATACGGTCGACCAGCACCTCGAGGTGCAGCTCGCCCATACCGCCGAGGATGGTCTGGCCGGTCTCCTCGTCCGAGTGGACGTGGAACGACGGGTCCTCTTCCGCGAGACGCTGGATGGCGACACCCAGCTTCTCCTGGTCGCCCTTGGAGGCGGGCTCGATGGCGACCTGGATGACCGGAGCCGGGAAGTCCATGGACTCCAGGATCACGGGCGCCTTGTCGTCACACAGCGTCTCACCGGTGGTGGTCTGCTTCAGGCCCATGACGGCGACGATGTCGCCGGCGCCCACCGCGTCGATCTCCTCACGCTTGTTCGCGTGCATGCGGTAGATCTTGCCGATGCGCTCCTTCTTGCCCTTGACGGAGTTCAGCACCGCGGTGCCGGCCTCCAGGCGGCCCGAGTAAACCCGGACGAAGGTGAGCTTGCCGAGGTGCGGGTCGCTCATGATCTTGAACGCGAGCGCGGCGAGGGGCTCCTCGTCCGACGGCTTGCGCTTCACGACGACCTCGGCGTCCTTGACGTCGTGGCCCTCGATGGCCTCGATGTCGAGCGGCGACGGGAGGTAGCGCACGACGGCGTCGAGCAGGGGCTGGACACCCTTGTTCTTGAACGCCGTACCGCAGAACACCGCGGTGATCGTGGGCTCGCCCTTGCCCTTGCCGGAGCCGAGGATGATGCGGCGGACGGCCGCGTGCAGCTGCTCGGCGGTGGGCTCGGTGCCCTCCAGGAACAGCTCCATCATCTCTTCGTCGTTCTCGGCGACCTGCTCGACGAGGGTGGCGCGCCACTCCTCGGCAAGCTCGGCGTGCGAGGCCGGGATGTCGACGACGTCGTACATCTCGCCCTTGGTGGCCTCGGCGGACCACACGAGGGCCTTCATGCGGACGAGGTCGACGACGCCCTGGAAGTCCGCCTCGGCACCGATCGGCAGCTGCATGACGATCGGAACCGCGCCGAGGCGGTCCTTGATCATGTCGACGCAGCGCATGAACTCGGCGCCCGTACGGTCGAGCTTGTTGACGAAGCAGATACGCGGCACGCCGTAGCGGTCCGCCTGACGCCAAACGGTCTCGGACTGCGGCTCCACACCGGCGACACCGTCGAACACGGTGACGGCACCGTCGAGGACGCGGAGCGAACGCTCCACCTCGACCGTGAAGTCAACGTGACCCGGGGTGTCGATGATGTTGATGGTGTGGTCGACGTCCTCGAGCGGCCAGTGGCAGGTCGTCGCGGCGGACGTGATCGTGATGCCGCGCTCCTGCTCCTGCTCCATCCAGTCCATCGTGGCAGCGCCGTCGTGGACCTCACCGATCTTGTAAGACACACCGGTGTAGAACAGGATGCGCTCGGTGGTGGTCGTCTTGCCCGCGTCGATGTGGGCCATGATGCCGATGTTGCGCACCTTGGCCAGGTCAAGCGAAGTGGTAGCCATAAGGCTTCAGTCTTCTCTCGGTCTCGATGTGGGTTGCGACTACCAGCGGTAGTGCGCGAAGGCCTTGTTGGACTCGGCCATCTTGTGCGTGTCCTCGCGCTTCTTGACGGCCGCACCGAGGCCGTTCGAGGCGTCGAGAAGCTCGTTCATCAGGCGCTCGGTCATGGTCTTCTCGCGGCGGGCGCGGGAGTAACCCACGAGCCAGCGGAGGGCCAGGGTCGACTGGCGACCCGGCTTGACCTCGACGGGAACCTGGTAGGTCGCGCCACCGACGCGGCGGGACTTGACCTCGAGCGACGGCTTGACGTTCTCCAGCGCGCGCTTCAGCGTGATGACCGGGTCGTTGCCGGTCTTCTCGCGGAGGCCTTCCATGGCGCCGTAAACGATGCGCTCGGCGGTGGAGCGCTTGCCGTTCAGGAGGATCTTGTTGATGAGCGAGGTCACCAGAGGAGAGGCGTAGACCGGGTCGATGATGACCGGGCGCTTCGGGGCGGGGCCCTTACGAGGCATTCTTACTTCTCCTTCTTGGCGCCGTAGCGGCTGCGGGCCTGCTTGCGGTTCTTGACAGCCTGGGTGTCAAGCGCACCGCGGATGATCTTGTAACGAACACCCGGCAGGTCCTTCACACGGCCACCACGCACGAGCACGATCGAGTGCTCCTGCAGGTTGTGACCCTCACCCGGAATGTAAGCGGTGACCTCGATGCCGGAGGTCAGACGCACACGCGCGACCTTACGGAGCGCCGAGTTCGGCTTCTTCGGGGTGGTCGTGAACACACGCGTGCAGACACCACGACGCTGAGGCGAGGCCTCGAGCGCGGGGGTCTTCGTCTTCTCGACCTTGTCCTGCCGGCCCTTCCGGACCAGCTGCTGGATCGTAGGCACTACTTCTCCGGTTTCTGTGTGCCGTGTAGTGAAGCTAACCTGGAACGTTTCCGACCCACGCGGTCGGGTGTGTCGGATCCGGCGGAGCTCCACGCAAGCGTGGAGACGCATGAATCGCGGTGGCCGATGCGGCTCGCCGTGCGGTTGATGGACACGCGCGGGAGCCCAGGCACACCCCAGGCACAAGGTCTGAGCGTACCCACCGCATCCACTCCGGTCAAAACATGAGCCGCGCCGCCGCCGCCCGCACGGCCGCGCAGCTCAGGCGCCCCTTGGGTGTGGGGCCCCGGAGCCGGGGCGGCCTCGCGGACGTCACACGGGCGTGGTAGGGCGGGCGAACTACACTGCCAGCGAATCCCAGCGAGTCAGTTCAAAAACGTACGAGCGCCAGGAGCAGGACATTGGGGACGGTCACCTCGGAGCCGACGACGGCGGCAGCGCCGCCCCCCGGCGGCGGCCGCGCCCCCGCGGCACGGCGGCGTGCGGCCCTGCCGCGCCTGTACGGGCCCCTGCTGGCCTTCCTCCTCGCCTCGGGCGCGTTCTGCGCGGCCTGGGCGGCCCGCGGCAGCTTCCCCTTCGGCGACACCGGCCGGGCCATCAACGACCAGGCCAACCAGTACGTGCCCTTCCACCGCGCCCTGTGGGACCTGGTCCACGGCCAGGCCGCCGGCGACGTCCTGTTCAGCTGGCGCGGCGGCTTCGGACAGCAGTTCCTGTCCGACTACTACACGTACCTCGGCAACCCCTTCTCGTGGCTGGCCGTCCTCGTCCCCCGGGCCCACGTGGACCTGGCCGTCTTCCTGATCACCCCGGTGACGATGGGCGCGGCCGCCGCCCTGATGACGGTCTACCTCGGCAGGCTCCAGGCCGGCCCGTGGTGGCAGCGCGGCGTCCTCGGCGCCTGCTACGGCCTGTGCGGCTGGGCGCTCAGTGACGCCTCGTACATCCCGATGTGGCTGTGGGGCCTGGTGGCCCTGCCCCTGCTGGGCATCGCCGTCGAGTGGTGCCTGGAGGGCCGGCACTGGCCGGGGGCGGCGCTCCTGGTGGCGCTCGCCTGGTACGGGAACTTCTACACGGCGATGATGGCCACGATGGCCGCCTGCGTGCTGCTGGCCGTCCGGATGCTCACCCTGGACATGACGGGGGCGCAGCGCCTGCGCGCCCTGTGGCGCGCGGCCACCGCCGCCGCGACCGGCATCCTCCTCACCCTCCCCCTCCTCTTGCCTTCGTTCCTCTCCAGCGGCGCCTCGCAGCCCACGAAGGCCGCGGCCTTCGACCCGGTGCGCATCGAGGTGTTCCTGGCGGGCATGCTCCCGGCCACCCACCTGTGGGGCGGCCGGCCGCGCCTGTACGTGGCCTCGCTGGGCCTGATCCTGGCGGGCTCCTTCCTGCTGAACACCCGGATCGCCGGGCGCACCCGCCTGGTCTGGGCTGCGGCCACCCTCCTCGTCCTGGTCTCCTTCCAGTTCCCGCCGACCCAGTACGTGTGGCACGGGCTGGCGGTGCCGAACGGCAACCCGTACCGCGAGACGTTCGTGTTCAGCGGGATGGTCGTCGTCCTGGCCTGGCTGGCCCTGGCCAACCGGCCCCGCCCGCCGCACCTGGCCCTGGCCGCCGGCCTGCTGGTCGCGGCGACGTTCGTGCTGCGCCACACCAACGACTTCGGCGGCTGGACCTGGCCGGCGGTCCTGGGCGGCGGCGCGCTCTCGCTGCTGGCCCTGACCCTGCTCGCGCTGGGCGAGAAGCGGCGCGTGCTGATCCCGGTCGCCGCGCTGCTCATGATCGGCGTGGTCTTCGCGGAATCGACGGTCGCGGCGGCGAACGCGGACGCCCGCCGCTCGCGCGAACGCTGGGCCCAGCCCGCCCCGACCTCGAACCGCTCGATCACGCACCACTTCGAGGCGGTCCGCCGGGTGGACGGCTGGCCCGCCTACCGGACGGACTCGGGCGCCCCGCAGACCTCCTACAACGACGCCCTCGCGCTTCGGGCGGAGGGCCCGCAGTACTACAGCAGCTACCTGCCGGAGGCGACGTACAAGGCCCTGGAGCCCCTGGGATACGGCTACAAGAACGACGGCCGGACCTTCTTCGGCGCCGACAACCCGGTCCTCGACGCGATCTTCTCGATCGGCGCCCGGGTCCGCCCGGGCACCGCCCCCGGCACCTGGACGGCGACCAGGCAGGCCGCCCCTCCCCTGGTCACGGTCCGCCCGGCCCCCTACACCTCCCCCAACCCGGCCGACAGCGTCTACGCCCGCCAGGAGAACGTCCTGGGCGCGACGGTCTACGAGGTCCCGCGGACCACCCGCACGGGCACGCCGGCCTCCCAGACCTACACGGCCGCCTGCACCCCGGGCTCCGAGGCCTACTGGTACTCCCCCGAGCTCTACGGCACCCTCCGCGCCGACGATCGCTCCCTCCCCCTGGAGGACCGGATGAGCGGGGTCCTCCCCCTGGGCCCGGTCACCGCGTCCGGCACGGTCACCGCGACGGTGGAGACCCGCACCGAGAACGCCGCGGCCGGCCCGAACCCGATCGGCTGCCTGGACCGCGCGGCCCTGGACGCCCGCGTCCGCGACCTCACCGCCACGGGCGCCACCGCGGTCCACGCCGGCGGCCACACGATCGAGGCCGCCCTCCCGGCGACCGCCACCGGCACCGCCGTCTTCGCGATGACGGACATCCCGGGCTGGCAGTGCTCGGCCCCCACGACGAACTTCCACGGCCTCCTGGCCATCCCCCTCACCCCGGGCACCCGCCACCTCTCCTGCACCTACACCCCCAAGGGCCTCACCCCGGGCCTCGCAGCGGCCACCCTGGCCCTCCTGACCCTCGCCTCGGTCACCACGGCGGGGTACCTGCGCCGTCGGCGCGAGCGGGCCGCGGGCTGATCTCTCAGTTCCGGGACCGGCCAAGGCCGTTGTTGAGTACATTGACCGCCCTGATCGACAGGGGCGGGGGCGGTTGCAGATGGCAGACGGTGCGGGCCCGGCGTACGGCGAAGGTGGGCTGGACGACCGGGTCCCCCTGCTCGCCCGGCTGGAGGACGCGGACGGCGCCGCCTTACGGGCGCTCGGGCGCGAGGTGGTCTACCAGCCCCGCAGCACCCTGCTCCACCAGGACGAGCCCACCGCGCACATCCTTCTGATCCTGCGGGGCTGGACCAAGGTCACCGCGACACACCCCAACGGCTACCAGGCCCTGCTCGCCCTGCGCGGGCCGGGCGACATCATCGGAGAGTCCGCGGCGCTCACCGGCCGGCCTCGCTCCGCAACCATCACCGCACTCGAACAGGTCCGCGCGGTCGTCATCGCGCACGAATCCTTCCGCGTGTTCCTCGGCCGGCACCCCGACGTCGCGCTCCAGTTGCTGGCCCTGGCCTCCGACCGCACGCGCGAGGCCGACCGGCGCAACCTCCAGTTCGCCTCGATGCCGGTCCGCGAGCGGCTCGCGGTGCTCTTGCTGGACCTCGCCCGGATCCACGGCAGACACACCACGGAGGGGGTGGAGGTGGCCGTCCCGCTGACCAAGCAGGAGCTGGCGGGCGCCGTGGGAGCTTCGCGCGAGATGGTGCAGCGGGAATTGAAGAGCCTGCGGGACCGGGGCGTCATCAGTACGGGTCGGCGCACGCTGGTGATCACGCGGCCGAACGTGCTGCACCGGATCGCCCGGGCCCAGTCGCCGACCGGCTGAGGAACACATCGCCGCTCCCTTCAGTGCATACGGTCACATTCGGGTGCGTCATCCTCCCTCACAGTGGTGGTCCCGGTCGGCCGAAGCTACTCGCATGACGCACCCACAACCCCTCTCCCGCACCCTGCTCCTGATCGACACCGAGCGGTTCAGCGACCGCGACGACGTCCAGCAGGGCTACCTCCGACGGATGCTCTTCGGGATCGTCGACCGCGTCCTGGTCCGGGCCGGGGCCGACCAGAGCCTGCGGCGACGGGAGGACCGCGGTGACGCGGTCATGGAGCTCATCGATCCCGCCGTTCCGCTGACCGACCTGCTGCGCGCGCTGCTGAAGGACGCGCCGGCAGAACTGCGCGCCGTCAACCGGCTGGCCGCCAACTCGGCACAGATCCGGCTCCGTGCCGTCCTCGCGACGGGGTTCGTCGACATCGACGAGTTTGGCGGCTGGGTGGGCACGGACGTGAACAACGCCTGCCGCCTCCTCGACGGTGACCAGCTGCGGGCCTCATTGCGCGAACGTGCGGACGACTTCGCGCTGTGCGTGTCCGAGTCCGTGCACGCGGGCATCGTCGCCCACGACCACCTCGGCATCCCGAAGGACGAGTTCCACGCGATCACCGTGCCCACCAAGAACGGCCCGATGGCCGCCTGGCTCCACGGACCGCTTCCCACCACTCCCCCCGCTCCCCCACGGACCCCGCCCCGGAACCCGCAGCCGCCCGCCCCGGCCGGCGTCGACTTCCGGGGCACGAACCACGGTCTGGTCGCGAACCAGGTCCAGGGCGACATCAGCTTCGGCGGCCCGGGCGGGCGCCGGTGAGCGAGGAAGCGGCACCGCAGAGCGGGCCGGAGGCACCTGCCGCAGGGCAGGGCGAGGGCGAACCCAGCGTCGAGGCGGAACGGCCCGCGCAGGAACCCTGGGCCGCTCGCCGGGACCTGGACGCCCACGCCCCGAGTTCGATGGGGCTCCACTTCCGAGGGACCAATCACGGCGTCGCGGCACGGCAGGTCATCGGCGACATCATCACGGGCGGCAAGACCGAGAACCACTACAACTTCGGGGGCTTCGGCGGCGGGCAGGCCTCGGGCGAGATCCCCGCCGAGACCCTGGAACGGCTCGCGGCAGACTTCGTACCGGAAGGCACCCCGTTCGCCCAGCTGCTGGAGAGGCTGCGTGAGGAACGGGTGATCGTCCTGGCGGGTGACCCGTTCACCGGCCGTCGCACGGCGGCTCTCATGCTGCTGCACCATCTCGGCGCCACACCGGTCCGTGCCCTGGACCGCGAGGTGAAGCCGAGCGAGCTGAGCCTGCGGCTGACCGCGGAGGACAGTGCCGTCGGCCACGTGCTGTGCGACCTGGACATCTCACGCGAGCAGCCGCTGCGGGAGGCCCACGTCCTGTCGCTGCGCGGCCGCATGCGGGAACTCGACGGCTATCTCGTGATCACCACGGGCCGTAGTCCCTACGTCGAGGACAACGTCGAGCTCGCCTCCTGGCACCCGCCTGCGGCGGTGACCGTACTCGCGGCCCTGCTCCCCAAGAAGACCGGCGCCGAACGCGCGCAGCGACTCCTGGCCCTGCCCGCCGTTGCCGAGTTCCTCACGCACGAACGGCAGATCCGTGAGGTCGTGCGGTACGTCGCGGTCCTCGCGGAGGCCGACGAACAGCGGATCGAGCAGTACTCGCTCGGCACGCTGGTGGCGCAGGTCCAGGAGTGGTTCGAGGAGGCGGAATCACCGGTGCAGCTACGGGAGAAGGCGTTCCTGATCGCGTTGGCCGCTTTCGACCGCGGGCCGTACGCGCTGACCGCGGAGCTGAGCGACGTCCTGTACAGCGCCCTGCGGAGCACCGGCGACGACAGGTACCAGAAGCCGATTCCGGTCTTCGGCACCCACATCGGCAAACGGCTGCAGAGCGCACGGGCGCACAGCTACCAGGACCAGGAGAGGACCGAATGGGGTCCGGTCACACAGGTCAAGGCGGCCTTCCATGACGAACGTGTGGCACCGGTCGTGCTCCGTGAGGTCTGGACCGGCCATCCTGCAGCCCGACCCGCGCTGATCAAATGGCTCAACGCGCTCTCCGTCGACGGGCGCCCCTTCGTACGGACCCGGGCGGCGGCCACCGTCGCCGTCCTCGCCTACACCGACCTGCCGTCGACGATGGCTCTGATCATCGAGCCCTGGGCAGGAGCGAAGGAATCCCGGCGCCAGCTGACGGCGGTCAGCGCCCTCACCCTGTCCCACCGCATCGGAGCCCCGAACATCCCTCGGATCGTCGACGCCTGGAGCGTCTCCGGCCAGGATCCGAAGCGCTGCTGGGTGGGGGTCCGGGCGCTCGGGCTGATCGGGCCCGAGCGCCCGCTCGAGACCCTTTGCGCCCTTCAGGCACAGGCCCGGCACCAGTATGACAACAAGCTCGAACAGTCCCGCACGAGCGCGGGAGACCAGCAGGTCTCCGAAGAGCTCCCCCAGTCCGTCGCCCTGCTGCTGCTCTCGTCTGCGTCCGCTCCGACGCTGGATGCCCTGCTCCCGGCCCTCGACGGCCACCCTTCGGCGCGTGCACTGGCCCTGGACGGCTTCCTCACAGCCTGCGAGCGCATGGACGAGACCGCCTGCCCTCCGCTGCTGGACGTGGCGTCCCGGTCGCACTCCGAGTCCGCCGCGATCGCCCGACTGCTCCGGGGCGCGCTCAACGACCGGACGGCCAACGAACGCGCGGAGGACGCGCTGCGGAGCTGGGTCCGGGCGGCCGACGCGAACCCGCGGACAGCACGGGTCCTCGCTGACCTGCTGCCCGCGGTCGCCACCGGCCCTCGCGACGCAGCCCGCCTCGACCACCTGCTCGAGACCATGCGGGGGCTGGACGGCCGGCCCCGACCGGCAGTCGCCGACCGTATGCGCGCCGCTCTCGCCCGTCCCCCGGCCCACGCCTGACAGGAGGCCCGACATGCCCAGCCCTCTGTACCACTCCACCGACTGGGACCAGCACGCCGACCGGCACACCCTGCTGCGGGACCCGGTCGTCACCGTCCGCCAGCTGGGTCGTCTCGGCCTGGCCGGCGGCCCGTCCACCCGAATCGATCACACCCTCGTCTTCACGACCAGGCGTGGCGACTTCGAGGTCTTCCGTCCGCCGCACCGACCCCGTCGGATCCCTCGGCGCTACGCCGCCGTGTACGAGGTGGACATGGGGGTGCACGCCGTGCGGACCCGAGTGCCCTTGCCCAGCGTCGACGACGCCCACGAGTTCGATGTGAGCGTCGAACTCGACTGGCAGGTCACCGACCCGGTCCGGTTCGTCCGCAGCGGTCACCGCGACGTCCCCCGTCTCCTGCTGGGCGAACTGGAGCGGGCCGCCAGGCCGGTCACCCGTCGCTTTCCGATCGCCGACAGCGCGGGTGCCGAGGCTGAGGTACTGACCGTGGTGCACGAAGGAAAACCCCTGGGCGAAGAGGCGGGCCTCCGCGTCATGTGGACCGTCCGGCTCCGACGCGACGAGGACAACGTCGCCCACGCCCGCCGCCTCCAGCGGATCGAACACACGACCACCGAGGAGCTCCTGGCCGAGCAGGAGGGCGCCCGGGTCGACCAGGAAAAGGCCTCACGCGCCCGAGCCCAGCACCGGCAGCGCCTGGACCTGCAGGAACTCGAAGCACAGCGGATCGACTTCTACCGCGAGTACCTGGCCCGCGGCGGTATCGACGCCTGGGCCCTGCACCTGACCCAGCACCCGCAGGACTCCGCGAAGGCCTTGGCCACGCTTCGCGAGGACCACAGGGAGCACGTGCGGGCCCAGATGAACCTGATCAAGGACATGCTGACCAAGACGGGTACCGAGCCCTTCGAGCTGGAGGGACCGCGGCGGCTCGCGATGGACGCGCTCCATGCCGTCCTCGGCCAGCACGTGCCCGATGAGCGTGCCCCCGAGGAACCGGCGGTCGAAAAGCCGGCGTCCCGGGCGGAGACCGTTCCCGTCCGCCTGCCTGTGCAGCCGACGGCGGACGTGGACACCTGGCAGCCGGTGGTTCCGCCCGCCCTCCCCGAAACCCCCGGTGAGCTCCGGTGACCGCCGAGGACGAGGTCGCGGTCCGGCTCCTCTCCGACCTGCGCGTCGAGATCGCCCGTGCCGACACCAAGGCGGCCCTGCTCGTCGGGGCCCTGGGCATGACCGCCGGTGTGGTCGGTGGCCAGCAGTTCGGGCCACACCGGTCTCCCGGTTCCCTGTCGGGCTGCGGCCCGGTCCTCTGGTGGTCCGGGGCAGGGGCCCTGGCGGTGGCCCTGTTGGCGCTGCTCCTCGCCGTTCTGCCGCGGTCTCTGCGCTCCGACTGGCAGACGGGCAGCCCCTTGGCCTACTTCGGCGACATCCGTTCCGCCGACCGGCAGGGCCGTTTGGCCGAGGCCCTGGCCGACACGGGCCACGACCCGGGCCGTGCGGTGCTCACCGCACTCGCCGCGAACAGCCGGATCGCGGTCCGTAAGCACCAGTGGATCCGGGCCGGCCTGCTGGCCTACGGCTTCGGAGCGGTGGCGCTGCCCGTGGCCCTGTTCCTCTGATGACCTGATCCCGTTCTTGGAGGCCCTTATGCACGACCCGCAAGCGCCACCCGACGACCTCGAATACCGGAACGGGCCCGGTACCCGTGTCACTTACCGGGCCCGGCAGCGCCGTACGGACCGCACCGCGTGGCTCGGGCTCACGCTGCACCTTCCCGCGTTTCTGCTCAGCTTCGCGGTGGTCCTGGCGGTGGCGTTGGCACTCCGTGCCTGGCTGGGCGTACCGGTGTGGCTGCCCACGGCGCTCTGGGCCGCCTCGGGGATCCTTGCCTTCCACAGGCCGGCCGAGGGGTTCCTCGCCCGTCACCTCCTGGGTCTGCACCGCCCCGTTCCCACCGAGCTGGCCAGGCTGGTGCCGGTGTGGCGTGAGGTCACGGCCCGCGCCGGAGTGGACGGGAACAGGTACGAACTGTGGGTCGAGGACAGTGACAACGTGAACGGCCTCGCCGCAGCCGGACACATCGTCGCCGTGAGCCGCCGGGCGCTGCGGGACCTGCCCACTTCAAGGCTGGCCGCCGTGCTCGCACACGAGCTGGGACACCACAGCAGCGGTCACGCATGGTCGGACATGCTCAGCTGGTGGTACGCCATACCCGGCCGTTTGGCATGGCGGGGGCTCGCCCTGGTGAGGCCCTGGCTGGTCCGTACCGTGCGCGGTACGTCGGTCACGGCCCTGAGCGTGC
Source organism: Streptomyces sp. NPDC001373 (assembly GCF_042895815.1). Classification (NCBI taxonomy): domain Bacteria; kingdom Bacillati; phylum Actinomycetota; class Actinomycetes; order Kitasatosporales; family Streptomycetaceae; genus Streptomyces; species Streptomyces sp. NPDC001373. The sequence continues at coordinate 1,027,400 of NZ_JBIAWQ010000001.1, forward strand.
TCGTGATCCTCAGCTGCTACCTGGCGTTCGCCACGCTGAAGGCCACCTACGGCCTCCCTCTGCTCCTGCTGGCGCTGCCCTGTCTGACGGCAGCGGTCGGCAGGCGGGCCGAGTTGCGTGCCGACGTGCACGCGGCCCGCCTCGGCTTCGGGCGACCCCTCGTCCGGACGCTCCACGAGCGGCTCGCCGAGGAGTCCGCGCTGCCCGGTACGGCGCGGCGACCCCGGTTCGCGGCACGGCTCCTGTCTCACCATCCCGATCCCCGCACCCGGCTGCACCACCTCCAGCGGTACCTGGAGGGCCGGGGCTAGGAACGCCGCAGGGCGGCCACCCTTTCGGGTGACCGCCCTGCGGTCTACTGCCTCAGACCTCAGCCGTTGTACGGGCCGTAGTCGTAGTCCTCCAGCGGGACAGCCTGGCCGGAGCCGGTGCCGAAGGGCGAGTAGTCGATGTCGTCGTAGCCGACGGCCGAGTACATCGCGGCCTTGGCCTCCTCGGTCGGCTCGACCCGGATGTTGCGGTAGCGGGACAGACCCGTACCGGCCGGGATGAGCTTACCGATGATGACGTTCTCCTTGAGGCCGATGAGGCTGTCGGACTTGGCGTTGATCGCCGCGTCCGTCAGGACTCGGGTCGTCTCCTGGAAGGAGGCGGCCGACAGCCAGGACTCCGTCGCCAGCGAGGCCTTGGTGATACCCATCAGCTGCGGACGGCCGGAGGCGGGGTGACCGCCCTCGGTGACCACACGACGGTTCTCGGTCTCGAAGCGGGAGCGCTCGACGAGCTCGCCCGGAAGGAGCTCCGCGTCGCCGGACTCGATGATCGTCACGCGGCGCAGCATCTGCCGGATGATGATCTCGATGTGCTTGTCGTGGATCGACACGCCCTGCGAGTTGTAGACCTTCTGGACTTCGCCGACCAGGTGGACCTGGACGGCGCGCTGGCCGAGGATGCGCAGCACGTCGTGCGGGTTGGTGGCACCCATGGTGAGCTTCTGGCCCACCTCGACGTGGTCGCCCTCGTGCACGATGACCTTGGCGCGCTTGGAGATCGGGAAGGCCGTCTCCTCGCTGCCGTCGTCGGGCGTGATGACGATCTTCTTCGTCTTCTCGGTCTCCTCGATCCGCACGCGGCCGGCGGCCTCGGAGATCGGGGCGACACCCTTCGGGGTACGGGCCTCGAAGAGCTCGACGACACGCGGCAGACCCTGCGTGATGTCGTCACCGGCCACACCACCGGTGTGGAAGGTACGCATCGTCAGCTGGGTACCGGGCTCACCGATGGACTGGGCGGCGATGATGCCGACCGCCTCACCGATGTCGACCAGCTTGCCGGTGGCCAGCGAGCGGCCGTAGCAGAAGGCACAGGTGCCGACGGCGGACTCACAGGTCAGGACCGAGCGGGTCTTGACCTCCTCGACGCCGTTCGCGATGAGGGCGTCGATGAGCACGTCGCCGAGGTCCACGTTCGCCGGCGCGATGACCTTGCCGTCGATGACGACGTCCTCGGCCAGCATGCGGGCGTACACGGAGGTCTCGACGTCGTCCGCCTTGCGGAGGACACCCGTCTCGTCCTTGGTGCCGATCTTGAGCTTGAGGCCGCGCTCGGTGCCGCAGTCCTCCTCGCGGATGATGACGTCCTGCGAGACGTCCACCAGACGACGGGTGAGGTAACCCGAGTCGGCGGTACGCAGGGCGGTGTCCGCCAGACCCTTACGGGCACCGTGCGTGGAGATGAAGTACTCCAGAACGGTGAGGCCCTCACGGAAGGACGCCTTGATCGGACGCGGGATGGTCTCGTTCTTCGCGTTCGACACCAGACCACGCATACCGGCGATCTGTCGCATCTGCATCATGTTTCCTCGGGCACCCGAGTCAACCATCATGAAGATGGGGTTCGTCTTGGGGAAGTTCGCGTTCATCGCCTCGGCAACCTCGTTGGTCGCCTTGGTCCAGATCGCGATGAGCTCCTGCGTGCGCTCGTCCTTGGTGATCAGACCGCGCTCGTACTGCTTCTGGACCTTCTCGTCCATCGCCTCGTAGCCCGCGACGATGGCCTTCTTGGCCTCGGGCACGACGACGTCGGAGATGGCCACGGTGACGCCCGAACGGGTCGCCCAGTGGAAGCCGGCCGCCTTCAGGTTGTCGAGCGTCGCCGCCACGATGACCTTGGGGTAGCGCTCCGCCAGGTCGTTGACGATCTCGGAGAGCTGCTTCTTACCCACCGAGTAGTCGACGAACGGGTAGTCCTCGGGCAGCAGCTCGTTGAAGAGCGCACGGCCCAGGGTCGTCTTCAGACGGAAGCTGTCGCCCGGCTGGAACTCCTGCTCGCCCTCCTCGGCGACCGGCGGCACCCAGCCGCGCGGCGGGATGGTGCCCACCGGGAAGCGGATGTCGACGGACGACTGCAGCGCGAGCTCGCCGGCGTCGAACGCCATGATCGCCTCGGCGGTCGAGCCGAACGCGCGGCCCTCGCCCTTGACGTCACGGAGCTCACCGTCGGTGGTCAGGAAGAACAGACCCAGGACCATGTCCTGCGTCGGCATCGTGACCGGACGGCCGTCGGCCGGCTTGAGGATGTTGTTCGAGGACAGCATCAGGATGCGGGCCTCGGCCTGCGCCTCCGCGGAGAGCGGCAGGTGGACGGCCATCTGGTCACCGTCGAAGTCCGCGTTGAACGCGGTGCAGACGAGCGGGTGGATCTGGATGGCCTTGCCTTCGACCAGCTGGGGCTCGAAGGCCTGGATGCCGAGGCGGTGCAGCGTGGGCGCACGGTTCAGCAGGACCGGGTGCTCGGCGATGACCTCTTCGAGCACGTCGTACACGACCGTGCGGCCGCGCTCGACCATGCGCTTCGCCGACTTGATGTTCTGCGCGTGGTTCAGGTCGACCAGGCGCTTCATCACGAACGGCTTGAAGAGCTCCAGCGCCATCGCCTTCGGCAGACCGCACTGGTGCAGCTTGAGCTGCGGACCGACGACGATCACGGAACGCGCGGAGTAGTCCACGCGCTTGCCGAGGAGGTTCTGACGGAATCGACCCTGCTTGCCCTTCAGCATGTCGCTGAGGGACTTCAGCGGGCGGTTGCCGGGGCCCGTCACCGGGCGGCCGCGACGACCGTTGTCGAAGAGCGCGTCCACGGCCTCCTGGAGCATGCGCTTCTCGTTGTTCACGATGATCTCGGGGGCACCGAGGTCGAGAAGGCGCTTCAGGCGGTTGTTGCGGTTGATGACGCGGCGGTACAGGTCGTTCAGGTCGGAGGTCGCGAAGCGGCCACCGTCGAGCTGCACCATCGGACGCAGGTCCGGCGGGATGACCGGGACGCAGTCCAGGACCATGCCCTTGGGGCTGTTGCTCGTCTGCAGGAACGCGGAGACGACCTTGAGGCGCTTGAGCGCACGGGTCTTCTTCTGGCCCTTGCCGGTACGGATGATCTCGCGGAGGCGCTCGGCCTCCTCCTCCAGGTCGAAGGACTCCAGGCGCTTCTGCAGCGCCGCGGCACCCATCGAGCCGTCGAAGTACGTGCCGAAGCGGTCACGCAGCTCGCGGTAGAGGAGCTCGTCGCCCTCGAGGTCCTGGACCTTGAGGTTCTTGAAGCGGTTCCACACCTCGTCAAGGCGGTCGATCTCGCGCTGGGCGCGGTCACGGAGCTGCTTCATCTCGCGCTCGGCGCCCTCGCGCACCTTGCGGCGCACGTCGGCCTTGGCGCCCTCGGCCTCGAGCTCGGCCAGGTCGCTCTCGAGCTTCTTGGCGCGGCCTTCGAGGTCGGCGTCGCGGCGGTTCTCGATCTGCTGGCGCTCGACGGAGACGTGGGCCTCCAGCGACGGCAGGTCGCGCTGACGGCGCTCGTCGTCGACGAACGTGATCATGTACGCGGCGAAGTAGATGACCTTCTCGAGGTCCTTCGGCGCGAGGTCCAGCAGGTAGCCCAGGCGCGACGGGACGCCCTTGAAATACCAGATGTGGGTGACGGGAGCGGCAAGCTCGATGTGGCCCATCCGCTCACGGCGCACCTTGGCGCGCGTGACCTCGACGCCACAGCGCTCACAGATGATGCCCTTGAAGCGGACACGCTTGTACTTGCCGCAGTAGCACTCCCAGTCCCGGGTAGGACCGAAGATCTTCTCGCAGAAGAGTCCGTCCTTCTCGGGCTTGAGGGTGCGGTAGTTGATGGTCTCCGGCTTCTTGACCTCGCCGTGCGACCAGGTTCGGATGTCGTCCGCGGTGGCAAGGCCGATCCGCAGCTCGTCGAAGAAGTTGACGTCGAGCACTGTGCGTCAATCCCTCTTTCGGGGTCGAGTCTCAATCATGGTCTGAACGGTCCCGGGGCGGCCGGGGGATCTGTCGGATCCCCCGGCCAGGCCCGTCAGACCTCTTCGACGCTGCTCGGCTCGCGCCGGGACAGGTCGATACCGAGCTCCTCCGCCGCGCGGAAGACGTCCTCGTCGGTGTCGCGCATCTCGATGGACATGCCGTCCGAGGACAGCACCTCCACGTTGAGGCAGAGCGACTGCATTTCCTTGATGAGCACCTTGAAGGACTCGGGAATGCCCGGCTCGGGGATGTTCTCGCCCTTGACGATGGCCTCGTAGACCTTCACGCGGCCGGTCACGTCGTCGGACTTGATCGTCAGGAGTTCCTGGAGCGCGTACGCGGCGCCGTATGCCTCAAGCGCCCACACCTCCATCTCACCGAAGCGCTGACCACCGAACTGCGCCTTACCACCCAGCGGCTGCTGCGTGATCATCGAGTACGGACCGGTCGAACGGGCGTGGAGCTTGTCGTCGACCAGGTGGTGCAGCTTGAGGATGTACATGTACCCGACCGAGATCGGGTCCGGGAACGGCTCGCCGGAGCGGCCGTCGAACAGGCGCGCCTTGCCGGTCGGGAGCACCATGCGCTCGCCGTCGCGGTTCGGGATGGTGTGCTGGAGCAGGCCGGCCAGCTCGTCCTCGCGCGCACCGTCGAAGACGGGGGTGGCGACGTTGGTGCCGGGGGCGACCTGGTCGGCGCCGATCGCCTGGAGGCGCTGCGCCCACTCGTCCGCGAGGCCGGAGACGTCCCAGCCGCGGCTGGCGAGCCAGCCGAGGTGGATCTCCAGGACCTGTCCCGGGTTCATTCGGGACGGGACACCCAGCGGGTTGAGGATGATGTCGACCGGGGTGCCGTCCTCGAGGAAGGGCATGTCCTCGATCGGGAGGATCTTGGAGATGACACCCTTGTTGCCGTGACGGCCGGCGAGCTTGTCACCGTCGGTGATCTTGCGCTTCTGGGCCACGTAGACGCGGACCAGCTGGTTCACGCCCGGAGGAAGCTCGTCGCCCTCCTCGCGGTCGAAGACGCGGACACCGATGACCTTGCCGATCTCACCGTGAGGCACCTTGAGCGAGGTGTCACGCACCTCGCGGGCCTTCTCACCGAAGATCGCGCGGAGCAGGCGCTCCTCCGGGGTCAGCTCGGTCTCACCCTTCGGGGTGACCTTGCCGACCAGGATGTCGCCGGCGACGACGTCCGCACCGATGCGGATGATGCCGCGCTCGTCGAGGTCCGCGAGGACCTCCTCGGAGACGTTCGGGATGTCCCGGGTGATCTCCTCGGGGCCGAGCTTGGTGTCACGGGCGTCGACCTCGTGCTCCTCGATGTGGATCGAGGAGAGGACGTCGTCCTGCACGAGGCGCTGCGACAGGATGATCGCGTCCTCGTAGTTGTGGCCTTCCCACGGCATGAACGCGACGAGCAGGTTCTTGCCGAGGGCCATCTCGCCCTCTTCGGTGGCCGGGCCGTCGGCGAGGACCTGGGCCTCGACGATCCGGTCGCCCTCGTTGACGATGACCTTCTGGTTGACCGAGGTGCCCTGGTTCGAGCGGGAGAACTTGGCGACGCGGTACGTGGTGTACGTGCCGTCGTCGTTGGCGACGGTGATGTAGTCGGCCGAGACCTCCTGGACGACACCGTCCTTCTCCGCCTTGATCGAGTCGCCGGCGTCGACCGCGCAGCGGTACTCCATGCCGGTGCCGACGAGCGGGGCCTCCGCCTTGATGAGCGGAACGGCCTGGCGCATCATGTTCGCGCCCATGAGGGCGCGGTTGGCGTCGTCGTGCTCGAGGAAGGGGATCATCGCGGTCGCGACGGACACCATCTGGCGCGGCGAGACGTCCATGTAGTCCACGTCGGACGGCTCGACGTAGTCGACCTCGCCGCCACGCTTGCGGACCAGGACGCGACCCTCGGTGAAGCGCATGTCGTCGTCGAGGCGGGCGTTCGCCTGGGCGATGACGAAGCGGTCTTCCTCGTCGGCGGTGACGTAGTCGACCTCGTCGGTGACGACACCCTCGGCGACCTTGCGGTACGGGGTCTCGATGAAACCGAACGGGTTGATGCGGCCGTAGGAGGCGAGCGAGCCGATCAGACCGATGTTCGGGCCTTCGGGCGTCTCGATCGGGCACATGCGGCCGTAGTGCGACGGGTGGACGTCTCGGACCTCGAAGCCGGCCCGCTCACGGGACAGACCACCCGGGCCGAGGGCGTTGAGACGACGCTTGTGCGTCAGGCCCGACAGCGGGTTGTTCTGGTCCATGAACTGCGACAGCTGGCTGGTGCCGAAGAACTCCTTGATGGAGGCGACGACCGGCCGGATGTTGATCAGGGTCTGCGGCGTGATCGCCTCGACGTCCTGGGTGGTCATGCGCTCGCGCACGACGCGCTCCATACGGGCGAGACCCGTACGGACCTGGTTCTGGATGAGCTCGCCGACGTTGCGGATACGACGGTTGCCGAAGTGGTCGATGTCGTCGGTCTCGACGACGATCTCCCGGCCGGACTCGCCGACGGTCTCGGTCTCGCCCGCGTGGAGCTTCACGAGGTACTTGATCGTCGCGATGATGTCGTCGGTGGTGAGCACACCGGCGTCGAGCGGCTCGTCGGCGCCGAGCTTCTTGTTCACCTTGTAGCGGCCGACCTTCGCGAGGTCGTAGCGCTTCGGGTTGAAGTAGAGGTTCTCGAGCAGCGTCTGGGCGGCCTCGCGGGTCGGCGGCTCGCCCGGGCGCAGCTTGCGGTAGATGTCGAGCAGCGCGTCGTCCTGGCCCTGGGTGTGGTCCTTCTCCAGGGTGGCGCGCATGGACTCGTACTCGCCGAACTCCTCGAGGATCTGCTCGGTGGTCCAGCCGAGGGCCTTGAGGAGGACGGTGACGGACTGCTTGCGCTTGCGGTCGATGCGGACGCCGACCATGTCGCGCTTGTCGACCTCCATCTCCAGCCAGGCACCCCGGGAGGGGATGATCTTGGCGGAGAAGATGTCCTTGTCGGACGTCTTGTCGATGGAGGAGTCGAAGTAGACACCCGGGGAACGGACGAGCTGCGACACGACGACGCGCTCGGTGCCGTTGATGACGAAGGTGCCCTTGTTGGTCATGAGCGGGAAGTCGCCCATGAAGACCGTCTGAGACTTGATCTCACCGGTCTCGTTGTTCGTGAACTCGGCCGTGACGAAGAGCGGCGCCGCGTACGTGAAGTCGCGCTCCTTGCACTCGTCGACGGAGTTCTTCGCCGGCTCGAACCGGTGGTCGCGGAACGTCAGCGACATCGACCCGGAGAAGTCCTCGATCGGCGAGATCTCCTCGAAGATCTCTTCCAGACCGGACTTGGTGGGGACGTCCTGTCCACTCTCAAGCGCCGACTCGACGCGAGACTTCCAGGCGGCGTTGCCGAGCAGCCAGTCAAAGCTCTCGGTCTGCAGCGCCAGGAGGTTCGGAACCTCGAGGGGCTCCTTGATCTTTGCAAAGGAGATGCGCAGCGGGGCGGTGCTGGCACCGGTGTTCGTATTGGTCGAGGCGTTGCGCGAGGCGGCCAAGAGGGGGTCCTTCCGAGGGCTCGGACTCACTACGCGCGTACCGGTCCCAGCCGACACAGAAGACAGAGCCTCCCCAGCTGGACTAAAAGACCAGGTCAGGGCGTATCAATCCGGTGTGCTCGAGCGTGGGCATGCCCCTGGCGACGGGCAGGGGACAGCTAACAGGCAGCGCAAAGGGTCAGTGTAGCCACTTGGCTCACTGATGTCCAGACCAGGTTTCCGGAAACCGGCAACAGGCCCTTCCCCACGTCCTCAGTCAACACCGCGTCCTACCAACACCGCGGCCCTTGCCGCAGCGCCCGCACACAGAGCGCGTATCAGTACTGCCCTCTTCGTAGTCGATCCATGCCTCGGATCTCGGATCGGCCCGGGCGACCTCACGACGGGACTGAGAATTGCGCGCCGCTGGCCGTTCGTCAAGGCCCCGTGCTCCGAGCGGATCATCTCCGGACCCTGCGTCGAGGCAACGATGATCACCCTACTCCCCAACGAGACCAGGGCAAGTCAGGCACTGCGAATACGCCAAAGGGCGACCACCCTTACGGGTGATCGCCCTTGGTTGAGGCCGTCAGGCGGCCTCAGAGGTGTTACTTGACCTCGACCGAGGCACCAGCGGCCTTGAGGGCCTCAGCGGCCTTGTCAGCGGCTTCCTTGTTGGCCTTCTCGAGGACCGGCTTCGGGGTGCCGTCGACGAGGTCCTTGGCCTCCTTCAGACCCAGGGAGGTCAGCTCGCGCACGACCTTGATGACCTGGATCTTCTTGTCGCCGGCGCCGGTGAGGATGACGTCGAACTCGTCCTTCTCCTCGACCTCGGCCACGGCACCGGCGCCGGGGGCACCCGGGGCGGCAACGGCGACGGCCGCAGCGGCGGTGACGTCGAACTTCTCCTCGAAGGCCTTCACGAACTCGGAGAGCTCGATGAGGGTCATCTCCTCGAACTGGGCGAGGAGGTCTTCCTGAGAGAGCTTCGCCATGATGGGCGATCCTTCCACTAATTCGGCAGGTGCCGAAAATGTCTAGAGAGGCGGGCGTAACGGCCCGCTACGACCCACGCACTAGGCGGCGTGGATCAGTGCGCGAGCCGAATTACTCGGCACCGCCCTGCTCGGCGAGCTTGACGCGAAGCGCTTCCGCGGTGCGGACGAACTTCGACGGCAGCGCCTGGAAGAGCGAGGCAGCCTGGGACTGCTTGCCCTTGAACGCGCCGGCCAGCTTGCTGAGCAGAACCTCGCGGGACTCGAGGTCCGCAAGCTTCTTGATGTCATCGGCGGACAGCGCCTTGCCATCAAGGACACCGCCCTTGATGATCAGGTTCGGGTTCTCCTTGGCGAAGTCACGAAGACCCTTGGCCGACTCCACCGGGTCACCGGTGATGAAGGCGGCACCCGTCGGACCAGTGAACTGGTCGTCGAGCGAGGTGATCCCGGCGTTGTTCGCCGCAATCTTGGTCAGCGTGTTCTTCACCACGGCGTACTGGGCGTTCTCACCGAGCGAACGACGCAGCGTCTTGAGCTGCTTCACGGTGAGACCCCGGTACTCGGTCAGCACAACGGCGTTCGAGCTGCGGAACTTGTCCTCAAGCTCGGCTACGTCGGCAGCCTTGTCGGGCCTTGCCATAGAGCGTCGGCCTCCTTCCGGGTGATGAGGACCGCTCAGAAGGGGCTGACATACAAAACGCCCCGACGCAGGCGTCAGGGCGTAGCTCAACCGGAAAAATTTCCAGGAACGATTCCACAGTCACCTGCGCGGGTCGTCCGCAGTAGCGGATCCTTCGGCCGCCGCACCCTCGTCGGGCACGGCAACGACCAGCGGTCTTTGGCTTCTGGGGAAGCGTACGCGAAGCATGCGGGCCGGAGCAAATCGGCCTCCGGACCCGCCCCCCGACGGGTCCGGAGGCCGGTCCGGTCAGCCCTGGCCCGAGCCGTCCTTCGCCGCCTGGCCGAGGTCCAGGACCTGGTCGGCCGGCGGGGCCGTGATGTCGACCGGCTTGTTGTAGTCCAGGAACTTGATCGTCACGTCCATCGGGCCGCTCTTGGCGTCAGCGCGGTTGCGGACCTGCCTGGTGTGGCCGCTCTCGTCGATCCACATGTCCGTGTTCATGGTCGTGACGCCCTCGCCTTCCAGCTTCTGGAGGGACTTCTCGCGGCGCTCCCTGGCCTCGGGGGTGGCGGTGGCGAGGGAGGCCCGCATCTGCTCGACGGTGACCGTGCCGGAGACGTGCCGCGTCTTCACCCCGTCGACCGTCTCCTCACCGACGGTCTTGAGGTCCTTGGCGCCCATCAGGTCGCCGGCGCGGTCGCCCGGGTTCTCCGCGGGGCCGTCGGCGCCCTGCATCCGCTTCGAGGCCGCCGGGTCCGGGTTCTTCGCGTCGAACTTCAGCCACTGGCCCTCGGAGCCCATGTACAGGGCGTCGTCGACCAGGCGGATCTCCGCCGCCCCCTCCTGGCCCGGCGCCGCCATCTTCACGGACATGGCCGGGGCGGGCCTGAGGCGGACGGAGGTCTCCGCGCTGACCGGCCGGCCCCCGGTGGTGCCGGTCACGGTGTAGCGGAGGGAGGTGATCTCCTCGGAGTTCTTCCTCACCTTCTCCAGGTAGGCCGCCGGCGTCGCCCCCGCCGCCCCCTGGGCGGGCTTGCCGGCCGCGGAGGGCTCCGCGGACCGCGGGGCCCCCGCCGTGGCCCCCTCGTCCTTCTTGCCGCCCTCACAGGCGGTCGTGGCGCCGCCCACGAGCAGTACAGCGGCCAGTGCGGCCATGGCGGTCTTGTTCTTGCGGTGCACGAGCATGGAGTCCCCACCCCTGGTGTGATCGGCCAACCGCTCGACCCTACGGTAAAGAGAACGAAAAGTCGTTCCGGTTTTCGGTTCGCACGGGCCACCGCGTCGGGCGGAGAACGAAACGGGCCCCTCGCCTCCCGTGGGGGGAGGCGAGGGGCCCTTTCAGCCACTCAGGCGAGCCGTGAGGCTCAGACCGCGGCCGGGTCTTCCTCGACGAGGAGGTTCCGGGTGCGGTTGGAGTCCAGCTGGATGCCGGGGCCCATCGTGGTGCTCAGGGCGGCCTTCTTGATGTAGCGGCCCTTGGCGGCGGACGGCTTCAGACGGACGATCTCGTCCAGCGCCGCGGCGTAGTTCTCGACCAGCTGCTCATCGGAGAAGGAGACCTTGCCGATGATGAAGTGCAGGTTCGAGTGCTTGTCGACGCGGAACTCGATCTTGCCACCCTTGATGTCGGTGACAGCCTTGGCGACGTCCATGGTGACGGTGCCGGTCTTCGGGTTCGGCATGAGACCACGCGGACCGAGCACGCGGCCGAGGCGGCCGACCTTGCCCATGAGGTCCGGGGTCGCCACGACGGCGTCGAACTCGTTCAGGCGGTTGCCCTTGGCGATCTCGTTGATCAGCTCGTCGTCGCCGACGATGTCGGCGCCGGCGGCTTCCGCGGCCGCAGCACGGTCACCGGTCGCGAAGACCAGGACCCGGGCGGTCTTACCGGTGCCGTGCGGGAGGTTCACGGTGCCGCGGACCATCTGGTCGGCCTTGCGCGGGTCGACACCCAGGCGGAAGGCAACCTCGACGGTGGCGTCGAACTTGGTGGTGCTGGTCTCCTTGGCGAGACGGACGGCCTCGAGGGGAGCGTAGAGCTTCTCCCGGTCGACCTTGGCGTCCGCAGCGCGGAGAGTCTTGCTGCGCTTCACTTCTGCTCCTGTGTAAGTGCTTCAGGCATGGAGTCGTGGTACGGACCAGCGCTTGGTCCTACCACTGGGGAACTGCGAGGGGCGAGATCAGCCCTCGACCGTGACACCCATGGAACGGGCGGTGCCGGCGATGATCTTCTCGGCGGCGTCCAGGTCGTTCGCGTTGAGGTCGGGCATCTTGATCGTGGCGATCTCGCGGACCTGGTCACGCGTGAGCTTCGCGACCTTGGTCTTGTGCGGCTCGCCGGAGCCCTTCTCGATGCCGGCGTGCTTCAGGATGAGGCGCGCGGCCGGCGGGGTCTTGGTGACGAAGGTGAAGGAGCGGTCCTCGTAGACCGTGATCTCCACCGGCACGACCATGCCACGCTGCGACTCGGTCGCGGCGTTGTAGGCCTTGCAGAACTCCATGATGTTGACGCCGTGCTGACCGAGCGCGGGGCCGACCGGCGGAGCCGGGTTGGCCGCACCGGCCTTGATCTGGAGCTTGATAAGCCCCGTGACCTTCTTCTTCTTGGGAGGCATTGCTCTCTCCGGGTCCTAGTGAGAGTTTTCCAGCCTTCCGTCCGGTCATCCGGATGGAGGCATACCGCACCACGATAACGGGTATCGGTGCGGGGCTAAAAACCGAGCAGGTCAGACCGCCTTTTTCGGGCTGGTCTGACCTGTTCGGAAGCGTTGTCCAGAAGGTTCAGTTCTTCTGGATCTGGTCGAAGCTCAGCTCGACCGGGGTCTCGCGGCCGAAGATCTCGACGAGGCCCTTGACCTTCTTCGAGTCCGGGTTGATCTCGTTGATCGTCGCCTGGAGCGTCGCGAACGGGCCGTCGGTGACGGTGACCGAGTCGCCGACCTCGAAGTCCAGGACCTCGATGGTGCGCTTGACGGCGGGCGCGGGCAGGCCGGCCTCCTCGGCAGCCTGCTTGGCGGCCTTCTCCTGCGCCTCCGGGGCGAGCATCTTGACGATCTCGTCCAGGGTCAGCGGGTACGGGTCGTACGCGTTGCCGACGAAGCCCGTGACACCGGGGGTGTTGCGGACGACGCCCCAGGACTCGTTCGTCAGGTCCATGCGGACGAGCACGTAGCCGGGCAGCTTGTTCTGCCGGACGTTCTTGCGCTCGCCGTTCTTGATCTGGACGATCTCTTCCTCGGGCACCTCGGCCTGGTAGATGAACTCCTCGACGTTCAGCGAGACGGCGCGCTGCTCCAGGTTGGCCTTCACGCGCTTCTCGTAGCCCGCGTAGGTGTGGATCACGTACCACTCGCCGGGGAGCAGGCGGAGCTCGTCGCGCAGCGCCTGGATCGGGTCGACGGGCTCGGCGGGGGCGGCCTCCTCGGCCTCCTCCTCGGCGGCGGCCTCGACGTCGCCCTCGTCCTCGGCGTCCTCGTCGGCTTCCTCGGCCTCGGCGTCGTCCTCGGCGTCGTCCTCGTCAGCGTCCTCGTCGTCCTCGACGTGCAGGGCGGCGTCCTCGGCGGCGATGCCGGCCTCGGCGTCGGCGAGCTCGGCCTCGTCGGGGTCCACAGCGTCTGCCGCCTCGACGATGTCGAGCTCGTCCTCGACGGACTCGACGGAGTCGTGGCTCGCGTTCAGGTTCGGGTCAGACACGGTGGCTGCTTCTTCCTGGATACAAAAGGTGGTGGAACATGCGAAAAGGGGCGGCACCCATCAAGGGGCCGCCCTCCGCGGGGATCAGCCGAAGACGAACTTGATGGCTTCCTGGAATCCATAGTCAATCACGGTCACCAGACCGATCATGATGACCACGAAGACAATCACCACGGTGGTGTACGTCGTGAGCTGGTTTCGAGTGGGCCAGACGACCTTGCGGAGCTCCGCGACGATCTGGCGGTAGAACAGCGCGAGGCGGCCGAGAGGGCCCTTCTTCCCGCGCTTGCCACCCTTGCGGGCCTTCTTCTCGCGCGTGTCGTTGTCGGCGTCAGGCATGTCGATGGAGCCCAGGGCGTCCGTCACGTCTCTCACCTGAATCCGGGTCGTGGCCGTAGCCGCGCCCGGTTGCGCCGCACGGCGTTGCATCGAAATACGTACCTGCGCACACACATCCGAGAAGGAGTGTGGAGCAGGGCCGGAGGGACTCGAACCCCCAACCGCTGGTTTTGGAGACCAGTGCTCTACCAATTGAGCTACGACCCTTTGCGTTCCCCAACCTACCGCATCCGGACGAGTGCACGGAGTGCTCACGCCCCGGGGCGTTTGGTGAGGACCAACGACAGCAGAGCATACGTGGTCCTGGGCCTGACGTCGAACAGAGAAGATCCGGACGTGCTCCGTCCGGTGACTGAAACGTTGTGCGGGGCCTCCGGAGCGTCTGGGACGATTGGCCGCATGACCTCTGCAACGCCTTCCTCCGAGCGCCGGGTGTCCGCCCGTATCGGCGCCATCTCCGAGTCCGCGACCCTCGCCGTCGACGCCAAGGCCAAGGCCCTCAAGGCCGCCGGGCGCCCGGTGATCGGCTTCGGCGCGGGCGAGCCCGACTTCCCGACCCCGGACTACATCGTCGAGGCGGCGGTCGCGGCCTGCCGCGACCCGAAGTTCCACCGCTACACGCCGGCGGGCGGCCTGCCCGAGCTCAAGAAGGCCATCGCCGCCAAGACGCTGCGCGACTCCGGCTACGAGGTGGACGCGTCCCAGGTCCTGGTGACCAACGGCGGCAAGCAGGCCATCTACGAGGCCTTCGCGGCGATCCTCGACCCGGGCGACGAGGTCATCGTCCCGGCCCCGTACTGGACCACCTACCCGGAGTCGATCCGGCTCGCCGGCGGTGTCCCGGTCGAGGTCGTCGCCGACGAGACCACCGGTTACCGGGTCTCCGTCGAGCAGCTGGAAGCGGCGCGCACCGAGCGCACCAAGGTCGTCCTGTTCGTCTCCCCGTCCAACCCGACGGGCGCGGTCTACAGCGAGGCCGACGCGAAGGCGATCGGCGAGTGGGCCGCCGGGCACGGCCTGTGGGTGCTGACCGACGAGATCTACGAGCACCTGGTCTACGGCGACGCGAAGTTCACCTCGCTGCCCGTGCTGGTCCCGGCGCTGCGCGACAAGTGCATCGTCGTCAACGGCGTCGCCAAGACGTACGCGATGACCGGCTGGCGCGTGGGCTGGGTCATCGCCCCGCAGGACGTCATCAAGGCCGCGACGAACCTGCAGTCGCACGCCACCTCCAACGTCTCCAACGTGGCCCAGGTCGCCGCGCTGGCCGCCGTCTCGGGCGACCTCGACGCCGTCGCCGAGATGCGCAAGGCCTTCGACCGCCGCCGCCAGACGATGGTGAAGATGCTCAACGAGATCGACGGCGTCTTCTGCCCGACCCCCGAGGGCGCGTTCTACGCGTACCCGTCGGTCAAGGAGCTGCTCGGCAGGGAGATCCGCGGCAAGCGCCCGCAGACCTCGGTCGAGCTGGCCGCGCTGATCCTGGACGAGGCCGAGGTCGCGGTCGTCCCGGGCGAGGCCTTCGGCACCCCCGGCTACCTGCGCCTGTCCTACGCCCTGGGCGACGAGGACCTGGTCGAGGGCGTGACCCGGATCCAGAACCTGCTGGCCGAGGCCAAGGCCTGAGCAGTAGACGACCGGAGCGGCCTCACCCACGCGGGTGCGGCCGCTCCGGCGCGTCCGGCGTCAGATTCATGTTCGGGCAATGTCCCGTTCGGGTAATCCCCCTGCCATTCGGGTGACCGATACGGCAGGATCACCAGATGGAGCACGCACGCGATCTCACGCTTCTGCCGAAGGCCCATCTGCACCTGCACTTCACCGGCTCGATGCGCCCGTCGACCCTGCTGGAGCTGGCCGACAAGTACGGCGTCCGGCTGCCGGACGCCCTGACCGCCGGGGAGCCGCCCAAGCTCCGGGCCACGGATGAACGCGGCTGGTTCCGCTTCCAGCGGCTCTACGACGCGGCCCGCTCCTGTCTGCGTGAGCCGGAGGACATCCGGCGCCTGGTCCGCGAGGCCGCCGAGGAGGACGTGCGGGACGGCAGCGGCTGGCTGGAGATCCAGGTGGACCCCACCTCCTACGCCCCGCTGCTCGGCGGCCTGATCCCGGCGGTGGAGATCATCCTCGACGCCGTCGACGCGGCCTCCCGCGAGACCGGTCTGGGCATGCGGGTGCTGATCGCCGCCAACCGGATGAAGCACCCCCTGGACGCCCGCACCCTCGCCCGTCTGGCCGTCCGCTACGCCGACCGGGGAATCGTCGGCTTCGGCCTCTCCAACGACGAGCGCCGCGGCATGGCCCGCGACTTCGACCGGGCCTTCGCCATCGCTCGCGAGGGCGGCCTGCTGGCGGCCCCGCACGGCGGCGAGCTCACGGGCCCCTCCTCGGTCCGCGACTGCCTCGACGACCTGCGCGCCGCCCGCATCGGGCACGGCGTCCGGGCGGCCGAGGACCCGCGGCTGCTGAAGCGGCTCGCGGACCGGCAGGTCACCTGCGAGGTCTGCCCCGCGTCCAACGTCGCGCTGGGCGTCTACGAGCGGCCCGAGGACGTCCCGCTGCGCACCCTCTTCGAGGCGGGGGTGCCCATGGCGCTGGGCGCGGACGACCCGCTGCTGTTCGGGTCCCGGCTGGCGGCCCAGTACGAGATCGCCCGCCGCCACCACGCCTTCACGGACGCGGAGCTCGCCGAGCTGGCCCGCCAGTCGGTGCGGGGTTCGGCCGCGCCGGAGGAGGTCAAGGCGAAGCTGCTCGACGGGATCGACCACTGGCTCAACGGGTGAGCCGCAGGTCCCCCTGGTGGCAGTCGGCCCGGACCCGGTGACCGTCGGGGAAGCCGATCTCCAGGTGGGTGCGGCCCTGCTCGGGCAGCGCGAATTCGGCGACCGACTCGACGGTCTGGCCGAGGTGGCGCAGGAAGGGGTGCTCCCCGAGGTCCTCGCCGACCTCGACCCGGCCCCACTCCCCCATGTCGTACGGGGCGTGGGGCGGGGCGGACTCGACGATGAGGCAGTGGTCGGACCCGGTGGTGATGCGGGTGGACTCGCCGGCGCTGTCGATCAGCCAGACGTCGAGCGGGGCCTCGGAGCGCTCGCCCTCGCAGATGTGCCAGGACGCGACGACCCGGCTGATCTGGCGTCCCACCAGGCGTGTGGGGTCCGTGCCGGCCCCGTGCAGGGGGCAGTTCATGTCAGATGCGGACGCCGACCGTCACCGGCTCGTTGACGAGGGTGACGCCGAAGGCCGCGTGGACCCCGGCGACGACCTCGCGGGCCAGGGCCAGCAGGTCCTCGGTGGTGGCCTCGCCGCGGTTGGTGAGGGCGAGGGTGTGCTTGGTGGAGATGCGGGCGGGACCGGTGCCGTAGCCCTTGGTGAAGCCGGCCTTGTCGATCAGCCAGGCCGCGCTGGTCTTCGTACGGCCCTCGCCGGCCGGGTAGGCGGGCGGGGCGGTGTCGGGGCCGAGGCGGTCCTGGGCGCGGACGAGGAAGGCGGCGTAGGCCTCGTCGGTCAGGATCGGGTTGTGGAAGAAGGATCCGGCGGACCAGGTGTCGTGGTCGGCGGGGTCGAGGACCATGCCCTTGCCGGCGCGCAGGCGCAGGACGGTCTCGCGGGCGGTGGCGGCCGGAACGCGGTCGCCGGCCTCGACGCCGAGGGCGCGGGCCGTCTCGGGGTACTTGATGGGCGCGGAGAGGCCGCCCGCGTCCTCCAGGGCGAAGCGCACGCGCAGGACGACGTAGCGGTCGGGCTGGTCCTTGAAGAGGCTGTGGCGGTACCGGAAGGCGCACTCGGCGGCGGTCAGGGTGACGGTCTCGCCGGTGGTGCGGTCGTAGGCGACGACCTCGGTGATGGTGTCGCACACCTCCTGGCCGTACGCCCCGACGTTCTGGATCGGGGTGGCGCCGGCGGAGCCGGGGATGCCGGCGAGGCACTCGATGCCCGCGAGGCCGGCCTCGACGGTGCGGGCGACGGCGTCGCTCCAGTTCTCGCCGGCGGCGAGCTCCAGGGTGGTGCCGTCCAGGGTGAAGCCGGTGGTGGCGATGCGCAGGGCGGTGCCGGCGAAGCCCTCGTCGCCGATGACGAGGTTGCTGCCGCCGCCGATGACGAGGAGCGGGGTGCCGCTCGCGTCCGCGGCGCGGACGGTTTCGACGACCTCGGCGTCGGTGGTCGCGGTGACCAGCCGGGCCGCGGGGCCGCCGAGGCGGAAGGTGGTCAGCGGGGCGAGGGGGGCGTCGTGGAGTTCCTGCACGTGGACAAGAGTACGGTCCGTCCCCCTCGCATCCCGGCGGGGCACTCAGTGGCCCCGCTTCCGCTCGTCCTGCCGGGCGCTCTCCGCGGCCAGGCGCCGCTCGGCCTCGGCCCAGGTGACGGGCAGTCCGGCGGCGGGGACGGTCCAGAAGGTGAAAACGGATTCCTTCGTGTACGCGGCGGCGGCGCGGGCGCTGGAGCGGTGGGGCTCGCTGCGGGCGAAGCGGTGGAGGGCGTCCCGGTCCTCCCAGGCGGAGAGGGTGAGGAAGGTGCGGCGGGACACGCGGGCGCGGAGGGCGGCTCCGTGGGCGCCGGGGGCCTTGCGGATCTGGGCGATGATGCCGGGCGCCTTGAGGAAGAACCTGAGGGCACCGGTGAGGGTGGCGGTCTCGAAGCGGGAGGCCATGACATAGACCTCGGCGTCGGGGGCGGGTGCGGTGGGGGTGGTCCAGGGGATGTCGGGCACGGCGGGTCTCCTTGTCTCGGTCAGGCGGCGTGGGCCGGGGCGGGGGCCGGGTCCGCGGTGGGGGCGGGGGCGGTCCTGGTCCGGCGCGGGAGCAGCAGGGTCAGGGCGGCGGCCAGGGCGACGGCGGCGGCGCCGATCCACAGGGCGGGGACGGTGCCGTCGGTGAAGGTCTGCGGGGTCCGGTAGCCGCCGTGGGCGGAGAAGACGGAGGCGAGGACGGCCACGCCGAGGGCGCCTCCGACCTCGCGGAGGGCGTTGTTGGTGCCGGAGGCCCTGCCCTGGTCGGCGGGGGCCACGGTGGACATGAGCATGTGGTTGGCCGGTGCGAAGTACAGGGACATGCCGATCCCGCTGAGGACGAGGGCCGGGAGCTGGGCGGCGTAGGAGACGCCGGGGTTCAGGACGAGGGCGAACCAGCCGAGGCCGAGGGCCTGGAGGGTGAGGCCCGCGGCGACGACGGGGCGGCCGCCGATCCGGTCGGCGAGGATCCCGGCGAGCGGGGCGACGATGATCCCCATGCCGGTCCAGGGGAGCATGCGCAGGCCCGCCTCGGTGGGCGAGTAGCCGGCGACGCCCTGGAGGAACTGGCTGAGCAGGAAGATCGACCCGAACATGCCGAGGTACATCAGCAGGCTGGCGAGGTTGATCCCGAGGAAGCCGCGGTCGCGGAAGAGCCGCATGGGCAGGACGGGGTCGGCGCTCCGGAATCCGTGGTGGACGAAGCCGCCGACGAGGGCGCTGCCGGCGAGGAGGCCGGTGAGGACGGGGGCGCTGGTCCAGCCGTGGGCGTTGGCGTTGACCAGGCCGTAGACGATGCCGAAGAGGCCGCCGCTGATGAGGAGGGTGCCGGGGACGTCGAGCCGGGCGCCGGGGACGGCGGACTCGTCCAGGCGCAGGCGGGCGAGCGGGAGCAGGGCGAGGCCGACGGGCACGTTCAGCCAGAAGATCCACTGCCAGGAGATGTGTTCGGTGAGACTGCCGCCGATGAGGGGGCCGCTCGCGACGGCCAGGCCGGTGACGGCGCCGTAGATCCCGAGGGCCGTGCCGCGCCGGGCGGCGGGGACGGCGGCGGTGAGGAGGGTGAGGCTGAGCGGCATCATCACGGCGGCTCCGGCGCCCTGGACCGCGCGGGCGGCGATGAGCCGGCCTATGTCCGGGGAGAGGGCGGCGGCCGCGGAAGCGGCGGTGAAGAGCGCGAGGCCGGCGGTGAAGAGCCGGCGGCGGCCGAAGCGGTCGCCGAGGGCGGAGCCGAACATCAGCAGGACGGCGAAAGTCAGGGTGTAGGCGTTCACCGTCCACTCCAGGTCCTCCAGCCTGCCGCCGAGGTCGGCGCGGATGGCGGGGAGGGCGGTGGTGACGACGAGGTTGTCGAGGGCGGCCATGAAACTGGCGGCGCCGGTGAGGACGAGTGCCCAGACCGCGGACGGTCCGAGTTTCTGCTGGGTCATGCTTCCCCCTGGACTGGTTTGTTAGTTATTGCTGACTAACTTTGATGGGCAGAAGGATGCGGGGCCGCGCAGGCCCCGCGCCTCACTCCCCGCAGCCGCCGCCCGCCCCGGCCGCCTCGTCCACGCCGCCCGGGAACCCGTCCCAGATCCGGTGGCCGGAGGGGAACCCCATGGCGGACAGGGTGTTGATGAGCATCCCCTGCGCCATGAAGGCCGTGACCTCCTGGACGTCCCCGCCGAGCGGGATCCGGACGGTGTCCCACAGCTCCAGCCAGCCGGCCCGTACGAGCTCGCCGAGCTCGTGGTCGCCGGCGGCCTCGGCGGCGGCCACGGTGACGTACATCTGGAGCTGCATCTGGAGCATCGCCGGCTCCTCGGCGATCAGGCGGACGTACGCCTCGCCCATGGCGGCGCGGGCCTCCTCGCCGTGCAGTCCGTCGGCGGCCTCGGCGAACACCCTGCGGGTGCTCTCCAGGCACCGCCCGGCCGCGGCCAGGAAGATGGCCTTCTTGCCCGGGAAGAGACGGAAGAGGTACGGCTGCGAGACCCCGACCCGCTGGGCGATGGCCTCGGTGGAGGTCCCGTGATAGCCGCCGCGCGCGAACTCGTGGATCGCGGCGCGGATGACGCTCTCACGCCGCTCGTCCGCACTCATCCTTGCCATGCAATGAAGTTAGTACTCAATCACTAACTTGGTCAAGGGGTCCGGCGCGCGGCCAGGAGACCGGGCCCGACGGGGCGCGAGGGGCCCGAGGGGGCGCGGGGGCGCGGGGGTCGCCCCCCGCGCCTCGGCCCGTCGGGCAGGCGGCCGCTCAGGCCAGCCTGACCACCGCGCGGGACATGCCCAGGACCTTCTGACCGGCGCTCATCGCCGTCAGGTCGACCCGCACGCGGTTGTCGTCCAGCTTCTGCGCGACCTTGCCGGTGACCTCGATCAGCGCACCCTGGTCGTCGTTCGGGACCACGACCGGCTTGGTGAAGCGGACGCCGTACTCGACGACCGCGCCCGGGTCGCCGACCCAGTCGGTCACGACGCGGATCGCCTCGGCCATGGTGAACATGCCGTGCGCGATGACGTCCGGCAGCCCGACCTCCTTGGCGAACTTCTCGTTCCAGTGGATCGGGTTGAAGTCGCCCGAGGCCCCCGCGTAGCGGACGAGCGTGGCGCGGGTCACGGGGAAGGACGCCGCCGGGAGCTCGGTGCCGACCTCGACGTCGGCGTACTGGATCTGCGCGGTCATCTCAGGCCTCCTCGGGGGCGCGGGACACGAGCTTGGTCCACGCGGTCACCACGTGCTCGCCGGACTCGTCGTGGACTTCGCCGCGGATGTCGATGATGTCGTTGCCGGCGAGCGACTTCACGGCCTCGATGGTCGAGGTGACGGTCAGCCGGTCGCCCGCGCGCACGGGGCGGACGTAGGCGAACTTCTGGTCGCCGTGCACGACGCGGCTGTAGTCCAGGCCCAGCTGCGGGTCCTCGACGACCTGGCCGGCCGCCGCGAAAGTGATGGCGAACACGAAGGTCGGCGGGGCGATCACGTCCTGGTGGCCGAGCGCCTTGGCGGCCTCGGGGTCGGTGTAGACGGGATTCGCGTCGCCCACCGCGACCGCGAATTCGCGGATCTTCTCCCGGCCGACCTCGTACGGCTCGGTGGGCGGGTACGTCCGCCCCACGAAGGTCTGGTCGAGTGCCATGGCTCACTACCTCCTGCTGAAGGGACTCCGGATCAAGGAAAGGGTGCGGAAACGACACGAGGCCGCCCCCCTGGAAGGGGACGACCTCGTGACGGTGCCTGTGCGGAGACTTCGCCAGTGATCAGCGGGTCTCGCGGTGCGCGGTGTGCGAGTTGCAGCGCGGGCAGTGCTTCTTCATCTCCATGCGGTCCGGGTTGTTACGCCGGTTCTTCTTGGTGATGTAGTTCCGCTCCTTGCACTCCACGCAGGCCAGCGTGATCTTCGGGCGGACGTCGGTGGCAGCCACGTGAGTGCTCCTTGACGGACTATGGGACGGATGAACGCATAAAAGAGTAGCCGATCGGGAGACCGACCCCGCAATCGGCTACTGGGTGTGGTAGCGGCGACCGGACTTGAACCGGTGACACAGCGATTATGAGCCGCTTGCTCTACCGACTGAGCTACGCCGCTTTGATGAGATCCGTTCCCCGCCCGAGGGCGGGGAACCTCTCTCACCAGAGCCCCAATGCGGAATCGAACCGCAGACCTTCTCCTTACCATGGAGACGCTCTACCGACTGAGCTATTGGGGCGAGCGAGGAAGACATTACACGGTTGCGCGCCGATCGCCCAAATCCTTTGGGGGGACTGGCCTCGGAAGGCCTCCGCAGATCTTCCCCGAACCGCCGCGGGCCTCTCCCGGAGCATTTTCGGGCCTTTTTGTGGCCGGGGTCACAGCGACACCTCCCACTTCCCCGGCCCCGGGCGCCCCGCCCGCCTTTCCGGGACGCACGCGGGCGTGACCGGACGCTCCGGAGCGCGCGGGCACCACACCGGTACGACTATTGCGCTCTTCCCCGAACCGGGGAGCCCTGCGCCCTAGGCTCTGAGCACGCTGCGTGATCTTGGGCCGCGGGCTGCGGCCACGGCACAGGAACCGCCCGAGCCACCGCAGGAGCGCGATGTCCGACAGCCAGCCGCAGCAGCCGTCCCCCTCCCCGCGCAATCCGGCGGGCAACCCGTCCGGGTCCTCCGCCGGCGGTCCCGGAGGAGGGCCTGGAGGGGGACCTGGCGGAGGCCCGCCCAAGGGCTCAGCGGGAGGCCCGCCCCGGGGTGCCGGGGGCCCGGGCCGGGGCTCCGCGGGCGGCCCGGTACGCGGTCCGGCCGACGGCCCCGGGCGTACCCCGGGCCGCGCTCCCGCCGGCGGCGCGGCCCCCGAGGCCACGGGGCTCCTGCTCACCGGGGCCCGGCTCACCGACGGCCGCACCGTCGACGTCCGGCTCAGCGGGGGCCGCATCCAGGCCGTCGGCACCGCTGGCAGCCTCCCCGCCCCGCCCCTGGCCCGGGTCGACCTGCGCGGCTACCTGCTCCTGCCCGCCCCGGCCGAGCCCCACGCCCACGGGGACACCGCCCTGACCGCCGACGGCGAGGGGCCCGTCTCGTACGCCCGCGACGAGGTGCAGCGCCGGGCCACCGAGGCGGCGCTGCTCCAGCTCGGGCACGGCGCCACGGCCGTTCGCTCCCACGTCCGGATCGGCGACGTGCACGGGCTCGGCCCGATGGAGGCCTCTCTCCAGGCCCGCCGCTCCCTGCGGGGGCTCACCGACCTGACCACGGTGGCCGTGCCCCGGCTGCTGACCGGCGTCGCCGGGGCCGACGGGCTCGCGATGCTGCGCGACGCCGTCAAGATGGGCGCCTCGGTGATCGGCGGCTGTCCCGACCTGGACCCCGATCCGACGGGCTTCGTCGAGGCGGTCCTGGAGCTGGCCGCCGAGCACGGCTGCCCCGTGGACCTGCACACGGACGGTGACGACCCCGGCCGCCTCGCCCGGCTCGCGGCGATGGCCGGCGGGCTGCGGCCCGGAGTGACCATCGGCCCCTGCGGCGGCCTGTCCCGGCTGCCGCTGGAGGCCGCCTCCCGCGCCGCCGACCAGCTCGCGGCGGCCGGCGTACGGGTCACCTGCCTGCCCCAGGGCGACTGCGCCGCGCTGGAGCGCCGGGGGCTGCGCACCGCCCCGGTGCGCCTCCTGCGGGCCGCCGGGGTCCGGGTCGCGGCCGGGAGCGGGGCGCTGCGGGACGCGGGCAACCCGGTCGGACGGGGCGACCCGCTCGAAGCCGCATTCCTGCTGGCCTCCCAGGGCGGGCTGCGCGCCGCCGAGGCGTACGCGGCGGTCAGCGCCGCCGCCCGGGAGGCGATGGCCCTGCCGGAGGTGCGGGTGGAGGCCGGCTTCCCGGCGGAGCTGCTCGCCGTGCGCGGGGAGCGGATCGCCGGGGTGCTGTCGCTGGCCTACAGCCGGATCGTGATCCACCGGGGCCGGGTGGTAGCCCGGACGAGTGCCGTGCGCGAGTACTGCGACTCGGCGGTCGCGGTGGCCCTGGACCTGCCCCGGCAGGGCCGGGCGGAGCCCGGCCCCTGAGGGATTCCCCGGCCGTTCGCGGGCGGGGGCGCCCGGGTCGTCGTACGGTCGGGACATGCGCATCGTCATCGCGGGTGGACACGGTCGGATCGCGCTGCGGCTGGAGCGCCTGCTCGCCGCGCGCGGGTTCGAGGTCGCCGGGATCATCCGGGATCCCGGGCAGGGAGCCGATCTGCGCGCGGTCGACGCCGAACCGGTCCTGTGCGACCTGGAGTCGGCCACCGTCGAGCACGTGGCGGGGATCCTCCAGGGCGCGGACGTGGCGGTGTTCGCCGCAGGCGCCGGCCCCGGCAGCGGTCCGGCACGCAAGCGGACCGTGGACCGGGACGCGGCGCTGCTGTTCGCCGACGCCGCCGAACGGGCCCGGGTGCGCCGCTTCCTGATGGTCTCGACGATGGGGTCGAACGCGCGGCACGAGGGGGACGAGGTCTTCGACGAGTACCTGCGGGCGAAGGGCGAGGCCGACGACCACCTGCGCACCCGGCTCGGTCTGGAGTGGACGATCGTGCGCCCGGGGGTGCTGACCGACGACCCGGGTACGGGTCTGGTCCGGCTGGAGGCGCGTACCGGGCCGGGCAGTGTGACGCGCGACGACGTCGCGGCGGTGCTGGCGGAGCTGGTCGAGACCCCGGCCACGGCCGGCCTGACGCTGGAGCTCCTGTCGGGCTCGACACCGGTCTCGGTCGCCGTGAAGGACGTGGCCGGCAACTGAGGAGCCCGGCCCGGGACGGGGGCGCCGTCGGCCACCGGGGCAGGGGCTGCGTCGGCCATCCGGGGGGCAGAGGCTGCGTCGGCTGCCGGCAGCAGAAGCGCCGTCGGTGTCCGGGGACGCGGCCGGTGGCCGCCGCCGCCCGGGACCGTGGGCGCGACGGCCCGTCAATCCCCGTGCGGGCGGGGGTCAGAACCCGGCCTCCACCTCGTCGTCGGAGCGCCCCACGGAGTCCTGCCGGAACTGCTTCTCGTAGGCCCGCCGGATCCGCTCGACGCGGGCGCCGCGCTCGTCCGCCTCCTTCTCGGGGTAGAGCAGGACGACGTCGTACGAGGCTTCGCGGACGATCGTGCCGTCCTCGCCGCGCCGTTGGCCGTACCCGTCCCGGAGGGTGAGGCCCTCGGGGAAGTCCGGGGTGACCTCGCGGTCCAGGAAGCGCATGAACTCCGCCTTCGCGACGGGCGGGCGGCCGTCCGGCCGCTGGGTGCCGAAGGACAACCGCGTCTCCCGGTACGGCTCCCCCGCGTGGCTGTGCAGGGCCGCCCCGACCAGGGCCGGGAGGCCGGCGCCGAGCAGGGCGAGCAGGACGCCGCCCCCGGTCTTTCCGCGTGTGTCCGAAGTCCGTTTCACGCCCCGTGAACGACAGGCCGCCCGGTTCGGTGCGCGGCGGGGGCCGATAGGGTCACCCGGAATCCGGCCGCAGGGGGCGGCCGTACGGGGGACCGGGGCGCGGCATGGGCGACGGGAACTGGCGGGTCGACGCGGCGGAGGGCGGCCGGCTAGCGGCCCGGTGGTGGAGGTGGGCGCTGTCGGCCCCGGAGGACGAGAGCCCGGTGGCGGACGCGACCGGCGCCTACGCCGGGCGGAGGCAGCCCGGGGACCTGTGGTTCCTGGCGGGCACCCACGGCGGACGGGTGGTGCGCCGCTGCAGCGTCCCGACCGGCCGTCCGCTGTTCTTCCCGGTGCTGAACACCAGGCGCCCGGCGATCCCGTTCCTGACGAAGCCGTGGCGGCTGGAGACGACGCGGGCCTCGGCGGCCCTGAACAGCTCGCCGTTGCCCCTGCGCGAGTTCACCTCGAGGCCCTTCCCTGTGCGGGGGATACCGCAGGTGGCCTGGGGGCTGTGGTGCGCCCTGGAGCCGCTCCCGGCGGGCCAGTTCGTCCTGGAGATCGAGGCGGCGGCGGCGAACGGCTTCTGGGTCGACACGACCTACCACCTGACGGTGACGGCCCCCTAGTCCGTCCGGACCATGCGAAGAAACCCCCGCCCTCCGCGTTTCCGCAGATGAACGGGGGTTCCACTCGCGTGGCGGCGCCAGGATTCGAACCTGGGTAGGCTAAGCCGACGGATTTACAGTCCGCTCCCATTGGCCACTCGGGCACACCGCCATGGGATGTCGCCCGGATCCCTCCGCCTTTCGGCGTCGTTCCCTGGCAACGACGTAAACGATACCTGATGTGCGGGGGTGCTTCGCCACCGGATTGATCAGCCGTTCACCCGGGTGCGGTGGCTAGGCTTTGCGGAGCGGTCCGGGGATGTCCGGCCGCGGCCCTCCGGGGCCCACCGCAGCCGATTTCAAGGAGCCACAGCACATGGCCGACTCCAGTTTCGACATCGTCTCGAAGGTCGAGCGGCAGGAGGTCGACAACGCCCTCAACCAGGCCGCCAAGGAACTGTCGCAGCGCTACGACTTCAAGGGCACCGGCGCCTCGATCGCCTGGTCCGGCGACAAGATCCTGATGGAGGCGAACTCCGAGGACCGCGTCAAGGCCGTCCTCGACGTGTTCGAGACCAAGCTGGTCAAGCGCGGGATCTCGCTGAAGGCGCTGGACGCCGGCGAGCCGCAGCTGTCCGGCAAGGAATACAAGATCTTCGCTTCCATCGAGGAGGGCATCTCCCAGGAGAACGCCAAGAAGGTCGCGAAGATGATCCGTGACGAGGGCCCCAAGGGCGTCAAGGCCCAGGTCCAGGGCGAGGAGCTGCGCGTCAGCTCCAAGAGCCGTGACGACCTCCAGGCCGTCCAGGCCCTGCTCAAGGGCAAGGACCTGGACTTCGCCATCCAGTTCGTGAACTACCGCTGACCTGCGCGTACGTCGCCGATCGGACCCCGTGGGGCACAACGGGGGCGGATCGCCGGGGCCTTCCCGGCGGGCGCCCGCGTTGTGCCCTTCGCCGTTTCGGCGCCCGTGGTGTGTGCCGGGCGTGAGCGGCGCACGCTCCCGCCCGGCCCCCCCGGTGGCCACTGGGCGCGGCCGGGCGCGCCCCACAGGCTGGGTGACGTCCGTGACCGCGTTCACAAGGGGGTTACCGCATGCCTGGGGCCGGCACATTCCGGGCGGACCTCGGGGCGTCCGTCGTCGTCGCGCTGGTGGCGCTCCCCCTCTGCGTGGGAGTCGCCGTCGCCTCCGGCGTGCCCGCCGAGCTGGGGATCGTCACCGGGGTGGTGGGCGGGCTGGTCACCGGCTGGTTCCGGGGCAGCGCGCTCCAGGTCAGCGGGCCCGCCGCCGGGCTGACCGTCCTGGTCTACGAGGCCGTGGACGCCTACGGCCTGCCGGCGCTGGGGGTCCTGGTGCTGGCCGCCGGCCTGGTGCAGCTGGGCCTGGGTGCGCTGCGGCTCGGGCGGTGGTTCCGGGCGATCTCCCTGGCCGTGGTGCACGGGATGCTGGCCGGGATCGGCCTGGTGCTGATCGCCGGGCAGCTCTACGCCCTCGGCGGGGTGAAGGCCCCCGGGGAGACCCTCGCCAAGCTGGGCGGGGTGCACGAGCTCGGGACGCGGGCCGACTGGGCCGCCGTGGCGCTCGGGTCGGGGACCATCGCGGTCCTGGTGCTGTGGCGGCGGGTGCCGGCGCGGCTGCGCATCGTTCCGGGGGCGCTGGTCGGGGTCGCGGCCGCCACCGCCGCCGCCGTGGTGCTGCGGCTGCCGGTGGAGACCGTCCGGGTGACGGGGGTGCTGGAGTCCGTGGCACCGCCGGGCTGGTCGGACGTCGGCGCGCTGGCCTCGCTGGGGGCCGTCGGGACCGTGGTCGCGCTCGCGCTGATCGCCTCCGCCGAGACCCTGTTCAGCGCGGCCGCCGTCGACCGGATGCACGAGGGGCCGCGCACCGACTACGACCGGGAGCTGGTCGCCCAGGGCGTCGGGAACGCGGTGTGCGGGCTGCTCGGCGCCCTGCCGATGACCGCGGTCATCGTGCGCAGCTCCGCGAACGTGGAGGCCGGGGCCCGTACGCGGGCGTCCCGGATCCTGCACGGCGCCTGGCTGCTGCTGTTCGCCGTGGTGCTGCCGCAGGTGCTGGAGGTGGTGCCGCTCGCGGCGCTGGCCGGGGTGCTGCTGCACGCGGGATGGAAGCTGCTGCCGGCGCGGGCGGTGGCCACGCTGTGGCGGACCCACCGCGGCGAGGCGGTGGTGCTGGTGGTGACGGCCGTCTCGATCCTGGCGACCAGCCTCTTCGAGGGGGTGCTGGTCGGGCTGGGTCTCGCCGTGGCCAAGGCCGCCTGGGAGACCTCCCACGTCCACGTCGAGGAGGTCTGGGAGGGCGAGGAGCTGTGTGTGCGGATCGTGGGGAACGCCAGCTTCCTGCGGCTGCCCAAGCTGCTGGACTCCCTGGAGGCGCTGCCGCACGGACCGTCGGTGCGGCTCGACCTCAGCGGGCTGCGGCACCTGGACCACGCCTGTCTGACCGCGCTGGAGAGCTGGGAGCTCAAGCGCACGCCGCTCCCCGGCCGGGAGGGCGTCGCCTAGTGCTCTGACCAGACCACTGGGCCGTCGTGGTCGGGCTCGGCGCGATGGTCGGCGCCGGCATCTTCGCCGCCCTCGCCCCGGCGGCGCGCGCGGCGGGCGGCGGGCTCCTGGCCGCTCCGGCCCTCGGAGTGCCGGCCTCCTACGCGATCGCGAACGTCTTCGCGCGGACTCTCGGTTCAGGTGTCAAGGGTCGGACCGTGGCAGCGGCGGGGCTGTCCGGCTGTGTTGCCGCCGGCCGGCGTGGCGTCCTGCTCGGCGGTGTCGGGCGCGGCGGTCCTGGCGCCGGACGCAGCGGCCCCCGGGGTGCGGGGCCGGTTCAGATCCGGGAGCTGAAATCCGCCCAGGGGCGCGGCTCCGTCTCGCCCTCGTTCCACTCCTCGCGGAACCAGCCGGCGCCGTCGAGCCAGTCGCGCAGCCAGCGCGCCAGGCTCGGGGAGTGGTGGTACCAGGCGAGGTCGGGATCGCCCGGATTCGGCTCGAAGAGCAGGACCTGAGCGCTCTCGGATCGGCAGTCCACGCACGCGTACAGGGCGCAGCCGAGGTCGGCCACGGGCAGGACGCCCTCCGGCCACCCCCAGTCCGACGCGCGCCCCGCCTCGTACGCGGCTATGGCCTGACGCAGCGGCAGCAGTCCGTACTCGGGCCCGAATCCGCCGTCGCCGACGCGTGTGTACAGCGCGGCGAGCAGGGGCGGCGGGGCGAAGCCCAGGACGCGCTCGGCCCGGTCGGTCTCCCCCTCCGCCAGGGGCACGGGAAGGGACCTTCCGTGCTCGCGCACGGAGTCTCGTACGCGGTCGGTCACTTGCTCCAGCAACTGCTCGTTCTCGTCCATGTGTTCATGGTGACGCAGAGCACCGACAGCCGCCCGAACCTGTGGACAACTCAGGCCAGGACGACCTCGATGCGCTTCTCCCGCAGGAAGGCGAGCAGTTCGGAGAAGCTCTCCGGGCGCAGGGTCAGCGGCTGTACGCCGAGGCAGCGGCGGGCCGTCTCGTGGTCGTGCCAGACGAGGGTGAACGGCCAGGTCGCCCCGAATCCCCCGCCCAGGGCGTCCGAGACGCCGTTGAGGCAGCGGCCGAAGTATCCGCCGGGGCCGTTGACGGCCTCCCCGAGGGCGCAGAAGAAGCCCTCGTAGTCGGTGACGTGCCGCCCGTCGAGGTGGTAGGTGTCTCCGGCCGGGCGGTCCGGGCCCGTGCGGTGGTGCACCGCCGGGTCCAGCCAGCAGGCCCGGCCCGCGGGGTCGAACGGCGCCCACAGGTTGGGGACGGCCGGGCGGCCCCCGCGCCACAGTGGCCAGATCCGCGCGGCGACCGACGGCTGGGGATCCATGTGCACGGTCAGGTCGTAGAGGCCGGGCCCGCGCGGGGACGGCTCCCAGGCGACGATGTTCGGGTTCCCCGCCTGGGTGAGGACCTCCCCGGCGTCGTCCAGCGCGTCGAGGTGCCGGTAGGCGAGGTACCGCCTGCGGCCCTCCACCACGTCACGCAGCGGGCCGTGCAGTGAGCACCCGAGGAGGCGCACGGGATGCGGACCGGGCTCCTCGACGGGGAGCACCTCGGCGAGGTCCCTGAAACGGCCCAGGAGCCGGTCGTCGATGTCGGAGAGGCTGAAGCCCACCGACAGGGCGGCCCTCTGCGGGTATGCCGGCTGGTGCCCGGAGCGCACGGCCTCGATGGTCACGTCCAGCCGCGACAGGTCACGGGCGCACGGGCGGGTGGCGAGGACGCGGGCGTCCTCCAGGTACCAGTCCCACAGCGGGTCGCCGTGCCGGTCGAGGGGCTTCAGGGCCAGGAATCCCAGCGCCGGCGGCGGCTCCTCCTCGAAGGCGCAGCCCAGCAGCTCGTAGTGGCGCCGGGTGGGCTCCGGCGGGTCGGCGAAGAGGTTGTCCGCCTCCTCGCACAGGGCCCACAGCCGCTCCTCCTCGTGGTCCTCGTCCTCGCCCCACAGGGCGAAGCGGGCGCGGGCCGTCACCGGGAGGCGAAGGGGGCGTCCGTGGGGACGATTTCACGGCCCAGCGGGAACAGGGAGAGGGGGACCATCTTGAAGTTGGCGATGCCGAAGGGGATGCCGATGATCGTGACACAGAGGGCGATTCCGGTGGCGATGTGGCCGAGCGCCAGCCACCAGCCGGCCAGGAGCAGCCACAGGACGTTGCCGATGCAGGAGGGCGCGCCCGCGTCGTGCCGCTCGACGGTGGTGTAGCCGAAGGGCCAGAGGGCGTAGACGGCGATGCGGAAGGCCGCTATGCCGAAGGGGATGCCGATGATGGTGATGCAGAGGATCAGGCCGGCCACGCAGTAGCCGAGGAAGAGCCAGATCCCGCTGAGCACGAGCCAAATGACGTTCAGGATGGTTTTCACTGGCTGTGTCCTGCCATCTGTTCGAGCCGGGCGATGCGCTCGGCCATCGGGGGGTGTGTCGAGAACAGCTTGGAGATTCCCTGGCCCGGGCGGAAGGGGTTGGCGATCATCATGTGGCTCGCCGTCTCCAGGCGGGGCTCGGGGGGCAGGGGAAGCTGTTTGGTGCCGGCGTCGAGCTTGCGCAGGGCTCCGGCCAGGGCGAGCGGGTCGCCGGTGAGCTGGGCTCCGGAGGCGTCCGCCTCGTACTCGCGCGAGCGGCTGATGGCGAGCTGGATCACGGAGGCGGCCAGCGGGCCGAGGATCATGATCAGCAGCATGCCGATGAGTCCGGGGCCCTCGTCGTCGTCGGAGCGGCCGACCGGGATCAGCCAGGCGAAGTTCACCAGGAACATGATCACGGAGGCGAGGGCTCCGGCCACCGACGAGATGAGGATGTCGCGGTTGTAGACGTGGCTCAGCTCGTGCCCGATGACCCCGCGCAGCTCGCGTTCGTCGAGGATGCGCAGGATGCCCTCCGTGCAGCAGACGGCGGCGTTGCGCGGATTGCGGCCGGTGGCGAAGGCGTTGGGGGCTTCGGTCGGCGAGATGTAGAGCCGGGGCATGGGCTGGCGCGCGGACGTGGAGAGCTCGCGGACCATGCGGTAGAGCTGGGGGGCCTCGAACTCGCTGACGGGCCGTGCGCGCATCGCGCGGAGAGCCAGCTTGTCGCTGTTCCAGTACGCGTAGGCGTTCGTCGCCAGGGCCACGAGGACGGCGATGATCAGGCCGCCCCGGCCGAAGAAGCTGCCGATGAGGATGATGAGTGCGGACATCCCGCCGAGGAGTACGGCGGTCTTCAGCCCGTTGTGCCGGCGGTGCACGGTTCGCCCTCCAAGTGGTGCGTCAGGGGAGCCCCGTCGTGGATCTGAGGGTCTTCGGTCCAGTGGACCCTCCCTTCGTGGTCAACGCGAGGTGGGGCCGTCTGGTTCCCGGGCGCGACGGGGCCCCGCCGCCCCGGTGGCACGGTCCGGGGGCGGCGGCGGGGGTTGCTCCGTACGGGTGAGGGGCGGGCGGGGCGGGCGCGGCGGGCGGGTTACAGCGGGAAGAGGGAGCCGGCGGCGAAGCGCAGGACCAGCTGCGGGGCGCCCGAGAGGACCAGGGCCGTCACGGCGGTGAGGGCGATGGCGGCCGTGACGGGCCAGGGGGCCTTGGCCCGGGCGGGCGTCTCCCCCGCTTCCCCGGCGGTCTCCGGTGCGCGGAAGAGGAGGGAGGTCCAGCGCAGGTAGTAGTACAGGGCGATGACGACGTTGACGGCCATGAGGACGGCGAGCCAGCCGAGGCCGGCGTCGACGGCTGACTGGAAGACGGTGACCTTCGCGAAGAGGCCGATGACGCCCGGCGGCAGTCCGGCCAGACAGAGCAGGAAGAAGGCCAGCGACAGGGCGGCGGCGGGGCGCTCGGCGTACAGGCCGCGGTAGTCGCTGATGCGGTGCAACGGCCTGGTCCGGGCGACCAGCGCGGCGACGGCGAAGGCGCCGAGGTTCACGGCGGCGTACATGAGCGCGTAGGCGACGGTGGAGCCGATCTGGTCGCGGTCGGAGTAGGCGGCCGCGGCGATCGGGACCAGCAGGTAGCCGGCCTGGCCGACGGAGGACCAGGCGAGCAGGCGCACCGCGCTGTGCGGGCGGTCCGGGGACTGGCGCAGGGCGGCGGTGTTGCCGAGCGTCATGGTGAGCGCGGCGAGCACGGCCAGTGCGGGGCCCCAGACGTCGGAGTACGCGGGGAAGGCGATCACCGTGACGAGGATCAGGCCGGTGAAGCCGACGGCCTTGCCGATCACCGAGAGGTAGCCGGCGACGGGCAGCGGGGCGCCCACGTAGGTGTCGGGGACCCAGAAGTGGAAGGGGACGGCGGCGGTCTTGAAGGCGAAGCCGACGAGGGTGAGGGCGACGCCCGCCATGGCGAGGACGTCGAGCTGTCCGGGGACGTCCGCCAGCCGGTCGGCGACCCGCACCAGGTGCAGGGAGCCGGTGGCGGCGTAGACGAGGCTGACGCCCATCAGGGAGACGGCGGTGGCGGTGACCGAGGACAGGAAGAACTTGAGCGCGGCCTCGGAGGACATCCGGTCGCCGCGGCGCATGCCGACGAGGGCGAAGGCGGGCAGCGAGGCGACCTCGAGGGCGACGATCAGGGTGGCGAGGTCGCGGGAGGCGGGCAGCAGGGCCGCGCCGGCGGCGGAGGAGAGCAGCAGGAACCAGTACTCGCCGGCCGGGATGCGGCCCTCGCGGACGGCGGTGACCGACAGCAGGGCGGTGACCAGGGCTCCGGCCAGCACCAGGAACTGGATGACGAGCGCGAAGTGGTCGGCGGTGTAGCTGCACGCGCCGGGGTCGCCGGTGAGGCAGAAGGTGGCGCGGTCGCCGGCGCGCAGCGGCAGCAGGGCGGCGGTCGCGGCGGCCAGGCCGGCGACCGAGATCCAGCCGAGGACCGGCTTGCGGGCCTCGGGCAGGAAGAGGTCGGCGACCAGGACGACCAGGGCGACGGCGGCGGGCAGGACCACGGGCGTGATCGCGAGCCAGTCGACGGACTGGACCAGGCTGGGGGTGTCGGCGGCCAGGGCCGTCAGGGCCGTCATGCGTTGCCTCCTGCGAGGAGCTTCTGGACGGCCGGGTCGGTCAGGCCGAGGAGGGTGGCGGGCCACAGGCCGGCGAGGACGGTGAGGGCGACGAGCGGGGTCCAGGCGGCGTACTCGTAGTGCTGGACGTCCGCGAGGGTCGGCGCGGGACCGGCCTTGGGGTCGCCCATGCAGACGCGCCGCACGACGATCAGCAGGTAGGCGGCGGTGAGCAGGGTGCCGAGCGCGCCGAGTGCCATGTAGGTGAGGAAGGCCGGCCGGGACAGGCCCGCGGCCGGGTCGAAGGCGCCGAACAGGGCCAGCATCTCGCCCCAGAAGCCGGCCAGGCCGGGCAGGCCGAGGGAGGCGACGGCGGCGAAGGCCAGAAGCGCGCCGAGGCGGGGGGCGCGGCCGTAGAGGGCGGCGCCGGTGGCTCCGGCGAGGGTGTCGAGGTCGCTGCTGCCGTAGCGGTCCTTGAGGGCGCCGACCAGGAAGAAGAGAAGGCCGGTGATCAGGCCGTGGGCGATGTTCGCGAACAGCGCGCCGTTGACGCCCGTGGGGGTCATGGTCGCGATGCCCAGGAGCACGAAGCCCATGTGGCCGACGGAGGAGTACGCGATGAGACGCTTGAGGTCGCCCTTGGCGCCCTTGCGGGTCAGCGCGAGGCAGGCGAGGGATCCGTAGACGATGCCGACCGCGGCGAAGGCGCCGAGGTAGGGGGCGAAGGTCTGCATGCCCTCGGGGGCGGCGGGGAGCAGGATGCGGACGAACCCGTACGTGCCCATCTTCAGCAGGACGCCCGCGAGGAGCACGGAGCCGGCGGTGGGGGCGGCGGTGTGGGCGTCGGGCAGCCAGCTGTGCAGGGGCCACATCGGGGCCTTGACGGCGAGGCCGAGGCCGATGGCCAGGACGGCCAGGATCTGGGTGGTGTGCCCCAGTCCGCGGCCGTTGTCAGAGGCGAGTGCCACCATGTCGAAAGTGCCGCTGTTCAGTCCGATCAGCAGCAGTCCGAGGAGCATGACCACGGAGCCGAGGAGGGTGTAGAGGATGAACTTCCAGGCGGCGGGACGCCGCTGAGCACCGCCCCAGCGGGCGATGAGGAAGTACATCGGGATGAGGACCGTCTCGAACGCGAGGAAGAACAGCATCAGGTCGAGGACGGCGAAGGTCGCGAGGGTGCCGCATTCGAGGAGGAGCAGCAGGGCCACGAAGGCCTTCGGGGAGGGGCCCTCGGGGAGCTTGAAGTAGCTGTACACCGCGCAGAGGAAGAACAGCAGCGCGGTCATCAGGAGGAGGGGGAGCGAGATGCCGTCGACGCCGAGGTGGATCCGGATGTTCAACGCCGGGATCCAGCTGATGTCCGTCGTCGCCTGGAAGCGGGACGGGGTGTCGTGGTCGAAGCCCAGGGTGAGGGCGACGGCCGCGGCGAGGACGACACCGGTGAGGGTGACGCCGTGGCGGAGCACGGCCTGTTCGGGGCTCCTGCCCCTGAGCCCGGGCGGGGCCGGGAGGAGGGCCGCGACGGCCCCGAGGAGCGGTGCGGCCACGATGAACGCCAGAAGGAACTGCATCACGGACGGGCTGATATCGATCACGGCTGACTCTCGGCTCACGATCCGGCGTTGACGTTGGCGAGGACGGCGGTGGCGATCGCCAGGACCACGGCGCCGGCGAGCAGGGCGCTCAGGTAGCTCTGCACGTTGCCGGTCTGGGCCCGGCGGACGAGGCTGCCGAGCAGCCGGGGTCCGGCGCCCGCGCCGCGGACATACGTGTCGACGACCTCGCGGTCGAGGAAGCGCACCAGGCTCGCGCCCGCGCGGACGGGGCGGACGAAGAGCCGGTCGTAGACGGCGTCGAGGTGGAAGCCGTCGGCGGCGTGCCGGTGCAGCGGGCCGAGGAGCGCCCTGCCGGGGTCGGCCGCGGGGGCGGCCGGCACGGCGGGGTGCTCGTGGGTCACCTCGGCGACCTCGGGGGCCTCGGCGGCGGACTCGGCGGCGGCGACGGACGCCGGGACGGCGTCTCCGTTGCGGATGCCGGCGGCGGCCCGGGCGGTGGCGCGCTGCCACAGGGCGTAGGTGAGCATCACGCCGACGAGCGAGGCGCCGGTGCCGAGGACCGACGTGGTCACGGTCGGGGTGAGCTCCTTGCCGTCGAACCAGTCGGCGAGGGGGACGGCGGCGAGGCCGAAGGCGATCGAGGGGACGGACAGCAGCCACAGCACGCCGGTCATGGCGAGGGGCTCCCGGCCGTGGTCGGGGGCGGCGGCGCCCCGGCCGCGGAAGGCCATCAGCCACAGGCGGGTGGCGTAGGCGGCGGTGAGCAGGGCGGTCAGCAGGCCGGCGACGAGCACCACCCAGCCGGCCGTGCCGGGCGCGACGTCGGAGTGTCCGCCGGCGGCGTGCTCGGCGGCGACGAGGACGGCTTCCTTGGAGAAGAAGCCGGCGAAGGGCGGGACGGCGGCGAGCGCGAGCAGCGCGATCGTCATGGTCCAGAAGGCGTCGGGGATGCGCCGGGCCAGGCCGTCCATGCGGGACATGGCGGCGAGGGAGTTCGTGCCGGCGGCGTGGATGATCACGCCGGCGCCGAGGAAGAGCAGCGCCTTGAAGGCGCCGTGGGACATGAGGTGGAAGACGGCGGCGCCGCGGTCGCCGACGGCCAGGGCGCCGATCATGTAGCCGAGCTGGCCGACCGTGGAGTAGGCGAGCACGCGCTTGATGTCGTCCTGGGCCAGGGCGGCGAGGCCGGATCCGACCATCGTGATCCCGGCCATGAGGGCCATGACGACCAGGGTGGCCTGCGAGGCGGTGAAGACCGGGAGGAGGCGGGCGATGAAGTAGACGCCGGCGGCGACCATCGTCGCGGCGTGGATCAGCGCGGAGACGGGGGTGGGGCCGGCCATGGCGTCGGGGAGCCAGGTGTGCAGAGGGAACTGCGCGGACTTGCCGGCGACGCCGGCGAGCAGGAGCAGCCCGATGAGCGTCGGATGGTCGAGCCCGCCCGAGGCGACGGTGCCGAGGACCTTGGTGATCTGGAAGGAGTCGGCGTCGGTGGCGAGCGCGAACAGTCCGATCAGGAAGGGGACGTCGCCGAGCTTGGTGACGAGGAAGGCCTTCAGGGAGGCGGAGCGGGCCGCCTCGGTCTCCCAGTAGTGGCCGACCAGGAAGTACGAGCAGATGCCCATGACCTCCCAGCCGACCAGCAGCACCATCAGGTCGCCGGAGTAGACGACGAGCAGCATGGCGGAGGTGAAGAGGGAGACCAGGGCGGCGTACGACGGGTAGCGCGGGTCCTCGCGGAGGTACGCCGTCGAGTAGACCTGGACGCAGGTGGCGACCACGCCGACCACGACGGCGACCAGGGCGGCGAAGCCGTCGATGTGGAACGAGAGCTCGATCGGCACCGAGCCGGTCGGGGTCAGTTCGGTCGCCGCGTCGATCGCCGCGCCGCCGCCCTGCCGGACGGCGACGAACACGGCCAGGACGGCGGCGGCCAGCGTCGGCAGGACGGCCAGCGGCTTGACGAAGCCGGGCGCCGTCCGGCCGAGGAGGAGTCCTGCCACCGCGCCCAGGAACGGGAGGAGGGGGACGAGGACCGCGAGGGTCGTGGTGCTCACGCGGCGACCTCCGGCCGGGCAGTGATGTCGTCGGGCCGGGCGGGCTCGTGGCCCTCGGCGGTGTCGCGCAGCTTGTCCACGTCCGAGGTGCCCCGGTTGCGGTACACCATCAGCACGATCGCGAGGCCGATGCCGATCTCGGCGGCGGCGATGGCGATGGTGAAGAGGGTGAGGGCCTGGCCGGCGTGCAGGGTGTCGCGCAGCCAGACGTCGAAGGCCACCAGGTTGAGGTTGACGGCGTTGAGCATCAGCTCGACGGACATCAGGACCAGGATGGCGTTGCGGCGGGCGAGCACGCCGTAAAGGCCGATGGCGAAGAGGAGGGCCGCGAGGACGGCGGGGTAGGCGAGATGCATCAGCGCTGCCCCTTCCCGGCGCCCGTGCGGGCGGCGGCTTCGGCCGCGTCGGCGGCCTCCTCGGCGGGGGTGGTGCGGCGCGAGAGCACGATGGCGCCGATGAGGGCCGCGAGGAGGAGTACGGAAAGCGCCTCGAAGGGCAGCACCCAGTGCTGGAAGAGGATCTCGCCGGAGACCTTGGTGGAGCCCCGGGCGGGGCCGTCGAGGTCGATCCAGGTGGTGCGGAACGCGTCCGCCACCACCCAGACGAGGGTGGCGCCGGCGGCTCCGGCGACGCCGAGGGCGACCCACCGGTTGCCGGAGTCGGCGTCCGGGGAGCGGCCGATGGGGGCCTTGGTGAGCATCAGTCCGAAG
The DNA here is from genome assembly GCF_042895815.1 of Streptomyces sp. NPDC001373. Taxonomy (NCBI): domain Bacteria; kingdom Bacillati; phylum Actinomycetota; class Actinomycetes; order Kitasatosporales; family Streptomycetaceae; genus Streptomyces; species Streptomyces sp. NPDC001373. The sequence continues at coordinate 1,064,853 of NZ_JBIAWQ010000001.1, forward strand.
AGGAGGAGGACGACCACGGAGCCGAGGTAGATCAGGACCTGGACCCAGGCGATGAACTCGGCGGTCAGCAGCAGGTACTCGACGGCGATCCCGCCGAGCGCGACGACCAGCCAGAGGGCGGCGTGCACAAGCTGCTTGGTGGTGACCGTGACGAGGGCCGCGCCGAGGGTGGCGAGGCCGACGAGGAGGAAGGCGATCTCGACGCCGGTCGGCGAGAGGAAGCCGGGGCCGGGCGCGGGGGCGGGGCCGCCGGGCACGGCCGCCGTGACGGCGCCCGCGGCTGCGGCGAGGTGGGCGGCGAACATCAGGCGGTGCCTCCCGCCGGGGTGTCGGGGGTGCCGTCCGCGGGCGGGGTCGCCCCGGACTCGGCGGCTGCCGCAGCGGCTGCCGCGGCGGCTGCCTCCGCCTTCTCGGCGGCCTTGCGGGCGGCGGCGATCTCCTTGGGCTCCTCGGCGCAGGGGTCCAGCGCGGGCGGGGCCGGGACCGTCCACATCCACTCGCGCAGCTTGTCGCGCTCGTGGGTGAGGTCGTGGATGTCGGTCTCCGCGTACTCGAACTCCGGCGACCAGAAGAGGGCGTCGAAGGGGCACACCTCGATGCAGATGCCGCAGTACATGCAGAGGGAGAAGTCGATGGCGAAGCGGTCGAGGACGTTGCGGCTGCGCTCACGGCCGCCGGGGGTGGCGGCGGGCACCGTCTCCTTGTGGGAGTCGATGTAGATGCACCAGTCGGGGCACTCCCGGGCGCACAGCATGCAGACCGTGCAGTTCTCCTCGAACAGGCCGATGACCCCGCGGCTGCGGGGCGGGAGCTCGGGCTGCACCTCGGGGTACTGGGCGGTGTGCGCGCGCTTGGTCATCGTGCGCAGGGTGACGGCCAGGCCCTTGGCGAGGCCGGATCCGGGGATCGGGGGCATTACTGGATCGCCACCTTCACGATGCCGGTGAGCGCGATCTGGGCGAGCGCGAGGGGGATGAGTACGGTCCAGGCGAGCTTCTGCAGCTGGTCCTCGCGCAGGCGGGGGTAGCTCACGCGGAGCCAGATGACCACGAAGGCGAGGACGGCGGTCTTCAGGAGGGTCCACACCCAGCCGAGGCCGTCGCCGCCGAAGGGGCCGTGCCAGCCGCCGAGGAAGAGGACGGTGGTCAGGGCGCACAGGACGACGATGCCGGCGTACTCGGCGAGCAGGAACAGCGCGAAGCGCAGGCCGGTGTACTCGGTGTACGCGCCGAAGATGATCTCGGAGTCGGCGACGGGCATGTCGAACGGGGGCCGCTGGAGCTCGGCGAGGCCGGCGGTGAAGAAGACGAGCGCGCCGATGATCTGCCAGGGCAGCCACCACCACTCGAAGGCGCCGACGATGCCGGGCAGCGACACCGTCCCGGCGGCCATCGCCACGGAGGCGGCGGCCAGCAGCATGGGCAGCTCGTAGGCGAGCAGCTGGGCGGCGGTGCGCAGGCCTCCGAGGAGGGAGAACTTGTTGGCGGAGGCCCAGCCGCCCATCAGGCTGCCGAGCACGCCGATGCCCATGACGGCGAGGGCGTAGAAGAGGCCGGCGTCGATGACCTGGCCGACGGCTCCCTCTCCGGGGCCGATGGGGATGGCGAGGAGGACGAGGAGGTACGGCAGCAGTGCGACGGCGGGGGCGAGCTGGAAGATCCGCCGGTCGGCGTTGGCCGGGACGATGTCCTCCTTCTGCGCGAACTTCACGCCGTCGGCGACGAGCTGGGCCCAGCCGTGGAAGCCGCCGGCGTACATGGGGCCGAGGCGGCCCTGCATGTGCGCCATCACCTTGTGCTCGGTCTGCCCGATGACGAGCGGGAGCACGAGGAAGACGGCGAAGACGACGATCAGTCGCAGGGCGACGTCGAGGACGTCGTTCACGCGTCGCCTCCGGTGGTGTCGTGGTCGGGATCGGGGTCGGGCCCGGCTTCGGGCTTCGGGCCGGGCCCGGGGGCCGGCTCCTCGAAGGCGGGCTTCGGGTTGTGCCAGGGCGCGTCCGCGCTGCGCGGGGCCGGGCGCCGGGGGGCCTCCGGCTCCGGCGCGGGGGTCTGACTGGCGGAGCCGTCCGAGGCGGACCGGCTGCGCCGGGCGGGGCGCGGAGTGCCGGCAGCCGCGGCCTCGGGGTCCTGGGCCTCCGCCTCCCCGGCCGGGGCGGCCGGGCGCGGGGTGCCGGGCTCGGCGGCCGCCGGGGTGCCGGCGTCCGGCGCCGGGGCCGTCTGGCTCGCGGAACCGTCCGCCGCCGAGCGGGTACGCCGCGCCGGGCGGGCGGCGCCGGACTCGCCCGGGGTCCCGGCCGTCTCGCCTGCCGGGATGTCGGCGTCCGGCGCCGGAGCGGCCTGGCTCGCGGAACCGTCCGCCGCCGAGCGGGTACGCCGCGCCGGGCGCGGGGTCTCGCTGTCCGGCGCCGGGGTGTCCGTCGCCGGGGCGGTCCGGCTCGTCGAGCCGTCCTCGGTGGTGCGGGTGCGGCGGACCGGGCGGGGGGATTCGGGGGTGGCCTCGGCGGCCTGGGTGGCCGAGCCCTCCGTCACCGAGCGGGTGCGGCGGACCGGCGCCCCCTCGCGGGGGGTGCGGGCCGCCGCGCCCGCGGCGCGGGGGGTGCGGGCCGGGGCCGGCGGGAGCTGGCCCTTCAGGGGGCCCCACTCGTTCGGGTCGGGTACGCCGGGCGGGAGCATCTGGCGGCGCTTGGGCGCGTCCGGGTCGTGCGCCTCGCCCGGCTCCTTGGCGCCGGGCCAGGCCTTGGCGACGCGCGCCGCCAGGACGAAGTCCTTGCGCAGCGGGTGGCCCTCGAAGTTCTCGGGGAGCAGGAGGTGGACGAGGTGCGGGTGATCGGTGAAGACCACGCCGAACATCTCGTACGTCTCGCGCTCGTGCCAGGCCGCCCCCGCGTACACGGCGACCGCCGACGGGAGGCTCGGGGCGCTGTGCGGGACGGTCGTGCGCAGCAGGAGGCGGCGTACGCGCCCGCCCTCCAGGGCGACGACGTGCGCGCAGATCCGGAATCCGGTGCCCGGCTCGTCGACCGCGCTCAGCCAGTCGAAGTAGGTGCAGCCCAGCTTGTCGCGGGCGATCTCCAGCGAGGGGATCCAGGATCCGGCCGGGACGTCCACGGTGAGGACGTCGTACGCGACGGAGGCCACGGCCTCGGCGCCGAAGACGGCCGGGGCCGCGTCGGGGAGGGAGTCGTAGAGGTTCACGCGCCGGCTCCCGGGGCGGGCGGGGGCGTCACCCGGCCGCTGGTGAGCTGCGCGACCGACGGCCGGTCGGTGTACCGCTCGGCCAGCGATTCCCGGGCGATCTTCTCCTGGAGCTTGAGGATGCCCTGGAGCAGGGCCTCGGGGCGCGGCGGGCAGCCGGGCACGTAGACGTCGACGGGGATGATCTGGTCGACGCCCTTCGTGACCGAGTACGAGTCCCAGTACGGGCCGCCGCAGTTGGAGCAGGCGCCGAAGGAGATGACGTACTTCGGCTCGGGCATCTGCTCGTAGAGCCGCTTGACGGCCGGGGCCATCTTGTCCGTCACCGTGCCCGAGACGATCATCAGGTCGGCCTGGCGCGGGCCGGGCGCGAAGGGGATGACACCCAGGCGGATGAAGTCGTGACGCGCCATGGACGCGGCGATGAACTCGATCGCGCAGCAGGCGAGGCCGAAGTTGAAGACCCACAGGCTGTAGCGGCGGCCCCAGTTCAGGACCACTTTCATCGGCTCGGGGGCCAGGCGGGAGAGGACCCCCAGCCTCCTGGGTTCCGGAAGCGGGGCGGGCTCCGGGGGCACGGCGGCCGGTGTCACGTCCATTCGAGGACGCCCTTCTTGTACGCGTAGAGCAGGCCGACGGCCAGGAATCCCAGGAAGACGAACATCTCCACCAGGGTCGTGGCGCCGTAGCCGGCGGCGGCGAAGACCGTCGCCCACGGGAAGAGGAAGATCGAGTCGACGGCGAAGATGACGTAGAGGAACGCGTAGACGTAGTAGCGGACCTGGGTGTGCGCCCAGCCCTCGCCCACGGGGTCCACACCGCATTCGTACGTCAGCAGCTTCTCGGGGGTGGGGGCCACGGGCCGCAGCAGGCGGCCGGCGCCGAAGGCCACGGCGACGAAGAGCACGCCGAGGACGGCGAGCAGGCCGACGACCGAATAGCTCTGGAAGTAGTCCGCGGCGGTCACGGTCCCGGTCGATACCGTTGGTTCGGACACGTCCGTTCCTCGCTCCTCGGCCACTGTCGACGTTCTCGGTGATCTGGTACGGACGGGAGTCTAGGCCCTGGTCCGCACGGGGTGGGGTTACCCCCCGTTTACTTGCGCCTGGCCACCCCATGGCATTGCCGGGGCGGAATTGACAGGCTGGGCCGCATGACCGCGAACGATCATGCTTCCTCCCCTCCTCCCGTCCGGCCCGTTTTCGCCGCGGCCACGTGGAAGGAGATCGCCTATCTGCTCACCAATCTGCCAGTGGCGTTGATCGGGTTTGTTTACACGGTTGTCATGCTTGCGACGGCGGGCGGTCTGGCCGTGACGGTGGTCGGCCTGCCGCTGCTGCTGGCCGGGCTGTACCTGTCCCGGCAGCTCGGAGTGCTGGAGCGGATACGGGCCCGGGCCCTGCTGGGACTGCGGGTCGACGAGCCGAGCCCGCTGCCGGGGCCGGGGCGCTCCGGCGGGTTCTTCCCCTGGTTGTGGTCGGGGATCAAGGACCCGGTGGCGTGGCGGACCGTGCTGTTCGAGCTGGTCCGGCTGCCCTGGGGGGTGCTGACCTTCAGTATCGCCCTGCTGGGGCTGTTCGTGCTGTGGCCGGTGCTGCCGTACGCCGTGCGCCTGATGGCGAACCTGGACCGGATGATGGTGCGGGGCCTGCTGTCGCCCTCGGACGAGCTGGAGCGGCGGATCGCCGAGCTGGAGTCGGGGCGCGGGGTGGTCGTGGACACGGCGGCCGCCGACCTGCGGCGCATCGAGCGGGACCTGCACGACGGGGCGCAGGCGCGGCTGGTGGCGCTGGCGATGGGGCTGGGCCTGGCGAAGGAGAAGCTGCTGGAGGACCCCGAGGGCGCGGCGGCGATGGTCGACGAGGCGCACGGGGAGGTCAAGCTCGCGCTCCAGGAGCTGCGGGACCTGGCGCGGGGGATCCACCCGGCGGTGCTGACGGACCGGGGGCTGGACGCGGCGCTGTCGTCGGTGGCGGCGCGGTGCCTGGTGCCGGTGAAGGTGTCGGTGCGGCTGGAGGAGCGGCCGGCGGAGGCGATCGAGGGGATCGCGTACTTCGTGGTGTCGGAGCTGCTGCAGAACGTCAGCAAGCACGCGGGGGCGCGGAGCGCGGGCGTCGAGGTGTGGCGGGAGGGGACCCGCCTGCTGATCCGGGTGTGGGACGACGGGCGGGGCGGAGCCCGTACGTCCGGGGGGAGCGGGCTGGCCGGCCTCGCGGAGCGGGTGCGGGCGGTCGACGGGGGGTTCGTGGTGGAGTCCCCCGCGGGCGAGGGGACGGTGGTGGTGGCGGAGCTGCCGTGGCGCGGGCGCGGCTGAGGGGGTGGGGTTAACCCCCCGGGCGGGACGCCGACCCGCCGGATGGTTCCGGGGCGGGGGCCGACGGAGGGTGGAGGGGTCGGCGAACAGAACGGAAGGTGGTCCGGGACATGGCGGAGCGCAGGGGTGGGATGCGGGCGGCGCTGCTGGCGCCCGTGGCCGGGCGGACCTGGCGGGAGTTGCTGTACCTGGTGGTGGGGCTGCCGTTGAGCACGGTGTACTTCGTGCTCGCGATCGCCGGGGTGTCGGCCGGGGCCGGCCTGCTCGTGACGTTCGTCGGGGTGCCGGTCCTGGCGGGGGTGCTCGCCATGTGCCGGGGGTTCGGGGTCGTGGAGCGGGCCCGGGTGCGCGGGCTGCTGCGGGCGCCGGTCGGCGCGCCGGCGCCGGTGCGGGCGGGGAGGCCGGGGGCGGCGGCCGCGATGGGGGCGCTGCTGAAGAGCGGCAGCGCCTGGCGGCACGTGCTGTACTCGCTGGTCCACTTCCCCTGGGCGCTGTTCTCCGCCTGCCTCGCCCTCGTCCTGTGGGGCTACGGGTGGGGCATGCTGCTGTACCCGCTGTGGTTCTGGGTCTTCCCGGCCTTCACCGACCAGCCCGGACTGCAGCTGTTCCAGAACGGCGACTACACCTTCTACCTGGATTCGCCGTTGGCCATCGCCGTCGCCGGTCTGATCGGGCTGGGCCTCACGCTGGCCACCCCCTGGGTCATCCGGGCCCTGGTGACCGTCGACCGGGTCCTGGTCACGGGACTGCTCGGCAGGTCGCGGCTCGACGACCGGGTCAGCGAGCTGGAGTCCGACCGCGGGGCGGTCGTCGACACCGCGGCGGCCGACCTGCGGCGGATCGAGCGGGAGCTGCACGACGGGGCGCAGGCGCGGCTGGCGGCGGTGGCCATGGACCTGGGGCTGGCGAAGGAGAGGCTGGCCGAGGACCCGCGGGCCGCCGCCCGCATGGTGGACGAGGCTCACGGCGAGGTGAAGACCGCCCTCCAGGAGCTGCGGCACCTGGCCCGGGGGATCCACCCGGCGGTGCTGACCGACCGGGGGCTGGACGCGGCGCTGTCGTCGGTGGCCTCGCGGTGCGCGGTTCCGGTACGGGTGGACGTGGACCTGCCGTCCCGGCCCGCGGCGGCGATCGAGGGGCTCGCGTACTTCACCGTGTCCGAGCTGCTGCGGGACGTGAGCGGGCACGCGGGGGCGCGGAGCGCCAGCGTGGAGGTGTGGAGGTCCGGGGAGCGGCTGATGATCCGGGTCGCGGGCGACGGCCCGTGCCCGGCCGGACCCTCCGCCGGGAGCGGGCCGGCGGGGCTCGCGGAGCGGCTGGACGCGGTGGACGGGGTGCTGGTCGTTGACTCGTCGCAGGGCCACGGCACGACGGCGACGGCGGAGCTCCCCTGGCGCGCCTGAGAACGCGCCCCGCCCTGCACCCCGTCCCCCGCCCGCCCTGCACCCCGTCCTTGATCCCAGCCGGACCGGAATCGGGGCTTCGGCTGGGATGCTTGGCATGCCAGACGGGTATGCGAGCGGGCGGGAGCTTCACAACGTGGACAACAGGGTGCGGGTCGTCATCGCCGAGGATTCAGTGCTGCTCCGAGAGGGCCTGACCCGGCTGCTGACCGACCGGGGGCATGACGTCGTGGCGGGCGTCGGGGACGCGGAGGCCCTGGTCAAGACGGTGGCGGACCTGGCGGCCGAGGGTGCGCTGCCGGATGTGGTGGTGGCCGACGTGCGGATGCCGCCGACGCACACCGACGAGGGCGTACGGGCCGCCGTACGGCTGCGCCGCGATCACCCGGGGATCGGGGTGCTCGTGCTGTCTCAGTACGTGGAGGAGCAGTACGCCACCGAACTGCTGGCCGGTTCCAGCACCGGCGTGGGGTATCTGCTGAAGGACCGCGTCGCCGACGTGCGCGAGTTCCTCGACGCCGTCGTCCGGGTGGCGCAGGGCGGGACGGCCCTGGATCCCGAGGTCGTGGCGCAGCTGCTGGGCCGCAGCCGCAAGCAGGACGTCCTGGCCGGTCTGACCCCGCGCGAGCGCGAGGTGCTCGGACTGATGGCGGAGGGACGGACGAATTCCGCTGTAGCCAAGCAGCTCGTGGTGAGTGACGGGGCCGTGGAGAAGCACGTCAGCAATATCTTCATGAAGCTGGGCCTGTCTCCGAGTGACGGGGATCACCGGCGCGTGCTGGCGGTTCTGACCTACCTCAGGTCCTGATCGACTGACAGTCTGTCAGTCAAGGCACGCGACGGCGACGCCACCGTGCGACGGCCGGGTGATTTGGAATATTTCGAGTAGAGCACGACGTCTGTCGGACAGGCCGCCCCGAGAGGGGCGGTCCAGAATGCGGGCGACCCCAGGGACGGATCACGTCACGGACGTAGGGTTGGCCTTGGGAGTGAACGCCCACGCCTCGAAGGAGGTCCAGTTCAGTGACCAGCCAGGTCAGTAGCCCGGCCGAGCAGGCCGACGGGGCCGGCGGGGCCATCGGTGAGCAGCGCGGCGCGCCTCGGACCGATGGAGCCGGCAAGGAAATCCGACGTGTCGACCGGGTGATCATCCGCTTCGCGGGTGACTCGGGTGATGGTATGCAGCTGACGGGTGACCGTTTCACCTCGGAGACGGCGTCCTTCGGCAACGACCTCTCGACACTGCCGAACTTCCCGGCCGAGATCCGGGCCCCTGCCGGGACGCTGCCCGGGGTGTCCTCGTTCCAGCTGCACTTCGCGGACCACGACATCCTGACCCCGGGTGACGCGCCGAACGTGCTGGTCGCGATGAACCCGGCGGCCCTGAAGGCGAACCTCGCGGACGTGCCGCGCGGCGCGGAGATCATCGTCAACACGGACGAGTTCACCAAGCGGCCGATGGCCAAGGTCGGCTACGAGACCTCGCCGCTGGAGGACGGCTCGCTGGATGGCTACAACATCCACCGGGTGCCGCTGACGACGCTGACGGTGGAGGCGCTGAAGGACTTCGGGCTGTCCCGCAAGGAGGCCGAGCGCAGCAAGAACA